>JADJJK010000005.1 GCA_016706545.1 Myxococcales bacterium
GATCGCCAGCGCCATCGAGCGCTGGGTCCTCGCCGAGATGGCAGCTACCGGCGTCGACCCGCTTTCCGTCGGCCGTCCGCTGCCGGAGCACCTGCAGCACCCGTCGCGACGTCGTTGAGGTCAGGAGCCCTCGCCGACGGCCTTCTCGGCGGCGGAGATCTCGGACTGGCGCTGGGCGATCATGTCGCCGATGGGCGGGCCCTGGAAGCGACGGGCCTCGAAGGCCAGCCAGATGACGCCCATGGCGATCAGCATGCCGGCGCTCAGGTAGCCGACCTTCTCGTTGGGCGGCTGGATCCCGACGAAGATCAGCAGGCCGCAGCCGAGGATGGCGAGGGCGGCGATGATCTTGGACATGGCGCCCAGCTCGAAGGGCCCCTTGTGGACCCAGGTGCCGCGGAGCTCGGCGCGCAGGCCCGCGGCCACGGGCATCAGATACGAGATGTAGAGGAACACCGCGCTGCCGGTGGACAGCACGACGAAGGCGTCGCCGTACAGCGTGGCGACGATGGACAGCGCGCCGCCCCACCAGATGGAGTTGACGGGGGTGCGGTGCTTGGCGCTGACCTGCTTGAGCGCGTTGGAGAAGGGCAGGCCGCCGTCGCGCGCGAAGGCGTACATCATGCGGGAGGTGGAGGTGAGGCCGGCGAGCGCGCACAGATAGTTGGCGAGCACGATGCCGATGATCAAGAGATCCTTGAACACCTTGGGCATGGGGGATTGCGCCATCAGCCACGGGAACGCGCTCCAGCCTTGCTTGGCGCCGTCCTCGACGCTGGGCATGGCCAGCACGAACGCACACAGCATCACGTAGCCAAACAGGAACGACCAGAACACGGCGTGGAGCATGCCGCGCGGCGCCTGCCGGGAGGCGTCGCGGGTCTCCTCGGCGGTGTGCGCGGAGGCGTCAAAGCCGGTGATGGTGTACACGCCCTGCAGCAGGCCGAGCAGGAACACGAACGCGGTGGACGGGAGGGCGTTGGGCCAGACGCTGCCGCCGGCCTCGCCGGAGTAGTTGCTGAACGTGAAGAGGCGCGAGACGTCCAGGCTTGGCGCGTACAAGAGGAGCGCCAGGGTCAGCACCACCGCGACGATGAAGATGAGATAGCCGCTGAAGTCCGTCAGGAGCGTGGTGACGCGGATGCCGATGTGGTTGAGCAGCGCCTGGCTGGCGGTGATGCCGGTGATGAACAAGGTCTGGATCCACCAGCCCTGATCGAAGGCGGCCTTGGCGGTCCACCCCGAGACGTCCATGCCCAGGACGCCGCCCAGGAACAGGTCTCGAAACAGGGTGAACACGCCAAAGTTCACCGACGCCACCACGAACAAGAGGCCGAGCAAGTTGAACCACGCGGCGACCCAGCCGTAGCCGCGACCGCCGAGCAGCGAAGCCCAGTGATAGATGCCGCCAGCGGTTGGATACGCCGAGGCGATCTGCCCCATGGCCGCGGCGACCATGATCGCGAACAGCGAGGCCAGCGGCCAGCCAAAGCCGACGGAGGCACCGCCCGCGGCGCTCAGGCTCTGCGGGAACGCGGTGATGCCACCGGCGAGGATGCAGATGATGGAGAACGAGATGGCGAAGTTCTGGAAGCCCCCCATGCGCCGCGACAGCTCCTGGGCGTAGCCCATGCTGTGCAACGTCTTGACGTCGTCGTCGTGGGCCTGGCTTCCCTCGTAGCTGCCTGGTTCCTTCGCCATGTCTGCTGCCTTTTCCGATGCATCGTTTGCCGACGCATCTCGACGCATCATGCCCAAGGACAGATCTCCTCGTCCATCGACCGGGGACGAGGTTCGCGCAGGTCGGCGTGACTCGGTGCGGCGAGCGGCGAGTCGCACAAGTAGGAGCCGTGGAGCTTGCGCGTGAGCCAGCACCTGATCGCGCGCGTGATCGAGCACGTGAGCTTGCACGTGAGCGAGCGTGTGATCTCGCAGGCGACTGCGCAGGTGGCCGCGCGGCGCCCTGCTGCGCGCCGCTACAGCGGCAGCGCGGCGGCCGGCGGCATGGTCGTGCCCGCGGTCGCGAGGCCGCGGACCTTGATGAAGCCGGTGGCGCCGCCGCCGCCGCCGCCGGCGCCGGTGTCATTGTTGCCGCCGTTGCCCGTGGCGGTGGTGCCGCCTGGGCCGCCTGCGCCGCCGGGGCCACCGGGGCCGCCGCCGGCGCCGCCGGCCGCCGGGGACGTGGTCGTCGCCTCGTCGCCGAAGTCGCCCGGGTCGTCGTTGTCACCGCCCTGGCCGCCGCCGCCGCCGGTGGCGAGCAAGAGGCCGGCGAAGGTGCCGGCGGTGGTCTCGAGGACGATCGAGCCGCCGCTGCCGCCGCCGCCGCCGCCACCCTCGAGGCCGCCGCCGGAGCCGCCGGCGCCGACCGCGCGGACGCTGCCGCCCGCCGCGACGTTGATGGTGTTGCCGCGCAGATAGACGGCGCCGCCGCCGCGGCCCGCCGCGCCGCCGTTGCCCCCTCCGCCGGCCTGCCCGGCGCAGCCGCCCAGCAGGGTGGCGGCGAACGTGGTGGCCAGGCCCGGGGCGCCGCCTGCGGCGTTGCCTGCGCCACCGGTCTGGTCGGTGTCGCCGACGCCGCCGCTGCCGCCCAAGTCGGCCATGGAGCCGCCAGCGCCGCCGCCGGAGCCGCCGGTGTCGGCCATCGGCAGGGTCGGCGCGTCGCAGGTCCGGCTGCCGGCGCCGGGCTCCGCGGGCAAGGTTCGGCGGGAGGAGACGTCGAGCGTGCCCAGGATGGTGATGGTGTCCTTGACGTAGATGGCCAGCGGGCGCTGGCCCCAGGCGCGCAGGGTGACCCCGGCGGCGATGGAGAAGTCCTGCAGGTACAGGATGCACAGGGCAGCGCCGCCGCTCGTTGGCATGACGTCGAGGCACTCGGGGCTGGTGTCGGTGGGCAGCACCGTGTTGGTGGTGATGGCGAGGCTCTTGGTGGGCGGTCCGCTGGGGCAGAACGAGACGAACCCGGGCACGCAGAACGGCGCATCCGGACTCGCGTCGACCGGCGCCGCGTCGGGCGTCGTGCCCCGGCCGTCAAAGCCGCACGCGGTGCCAAGGGCTAGCAGACCAGCAAGGAGCCTCATCCGGCCACGGTACCGCAGCGAGCCCGCCTGGTGTGCGCCAAACCTCGCCGACGTTGAGGCCGACATCGTCGCCGGCCAGCAGCGCTCCGACTGGTCAGCGTACGCACGCCAGACTGTGCAAGAGCTGCCTTACAGATCGAGCTGCCCCCATCGCTGTCGTCCGCCGCTGCAGGTCACCAGGTGCCCATCACCTGCATGCGCAGGCCGCGCTCCATGACCTCGAGCGCGAGCGCTGCTTCGCGGTACGAGCTGTCGAGCAGGTTGCTGGCGAAGACCTCCGACAGCTCGCGCATGCGCGCGACGTCGTAGGCCATGACCAGAAGCGGCGAGGTCTTGGGGGTGGGGAGCCGCTGCTGCTCCAGCGCCCGGCTCTGGCTGTCCGCGCCCACCACCGCCACCAGCTTGTCGCCGCGGATCACGCCGTGGCCACCGCGCAGCCAGTCCAGCCCCAGCGCGTCGAGCCCCAGGTCGAACGGCGTGCCCTCCACTGGCGAGAGCGGGGGCAAGCCCGGCACGGCGGAGAGGAGCCCGGGCAGGGTGTCGAGCCGCCTGCTCACCAGGCTCAGGTGGCCGGACGCCGAGGTCGGCTCGGCCGTGTACTCTTCGATGACCAGCTCAAAGCCGCGCGCCTCCGCGAACAGCGGCGGCAACACGCTCAGCGCGCTCGAGGGGTGCCACTGCGAGATCACCTCGTTGAGGGCGGTCAGCTCAGGGCACGCGAACGGGCGTGCGGTCACCGCGTCGCTCAGCTCGGCGAGGAGCGCGCCCAGCTCGCGCATGTCGAGCGCCGCCGCCATGGCAAACAGTGGCTTGCCCAGGACCGGCCAGCTCACGCCGCTCACCGCGGTGGTGAGCTTGCCAAGGCGCGCGGTCACCCTGGGCGGCATCTCGAAGATCATCGAGCCAGCGAACGCCTGCGCGTCGAAGCGCTGGTAGCCAAACACCACGCGCGGCATCAGCTCCACCAGGTTGCCGAGCTCGGTCACGCAGACGTCGGAGCGCAGCGCGGGCGTCAGCGCGGTGGGCGCCAGCTCCGCCGCCACGCCGGTGGCCGAGCCGGCCAAGATCGTCAGCACCGCGCGCAGATCGATGACGGTCAGGAGCTGCTGCGACAGCCCGTACGACCGCGCCAGCGCCGGCAACGTGGCGGCCTCCAGCAAGCTCTGCGGGGCACGCTGCTCGCCGAGGATCCACGGCAGCGCGCGCGGCGCCAGCTCGCTGGGCAACGCCGCTGCTACCACCTCCGTGGCGGTGACCGCCAGGATCAGCGTGGCGCCCTCGGCCGAGAGCTGCCAGGTTTGCCAGCGGCCCCGCTGCGCAGGCTCGGTGGGCTGGCCGGCGGCGGCGAGGGTGCGCTGGACGAGGTCGCGCACCGCGGCGGGCCTGGACACCTCGATCCGCACCACGGGCCACACCGAGAGCCCGTAGAGCACGAACCGTCCGCCGTCGGCGAAGCCGGAGTTCTGCCACCACTGGTCGAGCGGCTGGGTCCGCAGCTCGGCGAGGATCGATTGCAGCGCGCGCGCCCACGGCGCCTGCGTCTGCACCAGCATGGGCGCCAGCTCCTTGGTGGCCTGCGCGAGCTGGCGCTGCGCGGCGGCGGCCATCTTCTGGCGCACGGCCGCAGGGGCCGGGGTGAGGCTGGCCATCACGTAGGGCGTGTCCGCGGGCACCATCGCAGAGGCGTCCCACAGCGCTGGCGGCGCGGCGCCGTGCTCGGGGCCACGCCCACCGCGGCACGCAGAGAGGAAGGCCAGAGACAGGAGGCAGATCAGGGAGGCCCGCATGGCCAGACAATCCGGCCGCGGTGCCGGTGGGGTCAAGCCGTGGAGCCACCTCCACTTGTCAGGAGACTCACGAGCGCAGGGCCATCCGCTGGCACGGTTGTCCACACAATCCGACCACACGAGGCGCTTGGCCAAGTTGACCAGGGCTACCGGGTGGATCCGATGGATTCTCAGGAGAATCCCGAGTGGTCCATTGAAAACAGCTAGTTGTTCTGTCCGGGAGAAAAAAGCCACGCTGGTTCGACGTTTGCTTACCATGGGAGTCAACCAGCGATTCTGTACGTCAAGATGCGCTCTTTTGAGCGCCTTACCCAGCAGGCCAGGAGTTGTCCCCATGAAGTTGTCTCACCGCCCCGCGCAGATCTTCTCTTCCGTCCTGGCGGCCAGCGCGCTGCTTGGATGCACCGGCGACCCTGGGGTTGGCGATCGGACCGCGGCGCTCGGCGAGTGCGATGAAGGCGGATGGGAGTGCTCTTCAAATTCGCCCGAGATCGATCACTACGGCTTTCATGACCTGAATCTGTTTGGCCTGCCCAACTCCGCGAACATCACCATCGAGGCGATCAACGGCCGCGCGCAGATCGTCAAGGATGGGATTTCGTACGACCTCATGGTCAAGGAATCGCGGATCATGGGCGCCAGGAAAGGCGTGCCGGTCCTCATGGGCCAGGACCTCCAACGCGCCGAGATCCGGCTGGTCTTGAACGGCGCGCCGGACTATGTGATCCGCATCGAGTCGGTGCGCGCCACCGTGTTTCCGTATGGGGATCCGGATCCGCTGGAGGCCTATACGCTGAGCTGGTACGGGCCAAAGCTCGCCCCGGACAGCAAGCGCAACGTGTGCCGGGCGGTGTCCTCCGCGACGAGCGCTCCGGCGGCCAAGCGCGCGTTGCCACCGCGGCTGGATCCCGACCTGCTCAACCTCGACAAGCTGGAGAGCGTGGTGTTCGAGGGCGACCGGTATGACGCGCAGAACAAGACCACCGAGCCCAACTTCGACGACTCCTGGTTCAACATCGGCTGCGCTGGCCACACCCTGGCCAAGCTGCAGCTGATGCGCCACACGCTGGCGGCGTCTGCCCCGCACTATGACATCTCGCACGAGGACCGGCAGGCCACCTTGAAGCTCCTGACCGCCGACTACTGCGGCACGGGGCGCCCCTTCACCATCGCCGGCGTGAAGCTGGTCTGGCAGGGCGATCTGATGTCGTTTCGCTCCACGCCCTGGAAGATCGAGGCGCGCTGGTCGTCCAAGGGAGCCACCTGCCTGACCTTGCCGCGGCTGTGGTCTCAAGATCCAGACATCGTGAACCAGATCGCCAGCGAGTGCTCGATCCCGGCTTGCGATGACGAAGATCCCTACAAGTACAACGGCGCCTCGCGCGTGAGCGCGCTGGTGCCCTGACCTGCCGCGAGCGCCACGAGTTCGATGAGCGCCACGAGTCGATGAGCGCCACGAGTGTCACGAGCGCCCGCCGCGGCGCTCAGGAAGAGAGTCCATCATGAACATCCCTAAGTCCCTTCTGTCCGCTGTGTCTGTTGTGTCTCTTGTGTCCCTTGTGTTCGTCGCCACCATCGCGTCGCTCGCCGCCTGCGTCCCCGAGGACGCGGAGCTTGGGACCGTCAGCGCCGCCCTCGGCGAGTGTGATGAATCGTCGTGGGGCTGCTCCTCCAACTCGCCGGAGGTCGATCACTACGGCTTTCACGAGCTGAACGTGTACGGAGCCGGTGGCCCCAACAGCCCGCTGGCCGGCTTCGTCACCGTCAACGGGCGCGCCAAGATCTACAAAGGCACCAAGGTCTATGACCTGGTGGTGAAGGACTCGCGCATCCGCGGCTACAGCGCCGGCAGGCTGGCGCTCTATGGCGACGCGCTGGTGGGCGCGGAGATGCGCGTCAAGATCGGCCGCGCCGCTGACTACGTGATTCGCATCGAGGGGTATCGTCCGCTCAGGTTGCCGTACGGGACCTACGCCACCATCGAGGCGTACCAGCTTAGCTGGTACAGCTCTGTCTACGAGCCCAACGGCAAGCGCAACATCTGCAAGGCGCCGGTGGTGGTCACGCCGCCGCCGTCGCCGACGCCCGATCCTGAGCTGCATCCGGAGCTCTTGAACATGCGCTCGGGGGAGACCCTGGTCTTCGAGGGAGATCGCTTTGACTCGGACAACCTGACCACCAGCGACGCCTATGACTCGTCGTGGGTGAACTTCGGCTGCGCCGGCCACACCCTGGCCAAGATGCACCTGATGCGCCACACGCTGTCGGCGAACGCGACCGCGCACGCCATCACGTGGCAAGATCGGCAAGCGACGCTCAAGCTCCTGGCCGCGGACTACTGCGGCATCGGCCGGCCGTTCACCGAGGCTGGCGTCCCGTTGACCTGGCAAGGCGACGTGGTGACCTATCGCTCGGCGCCCATGGTGCTGGAGGCGCGCTGGACGGAGAACGGCGCGACTTGCCTCAACGTGCCGCGGCTCGCCGCCAGCCAGCCCGACATCTTGAGCCGCATCGCCACGGTGTGTGGCAGCGTGCCGCCGGCCTGCCCCAACGCAGGCTCGTTTGGGTTTGAAGGCGCGCTGCGGGTCAGCGCGTTGCCGGAGCCGCAGTAGCCGCCGGCGTGGTCCGCAGCGGCGCGCGCTCGGCTACCAGCGGCGCCAGGCGCGCGATGTCGTTGTCGTAGCCGCCAGCGGCGCGGTACCAGCGCAGGGCCAGCTCCGCCAGGCCCATCGCCTCGGCGCGGTCTGGGGACACCAGGGCGAGCTCTGCGCGCGCCCGCGCCACCCGACGCTCGTAGGTCGGCAGGGCGATGTTCTCGAGCGCGCGCACGGCCGCTGCCCGGGAGGCGCGCGCAGCGTGGAGGTCGCCGCGCGCGGTCTCAACTCGGGCCGCCAGCGCATACGCATCGGCGGCGTCGATGCGGTCGGCCAGGCCGGGCCGAGCCAGCGCGACCTCGGCGATGCGCAGGATGTCGGCGGGGAGCACTGGCGGCGCGCCCGGCGCGGGCGCATGCACGGACACGTAGGCGGCGGCGAGGTTGCCCTTCTCGCGCGGGGCGTTGGAGGTGGACTTGTAGCCGGAGGCCACGCGCATCCAGCGCACGGCCGCGACCTGATCTCCAAGCTCATCGGCGAGCCAGGCGGCTTCATAGGCGCAGATGGTGACCGACCGGGTCAGCGCCCAGCGCTGGTGGCCGGCGCACGCGGCCTCGACGAGCGCGCGGGCGCGCGCCGGGTGGAGCGTGGTCATCCCTTGCTGCTCGCGCGCCGACTCGGTCCTGGGGTGACCCGGGCCGAGGGTCAGCTCCAGCGAGCGCATGGTGTGTTCGTGCATCGCCTGCCGCTTCCGGTCATCGGGCTCGATGAGCGCCAGGTTCTGCGGGATGGCCAGAAGCTCGATGTCCTCCGCGCTGGCCTCGGCGGGGAGCGGGCGCTGGCCCAGCTCGGTCTGGGCCAGCGCGGCCTCGAAGAGCTGGCGTGCCTTGTCATGCTCTTCAGCCTGAAAGTAGCGCGAGCCGAGGTTGTTGAGCATGAGCGCGCGGCCAAAGCGCCCGCGCGCGCCGGAGCGCTCGGCGAGCAGGCGCATCACCATCCAGTGGTCGGGCGGATCTCGGTGCGGCGCCACCCAGATGAACCGGGCGTAGGCCTCCAGGGCGACGTCGTCCGCGAAGGACTGCAACGCCAGGGTCAGCGCGTGGGTCAAGGTCTCGCGCGCGGCGGCGCGATCCATCTCGCCGATCTCGGCGCGCGCGCGCACCACCAAGGCGCGCGCGATGAGCGGCGCGTAGTCGGTGCCGTAGGCGGAGGCCACCGCGAACCCGGCCAGCCGGCGCGCCTCCGGGCGCTGGGCCAGCGTGAGCACCAGCGCGCGCTCCAGCTCGGGCACCAGCGCCGCCACTTTTGCGGCCACCTGCGGCGGCGGTGGGATGACCGCGGAATCGTCGGCGGCGGCGCAGGCCGCGGCGGGAGGCAAGCTGCGGCGCGCGATCATCGCTGCGTTCAGGCCGTCCTGCGGCACCGAGGTCAAGAGGTCCGCCACCGCGGCCAGCGAGCCCTTGGCGCGGGCCAGGCAAGCCAGGCGTCTCTCGTACATCGTGGGCGGCAGCTCCTTGCGCTCACGCGCCAGGCACGAGCGGCGGTGCTCCGCGGCCCACTCGTCCCGGTAGTGGTCCAGCGCCGCGCCGATGCCTTCGATCTCGACGTCGCCCAGCAGCTCGAGCGAGCGCAGGTGCTCGGTCATCGCGGCGCGCGCGGGCGCGGTCCACACCTGCGCGATCTCCTCGGCGCTGCCGGCGCACGGCTCCACCGCGGTCTCTTGCGCGCGGCTCCTTCCCACGGCGAACGCAGCGGCGGCGAAGCCGGCCACCGCCAGGGCGGCGGCGCGGCGGCGCCACAGCGTGCGCGGATCGCGCGCCAGCGCGTCGAGCACGGCCTGCATGGAGGGGTGCCGCGCGTCGGCAGCCTCCGCGGTGCCGCGCGTGGTGATCGCGGTGATCCAGCCGGGGACCTTGCTGCGCGTCGCGGTCGCCAGCTCGCCCATCGCCTCGGCGATGGACAGGCAGAAGGCGTACTGATCGGTGGCGGTGGTGGCGTCGTCGCCGCGCTTTTGCTCTGGCGCCATGTAGCGCGGGGTGCCGGTGATGACGCGCAGCGCGGCGCTATCGCCAGCGGCACCGGCAGAGCCTGCGGAGCTGGCAGGGACTGCGGAGCTGGTAGGGCCTGCGGGCGCGGCCTCCGCTTGCGCCAGCCCGAAATCGAGCACGCGCACCCGGCCGTCGTCGCCGCGGATCACGTTGTCGGGCTTGAAGTCGCGGTGGATGATGCCAGCGCGGTGCGCGGCGGCCAGCCCCTCGCCGGCCTGGCGATAGGCGTCCAGGAGCGCGCGCGTGGACGCCGCCTTGCGCGCGAAGCTGCGCAACGTGGCGCCGCGCACCCACTCCATGACCAGGTACACCTGGTCCCCCATCACGCCGACGTCATAGATCGGCACCACGTTGGGATGGGACAGCTTGGCCAGCGCCTGGCCCTCCGCCAGCATGCGCTCGCGTGAGGCGCTGCCGCTGACCTGCATGAGCTTGAGCGCCACCCGTCGCTCGAGCTCCGGGTCCCAGGCGCCCCACACCATGCCCATGCCGCCAGCGCCCACCATCTCCAGGAGCTGGTAGCGGCCCACGCGCATGCCTTGCAGCGGCGGCTCGGCGCCGGGCTGGGGCGCGGGCGAGAGGGCGTCGCGCAAGATCTCGGCGCGCGCGGCGCGTCCGCGCGGCCCCAGCGCGTCCATCGTGTGCTGCTGATCCGGATCGGCGAACGTCGGCTCACCCGGGGAGGGTGGCAGTGACGAGTCGTCGCGCGCTCCGGACATCTCGACCATCGTACCGCGGTCTCCGGCAAGAATCAGCGACGGACCGCGAGCTCTAACCAGCGAGGGCGCGGTCTCGGGCGGCGCGCCAGGTGGCCCAGGCGCGGACCTCGCTGTCGGCGTCCTGCGCCAGCCGCGCGACCAGATCCGCGGCGACCTCCAGGCGCCAGGTCACGGCGCTCCGCACGGCTGGGTCCGCGTCGTTGGCCAGGGACTCCACCAGCGCCGCCGGGGCGCTGGGGTTCTGCGCCACGGCGCGGCGAACAAAGGCCTCGGGATCTGCGGCGAGCTGGATGAGCAACGGGGCGGGCGCGTGGACGCAGGACCCCGCCGCGGCTCGGGTCTCGGCGCGCGCGTCCTTTGCCCACCGGGTCAACGTCTCCGCTGGCACGCTCGCGGCGCCGCGCTCGGCGAGCTTGCGCTGCACCATGGCGGCGGGGTCTTCAAGGAGGCGCGTCACCAGCTCTTGCGGCAAGTCCGGCCGCGCGGCCAGGCGTGC
The DNA here is from genome assembly GCA_016706545.1 of Myxococcales bacterium. Taxonomy (GTDB): domain Bacteria; phylum Myxococcota_A; class Polyangia; order Haliangiales; family Haliangiaceae; genus JABFXX01. Next base: position 10,722 of record JADJJK010000005.1, read on the forward strand.
GCGCGTGGGCGCGTAGCGCGCGTCAGCCAGGGCGCGCAGCGTGGGCTCGTCGGGCCACGGGTGCTCGGCGGCGGCGCGGCCCAGCAGATCGTCCAGCTCGTCGGCGGTGGGCGCGGCCGCTGCAATGGCCTCTGCCGCGAGGAGCGGCGAGGGATAGCCCGGGTGGGCCAGCGCGCGCGCGGTCACCAGGGTGACCAGCGCCGCCATGGGGGCGAGCTCCAGCAGCTCATCCGCCGGCGGTCGGCGCAGCCGTGGCCACATCGGCGCGATCTCCGCGAGGAGCGGTGGCACGCCGCTTGGGTCTGCGGAGACGGACCAGGACGCGGCCTCGGCGGCGGCGTGGTCGGTCTCGTCGTCGGCCTGGTCGGCTCCGTCGGTCCCGTCGGTCCCGTCGGGGGCCGGCGCGCGCAGCTCCGCGACGTACGGCTCCTCGAACTCGAGCTCTTCGGCTTCGCCCGGCAGCACCACCGGCGGGCGCAGCTCGAGCAGGTCGGCCGCCGCGGCGGCGAGCTGCGGGCGCTCGCCCAGCGCCAGCAGCACCGAGGTGGTGAGGTCTCCGGCCAGGCGAAGCTGCAGCAGGTCGGGCAAGTCCGCGCGCAGCGCCACCTGATAGCGCACGCGCTCCTGGGCATCGGTCGCCAGCGCGGCGAGCGCGCTCACCGGGAGCGCGGGGTTGGCGGCCACCGCCTCGCGCACCGCGGGGTCGGGGTCTCGCGCCAGCGCCAGGAGCGCGGTCGCGGACAGATCCCGGCGACGGGCGGCGGCCTCGCGCACGCAGGCGTGCGGATGAGCGGCCAGCGCGCTCAACAGCTCGCCGCCAGCGCTGCGGTTGCACGCCACCGCGCGCGCCACCCATGGCGCGGTGTGATGCTGCGGCCAGGCGGCGGCGAACCCGGCGAAGGACGCGAGCTCGTCCGCTGGCCACGCCGGGTGGCGGGCCAGCAGCTCCAGCACGAACAGCGCCTCCAGGTGATCGACGCGCGCGGCCCACAGCGTGGTGGCCGCGGTGCGCGCCTCGCGCAGCACCTTGACGCTGGCGCCGGGGTTGGTGGCCACCGCACATCGCACCTCGATGCGGCCGTCGCCGGCCAGCCAGGACAGCGCCAGCGCGGGCGCGTGGACGTTCTTGGCCAGGAGCCGGCGAATGCGCCACGAGCGATGCGTCATCAGCCGCTCGCCGGGTGGATAGCGATCGAGCGCCGCCGCCGCGTCGTCAGCCAGGCTCCACACCGTGAGCGCCTCGAGGATATCTTCCAGCCAGGACTCCGGCGCGCCGTCGGGCAAGGGCAGCTCGCCGTCCTGCCCGCTGACGTGGCGCTCGAGCCGCGCGATCAGCGCGTCTGCCTCGGACAGGCGGCCCGAGACCAGCTTCCACAGCGCCTGCGCGGCCAGGTCGGCGGCGGTGGCGTCGGGCCGGCCGGCGCGCTCGTCGAGCAGCGTGCCCCATCGCTCGAGCTGTTCGTGGATGGGGCTGGTCTGTCCTGGCGGCATCGCGCGGCGCATGCCCTCCATGAGGCCATCCACCAAGAGCTCGTCGAGCCAGCCCTCGTACCATGGCAGCAGCGGCGAGAGCGGCGTCACCGGCCCACCCTCGGCGGAGCGGTCTTCCCACACCTCGCCGGCGCGCGGCCCGGTGAGCACCAGGAAGGTGAAGGCGCCGTCGCCCAGATCCGTGAGCGGCATGACGCCGTCGTGGAGCGCGGCCTCCGGGTGCGTCGCGGCGAACGGCAACGGGCGCGGGGCGCCATCGTCATCGCCCAGCGGTTGCCACGCCTCGGTGAGCAGAAAGGGCCGCTGCGGTAGCGGGCGCGGCGCGTCTGGCGCGAGGCCGGCGTCGTCCTCTTCGCCCGATTGCGCCGGCACCGGCAAGCCAGCGCCGAGCAGGCCGCCATCGGGGCCCGCGCCCGCGGTGCCCACGTGTTGCGCCAGCGCGCGGTACGCTGCGGGCAGCGCCACCCCGAGCGTCTGCTCCAGCGCTCGCAGCGCCGGCTCGTCGAGCGGCTCGGCCACCGCCAGCTCTGCGAGCTCCCCGCCGAGCGCGGCGCGGATCGCTCCGAGATCCGCGAGCTTGGCTGCGATACGGAGGGCGGCGGCTTCGGCGGCTTCGACGGAGATCACCGCCACAGCTTGCGGGAAGCGGGACAGCTCGCGCAAGCGCTGGCGCACTCCGGATCTGCGCAAACGCGGGGTCGGTCCGGGGGAGCTGGGCGCAGCTCGCGGGTTTTGCGGGCCGCGACGCTACGCCTGGCCCGCGGCTGGTGCGTTCGCCGGGCGGTCGCGATATGAAAGAGCGGATGATCACGCTCTACGACAGCGCCTTCAGCCCGTTCGCTCGCAAGGTCCGGCTCGCTCTCGAGCACAAGCAGATCGAGTACCAGAGCCTCGATGGGTTGGCCTTGGTCAACCGCAAGGCGCTGGCGGCGGTCAACCGCCGCATGGAGGTGCCGGCGATCGATCATGACGGCATGGTGGTGGTGAACTCGGCCGATATCATCGCGTATCTGGAGCGGCGCTGGCCGGCGCGCGCGCTGTACCCGGACCTCAACGCGGCGTGGGTGCATGCTCGGTCCTGGGAGCGCTGCGCCGACACCTTCGTGGACGCGATCCTGGTCAACGTGTCGTACTGGTCGTGGGCCAAGCGAGACGACGCCATGCCGGAGGGGCTGCACGAGTCCGCGCGCAAGGATCTGGAGCTGGTGTACGCCGCGCTGGAGCGCGATCTCGCCACCCGGGACTTCATCTCTGATGGCAAGCTGTCCATCGCCGACCTCGCCTTGTTCCCGCACATCACCGCGGCGCGGACGTTCCGCCTCGGCTACGACGCCGCGCGCTTCCCGCGCTTGCACGCCTGGCAAAAGCGCATGCGCGCGCTCCCGGCGATGGCCGAAGACCTGGAGCGGATGAAGGCGTTCCTGGCCCAGCTCGGCGCCGCCAAGGGCAAGGACAGCTACGAGCGCACCAAGATCTTCTGGCGAGGAGATCGCATCGAGTGGATGGTGGCGCACGGCTTCCACGCCTGGTTCGGCAACGAGATCCAGGCGCAGCGGGTGCAGTGGCCAGGGCCCTCGGTGCCGGCGCCGCTGCACGATCCCACGGCGGGGTAGCGCGGGCGTGCGTGCGTGCGTGCGTGCGGCGCGCGCTGCGCCCGCAGCGCAGCAGGGTTACCGGCGCACGCCCTCGCGCTGGGTCAACGGCGTCGCCTGGTCCACGCGCAAGATCTGGCGCGGCGGGAGCTGCGAGATGATGCGCCCCGGGTAGCGGTAGGTGAAGGTCATCAGCAGCGTGTTGCGCGACATCGACGGCAGGCTGATCATGCCATCCATGTCCTCCACGCCATCGAGCGTCTTTTGCCGGGAGTGCTGGAAGCGAAACGAGAACGTCATCTCTTCGCGCGGCACGTAGGCCACGCCCACGTCGAGGAGGCCGTTGAGCGTGGCGTTGGTCAGCTCGCCGCTGTCGGCGTTGATGACGCGCGAGCGCATCACCGCCAGGCCGCCGGAGGCCGTCCACTCCGGCGTGTCGGAGGGGCGGTCGGCGTTGAGCCAGGGCAGGGGCAGGTTCACGCTCAGCGCCGCGGACTCGCCGACCGTCTCCTGCGCGATGAACGGGTTGGCGCTGACCGACCGCCCGAGCTGCAGCGTGGCGTTTCCCCACTCGGGCACGTAGTTGAGGTTGCCGCCGATCACGGGCACTGGCGTGAAGCCGGCGTCGCCGTCGATGGGGATCACCGCGACCAGCCCGCCATCCGCGCCCACCGACCAGCGCTGCGAGACGTCGCGCCGCCAGCGGATGCCGACGCGGCCGTCCATGCGCCGGTCTGGCTCGGCGGACACGCCCATGCTCTCGCCGCGATCGAAGGCGAGGAAGGTGACGCCGAGATCCATGCCCATCGCGCTGTGCGCGAACGCATGGTCAAAGCCGCCCTGCGCGCTGAGCTGCACCGTGCCGACGTCGGGGGCGGCGCCCGCGCTGACCACCGTGTACGACGCGCCGAGCGACTGCCGCAGCGAGGTCTCCGGAGACAGGCTGTGCGCCAGCGCCTCGTCGGCGCGCATCGATACAGAGGTGACCTCGCCCGAGGGCGTGGGGCCGACCATCGTCTCGTTGGAGGGCTGCGAGGTGGAGAGGCTGGCGGTGGTGCCGCGCGACAGGCCGGCCGACAGCGCCAGCTCGGTCAGCGGGGTCAGCGAGATCGCCGCGCGATAGTCGCCCGAGAGCTGCACGCCCCAGGCCTCGCTGTGATCGACGAAGCCGTTGAGCGCCACGTTGGCCGACAGCTCGTGGGTGGTGCGCGGCGTGCCGTAGCTGGCCACCAGCCCCGGTGTCAGCGTGTACTGCACGTCGGCGGCCCGCGGCGTCATGCTGCCGTTGGGCGCGGAGAACACGTTGTCGGTGGCGCCGGCGGTGCCGTTGGCCACGAAGTGGATCTGATAGTCGTCCGCGGCCACCGGGGCGGTCGCGGTCATCCCTGCCGCCACGCCGCACAGGGCCCATCCAGTTGCACGTCGCATGACCCTTACGTTGACGCCAAACCAGCGCGGACGCCAGCGATGGATGCGGCTGTCAGGCGGCTGGTGCAGGTCGCAGATTTTTCTTGCGCTTTTGGGTGCCGTGTTCGCCTCGGTTGGGCACGCGGGGCCACGTCGGGCGCACGCGGGCGATGCCGGGCACGCCGGCCACGTCGGGCGCACGTCAGGGTTCACAGGTACGCGGCGTACTCGTCGATGCGCTCGGTCAGGCGCGCGGCCAGGAGCGGCGAGGCGTGGCCCAGGGCGCGCAAGATCAGCTGCGCTTCTTCGCGATACGCCACGCGCTTGTCCCGGGACCAGAACGCCGGGGGCGGCGCCAGGTTGGTGATGCGGTCCGCGAGCTTTATCATCGCGGCCTCGGGCGGCTGCGCGAGGATGCGGCGCAGGCTGTCGGGCATCCGCTCGGCCTTGGGCAGGTCCGGGTTCTTCGACAGCGCCGCCACCACGTGGGCGACCTCTGGTCCCATCTCGGTGACCAGCGCGTCGAAGGTCAGCGCGGTGTCCTCCAGGATGTCATGCAGGAGCGCGCCTTGTACGGCCACGTCGGGCCGCGGCACTGGCTCGGCGGTGACCGCCGGCAACAGCTCCGCGCACACCGAGACCACGTGGACCAGGTACGGCAGGTCCTGGCCGGGCACCTTTTGCTCGTGGTGCCAGCGCGCGGCCAGGTGCAGCGCGCGGACGTAGCCCTCGGGGGACCAGCGCGGCGCGTCGCTCACGGGCTCGTCTCCGGCGCGCTGCGCTCGGCGGCGGCGTGGAGCACGCGGCTCGCGCCGGTCAAGACCGTCGGCGGGATCTCGTGACCACCGTCGAACTCCACCCAGTCCACCGCGGCGCCGGCGGCGCGGAGCTGATCTCGCAGGCGCTGCGCCGCGGAGAACGCCAGCAGCGGATCGGCGCGCCCGTGCGAGAGCAAGATGGGCAGCTTGGTCACCGGCCCGGGGTTGCCCAGGCGCGGCGCCCAGGCCGCGCCGTTGATCGGCGTGCCGGACATCAGCACGAGGCCCGCGAGGTGCGCCGCGGCGCGCTCGTCCAGGTGCAGCGCCGTGTCGAGCGAGAGCATGGCGCCCTGCGAGAAGCCGCCCAGCACGATGGGGCCCGCGCCCTCGGCGATGACGCGCTCGAGCAGCCCGGTCACCAGGCGCCGCGCCGGCGCCAGCCCCGGCGGGATCTCCTGCGCGCGGTCGAGCTGCAGCGCGCGGTCGAGCTGCTCGAGATCGATCATCCACCAGGCGCGCGCGCCGCCGTAGAGGCCGGACAGCTCCAGCGGCGCCTCGGGGAACAGAAAGCGCGTCCCTGGCGGCGCCTCCAGGTAGCGCGCCAGATCGACGAGGTCATCTCCGGGGGCGCCAAAGCCGTGGAGCAGGATGACGGTCAACCCGCCAGGAGCCGTCTTGCCGACGGCACGAACCGTGAGACCTTGCGCAGACACCGCGGCAGCATAGCGGGTTTGCGCGCGGCGTGCCCGTCACTCCACGACGCGCACCGCAGGCACCGCGGGCATCGCAGGCATCGCGGGCATCGCGGGCACCAGGCGCACCGCGGCCGGCGGCAGGCCGCCAAAGCCGGTGTTCCACGCCGCGGCATAGCCGGTGACGCCGCGGAGCACCACCGGCTCGCCGGGCGTCAGCGCCTGCGCGTCGTCGACCAGCCATTCGCCGAGCACGTCGTCCTCGTAGCAGGTCGGCCCGGTCAGCATCACCTTGCGCCCATGTCCGGGCCGCGGCGGCGGCGCCACCAGCTCCACCTGGCTCCAGCGCAGGTGGCACACCCGCGACAGATCCAGCACGCGCAGCTCGCGGTCCGCCAGGCTGCGCGCGGCGCGCACCCAGCCGATGGCGAAGCCCGCCTCGCGCGCCAGCAGCCGGCCTGGCTCGACGAAGATCGGCAGCTCCGCCGGCAGCGCCGCGCGCAGCGCCTGCCAGGTGGCGGCCAGGTCCGCCACGCCGTGCCAGCCGCCGCCCAGATCGAGGAAGCTCGGGGCCACGCCGGCCTCGGCCAGGGTCGCCAGGTGGGCCTGCGCCAGCTCGATCCAGCGCGTCGCCGAGGTGTGGGTGACGTCGCTGGCGTGCAGGTGCAGGCCCAGCGCTCGCCCGCGCGCTCGCGCGAGCTCCACGGCTCGCGTCACCTGGGCGCGGGTCAGCTCGGCGGCGCCGGGCGCCGCGTCCACCCCGAAGCGCGAGCGATGATGGCCCTGGCCGCTCTGCACCGAGCCCACCGCGGGGTCCTGGCCGGTCAGCGACGACGACAGCCGGAGCGCCGGCTCGGCGCCCGGGCACACGTCCAGCGCGTGGGCCAGCGCCGCGGGGCTCTCGCAGGACAAGAGGCAGCGCGGCGGCGCTGCGCCAGGCCCAAGCTGGCGCGGCGGGGCCAGGGCCAGCGTGGGCCAGCGCGCGGCCAGCGCGGCGGTGCCTAGCGTGGTGGGATCTGCCATCGACAGCACGTGGTGCGGCTGCGCCAGCGCGGCAACGAGGTCCAGCTCTCCGGGCGACGCGACGTCAAAGCCGTCCAGGTGTCGGGCGGCCAGCGTCAGCACCTGCGGCAGCGGGAACGACTTGACCGCGAACAGCGCCTGGACCTGCGCGCCGCGCGCCGCGGCGGCCACCTCGCGCATCGTGTGGTCGAGCTGCGCGGCGTCGTAGACGAGCTGCGGCCCGTCGGCGGGCGTCAGCTCGGCGAGCAACCGCCGCACGGACGCAGGGAGGTCGGCGCGCATCCGCGCATGGTACTGCATGGCGCCTCGCGCGGCGCGCGGCTCACGTCGCGCGGCTCACGTCGCGCGGCTCGCGGCTCGTGCGGCCCTCGCGCGGCTCACGGCTTGCGCGGCGGCAGCGGTGGCCGCTCGATGGGCTCGTCGCCGTCGCTGCCGCTGACGCCGTCGTCGCCGCGGACGTCGGCCGCCTGCGCATCTTGCCGCGGCGCGCCGGCGCCGCCGGGGCCGCCCGAGAGCACCACGTAGGCGATGGGCACCGCGGCGCCGAGGCTGACCAGCGCCAGGCCGCGCCAGCGCAGCCCGAGCTTGCCCTTGATCATGAACAGGCCAGAGAGCGCCAGGTAGAGCAGCAGCACCGCATAGGCGTCCGCGATATAGGTCCAGGCCTTCTTGCCGCGGTTGTAGTGCAGCCAGTTGGCCACCCGCAGAAAGAAGCGCGGGCTCTGCCCCTGATCGGTCACCTGGCCGCTGTCGCCGTAGACCACGATCTGTCGGCCGTCGTAGGTCAGGTGCAGCTCGTCACCTGCGCGGTACACGTCGCGCGGTACGCCGAGGCCCAGCGCCTGGCGGACGCGCGCCACCGCCTCGGGCTCCGGCGTCTCCGCCGGGATGGGGGCGATCTTGGTCTCACGCGAGAAGCTCGTGAAGTTGGGATCCCAGTCCGCCAGGTGATTGATGGCCAGCCCGGAGAGCGCGTAGATGAACGTCAGCCCCACCGCGAGATAGCCCGCGTCGCGATGCACCGCGCGCAGCCAGCCGCGCCAGCGCTTGGCCAGGAGCGCGCCCAGCGCTCGCTTGGGCGCGGCGGCGGGCTCAGGCATAACGCTCTTCCTTCCACGGATCTGCGTGGTTGTGATAGCCGCGGGTCTCCCAGTACCCCGGCTCGTCGATCTTGACGAAGCGCACGCCGGTCAGCCACTTGGCGCTCTTCCAGAAGTACAGGTCGGGCACCAGGCTGCGCACCGGGGCGCCGTGCCGCAGCGCGAACGGCTTGCCGTTCAAGCGATAGGTCAGCATCACCGCGGGCGCGAGCGCCTCCTTGAGCGGCATGTTGGCGGTGTAGCCGTGCGCGGCCTCGAAGATCACGTGCCGCGCTTCGTCCTTGACGCCGGCCTTCTCCGCCAGCACCGCGAGCTGCACGCCCTTCCACAGCCCGTCGAGCATGGACCAGCCGGTCACGCAGTGGACGTCGGCGGCCTGCTCCACCTGCGGCAGCTTGAGCAGCTCGCCATAGTCCAGCTCGAAGGGCGTCTTGACCGCGCCGTGGACGCGCAGCCGGAACGACTTGACGTCGCCGGGGCCCTCCTCGCCGCCCATGGGCTTGAGCTTCTCGATCACGCGCTGGCCCGGCGGCAGGCGCTTTCTGCCATCGCCGCGGGTCTGCGCTTGCGCCTCGCGGGTCAGGTCATCTGCCGCCAGATGCACGAGCGCGCCGCCCAGCGCGAAGAACGCGGTGCCAGCGGCGGCGGTCTTGAGGAACTGTCGCCGTTGCCACGCCGGTCCAAGGTCCGGGTAGCGGCCGAGGTTGGGCCCGAGATTCGAGCCGAGGTTCGAGCCGAGGTTCGAGCCGAGGTCGGAGCTGGGCCCGAGGTCTTGCCCGGAGTCTGGACGATGGGAGTTGCGCACGATGGATCTCCTCACGAGCGGGTAGCCGCAGCCGCGGCCGAGGGTCGTCTCAGTAGAGCACGCGGCTCTCGTCTGCACCCACGTTGGGCCTTGCTACGTGTCCGCTCATGCAAGGTTACGAGCGAGCGGCCTGGCTGGACGATCCTCTCGTGCGCGGACCGCGCGGCAGGCGCGGCTGCCGCCTCGGTCCGCTTCGGTCCGCTTCGCCAGATCTCGAAGATCCGGCTCCTCGCTGACATTCATGTCGCGATCTGCGCGCGGCGCCCGCACCGTGGCGCCCTCGTGGCGCCAGCGCGGCGCTCCTGCTCGACCCCGAAATGGCCCCGAAAACGCCGCTGGGCCCGGCGCTGCGTGCGTCGAGCCCAGCCTGGTCTTGCCAGTCGGCGCCGGCCGTCGGCGCCGGTCGTCAGCGTCGGTCAGCGCTTGATGCTGACGTCCACGGTGGCGCCAGGCGCGAGCTTGAACTCTCCCTCGATGGTGAAGCTCGCCAGGTAGCGTGCCGGCAGGGTGCCAGGAGCCGCCGCCTCGGGCCGGACCGAGGAGAAGCGGGCTTTGAAGGCCTGCTTCGTGGAGGCATCTGCAGAGAAGCTCGCGACCGAGGTGCCGCGCAGCGAGCGGGACATCGCCTCATCCACCACCACCACCACGCGCAGCGGGGCTTCAGGAACGATGAGAAACGGCGCCGCGCCATCGGGGCGAACCACCGAGCCGCGATGTACCGAACGCTTGGAGATCACACCGGAAACCGGGGCCAGCAGCTTGGTCTCGTCATGGGCCAGCACGGCCAGCACCTCGCCCGCTCGCACCGTGGTGCCCTCGTCTACCGCCACCGTCACCACCGCGCCGCCGACCGGGGAGATCACCGGCACCGCGTCCGGCGCGGCGATCGTTCCCGTCAGCAGGCCGCGCCGCGGGCTCGCCTCCGAGGCGCGGATCACCTCACGCCCGGGGCTCAGCGCCCACGTCGCGGAGACCAGCACCCCTGCGGCAAAGACGGCCATCAAGGAGCGCCGGACGAACGTACAGGTCTTGGAGGACGGCATGACGAGCCGAGGTATCAGCAAGCTTCGTACCACTGTGGTGCTCATGTAGTTCCAAGGCATTCCGTGGCGCTTCACCCGTCGCTTCCCCTGTCGGTTGACTTTCCGACAGCTTGGCTGGTGAACAGGTGACGGAACGCTTTACACCCATACGAGCAGGTCGCCGAAATGGACGACGGCGCCGTGACGTATTTCACCAGTGACGTGGGAGCGCCCTGCTAGCTGGGCGCTTGGCTGTCGCCGAGCCGGGGCGTGAACGGCCGCTCCAGCGTCTGCTCATCTCCCGGCGGGTCGATGGTGCCCGGCGGCAGGATGGCGTGCAGCGCCGCCAGCGCGCCGGCGAGATCCTTGGCCTCCGCGTCGAGCACGGCGGCGACCGCGTTGAGCGTCCTGGCGGATTCGGTCACCGCGGCCGAGAGCGCGCTGGCGAACGTGCCCCACGCGCCGTGCAGGTAGCGCGGCCTGGCGGCGTCCTTGGCGGCGGCCGGGGCGATCCGCTTGCCCACCGGCCAGCCGATCAGGCGAATGTGCGCGCGATAGCCGCGGCCAAAGCCCGACAGCTCACCCGCGCTGGGCGCGCTGCCCAGCGCCGCCGTCCAGGCCTGGCGCACCTGCGCCGACAGGCGCGGCTCATCGAGCCGCGCGAGCGCCGGGATCTCCAGGTACCCGGTGATGGCGGAGGTGCCCATCAGGTCTCGGCCCATGTAGCTCTCGTGGAAGCAGATCGACTGGAACTTCTCCACTTCGCGGTGCGAGGCGTCGTGGTTCTTGCCGGCCGGGTGGCGGCGGGCCAGCGAGTTGACCAGCGGGTGCAAGGCCCGGTCGATCGACAGGTGCGACGCGAGCCCCAGCGCGATCGCGGCCACCGCGTCATCGCGATCTCGCCGCGCCACCAGCGTCAGCTCGGTCAGGAGCTGCACCGCGCCGCCGGTGTGCAGCGCCGCGCCCCACGCCGAAGGCCGCGGCGGCAGCTTGGCCACGTATCGCATGACCTCGACGGTGAAGCGATGAAAGTACGGCAGGTCCACCAGCAGCGCGCCGAGCCGCGCCGGGTCTTCGTGCCGGCTCAGGCGCGCGCGCACCGGCGCGTCCAGGGCCGGGGAGCTGGTCACTTCGCGCAGCGCGGTGAGATGGATTCCCTCTGCAGGCACGGCACGGCATAGCACGTGGCCTCGCCTTCGCGCGCGGCTCTCGCTCGCGAGCTTGGGGAACTTTCGGAACTGTGCGCTGGCATGGGTCTCGCTGCACCCTGTGGGCCCCGCGGCGCCCGAGCGCGCCTGGGCGCCACAGGGCGGTGATCGTGCGCTGATCGTGCGCTGATCCGTGCGCTCCACCACTTCCACGGGGGGGTGCTGCGACGTACTCTGGCCAGAGCCTGGCGGGCGCGCGAGCCGACGAGAAGCTCACCTCGCGCGGGGCGGCCTGCAGACCCATGATCGGAACGAACGTAGGGCAATACGAGATCACTGGCCGCCTTGGGGAAGGCGGCATGGGCACCGTGTACCTTGCGGTGCATCGCGTGCTGCACACCCGGCGCGCGGTGAAGATCTTGCTGCCGGAGTGGACGCTGCACTCGGACATCGTCGAGCGCTTCATCAACGAGGCCCGCGCCGCGGCGGCCATCCATCACCGCAACATCATCGGGGTCCACGACTGCGGTCAGCTCCCGACCGGACAGTGGTACATCCTGCTCGACTACCTCGACGGCGCCACGCTCAACGGCTTCATGCGATCGCAGGGCGGACCGCTGTCGCCCAGCGACGCGCTGCACATCCTGTGCGAGGTGGCCAACGGGGTGCAGGCCGCGCATGACCACGGCATCGTCCACCGCGATCTCAAGCCGGACAACCTCTTCCTCTCGCTCCGCGATGGCGATCCGCACTTCGTGACCATCCTGGATTTCGGCGTGGCCAAGCTCGGGGAGCGCGCGAGCAAGGTGCTCACCGGGGCCGGAGCCATCATCGGGACGCCTGCGTACATGGCACCCGAGCAGATGCGCGGCGGCACGGTGAAGGCGGCGGCCGATGTGTTCGCGCTCGGGGTCATCGCGTATCAGATGGTGACCGGTGGCGTCTTGCCCTTTCGCGCCGAGCCCGGCGCCAGCGATCCTTACGCGCACTCCTTGATCGAGCTCTATCAGCGGATCATCAGCGCGCCGCCGGTGGATCCGCGGCGCCACGCTCCGCGGCTGCCGGAGGGCTGGGTGGCGGCCATCGTCGCGGCGCTCGATCCGGATCCGGCTCGCCGGCCAGCCAACCCGCGGGCGCTGGCGTTGCAGCTCGCAGAGGCCACGCCGGGAGATGGCTATGCGCCGAGCGGGCTGACCCTGGTGCGCACGTACGCGCGCGAGCTGCTGGAGCTCGGCTCGGCAGATGACACGGTCCGCGCGGTCAGCGAGAGCAAGCCAGCTCCGCCCGCGCAGCTCTCCAGGTACCAGCTCGTGCGCAAGCTGGGCGCAGGTGGCATGGCCGAGGTGTACCTCGGCACGGTGGCGGGCGCGGACGGCTTCTCGCGCACCATCGCCATCAAGCGCGTGCTGGCGGGCTTCTCCAGGGAGCCGCTGTTCGCGGAGATGTTCATCTCGGAGGCCCAGCTCGCCTCGCGCTTGACCCACCCCAACATCGTCGCGGTGACGGACTTCGACCGAGACGAGGAGGGGCGGCCGTTCCTGGTGATGGAGTTCGTCGAGGGCAAGGACCTGGCGGCGTTGCTCACCACCGGGGTGCTGCCGGTGGCGGTGACCATCTTCATCATCGCCGAGGTGCTGCGCGGCCTTGGCTACGCGCACGAGCTGCCGCGCGAGAGCGGGCTGCGCGGCGTGGTGCATCGCGACGTGTCGCCGCACAACGTGCTGCTGTCGTGGGAGGGCGCGGTCAAGGTCTCGGATTTCGGCATCGCCAAGGCGCTGGTCACCGGCGTGGGGGCGGCGTCGATGATGGTCAAGGGCAAGCCGGCGTACATGTCGCCCGAGCAGGCCAACGGCGAGGCGCTCGACGGGCGCTCGGATCTCTTCGCCGTGGGCATCATGCTCTGGGAGATGCTGACGGGGCAGAGCCTGTTTCGCGGCACCGCCAAGGAGACGATCGCGCAGGTGATGTTTGCCAAGATCGCCGCGCCGCGGCTGGTGCGCGCCGACGTGCCCGCGGACGTGTCGGCGGTGGCCATGCGGCTCCTCGCGCGCGAGCTGCCCAACCGCTGCGCCTGCGCCGAGGACGCGCTGGAGGAGCTGCTCGCCTGCGCCGACGCGCCGCGCAACGGCCCCGGCGAGCTGGCCGCGCTCCTGGCGGCGCGGTTCTCGCGGCCGATGCGCCGCAAGGGCACGCGCTCCGAGGGCGAGCGGCGCGGGCACGAGCGCGCTGCCTCGGCGCCGCCAGCGGCGAGCCCCGCGCAGGAGCTGGCCGCGCTCGCGCTCGGCGTGGTGCGGGTCCACGACGAGCTGGACCGCACCGAGCGCACGGAGGTGCCTGCGCATGGCTACGCGCCAAGCGATGGGCCAGGTCACGCGCATGCCCCTGGGTACGCGCCAGCGCGTGGGCCAGCGTATGCGGCGGCCCACGCTCGCGATCATCAGGCTGGCATTCCAGAGCTCATCGTCGAGGAGCCTCACTCTCCCGCAGCAGGCCGGGCCCAGGAGACGGTGCGGCTGCGCCAAGCGGGCGCGCCCGAGCCTCGGCGCGCCGAGCCGGCCGGGGAGGTCAGGGTGCATGCGGCGACGCCGCCGCGGGCCTTTCGACCTGTCGCGAGGGCTCGCTGGCGCTACGCCGTCGGGGCGGCGGCGCTGGCGGGGCTCGCTGGGGTCGCGGTGTGGCGGCTCGTCGACCGCCCGGTCGAGCCGGCGGTCGAGCCGGCGCAGGCTGGTGGCGAGGGCCCCTCGCTGGTCGGCGCTGGCAGCGCAGGTGGCGCAGGTGGCGCAGGTGGCGCGGGGCGGTCAGGGGCAGGGGCCATGCGCGCCGATCCGCGCGCCACCGCGCCCGCCGTGAGCCCGCCGGTCTCTGACGCCGGGGTCGTCGCGCTGGACGCCGCGGCTGCTGGCCTCGCCGGTGCGGGCACTGGCTCGGGCGCCGGTTCGGGTGCCGGTTCGGGTGTCGGTACGGTCGCTGGCTCCGGCGCCCCCGGCACAAGCTCGTCGGCGGGGACCGCGTCCGGCGGCACGTTGTCACTCGACGTGGTGCCATGGGCCTATGTCTGGATCGACAACAAGCGGGTCGGCAGCACGCCGGTGCACACCAAGCTCTCGCCCGGCAAGCACCGGGTGCGGATCACCAACAACTACGAGTCCAAGACCTTCACCGTCACCATCGTCTCGTCGAGGACCACGGTGATCCATCAAACGCTGCAAGGGTCCACCAAGCCATGAGAGAGCTTCCTGTCGTCGCGCTCCCCCTGTTCATCGCGCGCAGGCGTCGCGTCAGCGGCGTGCCTGTCGCGGTGGCGCTCGTCGTTGGCTGGCTCCTAGGATCTGGCGGCGTCGCCGCCGCCGGATCTGGCGTGGTGTCGGTTCAGAGCATGGGCAAGGCGCCAGACGCCAAGGGCCTGCTGCAGCAGGCCGAAGGCGCGGCGCGAGACGCCGGCTGGACGTTGTCTGCCCACGCGCTGGAGGCGCGCGAGGGCCGCAGCGTCACCTCGTGCATGGAGCGAGATCGCCCGCTGTCGTGCCTGGCTGCGGTGATGAGCCCGCGCAGCGCAGACCGGCTGCTGTTTCTGCTGGCCCGGGTCTCCACCGAGGACGCCGCGACGATCCAGCTCACCGCCACGGTGGTGATGGCGGACGCCGAGACGCCCGCGGTGGCCGAGCGGTTCTGCAAGGGATGCACCGAGGACGCCTTGCGCGCCGCGGTGGCCGAGGTGGTGCGCGCGGTGATCCAGAGCGCCGCGGTCGCGTCGGGGCGCACCGTGGTGGTGGTCACGGCCACTCCCGCCACCGCCTGGATCTCGTTTGATGGCAACATGGTGCCGATGGAGAGCGTGGCGGGGACAGCCAGAGCCAAGGTCGCCACGTTCCCCGGGGCGCACACGGTCACCGTCGAGAGCCCCGGGTTTCAGTCGCAGATCATCAAGGTGGTGGCGGTGGAAGGCACCACGCAGGAAGCGCCGGTGGCGTTGGTCGCGGCCGGCGCGACGATCCCCGGGGGGCCACAGGGGCGCGAAGGATCCGCGCGCGGGCGGCTCGTGGCGCCAGCCGGTGGGCTGGGGGCTCGTTGGTGCCGGCGCGGTGACCGTGGTGACCGGCGCCACGCTCATCTTTCTGGACGAGGACTTCACGGCAGATCCTCATGTTCGTTCGAAGCAGTACTTCGACTCGGCCGCGTTCGGCGTCGGGATGGCGGTCGGAGGAGCAGCGCTGGTGGGCGCAGGGATCTACTTGCTGCGCACTCGGCCCGCGACGTCTTCTGGCCCGCCCCGCGCCGCCGCCGCCTCGTCCCCCATGGTCTCGCTCTCGCCCGGCGGCGTCACCGTCGGCTGGGCCCAGGCATTCTGATGAACAAGGACCCCGTCATGTCGCAAGAGCCAACTCGCCCCTTCGCGCTTCGCGCCCTGATGCTCATCGCCGTCGCTGCGCTGACCGCGTTCTGGGTCGCGGCGCCCGCTGGGTGCTTCTTGTACAAGGATGATCCGCTGTACTGCCCCGGCATGCCAAACAACACGTGCGTGGACACCAAGCCGTGCAAGGGGGACGGAGACTGTGACGCCCCCAAGGGGGTGTGTGATGTGGGGGAGAGCGGGGTGTGCGTGGAATGCACGGCGAGCGCGGCGGCGGCGTGCGTGGGGAACGAGCCGGTGTGCGGGGCGGAGAAGGCGTGTCGGGGCTGCAGCGGACACGGGGAGTGCGGGAGCGGCGCGTGCTTGCCAGACGGGGCGTGTGGAGAGGACAGCAACGTGGCGTATGTGGGGCCAACCGGGAGCGGGACGAGCTGCACCCGGAGCGCGCCATGCAAGACGGTGGACGCAGCGCTGAAGACGAACCGGCCGTACGTGAAGTTCGTGGGCACGACCGACGAAGCGGTGGTGGTGGAGAACGGGCGCGTGGTGACGTTCCTGGCGGAGCCTGGAGCGAAGCTGACGCGGAGCTCCGGCGGAGCAATCGTGACAGTCCGAGACTCTGGAACCTCGCTCAAGGTATACGATCTGAGCATCAGCGACGCGCCAAACAACGGCAGCGGCTATGGCGTGCTGGTCCCCACTGGCAGCGGAGCTCCTTCGGTAAGCCTGGTGCGCGTGACGCTTCAGAACAACCCCGGGGGCGGGATCTCGGTGAGCGGAGGGACCCTGCGCGTGGAGCAATCGACGGTGTCCGGGAACGCTGGGGGCGGGATCTCGGTGAGCGGAGGGACGTTCGACATCACGAACAGCTTCATCGTGACGAACGGCAACGCGGATCAAGCCACGGGCTCAGAATATGGCGGATTGTCATTGAGCGCAGGGGCAGGGGCCCACCGGCTGGAGCGGAACACCGTTGCGTATAATCATGCAAAGGCAGGAACGCTGCTATCTGCGGGCGTGGCATGTTCGGTCACGAACCTGGTGGCAGGAGGAAACATCGTGACTTCGAACAACGAGGGCCTGAGTTTCCCTGACCAAACCAAGGGAGCTTGTACGTTTGGCAACTCGTACGTCGCGCGAGGCACCGAGGCAAACACCTTGATGTTCAAGAGCATCACGACGAACCCACCAGATTTTCATTTGACCGCTGGATCTCCGGCGAGCGTGAT
Source organism: Myxococcales bacterium (assembly GCA_016706545.1). Lineage (GTDB taxonomy): Bacteria > Myxococcota_A > Polyangia > Haliangiales > Haliangiaceae > JABFXX01. The sequence goes on from JADJJK010000005.1 coordinate 27,340, forward strand.
GAACGCAGGTGGAACATGTACTGGAGTGGACATCGATGGGGACGCGCGGCCGCAACCAGCGGACGGCGCCTGCGATCTGGGCGCCGATGAATACAAGGCAAACTGAGATGCCAACGCAAAAAGCCACGAGAGCGCCGGGGCAGCGAGGGCTCGTTGGCCTCGCAGAGGGCGAGACCGCGGTCGCGAGGTGTCTTTGCCCATGAGCCCTCCGCGCAGGCTGTCGCCGTCGAGGAATCGCTGGCTCGCGTGGAGCCTTCGGCTCCCGCTGATCCTCGGGGTCATCGTGGCGGAGCTGCTGAGCTCGCTGGGGCTGGCGCGCGCCACGGACCTGGTGCTCGAGTCCTGGGTGGATGAACCTTCCCCCCAGGAGCGGACCTGGGCGCAGGCGTTGCGGGACGGGTTGGCGCGCGCGGGCCTCCTGGCGAGGCCCGCGGAGCTGCTACAGCGGATGGGGGAGCGGGTACCGCTGCCGCCGCTGGCGGCGAGCGCCTCGGTGGGCCTGATGGACCACTTCAACGCCGCCATGTCGGCGTCCAACCAGGGCATCGCGCTGTATCGAAGCAGTCGTTTTCAAGCGGCCGAGAAGTTGCTCTCGAGCGTGGTCGCGGATGCGTATCTCAACCCGCTCATCTTCGGGACCGAGGTCGGGCGCCCCATGCTGCGCCAGTCGCTCATCTACCTCGCGCTGTGTCGCAGCCGGCTCAGGCAGGCCGCGGGCGCGGCCGCGGTGGCGGAGGACCTCGTCCGCAGCTTTCCGGATGAAGCGGACACCATCTTCGAGGAGTTCGGCCCCGGCGCAGACAAGCTCTACCGCGCGGGTCTGGCCAAGCTGGAGGCGCAGGGGCGCGGCACGCTCATCGTGGAGGTCAATGATCCCTCGGCCGTGGTGATCGTCAACGAGGGCCGCCCCAGGAGCCGCGCCTTCGAGGCGGAGGTGTTCCCCGGCAAGTATCGCGTGCTGGTCAAGACCGGCAAGGATGGCGCGCGGCGCTACGAGATCGAGGTGCGCGCGAAGGAGACCACCCGGCTGTCCATCGACTGGCGGATCGAGCGAGCGCTGTCGCTGTCGCCTTCGTCCGCGGCCCTGCTGTTTGGCTCGGAGCGCGCGCGCCAGCTCGACGGCGAGGTCGCGGTGCTCCTGGCGCGCAGCCTGCAACTCGGCCCGCGCGTGATCGTCATCGGCTCGCGCTTCTACGACGGCGACCGCGCCATGGCGGCCAGCGTCTATGACGTGGCGACCGCGCAGCACCTCCACACGGTGCTCGCGGTGATGGACGGCGTCGCTGACGAGCTGGAGCTGACCGCGATCAACGCCTTCCTCGTCTCCGAGGGCAGGCAGCAGAGCCCATCCCTGCAGGTGCTGGCCGCGCCGCTGCAGATGGCGGCCACCAGGGCGCCCGCCGCGAAGGCCGAGGAGGCGCCGGGGCGCTGGCCAGCCTACGTGACGGCGGTCGCCTCGCTGTCTGCGTTTGGCGCGGGCGTGGCGCTGCTCCAGCAGGACTCGTCACATGCCGAGGCCAGCTATGCGCTGTTTGGCGCCTCTGTCTGCCTGGCGGCCTATGCGGGGCATCGGTGGTCTAGCGGCAGGTCCAGCAGCCGCGGCACGCGAGCCGGCGCGGTGGGCCTGGCGCCCGCGAGATCGGGCGCCGTCGCCTGGGCCGCGTGGGCGTTCTGACCTTTCTCCCCTCCTACTCCGTGGAGCTTCGTGGGGCCCTTGGTCCTGCCCCTGTGCTGCCGCCACTGAACGTGGGGGAGGGCCATCTCGTAGGCAACAGTGATAGCGTGTGGCCGAGAGCCCCGGCTACATGCCTCGCGAGCCGATCCACGAGCTGCCCAGGCTGAAGTCCGGGCCAACCCGCCCCATCGCCCCGGTTGCGCCTGGCAAGCAGACGCGCAGTGGGCAAGGGGCCCTGCGGGGCTCTCCGGCGTCGAGTGCATCCCCGGGGCAAGATGCACCACGCCTGATGCAGCCACAGGAGTGGGTGCGGGTCGAGCCATGGCAGCCGGGGCCGGGGTTGATGTCAGCGATGGGGCTGGGCGCGGCTGGTGGCGAGGACCGCGTGTCAGAGGCCAGCGCGGAGCCGGTGAGTCGCGGCGAGCCGGAGGACCCTGATTGGCAGCAGCGCGAAGCGGTGAGTCGCACGGCGGATCCAGACCAGGAACAAGAGCTGGTAAGTCGCGAAGAGCCGGTGAGCTGCGGTGCGGTCGGCGGAGCGACCGAGCCCGTTGTGTCCGGCGACCGCGCCGGCAGCGAAGCGATGTGGCGCAGCGCGATCGGCGAGCGCTCGGAGGCGGTGGGGCGCATGGCGGCCGTGCAAGCGCCCAAGGGCGTGCGCTTGCGGCCGCGGCCGGAGCTGGGCGGCACGGGCGGCGCGGGTGGCACAGACCTGGGCATCTTGCCGTTCGGCGAGGCGGTGCACGTGCAGCGCCGCACCGAACATGGCTGGTGCTGGGTGGTGGTGGTGGGCAGCGGGGCGGTCGGCTTCGTCGAGCAGCACTTCCTGGCCATGGATCCGCCCGATCCTGGCGCGCGGCTCTTGCTGGTGAAGCCGGGCGATGAGCTGCACGCGGTGGTGAGCCGCCACTATGCCGTGCGCAAGGGCAGCGACGCGCGGCTGTACGTGCAAGCCATCGTAGAGGCCAACCGCGGCCGGCGCGGCGTGTACCTCGAGGAGGGAGAGCTTGGCTTCGTCGAGGAAGTGTTGCGCACCGAGTCCGCCGAGCGGACCGTTGAGACCTACCGCGGGGCCAAGGTGCGCAAGGGCAATGCGATCTGGCTGCCGAGCGAGTCCTTCGTGGCGGCGCTGCGCAGCCTGGGAGCGATCGGCAGCGGCGAGTCGATCCCCAGCGCAGCCTGGCGCGGCGCCAAGGCGATGGCTGGGGCCGCGCTCGATGGGGCGCGCTACGCGGCGGCGTTCACCATCGGCCTCCTGGAGGGCGGCTTTGGGGCGGTGATGGATCTGTTCTCGGGCGCCGCCGAGCTGGTGCAGACGGTGGCCAAGGTGGCGCTGGAGCTGCTCACCGGCGATGGGGCCGCGCTCGTGGCCATGGCGCGCGGCTGGGTGAGCAAGCTGCAGAAGGTGTGGGAGAACCGCGGCGCCATCGCCGAGGACTTCCTGCGCAAGTGGGAATCCGACGACGCCTGGACCCGCGGCAGCTTCCAGGGCGAGGTGCTGGGCTGGGTGATGATGACGGCGCTCCTGTGCATCGCTACTGCCGGGGCGGGAGCACTCTCCGCCGCTGGCCAGATCTCCGGCCGCTGGGCCGCGGTGCTACGCGCCCTCGCCGCCATCGACGCACTGGGCGACGTCACCGCCTACGTAGGCGCCGCCGCCCGCCTCCCCGCCAAGGCAGCCGGCCACGTGCGGGGCAAGCTGGGCATGGGGGGAGAGGCTCCGGCGCCACACGTCGCCGATGAGCCCGAGGCGTGGGAGGCACTCGATGAGCCGCTCGATGAGCCCGCACGGGCCAGTAGTAGAGGACCTACCTCTGAACGGGTACGCAGCGGTAGCAAGCCCGAGTTGGAGGTTCACGCGCGCTCGGATGATGGCCATGACTTTCATGTAGACCTTCGCAAGGTCTCTCCACTGACCAGACATGTCATTCGGCAGCTCGAGAAACGTGGCAGTGTGCAGCTCTCGGAGATTCCACTTGCAGATCTCCCGATCATCTCGCAGTGGTTCCGGAAGGAGATAGCCGTGGTGCAGACCCCATACGGAAAGCTGCGCATCATTCTTGGCGAGAGGAATCGAATTATTTCATTGTCTATTCTCCCTGGCGAGCGATTCTTGGTTCATACGCACCCGATGGCTGTGAGCAGGAAGGATCATTTTTCTCTCGACCTCAGAAAGGCTGGCGACGATATCGAGGCGGCTGTTGATTGGAATGGAAATATTACTTTCTACAATGGGAATGGAATCAAGAATCCTGTGCGGAATGACGGGGTTGTTGAGTCGGGGTTCTTCGTTCGTGTTGCATTTCTAGATGAAAACGGGAACGTCAAGGCGGTAGCCAGAACCCGAGCAGTGCGGAGTAAGTCATCTGCGGACATCGAGGTGATGCCATGAATCTAGATCTTTGCCCTGGTTGTGGCCGTCCCGTGCTGGGGATCGGCGGGCAGTTTTCGATGTTGGATTCGTACTACACGTCGTATCTCCCCGAAGCGTCTCGTGATGCGAACTTGTTCGGTTGCTGGCATGCCGCTTGTTTTCACAAGGAGCCGCTGCGCGGGAACTGGCAACAAGCCATTCTGTCCAATTACACGGAAGTTCGAGGGTACGAGGTGGTGGCCGAGCTGGACAGCGGGGTGGTCTTGTTCTTGCCGCAGCATGGAGAGCGCGTCGTCGTCTCCCCGGATGCTGTAGTGCTAGACCTGAGCTTTGATGGCGGCATCCAGCGCCGCGTTCCGGGTGGTGTGGTCTGTCGAACGCTGCCCAGCGAGTGCAGCCTTCAGCTCGACGACGAGGCGGTGGTCGCGAGGTTGCAGGAGCAGCTCCGGACGCAGAAGAAGGTGCCGCTGATGCAGATCTTCGAGCTGCTGGGCACGGCAGACTGCGTGTTGCACCCGGAGGCGCTGACGGATTCGTACTTCGTGTGGCACAAGGGGCTGGCTCGGCTGTGGGAGAAACAGTGGGTCACGGCGAATCTCGACTATGGCGTGTTCGTGCCGGAAGAGCTGGAGCCGTACCTCACTCGCCGCAAGCCTCGCGCCTAACACTACTGCGTCAGCCCATCAGGCTCGTCGAAGAGATCTCCGAAGTTTGAGCTTGATCCACTCCCGTGGACAGGTTGAGCGCCCCTCTCCGGCGACGTGACCCATCCGGCCGACACCGCGGGCGGCCCTATCATGGACCGGCCCGCCGTGGGCATGGGGTTCACCCAGCGGATACCGCGAGGTCGGGCGCCGTCGCCTGGGCGGCGTGGGCGTTCTGACCTCTCTCCCCTCCTGCCCTCCTACTCCGTGGAGCCCTTGGTCTGCTCAGCGGCTGACGCGGCGCCCGGCTGCGGTCCGCAGCCACGCGCTGCGTGGTTCGCGGCAGGCTGATTGCAGCAGCTCGCTGGCAGGCGGCCGTCTGGGCGCGGCGCGAAGTCCATGACTTTGCCACGCGCGTCCAGCTCGATGTGACAGCAAGCTTCGAGGGCCTGGCGGAGCGCGCGGCGACCGCGCTGCACCCGCGACTTCATGCCGGAGAGCGAGAGGCCCAAGAGCTCCGCGGCCTGCTTCTGGGTCAGCCCCTCGAGCTCGGTGAGGGTGAGCGCTTCGCGGTACGGTGACGGCAGCATGGCCACGAACGGCGCGACGTAGCGCGCCAGCTCGCGCTCCATGGCGTCGTCGTCGCGGTCGTCGTCGCTGGCGCGGTCCTCCTGGCGGGCCAGGCCGAGGGCCGCGCCGGTTGCCATGCCGGTAGCCAGGCCGATGCCCAGGCCGATGGCCGCGCCGGTGTCCGCGCCGCCAGCGCGCGCCTGGCCCGCTGCTCGCGGCGGGCGCTCGCCCGCGGGCTCTGCTGCCTCGCGGCCTGGCTGCAAGTCCACCACGAGCAGCCGCGCGGCGGCGCGCTGGTGGTCGATGATCGCGTTGCGCGCGAGCTGATACACCCAGGGGCCGAAGCGCTCCTCATCGCGCAGCCCGGGCAGGCCGCGCATGAGGCGCAAGAACACATCCTGCAACACGTCGTCTGCGTCCGCCTCGGAGGTCACGCGCCGCCGGATGAACGGACGTAGCCGCGCCGCCAGGGCCATGGGGTTACGCGCGGCGCCGCTGGCTGCGCCGTGGGCGCGCGCCTCCCCGGCGTCCTCGGGTCGCGCGTCGTCGCGCTCGCGCCTGGGGGCTCGCCACGCATCGAGCTCGGATGGCTCGATCACGCCGCGCCCTTTGGCGGGCAGCAGGTGGGCGCGCAGCACGTCCCCTCGGCCTTGGCCTCGGCGAGGGGCGCCGGTGCTGTCGTCGCGGCGCGGGCCTCCGCGCTCGCCGGCTTGACCGCCTCGATGCTCGCCGACGCGACGTAGTTCTCCACCCCGGAGCCCGGCATCCACTCGCGGATGAACTCGCGGCTCTCCGGGCGCACGTCCACGCGGATCTGCTCAAAGCCGGCCACTCGCAGGAGGGCGCGCAAGGTGTCCACGCTGGCGGCGCCAGACACGCAGCCGGTGAGCGCCGCGATATCGGAGGCGAGGTGCGAGGGCAGCTCGCCCAGCGCCACCACGTCCGAGATCGCCAGCCGGCCGCCGGGGCGCAGCGCGCGGAAGGCCTCCGCGAACACCGCGCGCTTGTCCGGGCTGAGGTTGATGACGCAGTTGGACAAGATGACGTCCACGGCGCCGTCGGCCACCGGCAGGTGCTCGATCTCGCCCAGGCGGAAGTCCACGTTGGGTGCCTGCAGCGCCCTGGCGTTGGCGCGCGCCTTCGACACCATGTCTGGCGTCATGTCGACGCCGATCACGCGGCCGCGCGGTCCCACCTGCCGCGCCGCCAGAAAGCAGTCCATGCCCGCGCCAGCGCCCAGATCGAGCACGGTCTCGCCCTCGCGGAGCGCAGCCAGCGCTTGCGGGTTGCCGCAGCCAAGGCCCAGGTTCGCTCCGTCGGGGACGGCGGCCAGCTCCTCGGCGGAGTACCCGAGCTTGCTGCTGAGCACGGGGCCGGGGCCGCAGCAGGCAGGCGCGCAGCCGGCGGCGCCGACGCGCGCCACCTGGCCGTACTGGGCGCGCACGGCGGCGCGTACTTCGTCGTTGCTGGCGTCGCTGAGCGACGAGGCAGGGGCTTCGATGGATCCAGAGGGGCTGCTTGCTTTGGTCATGTCGTTCTCCTTGCGTACCAAGACGGGGCTGGCCGGCAAAGGACGCAACGTTCCTGGAAGAGCCTTACCCTTGCTCCTTGGCGAAGCGCTCCAGCATGTCGCGCAGGGTGTCGCGCGCGGTGCGGAAGCGCCTCAGCAGCTCCTCCCGCGGCAGGGCAGGATCCTTGCTGGCGGGGTCCGGAATCGGCCAGTGCAGGCGCTGGGCCTGGCCCAAGAACACCGGGCACACCTCCTCGGCGCACAGCGTGATCACGGTGCCGACCGTCGCCGGATCGATCGTCTGCACGGACTTGGAGTGGTGCGCGGACAGGTCCACGCCGAGCTCCTTCATCACCTCGATGGCGTACGGGTTGACCTTGGACGGCTCGCTGCCCGCGCTCTGCACGGTCGCGCGGTCGCCGAAGATCATCCGGGCCAGTCCTTCAGCCATCTGGCTGCGCGCGGAGTTGGCGACACAAAGAAAGAGGAGGCGGGTAGCTGGCGTGGTCATGAACGAACCCTTGGTGGTGGCAGGCAGAGGTGGAGGGAGTCGTGGGGGCGCTGTGTGGCGACGCGCTCACGCGGGGTCTGCAGGGAACAGGCGCGGCTTTGCCCACAGCGCCACGTGGACCAGGCCGAGCAAGACCGGCACCTCCACCAGGGGCCCTATCACCGCGGCGAACGCGGCGCCGCTGTGCAGGCCGAAGCTGGCGATGGCCACCGCGATGGCCAGCTCGAAGTTGTTGGACGCCGCGGTGAACGACAGCGTGGTCGACTGCTGGTAGCTGGCGCCCACGCGCTTGCTCAGCCAGAACGAGACCGCGAACATGAGGACGAAGTAGAGGAGCAAGGGCAAGGCGATGCGCAGGACGTCCAGCGGGAGCTGCACGATGGTCTCGCCCTTGAGCGAGAACATGAGGACGATGGTGAACAGCAGCGCTCCGAGCGTGAGCGGGCTGATGCGCGGCACGAAGGTGTGCTCGTACCAGGTGCGCCCCTTGGCCCGCACCAGCGCGCGCCGGGTGACAAAGCCGGCGAGGAACGGGATGCCGAGATAGATGGCCACGCTCTGCGCGATCTCGCCGATCGTGACCTGCACGACCGCGGTGCGCAGCCCGAGCCAGCCGGGCAAGAGCGTGGCGAAGAAGTAGGCGTACACCGAGAAGAACAGCACCTGGAAGACCGAGTTGAAGGCCACCAGGCCCGCGCAGTACTCAGGGTCGCCCTTGGCCAGATCGTTCCACACGAGGACCATGGCGATGCAGCGCGCCAGCCCGATGAGGATGAGCCCCAGCATGTACTCCGGCTTGTCCGGCAGGAAGATCACGGCCAGCGCGAACATGAGGAGCGGCCCGATGATCCAGTTCTGCACCAGCGACAGCACCAGCACGCGCCGGTTGCGGAACACCAGGTGAAGCTCCTCGTAGCGCACCTTGGCGAGCGGCGGGTACATCATCAAGATGAGCCCCAGCGCCAGCGGGATGGACGTGGTGCCCACGCTGAGCCTGTCGATGGCGGTGTTGAAGCCGGGCGCCAGGAATCCCAGCGCGACGCCCAGCCCCATGGCCGCGAAGATCCACAGCGTGAGGGTGCGATCGAGAAAGGACAGCTTGCCGAGGAGGCGGTGCGATTGGGTCATGGTGTCTGCGGAGGGCGTTGTGGCGCCGCGCCCGGGCCAGGCGGCGAAGGAGGCGCAGGCTCCTGCGGGCGTCGCGAAGGGCCGTGGTGGACGCTGGCGATGAGGTCGAGTCGCTCGGGTCGCTCGGGCCGCTCGGGCGTGCCGGCGGGACACCACGGCACCAGCGCCGCGCGCGGCGCGAGCGCGCGCACCTCGCGGTGAAAGCGCGCCTCCTGGCGCTGGCGCGAGACGAGGATCGGATCGGTCACCGCCAGCGGCGCCAGGCTCTGGTTGATGACCCAGGCCATCGGGACGATCTGCGCGCGCGCCAGATCTCGCTGGAGCTGCGCCGCTTCATGCACCGGCGTCGCCTCGGGCAAGGTCACCAGCAAGATCTTGCAGAAGGAGGGGTCGCGCAGGCGCGGCAGCAAGCGGCGGACCTCTTCGGGAGCGTGGCCCGCCGAGCGCATCACCTCGCGGTGGTACGACTCCGCCGCGTCGAGCAAGAGCAGCGTGTGCCCGGTGGGCGCGGTGTCGATCACGACGAAGCCCTGCTCACCCTCGGCGACCACGCGCGCGAAGGCGCGGAACACCGCGATCTCCTCGGTGCAAGGGCTGCGCAGGTCCTCCTCCAGGAGCGCGCGGCCCGCGGCGTCCAGGCCAGCGCCTGCGGTGCGCATCACCTCGTCGCGGTACGCGCGGGTCTCCGCGGCCGGGTCGATGCGGCTGACCCGGATCCCGGCGACGTCCGCGCCCAGCGCGGCGGCCACGTGCGCCGCTGGATCGGTGGTGGTGAGGTGAACCGCGTGGCCGCGGCGCGCCAGCTCGAGGGCGACGGCCACCGCCACCGTGGTCTTGCCCACGCCGCCCTTGCCCATGGTCAGGATCACGCCGTGTCCACCCGCTTCGATGGCCGGCATGAGCTCCATCAAGGGCGGCAGGGGCGTGATCGCGGCGTCCAGGTTGCCCGTCGCGGCGCTCGTCGCGCCCGCGGCGCTCGTCGTGCTGGTCGCGACGCTTGGTGCCGCGGCCGCGGCGGCGCCCGGCGTCAACGCCGCAGGAGCGACGAAGAGCTGCCGCAGCGCCTCGAGCCCCACCAGCCCAAAGGGCAGCAGCGCCAGCTCGGTGCGGGGCAGGGCGCGGAGCCCTTGGGGCATCGCCTGCAGGGCGAGCTGCCCCCGCTGCTCGAGCGCCACCGCGGTGGGGTCGTCGCGATCGGTCGCGTGGAACATCGCGTTTATCACCAGCGCCGGCTCCTTGATGCCGAGCGCCGCAAGCTCGCCGCGGGTGCGCTCCGCCTCGGCCAGCGTGGAGCGCTCGGCGCGCGCCACCAGCACCAGCATGGTGGCGGCGCGGTCGATGAGCGCGGCGCGGGCGCCGTCATAGAGCGCCTGCTGCGCTTTGAGCCCCGCCAGCGGGCCCAGGCAAGACGTCCCGCCCACGTTGCTCTCCAGAAAACCGGTCCACGCCGCCGGGAGCTGCAGCAAGCGCAGCGTGTGGCCGGTGGGCGCGGTGTCGAACACGATGTGGTCAAACGCCTCGGTGGCGCCGGGATCGCCCAGCAGCTTGGCCAGCTCGTCGAAGGCCGCGATCTCCACGGTGCAGGCGCCGGAGAGCTGCTCTTCGATGCTGCGCACCGCCGCCTCCGGGAGCACGCCGCGGTACGGGCCCACCATGCGCTCGCGGTAGGCGTGGGCCGCGGCCTCTGGATCGATGTTCTGGGCAAAGAGCCGCGGCACCGCGGCGATAGGTCGCGGCGCAGGCCCAAGCGGCGTCTCCAGGACCTCGTCGAGGTTGGACGCGGGATCGGTGCTGACCAGCAGCACTCGCCGCCCAAGCTCGGCCAGCGTCACCGCGCTGGCGCACGCCACCGAGGTCTTGCCGACGCCTCCCTTGCCGGTGAAAAACAGGTGCCGCGGCGCGCGCGCCAAGAAGTCCAGTGGGGCACTCATCAGCAACACGACGTCTTGGGCTTGGCGCTGCCACCAGGCGCTGGCGCGCAGCAGCCCGTGCCCTCGGTGGGCGCGACCTGGAGCTTGCGGACCACCACGCCGGCCAGCGCCGCCAGGGTCTCGCGCGAGGGATACGCGCCCTCGGTGGCGATGCGGTCGCCCACCAGCACCAGCGGCAGCACCTCGGTGCCGCGCGCCAAGGCTTCTTTCACCGCGGGCGTCTCCGCGAAGGCGCCCGGTTGCGCGGACAGGTTGTAGCGCTCGATCTTCACGCCTTGCTTCTGCAGCCAGTCCACGTCGGCGGCGAAGCGGGCGAGCTCGGGATCCACGCTGGGACCGCAGACGCCGGTTGCGCAACACATGGCGGGGTCGAACACTCGGAGGGTGACGGACATGAGCGGTTCCTTTCAGAGAGAGAGCACCGATGATTCGTTAATCGGCGATGTACGATTTATTAGGCACGCAGGAGACTCTCACAGCCCGCCGACCAGCGCCCTCAGGCGACGCAGCGCGCCGGGCTCGATGCAGTAGCAGATCCGGGGACCATCCACGTCACCCCGGATCATCCCCGCGTCTTTCAGCACCTTGAGGTGCTGCGAGACGGTGGACTGCGCCAGCGGCAGCTCGTCCACGATGTCGCCGCAGATGCACGAGGACTTCCGCACCAGCAGGCGCAAGATCTTGATCCGTGCCGGGTGCCCCAGGGCCTTGGCCAGCGCGGCCAGCTCTTCATCCGCCGCCTCGCCTTCAATGGGCCGCAGGTCCACCTGATCGCTGGCCGGGGGACAGCACGGCTCCTCGCCCTCTTGCTTCCGGTTCATCGTAAAACGACGATAGCCCGGAAGAGGTCAGGCGTCAACCGCGGCGCCTCGCGGGTTTTTCTTTGGGGGCTGGTGAACCGGTGCCGGTATGCTCGTCTCCATGCGCGACTTCTCATGGTGCCTGGTCCTTGGGCTTGCTGGCTGCGGCACCGTGAAAGGGGCTCCTGGCGCGGACGCAGGTCCCGACGCGGCCATCGACGCGGCCCCCGACGCAGCGCCTCCCTGCGGGCCCACGACCTTGCTGGCCGGCGGCAATGATCTCGCGGCGCAGGGGTGGACCGTGACCATGCAGGCACCCGCCACGGTGACCAACGGGCTCGACTATGTGCGGCTGGAGACCTCCAGCGCCGTGGGCGCGCGCGTCGGTGGCCAGCTCCTGCTGTCCCGCGCGGGGGCGGTCACCGCCGGCGCGCCGTTCAAGCTGCAGGTGGTGATGATGGTCGAGTCGGTGACCCCGCACAACGCCTTCGACAGCGCGGCTGCCATCCTTGGCGCGTTCACCGCGCCGTTTGGGACCGGCGTGCAGCGCGAACAGATGATCTACCTCGATGGCCGCGCGGTCGGCTGGGCGGACGACACGCAATCGTATGCCGTCACGGTGCTCGACGGCGCGTACCACACCTACGAGCTCTCGGTGGATGCCAGCAACGTGGCGCGCCTGACCATCGACGGCGCGCAGGCCTTGATGCGCACCGGCTTTGTCAGCAACGGCACCATCGCGCTCGGCGATCAGACCAACGACCTCAACGTCGACAGCGCGCTGCGGATCCGCTCGGTCACCAAGCTCTGCCTCTGAGCAAGCGCGGCGCCCCCGAGGTCGCAGGCGCGTGCGTCCGCTCGTAGCCGCGTGCGCCCGCTCGCGGCCGTGCGCGAGCGCTAGAAGCCCCCGGATTTCGGTGCTACATCCAGCGAATGCCCGAGCTGGTCCGCTACGCCGAGCCGCCGTCCGTCGCCAATCAGTCGCGCTACTACGTCAGGCGCAACTTCTGGTCGCTCTTCGATCGCATCTTCCGGGTCCACACCACCGACGGGCAGATGATCCTCTACGTCAAGCACCCGGTGTTCCGGCTGCGAGAGGAGTTCACCATCTGGACCGACGACACCTGCACGACGCCGGTGTTCAAGCTCAAGAGCCGGCAGGTGCTGGCCATCAACTTCTGCTTCGACGTCATCGACGTCCAGACCGGTCAGCTAGTCGCCACGATCCAGAAGCGCGGGCTGCGCTCGCTGGTCCGCGACAAGTTCCTGATCCTGGATCCAGCCGGCAACCAGCTCGGCGCCATGGAAGAGCAAGGGCACTCGCTGCTTCGCCGCTTCATCCCGCTGCTCCTGTCGAAACACGCGATCGAGATGGGCGGCCGTCAGGTCGCGTTCGTCCACCAGCTCTTCCGCTTCTTCACGCGCGAGTTCCAGGTGGACCTCCAGCCCTCCTCGATCGATCCTCGCTTCGTCCTGGCGTGTGCCCTGCTGGCCATCATCGCGGAGGCGCGGCGGGAGAACGGCGGCGGCAGCCTGTTGGCCTCCGGCTGAGCAGCGTCTGGACCTGCGCCATGTAGGCGTATGAAAGCTCACATTCCATCGCCTGGTGGTGCGCTGGCTGGGTAGGTCGCTGCTCGACGAACACGCGGCCCGTGCTCGGCGAGATGTCAGCGCATCACGCGGCGCAGCGGGAGACAGGCTCACTCGCTGGAGGAGACCGCCTGGACTCGCCACGATGCGCAGCAGGGAGGTTCCATGATCCGCTTGAACACGCAGAAGTACCGTAGTGGCGCCCGCTGGGCATATCTGGCAATCGTATCCGGCGCGCTGGTGGTGAGCGCGTGCGCCGACTCGCCCGAGGACGCTCCAGAGGAGAACCCGGAGATCCTGGACAGCTCGGTGGCGGCGGTTCCCGAGGCGACGGCCGCCGATCTGGCGGTCACGCTGGCTGCGCCGGTGTCGACCTTCGGCGCCGCCGAGCAGGTGCGCGTGACGGTGACCCTCACCAACGTGTCCGGTCGCCGGGTGCGTGTGCTCGAGCGCGAGACCCCGCTGCGCGACATCAAGCACGATCTGTTTCACGTGGTCCGCGGCGGCGAGGCGGTGCCATACCTGGGCCGCCACTACAAGTGGGGCGAGCCGACGGCGAGCGACTACCTCGTGCTGGAGCGAGGCGAGAGCAAGAGCGGCACCGTGGACCTGTCCATGGCCTATGACTTCACGGTCACCGGGAGCTACGCGGTACACCTGTTGCCCTACGGCGTGGAGCACGACGACGCAGCGCCTCGAGTGGCGTCCTCCGTGCAGCTCCGCGCCGAGGGGCGCCCGTTCGTCATCCCCTCGCGCGGAGGCAAGGTGGAGCTTGGCGCTTCGCTCACCACCACCGGCTGCACCAGCACGCAGATCTCCCAGCTCACCACCGCCTATGGCTCGGCGCGCACCATGGCCAGCGCTGCGCTTGGCTACCTGACCAGCACCACGCCGAGCGCGACGCTGCGCTACACCACGTGGTTTGGTTCGTACTCGGCGAACGGGTGGAACACCGCCAGGACGCACTTCACCGCGATCACCCAGCAGCTCGCCAACGAGGTGGCCGACTGCACGTGTACCGACAGCGCGTATGCCTATGTGTATCCGGCGCAGCCGTACAAGATCTACCTGTGCAACGCGTTCTGGTCGGCGCCCAACGTGGGCACCGACTCGCGGGCCGGCACGCTCATCCACGAGATGAGCCACTTCAACGTGGTGGCCGGCACCGACGACTGGGCGTACGGCCAGACCGCGTGCAAGCGACTGGCCAAGAAGAACGTGAACCGCGCGCTCGACAACGCCGATAGCCACGAGTACTTCGCCGAGAACACCCCGGCGCAGCCGTAGCTTCGTCCCATCGCCGCGGAGCTGCCCGGCGTGTATCCTCGGGGGGATGCCGCAAGGAACGGGGCCCACGTCCGCGTCGCTCGGCGGCGCCGGCGAGGCGCCCGAGGCGCCCGAGGCGCCCGAGCCGCCCGAGCGCGCGAGCCGCCCGAGGCGCGCGCGGCGCCCGAGGAGCCCGAAGGTCCGGAGGAGCCGCAGGTCTCGCGCAAGATGCTGGCGGTGCGGCCGGAGCTCGACCGCTTCGTGCGGGAGGTGATGCGCGCGCAGGTGGCGGCGGCGCTGTTTGGCACCAAGGTCGCGCCGGTGTGCGTGGGCCGCTACGAGCTGCGGCGCGAGCTGGGGACGGGCGGGGGCGGTTCGGTGTTCGAGGCCTGGGATCCGGAGCTGACGCGCGAGGTCGCCATCAAGCTGGTCTCGGCGCCGGATCCGCGGCTGCGCGCCCGCGCGCTCGCCGAGGGCCAGGCGCTGGCCAAGCTCTCGCACCCCAACGTGGTGCCGGTGTTCGACGTCGGCGCGCTCGAAGACCGGGTCTACCTGGTGATGGAGCTCATCCGTGGGCAGTCGCTGCGCGCCTTCGCGGCCACGCAGCCGCCGCGCCAGATCCTGGCCGCGTATCGGCAGTGCTGCGAGGGCCTGACCGCGGCGCACGAGGCGCGGCTGGTCCACCGCGACTTCAAGCCGGACAACGCCGTGATGGGGGCAGATGGCCGGGTGCGCATCATCGACTTTGGGCTGGCGGTGGGACACCTCGACGAGCACGGCGCGCCAGGAGGCGCCCGCGGCGGCACGCCCCGGTACATGGCGCCGGAGCAGCAGCGCGGCGAGAGCCTGACCGCGGCCACGGATCAGTACGCCTTCGCGGTGTCGCTGCGCGAGGCGTTGCCGGAGGTGCCGGTCTGGCTTTCGCGCGTGCTGGCGCGCGCGGAGGCGCCGCGGCCGCAGGAGCGCTATGCCTCCATGCGCGAGCTTGGCGCCGCGCTGGCGCTCGATCCGCGCGCGCGCTGGCGGCGGCGCGCGCTGGTGGCGGTGCCGGCGGCGCTGGCCGCCGCGGGGTTCTGGGTCGGCCAGGCGCGGCAGGACGGGCCCGCCCCCTGCCAGGGCGGCGCGGCGGCGCTGGCGTCCGCGTGGGCGGCGCCGCAAGAGCAGGCGGTGCGGGCGCACCTGACCGCGCTGGGCAGCTCGTATGCGCAGCTCGTCGCGCCGCAGGTGGCGCGGGACCTCGACGCCTACGCGGCGCGCTGGATCGGCAGCCACCGCGAGGGCTGCCTGGCGCATCGCCGCGGCGATCTCTCCGAGACGCTCTATGACCGCCGCCAGGGTTGTCTGTCCGGAGCGCGGACGCAGCTCGCCACCTGGGTCGCGCTGGCCGAGCGCACGGACGCGGCCCGGCTCCCCGAGCTGGTGCGCGCCTTGCCGGAGCTGGCCGATCCGGCGCAGTGCGCGGACGCCGCCGCCCTGGTCGGCGTGGATCCGCCAGCGCAGGCGCAGGTGGCGCAGGTGGCGCAGCTCACCGAGCGGCTGGAGCGCGCGCGCGTGCTGGTGGCCTCCCGCGCGCCGGAGGTGGTGGCCGAGCTGGCTGCGCTCGCTGGCGAGGCGCGGACCCTCGGGTATTCGCCGCTCCTGGCGCAGGCGCTGCTCTTGCGGGGCACCTGGTTCGTGATGAACGGCCCCTTCGCGGAGGCGCTGCCGCCCTTGACCGAGGCCAGCGAGCTGGCGCTGCGCCACCGGGACTACGTGGTGGCCGTCGAGGCCTTCGCGCGGCGCGCCTGGATCCTCGGCAAGGGGGCCACCTCGCAGGACAGCTACGCCGGCATGCCGCAGATGCTGGCGCTCGCCGCTGGGCTGCCGCCGCGCGGTCGGTTCGCCGAGGCGCTCTTGCGCAACAACCTCGGCAGCCTGCACATCACCTATGATCGCCCGGCCGAGGCGCGCGCGGAGCTGGCGCGCGCGGTCGACGTGGCGGCGCAGGTCGACGGCCCCGGCACGCTGGAGCTGGCCAACGCGCTCGCCAACCTGGCGCTGGTGACGGAGGAGGAGGCGCGGCGTAGCTGGCTGTTTGGCCAGTGGAGGCAGCTGCTGCTGGGCAGCCTGGGGCCGTCGCATCCGTCCGTCATCAAGGCGCAGATCATGACGGCCATCGAGAGCGGCTCCGCGGAGGAGGCGCGGCTGCAGCTTCGCGAGAGCTGTGGCCGCATGGTGGCCTTGCACCCCGGGCAGCGCGACGAGATCTGCGACTGCATGTTCGAGCTGGGCTGGCTCGAGCTCATGCACGGAGAGGCCGATGCGGCGAGCGCGGCGTTCACGCAGGCCGCCGCGGCGCGCGCGGACACCACCAACGGCAAGCTGGCGCGCGCCTACCAGGCGCTGGAGGCCGGTGACCGCGAGCAGGCGCAGCAGCTCCTGGGGCCGCTGCGCGAGCTGCGCGTACAGCCCCAGGCGCGCTGGCACCAGCTGCTGGTGAGCAGCCACGTGGATCTCCTGGAGGCCCACTTCGCGCTGCGCGCTGGCCAGCGCGCGCTGGTGGCCGCCGCCCTCACGCGCGCCGACGCGGTGCTGGCGCGCGCGGCGCAGATCCACCCGTCGCGCTCGGTGCTGCGGCGCCTGGCCTGGGCGCGCGCGGCGCGCGCAGCCCTGGCGACCGCTACGGAGTAGGATTGACGGAGATCACGAAGCCCTTGCTGCCCCAGCTCGCGGGCAGGATGCCCGCCGTGCAGGCTGGCAGGGTGTGGCCCTTGACCGCCAGGCAGTGCGCCTGGATGCTGTCGTACCAGCTCGCTGCCCCTGCGGGCGGTGGCGCGGCGTCGAGCGGCGGGTGGACGGTGTCCAGGCGGGGCGTGTTCAGGCACGCCGCGCCGTCCCCGTTCCACACCGCGTCGATGGAGGCCACCTCGCCGGCCGTGAAGCTGGCCGAGTGGGTGTAGTCGAGCGAGCCCAAGGTCCATGTGGGAGTGATCTTGGTGCGGATGAGCAGCGGCCAGCCCGGCCGGGTGAAGACGCGGCCATCGCCGCAGTAGTTGCCGGCCCACATATCGGCGAAGGCCTGCTGCTCCTTGAGTCCTGCGCCGTAGCTATCGGCGTTGACCCGCCGGGTCAAGAGCATCTTGGCGGGCAGGCTGCCGGGGCAGGCGATGGTGAACCAGGTCGCGTTGCTCGGCGTGGTCGGCGCGCTCTGCACCTCGATGGTCTGCTGCGTGTATGAGTTGCCCTCGTACACGAACGCCTGCATCGTGGACCAGTTGTCGTCGAGGGGATGGCTTGGGCACAGGTTGGTGAACACATGGCACGAGTCGAGCGGCAACCCGGGCGGGCACTGGTCTAGCCGCTCGGGCGTGGTGTACTCCAGGCGGTACCACGGCACCGGCTGGGACGACGGCTGCGCCCAGTAGGTCTGGGTCTCGGGGTTCGAGGTCGTCCACTTCTCCGCCAGGCGCACGTAGGTGCGCTTGCTGTCGCGCTCGAGCACCATCACGTGCCCCACCGGCAGCTTGAAGTCGGTGCCCACCACCAGGTCTTCGGTGGGCGCGTACTGACCGCCGCCGTCGGCCTGCGCCACCGAGGACGCGAAGCGCTCGAGCCGGAAGCCCTGCGAGTTGCGCTGGGTGGAGGCCAGGCTTAGCTGGGAGAAGTACACGCCGTCGATGACCGGCGAGTTGAGGCCACAGTTGTTGGACGAGCAGTCGCAGCTCGCGGCGCCAAGGCCTTGCTCACAGACCAACGGATCGATCGGCGCCGCGGGATCTCCGGTCATGTGGGACCCGTCGTCGGGGACAGCAGGATCGACGGCCGCGCCGTCGGGGCTTTGGTCGCTGCAGCCCAGGGAGAAGAGAAGGGCCAGGACACAGCAGATCTCGTGCTTCATATCCATTGTAGAGTGCCGGTCAGTCAGAGCATTACGAAGCATCGCGCGAGAAAATCCCATGCCCCGGATTCCACTAAGGAAGTTTCCGCGAAGTCGCGGGGGCCTCGCGTAGGCCCGGGCCAGTCGGCCGAGCTCCGGGCTAGGGATCGTCGGTGGTCATCCGCTCGGCCCACGGCGCATCGCCCTGGCCCACCGCCTGCAGCTTGTCCTTGAGCGCGGCGCGGGCCCGGTGCAGGCGCACGCGGATGGCGTTGGGGGTGGCCTCGAAGATCTCGGCTAGCGCGGAGACGTCCTGTTCTTCCCAGTAGTGCAGCTCCAGCAGGGTCTGCTGCTCGAGGGGCAAGGTGCGCAAGATCTCCACGAGCTGACGGCGCTCTGCGTCCTTGGCCAGGCGGGTGGCCGGCGTGGTCACCAGGTCCGCTACCGAGGTGGTGCCAAAGTCCAGGCGTTCGCCGTCGCGCGCGCGCTGTCGGAAGTGGTGATACAGCTCGTGGCGCGCCACGGTGAACAGGTAGGTGCGGAAGCTCGACTGTTTGCGGAATGCATCTTTGGACCGCACACAGGACAAGAGGGTTCGCTGGACCAGATCTTCCGCCTCGCCGTGGCACTTGGTGGCGAAGAAGCCGCACAGGCTGTCGAAGTACCGCGCGAACAGGGCCTCGCCCGCGGCGTTGTCCCCTGCGCGCCACCGGTCCAGCAGCTCGAAGTCCTGCTCATGGGGCTGCATGACGCGCACCATAGCAGAGCTTCGCGCCGGCTCCTTGCGCCGCCGGGACTCCTGCCACCGATCCTCGCCTACCGGGCGAGGGAGGCGGAGCTAGATCAGGGCGCGCAAGAGCACGATCAGCGCGATGAGCGCCACCACCGAGCCGCCGAGCGCGGCGGCGCCGCGCACGATGCTGCCGCGGTCGTACGCCTCACGCTCCGCGGACAGCTTCTCGATCTCGGTGCTGCGCGAGGTGATGGCGCTGCGCAGCCGGTCGATGCGCTCGTACAGCTCGGAGAACCGAGGATCGTCGAGCCGGTTGAGGTTGACCAGCGTGCCCAAGGTGATGAGGCGGCGCGCGACCTCCGCCTCGGCGAGGGCGTAGTCTCGGCCCTTGCGCTTGTGCTCGGCGTCGAGCTCCGCCAGGCGGTGGCCGTAGCCCTCGCGGGCGTCGTTGAGGCTGTGCTTGGCGGCGTCGAGCTCGGCCTTGGCGGCGTCGAGCTTGGTGGACGCATCGGAGATCGGTCGCTCGAGGCCGGCGAGCTTGCGGTCGATCTCCTGGCGGTCTGGCTCCAGCGCGGCGGCGTCGCGGCGGTGGCTCTCCGCGGAGCGGCGCAGGTCGTTGCGGTCCTCGGTGATGCCGGTGGTGCCGGCCTGCTCGTCGCGGTCCTCCGCCGCCTTGAGAAACGCCTTCTGCTTGCGCTCGAGGTCCTTGCGTCGGTCGCGCAGGCCGCGGCGCTGCGCCTCGAGCTGGGACAGCTCGCGCTGGGACTCCTCCACCGCGCGCTCGGCCTCGCTGAGCTTGCTGTTGCGATCTTTCTCGACGTCCGCGAACCGCGAACCTTCCTCGGCCTTGCGGCCGTCGAGCTCGGCGCGCTCGCGATCGAGGCTGGTCATGCGCTGCTCGGCCGCCGTGATCGCGTTGTTCTCCGCGAAGAAGACGCGGCCGTCGAGCTGGACGGAGCGCGCCAGGCGGCCGAGCGCGCCGAGCACCTGGTCGAGCGCGGCGGTGTCTTGCTTGATCTCCTCGCCGAGCTTCTTGATGGCGGTGCGGCGTTGCATGCGAGCGCGCGCAAAGCGGAACACGTAGCGGGCGGCCGGGATGAGGCCGGGCTCAGGGATCTCCGGAACTGGCACCACGCGCGGCGGGGTGAACGGGCGGTCGACCAGGCCCTCGCCGCGCACGATGCGGGTGGGCGGCGGCTCGAACTCGTAGGCGCTGCGCGAGCGCTCCGAGGCGACGGTCGCCGCGGCGGCGTCCGCGACCACGGGCGCCTCGACGAGCAGCGCGGACGCTGACGGGTAGGAGAGGGCCTGGGCGGGCGGCGGCAGCGACGGCGGCGGTTGCTGCAGCGGCGGTTGCTGCAGCAGCGGCTGTTGGGCGGGCGGCGGCGGTTGCTGCAGCGGCGGCGGCCACGTGGGCGCGGGCCCCGCTGGTGCGGACCCAAAAGGCGCCGCCTCCGGGACGGTGGAGCCGCCGAAGCTGCCGCTGGCGCCGAAAGTCTCCGGCAAAACCGGCGCGGTGACCCGGCTGGCGTCCGCGGCGTCGCTGCGGCGGCGCGCGGGTTCGTGGAGCTGGCGTGGTTCTGGCGGCGGCGCGGTCCGGCGCACCGCCGCGGCCGAGGGCTGAAGTGCTGCGCGCAGCTCGCGCTCCGCCGCGGGCGATGGCGGCGCGAGCGGAGCCGGCGCCGCGGGCGCTGGTGTCGCCGCGGCGGCGGCCTGCTCCGCCCCCGCGGTTGCGGTTGCGGCTGCGGGCAGCGGCGGCGGCAAGGTGGCGCCCGTGCGCCGAGGTGGCGGCAGCGGCGGAAACCCGGTGGCGCTCGCCTGGGGCGCCGGGGCGCCCGGAGTTCCCGGCGAGCCCGGAGTTCCGGGAGCGCCCGAAGCTCCCGGAGCGCCGGGAAGGCCTTGCGCCCCCGCCGACCCGCCGATCCCGGGAGCGCCGGTGGCCCCGGCGCGCTGGCGGCGCGGCGGCAGCGGTGGCAAGCGTCGACCGCACGAAGCGCATTGCGCTACGTCATCGGAGTTCTCGGCGCTGCAGAACGGACAGAAACGCATGGAAGCTGCAAGAGCAGGGGCTCAGTCGATACGATACCCGAGGCCAGAGGTTTGCGCCGCGTGCGGGCAGGCTCAATCGGGACCACGAGCGCCCGATCTGCCCTCGCCCGGCCCGGATCAGCCCCGATTCGCCCGGCGCGAGCTCAATCGGTGAGCCCGATGGCCAGATAGATCTCGTACTCGCCGCGCTCGAGGCCGTACCCGAAGTCCACGCCCAGCAGCGGCAGCACGATCTGCTGCAGGTAGAACCGGACGCCGCCGCCCACCGAGTTCTTGAACGGCGCCAGGCCACGAATGTCCGCGCCCGGGAGGTAGTGGCGCTCCGACAGCGCGCTGTTCTCCGCCTTGGTGAAGGTCACGTAGGCGCTGTCCCAGAACGCCAGCGCGCGCATGGAGAAGCCGCTGATCGAGAACACCGGCATCGAGTACTCGATGTTGGCCTGGGCCTTGAGGTTGCCGCGGAACTGCGAGTTCTTGTACCCGCGCATCGAGGTGCCGCCGCTGGACACCTCCTGCTGAAACGGCAGGTTCCTGCCGAAGCTGAACTGGGTCTTGAGGATGAGGTTGTGGCGGTCCAGCACGCGGCGCGCGCGCTGGTACTGCGCGGTGAAGAGCTGGTAGTCGAAGTCCGAGCCCGCTGACGGGGTGGCGGTCTCCGCGGTCACCACGTACTTGTCGCCGGAGGTCACGCCTCGCCAGTTGGCGCGGGTGTCGAGGCTCAGGGAGAGCTCCACGGAGACGTCGTTGCCCTCGACGCCGGGCTTGGGCACCCGGGTGATCTCCGGATCGCCGGTGATCTCCTCGATGGTCGCGCCCTCGGCGAGCTTGACCTTGGCGTAGCTCACGCGCGCGGCGCGGGCGCGCAGGTCCAGGGAGAAGGCGCGCCACAGCGACATGCCCACCTTGCCGCCCACGTTGAGATAGTTCAGGCGGGACTCGCGGAGCGGCTTGGGATCGTCTCGCCACTCGGTCGGCGAGGAGTACTCGAAGATGCGGCCCGACTTGAGGTACACGTCCCCCTGCCAGTGAAAGCGGGTGCCGGAGATCGACGGGTCGACGTAGGCGCCGATGAAGAAGCTGTCGCCAGTGGCGATCTGTCCGTAGAGCAGGAGCTTCTTGTTCTCGCCAAACAGGTTGTTCTCGCCAAAGCCGACGCCGCCGCCGACGTTGGTGGGCTGGGTGTAGAACGCGGGGGCGATCACCCAGGAGTGCTTGTCCTTGACCAGGATGTTGACCCGCACGCCGCCGGGGACCGGATCCCAGAACACCTCGGCAGAGCGGAACAGCCCGCTGCTCTCGAGGTCGCGCTTGATCTTGTCCGCCATCTCCCCGGACCAGTCGTCTCCCACCTCGATGTCGGCGATCAGCGCGACGGTCTCATCCGTGGTCTTGGTATTTTCTTGGACGAGGATCTCCTTGATCTCATCCGCAAAGGAGGGTGCCGCCGAGAGCGCCACCAGGAACACGGGAAGGGCGAGCTTCACCGCGGGAGTATCGCCTTGCTGCTTTGGCCCCCACAACCCCTGGGTGCTGTTCCGTGACCTCACGCACGTGGCGCGACGCGCGCGTCACAGTACGGAGCCGCACGAAATCAAAACAGCGCGAGCTGGGAGGCGCCGTCCTTGCCGCCTCGACCGCCTCGGCCCGGCTTCTGGAAGGCCGTGGTGTCCAGCTCGACGCGCTCGCGGCCCAGGCCCAGGCGCTGGCACGCCGCCTCGAAGCGGCGGGCCAGCAGGTCCGCATACGGGCCGGTGCCGCGGCCGCGCACGCCAAAGCGCGCGTCGTAGAGCTTGCCCTCGTGGGTCTGCCGC
Source organism: Myxococcales bacterium (assembly GCA_016706545.1). Lineage (GTDB taxonomy): Bacteria > Myxococcota_A > Polyangia > Haliangiales > Haliangiaceae > JABFXX01. Next base: position 49,788 of record JADJJK010000005.1, read on the forward strand.
ACCAGCGCCAGCACTCGCGCGGCGCGATCTGGCACGTGGTGCTCCAGCCACTCGCGAAACAGATCCTTGATCTCCAGGGGCAGCCGCAGCAGCACGTACCCGGCGAAGCGGGCGCCGCGAGCGTGCCCGGCCTCCAGGAGCTGCTCCAGCTCGTGGTCGTTGAGCCCGGGGATCATCGGCGAGGGCATGATCCCCACCGGCACACCCGCCTCGGCCAGCGCGGCGATGGCGGCCAGGCGCCGGTGCGGGCGGCTGGCGCGAGGCTCGAGCTTGCCGGCCAGCTCGCCACAGAGCGTGGTGACCGAGAGGAACACCGCGGTCAGGTTGCGCGCCGCCAGCGCGCGCAAGAGGTCCAGATCTCGCAGCACGCTGGCGCTCTTGGTGACGATGGACACCGGGTGAGACAGCTCCAGGCAGACCTCCAGGATGCTGCGGGTGATGCGGTGCTCGCGCTCGATGGGCTGATACGGATCGGTGTTGGTGCCCATGGCGATGGGCGAGCACTGGTACCCCGGCTTGGCCAGCTCCTGGCGCAAGAGCGCGGCCGCCTCCGGCTTGGCGATGAGCCTGGTCTCGAAGTCGAGCCCAGGAGACAGGCCCAGGTAAGCGTGGGTGGGACGCGCAAAGCAGTAGGCGCACCCGTGCTCGCAGCCGCGGTACGGGTTGATCGATTGATCGAAGGGGATGTCCGGCGAGTCGTTGCGGGACAGGATGGAGCGAGTGCGGTCGAGGGACACCAAGGTGGGCAGGCGGCGCGGCTCCTCGGGCAGATCCCAGCCGTCGTCGAACGCCTCGCGCGCCTGGGCCTCGAACCGACCGCTGCGATTGGAGCGCGCGCCCCTGGCCTTGCCCGTGTTCGAGGCACTATTCATGCGTTCAGTGTGTACCACAACCAGGGCAACCCTCGTCAATGATGATAAGAAAGGCGGAGCATGAACCCAGCCGAAGTCGCGACCTCCCTCCTGATCGAGAAGACGCTGCAGAAGAGCTCGGCGTACCGCAAGATCGACGACACCCTGTACGTCATCAAGCAGGGCTCGGCGTACGTGATGATCTCCGTGGTGCCATGGGGAGCCAACCGCGCCATGCTGCGCTGCACCTCGCAGCTCGTGAAGGGCGTCAACATCGATGGCCCGCTGGCGCTCCAGCTCCTGGAGCTCAACGCGCACCTGCGCTTTGGCGCGTTCGCCTGGGACCCGGCGGAAGAGGTGGTGCTGTTCACGCACACCATGCTGGGCGGCACCACGCTGGATCCCGACGAGCTGATGGCGACCCTCAGCGACGTCGCGCTGATCGCCGACGAGTACGACGACAAGCTGATGAAGAAGTACGGCGGTCAGCGCATGCTCGACCTGCTCGAGGAGGCGGCGATCGAGCGGATCATGGATCGCGACAACCGCCCGTTCAACAACCTCGATGACTGAGCTGCCGCGGCGGCGCGCGTTGCGCTGCCGCGAAGGCGCGCGTCGCGCTGCCCTGGTCGCTAGCGGCGCTTGAAGCTGAGCACGCGGTCGCGCACGAGGGTGGTGATGAGGGGCGCGGTCTTGGACGAGGGCTCCAGATAGGTTCGGAAGGTCAGCGTGCCCAGCGCGCCGTTTTCGATGCCGGTGGGGCAGGCGCCCTTGGGCACCTCCAGGCAGAACGGCTCGCCGTTGCACGCGCGGGCGATCTTCCAGGCGTAGAGCGTGGGCGCCAGCGGGTCCAGCGGCAGGTAGCGGCGCGCGGAGCCGGCGTACTCGTCGCTCGCCACGCTCACCAGGCCCACCAGCTTCTGCAGGGCGTACACGCTGACGTTGCTGTACACCGTCTTGTTGGTCGCCTGGTGGTTGACGCCAAACGCGATGTAGAAGTCGTCATCGCTGGCAAACAGCACGCGCGGCGCGGTGCCGGGATAGTTGGTGTCCGGGTTGTCTCCGGCGCAGAAGGTCAGGTTCTGGATGCAGGCGGCGGGGTTGGGCACGCCTTCATCCACGGTGACCGCGCGCGCGGTGTACGCGGGGTACGCCGCGGTGATCGCGGACGACAGGCGCTGGACCGCGGTGGAGAGGTTCGTCTCCGTGGGCGTGGTGGCCTTGGGGCGCGGCGTCGGGCTTGGCAACGGATTTAGCGGCCGCAACAGCGTCGGCGTGATGCGCAGCACCGTGCCGCCGGGGTTGGCGAGGTAGGCGTCCTTCTTGGCTTCGTCTGCCACCAGCGCCAGGCGGAACAGCACGCCGAAGGCGTCCGCGGTGGGCCCGAGGCCAAAGCGCCCCTTCGCAGGATCGAGGGTCAGCACGTTGATCGCGCTGGCCAGGACGCCGCTGTCGATGAGCGCGGCGCGCGCCTCCGCCGCGGTGGTGGCGTCGGCGGCGACGATGATCGCGGCGCGCTGCTCGAACGGCGTGCCGCCCTCGGTGCGCAGGACCAGGTGGTTCATGGTGTCCGACAGGCTGGCGAACACCGGCTTGGCGACGCCGGCCGCGTCGCTGCGCTCCATCAGGTACGGCGTGAAGCCGTAGTACGCCGCCGCTGGCGCGGTCAGGCCCAGGTACACGATGGCCTCGTCGGCGCGCAGGCGGTACGAGCTGGAGGTGCCGTCGGGCCGCGGGTTGGGGTTCGGCGCGCTCTGCCCGGGCGCGGGCGGCACGAAGAACGCCGCGTACGGGCTCGAGGGGTTGTTGCCCGAGCAGGTGGTCTGGCAGCACGACGACAGATCGAGGAACTCGAAGCTGCCGTTCTGCACCTGATAACCGCGCGCGCTGAGCGCGGTGGTCAGCGAGGTCGCGAGCGCGGCGTCGTCGAGCGCGCTGTCGGCGGCGCCGTCGGCGAGGTCGTCCTGCCCGGGCTCCGGTGGTGTGCCGCAGGCGAGCAAGAGAAGAGGGACGAGCGGGACAAGGGGAAGACGAGAGACACGAAAGGAAGGGTGCTTCATGGCACCTTTGCCTTGAGCAAGCGATGGGCCATCGCGCCTCTGCGCCGGGTGGAACCCGCAGGTTCCAGCGCCAGCCGGGCGTGCAGGTCCCAATCGAGCTGTGCAGGTTCCAGTGCGCCCGCGTGGCGCGTGGTCGCGGTCGTCGCGGTCGTGGCGTTCTCCGCGTGCGTCGCGTCGCGGTTGTGGGAAGGCCCTACAGCGCCCATGGCGAGTGTGGAGAATCGCCGCTTGCCCGACGCTCTCGTGATCGTCTGCGCGCATGATGTGTAGCACCGATGACGAGCCTGCGCCCCATGGCGCACTCGCCCTCTGCTACGCAGAGCTAGCGTCGGTCCAGCGTCGGTCCAGCGTCGGTCCAGCTTGGTCTAGCGTCGGTCTACCGTCCGGTCGGCGACGTGGGTGGCAAGCCCATGGCGCTGCGCACGGCGCGAAAGGGCGTGGTCCAGGCGCCGTCGCGATCGCGCACGGTGAGGGTGTAGCTGTCGCCTGGTGGGGCGGTGGGGCCGGGGTCGTCGGCGCGGCGGAGGACGTCGACCATCACCAGCACCGGCTTGCCCTGGCGAGGCACGATGTCCCAGTGCTCCACCAGCGTCAGGTCGCTGGCGCGGCTCGCGGCGACGACGCGCGCGCGCTCGAGCGCCGCGGTACACACCACCAGCCGGCCGCCGGGCGCCAGCAGCGGCGCGGCGGTGGTCAGGTACTCCTCCACGCCGCCGCGCAGCTCGAAGCGGCAGGGCGCGACCTGCGCGGTGGTGGACTCGGTGCCGGTGCCGCGTGGAAAGTAGGGCGGCGTGCCGGTGATGAGCGAGAACGGCCCCGCCTGCGCCAGCGCACGCCGCGTGTCGAGCGCTCGCAGATCTCCATCCAGGATCTGACAGCGCGCAGCGGCGCCGTTGTACGCGATGGAGCGGCGGCCGAGCGCGGCGCGGTCCGCCTGCGCCTCGACGCCCAGGAGCTGCGCGTGCGGCAGGCGCCAGGCCACCATCAGCAGCACGCTGCCAAGGCCACACCCCAGATCGAGCGCCCGCGCTGGCGGGGCCAGGGCCGCGCTGGCCTCTGCCGCGGCGCGGTCAACGGAGGCCTCGGCCAGCGCGCTCGCGCGCTCGCTGGCGCTGGCGGTGGCCACCCACGCGGTGACCAGATCGTCGAGGCTCCAGCGGTGGCCGCGGCGCTTCTGGAACAGGCGCCAGTCTCCGCTGAGGAAGCACAGGTCTTCATCGGCTGCGGGCGTCAGCTCCGGTCGTCCTTGCGCACCAAGAGGCGCAGGTCCCGGCGCGCACCAGCCGGGCGGGCGCCGGGCGGGCCGAACGATGCCTGGCTCTCCCATCGGCGCCCGGCTCATGTCTTGCTGTTGCGGATCAGGCGCAGATACGCACTCTGCATGCGCGCGGCGAGCTGGCCAAGCTCTTCGACGAGCTGGTGCGGCACGCCGCCGGCTGTGTGGGCATAGATGAGGTTCACCACCCGCTGCTTCAAGATCACCGGCACCACCGTGACCTCGCGCGGCTCAGGCACCTCGCCCAGCGCCTCCCACAGCCGCGACTCCACCGGGTGCGCTGGCGCTGGCGGCGGTCCGCTGAAGGTGGCGCTGGTGTCGTGCGCCGCCTGGAACGCCGAGGCGCCGGCGAGCGGCAAGGAGATCTCCTCCAGCCGGCCCTTGAACGGCGTGGACAGGTAGCCGCGCCAGCACAGCGCGTTTGCGTCGCGCACCAGAAACAGCAGCAGCGCGGAGACCCGCCCTTTGGCGTAGCTGAGCAAGGTCTCCGCCAGGTGATCGCGGTGGGTCGCGGCATCCAGCCGGTCGCACGCGGCCGAGAACGCGACGGTCGGCTCTCCGCCAAGCTGGCGCGGCACCGACGACGAGCGGCGCCGGCGCGGCGGCACCACCAGCGGCGGCGGCAGCTCCATTCCCGCGGCCGGTTGCGTGCGCCGCCGCTCGCTCCCCGGGCCGTCCGGCTTGTCGAGGGCTGCTGGTCGCGCGAGCCGCGCGTCGTGGTCGGCGTCTTCCCCGCCCAACGGCGCCGGAGCTGCAGACGCCGGAGCTGCAGACGCTGGCGATGCAGGCGCTGGCGATGCAGGCGCTGGCGATGCAGGCGCGCCGAGCGTCGCCGCGAGCACCGCGGCCTTGGGCGCGCGACCGCCGCTGCGCACGAAGCGGGCGTGGCGCGGCTGGCCAAAGTGGCGCTCGAGGTAGTAGAACGCGCGCAGCTCCGGGATCACGTACGGCGCGATCGGCGCGCCCAGCCGCGCGCGCAAGGCGGCGAGCGTGTTGCGATCGAGCGGGTCCACCATCGCCATCGGGATCCGGCCGTCGCGTTCGCGCACGCCGCCGAGCGGGATCGAGCCAAGCTGGTGCGCGAGATCCGCGCCCAGCCGCGCCAGCACATCGGACGGCGCCAGGTCCAGCATGTGCGGCGTGGCCGCCGGCAAGCCGGTCAGCTCTGCCAGGAAGGTGGACAGCAGATCCACCTCCACGAAGCCAAGCTCGACGAGGTTCGTGCCCAGCCGGCCCCCGTACAGCACCTGATTGCGGAGCGCTGACTCGAGCTGGGATAGCCCGATGCTCGCGTTGCGCAGGAGGAGGGTGCCAAGGCGCACCGCGCGAGCATACTGCCCCCGGGCCGTGAGGTCTCGCCGCGCTCGGCAAAGCGCCGCGGCCTGGCCTGGCCTGGCGTCACGACCAGCGGCCCGGCCTGCGAGGTTTGTCGCAGAAGATCTCGCGCCCCGTCCCGAGCCCGCTCCTGGGACGCTAGCCAGCGCGCGCGCCGTACTTCGTCGGGTCGGGCAGGCCCGCGTCGGCGAAGCCCTTCTTGCGCAGCAGGCAAGCGTCGCAGCGGCCGCAGGCGCCGTCGGGGAGCGGGTCATAGCAGGAGTGGGTAACGCTGTAGTCCACGCCCAGCGCCAGGCCGGCGCGGATGATCTCCGCCTTGCTCCACTCGATGAGCGGCGCGTGGATGCGATAGCCGGGGTGGCGGGTGGCCACGTTGGCCAGCGCCTCGAAGGCCGCGACGAAGCTCGGGCGGCAGTCCGGATAGCCGGAGGCGTCGAGGACGTTGACGCCCAAAAACAGGTCCTGCGCGCCGATCGTCTCGGCCCAGGCCAGGGCCAGCGACAGCATCACCGTGTTGCGCGCTGGCACGTAGGTCGACGGCACGTCGCCGGTCGCGCCGATGTGGGCCAGCGAGCGGTCCTTGGGGACCGGGATGTCGCCGCGGGTCAGGGCGGAGGCGGCGAGCGGCGCCAGGTCGATCTCGATGACCTCGTGGCGCACCACGCCGAGCGCGGCGGCGACGCGGCGCGCCGCTTCGATCTCCTGGGCGTGGAGCTGGCCGTAGCGCACGGTGAGCGCGTGGCAGGAGTAGCCGCGCGAGTTGGCGATGGCCAGGGTGGTGGTGGAGTCGAGGCCGCCGGAGAGCAAGACCACAGCGTTGGGCACGCGGCTACTTACCGCACGGCCACGCGGCCTGGCAAGGCTCGGCAGCGGGGCCGGTGCGCGCTACTTCGTCGGCGGGGGCGCGGGCCGAACCGGCTGCGGGGGCGGCAGCTCCAGCGGCACCTTGGCCGAGCGCACGCCCGGCGCCGGGGTGGCCACGTCGTTGCTGCCGGTCTTGGCCTTGTCCTCGGAGTCTGCGTCCACCAGGCGGAAGTTCTTGACCGCCTCGTTCTTCTCGTTGAACTCGAACCAGGAGTCCTTGATCGGCTTCTCGAAGTCCGGGGTGAAGAAGCGAAAGTGGTTGGTGTTGTTCGATGAGTCGACGATCACCGACTGGGTGACGCGGAAGTCTTTGGCGTCGACCACGAGGTAGAGGTTCTTGTATTGCGCCGAGGGCTTCTTGGGCGTCAGCCGCAGCACGTGATCGCCCTTGGCGCCGTACTTGCCGGTGGTGTCGAGCTCCGCGGTGAAGTCCGTCTTGAGGTCGCCCTTGCCGTACAGGAAGGACACCGCGACCGGCATCAGATCCTTCTCGAGGCTCTTCTTCAAGATCTGCTTGTTGTCATACTCGACGACGTAGAGGTAGGCGCCGTTGGAGATGAAGCTCTTCTTGGTGCGCGCCGCGGTGCCCTTCTTCGCGGCGAAGTAGTCCCAGCGCATCTTGCCGGGCTTCATGATGTAGACCCGGCCGTCGTTGGTCTTGGGCTCGCCACCAAAGGTGGCGTTGGTGACGGACTGGCGAAACTTGGCCGAGACCTGGCGGATGCCCAGGTAGAACGCCTGCACCTTGTCCACGATCATGGGCGCGGTCATCGTCGCGGTCGCCGGGGCCGCCGCGGGGGACGCCGGCGCCGCGGCGGCGGGGGTCGCGCCGCCCAGCCAGGACAGCCAGCCGGCCAAGGGGTTGGTCACCGGCGAGGAGGGGCGGGCCGCGGTGGGGGCCACAGGAGCTGCGCCCGCGAGGGAGACGGAGGTGACGAGGGCGAGCAGTTCGTTGAGCATATCGGTTCTCCAGAAGGCGCCGCGTGGGCGTCTGCTACTTGGGACGCACGAGCTGCGGCGACGATTCAGGCAGGGTCGAGCAGAATCTGTAGCAGGTTCGCGCAGCAAGGGACAGGAAACCCGGGCGCTACCCCGGTGGCGGTGCTAGCAGGCCTCGGGCGCTGCCGCCGGGCGTGGGGCCGGTCACGTCGCGCCGGACCTGGCGCGGCCCCTCCCGCGAGGCGGCTCGCGCATTTGGCCGGGAACGCGCGCCTGCCCGCGTGAGCTGGTCTATCCTCGGGCGGTGCAACGGCCTGGCATTGCGTCTGTGATCCTTGGGACCCTGGGTGCGGCGTGCGGCGGCGCGCAGAGCGGCGAGCGCTACGTGGAGCCGACGGTCAAGTCGGAGCCGCTCGTCGACGCCGAGTCGACCGAGGTGCATCCAAGCTACGGCCGCGCGGACATGGAGCGCGTGCTGGCGGAGGAGCGCCGCGCCCTGGCCGAGGGGCAGACCGCGGCCGAGGCGCTGATGCTGCAGAAGGGCAAGGCGGTGGAGCTGTCGCTGGCGCTCGCCGATCTGTCGGTGCAGCGGCGCTACATCGAGGCCATGGAGTCGTGCCGCGATCACGGCGTGTGGTGTCCGCCGCGGCTGGGCCTGACGTGGACGCTGCGCGACGGCGACGTGGACGTGCCGGTGTCGCTGGACGCCGAGCAGCGCTTCGACCTGGAGAGCTGGCGCAAGCTGACGCGCGAGCTGTGGGCGCGCGGCTGCGACTGCCGGTCGATGCGCTGCGTGGACGCGATGACCCGGACCGTCGACGTCCTGGAGGCCCGGCCCACCGCCGAGGTGCAAGGCGATCACGAGGCCAGCGTGGCCTTGACCGGCGCGCGGACGTGTCTGTGGCGGCTGCGCGGCAAGGCCGGCAAGCGCGCGCTCGCGCCCTTGTGACGCGCGCGCGACCTCGAGCCCTCGCGCCCCTTGGGCCCTTGGGCCCGCTCGCCCTTGGGCCCTTGGGCCCTTGGGCTACGCCGCGGTCATGACCTCGCGCTTGTTGGTGTGATCTGGCGGGCTGACCACGCCTTGCTTCTCCATCTCCTCCACCAGGCGCGCGGCCCGGTTGTAGCCGATGCGGAGCTGGCGCTGCACCCACGAGATCGAGGCGTTGCGCGTGGTGGTGACGATCTGCACCGCCCGGTCATACATCTCATCGTCGCTCTTGCCCGAGGGCGCGCCGCCGCCATCGCCGCTGGACTCGCCGTCCTCGTCGCGCGGCTTGAGGATGTCCAGGTTGTACACCGGCCGGCCCTGGGTCTTGAGGAAGGCGACCACGCGCTGGATCTCTTCCTCGTCGACGTAGCAGCCGTGCAAGCGCTGCGGCGCCGCGCCGCGGTCGGAGAACAGCATGTCGCCGGCGCCAAGCAGGGCCTCGGCGCCCATCTGGTCGAGGATGGTGCGCGAGTCGATCTTGGAGGTGACGTGGAACGCGATGCGCGAGGGGAAGTTGGCCTTGATGAGGCCGGTGATGACGTCCACCGACGGCCGCTGGGTGGCCAGGATGAGGTGGATGCCCGACGCTCGCGCCTTCTGCGCGATGCGGGCCACCGAGGTCTCCACTTCCTTGGGGGCGCACATCATCAGGTCCGCGAACTCGTCGATCACCACCACGATGTACGGCAGCTTCTGCCGCGGCAGCGACACCAGGTGGCGGCCGGTCGCCTCTGACGTTGGCTCGCTGGCCGCCTCGCCGTCCTCAGCGGCATCGCCCTCGCCGAGCGCGCGCTCGGCCGCCTCGGCGGCGCGGCGCAGCTTGTCGGCCTCGTGCTTGGCGGCGAGCTTGGCGACCTTGTCGTTGTAGCCGGCGATGTCGCGCACGCCCATCTGCGCCAGCAGGTCGTAGCGCTTGTCCATCTCCTCGACCGCCCAGCGCAGCGCCAGGTTGGCCTTCTTGGGATCGGTCACCACCGGCAAGAGCAGGTGCGGCACGCCCTCGTAGATCGACAGCTCCAGCATCTTGGGATCCACCATGATCATCCGCACGTCTTCGGGCGAGCAGTGGTAGAGCAAGCTCGTGATCATGGCGTTGACCGCCACCGACTTGCCGGAGCCGGTGGTGCCGGCCACCAGGAGGTGCGGCATCTTGGCCAGGTCGACGACGGCCGGTCCGCCCTCGATGTCCTTGCCCAGCGCCATCGGCAGGCGCGCGCGGCCCTTGCGGAACGTGTCGTCGGCGATGATCTCCTTGAGGAAGACCTTCTCGCGGCTCTTGTTGGGCACCTCGATGCCCACCGCGGCCTTGCCGGGGATGGGCGCGACGATGCGCACGCGCAAGGCCTCGAGCGCGAGCGCCAGGTCGTCGGTGAGGTTGACGATCTTGTTGACCCGCGTGCCCGGCGCTGGCGCGAACTCGTACATGGTGACCACCGGCCCCGGGCGGATGGCCACCACCTCGCCCTTGACGCCGTAGTTCTCCAGGGTCTGCGCCAGCCGCGCCGACAGCTCGAGCATGGAGTTCTTGTCGATGGTGTTCTGCGAGGCCGTGTCGTACGCCAGGAGCTGGATCGAGGGGAGCTGGTACTCGCCGTCGCCGAGCTTGATGAAGGACTGGCGCTCGGCCTCGGCCTGCTTCTCCTTGGCCGCCATGGTGGCCGGATCGGCGTGGCGGAACTTGGGCTCCACGATCATGGGGCCGGCGGCGGTGGCGCCCACCGCCATGGGCGCAGGTCCGGCGGGGCGCGGCTCCGGCTGCGGCGCCAGCGCGGGGGCCAGCGCCAGCGGCGCTGCGGCCTTGCGCGCCGCGGCGCCGTCGTCGAGCTCCACGCCCTCGGCCTCCGGCCCCTTGGTGCCCTGCGCCAGCCGGCGGCGGGGCTTCTTGTCGTCCGCGGCGCTCAGCATCACCGGCGCCGCGGCGGCGGGCAGGTCCACCTCGGTGGCGTCGGCAGCGCGGCCGCGCCGCTTGCGCTTGGGTTCGTCCTCGGCGCTGGCGAAGGTGTCGACCCGCTCGGTGTCCCCGGCGAACGCGGTCGCTGGCGCGCGCTCGAAGATCGTGGGCTCGACGAGCTTGCGGTCGTCGTCGTCGAGCTCCAGCACGTCCTCGTCTTCTTCTTCGTCGTCTTCTTCGTCCTGGTCGGCGCGAGCGTTTCGCTCACGGTCTGGCAGGATGCCGCGCGCCACGTCGCCCAGGAAGCGGCCGATGGCGAACACCGCGGCCAGCATCGCCGCGCCCAGGAGCTTCGCGCCGCGCTGCAGAAGGCCCAGCACGTCGCGCATGCGCAGCGGCGTGGCGACGACCACCGCCACCACCAGGCTGACCAGCGACAACAGCGCGGTCCCCGCGGTGCCGATGGCGGCGCGGCAGATCTCGGCGAGGTGCTCGCCCAGGATGCCGCCGGGACCATGGCCGGCCACGCGGTAGCTGCCCACGGCCAGGTGGACGAGCGTGCCCAGCGAGATCATGCCCAGGGTGGAGCCGAGCACGACCTCCGCGGGCAAGATCGGATCGCGCTCCATGAGCGCGCGCAGCGACGCCACCGCCAGCAGGGCCACCGCGACATAGCTGGTCATGCCGCTGATGCCGTACACCGCGGAGCCGCACCAGCGGCCAAAGGGCCCCATCACCAGCTTGCCGGCCTGCAGGGAGACCAGCGAAGTGAACAGAAACAGCGCGATGCCCATCCCCAGCACGCCCAGGACCTCGCGCCGCCGATGCGAGGTGTGAGCGCTGTGCGAGCCGCCTGATCGCGCCGAAGCTTCTTTGATCTTTCGATTCTTCGCCATGTGGCCTCGCTGAGCTACATATCCTACACATGTTTACATGTCGGCCAAAGTTTTTGGCCGAGGAAGCAGCGAACGGACGCCCGCGGGGACTGGGGCGCCAAAATCCCGCGCTACCGGCGGCTGACGATGCGCCAGGACGGAAGCGAAATCAAATTGTTGGCCAAATTGACGCGAAGCGGCAATCCGGAGGCCAGGGGCGTGAGGAGCCTGGTCCTAGCTAGGCGGTCCGGGGCCGCACCACGCGGCGCTCGAGGGTCCTGCGCGGCAGGGTGACCGTGAACGAGGTCCCCTTGCCGAGCTCGGTGTCCACCGTGATGGTGCCGCCGTGGCGCTCCACCAGCTCATGCACGATGGACAGGCCAAGGCCGGTGCCCTCGCCCACGTCCTTGGTGGTGAAGAACGGATCCCAGATCCGCGGCAACACGTGGGTGGGGATGCCAGGGCCGTTGTCGGCGATGGTGATGGCCACGCGGTCGGCGTCGCCGCGCGACTCGATGCGGATGACCGCCGCGTCCCGCCCGGCCACCGCCTGGGCGGCGTTGGTGAGCAGGTTCATGAACACCTGGCCGATCTGGCCGGCGTGGCCGCTGACCCGGCCGGCCTCGCCATAGTGCTTCTCCACCGTGACGTGCTGCTTGAGCAAGTGGCGGAGCAGCTCGAGCGAGTCGTCGATGGTGCGGTCGATGTCGAACTCCACCACGCTCTCGTCGTCGGTGCGAGAGTAGTTGTGCAGCGCCTGCACGATGGCCTTGGTGCGCTGCGCGCCGCGCTGCACCACGCGCACCATGTCGCGGATGTCGCGGGCGGCCTCGCTGCGGGCGGCCTCGTCGGCGGTGTCGATCTCGGTGATGGCCTCCTCCAGCGGGCCCACCGTGTTGACGATGGCGTTGACCGGGTTGTTGATCTCGTGGGCGATGCCGGCGACGAGCTGGCCGATGGACGCCAGCTTCTCCGAGCGCACGAGCTGCGCTTGCGCCTGGGTCAGCTTGTCCAAGGTCTCCGCCAGCTCGCGGTTCTTCTTGGCCAGATCGGCGGTGCGGTTCTGGACCGCCCGCTCGAGGTCCAGGTTGACCTCCTCGGTGGAGCGTAGCTTGTCTCGCAGCGCGCGCCGCATCTCCTCGAGCGCGTAGGTCAAGCGGCCGATCTCGTCGCCCTCGGTGCCGGCGCTGACGGGCTCGGCCAGCTCGCCGCGCGCCATGCCCTCGGCGCGCTTCTCGAGCTGGCGGATCGGCGAGGCGAACTGCGCCACGGTGAAGCCGACGATGCCGCCGCACACCGAGAACAGCACCAGGAAGAACACCAGCAGCTCGCGGAGCGGCCGCACCATCGACTCGCCGCGCCCGCGATAGCTGGGATAGAACACGGCGACGCCGCCGAGCGCGTAGGTGGTGCCGTTCCAGGCCAGGTGCAGGCGGGTGGCGCGGCCGGTGAGCTGCGCGGCGACCACGTTGAGCGCGCCGCGGCGAGGGTACTCCAGGCGCGCGCGCGCGTACCACGGCAGCTTGGGCGCGCCCATCGGGCCGCCGCCCACCGCCATCAGCTCGTGATCGCGGTTGGGATCTCCCTGCGGGTCGAGGTAGTAGAGGACGGCGCTGGCGTCCGGCGCGCCGGCGCCGAGCCGCCGCAGCGTGGCGCGCACGAGCTCGGCGGTGGGCGGCCGGGACTCGGCGGCGATGGCCGCCTGCACCTCGGAGCGCACCCACTGCAGGCCGATGTCCGCCTGGCGCAGCGCCGCGTCGGTGGCCAGCGTCTTGTACTGCACGAAGCCCCACAGCATCGCCATGCCGCAAGCCAAGAGCGCCATGCCGCCAAACGACAGCAGCAGCTTGGAGCGCAAGGACAAGGTCGGCGTGACGGTGCGGATGGGTACGCGGTGCCGCTGCATGATGTGGGCGAGCAGCGGCCCCAGCGCGTCGCGGTGGCCAAGCGCCTCGTAGATGATGCCGGTCAGCGCCAGCACCACGGTGGCGATGACGAGGACCAGCGCGTCGTCCACCTCGATGCCCAGGTGCAAGGTGGCGGTGGCAAAGCCGATGGCCGCGATGGTCAGCCACATGCCGAAGGTCAGGAGCGCCAGGCGGTACGGGATCTCCTGGGCGCGCCGGTACACGATGGCGGCCGGGACGGCGGAGCCGCCGGGCACCTCGCCGCGCGCGCTGGCCAGGTACTGACGCAGCCCGCTGGTCAGCCAGCGCGCGAGGAACGACCACGCCAGCAGCCCCAGCGCGGCGGCCGCCGGGACATAGGTCTGGAGCTGCAGGTACTGCTCGAAGCTGACCGGCACGAAGTAGTACGTGAAGGCCGCCTGCGCGGCGAGCACTCCGCCGGCGACCACCATGGTCACCAGCAGGAGCTGGCGAAACACCTCGTCCTGGCGCTGTTGCTGCGCGCTGTGGCGAAACAGGCTCTCGCGCACGCCGCCGAGGATGCTGTTCCACCACAGGGCGCGCACGCAGGACACCGCGTAGGCATGGAGCGCGGCCACCGCGGTGAACTCCGCCACTTGATGGGTGCGCCACTGCACGTACCGCATGAAGAACAGGCCGGTGATCACCGCCGCGCCGGCCCACAGCAGCGTGCGCAAGATCAGCGCGCGCACCGCGGCGTGCTGGGTGAAGCGCTCGGCCCGCGCGGCCTTCGAGGCGTCCGGGCGCGCGCCCTGTCGTCGGGCCACCACCACGGCGCGCAGCGGCAAGAGCCACGCCACCACCGCGATGCTCCACAGCAGCACGGCGGTGATCGAGACCGGCAGCGCGGTCCGCAGCAAGATGGCGCGCGGGATCGACGCCAGATCGAAGAGCCGCCACAGCGGCAGCCCCACCACCAGCAGCTCCGCGGCCAGCAGGATGACGGCCGGCGCGAAGAAGCGGCGCTTGAACGGCACCGGCGCGACGCGCGTGGTCGCCTCGGCAGGCTCAGCGGCGGGAGTCTCGGGGCGGCCCATGGCGAGACAATAGCGGAAGTCTCCGCCTGTGCGTTGGCGCGTGACCGCCGTCGACGCGCGGCGGTGGCGCAGCCGGCGGTGCGCGCGTGGTCAGGGCTTGGGCTCGGCGGGCTCGGCGGGCGCGGGCGGCGCCGCGGGGCTCGGCTCCGGCGCGGGCGATGGGGCAGGGGCAGGCGCGGGCGGCGCGGGCACGGCCGGCGCGCCTTCTTCCACCGCGGCGCCCAGCCGCTCGAGCTGACGCTTGGCGGCGCCAGAGCCCGGATAGGCCTCCAGGTACTCGCGGTACGCCTCGATGGCGCGGGGCTTGTTGTCTTGCTCTTGATAGAGCTGGGCGATGCCCCACAGCGCGCGCTCGTTGCGCGCCTGCAGGCCCAGCACGGTGCGGAACTTGGAGTTGGCGCTCGCGAACTGACGGGTCTCGATGTAGCAGAAGCCCAGGCCGATCATGGCGTCGATGCCGTTGGGGACCTTGTCCAGCGCCGCGTCAAACAGCGGGATCGCCTTGGCGCAGCCGCGGTTCTCGGCGAGCTTGTTGGCCTTCTGCACCAGCTTGCTGTAGCCGTCTGCGCCGTCCGCGCCGCCGGCGCTCTCGGAGCCGCCGGTGCCCGTCGTGCCGCCGGTGCCGTCTGCACCCCCCGCGCTACCCGCGCCTTCCGCGCTGCCTGCGCCCTCTTCTGGCGGCAGCGGGTCGGTGTCGGTGACCGCGCGCTCGAGGCGCTCGAGCAGCGCCTTGGCGCCCTCATGCTCCGGCTGCGCCGCGATCACGGCGTCCACCGCGGCGCGGGCCTCGACGGGCTTGCCATCTGCGAGCGCCGCCGCGGCGATGCGGAAGCGCAGGCGGACATCGCCGCTCTGCTCGAGCGTGGCCTCGCCTTGTTCTGCGCGGGCAAAGAGCTGTCGCGCGTCGGCGAGCTTGCCCTCGCGCAGCAGCAGCAGGCCCTCGATCACGGCGAGCTCGGCGCTGGCCGCCTTGGCGGCGCGCGCCGCGTCCAGGTACCGTCGCACGTCGCGCGCAGGCTTGCCTTGCAGGCGCAAGAGATCGGCCATGGCCAGGTTGGCGCCGGCGTCGCTCGCCGCGAGCTTGAGCGCGCGCTGCGCCAGCGGCATGGCCTCCAGCACCGCGGCCTTGCTGCTCTTGCGGAGCTTGTCGGCGGCGGCGCGCTCGCCAGCAGGGAGCAGCGCGGCGCGGTCTTCGAGCGCCTGCGCCACCGCGGTGGCGAGCCGCGCCCGCAGCGCCAGCGCCGCGGCGTTGTCCTTGCCGGCGGGGTCATCGGCCAGGCGAGAGAGCGCCGCCCGCATGCGCAGCTCCACGTTGCCGGCCAGGTCGGCAGACAGGTCGCTCGCGGGTGGCTGCGCGGCGTCCACGGCGGGCGCGGCGTCTGGTTTGCCGTCGGGCGTGGCCAGTGGCTTGGACGCATCTGGCGGCGCCCCAGCGTCGAGGCCAGCGGCGACGACGGGCTGGCTCGAGCCGCTGGGCCGGATCACCATGACGTACACGACGCCGAAGCCGCCAGCTATCACCACCAGCGAGGCGATGGCGATCCAGAGGCCAGCGCGTGAGCCGCGCGGCGCCACCGCGGGGCCGCGGTCGTTGTCCGGCGCGAAGGCGCGGGAGCTTGCCCCGGGCGCCTCTTCCCTCGCCGATCCGGTGAACGGCATGGAGGCGACCGCCGGCCCGCGCGGGCCACGGTTGCCGGCGGCGAACGCGGGCTCGTCAGTGACGGCGTGGGAGAAGCGCCCCGGGCCCTCGGTGGGGCCAACCAGGCCAGCTCCGCCGACGCCAGCGGCGTGGACGCCGCCGGTCCAGGGCACAGACTCTCGTCCGCTGGCCACGGCTCCCAGGCCCGGGGCGGTGACGGCTGGGCTTGGCTCCGCGGCCGGCGGCGCGGATGCAGGCGCCGAGCCGGGCGCCGACGGTGCCTGTGCTTGCGCCATCGCTTGCGCCATCGCTGGCGCGGTGCCGGCGAGCGCGGACACCGGGGGCGGCGCCGCGCCGATCCGCGCGGTGGTCGCGGGCACAGGCTGGCTGCTGCTGGCGGTCGCGGGCGACGACGGCTGGAACGCTGGCTGCGACGGCGGCTGGAACGCTGGCTGCGAAGCTGGCCCCGCCGCGCTGCCTGCCGGCGGCGAGCTGGCGATCGGCGCCGGCCTGCCCGCGCCGGGCAGCGTGCTGGGCAGGCTCGCCGGTCGCTGCGCGCTGCTGGCCGCCAGCCGCGCGCTCGACGACGCCGGGCGCGGCTCTGCGGTCGCCGGGTGGGGCGCGGTGCTGCGGCTGTGCGCGTCGTCCGCGCCCGTCGCCATGGGCGCGGTGCGCGTGCCGGCGCCGACGATGCGGCGCGCGGCCGTCGGCTCGTTGTCGGTGGCGTCTTCGATGTCGTCCAGATCTCCCAGCGCCATCGAGCCCGACGCGACCGCGCCCACCCCCACCAGCGTGGTGCGAGCGTCCTCTGGCTTCTTGGTGGGCTGCTTGAGCGAATCGCGCTTGGCGCGCTGGCTGCGGGCCTCGTCGGCGATGGAGAAGTAGGTGCCCAGCTCGACGATGTCGCCGAGGAGCTTCCAGGTCTTGCCGGAGCGCGAGATCAGCGCATCGCGTGTGACCTCGCCGGCGATGATCCACTGCTGCAGCGTGGCAAGCTCGCGGCAGCTCCTGGTCTCGCCGTTCTCCAGGCGGATGAGCCACTGGCGCTCCGCCGCTGCCTCCACCGCGCTCCGGACGGCGGCGGCGCTGCTGGCGCTCGGCGCGCTGGCCGCCAGGGCCACGGGAGCCGCCGGGGCCGCGGGAGCTGGCGCAGGCGCGGGCGGCTGCGGCTTGGGCATGCCCAGCATGGTCGACGGCAGCTCGGCGCCGCCGCTGACCCGCTTGCGGATCTTGAACATATGACCGCAGTTCGTACACTTGACCGTCACCCCTCCTGGTTTCAGGCGGGCTTCGTCGAGCTCGTACTCGGTCGAACACTTCTCGCAGCGAACGTCCATTCGTGCCTTCGTGAGTTCGCGTAGATCTTGCCCTCTCTTGCCGGCGGTGGCCAGCTCGCCGCGCCGCTTCCTTCGCCGGGAGCGAAGACGTTGAGCTGGCCCACCTTCCACTTGGGCCAAGGACCGCTCACCGGCGAGGTGGCCAAAGCCTGCGCAATGGCTGGACTGTGACGCTCGTCATATATGGACTCCATGGCGCGCCTCGGCGAGGACGCCGGTCGCGGGGCGGCCCATTCGGCCCGGTAGTTCGATTGAAACTCGTTTGTCATCAGAAGGTTGGAGCAGGTATGGTGGCGCATGCAGTCGCCTCGGCGCTCGGAGCGGGTCTCTGTGGATGCGTTCGTCAAGGTCAGCGGCGACGGTCACGAGCTAGTCTTTCGTACGCGAGATCTCTCGGAGCACGGCGTGTTCCTCTACACGAAGGTGAGCCGCGCCTATCCCTTTCGCGTGGGCTCCACCTTGGCGCTGGAGCTGTTTGGCTTTGACCAGACCGTGCGCTGCACGGCGGTGGTGGCCCGCGTGGTGGACCCCGGCAGCGCCGAGGCTGAGCACTTCCCCACCGGCTTTGGCGTGCGCATCGTGGAGGCCGATGATCCGGCGCGCGCGGCGCTGGCCGCGCTGATCGAGCGCATCAAGCTCGATGGCGGAGCCTACTGAGTCCCAAAACCTCCGGTATGCTGCGCGCGATGTCCGTGGTGCGCTCGTCTCTCGCTGTCCTTGCCTTGCTCGCTGGCGCCTCGCTGCCGGCGCGGGCCGACGCTCCCTTCGTGCCAGTGGCCGCGGCGCCCTCCGCGGCGGACCAGGAGGCGCGGGCGAGGCTCGCCGCCGAGTGGCCGGTGATCGAGCTGGTGACGATGGGCATCGGCTCCCTGATCTGGGAGCGGCACGGCCACATCGTGCTGTGCGTCCGCCACCCCGATCCTCGCCGCGACCTTTGCTACAACTATGGCATCGGTGACTTCCGTCGCCCGCTGCAGATGGGCTGGGGGTTCTTCCGCGGCACCAACAGCTTCTGGGCCGGGGCCGACTCGCCGGCGGACATGCTGGCGATCTACCGCTACACGGACCGCACGATCTGGTCGCAGGCGCTGCCGCTGACCGCGGAGCAGAAGCAGAAGGTGATCGCCAAGCTGCAGCGCGATGTCCTCGAGGAGAACAAGTACTACTCCTACGATCACTTCTGGGACAACTGCACCACCCGCGTCCGCGACATCCTCGACGACGCCACCGGCGGCCAGCTCCGCGCGCAGAAGGCCACCGGCGAGCCGGACCACCGCACCATCCGCGCGCTGGCGCGCGAGGGCTTCTACGGCATGCGCCTGCCGCTGCTCATCACCGATCTGGCGATGGGGCGCGTCACCGACCGGCAGCCCACCTACTACGAGCGCATGTTCCTGCCGCAGTACATGCGGCAGGCGGCGCAGCAGCTCTGGGGCGCCGAGCCGCGCGTGCTCTATCAGCGGCGAGGTCCGCCGGAGCTGGAGGATGGCCCGAGCGGCCGCGGGCTCCTGGCGCTGGTCCTCCTGGCGCTCGGCTTGCCGGTGGTGCTGGCGCAGTGGCGGGGGCGGTTCTTGCGCACCGCGCTGACGGTGACGCTCTTGCCGCAGGTGCTCCTTGGCCTGGCGTTCTGGGCGCTGGCGGTCATCAGCCCGCTGTCGTACGTGCGCTACAACGAGTCCTGCCTCATCTTCCTGCCGCTCGACTTCCTGATGGTGGTGTTGCCGGCGGCGTTGGCGCGCAAGTACGCGCGCGCGCGCGTGGGCATGCTGGTGGTGATCGCGGCGCTGCTGGCGGTGGGTGTGCTCAAGCAGCCGCTGTGGGCAGCGCTCCTGGGCCCGCTGGTGCCGGCGCTGGCGGTGGGCTTCTGGCCGCGCAAGATCGCCGCCGCGCCTCGCGCGCCCGCCGATCCCAAGCGCAAACCCAAGCGCTAGCAGCGTCCGGCGGTCGCTCCAGCGTCCTGGGGCGTCCTCGTCGAGCCTCGTCAGGCCTGGTCAGGCCTCGTCGAGCCCGTGCTGCCGCCGCGCCTCCAGGCAAGAGCCGTCCCCGGGCTGCACCGTGCGGCATGGCCGCGGGCGCAGGTGATAGATCGAGCAGCTCACGCGGCGTCCCAGCGCGCCGCGCAGCGCGGCGCAGGCCGACGGCGCCCCTGGGCTCGTCACCAGGCGCAGGTGCGGCACGCCCGCCGCATCACGGCGGACCAGCTTGCGCACCAGGTCGGGGCGGCGCAGCAGCGGGGCGGTGTCCTCGATCTCCACCCAGTCGACGAAGCCCTCGGCCTCGTTGCTGGGCAGGTTGGCGCAGCAGGCGCCGCAGCGTTCACAGGACAGCGGCGCCACGCGCGCTCCCTCACGCCACCAGGGCGGCGCTCTGCGGCGCGCCGCTCCTCATACGTGGTGCAGGCCGGCGGCGAACAGGCCGGCGCCGAGCGCAAAGAGCAACACCGCGGCGACGGCCTGGGGCAGCGCCCACGCCGAGCGCCGGCTGCGCTGGCTGCGCGGTGCGCGAGGTCCGCGGCGCAGGAGCTGCACGCCGAGCGTCGCCAGCAGCAGGCCGCCCAGGCTGGCCGCGGCCCAGCTCCGCGCGCGCGTCGCCAGGCGCTGCGCTTGCGCGGCGGGCGCAGCGCAGCTGCGCAGCAGCGGCCTGCGCGCCTGGCGCGAGCTGCGCGGCTGGCTGCGCGCCTGGCGCGCTGCGGCCTTCCGCGGCGCCGCCGGGGCGCACCACGCCTAGCCGCAGCAGCGCGGCCTCTGCTCGCGCGAGCTCGTCGGCAAACGGGGTCGTCGCCCACGCGGTGTCCAGCGCGGCGGCGCGCGCGGCTCGATACGAGCGCGTCGCCACCTCGAGATCTCGCCTGGCCTCGGCGGCCTCGCCGGCAGCGAGCAGCCGGCGCAGCGCAGCGGGGCCGTGCGCGGCGCCGGGCACGTAGGCGCGCGCGGCGCTGGCCCACTGCGCGATGGCGGTCGCCGCGTCATCGCGCGCGGCCGCCGCATCACCCGCGGCCAGCGCGCGCTGGCCGTCCCACCACACCTTGCCCGTCGCCGCGGCCAGCGCCGCCAGCAAGAGGCCCACCGTGGCGACCTTGGCCAGGTGCCGCGACCAGCGACCGCGCGCCGCGCTCACGAGAAGTCCCTGCGCTGGAACAGCAGCGAGGACGCCGCCAAAAGGCCCAGGATCCACAGCGCGCCATACCCCAGCGCCGTCGCCACATATCCCCAGCCCACGAACTCGCCATGCACCGAGACCGCCACGCCGTCGAGCATGCGCCCCGAGATCGAGAACAGGTGCAGATCCGGAACCAGCTCGAGCGCCACCGTGGCCACCGCGGGGATCCACGTGCCCTGGGCGGTGGCCGCCGCCGCTTCGATGTCCGGCGTCAAGCGCCCCAGCGCGAACAGGCCCAGCGCGAAGATCCCGGACAGAAACGGGCTGGAGAAGGAGGAGAAGAAGATCGCGATCGCCGCCACCGTGAGCACTTCGGCCCAGGCCAGCACCAGCGCCTTTGCCACCGCCAGCGACGGCGCCACGCCCTGGGAGCCAAGCAAGAGCGCCATGGCCAGGCCAAACAACGCGACCAGCACGGACAGGACCAGCGCCATCCCCAGGTACTTGCCGAACACGAACTCCCATCGCTCGATGGGCTTGGAGACGATGGCGTGGATGGTCCTCCGTTGCACCTCGCTGTAGAGCAAGAACACGCCGAGGAAGATCGCGGTCAGCGAACCGAACAGCGAGATGCCGGCCAGGCCGACGTCTCGCGCCACCCGCGTCTCCTCGCGGATGGACATCTCGCCCATCACCAGCGCGAGCAGGTTCGACGCCACCACCAGCACCAGGATGCCGTACAGCACGCGGATGCGCGCGGCCTCCCGGAAGGTGTTGAGCGCGACCGCCCAGATGCGGCCGACGCTGGCCGCGGGCCCGGCTACCGAGGGCTGCGCCGTCATACTCTCCCTTCGCGCGCCGAGCCCGAGGCGTCAGCGCCCGCGATCTGGCGCAGGAACACCGCCTCCAGCGTCTCGTGCCGCGGCACCACCGAGACCACCTTGGCGCCCAGGCCGTGGGCGAGCGCCAGGTACGCATCCACGTCGTCCTCGGCGGCGAGCGTGACCGTCAGCTCATCGGCGATGCGGCGCGCGGCCCTGGCGGGCGCGGCCAGGCTGCGCTCGGCGTCGCTGTTCGCCGCGTCCGCGGCGAGCCGCAGCACGATCTCCGTGCCCTGCAGCGATTGCCCGACCAGCTCGCGCGGCGTGCCCTGGGACTGGATCTGGCCGCGGGCCACGATGGCGATCTCGTCGGCGATGGTCTCCACGTCGCTGAGGATGTGAGAGGAGAAGAACACCGTCTTGCCGGCGTCGCGCAGCTCCAGGATGAGCTCGCGCACCTCCTTGCGGCCCACCGGATCGAGGCCGCTGGTCGGCTCGTCGAGCACCACCACGTCCGGATCGTTCATCAGTGCCTGCGCCAGGCCCGCGCGCTGCAGCATGCCCTTGGAGTACTTCTTCAAGCTCTGGCTGCGCGCGCGGTCAAGCCCGACCTTGGCGATGAGCTCGTCGGCGCGACGACGGCGCGTGGCGCGATCGAGCCCGAAGAGCCGGCCGGCCAGATCCAGCAGCTCGCTCACGGTGAGGTAGTCGTAGAAGTAGGGCTGCTCCGGCAGAAACCCCACCCGGCTACGCGCCACCTGGCTGGGCAAGTCATGGCCCATGATGCGGCAGCTCCCGGCGCTCGGGCGGATGAGGCCCATCAGCACGCGGATGGTGGTGGTCTTGCCAGCGCCGTTGGGACCAAGGAAGCCAAACACCCTCCCACGCTCCACAGAGAACGACACCCCGCGCAGCGCCTCCACCTTGCGGCGGCGAAACGGCGTGCGGTACGTCTTCTCCAGACCTCGGACTTCAATCGCCAGCGCTGACACGGACGCGGCCAACGATAGCGCAACCTGTGGACCTAGGGCACCATCGGCGCATGGTTCCCGCATGGCCGCGCGTCAGCTACGTTCCAGGTGGGGGGCAAGCCCACGTTGCGCTGATCATCCTGTCCCATCAGCGATTGCCGGAGCCGCTGCCGGTGTCGCGCAGGAATCACGGCATGCCAGAAGGGGAGGGCGCGCAGGCGACGGCCATGACGGTGCGCGAGCGCAAGCCCGATCCTGCGGGGTTTCAGGCCGGCCTCATCGAGCCGTTTCTCGAGCTGCTGAGCAACGATCTGGGCTCCGAGCTCTCCGAGCGCGTCAAGCACTGCGAGTTTGCCTATGTCATCACCTCGGAGCTGGAGGATCCAGATGACCTGGGCCACGTGCAGGCGGCCTGGGCCCTCGCCAAGTGCGCGTGCGAGCAGCCGGGCGCCGAGGTGGTGATCGATGTCCATGCCGTGCGCGCCCACCTGGCTCCGGATATCAGCGAGCTGTCGCCCGAGCGGCCCTTCGAGTTGATGCAGGAGATCTCGCTCTTGTTCGACACGGTGGCGGACGGCAGCGTGGCCGCGTGGACCGCCGGCATGCGCAAGTTTGGCCGGCCGGAGGTGATGTTGCTCGGCCTGCCCTCCGAGACCTCCACCGAGGCGGCGTTGGCGCTGCGCGATCTGGCCGCCATGCTGGCCGCCGGTGAGCGCATCGAGCCCGGCGATCTGGTCACCAACGATGATCTGATGTACGAGGCTCGGGTCGTGCCCGAGGAGGTCTCGCACCTGGTGGATGGCGAGGCGATCTGGCTCACGCCCTCGTCTCCTGTGCCCGGCCTGGAGTAGCCCGGCTTCGCGTCCTGCGCTGCGGCCGGCTTCGCGGCTGGCGCTGCGGCTCGCGCGCCCGAGGGGCCGCGGCCCTGCTAAGCTAGCGCCGCCCATGTCCATCCAGCTCACGGTCAATGGAATTGCACGTACGGTGGAGGCGCCCCCGGAGATGCCTTTGCTGTGGGTGCTGCGCGATCTGCTCGGCCTCACCGGCACCAAGTACGGATGCGGGGTCGCGCAGTGCCGAGCCTGTACCGTGCATGTCGGTGGCGCGCCGGTGTTCGCGTGCCAGACGCCGATCAGCGCGGTGGGCGCGCAGCCCGTCACCACCATCGAGGGCCTGGGCGCGGCCAAGCTCCACGTGCTGCAAGAGGCCTGGCTCGCCGAGGACGTGGCGCAGTGCGGGTACTGTCAGCCCGGTCAGCTCATGAGCGCGGCGGCGCTGCTGGCGCAGCACCCGGCTCCCACCGAGGCGCAGATCGACGAAGCCTTGATGGGCAACCTCTGCCGCTGCGGCACCTATCCGCGCATCCGCAAGGCGATCGCGCGCGTCGCCGCTGGCGGCGCGCTGGCGCCGGCCCGCGCACAGGACGGCGCGAAGTGAGCGCGCGCGACCTGTACAAGGAGCTGATCGCCGGGCGCAGCGCGGGCTCACAGGCGCGCGGGCGGTCTGCTGACATCTCTCGGCGCACGTTCTTGAGCGTCAGCGCCTCGGCCACCGGCGGCCTCTTGCTCGCGGTGTCATGCAAGGGCAAGGACCCGAGCCCCGGCGCGGCCAGCCCGGGCGCGGCCGAGCCTGCCGCGGACGTCCGGCCGCCCCCGGCAGGCGCGGCGGCAGAGCTCAACGCGTGGATTCACATCGACCACGCAGATCACGTCACGCTGCGCATCGCGGAGTCGGAGATGGGGCAGGGCATCCTGACCGCGCTGGCGATGATCTTGGCCGAGGAGCTGGACGCGGACTGGAGCAAGGTCTCCGCCGAGCACGCGCCGTGTGACGCCAGGCGCTACGGCCGGCAAGGCACCGGTGGCTCGTCCAGCATTCGCCAGGGCTGGGAGCCCATGAAGAAGGCCGGCGCCGCGGCGCGCGCCATGTTGATCGCCGCCGCCGCCGAGCGGCTCGGCGTGCCGGCCAGCGAGCTGACCACCGAGCCGTGCCTGGTGGTGCATGCCGCCAGCGGGCGCAAGCTGCCGTACGGCACGCTGGTCGCCGCGGCGGCCCGGCTGCAGCCGCCAGCGGAGCCCACGCTCAAGGACCCCACGACCTACCGGCTCGTCGGCAAGTCCATCGCGCGGCTGGACGCGCCGGCCAAGATCACCGGCCAGGCGGTCTATGGCCTCGACGTCCGCGTCCCCGGGATGAAGTTCGCGGTGGTGGCGCGGCCGCCCGCGCTGGGGAGCAGCGTCGCCTCGTTCGACGCGGCCAAGGCGCTGGCCGTGCCCGGCGTGGAGCAGGTGGTGCAGGTGCCAGCGGGGGTGGCGGTGATCGCCGCGAACACCTGGGCGGCGCTGCGCGGCCGGGACGCGCTCACCGTGCAGTGGACGCCGGGGACGCACCCGCAGCTCTCCACCGCGGGCATCACCGAGACGCTGGCCGCGGCGCTGCGCCCGAGCAAGACCGCAGGCGCGGCGCCGGCCATCGCCAAGGCGCAAGGTAAGGCCGAGGCCACGCTGGCCAGGTCCAAGCGGCGCGTGGTCGCCACCTACGAGGCGCCGTACCTGGCGCACGCCACCATGGAGCCGCTCAACTGCACGGTGCATCTCAGCGATGGGAAGTGCAAGGTGTGGACCGGCACGCAAGGGCCGACGCGCGCGCAGAGCACGGTGGCCGAGGCGCTCGGCCTGGCGCCGGAGAACGTGGAGATCATCACCACGTTCCTCGGCGGCGGCTTTGGCCGGCGCTCGCAGGCGGACTTCGTGAAGGAGGCGGCGCAGGTCGCCAAGCACGTGGCCGCGCCCGTGCAGCTCGTGTGGACCCGCGAGGATGATCTGCGCGCCGGCTTCTACCGCCCTGCCGCGATGGCGACCATCGAGGCCGCGCTCGACGCGCGCGGCTTCCCCAGCGCGTGGGTCCACCGCATCGCCTCGCCCTCGATCCTCGAGCAGATGAACGGCCTGGTCGACGGCGTGGATCAGAGCTCGGTGGAGGGCGTGGTCAACTTGCCGTACTCGGCGCCGCCCAACGGGTGGCACGGCAAGCCGGCGAACCAGGCGTTCCCGCTGCTGGTGACCTGGGCCAACCCCAAGCTGCCGCTGTCGACCTGGTTCTGGCGCTCGGTGGGCAGCTCGCAGAACGCGTGGATGGTGGAGTGCTTCGTCGACGAGCTGGCGCGCGCCGCCGGCCAGGATCCGCTGCAGTACCGGCAGAAGATGCTCCCCGACGGGATGCGCCACCGCCGCGTGCTCGACGAGGTCGCCAGGCTCTCGGGCTGGGGCAAGCCGGTGGCGGAGGGCCACGCCTTGGGCGTGGCGGTGCATGAGTCCTTCGGTTCCTACGTGGCGGTGGTGGCGGAGGTGTCGCTGGCAGCAGCGGCGGCCGGGGCACCAGGGGCACCAGGGGCACCGGGGGCAGGGGCACCGGGGGCACCGGCGTCACCGGCGTCAGCGGCGTCAGCGGCACCGGCGAGCCGTGAACCGCGGGTCCACAAGCTCTGGTGCGTGGTGGACGCAGGCCGCGTGGTCAACCCCAACACCGTCGCCGCGCAGATGGAGAGCGGCCTCATCTATGGCCTGTCTGCCGCGCTCTACGGCAAGATCGACGTGGCCGGCGGCGCCATCACCACCGCCTCCTTCGCCCAGTACCCGGCGCTCCGCCTGCCGCAGTGCCCCGACATCGAGGTGGTGATCCTCAACAGCAAGGCGGAGCCCGGCGGCATCGGCGAGCCGTCCACGCCGGTGGTGGCGCCGGCGGTGTGCAACGCGCTCCTGGCGCTCACCGGCCAGCCGGTGCGCAAGCTGCCCATCGCGCCGGTGACCTGAGCTGGCCTGCCGCCGCGCCGCGCGGGCTACCGTCGCTGCTGGTCACTGCAGCAGCGACGGCGCGATGGCGCAGCGCCGGCGCAGCGATGTTGCAGCGACGGCGCAGCGACGGCGCAGCGATGGCGCAGCGCTACGGCGTCACCCGGATACAGCTCTCGTAGAAGGCCTCGCCCAGCCGCTCGTCGCGCTGGACGATCCACACCGCGGCGTCCACCGGCTCGGTGACGCGCTTGGGCTCCGGCGCGCGGAAGGTGTTGTCCACGCCGGGCAGGTTGCCAAACACGTCGCGCTTGCCGCCGGACCCCTGCGACGAGAACGTGCCGCCGGAGGTGTACCAGGAGTACTCGATGGTCTCGGTGAACTGCCGGATCTCGCCTTCGAACGTGGGCACCACGTAGGCCTCACGCAGGCCCGCGGGCTCCACCGGGGTGATGGCCACGCGCTCCCCCGCGCGCACCGTGAGCGGCGCGGCCTGATCCACGCAGCGGCCTTGCTGCAGGGGCACTTCGTCACCATCGCCCACCCGCGCGGTCAGCCCGGTCAGGCTCGGGTTGCGGTTGGCGGTGCGGGTGGCAGGCACCCGCGCGGCGAAGCGGATGCGCTTGCCGGCGTAGAGCTCGGGCTCGCCGTCGGCCTCCAGCTTCCACTCCACCAGGAGGTCGATGCCGGAGAACCCGGCCAGCGGATCTGCCTCGATCGCGCTCTGCAAGACCAGCAGCAACGGCAGCGTGGGCTCCAGGCGCGTACACATGGAGGGCCGCGGCACGGTCTGCTCGGGGTCCGGCGTGGTGCCCGCCGCGAGCAGCAGCTTGGGCCGGGTCTCGTCGCAGCGGACATCGACGTCCTCGACGCAGACCGTGAAGCTCCAGCGCACCTCGCGATGCAGCGGATCGCCGGTCAGGCCGCAGATGTCGACCGGGCGCAGCAGCGCCAGCAGGTCCTGCGGGCTGGGCAGCCGCATCGGGTCGATGTCCAGCACCTGCTCGGGCGGCTCTGCCACCACGGCGAGCGGGCGCAGGTCGAGGACCTCGGTGGGGTTCTGGAAGCCCGGATCACACGCCGCGAAGAGCGCGATCGTCGCCCCTCCTAGGCAGAGCACAGGATATCGAGCCTTCACCATTGGCCCCTCACTCCCAGCGTGGGCAAAAACGGGACGCTGGTCACGCGCGCCGAGTCGCGGAAGCGATAGTCGTACCGCGTGGCCTCCACGTTCTGGCTGTTGTAGAGGTTCTGGACATCGAGGTACAGGCCGATGCTCCAGGTGTGGAAGAGCCACGTCCGCTCGGCGCGGACGTCGAGCTGGTGGAAGGCCGGGGTGCGGCGCGAGCGGATGTCGGTGCGCACCGGGTTGTAGCGGCCGGCGTCCGCGTCGAAGTTGGCGCCGGTCACCGGGGTCTCGGGCCGGCCGCTGGTCAGGCGGAAGCGCAGGCCCAGCTCGAAGCCCGCGCCCGGCTTCCAGCTCGCGACCGCGTTCAAGGTGTGCGGCTGATCAAAGTTGGTGGCGGTGGTGGGGCCGTCGCCGCGCTGCTGGGTGGACTTGGCGAAGGTATAGGACAGCCAGCCGTAGGCGCGCTCGCTGACCTCGCGCCGGAGCAGGACCTCGAAGCCATAGGCGCGGCGGTAGCTGTCGTTGCTGAAGTTTATCTGTGTGAAGGTGCCGTCCTCGTTCTGGACGCGGTCGCCCTCGAAGATCACCAGGTTGTCGCGATCGATGTAGTAGAACTCGCCGTCGAAGGACCACAGCTTGTCCGGCTTCCACTCGGCGCCGACGCCGTAGTGGGTGCCCAGCTCCTGCTCGATGGAGGGCGTGCCAAACTGCGGATCGAACGCCTCGGGCTGCGGCGGCTGATGGAACAGGCCCAGGTAGGCCTTGCCGGTCCAGCCCTGGCCGAGCTGATAGCGCGCCGACAGCCGCGGGTCGAACGACGAGCGAAAGTTGCCGTCGAGGTTGTAGGCATCGAGGCGCAGGCTCGGCACCACCCGCAGGCGCGACGTCACGTCGATGCCCAGATCGACGTACGCGCCCACCGCGAGCTCCTCGGTGCCGCGCAAGGTCAGCTCGGGAGGCGTGTCGATGTCGTTGCCGTTGCGGACGTCGTCGTTGATCGGCACCAGCGCCTCGTACGAGGTCACCCGCGACAGCAGGTCAAGGCCGGTGTCGAGCGTCAGGCGCCCCGCCAGGCCCGCGCCGCCGAGCTTGCCGCTGACCCGCGCGCGATACGACAGCGCGGTCTGGCTGATGTCCACGCTGGTGAACGGGCCGGCGGCCTCGGCCTGGCCGCCCGCGAAGCTCACGCTGTCGCGGCCATAGGCCGGGCTCATCGACAGCGAGAGGGTGCGGCTGATCGGCCGCCGGTAGGTGCCGATCAAGCGAAAGAAGCGGATCGCGCTGTTGAGGTTCAGCGACTCCTCGTCGTCCGGGTCATCGCTGAGCACGTCGAGCGTATCGGCAGAGCCCAACAGCGTGACGCTGAGCTTGCCCTCGCTGCGGAGGTCCACGTCCAGGCGCGCCTGGTAGTCGTAGTACACCGGCACCACCACCTGGCCGTTGTCCGGCAAGACCAGCGGCAAGAACACGTCGATGTAGGAGCGCCGCCCGGCCACCGAGAGCATCACCCGCTTGCCCAGCGGCGCGCGCAGGTAGCCGCCAGAGTCGAGGAAGTCCACGTCCGCCGAGCCGTGTACCCCGTCGGTGGCGGCCGGGCGCGTCTCGATGGCCACCACGCCGCCGTGGTGACGACCAAAGCGCCCGGGGAAGCCGCCGGGGTACAGATCGATCGACTCGATCATCTCGGCGTTGATGATCGAGGGTCCGCCCAGGAAGTGGAACAAGAGCGGCACCTCGTGGCCATCGATGAACACGCCGGTGTCGTCCGGGTTGGAGCCCCGGATGAGCAAGAGGCCCAGGCCAAAGGGCGTGCGCGCCACCCCGGGCAGCGACTGGATGACCCGGATCGGATCGCCGAAGGTGCCGGGCACGGAGGTGAGCTGTTGCCGCCGCAGGGTCCGACGGGTGACCTCCAGCACCTCGCGCGCGCCCTCCACCACGGTCTCGTACGGGTTGCCGCCGCGCGGCCTCGCCCACAGCCGGATCTCGAGCTGCTCGCCCTTGATCAGCTCGATGGGGCGCTCCAGGCGATCGAAGCGGTCGCCGACGGCGATCACGCGGTAGGTGCCAGGCGGCACGCCGTGAAAGTAGAAGTCGCCGCGCTCGCCGGTCACCGCGTCGAGCCCAAGCTCGGCGATGGACACGGTCACCCCGGCTTGCTTGCTGCGCGTGCCGCGCTCCACCACTTCGCCCTGCAACGTGATGGGCGCGCTCATGCGCCCCGCGTGGTTGGGCGGGCCATCGCTCACCTGGTTGCCGCCGGAGAAGTCCGGCTCAGGCTCTGGCTCTGGCGCCTCTTCGATCACGAAGTTGATGGCGGTCTCCACCGCGATGGCGGCCGGCTTGCCGTCGATCTCGGCGGGGGAGAACACGTACTGCATGGCGGCGGCCACCGCGGCTTCGTCGAAGCCGTCGCCCACCGGCTCCAGCACGTCGACCTTGGTGACCACGCCGACCTCGTCGAGGTGGAGCTTGATCTTGACCACCGCCTGCTTGCCAGCGGCCAGCGCCGCCGGCGGGTAGTCCGGCGCCGCGGCCTGCAGCAGCTCCGGCGGTCTGGTGACCTGCGGCGCGGGCGCCGGGGCCGCTGGCTTGGCCTCGGGGGCGCGCGCGTCATCGGCGCGGGCCGCCTCGGCGCAGCAGAGCGAGAGGAGCGCGGCCAGGCAGCCATGCGCCAAGCGGGCCGGGGCCGCGGCAGCTCGGCGCGTGGGCTTCATCGCAGGCTAGCGTAGCCGCGGCGCTGGCAAAGACAAGGCGCCCGGCGCAGAGCTGCTTGCACGTGATGTCCAGGTCACGTTCCTCGTCACGGCGACCTCCGCTCTCGCCGGCAGGTGCGCGGCTACGCCGCGACCGTGGTGCGCAGGTGGACGAGCAGCTTGCCCAGGAGCCCGCGCACCGCGTTGTCGATGGCGTCCTTGCGGAGCTGCGGCAGGTAGCTCCAGTTGAACCCCTTGCGCGGCACCGTGACCTTGGCGCCGCCGGTCAACATCGAGAGCATCTTGCCGGAGTCGTCGGAGATGACCAGGCGCAGCTCGGTCTCCACCTCGAGCATGTTGCCCTTGGCGCGCAAGGACATCTTCACCACCGAGGCGTCCACCGCGCGCGGCTGCAGGCTCAGGCGCCTGGCCACCGCGGCGGTGGCGGTGACCAGCGGCGCAGCGGCGAGCCCGCCGGTCATGGCGGCGCGCAGGAGCTCGGCGTGCGTGGTGCGCGTCTTCTTGTCGGCGCGGCCCGGCGAGTCGTCGTTGCACGACTTCACCACCACGTAGAGATCGGGGTTGTGCTCGGTGGCGCGGGCGTCTCGGCCAAAGCCGGCCTTGCTCTCTGCGGCGGCGCGGACCTCCGCGCTCTCCTCGGAGAGGCCGTTGGCCTTGATGATGGCGCGGATCGCCTCGCGCGCACGAGCGCGCACCGTCTCCACCTCGTCGCCGGTGGCCTGGCGCAGCGGCGCCAGCGCCGACTTCTGCTCCAGCTTGCCAAGCGCCGCCGCGGCCAGCGCGCGCACGGTGGGGCTCGGGTCCGCCAGCGCGGTCACCAGCGGACGAACGGCCTGGCGGTCGCCCAGCCGGGCCAGCGCCGCGATGGCGCTGAGCTTGGTCTTCTCGTTGGAGGAGGGGCGCGCCAGCAGCTCGCCGAGCTGCTGCACGCGATCGGCTGGGCTCGGCGAGCGCTCGGCGGCGGGCGCCGGGGCTCGCGTCGCCACGCGCTCTGCGCCCGCGGGGGTGGTGAGCAGCGTGACGGCCAGGACCGCAAGGGTCCAGGTCGCGGCGACCTTCGAGAACCGGCGCATGTTGGCTCCTGGGCGCATGGCCTTCATTAAGGGCCCGACCGATCGGTCCGTCAACGTTTTTGCTGTCGCGAGGAAGATGACCAGATATCGAAGGCAGTTACCGCCGCACGAGAGGTGCAGGAAGCGACGCGCTCGCGCGCTCGGTAGAAGGTGCATGTAGTCATTCCACCCTGGCTGACGGAGCCGGGAAAAAAGTGGGTTCCGTGGCAGAGATCTTCCTACGCTTCGCGGCACGGTCGTACACAACTCTCCTCCTTCGCGCTCCGGCCGACCCTGCTCGGTGTACGATCTGCCAACCTCGTGCGTGACCGTGGATTTCGCCTGCTGGTGATTGGGCTCGCTCTCGGCGGGGCCGTGGTCCTCGCGCGGGTGCGGTTCAGTCAGGTCCCGTCGCTGCCGCCACGGCCGCCCATGCCTCAGGTGTCGGGCGCGGGGACCGCCGAGCAACTCCTCAACGACACGCTTACCTCTCCGGCGGTGTGGCGAAATTTCCTTCAGACCGATGCGCGCGCCGCGGGCGTGACCGCGCCCACGGTCGCCGAGCTGGGCAAGCCGTTTACGTATCAACGGGAGGCCAGCTCGCACGTGCTCTCCTTCGGTGCGCCGACCTGGACGGCGGCCGGCCTCACGCTCACGCTGGAGAGCGGCGATCGCAACTCCGCGGTGCTCTCCATCCACAACCCCGGCACGAGCGACGTCGCGTATCGCGTGGTCTCACGACCCAGCTTGGGGTCAAGTGTCTGTAATGTGTCAGCGCCGCTGGTGATCAACGCGCTGGTGATCGCGCGCGGCGGAACTGTTCGGCGCACCGAGTGTGCGGTTCGCGCCGGCCTCGAGCTCACGATCTTGTCGGTCGAGACCATCGCGTTGCCGCCGCTGTCGTCGTGGTACGTCCGCCAGGTCAGCCCCCTCGCGGTGGGGCTGGAGCCACGCTGGGCCAGGGCGCATCGACCCGAAATGCAGGCCAATTGCTCCTCGATCGTGCCGCAGGCGGTCCGCGGCGCGCTGCAAAAGGGCGATTTGACGTGGCGGGATCTCGTCGATTTTTACGCGCGGCATCGCTGCGAGACGTACCAATTTCCCATTACATATCGAGCGATTACAAAAGAAGGCGAGCGAGAACTGCCGGCTTTGCCGCCGCCGCCCGGTGAACGGCGGAATTGATTTCGCAAGGTTACGCTTGCGTAAAGTCGTCGGTCCCGTTTAGCCTTATGACTAGTTACGCGGAGTTACGAGCCGTGACCAAGTCAGAGTTGATCGAGAAGCTCTCCGATACACTGAAGCTCCCGGCTGGTAAGGCGGAGGCGATCGTGAACACCGTCTTCGATTCGATGGTGAAGGCACTCGAACGCGGCGAAGGCATCGAGATCCGCGGCTTTGGGAGCTTCACTGTTCGAAAGTACCGGGCATATGAGGGTCGCAACCCTCGGACCGGGGAGACCGTCCACGTCGCTGAAAAGCGCCTACCCTTCTTCAAGGTCGGCAAAGACTTGAGAGATCGAGTCAACGCCGGCCTCGGCACCCCGTTGCCAGAAGACAAGCCAGGGGAACCCGACGACACGGACCCCAACGACGACGACTTCGACGACGACGACGACAGCACGGAGTAGCGCGCGTAGCGCCCGTGCTGCGAGCAGCGCCCGTGCGGCGAGCAACGTCGCGCGCTGGCTCACCCGCGCTCGTGTGAGCAACGTCCGTGCTGCGAGCAGCGCCCGTGCGGCGAGCAACGTCGCGCGCTGGCTCACCTGCGCTCGTGTCGTGCTGTGCTGAGCTGAGCTGTGCTGCGCCAGGCGCCTTCGCGATCAACGCCATACGAGGCCTGTCGCCAGCTTCGTCGGCTGGAGCTGGCTAGCTCTCGTCCAAGACGCGGACCACTCCCGCCTCGCCGTCCACCTCCACCAGCGCGTGGGGTGGCAAGGACATGGCGTCGGTGCAGCCGACCACGCACGGGATGCCCAGCTCGCGCGCCATGGCGGCGCCGTGATCCAGCAGGCCTCCGGTCTCGCTGACGATCGCCGCCGCACCCACCAGCGCCACCGCGAGCGCCGGGGTGACCGCAGGGACCACCGCCACCACCGGCGTCATCGCCGCCGGGAGCATCGACGTCCCATCCCACAGCCGCCACAGCTCCGAGACCTGGCGTACCCGGCCGCGGACCACGCCGCCGCAGCCCACGCCGTGCCAGCGCGCGCTGGCGGCGGGCACGCCGCAGCCAACGCTCGCGGGCATCCGCCATGCGCTGGCCCGGCGGTGCGCGGCTCGCGCTGCCCCGGCCTGCGCGCGCGCGGAATCCACGTTCACCGCGCCAGCGGCCGCAGCGGTGACCGCGTCCTCGAGCGGGATCCAGAAGATGTCGTCGCCCAGCTCCAGCCGCGCCCCGGCGGCCACCAGCGCCCGACGGACGCGCGCTTGGGCCCGCGCGAACCAGTGATCATCGAGCTCCGCCAGGTCTGCGGCGGCCTGGCCAAGCTCCGCCTGCGCAGCGCGCGCAGGCGACGCGGGCGCTGTGGTCGCCGTGTCGGCCCGTGGCGCGGGCGCCTGGGCCGGCGACGCCACGCGCTGCTGCGCGCGCAACCGCTCCACCGCCGCCGCCAGGTGGCCAGGCGTCTCCGCCAGCGTGGGCGCTGCCACGTCCCAGGCGGCGGACAGCTCGCCCACTTGCGCGAGCAGGTCGCGCTCGCTCAGCTCGCCGCGGGCGCAGGCCCAAAGGCGCGCCTCCACCGCGGCTGGCCGCGCGCCAGGCGGGGCAAACGCCGGCCCGGCGGCGCGGCGCGCCGCGCTCACCAGCGGCGACATCTCGTGGGCCCAGACGCGCACCAGCCGGACATAGGCCTCCACCGTGGCGGCCAGATCATCGGACGTGGGCGGCCCCAGCGCGGCGGCGGCGCGGGCCTCGATGGCGGCGAAGCGCTGGCGCAGCTCCTGCGCCGACCTGGGCGCGGCCTCCGCGTCTGGCGCGGCCTCCGCGTTCGGCGCGGCCTCCGCGTTCGGCGCGGCCGGGCTGTCCTGCGGCGCGCGCGGCGTGACGTAGAGATATCCCCGCGCACAGCCGCAGCGCATAGGGGCTGGCGCCTTCGCGGTCGACGCGCTCGACGAGGCCGGCCTGCGCTGGCGACAGCGGGTCGGGGTTGTGCGCCAGATCTGCGGTCCAGCACCGGCCATCGGCGAGCAGCGCCGCGGTCACGATGGGCGGCGGCGCGAGCTTGGCGGTGAACGTTGGGTTCACGATGGGGCGCGCCTGCACCACCGCCAGCGTGCCGTCGGGGCCCTCGATGAGCTCGACGTCCGCGCCGGTGGCCTGCAGCGCGAGCGCGCGCTCGGCCCGCAGCGCCAGCGCCACCGCCGCGGTGGCCCAGGGCTCCGAGGCCTGCGGCCTCGCCGAGGCGTCCGCCGCGGGCTCACCGACCGAGCGCGGCACGGTGGCCAGCTCGGCGCCGCGCTCGGCCGCGGCGAGCGGCGAGCTTGGCTGCCCCGGCTGGCGCGTGTACACGGTGATCCGCTGGCCAGGCGCGTAGCGCTGCACGATGACCGCCACCTGCAGCGGCGCGGCGGCGCTTGCCTGGCCCTGGCTCACGCTGCGCGCTCGCTGCTGGGCATAGGCCGCCGCCAGCGGCGTGCAGACGCTCGCCCACACGGCGCGGATGGCTGGCCACACCTCGCTGGGCGTCACCGCCACCTTCGAGGAGAACACGCCGGCGGCCGCGCCCGCGGCGCGGTCCTCCAGCGAGATCGACGACCGCACCGCCAGGAGTCCGCCGCTCCCCGCCGCGCCGGCCAGCTCCGCGGCCTGGCGGGTGACCAGCTCCTCGAGCTCGGCCGGCAGCTCCGCGGCCTCGATCACCGAGGCGAGCTGCTCCAGCGCCTGGCCAAGCGCGTCCACGTCCACGCGCAGTGCGGCTTCGCCCACCGCGGCGCGGAACGCAGCGTGGGTGACCACGAAGCCAGGCGGCACCGGCAGGCCGGCCGCGAGCAGGCCGCGCAAGCTCTCGGCTTTCGCACCACACCCGAGGTCGGCGCCATCCTGTTGCGCGCCGGCCGCGTCCAGACGCAAGAGCCACATGCTCGCAGGTGTACCGCAGCCGAGCCGGCGTCGCGAACGTCGCGGCGGCACTTCCCGCCGCCAGGCCCTGGTGCCCTGCAGAACCATCGCCGGCCCTGCGCGCGCGGCCCGGAGGCACTACTGCGTCCAACGTCGAGCGAGACCAAGCGGCGGGAGGCAGATCGCGGCGCACGCCCGGAGCGCAGCGACGAGGGTGGTGGTTCCACACGAGGAGCGAGCACCGGACGTACGTCGCGAGGTGTCCGCGCCGCGACGGTCGCAGGCGATGGTGGACTGACGCAGGAGTGCTAGGCTTGGGCCGCCGTGTTGACCGTGCTTTGTCCCCTGAAACTGCGCCGCGCTCCTTCCGCGTTGGCGGTGGTGGTGGCGGTGGCGGTGGCCGCCGCGTCGCTTGGCGCCGCCTCGTTCGCGGCCGCTGACACCAGCAAGATGCGCAAGGAAGATGTCCCGATCCAGCGCCGCGCCAGCGGGCCGGGCAAGAACAAGCTGTGCTGCGGGTATCCGCTCGCCGGCGTGGAGGAGTGGGCCTTGCGCTTCTACTGGCTGGCGCGCGAGGAAGATCACGACGACCCCGAGGAGGTGGAGTACCGCCCGCTCGACGAGGTGGAGCTCTACACTCCCCGCGGCTTCTACCTGGGCTCGGTGGCCGAGCGCTTCGCCTGGGCGCTGCGCATGGAGGGCACCGGCCTGATGTCCGATGGCCGCGTCATCAACTACGCCGGCGCCTGCGCCTTTGGCTATGGCACCTGTTTCGAGGAGCTGGACCATCACCTGTACCCCTTTGGGCGCGGCTCGCGCAGGCGGCCGCTCGTGCCCTTCGTCTCGGTGGCGGTGGATCAGGCGGTGGTGCCCATCGGCGAGCCGCTGTACATCCCCGAGTTCGATGGCCTGCTGCTGCCCGACGGCTCGGTGCATGACGGTTGCGTGCGCGCCGACGACACCGGCGGCGGGATCAAGCGGCAGAAGATGGACTTCTTCGTGGTGTCGTATCGCAACTTCCGCACCGTGCTCTCCGAGCTGTGGAACCTGCAGGTCATCACCCCCCACATCCAGTCGCCGCGCTGCGAATACCTGCGGTGAGCGTCCGCGGTCGTCGAGCGGCGGCGCGATGGCTTGGCGGATCCTGGCTGGCCGTGCGACCCTTGGGCCCATGCTCGCTGGCTTGTTTCGCGACGCGGTGGCCGAGCTGGTCCACGACACGCTGGACGGCTTCTTGTCGGCCGCGCCGGGGCTCGAGCATCCGGCGCTGTGCCGCCTGACGCCGTCCGCTGACGGCCAGGGCTCGCCGCTCGTGGCGGTGGTCGGGGACGTGGCGCTCGGCCGCGCCCTCGGGGCGATCGGAAAGCGGCGCGCCGCCGGTCGCGCGCCTGCGTATGCTCTGCGGGTGGCGGCGCCGGCGAAGGCTCGGGGCGCGCGCAAGCTCGAGGGCGTGCTGGTGGCGGAGAGCCCGCTGGAGCTGCCGCTCGAGGCGGGCGCGCTCGCGGTCCTCATCGGCGTTGGCGCGATGACGTCGCCGGAGCCCGGTCGCTGGCTCGCCGAGTGGACGCGGGTGGTGCGGCCCGGCGGCGGGTTGATCCTCGTCGATAGGTGCGCGGCGCCAGTGGCCACCCGGCACGCGCTGTGCGCGCGCATGCTGGAGCTCGAGCAGCGCCACAGCGGCCGCGCGGTGGTCACGAGCGGGCTCATCGCCCCGCAGCCTGCACGCACGCTGCAGGTCGCCTGAGCGCAGGGCGAGCTTGCCTGCGAGCAGGGCGAGCTTGCCTGGGATCAGCGCGAGCTTGCCTACGCAGCGCGAGCTTGCCTGAGTTCAGCGCGCGCAGCGCGAGCAGGCCTACGGGACGACGACGAACTCGCGCTGCATCAGCACGAGCAAGTTCTGCGCGGCGTCCAGATCGGTGCCGGGGTAGTTGTCGAGCACCTTCTGAAGCTGCCCGTGCTCGAGCACGAGCTGGAAGGTGTCGAGCTGCGTCGGCGTCAGCTCTCGCAGCTTGCCGGCCAGCGGCGTGGGCACGGCGAGCGCGGAGCTCAGCGGCGGTAGCTGGCTCTGCATGTGGCGGAACTCATCGAGCTGGCGCACGCCCTCCATGAGCAGCGCCTCGGTGGACTCGGTGACCTCTTCCATCACCTGCAGCTCCACCGAGGGCTCCAGCTCGAACGTGCCGGTGGCCCAGGTGAGCATGCGGTAGATCGCCTTCTGCGGCGACAGCGTGAAGTCGTCGTTGATCGCGGCGAAGTAGATCTGGCCCTTGCGGATGTAGATCTTGCCGATGCTGACGCCGTTGTTGATGGACAGCACGCCCGACTTGCGGCTCGTGGAGAGGAGCTGCAGCAAGTCCGGCAGCGGGATCTCTTCGATCACGCCGGACATCGGTCGGCCCTGCGTCTGCTGACGCTGCTGCGCTCCGGCCTCCAGCCGCCTGCGCGCCTCGGCCTCGCTCTGGTTGGCCAGCGCGCCATCCACCGCCACCACCTTGATGATGGAGGTGCCCACGAGGATGCGATCGCCCTCGCTCAGCCGCGAGCGCCCGGCGATCTTCTCGCCGTTGACGAACGTGCCGTTGGTGGAGCCCAGATCTTGGATGTACACATCCGCGTCACTGGAGCTGATCTTGGCGTGACGGCGGGAGACCATGTCCTCGACCAGCACCATGTCCAGGTCGCTGGAGCGGCCAATCACGATCTCTCGGTTCATGCGCAGCGGAAACTCTCCACCCTGGTATTTTCCAGAGATGAAACGCAGCGCGAAGCGGGGACGGTCACTCATGAATCTTGCGGCGGTCGCGTTGCCAAAGGAGCCTGCAACAACGCAAAAATTCTAGTGCCAGGAAGGGCTTGAGCGCAAGTCGTGCCGGCCACTGCGTGGCCACCGACCCGCGCGATTTTGGAGATTTTGCAGGTAGGTGAGTTCCTGGCTCGCCGGTCGACGCTGCCAGGTTGGCAGGGCGAGGCCAACCGTTTGCTCCCAGATCACAGCTCGGTTCACGTAGGTGGCTGTAAGGCGCGTTGCGGTTGTGACCAGCGAAGCCCGCGGGTCGGGCCAATCAAGACCCGCAGCCTGCGGCACCTCGCCTCATGCTCGCTTCCAGCTCGCGTCAGGCTCGCGTCAGGCTTGCTCCAGCTCGCGTCAGGCTTGCTCCAGGCTCGCGCCAGGCTCGCGTCAGGCTCACCTCAGCCTTCGTGATCGAGGTTGCCAGCGCCCATGGTCGCGGCTCCGTCAGCGTCCGGGTCTGCAGGGGCGCGCAGCACCGCGATGACCCGCTGGTACACCTCTTCCGAGACCACCAGGCTCGAGTGCCCGAGCGGCACCGTCATGGCGTTGGCCCCGGGCAGCCGGGTCGTCTCCAGCGGCACCACCCAGTCGCGCGCGGCGGCGATGGTGTGGATCTCCACCCCTTGCGGCACTTGGCCCTGGTGCAGCTCGTCGAGAAAGCGGCTGCGCGGCAAGAGCTGCCACGACGAGGTGGACCACAGCCCGAGCGTGGCGATGCCCAGCAGCGCGGCCCATGTCCCGTGGACCGGGGTTCCCAGCATGACCAGCCGGCGCACGCGCGCCGCGCCGCCCAGCTTCTTGACGTAGTAGAGGCCGATCAGGCCGCCCATCGAGTGGGCCAGGATGTCGATCTTGGTGGACGGGGTCTCCGATAGGATCCGATCGATCTTGCGGTGGATCATGAACGCGGAGCGGCGAATGTCGCGGACGTTGAGCGCTCCGATATTGAAGGACACCACGATGAAGCCCTCGCTGAGGAGGCGCCGCTCCAGCGGGTACATGGAGCCGCGGGTGCCCAAGAAGCCGTGGATGAGCAAGAGCGGGACCTGGTTGTCGGTGATCTTCTCGAAGTTGGCCTCGCGGCGGATGCGATTGCCGCGCGCCAGGTTGCGAAGGTACGACAGTCCATCTGCGCCGCCGGCCAGGTCCTGACCCACGCTGCTCTTCTTGCCCAGCCAGCGCGAAGGCGCCTCGAGCGCCCAGCGCACCAGCCAGGACGATCGACGGAGACTTGCGGAGATGGCTTTTCGGCCGTTGCCGGAGCTCATGGGCTCATCCACGATAGTCTGAAAACCCTTCGGAAACCCAGTGCGAACAGCTCCGAGCATAGGCATGGCTGGCCGCCGCGGGAGTGGGGTATTGCACCGCGCTCCAGTGGCCTTGCTGGCCCACGTGGCCATGGCGGGTCACCACGAAGCAGTGCATGCGATACACCAGCGCAAACAGCGCGCCGCGCCGCAAGGACCGAGAATCTCCGGCAGGGACGCGGCCTGGCGCGGGCGCCGGCGCCGCTGGCGCCCCAGCCGGGAGCAGCCGCGGCGAGGGCAGGACCAGCAGGTCTTCGCTCGTAGGGGAGGGCGCCTCGTCGACGACAGCGACGGCGCTCACCTGCGGCGCGGCGGCGGCCGGCGCGGCCACCGGGCGCGAGCCGTCGGTGGAGAGCGGGCCTGGCGTGGCGGCGGCCGGAGCCGAGGGGTTCGCCGCGGCCTTTGCCTTGCTCCTCGGCTTGGCCGGCGCGACGCCGGTCGAGGCGATCGGCGCGTGGGGCGCGACGATCGTCGCGTCGATGGTTGTGTCGGTGGTCGTCGCGGCGGCCATCGCGGCGGTGGTCGCGGCGAGCGTCGCTGCGGCCGTCGGGTCGGTGGTCGGCTCGGCGGTCGACGCATTCTTGCGCCGGACGTACGGGCGGGTCGATGGGCGACGGAGCTGGGATCGAGCCGGCGGCTTTGGCGTCTCCATGAAATTCGTGGTGCCAGGGATTGCTGCGGTGGGCAACTCTTCGGCCAAAGTGCGCGCCACCGGCGCGCGCCGCGCAGGATCCGTGTAAGATTTCTCGACTGAATGGATCGACTAGGGAGATATCAAATCCTCGATCCCATTGGTTCCGGACCTTGTGGATCGGTGGTCCGAGCCAAGGTGTTTGGTGTCGTTGGCGTGGATCGATTGTTCGCGCTCAAGCGGCTGTTGCCCTCGCTGACCGCAGATCCTGCGTGCGCGCAAGCGCTGTCGGCTGCGGCGCGTTCCTACAGCAGCCTCGAGCACCCGCGCATCGCGCGCCTGGCTGAGCTCACGGTGACGCAGGGGCAGACGTTCACCGCTACCGAGCTGGTCACCGGCCTGGATGTTGGCCGCCTGGTGGCAGAGTGCCGGATCTCGGGTTCGCCGCTGCCCCCGGGCAGCGCGCTGGGCCTGCTCATTGGCGCGGCGCGCGCGGTGGGCTACGCCCATGGGCGCGGCCTCTTGCACCTGGGGCTCTGCCCGCAGAACCTGGTGGTCTCGGTCGACGGCGAGGTCAAGGTCACGGACTTCGGCATCCTGGCCGCGTGCATGCCGCCCCGGCCGGCGGAGGATCCGCGGCTCTCCCACCGCGTGGCGTACCTCGCGCCGGAGCAGCTCGTCGGCGAGCCCACCTCCGCCGCCACCGATGTGTTCGCGCTCGGCGCCATCGGCATCGAGATGGTCACGGGCTCCCCGGCGTTTCGCGGCGAGACGCCGCTGGACGTGCAGCAGGCGGTGCTGTCGGGGCGGGTCAACGATCCTTCGTTGCCTGGCTCCATCGTGCGGGTCCTGCAGCGCTGTCTGGCGCGCGCCCCGTTCGAGCGCTTCCCCGACGCCCGCGCGCTCGCCGATGCGCTGGAGGCCACGCTGCGCACCACGCCCGTGCGCGGCTCCCGGCTGGACGTCTCGGAGCGCGTCAACGCGGTGCTCGCGCATCTCGCGTCGCTCCATGAAGGAGGGCTCTCCGGGGTGGTGTCCCTGCCTGGCGGTAGCCCCGCTGTCGCCGAGGTGGGCCCCCCGCCCGTGCCGCCGCGCCCGCCCACCGTGCTGGGGCCGGAGGTGATCTCCACGCTGTCGTCGCTGCAGGATCACGACCGGCTCGACACCGCGGAGTTTCTGCGCGAGGACGCCTTTGATGAAGATCCGGCGGATTCGCGGCCGATGCCGCGACACCGCCAGGATGACACCTCGGATGATCCGCAGGATCAGGAGGGCGGCGCCGTCGCCGCCGTGCTGGAGACCCCTTCGCGCGGGCATCGCGTCACCGATGCCCCGATGATCGCTGCCACGTTGCGCGGCTTCTCCTCGGGGGCCACCCCGCGGCCGATGCCACCGTCCCCTTCTGGGCCCGTGGCCGCGCCAGCGGCGGCCACTCCGCCTCCGCGGCCGCCGCCGCGCCCGCTTGGAGCGCCGCCGCCGTCGGTGCCGCTGGGCGCGCCGCCGCGGCCGCCCGCTGGCCAGCCTGCCGCGCTGGGCGCGCCGCCGCCGTCGGTGCCGCTGGGCGCGCCGCCGCGGCCGCTGGGCGCGCCGCCGCCGTCGGTGCCGCTGGGCGCGCCGCCGCGGCCGCCCGCTGGCCAGCCTGGGGCGCTTGGCGCGCCTCCTCCGTCAGTGCCGCTGGGAGCGCCGCCTCGCTCTGGACCGCTGCCGTCCATCACCGGCGCCGGGCCTTTCGCCTCCAGTCCGCCCCCTGGGCAAGCAGGCGGGCGCGAGTACGCTCGCCCAGCGTCGTTTGCCACGGTGATCCCCTCGCGCTCCACGAGCCAAGCCGAGCCGCGCGCGCAGGAGCTGCCGGTGGAGCGTCGCAGCCTGCCGCAGCTTTCGGAGACGCGCGCAGGCTC
Source organism: Myxococcales bacterium (assembly GCA_016706545.1). Lineage (GTDB taxonomy): Bacteria > Myxococcota_A > Polyangia > Haliangiales > Haliangiaceae > JABFXX01. Next base: position 91,075 of record JADJJK010000005.1, read on the forward strand.
CTCTGGCGAGTCGCCCGACGTCGAGGTGACCACCGCACGGGTGGGCGCGCTGGTCAGCGCCTGGGATGAGGCCATGGAGACCTTCGAGCAGCCCACCCGGGTCAGCGAAGTGTTGAACGTCTCCCTCATGTCGGCGGCGCATCGCACCAGCCCCGCGCCCCGGCTGGATCTCGCCGAGCTGCTGGCGCCCGCCGAGCCGCCGGTTCGCCAGGTGCCGGCGCCCGGCTCGTTTGACGCCATGGCGAGCGTGGCGCCCTACGCAGGCGGGCCACAAGATCCGGACCCGTGGGCGCCGGTCGCCTCGGTGTCCACCGTGTTCCCGGAGTCCGTGCCCAGGCGCCCAAGCGCGGCCGATCTTGGTCCAGCCGCGGCCCCGACCGTCGAGGTCGCTCCTCAGATCGAGGTCGAGTCGCGGCCGTGGCCGTCGTCGGATCCAGCCGTGCGCCCGGCGCCCCTGGCCATGCCCAGCGTGCCCCCGACGCGGCCGTCTCAGTCGCCCATGCCCGCGGGCGCCTTCGGGCTGGGCGCGCCAGTGCGCACCACCGCGCCGATGTCTAGCCCGCCGCCGTATCCACAAGCGCCGCCGCCTGGCGGCTCGTTGATAAGCAGCCCGTTTGGCTCCCCCACCGCCACCGAATCGCTCGGCGGTTCGCGGGCACGCTGGCTGTGGCTGCTCATCGGCGTCATCATCATCGCCGCTTCTGGCGCCGGTGCATACGCCGTGTTCTTTGGCGGCTTTTCAAGCAAGCGCGGCACGCTCGCGCTGCCCGCCACGCGCGCCGGCGACGCCGCGGTGGCCGAGGCGTCCCCGGATGCCCGCCTGCCGGTCGGGCAAGACGGAGGCGCCATCGCCAGCCGATCCCCCGTCGACGCCGCCGTCGTCGCCACCGGCGCCGCGCCCGTCGACGCGCAGCCCCCCACCGCCATCGCAGACGCCGCGCTGCCCACGACCGCGGCGCCGCCCGTCGCTGGCGCCGTCCACGCCGACGGCGAAGGACTCGCCATCGAGAGCACGCCGGCGGGGGCGCGGGTGTACATCGACGGCGCAGATCAGGGCGTCACGCCGCTGCGCTTGCCAGGCCCGCCAGATCGCCACTCAGCGGTGCTGTTCCTCGCCGGCCACGAGCTGTCCACGCTGGAGGTCGACAAGTCCGGGACCTACAAGGTCGTGCTCAAGGAGATCACGCCGCTTGGTGGTCCGGCGGGCATCAAGGTCCGCTGCAAGGTCAAGGAGCGCTATTACATCTACATCGACGGCAAGCCGACCGGCTCGTTGTGCCCGAGCGAGCGGCTCGAGGTCGAGCGCGGCGAGCGCGTGGTCGAGATCTACGATCTGGTGACCGAGGCGCGGCGGCAGTTCCGGGTGATGGTGAAGGACACCAGCCGCTCCACCCGCGTCCGGGTCGACTGAGCGTCGACCAAACGTCGACTGAGCGTCGACCAAGCGTCGCCTGAACGTAGACCGAGCGTCGCCGAGCGTCGCCCAACGTCGCCTGAACGTCGCCGAGCTAGTCGCCGCTGTCGTCGTCGCCTTCGCCTTGCCGCGGATCAAAGCCGTACTTGCGGATGAGCTCGCGCAGGTGCTTGCGATCGATCTGGGCCTCGCGCGCCGCCGCTGACAGGTTCATCTTGTGGCGGCGCATCAGATCTTCGATGTACTCGCGCTCGAACTTCTCGACGAGCTGGCCCTTGGCTTCCTTGAACGGCAAGTCCGTCCGGATGCCCAGGCTCGGCACCGCGCTGGCATCTCCCACCAGGGCGTCATCCAGGTTGATGGTGTTGCCTCGCGCCAGCAGGCACGCGCGCTCCATCACGTTGCGCAGCTCGCGCACGTTGCCCGGCCACGAGTGCCGCACCAGCTTGCCCAGATCTTCCGGCGTCACCGTGAGGTTTGGCGCGAACGAGTTGATGAAGTGATTGACCAGCATCGGGATGTCCGTGCCGCGCTCGCGCAGCGGCGGCACGCTCACCCGGATCACCGCCAGGCGGTAGTAGAGGTCTTCGCGGAAGGCCTTCTTGGCCACCTCGGCGCGCAGGTCGCGGTTGGTCGCCGCCACCACGCGAACGTCGATCTTCTCGTACGTGTTGGAGCCCACCCGGCGCACCGCGCGCTTGTCCAGCACGCGCAAGAGCGAGGGCTGCAGGTCCAGCGCCATCTCGCCGATCTCGTCGAGGAAGATGGTGCCGCCGTGCGCCTCGGCGAAGTGACCCCGCCGGTCGCGATCTGCGCCGGTGAAGGCACCCTTTAGGTGACCAAACAGCATCGACTCGATCAGCTCGTGCGGCACCGAGCCGCAGTCGAACACGATGAACGGCCCATCGCGGCGCGGCGAGTGGTTGTGGATCTCCTCGGCGATGAGCTCCTTGCCGGTGCCGGTCTCTCCCTCGATGAGGACGGTGGCGTTGGTCGACGCGACGTCCTCCAGCAGGGTGAACATCTGCCGCATCTTGGTATCGCCGCCGACGATGGTGCCAAAGGCGCTGTGCGCCGACGGCACCGGCTCCACCACCTCTTCGTCCGGGAAGAACTTGATGACGGTGCGGCCGAGCTTGACCTCGGAGCCAAAGCCGATGGAGATCTTCTCGAAGCGGGAGCCCTGGATGAACGAGCCGTTGGTGGAGCCGGCGTCGATCATCATGACCTCGTCGCCCACCAGCTCAGCCTGCAGGTGCTTGCGGGAGACGGTCTTGTCGGTCAGGACCAGGTCGCAGCCGGGCCCCGAGCCAAACGAGACGGGCTTGTCGCGCAGCGGCATGGTGGCGCCGCGATCTGGGCCTTTGACGACCACGAAGATACCGCCCTGATTCTGCCGTGAGTACGACGGCAGCTCGTCGAGCAGCGCAGTTACATGAGATCGGTCGCGCGACATGGGCCGGGGAGCCAGAATGCTACCCTCGCCCCAGTCGCGGTGTCCACCGCTGGTGAGCGGTAGCTGTAGGATCTACGTAACGTTGCGGCAACCCCGTTGTAGCTGCGCCCACACCAAACGAGTGGGCCAACACACGGCCGGGGCACGGCCAGGGCACGCCCTAAGGCGCAGAAGTAGGTCCAGCGGCAGGCGGCGCCGCCGGATGCGGGATATCCGGGCCGGACAGGCCGACGATGGCTGCGATCACCGCACCCACGACGAGGATGGCCGCCACCACCATCCAAGGTCGCAAGAACGGGCGATCCTCGTGGCTCGCGTCTTCCGCTGCCGCTTGAGGCTGCGCGTGGTCTGCCCTCGAGTACATCGGGTACGGGCTGCCGGCGGCCACGGCCTCCATGTCGGGCCTCATCGCATGCCCCATGTCGTGCCCCATCTCCGGCCCAGGGCCACGCTGCGGTCCTCCGTACCGCGGACCCTGCGGAGGGCCGGGCCCGTTCATCGGGCCGGGCCCGTTCATCGGGCCGGCCGCCGACGGCCCAGCCCGGTCGCTCGAGCGCATCGCCTCGGCGTAGGCCGGGGGCGGCGTGGGCATTCTCGCCATGCCCCCGTGGCCGGGGCCTGGCTCGGGAAGGGCAGGCAGCGCGTGGACCGGCGTGCCAAGCGGCGCCCCAAGCGGCGCGCTCGGCGGTCGCGGCAGGCCGGCGGGAGCCGCCGCTGGCGATGGCGCCGCCGGAAACGGCACCGGCGCGGGGCTCGCGTGCGCCAGCGGCCGTGGCGCGTGATGAAGCTGGGTCGCCGTTGGCGCCGTGGGCTGCGCGGACGCCGGCCGGCGCTGCGCGACCGGCTCGCGCGGGGAGGGCACCGTCGGGACGCCTGGCGTCGGCGGCCGCTTGGTGCCTGGCGAGACTTCGTGCGGCTGCGAGTCGTCCCGGGCGCGGGCCGCGCCCTCCTCCATGAACTCGGCGATGTTGTTGATGATGGAGGTCAGCTCGATGCCTTGCAGCAGCTCTGGCACCGTGAGCTTGACCGAGCGATCTCGCCGATCGGGGTTCTGCGCGCTCTGCTGCGCGGACATCGCGCCGAAGTCGTCGTCCTCTTCTTCGTCAGAGGCGTCGTAGATCTCGGTGCCAGGCCGCGGCACGTCCGGCAGGTCGTCTTCGTCGTCTCGCCACTGGTCCGCCGCGCCGCAGGACTCGCGGAGCTGCGCGGCCAGCTCGGGCGCCGAGATGAGGAGCCCATGGCGGTGCGCGCACCGCATCAACGCCTCCTGAAACTCGCCCGCGGTCTGGTAGCGCTCGGCCGGATCGATCGCCAGCGACTTCCACACGATCTTGTCGACGTCGGCGGGCAGGCCCGGCACCTTGCGCGACACCGCCGGCACCGGCTGCGAGTAGATCTCGTCCGCGGAGGTGGTCAGCCCGGCGTGGACAAACAGGCGCTCGCCGGTGAGCGCCTCGTAGAAGCACACCGCCAGCGAGTACAGGTCGCTGCGGTGGTCCATCTCCTGGCTGCGCGCCTGCTCGGGCGACATGTACCCGATCTTGCCCTTGACCTTGTAGAACTGCGAGGTGTGCGTGGCCGCCTTGGCGATCCCGAAATCCGTGAGCTTGACCTCGCCGTTCTGCGACACCAGCACGTTGGACGGCGAGACGTCGCGGTGGATGAGCCGCAGCGGCGTGCCGTCGGTGTCGCGCTTGGCGTGCGCGTACGACAGGGCGGAGAGCACCTCGCGCGCGATGTAGATCGAGGCGCCCGGCGAGAACCGGTGACCGCGGCGCTTGGCCTTGCGCAGCAGCGTGCGCAGATCGCCGCCGGGCAAGTACTCCATCACGATGAAGTACTCGTTGCCGGCGTTGACCAGATCGATGGTGTGAATGATGTTGGCGTGGTCGAGCGTCGCCGACAGCTTGGCCTCGCGCAAAAACAGCTCGATGAACTCTTCTTGCTTGGTGTACTCGGGGAGGAGCTGCTTTAGCACCACCTCCTTTTCGAACCCGCCAGCGCCCAGCTTCTTGCCAACATAGATCGCACCCATGCCGCCCTCGGAGAGGTACTCCTGGACGACATAGCGATCCATCGGTGCTGCGGCAGCGTCCACCACGAGGCACCGTAGTGTACCCTGGGTTGCCGCTCGTGTAGTACCTTCGCGGCAATGGCTGACGCAGATCGCGATCGGTTGGAGCCCTTGCGTCAGCTCCGCCACGTAGATCAGCAGGTCAGCGCCGGCCAGCTCGGGGAGGCGCAGGCTGAGTCCGTGCGGCGGCAGCGGGCGCTGGCGCAGGCCCGTCAGGCGCTGGCGGAGGCCCAGGCGCGGCTGGAGCGGGCGCAGGCGCGGCTCCTGTCGCTGTCGGCGGAGGGCACCACCGCGGAGCGGCTCGCGCTGGCCGCCGCGTACAGCGCGCGGTGCCGGACGCTGCTGCGTCAGGCCGAGCGCGATCGCGACGGTGCCGCCGCGCAAGAGGCGGTCGGCGAGCTGGCGCTGGGACAGGCGCAAGACGGGCTGGCTCAGGCGCGAGCGCGGCGCGCGGTCCTCGAGCGGTACCGGGATCGCACGCGCCACGAGGCGCGGCGACTGCGCGAGCAACGCGCGGAGTAAGGCGCGCCAGCCCAGCGCGCGCATTTGGGCTGCAACTCCCGCTGCTTGGCGCGCTCGCCACGTCGCCGGCACCGGCCCGCCACGTCGCCGGCACCGGCTCGCCACGTCGCCGGCACCGGCCCGCCACGTCGCTCATCGCTGGCCAAGGACGTCGCGGTAAAAAAGCTGGGAACAATCGAAGCCGCCGGCGTTTCGACACCGGATGTATGGCGCCAGCGCGTTAGGGGGCCCACTTGGCCCCGGATGGCCCTCGGGGCGGGAACGGTCAGAGGAACCTCCGGCCTTTGCCAGCGCCGTGCGGGAGCACGACGCGCTGTTACGCGGGCTGGCCCGCCGCCTGTGCGGCAACCAGGCGGACGCCGATGATCTGGTGCATGACACCTACGAGCGCGCGCTGCGCGCCTGGGGTCGCTACATGGACCAGGGCAACCTGCGGAGCTGGCTGGCCGCGATCCTGCACAACATCTTCATCGACCGATGCCGCAAGCACAAGCGCACCCCGCGCAGCGAACGGATCGAGCAGCTCGAGCTCGCCGCCGTCGAGCCCACGCCACCGCCGCAATGGGCCCAGGTCAGCAGCGACTCCGTCAACGAGGCGCTGGCCACGCTGGGGCCGGAGTTTCGCCGCGTCTATGACCTGCACGCGGCGGGCCGCTCGTACGAAGAGATCGCCACCGAGCTTGGCATCCCGCGCGCCACGGTGGGGACGCGCCTTGTCCGCGCCCGTCGCAGGCTCAAGGAGACGTTGCTGCGTGAGCTGGGGAAACAGGGAGGAGCTGAGCCATGACCCGCGAGATGACCCGCGAGATGACCTGCGAGCGAAGTCCCCTCATCCATGCCCTCGCCGACGGCGAGCTGTCCCAGGCGGAGGCCGCGGACACGCGCGCGCATCTCGCGGACTGCCCGGCGTGCCAGGCTGAGCTCGCGGAGGTGATGCAGCTCGAGCTGGCGGTGTCCGAGGCCGTGCAGCGCGCCAAGGCCGACGTCACCCCGCTGCGCTCGCGACGGTGGCGGTCCACGGCGGTGGTCGGCGCGGTGCTCATGGCCGCCGGCGTCTTGCTCTATTTCGTCGCCCGGCCGCGGCTGGGCCCACCTGCACCAAACGCCAGCGTGGCGGCCGACGCGCAGGCCGTGGCGCTGATCTTGCCGCCGCAGCGCGCCGCGGAGTCGCGCCTGTCGTGGGCGGGCGCCGCCGGCCATCGGCCGTATGCCATCGTCCGGTCGGCGGAGGCGGTCACCGCCAACGTGCCGCTGGGCGCGCTCTCGGATCTGGACCGCCGCGAGGACTGGCACGGCGTCGGCGCGCTCGCGTTGCTCAACGGAGATCATCGACAGGCGGAGGCGTTCTTCGCGCGCGCGCAGGGGAGCGCGGCGCTGCTCGCCGATCGCGCCGCGCTGGCGCTGGCCGAGGCGCAGCCGGAGCGCGCGCTCGCCGCGGTGGAAGAGGCGCTGCGCGCCGCCCCCGGCCACCCTGGCGCCACCTGGAATCGCGCGCTGGCGTTGCGAGATCTGGGCCTGCCGCAGGCCGCGGCCGCCGCCTTTCGCCAGGTCGCCGCGCTCTCGGAGCCGGGCTGGGCTGCCGAGGCCGCGGCGCGGGCCACCGAGCTGGAGACCGAGGCGCTGGCGCGTCGCGCCCTCACCGAGCGCGTGCTGGCCGCAGGGCCGCTCCTGGCCGCCGCGCCGCGGTCGCTCTCCGTCGAGGATGCGCGGAGGCTGCCCGGCATGACCCGCGTCTACCTCTACGATGCCGTGCGCTCGGCGTCGCCCGCACAGCTCGCGGCGCTCCAGCCGCTCATCGACGCGGTGGACGGCCAGGCCGGCGTCGGCGTCGGCGCCGCTGGCCGCGGGCAGCTCGCCGCGCTGGCCGCCCGCGCTCGCGCCGTGGCCAGCCGCGCTCCGGCGCTCGCCGCCACCTACGGCGAGGTGGTCGCCGGCAAGCCCCTGACCGCCGCGCAGCGCCAGGCCTTCCTGGCCCGCCTGCGCGCAGCCCGCGCGGACGACCTCCTCATCGGCGCGCTGATCCGGCTCTCGCCCAGCGGCTATGTGGTGGCCGCGTCCGAGCTGCCGGAGCTGGTCAAGCTCACCTCCAGCTCGCCCGATCCGTGGTTCAAGGTGCTCGGCCAGGAGCAGCGCGCACACGTCGCCATGCTGGCCAACCGGCTCCCCGAGGCGGAGGCCGTCTTGCTGCGCGCGCGCCAGCGCTGTCAGGCCGCGGACGTCCCCGCCTATCGCTGCCTGCGCGTGGGCCTGCTCCTGTCCGAGGTGTACGGCCGCTGGCAGCGCGTGGCCGAGGCCCGCGCCGAGCAGCTCCACACCTGGAAGCTCGCCCGCGCCGAGGGCGAGTGGCTCACCGAGGGCAAGCTCCTGGGCATGTTCACGAGCCTCGCCGTCATCGCCGACGACTCCGCCGGCAGCCAGCGCCCCATGGCCCGCGCCTACGCCGAGGAGCTCGCGCTCCGCCAGCCGGCCGCCTGCGACGTCGCCGTGTCGGCGCGCTACGACCTGGCGCTCACCGCCATCAACCAGCTCCGCTTCGCCGAGGCGCGTCAGGAGCTGGCCGCGCTGCCGCCGTGCGCCGCGGCGCCCGATCCCGCCGACGCGGTCAAGCGCCTCCACGTGCGCGTGCACCTGGTGCGCGACGCGCTGCGCACCGCGGCGAGCTCGGCGCACGCGCAGCAGGCGCTGGCCACCTTGCGCGCCGACCTGCAGGCGCTACGACAGGGCGCCGCGCTGTCGGCGCCGCAGCGCGCCTTTCTGGATCACAGCGAGGGGCGCTTGCTCATCGATCACTCGGCCGCCGCCGGGGAGGCGCTGCTGCACAAGGCCATCGCCGCGGCAAAGCTCCTCGGCGCTGATCCGGCGTTCGCCGCGGACGCGCTGGTCACCAAGACCCGCGCGTTCAGCTACTCGGTGCTGGCGCTGGCCAAGGCCAGGACGCAGGACGGCGTCGCCGCCCTCACCGCGCTGGCGCAGGAGCAAGGGCTGCCGGTGCCGACGCGCTGCGCGCTGGGGATGGCCGTCGAAGATCAGCGCCGCATGGCGGTGGTGCTCGGCGCGGATGGGCGCGCGCTGGTGCACTATGACGAAGCGCGCACCTCGCCGTCGGATGCTCCGCACACCGTGCTCACCGCGCCGCTCCTCGCCGCCCTGGCCACGTGCCCGGTGGTGGATGTGCTGGCGCGGCCCCCGGTGCATGGCACCGCGCGCCTGCTTCCCGAGACCATCGCCTGGCGCTACCTGTCGGCGCGCCGCGGCCCGCTGGCGCGAAGCAGCGGCCCGGCGGTCATCGTCGCGGACGTGGAGCCGCCCGTCACCCTGGGCCTGCCTCGCCTGGCCACCTGGCAGGCGCTGACCGGCCGCACCCTGTCTGGCGCCTCGGCCACGCCGGAGCGCGTGCTGTCCGCGGTGGCCGAAGCAGGCGAGGTCGTCATCCACGCGCACGGCCTGGGCTCGCGCGAAGCTGGCGACGCCGCGTTCCTGGCGCTCTCTGCCGACGCCTCCGGGCGCTACGCGCTCACCGCCGCCGACGTGCGCGCCACCACCTTGCGCGGCGGCCCGCTGGTGGTGCTGGCCGCGTGCAGCGCGTCGCTGGGCGCGCCAGTGTTCCACGAGCCGTGGAGCTTGCCCGCGGCCTTCGTGTTCGCCGGCGCGCGCGCGGTCATCGCCTCCACCGCGCCCATTCCGGATCGCGAGGCCGCCGAGCTGTTCGACGGCCTCCGCGCGGCCGTCGCCGCCGGCAGCCCTGCCGCGGTCGCCCTGCGCGACGCGCGCGCCCGCTGGCTCGCCGCCGGGCGGGGGGATTGGGTCAAGGACCTCTTGGTCTTCGAATGAACCACGTCTCGTCGCCACCGGTCGCCGCCCTTCGTCGTCGGCGCACCACGTTGTCTCGCGTCGATCACACGCGCACACGCACCCGGGAGATTCCTATGAAGTGGGCCACTTTGTTCTTGTGCATCTGCCTGTTCGCTTGCACCCAAGCGGAGCTCGATCTGGCGACAGATCCGGTGGGCCAGACTGGCCAGGGCATCACCCGGTCCGTCCCGACCACCACCGCCACGTCGTTCACCCCGCCCTCGGTGGTCGTCGAGGCCTGGCCCAGCGCCACCCCGCTGTCCTGGCCCGAGGGCGCAACCTCGGTACAGGTGCTGGTGCGCACCGGCGAGCTCGACGCGGCCGGCAACGTCATCTCCTTCTATGCCTTCATCGTCGCCGACGGCGCCCGGGTCGCCCAGGCCTATCGCGGTCGTGCCCCCGAGTTCCCGCGCTTTCGCGACGGCGCCAACGTCGTCTTTGACGCCATGGCCACGCCCGGCAGCAACCGCTCACATGGCATCAACGGCGGCATCTACACCGGACCCAAGATCGGCGGCGGCCCGCCAGGAGGGGACCCGCTGCGGGAGATCCCCGGCTGGTACGTGGCGCGGATCATCCGCACCGCCGGCTCCATCGAGGACGCCACCCTGTTGACCACCGGCCGCACGCTGTAGGTCACCGGCCGCACGCTGTAGGTCGCCGGCCGCGCGCGGTCACTCGCCGAGCCGGAAGGCCTCCTGGCCGCTGGCTCGATGGTACGCGGTGACCTGCGACCAGTTGATGCATATCACCATGCGGCGGGTCAGCGCCGTGCGGCACTCGCTGCTGGGCACCTCCCAGCGCCGCGCCCCATCGGCGAAGGCCAGCGCCACCAGCCGCGTGAGCTCGTTGGTGCCCGAGGTGGTCTTGTAGGTCGCGGTCACCAGGTCCTCGTCGAAGGCGATGAGGTCCTCTCGCATCTGCGCCGCCAGCGGGCTCTCGCTCGGCAGCTCCACCTTCCACAGCACCTCCTTGCCGGCGAGCCGCGCCAGCATGGGCACCGCCGTCCCGGGCGACTTCCCGCCGGCCGCCAGCGTCGACTCGCCGCGCCGCGCCAGCAGGCGCACCTGCATCCCAGGCACCCGCGCCAGCCCGTAGCCGCTGCGTACCGTCATGCCGTAGCGGTGCCACGCCAGCGGCAGCTCCTCGCACGCCCCTTCGCGCGCCCTCCAGCGCATCGGCTCGCCCAGCGTGCCGTCGGCGAGCTCCAGCGTCCTCGCCTGCTCATCTGCCGTGATCACCCGCACCTGGGTCGGGCTCGTCGCGCACAGCCGCTCCACCTTCTCGCCCAGCGTCGCCACCCAGCCCGGCGCGCCGGTGCTGAGGGCGTAGCTCCGCAGCTCCCCCTCGTCGGTGGCGTGCAGCACGTGGGCCTCCGTCAGCGCGAGCCGCGGCTGGTACGTCGCGGACGCGGTGATCGCGGGGCTGCGCCACAGCTCTTGCCCGGTCAGCCCGGAGTAGGCGGCCAGGTAGCGCTTGCCGTCCAGGTATTGATCGACCATGCCGATCAGATCTTCGTCGCCGTCTCCGTCCAGATCGCGCAGCAGCACCGGCGAGCCGCCCCAGCGCATCGCGGGCCGCGGCGCTTCTTGTGTGACCGGCGCGACCGGCGCGACCGGCGCCACCGCGGGCCGCGGCGCCGCCGCCTCGCGCGCCGCGGTCTGCGACGAGCTGCGCATCAGCAAGTACGCCGCCGCGGAGGTGCCCAGCAGCGCCATCAACGCACCCACCGCCACCAGCAGCGCCACGTGGTTGGCGGGCGCCTGGGCCACCGGCATCTCCGGCGGCCCGCTTGGCGGCGTCGGCCGTTGCAGGAACCCCGTCCTGGCCTGGATGCGGCAGGGCGTGTGGCAGTACTCGCACGTCGTCGCGGTGGCATCGCTCGCGACCTGCAGCGAGGCGTTGCAGGTCGGGCAGCGGATCGAGATGGCTCTCATGAAACTCCTGGGCCCTCGCGTCGCGTCAGAGCGGCGTGATCGTCAGGTTGTCGAAGGCCGTGTCGCTCTCCCAGTTGTTGATGGCGAAGGCGTCGTGGCCCTCACCCTCCAGCGGCACCTCGTCCTGGTAGGTCAGAAACGGCGTCTGGAGATCATCGAGGAACCAGCGCAGCGTTCGCCCTGAACGCTCCAGCCTCCAGTGGTATTTCCGGTTGGGCACGACCTTCACGTCCGTGCGCTGCACCTGATCTTCGCCGTGCTCGTCGAGCCGCGCGATCATGGACTTGCTGTTGTACCAGCCGCCGAAGATGATCTCGTACCCGGACGCCACGTAGCCGCCGCCGTCCGGATCAAACGAGCTGCCGTCGCCAAACAGCTCCACCTTCAGATCTCCGCGCTCCTCGCTGGACCACGCATCGAAGTCGATGCGCACGTCGCGCGGCAGCTTGCGCCGCAGCCACAGCGGATGGTTCTTGGCCCCGCGCGCGGACAGCGCGCCGCCGGTGACCGCGTAGCCGCTGCCGGTGGCGTTCCAGTTGCCCCCCACCTCGTCGCGCTCGAAGGCGTCGGACCAGGGTGCGGTGATCGGCGGCGGATCTTTCACCTTGCAGCCCGCCGCGCACAGCAAGGCCAGACACATCATGGGCAAGCGCACCCCTCGTACTTTGCCTGGCCACGCCGCGGCGCGCCACCCTGGGGCCCCGGCGTCCCTGGTCGCTCCGCGACAAAAGCGCCCGGTCCCGGGATGGCGGGTCGCGTCATTGTCCTCAGCCTTTATCGCAGGAGGATCGCTGGGTCCGCGCTGCACTTTTTGACAATCGTGTCGCGACATCGAGTCCAGAGCGTGTCGGATTCGATCCTCCCATGTGACAGATACGTTGTTTTCTTATTGTGTCTGTTTCGTCGCATCAATGTGACGTAATTGAGTGATTATCTATCTGTTTGACGTGACAATTAATTCTTTTGATCTTCAGGGTGCCTGAGTAACTTCGGCGGACCAAAGATGTCGGGTCCTGCAGGTGGCGCGCTCGGGAAGTACCGTCTTGTTGCAGAAATTGCACGAGGCGGCATGGGTATTGTCTATCTCGCCATCCTCCAGGGGCCAGGTGGGTTCAACAAGCTCGTCGTCGTCAAGGAACTCAAGCCGGAGCTGGTGGAGGAGCCCGCGTTCTTGCGCATGTTCCTGGATGAGGCTCGGCTCGCGGCGCGCCTCAATCACCCGAACATCGTGCAGACCAACGAGGTCGGCAACGACGGCAACCGGTACTTCATGGCCATGGACTACCTCGACGGCCGCGCCTTCGACCGCGTCCGCCGACGGTCGTACAACTCCGGCGCCATCCTGTCCTTGCCCTTGCAGCTCCGCGTGCTGGCGGACGTGCTCTCGGGCCTCGACTACGCCCACCGGCTCACCGACTTTGACGGCTCGCCCCTGAACCTGGTGCATCGCGACGTCAGCCCATCCAACGTCTTTCTCACCTTCGAAGGGCAGGTCAAGCTCCTCGACTTCGGCATCGCCAAGACCGCCGACTCGTCTCATGAGACGCGCGTGGGCGTGCTCAAGGGCAAGCTGTCATACATGGCGCCGGAGCAGGCGCGCGGCGAGCGGGTCGACGCCCGCGCCGACACCTTCGCCGTCGGCGTCATGCTGTGGGAGGCGCTGACCTCACGGCGGCTGCGCAACACGCAGAATGACTACGAGCTCTTGCGCTCGCTGACCGTGGCCGAGATGCCGCGCGCGTCCTCGGTCAACCCGGCGGTGCCGGCTGAGCTTGACGTGATCTGCGCCCGCGCGCTCGGCATGCAGCGGGAAGATCGCTACTCCTCGGCCGCGGAGTTTCGCGCCGAGCTGGAGCGCTTCATGGCCGGCTCCGGCATGTCGCCCGTCCACCGCGACCTTGGCGCCGTGGTCGCGGACATGTTCGCGGACGAGCGAGTCGCGACCAACGCGCTCATCGAGGCGCACGTCGCGCGCGCGCGCACCGGCGCCGATCGCGCCGAGCTGCCCATCATCCATGCAGGCGCGCAGTCCGCGCTCGGCATGACGCCGTCGGGCGAGCCGCAGTGGCCGGCGTGGGACGCCGGCAGCTCGCCGGTCCCCAACGCCCCCACCTTGCGCTCCGAGCAGCGCGCGGCGGCGTCGCCTGGCGGCGCCCCCGGCGCCGGCCGCACGCTGTCGGCGCCAGGCACCCAGGTCGGCGCCTCGTCGGTCCTCGCCTCTCGTCGGTCCTTCGTCATCCCTGCGGCGGCCATCTCGGTGCTCGCGGTGGCCGCGTTCGTGTATATGGCCTTCTTCCTCCCCGGCCGGCAGCAGGGCGCCGCGGGATCCGTTGGCAGCGGCGCCGCGTCCGTCGCGCAAGGCCAGGCGGCTGGCCAGACGACGGACCGCACGGTCGACCAGGCGGCTGGCCAGACGACGGACCAGACGGTGGACCGCACGGTCGACCAGGCGACTGGCCAGACGGGGCAGCCCACCGCGTCGCCGTCCTCGGCCTCGGAGCTTTCAGCGTCCGCGGCGCAGGCGCAAGATCTGGTGGAGGTGGAGGTCCGCGTCACCCCCGCGGAGGCCAGCGTCACCATCGATGGCGCGCTGGTCACCGGCAACCCGTTTCGCGGCAAGTTCGTGCGCGCCGAGGTCATCCGGCAGGTCCGCGCCGAGTCGCCCGGCTATCTCCCCAAGACCCGGGCGCTGGCCTTCTCGTCGAACGTGAAGCTTGATCTGTCGCTGGAGCGGCGGCCACGGCCCACGCCGCCGCCGCCGCGCGCCGCCAGCGCACGTCACTCGCCGCCGCGCGCCGCCGAGGTGGTGAGGCAGAGCGATCCGCCGCCGCCCGCGCCGCCAGCGGACGTGAACCCGGCCGGCGGCACCAAGCCTCGGCGCCCCATCGACTCCTCCAACCCTTACGGCACGGACCCATGAACCTTCGCAACCGCCTGTCCCCACGCCGCGCCTTGCCCGCGGTGGCGGCGCTCGCCCTGATGCTCGGCGCGTTCTCGCCGGTGCGCCGGGTCCACGCGCAGCCCGCCCCGGCGTCGCCGGTGAAGGTGGCGGCCAAGCACTTCCAGCGCGGCGTGGCGCTGTACAACGAGACCGACTACCGCGCCGCGCTGGTCGAGTTTCGTCGCGCGTACGAGGTCGCCCCCAACGCCGCGGTGCTCTACAACCTCGGCCAGACCTACTATCAGCTACAGAACTACGCCGCGTCGCTCCTCACCTTCGAGCGCTACCTCACCGAGTCCGGCGACAAGGCCAGCCATCGCTCGGAGGTCGAGGACTCGCTCGAGATCTTGCGCGCCCGCGTCGGCAAGCTGCAGATCTCCGCCACGCTCGAGGGTTGCGAGGTCACCATCGATGACGAGGTGATCGGCAAGACCCCGCTACCTGAGCCCGTGCTGGTCAGCATCGGCCGGCGCAAGGTCGTCAGCATGTGTGAGAGCCGCGCTCCGGAGTCCCGGATGGTGGAGGTCGCCGCCGGGGACACGGTGAAGGTGGCCTTCGTCCTCAACGTGGCGGATCCGGCGCCGGAGGCTCGCGCCAACGCCTCGGTGACGACGCCTTCGCGCGACGCATCGCCGACCAACTGGCGGCGCATCGGCTGGACCACCACCGCGGTGCTCGGCGCCGGCGCGGTCACCACCGGCGTGCTCGCGCTCCTCGCGTCGCGAGATCTGGAAGACGCTCGCGACAGCTACCCCGTCACCGCCGCCACGCTGGAGGACAAGGCCGCCAAGGTCTCGCGCTACGCGCTCGTGGCGGATGTCCTCGGCGCCGCCACCTTGATCGCGGGGGGCTTGACGCTGACGTACACCCTGACGAGCTCCCCGTCGCGTGAGGTCCGGGTGGGCCTCGGGGCGAGCGGCGTGCAGTTCGCCGGCACGTTTCGCTAGCGGCGCGGTGACCCGCGCAGCTCGTTTCACTACGAAGAAGACAAGGTGGGAAAGTACATGGATCCGATGCAAAAGGCTCCCATCCCTCGGTGGCGCGTCGTGCTTGCGTCCGTCGTGGGGTTGGGATTGTTCGGCGGCGCCTGCAGCGTGCTCCTGGATCGAAGCGAGCAGCAGTGCAGCGTCGACACCGACTGCGTGAAGTTCGGCGGGCGCCCGCACTGCCAGGCTGGCGTGTGCGTGGCGTCGAGCCTTGGCCCCGATGGTTGCTTCTTCGGCACCCCGGCGACCAACGATGACTTCCTGAACCAGTGCAGCACCTCCAAGTGCGAGACGTTTGACAACTGCGCGCGTCTCGGCCTGTGCACCGCTGGTGCCCAGCCCCCGCCGGCGCTGGCGCCACCCGGCTTGGACGCGGGCCCGCCCGTGGACGCGCCGCCGCCGCCCACCTTGCCGCCGTGCATCGTCGCCGGCAAGAACACCGTCGTGGTCACCGGCTCGACCGCGCTGCAGCCGTTTCTTGGCGTGGTCGCCTCCGTGCTCGCCAGCAACTCGCCGCCGTACCAGGTGGCGTACCAGAGCTCGGGCTCCTGCAACGGCGTGGAGAACATCTTCAACGCGGACGCCAACCGCCGGTTGGTGAAGGACGTGCCCAACCGCACCAACCTCTTGTTCGAGGCCAACAAGACCCCGGTGGCGTGCTCGTTTGGCACTGTCGGCGTGGCGGTGGACGTGGGCATCTCCGACGTGTTCGCCAAGTCCTGCAACCCGGCCTACCTGCCAAACGATCGCATCGCGGAGTACGTGGGCCCGGTGCAGCCGATGACCTTCACCGTCCCCGCGACCTCGGCGGAGACCGCCATGAGCGCCGAGCTTGGCCGCTTCATGTTCGGGCGCGGCGGCCAGGATCCCGGCGCCGCGCCGTTCTCGGACCCGCTGCTCTACAGCGTGCGGAACTCCAGCTCGGGGACCCAGCAGATGATGGCGCGCGCCGTCGGCGTCAACGCCGCCCAGTGGTGGGGCGTCGATCGCGGCGGCAGCACGCGGGTGCGGGATTCGCTCCTCGCGGTGGCGCCCGCGCGAGCCAACGGCGCCATCGGCATCCTGTCCACGGACTTCGCGGACGCGGAGCGCGCGCGCCTGCGCATCCTCGCCTTCAAGGACAAAAACCAGCTCTGCGCGTACTACCCGGATTCCTCGCAGTTCACTCGCGACAAGCTCAACGTGCGCGATGGTCACTACTCCATCTGGGGCCCGGTCCACCTCTACGCCGCCATCACCGACGGCCTGCCCAACCCCGCCGCCGCCGCGCTGGTGACCCGCTTCACCGTGGCGCGCCTGGACCTGCCGCTCCTGGACTCGATCATCAAGTCAGGCCTGGTCCCGCAGTGCGCCATGAAGGTGCAGCGCACCGAGGAGATGGGCCCGCTGTCTGCGTACTCGCCGCCGTTCCAGTGCGGTTGCTACTTCGAGGCCACGGTGCCCTCCGGCGCGGCGCCCGCGGAGTGCAAGACCTGCAACGGTCCGGCCGACTGCCCGGCAGGCAAGCCCGCCTGCAACCTTGGCTACTGCGAAGAGAAGTAGCTAGTACCGGCCCACGCGGTCAGAAAAAAGCGTGGCGGTTGTCCAATCCTGGTCGCCTCAGCGCGTAGGCAAGGAGTCCACACACATCGGGGCGTGGGGCCCCGCTCGTGGAGCGTTGTCTGTGGGCCCACCAGCAGCCGGAGGTTGGAGATGGCGATACGAGGGCTATTCACGCGCGTCGGTTCACAGCGTGCAGCGCGGCTACGCGCAGCGCTCCTCCCTGCCGCGGTGGTCGCGCTGCTGATGGCCTGGTCGCCGCGCGCGCAGGCCCAGCACTTCCTGTTTCCTGCGCCGGCCAAGTCGCTGGAGTACGGCAACGCCAGCAAGATCGTGGTGGGGCCCCTCAACAAGCTCCATGCGGTGTTCGCGGATGCCTCGGGTATCTGGTACACGACGTCTTCCAACGGATCCTGGTGGTTGCCGCCGGAGATGATCGCCAGCGCGCCGTCTGGCGCCAAGCACCCCGCGCTGGCGGTCGACAGCGCGGGGCACGTCGGCGTGGTCTGGGTCGCGAACCCCGGGCCAGATGGCATGGGCTCGCTGCGCTACTCGCGCCGGCCAGCGGGCAGCCTCACCTGGACCACCGTGGCCCTTGGCATCAACGGCGCTGAGCCCGCGATGGTCGGCAAGGCCTCCACCATGTACCTCACGTGGGTCACCACCGGTGGCCTCACGCAGGTGCAGTACACCAAGTTCAACACGCTCAGCCCGCCCGCCACGTTGCCCATCGAGATGCTGCAGACCATGAACTGCCCCAACACCGGCTTTCGCAAGCCCTCGATCACGCTCGTGTCCGCGCTCGGGGTGCCGCCGGTGCCGCGCATCGCGTACCTCTATTACTCGGACGAGCAAGCGAGCGTCCCCGCCTGCATCTCCGGCACCACCAAGATCGGGCCCATCGTCATGGAGCGCAGCTACGCCGGCGGATACTGGTTCCAGATCTACTCGGATATCATCACCAGCACGGCGCTCACCGTCGAGCCGGTGTCGCTGTCGCTCGGCGCTCACTTCTCCTCGGCCCACACCTTCTTGGCCTGGTCGGACAAGCGAAACGGCGTGGGGCGCACTCGCCTGGCGCACCTGCAGAGCACGGCGCTGCCCGCGGTGGTCTCGCTCTCCTCCACCCTGGCTCGTCATGTCCACCTGCGCGCCGCCAACAGCGCCGCCGCGCCACCCACCGAGTTTCGGCTGGCCTGGAGCACCCCGGTCGGCGGCGCGGATCCGTTCTTTGGGCTGGCGTCTTCCTGGAACAGCGCCACCTGGACCGGCGCCACCCCGGCGTGGGGCACGGCGCAAAGCCTCAACACGCCCGGGGCTGTCGGCCGGCCGCAGGCCGTGTACTGGGGGCGCTGCGCCCCCGTCGAGCAATACGCCGCGATCCATGCGTACTTCGAGGCTGCCGCGCCGAACGGCGCGCGCTACGTCGCCACCGACTACGGTGTCACCACCCCGTGCCCGCCGGTCGTGGTCTGGCCCGGCCTCGCCGCCGAGCACGCCGTGGTCCCCGTCGCCACCATCAGCATCCCTGGCCAGCTCCCACCTGGCACCGTGGTGGACGTCAGCGAGCTGGGCGCCATCACCCGCGTCGGTGACACGTTCGCCACCGTGGTCACGCCCGACTCTCGCACCGTCACCATCGCCTGGTCGGGCGGCGTCGTCTCGGAGCGCTCGGACTCCACGCTGACCGTCACCGCGCCGCGCGCCAGCCGTCACCATCACCAGCCCCAACGTCAGCTTCTCGCTCCTGGAGGTCGGCCACCTGCGCGAGTACGACACCGGCCGCTCGCCGCCGGCGCGATAGGTCGCGACGAGGCCGGCGCAGCCTACGGGCGCCGCCGCTCGCGCGGCCCCGGTGCGGCCTTCACCACCGCGGCGGGCGAGAACGTGCCGTAGCCGCCTTGATCGGAGCGGGCGATGGCGCACTCGAACACCTGCGAGACGCCCAGCGCCGCGCGCTCGTGCGCCGCCAGGCTGGTGGCGTCCCCGCGCAAGAGGCTCGCCGCCTCGCGCCGGGTGCAGGGCACCGACCACACCGGCCAGCGAAACGTGCTGTCCTTCCAGCCGCCTTTCACCCCGGTGGTGAAGAGCCTGCCGCGCCGCGCGGCGACCGGAAAGAACGTCAGCCCGATCACCGCCAGCCAGTTGGCGCCTGCCACGCTGCCGCGCTTCTCCGACGAGGGGTCCACCGCGCGCAGGGCGTACTGCCGCGCCATCGTCGAGTCCCAGGACAGCGACGGCAGCGGATCTACGCTGCGCCACGGCCCAAACAGCGCCTCTTCCAGGTGTCCGCGCTGCAGGTTCTCTCGCAGCTCGCGCACCATCTCCAGGAACTTCTGCTGCCCCGCCGTGAAGTGCAGCGCGGTCGGCTTGGTGTTGTCGTTGTTGTCTTGCACCAGCTCGGAGAAGAACGCCGCGCCCAGGTCCGCGCTGCGCCGGTCCGCCGTGGCCGACGCCAGCTCTTGCAAGAACGCGCGCGCCAGCGCCGGCGAGGGCTTCAGATCGCAGGTCGCCCCTTCGCTGTCCGGCGCCGCGCGCTCGCCTTGCTCGTCATACGCCAGCGCCAGCGCGTGCGCGCCCAGCTCGCCGGCGGCGTCCTCCAGCACCAGCCCGCACACCTGTTCCAGCGTCAGGTGCGTGGTCAGGTGCGCGGTCTGCCGCCCATCGTCCACGAAGTGCAGCCGCGGCCTGGGCTGCTCGTCGGGCAGGCGCTCGTCGAGCACGCGCAGGAGGCCCAGCGCCGCGAAGAACGCCAGCGGGTTCTGGCCGTCGAGCCCGGTCAGCACGTGGTGGTTCATGGCTCGTCCTCTTCTTTGGCGCTGCCGAGGGCCGCTCGCGCTCCGCTGGCGCCGCTGGCTGGGTCGTCCGCGGCTCGCCGCGCCGTGCCGTCTCCGTCTCCGCCTCCGCCTCCGCCTCGCTGGCCCGGTGATCGGCCAGCCGCAGCACCGCCTCCAGCCAGGCCAGCCCCCACCATCCGTACTTCTCGTTGAGCAGCCAGAACCGCTGCGCCACCCCGGAGTTCGCAAGCGCCTTGCGGTGCCGGGTGGTGCCTCGCAGCGTCACCCCTTCGTGCAGGAGCTCCACCGGCAGATCGTCGGGGTGGTCGAGCGCTGGCGCGTGCGGACGGCACCAGCCGTGGTGGCTGGCCACCAGGTGCAGCACCAGCTCCCGGTCGTGCGCCGTCGCCAGCGCGGCCTCGCTGTCCTCGATCATGGCCAGCGACAGGAGCTCGTGCCGGTAGCCTCGCGGATACCCCGCGCGCTGCTGCGCCAGGCGCCGCTCGGCGGCGTTGCCCGGCGGCAGGCCGGACTTGGCCAGCGGCTCGCCGCGCATGGCGGCGCGGACCTCGTCGCCGCCCACCAGCCAGCGCTGGAAGCGCGCGTCCGCCTTGCCCACGTCGTGCAGCCACGCCGCCAGCGCCAGATCTGCGCCAAGCTCCTTGGGCCAGCCGAGCGCGCGCGCGAACTGCTCGGCCAGCGCCTGCACGTCCTTGCTGTGCTGCTGCAGCGTCACCTCCGCGGCGCGGAACGAGCTGTCGTCGTCCTCGGTGAGCGCGTCGCCCACCAGATCTTGGCCTCGCAGGTCCGCGAGCGGCACCGGCTCCACCAGCAGCAGCGCACCGCCGCTGATGAGCTGCGGTCGCTGCGCGAGCCTGGCGAACGCCGCGCGCGCCACCTTCCACTCGCGCGCGGTGCCAAGGAAGCCCTCGGGCGGCGCGTCGCCGCCAGGCCAGGTGGAGATCCAGCGCTTCACGCGGTCCTTGAGCGCGCCCGTCGCCTCGGCCTCCTCGGAGCCGTCGGGGTTCTTCGCGCCGGGCGCGGCGCCCAGGACGTCGTCGCCCAGCGCCCAGCTCCGCAGCGCCTCGCGCGTGACGCGCAGCGTGGCTCGGCCACGGCCGCGGAGCTGCGCCAGATCTCCCAGGTCGGTCGCCGGCGCGGTCACCGTCGGATCAAACGTCCCGTCCTCGTTGATGCCGCCGTAGCTCGCTGGCACCAGCACCACGTCGCCCGGGCGCAGCTCGTCTTGAGCCTCTCGGTCTCTGGGCCGCGCCGCCGCCAGCGTCGTCCACTCGGGATCTTCACCGCGCCGCATCCGCACGAACCAGCGCCCGCGCTTGGCGGCGTCTTCGCGGCGAGCCTCTTCTTCCGGGCCCTCTTCGATCACGTCCGCCACGCCCCGCGCGTCCGCTTGCTCCGCCAGCCATGCCCGCACCGCGTGGATGGGCAGCGTCATCGCCTCCAGCGACGACGGCCGCACCCGCCCAAGCTCATCTTCCAGCTCCGCCTGGCGCTTGCCGGGGACTTGCTCTCCGGCGCCCGGCAAGTCCGCTCGCCACACCACCTGCACATCGCGCGGCGCCTTCTCCGGGGCCGTGCAACCACAGCGCCGGATCCGGATCTGGGCTGGGCGTCAGCACGGGGCTCGTGTGAACCCAGGCGTCCAGGTGCGCCGGCAGCAGCACCGGCGCGTCCTTCACCTCCGCCAGCAGGTCGAGGAGCGGCTGCCCGTCCTGGGCCACCGCCGCCGGCAGCTCCGAGATGCCAAACCCCACCACGTCGCCCTTGGCCTGCGCCTTGAGCCACGCCCAGGTCGCCGCCAGCGCCTTGCCATAGACCGCGTCGTCTTCTCTGCCGCTGGCCAGATCGGTCCGGCACAAGATCACCGCGGGCGCGCTGCCGCGCTCGCGCGTCACCTGCCCCCTGCGGTCGAGCCGGCCAAAGCGCTGGCGCAGCGCATCGAGGCTCGCGCACTCCGTCACCAGCCCGTCGAAGTCCAGGTCCGCGCCCGCCTCGATACACTGCGTCGCCACCACCACCGTCGCGCGCGCTTCGCTCCCTTTGCTCCCTTCGCGCCCTTCGCTCCCTTCGCTCCCTTGCGCCGCGCGCTGGCCCGCGCCCGCCCACGGCAGCAGCTTCGTCCGCACCAGCCGGTCGCGATCGATGGGCCGCATGCGACCCGTCACCAGCAGCCGCTCGGTGACCTCCGCGTGCTTGGCCAGCAGGGCCCACGCCAGCCGCGCCGTGTCCACCCGGTTCACCACCAGCCCTACCACCTTGGCGCCGCCGCGCTGCAGCTCCAGCGCCGCGGCCACCGCGCGCTGCGCCAGCGCCTCGCGCTTGCCGGCCTCGTTGTCGCCGCGCACGTCCACCGCCAAAAGCCGCGCTGGCTTCTGGGCCTGCAGCCGCAGCCGCAGCACCGGGTGGGCGCGATCGTCCTCGGCGAGCCCGAACGACCTGGCCCCCTCGCGCTCCTTGCCTGGCGTGGCCGACATCTGCACCACGCCGAAGCGGTCCGGCAGCCCGCAGCCCTCCGGCGGCTTGCGGTACCGCTGGCGCACCGCGCGCAGCGTGTCTGCGAACGCCTTGGCCAGGTGAACCTCGTCCAGCAAGATCAGCGTGTCGTTGCCCAGAAGCCCGGCGTGGATCGAGGCGCTCTTGGGCGAGACCCCGTAGCCGCGAAACAGCAGCCGCGACCCCACCTGGTCGATGGTGGAGACCCCCAGCACCGGCACCTCCGGCCGCTTGGCCCAGTCGTTGTCGCGCGGCATGCCGCCGCGCATCGTGGCGATGGAAAACGGCGCTTCATCGGGCTCGCCGCCCCACAGCGCGCGCAGCCGCGCGGCCACCGCCGCGGCAGGGCCTTCGCGCCCGGCCATCATCTTCTGCCGCAAGCGCCGCGCGTGCTCCGCGCCTTGGTCCACCACGATCCGCCGGTCCACCACCAGGAGCGTGCGCCGCGGCATCCGTGCCGGCGCCGCCGCCAGCGCGTACAGCGCCACGTCGAGCGCGGACGTCTTGCCCGTCCCCGTCGGCAGATCCAGCAGATCGGGCCAGCCCTGCGTTCCAAGTCACCGAGGACAACTGCCCCCCGGGCGTCCCCGTCGGTAGATCCAGCAGATCGGGCCAGCCCTGGTCCAGCACCTGCCTGGCCAGCCGCGCCTGCCAGGGAAACGGCTCGTGGCCATGCACCGCCAGGAAGAACTCCTCGAAGGAGGGGAGCGCTGGGAGGCTCATTGCGCGCCGCCTCCTCGCTCGACTTCTCGCTCGACTCCTCGCGCGCGCGGAGCTCACCCGGCTGGATCTGCCTCCACAGCGGCCGGCACAGCCCCAGCCCCAGGTAGCGCCCGGCGCCCAGCAAGATCGGCCCGCGCACCGGCTCGGCGAACACCAGCCGCGCGTGGACCAGCACCCGCTGCGGCCGGTCCCGCGAGATCGGAAAGCGCGGAAAGTCTTTCGGCTTCATCGTGCCGGGCACCACACAGCTCCGCACCACGTCGATCGCCGCTGGCGCCGGCAAGCCGCTGCGCCGCACCGCGCTGGCGACCAACTCGGTGGCCTCCTCGAACGCGCGCGCGCGCCGCGCCGGGTTGTCGTCGTGCAGGTCGCCTGGGTTGCGGTCCAGCGCGATCGGCGTGACCGTCGCCCAGCTATGCCACGGCTGGCACCAGGTCCCCGGCCGCAGCCCCCGCGTCTTGTGCTCGCCCCAGACCACGCGCTCGAGCGTCAGCTCGCCCGCCTCTCCCATCAGCAACGTCAAGGCCGGCGCGTCGTCGGCTGCCAGCCCCTTCTCCGTGCGATGCCGCTGCTCCAGCTCGCCGATGGCGCGCAGCAGCTCGCCTCGATCTGCGTCGGAGAGGTCGCGCGGCAGCACCAGCGCGATGCCCAGGATGCCGCCGTGCGAGTGCGCGCTCCCCACGTCCGGCAGCGGCACGATGGCCATGTGCTCGCGCTCCGCGGCGCCGCCGTCTGGTCGGTGCCCGGACAGCGCCTCGCCAAGCGGCGTCTTGCTGCCGTGAAATAGCGCCTTGCGAAACAGGTTCGCCACGCCCACCGCGCTGGTGGAGGGCAGGCGGGGCCCGCTCGTCCGGGCGAACACCAGCCAGCGATCGCTCAGGTTCGTGCGCGGCACCGGGTGGGGCGTCGTGCTCGCGCCCTCGCGGTACGGCTTGAACGCGCACGGCAGCACGCGCGGCTCCATCCCCCGGTGCTGCGCGTGCGCCGCGATCAACCGGTCGAGCTGCCCGCTCGTCACCGTCCGCAACAGGTGCTCGCCGTCCGGATCTGGAACGTAGGTTGACGTCGCCGCGCTCTCCACCACCCGCGCGGCCACCAGGCTCGCCGAGTGCCCAAGCCGCGTCATCCTGCTGGCCAGCCGCGCCAGCGCGCTCAGCAGCCGCGGCTCCGGCGCCTCCGGCCAGATGAAGGTCACCCGCGGCTCCGCTGGCGTCACGGAAGGGAAGGTGCGCGGCTGCTTGCCTCGATGCTCCGGGAAGATCTCCATCGCCGCGTCGAGATCGGAGGCGGAGCTCCTCGCCGGCGCCGCCGTCGCCTTCGCCGTGTCATCCGCGAGCTTCTTGCGCAGCTTGTCGAGGTTCTTGCTCGCCTTGGCCTGGTCCTTGGCCTGGTCCTTGGCGTCCTTGGCCTGGTCCTTGGCGTCCGCGGCGTCTCGCGCGTCCGCGGCGGCGCTCGCCGCGGCCTCGGCTTCCGCCAGCTTCTTGCGTGCAGCGTCCGGATCTCGGATGACCGAGGTGTCATTCACCGGCACGAACACCGGCGCCACGTCCCGCCAGCCCACCTCGGACGACGCCGAGGCAGCGAGCTCCGGCGCCGCTTGCCGCTCCAGCCAGATCAGCGCCATGCGCTCCTCCTCGCCCGCGCCGCTGCCCGGCTCGTCGCCAAGCTCGCTCGCCCACGTGTCCACCAGCGCCGAGAACAGCCGCGCCGGATGCGGCGGCCACTCCGCAGCCTCGCGGTCGTTGTACGCGGTGGCGATGTATCGCCCGGTCAGCAGCTCCACCTCGATGCCGAGCATCAGTCCGCCGCCCCGCCCGCCGCCGCCTCGTGCCTGCTCTTTTTCACCAGCGCCACCAGCGGCCGCCGGCGTCAGCTTCACCGGCTCGCGCTCCCAGGACAGCCCCAGCTTGCTCGCCGCCTCCGCCGCCTGCTGCAGGAGCCCGTTGGCCGCGCTGCCCGCGAGCGAGACGTCCTCGGTCGCGCCGCTGGCCAGCACCACCTGCAGCACCAGCTCGCTGTCGGGCACCAGCAGACAGCGCGAGCGCAGGTCATAGCCCTGGCTGCGCTGATGAACGATGGCCGCCAGCCCCAGCGCCGCCAGCGCGGTGTGCGCCGCGCGCTCCGCGTCCGCCCGCTTGGCCAGCGCCTTGCCGTCATAGCCGGTGACAAACTTGAGCCGCCGCAGCGCAGGCAGCGACAGCACCACCACCTGCTCCGCGTGGTCAAAGGTCACGCCCCCGGCGTACTCGTCGATGGTGGGCGCGATGTTGGAGTGGTTCACCGCGGACGGCTTGCCCTTGCCTTCGCCGCCCTTGCGGTTGAACAGCATCGGCTTGTCCTTGTCCTTCTGCGCCTCCGCTTCGTCGATGGTCCAGTCGCTGGGGTTGTCCTTGCGGTGGTAGATCGGCACGTTGGCCTGGATCGCCAGCGGATCGAGCCGGCTGCCGACTTTCAGCCCTTCCTGCGCGCCCAGTCCCACGATCTCGGACGTCAGCGCCCGCGCGAACTTCGCGCCCAGCCCGCCCTTGGGCCCCGTCGAGTCCCACACCCCCAAGAGCAACGCGGTCGGACAGTAGCGGTACACCGCCGTCGCGTTGCGCGGCGACGCGTCGGTGTACGCCTTGCCCTCCGGCATGTCGCGAAACAGCTTGCCGTCCGGCCCCGTCGCGTCCCGCAAGATCGCGTCCGCGATGCGGTGCGGCGCCTGCAAGCTCGTCACCTTGCCAAGATCCACCAGCGCCGCGTCCCCCGTGAAGTCCACCCCGATCACCGGAAACGCCAGCTCCTCCCGCTCCCACGCCGCCAGCAGCGCCTCCTCCATGCGGTTGGCCTGCGAGGCCACCGAGTCCAGCAGCACAGTCTTTACATCCTTCCCCCCGGCCCGCCGCGTCTCCATCACATACTTGAGCTTGTTGTCCCCCGTCGCGTACGTCGGCGGAAACACCTTGTCTCCCGGCCCACCCGCCGGCTGCAGCCGCTGCCGCACCCGCACCGCCACGCCTTCACCCGCGACCAAAGCCCGTAGGCGATCAAACGTTAGCTCCTTCATCAACAACCCCTTCCTCGATGGGTGAGAACTCGGCGCCATCGAGCACAAGGCCGATCAGCGCACCTCTCGATCTCACATGCTTGCGTGACCTTAGCGCAACAGGCGTTGACTAAGGCCTGAGTCATACAGGCAAAGTGACATGCGCGAAGAATTTCCCGACTTCGTTGTATGGGTGCAGCGATGGTCGCAGTCTCCTTGGTCATGTCGGGAACGAGCTGACATGGATGCTCCATGCGCATGGGCGGGATCTCCGCAGGCGTGAAGATTCCTGCGATGTCATGTCGCATCCAGCCACCAGCGAACGCCTTTCGTCAATAGTGGAGTCTAGTGGGGCTAGTAGATGAACGAACGGGACACTCGGCACCAAATAGAGAGGGAGTGGCACGTATGGCCAGGGTTCACATCGAGCTGAAGCGAGTGCAGACGTGGCTGTTCAAGACCACGAGGTTGCGCGCCATGGTTGGGGCAAACGTCTTGCTCGGTGAGACGCTCAGAGAGCGGCTCAAGCAGCTACTGCTGGAGGGCTGCAGCGCCGCGCCGCCGCGCTGGAAAACCGTCGCACTAGACGGAAACTTCCCCGAGGCTGACAAGTGCGATCCGCTGCATGCGTCCGACAACCCCGCAAAGGACGCGCTGCTGGGGATCTCATCGCGAGATGGCGGCCACTTTGATGTGCGGTTCACGAACGACGACGGAGCTCATGCGTTCGCACGCGAGGCAGCCGCTCTGCTGCGCCGGGATCTTCCTGGCCTGCGTTTTCGCATCACCGGAAGGATGAGTGGTTCCACGGTCGGTGAGCCGGGAACCTCCATGATCGGCGAGCCACAGACCGCGCTGCTCCCGGATCTGCCGGTGCTATTGCCGTGTTCATGGACTGGCCGCGGCCTGGCCTCTGCGACTGCGCGTCAAGGCACGGACCGGGACGAGGTCTCTCTGGACTCGGCCCGACGTCACTCGGCCGCGCACAGGTCAGAGAATAGGGAGGCCAAGGACCTCATCACGTTGATGCTGAAGGAATGCTGCCAGGGCTGGCGCATGGCCGATACGTTCGAGGAGCTGGCTGACGGACGCTATCTGGCGGTCATTCACGCCGACGGCAACGGCGTGGGAGCTGGCCTACCGGACGACGCGACCGAGTCCGTGCGTGCCGAGTTCCATCATCGCAACCGGGTGCTGTTGCGGCGGGCGCTCGCGTACGCGCTGGGCAAGATCAGGGCGGCGTCCGAAGGGACGGCTGCACAGCCGCGCTCGGCCAGGCCTCTGCCCGCCCCGCTGTTGCCCCTGATGCTAGGCGGCGATGACCTCCTGGTCGTATGTCGCGCTGAGGTGGCGTTGCCCTTCATTCGTGACTTATGCGTGAACCTGGCCGACCGTCAGGTTGACGACTCCGCCTCGAAGTTCCGGCTCACGTTGGGCGTTGGTGCAGCCATCGCGAGCTATGCGCTTCCATTCCATCAACTACATCAGGTAGCAGAGGCGCTGGCGGCTTCAGCCAAACGCAAGGTCCGCGGAGTGCCGCCCCAAGAGCGAGTATCGGTGGTGGACTGGTCAGTCTACACCGCGTCATGGGCAGAGAAGGATCTGGCCGAGGTGCGGCGCCGTGATTGGCTGCGTGGGCCTTCTGGCAATCTGCTGCTGTCGCGACGACCGGTGGAGGTCTGTGGACATCATCTCGGGAGCCTGCAAGGCCTGCTGGAGGCCGCAGATCTCCTTCGTCAGGCTCCACGGTCGCAGCTACACCACCTGGTGGAGCAGCTAGCTCACGACGAGCGTCTCGGGGAGCTTGCCTTCAAGGAGCTGACCGATGCGGCGCTCGTCCCTCTGCGGAAGGCGATGGGCCAGCAGCAAGGGGTCTGGCAACCTCTCGGCGACCGCGGCCACAAGGCCACTTCTCTGCTCGATCTGATCGAGATATCCGAGATCCCAAGGCTGGGCTTGGCCGTCGATGAAGAACCGACGAGCGAGGCGCGAGGCGCGCGGGCAGTCGCGGAGGTGTCCCTCCATGGCTAAGCATCGTCCTGGCGCTTCACGCCGGCCACAGAACCGTCCCTCGTCATCGTCATCGCCGTCACAGCTTGAGCACCCCACGACAAGCGTCTCGCGCCAGCGCTTCGCTCTACACGCGGAGATCCTGGAGGACACGCACCTCGGCTCCGGGTCTGGTGGTGCGGGCGTCAACGCGCTCCTGGCGCGAGATCGTCGCGGCTATCCGGTGTTGTGGGCTTCCCACCTCGAGGGATTGTTGCGCTCCGCCGCCACTTTGCTCAAGCGGGACGCGAGGGAGATAGGTCGCCTGTTCGGGGCGGCGGGCGGCGAACGGCAGGCCTTGTTGTTTACCTCGCTCTACTGCACCGCGGAATCGCCGCCTAGCTCCCACATCTGGAGATCCACCGCTCGGGCGTCCTTCACGAATCGCGCTCCCGAGGCAGAGACCTTGCGCGCCATGGAGTTCGTGCCCGCGGGCACCCACTTCAAAGGCCATGTTGAGCTGCCCATCGCTGACCTGTCCGAGCTCGAGCGCCTGCTTCAGGAAGTGGAGGCCGTGGGGCAGGGCCGCGCGAGCGGCGCTGGCCGGGTTCGGTTTAGCCTCGAGCAGGCGCCCGTCGTACGCCGCGAGGTGCCATCTGCCGACGCGACGCGCTGGCGCCTGCATCTCCGCGCGCTTGATCCTGTGTGCATCGCAGCTACCGCCACCCCGGACAATCTCGTCCCGACGGAGAGCTACGTCCCCGGGCGTACGCTGCTCGGCGCCCTGACTCGCTGGCTGCTTCAGGAGGGGGAGGACGAGGCTGCGCGGCGGCTCGTGTCCGAGGACGTCTGCGTGAGCGATGGCTTGCCGCTCCCCACGTCGCTGCAGCCGACGCTCGCAGAGTTAGCGGTCCTGGAGATCTTGCCGGCGCCGTTGTCGTTGCAGTCGGTCAAGCCAGAAGCTCCGCAGGGGGCGATGCCGTGGTGGGCGGTCGCTGACTCGGCGGTCACGCGAGTGGATGCGGCAGCGCGGCTCGCGTCGGCAGCGCGGGGCCAGCGCTACGATGGCCCGGCCCACAAGCGGCCCGAGGCTGATCTCTATCTCGCCCGGATCCCGGGTGGGCCGTGGTCGACGTACCGCCCAACCATTCGCGCTCGTTTGCGCAGCGGACGTCCAGATCCCAATCGCCAGGACCCGATGCTGTTCGCGGTGGAGCAGCTTGCGGAGCGCACGGAGTTCGTCGCGGAGCTGTCAGGGGCTCCTCTGGCACTGGCGCCACTTCTCACGGCCTTGGGGCCTGTGCTCCAGGGACGGCGCTGGCTGCGAATAGGACGCGCAGGCGCCCCAGTGGAAGTGGTGGGCGTCGCCGCCATGGCAGCGCCGTCCGTGTCGCCCCCAGCAGCAACGAGCGAGGGCGCATACTTGACGCTGACCTCGGATCTGCTGCTGCGCGACGACCTCTTGCGCTGGCGCACCGCGCTTCCAGACCGCGAGATGCTCGCCAAGGTCCCTGGATGGCCGTCTGCCGCCATCACCGTCACTCGCTGTCATGAAGAGGAGTCCGCGGTCAATGGCTTCAACGGCACTGCGCGACTGTGGCGCACGCCAGCGACCGCGATCCGGCGTGGCTCGGTCTACAAGATCAAGGGGGAGGGGGTCGCAGCGCTCGCCCTCGCCGCGGCACAGGGCCAGGCGCTCGGGGAGCGCGTGCATGAGGGACTGGGCCGCTTTCGCGTGGACGCCCGCCTACCGGGGGTCGCCAACGCTGACGGCATCGACGCTGGCCCTGCGCCGCCTCCTCATGTCGTCGCCCCGCCGCGCTCGGCGCGGGCCGCGCAACCTGCACAGGCTGTGACGGCCGAACAGATCTGCTGCGTCACCAAGGAGTGGCGTCTGGCCGCGCTCGCGGCGAAGAGCACGTCGGAGGATCGCAAGCCCAGCCTCTCGCAGTGGCATGACCTGGTAGCTGAGCTGGAGGCGGCGCCGCCGGGGGATCCCGGCAAAGCGCAACGCGCGGCGGTCATCCGGAACCGCCAAGAATCGAACACCGCGGGCGCCAGACCATGGCGTCACCAGGATGCGTCGTATGTTCTCGGCGAGCTCTCGAAACTTCCAACGGCGAGCCAACCCGCCTACGCGCGCATGTTCGTGCGCTGGCTGCGCGTGCAGGTTCGTCAATCAAGCCAGAAGGGTTAGTGACATGTCGAAACCCCAAGCGTCTTCAGAGACGGTCGTGACGATCTTCAAGGCTCGACTGGTACAAGACAGCGCGCTGTCGGTCTCCGGTCTGGATCGCGATTCCATGTCCCAGCAGCCCTTCACCGTAGTGAAGGGTGTGCCGCTGCTCAACGGCCGCGGTCTCAAAGGCGCGGCCGTGGCCATGGCGCGGCGGTTCTTTGACCCGCTGCCGCGCAGCGTCTCGGAGACCTTACCTGGCGCGGCTCGAGCGTCGGGTGGCGAGCGCGACGCCTTCGTCCGCTCCGCCTGGGAGGTGCATAACGCACGGCTCGCGGCGGGCACCAAGTTGCAGCTCCGGCCTGGAGTGGGCATCTTGCAGAAGACAGGCGCCCGCGCCAGCGGCGTTCTGTACGATCGGGAAGTTGTTCCGGCTGGCGCGGTGTGGAACCTGGAGTTCCGCGTGGACTGGCGCCTCGCTGCCAACGCCGGTGAGTCGCCGGAACTCGTCGAAGGCATCTTGCTCTATGTCCTTCAAGAGCACTGGCGAGAGGGTAGGTGCTGGCTGGGTGGTGGCGCAGCGCGAGGCCTGGGCTGGTGTCATCTGGACGGCTTGACCACGCATCGGATCTCTCGCGCAGGTCACGAGGCCTGGGCCCGCCAGCGAGACTCCCTGCCTCCACCCAGCGAGATCCGGCCAGCGCAACCCACACGCGCTTGGCACTTCCACACCGTAGATCTGGAGATCCACGCAGGTGAGTATAAGCCGGATTCCAGCGAGCCCGCGTGGGGCGTCGACATGCTCGCCATCGGCTCACACTCACAGGAGAGCGAGGCGCAACGGTTTGTCGCGGAGCATTGGGCCCTGCCGCCCTGGGCCGCGAAGCCAGCGCCGAAGGAGGCGCTAGACGAGGTCCTCGTCACCAACCGATCCATGGCCATGGAAGCCAAGCGCCCTCTTCTTCCTGGCTCGAGCCTGCGCGGCCCGATGCGCCACGCCTACTCTCGTGCGCAGGTGAGGGCGGGCACGCAGATTCAAGATCCGCACACGGCGTCCGGCAGCGTATCGAACGACGACGCGGCAGGTCGGCTCTTTGGCACTGTGGCGCAAAGCAGCCAGGTGCTGATCCGCGATGGCCACGCCAAGGAGGACTGGCGCGCAGCGCGGCTGCACCAGCACGCAGAAGATGAGTTCTCGGCCGGATCGTATGGGGCCTCCAAGCGGGACGCTGTGCGTCTGTTGCGCGCCACGTTCCCGGTCCGGATCGTCATCGAAGGAGGAGACCCGACGGAGGTGACTCGCCAGACCGAGGATCTCGATTCGCTGATCCAGCTCGGGGAGCTCGGCCATCTACCGATCGGTGGCCACAAGACCCGAGGCGCTGGTTGGTGCGTGTGGTCAGCCACGCCGTGGGAGCGGCTGTCCATCGCGGCCAATCCCGGTGGCCTGGCCGCGAGCCCAGCCGCGCCCCAGGCGCAAGCATCGCTGGCGCCAGCATCGCCAGCACAAGCATCGCCAGCATCGCCGGCGCGCCCTGCGCTGGGCGTGCGCTGGCGTCTGCCGTCACTATCCGAGCCTGCTCCCGAGCGCAGCGTTGTCCTGCGCGCCCTCTCGGCGCCTCTGACCACCCAAGGCCCGCTCACCCTTGGCCAAGCCGCGGTGCTGGCGCAGCAGGCGCTGGGCGCCGAGCTGTCCTGGTGGTGCTGCGAACCCAGCATCGACCTCTCCGTCGCCACTGCGCCACGCACCCACGGCACTGCGTGGCCCATCGACTCCTCGCTTCGGGTCGACGAGGCCATTTTCTTCACGCCCACGTCTTCTTGGCGCGTGGCACGAACTCGCCGTGGGGCGCTCTCGGTGCTGTTGCAGGAGTCCTCTGCAGCAACGCAGCTAGAGGGGACCCTCCTTGACCCGGTCGAAGTTCGTGCGATCCCGGCGCGTCTCCACAACGAGGTGGGACGGTTTGGAGACCGCTTCAAGACCTCAGGCGGCCTCTGTTTTCGTGAGTGGAGCCACCATGGCGAGGTCGTGGGATACGCCGTAAGCCCGATGTCTCTGGAGGATGCCCATGTCGAATGACAAGCCCTATCGCCTTCGTGCTCGCGTCAAGGATGTCCAGCCTCGCGAGCCTGCTCGTGCGCATCGAGGGACCAGCAGCGCGCCCGAGCTTCGGCGACCAAAGCCAGGCAAGAAGCCCTATGCGTTCGCCGCGCTGCCGGCAGTGTTCCGCACCGATCCGCCTGTCTGGCACGATGGCTCATCGAGCGAGGGTAAGGTGTCAGGCGAGCTTCGCTGCGAGCTCACCACCTTGAGCCCCATGCTGGTGGGCTGGGAGCGGCAGTCCGCGGAATCGGCGCGAAAGACCGCAGACCCATGCGCCATCGCTGCCAGTCGCATCACTGGTGACCGGGGTGACCGGGACTTGGTGAAGCTCACCCTCGAGGGGTTGCCATCCCCCGTGGAGGTGAGCGCGAAAAAGAGCGTCCTGTGTCCACTGCGCGCGCCATGGGGGGAGCGCCCGGTGTTGATCCCAGGGGACTCGCTCAAGGGGATGCTGCGTCACGAACTGGGCGCGCTACTCGGCGCTCCTATGGAGCGGGTCGCAGAGCGGTCGTATTCGTACCGGCCGAACCTGGCGTTCCCCGACAAACACATCCCTGCGAAACTGGAGCCACGCCTGGCCAGGGTGCTCTCGTGCTCGGAGATCAACTTGGATGGCGTAGTGCTTCGCGTCCCCCATGAGGTCGAGCTGTACGCCCTGGCCACACGCCACCAGCAGCACTACTTTCCCAGATACAACAAGGAGACCAGGACGCGGGAAACTGGGCCAGACGATGCCCGACCGTATCGAGGTGGAATGGGCGGAGGAGTTGCGCTTCCGGAAGTGCTCTTGCCCGAGGACGGCCCTCGACCAACCATCCATACCCACATCGACGTTGACGCGCTGTCGGTCGAAGGGTCCATCAAGATCACGTCGGACGTGGTCGATCAGTATCGGCGCACGCTACAGCACCTCCTCGCAGAGGAGAGCGGTCACTTCAGCAGTCGGCATCCTCGGGTCCACCAGGATCGCAACAAGTTCGAGCTGGCCGAGCGAGCGATCCGGGACGCTGCACAGGCCGCCTTTGCCGTCGGTGACATGATCTGGGTTGAGCTCTGCATGAAGCCCCGGGAAATCGTATCCTTTGGCTGGCACTACTACTACCGCTGGGCGTATCAGGACACCGTGCGCCGTGCGGGCGGATCACCGCGTGAGGGGCTGCATCCGGTGGCGGCGGAGCGCTCGTCTACCGCGGCCATAGAAGACGAGAAGTCCGCCCATACGCCGCCTGAGGCGCTGACCGCAGTTCGCCGGCTCTTTGGCTACACCGGTGACAACGATGGCAGCAAGGAGATCGGTCGCGGCAACCATTCCCAGCTCATGGGGCGGATCTCCATCAACGCTGCCATCGAGGTGGTGGAGGGCGACCTCGCAGCGCGCTTCGAACCGCCCACGTTTCTCAAGGAACTTGGACTACCCAAGCCCAGCGCGGTGGAACACTATCTCCTGCAGCCCCACGCGAACTTCGACAACCCGGACGACAGCGGAGCACGCGACTCCGATCGGGCGTACCTCCTGACCTACGGCGACGCGCAAGGCCATGACCAGCCCGGAACTCTGGCTGGCAGAAAGTTCTATCTCGATCGCCCGAGCACAGGTGCCGAGAAGCCGTGGGAAGACAAAAGCCCGGAGAACCAGCGCAATGAGCGCAGCACCTTGGCCGTGGAGGCATCGCGACCGGGACGTCGGTTTCGCTTCACGGTGCGCTTTCGCGACCTGGAAGAGCGCGAGCTGGTCGCCGTGCTGGTCGCCCTCTGTCCCGATCAGTTCGCTCCGCGCGAGAACGCGGCCAAGGCCAAGAACGCGGCCAAGGCCAAAGCCGAATACTGCTCCAAGCTCGGATATGCTCGCCCTTTGGGCTGGGGCAGCGTGAGAATCTGCGCCAAAGAGCTGCACCTCTTGGCGCTCCCGAGCCCGGCCAAGGGCGGTAGGCCGACGCTGGATCAGGTCCCAGATCTGGCCACCTGGCTTGGCGCCCGCCTGGAGTCCCTCGATCGCGCGGCCCTCACGGACTGGCTTGCTCTTCATCAGCGCAAGCACCAGGGCGCAGGCGACTACCCCCAGAATGGCGGCAAGGTCTACGACTACCACACGCTTCTTCGTAAGAAGCATAGCCAGCTTCGGCGGCAGAAGGGCTCCAGATCATGAGCGCTCTTCTCATCATCACCGTCGGGCACACGGATGTACAGCTCGTACAGGACGGCGTTCGCCGCGAGCTCGATCGCAACGCCGCTGGCCAGATCCATGCGGCGCTGGCCGCGCGCGTGGACTGGACGCTCGTGGACGGCGAGGTCCGCAAGGCGGAGCGAGGCAGCGGCGCCTCGGCGTTGCCGCCGGGACCCTTTCAGCTCTGTACTCCCAAGCTCGACGCGGTGCTCGCCTTCGCGCAAGGTGACCGATCAGCGACGCCGGGATGACGCCCGCCGCCAGGCGTGCTGGTGCGTGCCGGAGCGGCCAACTCCGGCGACGCTGAGCAGGCATCAGATCAAGCTAGCGTGCGCTTGAACGCGGCCGGGGTGAGCTGCTCGAGCGGCAGTGCGAAGACGTCGCGGTGGGTGCCGAGGCGGTCGAAGGCCCAAGCGAGGTAGGCCTGGATGGGAACTTCGATGGCACGACAAGTGGCAACGATGCCGAGCAGAACGCAGGCGCGGTGGGCGCCTTCGGTGCTGCCGGCGAAGAGCATGTTGAGGCGGAGCTTGGCGACGTTCTGGAACTCGCGCTCGGTGGGCGAGTTGTCGATGGGAACTTCCGGGTCTTCGACGAAGCGAAACAAAGCCTCGCCGTGGAGACGGTAGTAGCGCACCGCCGCCATCAAGGGCTCCGAGGGCAAGAGCGTGGGCTCGACAGCGGCCAGCCAGTCTTTGAAGTCGGCGGTGATCGGGCCGATGCGGCGGCGGCGATGCGCGAGCAGCTTCTTGCCGACGAGCCCTCGCGTGCGAGCTTCTTCTTCCTTGAGGTACATCGCGCTGATGAACGCGCCGCCCTCGGCAGCGAGCGCGGGCTGGGTAGCTTCGGCATCGCGGAACTTGCGGCGCCCATGCGCGTTGCAGCCTGCCTCGACAATGCGCTTCTTGGCGAAGACCGCATTGAACCGGTGCTCGGCATCGGCGGTGAGCGTGCCGCGAAACGGCTGCAGCTTGGCGACGACGTTGTCGCTGGCCTTGTCGGGGCTCGTACTGGAACACGGCGAGTTCGAGGTTGCGGTAGAGTTCGAGATACCCGTTGTGGGCTGCAGGCAGCCCGGGCACGAGCACTTTGAGGCCCGTGCCGTCGGTCGCCATCCACGAACAGGCGAGGAGCTGACGCCAGTGCAAGCCATCGACAGGCGCGAGCAGCTCCGCCGCGCGCTCGATGAACGACACCAACGTGCTCATCGCGAGGGACACGCCGCGTTCTCTGAGGTCGCGACGGATGCGGTCGAGCGGCGTGAGCAGCACGAACTTCTGATAGACGAGCCAGGCCAGCCATTCAGGTGACCTTCGAGCGCTCGTAGGGTGCAGGCAGCGAACGAGGAGTCGTGCGGCCACCGCACGCGCGGCAGCGGCTGTGGTGCGGAGCACCACGCGCCGGCGTTGATGCTCCTTGACCACATGCAGCTTCTCTTCGACAAGCTCCTCGGCCGCGTCGAGCGCATCGCCTCCGCAGTGCGCGCAAGCGTCAGGCCGCAACTCGTACGTCTCGGCTTCCAGGTGAGTGGGCAGCGGCTTGCGTCCGGTCGGGCGCCGCGGCGCCGCGGCCTTCTTCACCTTCGGCGGCAGCTTGGGCGGTGGCGGTCGCTCGGCGAAGGCAGTTGGGCGTCAGCGCTCACCGGCGGAGGTGGCGGCGGCGAGACAGTGGCGGCCGGCGGGCGCTGCCGCCGCTGGCCACCGCGAGTAGCTCGCTGATCCGCTCGTTGAGCTTGGCTATCTGCTGAGTCAGCTCGGCGTTGGTAGCGACGAGCCCGCAAGCTGTGCAGCGCTGGTCGCAGCCATCTGCGCAAACTGCTCGGTGAGCTTCTGGTTCAGCGCGCGCTGAGCGGCGTTCTCTCGCTGCAGCGCTGCGACGCTAGCCACCGCAGTACCAGATCACCGCGCGTGATCTGTCGATCCCTGTCTGGTCCGGACGCGCGCCGGACAGCCGCGTCGTGCAGCCGTGAAGTCGATCCCGGCAAGCAGCGCGGCGAAGGCCGTGCCATCGATGGAACCTGCCGCGTATCGGTGGGAAACGGCGGGAGCTGGAAGCTGCCCGCCTCGAGCCGCTTGGCCAGCAGGCACCACCCCGAGCCGTCGAACCACAGCGCCTTGGCCAGCCGGCGCCGCTTGTTGAGGAACAAGTAGAGGTGGCCGTTCACCGGATCGAGTCCGAGCCGTCGCACCGCGCCGGCGAGCGCATCGAACGAGCCCCGCATGTCGATGGGCTCGACCGCAACGAACACCCGCACGCTCGGCGGCAGGCTCAGCATGCGCGCAGCACCGCGAGCAGCCGCCGCAGCACGACGGAGTCGAAGTCCGGCCCCACCTCGATGCGAACGTCACCGAGCTGCATCACGACGCGCCCCGTGGGCGTCGGGCTCGGAGTTGGGATCAACTCGACCAGCGCCGGAGCGCTCTCGTTCGCGACGCGCGCTGACGACGTTCGCCGCGCCGCCGACTTGGCCGCCGTACCCCGCCCGAGGTTCATCGCCCAGGCGTGCAGCGAGCGCCCGTCGTACCCGTGCGCTCGCGCCCACTGCCCGAGGTTACCTGCCGCGCGCCGCGGCGCCGTCTCGCCTCCTTCTCGTCTCTGATCTTTCGCAGCTTCTCCACCGGGGTCCTCCTGGAAACCCTTGAGGCTGCGAGGTCCCAGGAGCCGCGTCATCCCGGTGTCGCTGATGGCTCACCGCGCAAGAGCATGGCACGCCGCTGTCGCACGCCTTGATCCTGCACACCACGCGCGCGCCGCGCGTCGGCGGTCCAGCGCCAGCGGGCGGCGATCCTTCGCAGGCTGGCGCAGTCGTGCAGCAGCGACTGCGGGAGAAGACGGGCGTCCGGGGCGTGGTGTTCTCGTACCTGGGAGAGCAAGAGCGCCTCGAGGACCGTGACGACCCGCGCGACGCCGTGCTGCGCCGAGCTGTCGTGCAACGGCTTGAGCACGCGATCCTGACGGCCTTGCAGGCGGAAGCCTCGCCGATTCTGCTGGCGACCACCGGCGGCATCCCTGAGGTTGCGGCGCTGGTCCGGGAGCTGGTGCAACTGCACGCCGCACAGCGCCCCGTGCTGGAGCTGGACATCCCAGATGCCAGCAAGAGCTCCAACGATGGCCTGGACAGAGCGCAGGTGCGGCCTTCACGGCGAGATCCCAGCGCGGTGGTAGCCGCAAAACGCCATGCTCTGGATCTCGTTGAGAAGGGGAACTTCATCGCAGCCTGGGGTGCAGTAGCCCACCTCGCGAACGATGAGGACTGCAGGCCTTGGATCAACGTGCTGCGCTGGCTCTACCAGTGGGCCGCCTCGTTGCCCATCGACCGCGATTGCGACCTGTCATTGCCGGCCACCTCGCAGCGCGCCGCGCACGCCGCTATCCGTGTGGAGCTGGCGCTGCGGTGCGAGGACATCCCCAGGGCGGTGCATGCCACCGTCGCGTTCTTTGAGGCGGCTGTCTGGGACCACCTGTATGAACGCCACGCCGTCGAGAGCACCGTCGGTTCCAACGGCAAGCAGCGATATCGGCTGTGTCCGGAGCCCCAAGGCCGGAGCGGGATGCAGGAGATGAGAGAGCTGGTGGATGGTGTGAAGCAATACGAGATCCACGGCTACGGCAAGAATCTGCGGACCATCTGCGAGGGCTACCTTCAACGGCATGCGCCAGAGAAGACCGCCGCGTTGTGTCGCCTCAGCGAACGCATCGACCCGGCGTTGCGGCGGCGAAACATG
The DNA here is from genome assembly GCA_016706545.1 of Myxococcales bacterium. Taxonomy (GTDB): domain Bacteria; phylum Myxococcota_A; class Polyangia; order Haliangiales; family Haliangiaceae; genus JABFXX01. The sequence continues at coordinate 128,996 of JADJJK010000005.1, forward strand.
GTGGCTCATGGTGAGCCCCGCCGCGAGAACCTGGAGGAGGCCCGCCAGCAGATGAAGGACGACCACTTCTGGTCCGCCAGCGAGCGCTTTCTGGAGCAACCGGAGGTCTGCGACGTCCTGCGTGAGCTAGGGGTAAATGACCCCGCCAGCTTGTGCGAGAGCTTGATCGACGAGGTGGGTGCCCGCCTGCGCGCGGTACGGCCTTGATCTCGTCGACATCGTTAACTCCCGCCCCCGACACTCTTCGCCTCCAGGTGCATCATGTCCCAGTCGCCGTCAGACCCAGGGTGCGATGAACGAGATCTCTTCGTCTTGCACTCCAGCGCGCCAGACGACATCGCGTTTGTGCGCTCGCAGCTGCTCCCGGAGATGGGGCTGCCCGATGCTCGACAATGCTGTTCTGGGGACCTGGAGCCGGGCGAGCCCAAGCTCGAGTTCCTGGAGCGAAAGGTGTGTGGCAGCCGGGTCGTCGTCGTGGTCTTGTCGCCCACGTTCCTCAACGAGCACTGGCCCATCATCGGCGAGGCGCTCGCCAGCTACCACGCGACCCAAGGTGGTTGGGTCGTGCCCCTCAAGCTCTTCGACTGCGCAGTTCCCCTGCGGCTCGCGTTTCGCGATGCGCTGGATTGTCGCGATCCCGAGCGACGCGGAGACGAGCTGGAGCGTCTGCGACAACTCCTTCGCCAGCCGGCGCCGGTCGAGCAGTGCTGGAAGACCTCGTGGGATCGCCACAGCCTCGACCAGTGGCGAGCAGCCTTGGCCAGGGGGCCGTATCAGTTGCTGGACGGCGAGGTCGTTCCAAGATGAGCGAACTTGCCGCGCCGCGCTGCGCCATGCGCCGCCTGTATGATTCCACGAGGCCGCCAAGTCTCAGGGGGATGACGCGAGCTGCTGCGTGCCCAGGCCCTCCAGTCTCCTTCGCGCTCGGCGTCCGCCGGGCCGCGCACACCGTGCGCACCGCGCTCGTCGCGCTCACCGCGGCCAACGCGCGCAGTGGCGGCAGCGCCCCGGCCGCGACGAGAGGGGGCGCGTCGTGAACGCGCCGCTTCCAGATCTCGTCCCCGTCCGCATGCTCAACGAGCAGTCGTACTGCCCGCGGCTCTCTTACCTGGAGTGGGTGCAAGGCGACTTCGCGGACAACGCGGACACCGTGGATGGCACGTTTCAGCATCGCAACGTCAACAAGGAGACCGGGGCGCTGCCAGATCCAGAGGAGCCCGCGCCGGAGGTGCTGCACGCCCGCTCGGTGATGCTGGGCGCGCCCACGCTTGGGATGATCGCGCGGATGGATTTGATCGAGGCGGACGGCACCGCGGTGACGCCGGTGGACTACAAGCGCGGGCGCGCGCCGGACGTTCCGGAGGGGGCGTGGGAGCCCGAGCGGGTGCAGCTCTGCGCGCAAGGCATGATTTTGGAGGAGAACGGGTATCAGGTTAGCGGTGGCGTCCTGTACTTCGTCGCGTCCAAGCAGCGGGTGCCCATCGCGTTCGACGGGCCGCTGCGCCTGCGCACCCTGGCGCTGCTGGCGGAGCTGCGGGCCAGCGCCCAGCTCCTGCAGGCGCCGCCGCCGCTGGTGGACAGCCCCAAGTGCCCGCGGTGCTCGCTGGTGGGCATCTGCCTTCCGGATGAGACCAACCTCCTTCGCCAGCGAGACGAGCCGGCAGAGGAGGGCGCAGCGCCCATCCCCGTGGATCGCGTGCGGCGCCTGGTGCCCGCGCGAGATGACGCCTTGCCGCTGTATGTCCACACCGCGGGCACGCGGGTGGGCCGCGCCGGCGCAGAGCTGGTGGTGGAGCCACGGGAAGGGGACAAGCAAGTCGTGCGCATGGCCCACACCTCTCATCTGGCGGTGTTTGGCGCCGTGCAGGTGTCCACCCAGGCCCTTCATGCGCTCTGTGAGCGCGGTATCAACATTGCTTATCTCTCCTCGGGTGGCTGGTTGCAGGCCATCACCCGCGGCATGGATCACAAGAACGTGGAGCTGCGTCGTCGGCAGTTCGCAGCGGCGGCCAGCGCGGACCGCTCGCTCACCCTGGCCAAGCGCCTGGTGGTCACCAAGATCCGCAACTGCCGCACGCTCGTCCGCCGCAACGCAGAGCCCCCGCCGCCGCACACCCTGGCGCGCCTGCGCGAGCTCTCCGAGGCCGCAGAGACCACCGAGGCCATGGAGTCGCTCCTGGGCCTGGAGGGCACCGCCGCTCGCCTGTACTTCCAGGCGTACGCCGGCATGATCCGCCCACCCGTCGCGGAGGGCGAGCCCGCGCCAGCCGCGTTTGACTTTGACGGCCGCAATCGCCGGCCACCCAAGGACCCAGTCAACGCGATGCTCTCCCTGGGCTACTCCCTGCTCGTCAAGGACGTGGTGATCGCCGCCCTGGCGGTGGGCTTTGATCCGTACCTTGGCTTCTATCACCAGCCGAGATATGGACGTCCCGCGCTGGCGCTGGACGTGATGGAGGAGTTTCGTCCGCTGATCGTGGACTCCCTGGTGCTCTCCGCCATCAACACCGGCGCCATCCGCGCCAGTGACTTCTTGCGCAGGGGCGGCGCCGTGGCCTTCACCCAGCCAGGCCGCGGCAAGTTCTTGCGCGCGTACGAGCGCCGCATGGACGAGGAGATCACTCACCCCGTCTTCGACTACCGCATCAGCTACCGCCGCACGCTGGAGGTGCAGCTCCGCTTGCTCGCCCGCTACCTCACCGGCGAGATCCCCGACTACCCGCCGTTCGCCACCCGATGAGCGGCCGCTTGGCGCCGTCGAGCCCCGCCCGCTGCGCGTGCGCGTGCAGCCGGGGCGCCAGTGTGGCCCGGACCTGGTGCTTGGGGGATCCTGACCGCGCCGGACGAGCCGATGCCTGGCCTCGCCCTGCACTCGGCGCGCCTCCACTCTCGCTCGTGGATCTCTATTACTTGGTTGGAGCACTGGAGCCTCATGCGCAATCGCTACCTCGTCACCTATGACATCACCGAGGATGAGCGCCGCACCGCGGTGTACAAGACCCTCCGCGGCTTTGGAGATCATCTGCAGTACTCCGTGTTCCGGTGCGACCTATCGTCGACCGATCGTGCGCGCCTCCTCGCCGCCTTGCACCCCTTGATCGATCAGCGCGAGGATCAGATCCTCATCGTGGATCTCGGCCCCGTCGACGGCCGTGCCTCCGTTTGCGTGGAGTCCATTGGCCGGCCCTATCGCCCACCAGAGCGGACCGTGATCGTGATCTGACAGTGACTTGCAGCGGCGCCTGGCCGCGCGTTGCGGCGTGGCGAGATCTGCTTGCGGCGCCTGGCCGCGCGCTGCGGCGTGGCGAGATCTGCTTGCCCCTCCGCTGCCGCCGCGCACGGGCACCGCGAGTTGGCCTCGGCGTGCTCGGCCTCGAGAATGGCGGCCTGCTCCCCGCCGCCGCGCACGGGCACCGCGAGCTGGCCGAACATGCCGACCTTGGCCTTGCTCGCGACAGGCAGCCCGGCACAACAAGCTGGCCACTATCCAGGGCGGACATCGTGCTCCCTCTCCCTACCTGGACAGCTCCGCGCCGAACCTCCGCTTGACGTTGACTCCATGCGCCCCCTGGCGCATGTTGGTCACCGCGGAGCAGCAGGCGCGAGCCTTCTGCCCGTTCTTTCGTCAACGGCTTTCGCTCTCTGACAACAGAATAGTCCTCAACTGGAAACAGATCCCCGGTTTCGAGCGGTCCAGTGCTCCGGCGCCTCCCAAGACCGCTCGCACGACTTAACCCCTGGAATCTAAACGCTTGTGGACACCACCCCCGCTCCGGGCCGCTCACCACTGCACCCATCTTGGGTACCCGCTCGAAAACGACCAGCTAACCCCTGGCCGTCGTTGCCGAAAATCCTCGAGCCCTATCCGTCGACTCCTGTCGACGGCCTCATTGAAGCTTGCGTTCGCCATGCGCCACCACGTCTTCCGCCGTCTATCCGTCGACTCCTGTCGACGGCCTCATTGAAGCCCACGCCTGCGCGGTAGTCCACCCGTCGCACTTGCCATCAGCTATCCGTCGACTCCTGTCGACGGCCTCATTGAAGCAGGTCCTCGAGTTGCTCGCTGGTCATCGCACGTGCCTATCCGTCGACTCCTGTCGACGGCCTCATTGAAGCCTCAAACGCTGGTTTTGCGTCCGTTCCGCCGCGGTCACTATCCGTCGACTCCTGTCGACGGCCTCATTGAAGCTAAAATGGAACACAGCTTGCATTGTAGGAGCGGATAACCTATCCGTCGACTCCTGTCGACGGCCTCATTGAAGCTTGACTGGACCTTCTTGGGGATCTTGTGGCTGTAGTCCGCTATCCGTCGACTCCTGTCGACGGCCTCATTGAAGCGGCTCAGGCTAGCAGGCCGGCGCGGATCGCGAGCTATCCGTCGACTCCTGTCGACGGCCTCATTGAAGCACGGTGCCGGCGGGTGTTCGTCGGTGTCATCTTCGATCCTATCCGTCGACTCCTGTCGACGGCCTCATTGAAGCATCCGGCGGCGTCGGGACCGGGCCCATCGTGCCCGCACTATCCGTCGACTCCTGTCGACGGCCTCATTGAAGCCGCCGCTGCATCGCCGGAAAACCTCCCGACATTGACCTATCCGTCGACTCCTGTCGACGGCCTCATTGAAGCACTCACGATGATGCGCGCGCATGCCCCTTCCTCTCCGCCTATCCGTCGACTCCTGTCGACGGCCTCATTGAAGCCTGAGACGTTTGGCGGCGGCATGGCACGCAGCGTCCGCTATCCGTCGACTCCTGTCGACGGCCTCATTGAAGCGCGGCCGGCTGGCTGCGGCCAAGCGCGAGGTCAGCAACTATCCGTCGACACCCGTCGACGGCCTCATTGAAGCTCGTAGGCCGCGCGGTGGAGCGCCTGGACTACGCAGCTATCCGTCGACTCCTGTCGACGGCCTCATTGAAGCCCGATCTCCCGCCCTCGATGGGCTCTGGCGATCCGACCTATCCGTCGACTCCTGTCGACGGCCTCATTGAAGCAAGTACACCGTCCTGCATGGGCGCTCGCAGGGCATCGGCTATCCGTCGACTCCTGTCGACGGCCTCATTGAAGCGACCCGGCGGCAGATGTCAGTCGCGGCCGAACGTGCTCTATCCGTCGACTCCTGTCGACGGCCTCATGAAGCCTTGGCGTCGGCCGGGTTGGCGGCGCCTCCTCAACCTATCCGTCGACTCCTGTCGACGGCCTCATTGAAGCGACACGTACTCGGCGGCGTCCTTCAGCGCGCGCGTGTCCTATCCGTCGACTCCTGTCGACGGCCTCATTGAAGCGTCGCGGGAGGGAAGGTCGTAGGCCGCGGGGCCTGCGACTATCCGTCGACTCCTGTCGACGGCCTCATTGAAGCTCGTGCAGCGGCGGCTTCCACCGCGCGCCGTTCCAGTCCTATCCGTCGACTCCTGTCGACGGCCTCATTGAAGCGTCCGAATTTCGGACGACGAACCACGCCAGCAGCGCGGCTATCCGTCGACTCCTGTCGACGGCCTCATTGAAGCGGGCCCGTCCGCGGCCCGTACTGGCACACGTACCGGCCCTATCCGTCGACTCCTGTCGACGGCCTCATTGAAGCACCTTGACCTTGACCTTGACTCCAGTCTTGGCCTTCTATCCGTCGACTCCTGTCGACGGCCTCATTGAAGCTTCTGGATCGTAGCGAGATACTTGCGCGCAGCATGTGTCTATCCGTCGACTCCTGTCGACGGCCTCATTGAAGCTGATACCGTCGTTTTGAAAGAGAGGGAGCACGCGATCTATCCGTCGACTCCTGTCGACGGCCTCATTGAAGCTTGGTCGATTCGTGGCCAGCTAGGCACAAACGCGGACTATCCGTCGACTCCTGTCGACGGCCTCATTGAAGCGCAACTACAAATCGAAAATCCGCACTGCGAACATGGCTATCCGTCGACTCCTGTCGACGGCCTCATTGAAGCTCTTTCCGCCTGGTTTGCTACAGTCTTTGTAAAAAGATGCTATCCGTCGACTCCTGTCGACGGCCTCATTGAAGCCTGTTGTCGTCTCGCCCAAGGAGGACCCCGGACAGGGCTATCCGTCGACTCCTGTCGACGGCCTCATTGAAGCTCGATGGTAGGACCCTCATGTAGACGTCGGTCGCCAGGCCTATCCGTCGACTCCTGTCGACGGCCTCATTGAAGCGAGGCGCGATCTCGACGGTACACCTCCGATGACGCCACTATCCGTCGACTCCTGTCGACGGCCTCATTGAAGCATGTGGTCGAACACCTCTCCGACGAACTCGCGGGTTCTATCCGTCGACTCCTGTCGACGGCCTCATTGAAGCGGCTTGCGCGCATGCGCCGTTCTGTGGTAATCTGAGCTATCCGTCGACTCCTGTCGACGGCCTCATTGAAGCCTCCGTTCATTCCATTGTCTGTTGTGCAGCGCTCGGTTCTATCCGTCGACTCCTGTCGACGGCCTCATTGAAGCGTGGTGGCGACGATCATCCCCCAACACAGCGACCTATCCGTCGACTCCTGTCGACGGCCTCATTGAAGCCTCTCCTGCGTGCCGGTCCATTCGCCGCGCCCGTCTATCCGTCGACTCCTGTCGACGGCCTCATTGAAGCGCTGACGGGGACGCTGCGGCCAACGCGAGCGCGCGCTCTATCCGTCGACTCCTGTCGACGGCCTCATTGAAGCGGCGCGCTCGCGCATCGCGTCCCAGGAGACCGTCACCCTATCCGTCGACTCCTGTCGACGGCCTCATTGAAGCAGCTCGCCGCCCCACGCGGTGGCCTCGCTGACCCAGTCTATCCGTCGACTCCTGTCGACGGCCTCATTGAAGCATGAGTACCTCGAGGTACGAGGCGATCTGAGCCCCCTATCCGTCGACTCCTGTCGACGGCCTCATTGAAGCCACGTCCGCCCCGTGTGCTTCGCGTTGAGCGTCGGGCTATCCGTCGACTCCTGTCGACGGCCTCATTGAAGCGTGGCCTTCTTGGCCTTGCGCTGCGCGTCAGCCTCCTGGGCCTATCCGTCGACTCCTGTCGACGGGCCTCATTGAAGCCAGCCCCGAGGCGAGACGCGAGCGCCCGCCCGAAACTATCCGTCGACTCCTGTCGACGGCCTCATTGAAGCGATTCGGCCTTCAGCTCGGCCACCAGCCGCTCTTCAGCTCGGCCACCAGCCGCTCTGGCCTATCCGTCGACTCCTGTCGACGGCCTCATTGAAGCGCCCTCGTCCTCCTCCGAGTCGCTCTCGGAATCGGACTCTATCCGTCGACTCCTGTCGACGGCCTCATTGAAGCACGGGACCGTTGCCGCAGAGCGCGACGAGCACAAGCCTATCCGTCGACTCCTGTCGACGGCCTCATTGAAGCGAACTGTTTTTTTGGCGTATCGTTCAATGCTCGACGGTCTATCCGTCGACTCCTGTCGACGGCCTCATTGAAGCGGCTCCAGCGCCAGCAGGCCGGCGCGGATCGCGAGCTATCCGTCGACTCCTGTCGACGGCCTCATTGAAGCCGACGAGGAGCCGGATGACGAAGACGACGATTCCGACCTATCCGTCGACTCCTGTCGACGGCCTCATTGAAGCGCCGAGCGCCTCAAACGCCCAGCGCGCCGGACCGCTATCCGTCGACTCCTGTCGACGGCCTCATTGAAGCTCTGTAGCGTAGATCACGAACGTCTTGCCAGCGGACCTATCCGTCGACTCCTGTCGACGGCCTCATTGAAGCCTGGATACTTACGGCGAAGATTTCATGTCCCAGACTATCCGTCGACACCTGTCGACGGCCTCATTGAAGCGTCCGCGTGTGGCAGCGCCTCGCGGAGTGGTGTGCCTCTATCCGTCGACTCCTGTCGACGGCCTCATTGAAGCCGCACGGTGCCCGTAGGCGAGACCTACATCCACGGCACTATCCGTCGACTCCTGTCGACGGCCTCATTGAAGCGCGCTCAACGGCGGCGCAGTTGCCTAGGAGGACGACCTATCCGTCGACTCCTGTCGACGGCCTCATTGAAGCCCGTCGACGTCCGCCCGGCGATCTTCCTGAAAGTGAGCCTATCCGTCGACACCTGTCGACGGCCTCATTGAAGCGTTGTGCGTATCCACGGGACCATCTCCCCACGGAAAACCTATCCGTCGACTCCTGTCGACGGCCTCATTGAAGCACACCGAGATCGCGATCGGCGACCAGCCGTGCGGCCTCTATCCGTCGACTCCTGTCGACGGCCTCATTGAAGCCCTCGGAGGAGGCGATGGTGGACGTCGCGGCGCGCGTCCTATCCGTCGACTCCTGTCGACGGCCTCATTGAAGCGAGGCTAGTAATTCAGCCTCTGCTTTTACAGCTCGAGTTTCTATCCGTCGACACCTGTCGACGGCCTCATTGAAGCACTTTCTTGGCATACTGATACGCAGCGTTGCGTACCTATCCGTCGACTCCTGTCGACGGCCTCATTGAAGCCCTCTCAGCTCATCGCCAATGGCAGCCTGGTCCAGCACCTATCCGTCGACTCCTGTCGACGGCCTCATTGAAGCTTCTCGAATTCGCATTCGATGGTGAGCGGCGTGACCTATCCGTCGACTCCTGTCGACGGCCTCATTGAAGCTGCCATCGAGGCGCGAGGGTAAAGCGTGGCACGTGCTATCCGTCGACTCCTGTCGACGGCCTCATTGAAGCCACTTCTTTGCAGTCCTGTCTTGGGCCACTCCCTTGGTCCTATCCGTCGACTCCTGTCGACGGCCTCATTGAAGCGGATTCCGTTCATCGCGGCAGTGCCCTTCAAGGGGCCTATCCGTCGACTCCTGTCGACGGCCTCATTGAAGCCCGACGTCGAGGTCTTTGCGGATCTTCGCCACCATCCTATCCGTCGACTCCTGTCGACGGCCTCATTGAAGCCTGATGGACCTGTTCGCGGCTGGTCGCGACATCCACACCTATCCGTCGACTCCTGTCGACGGCCTCATTGAAGCGCGGACGAGCGCACATCCACGCCTCCTCCGCGGACAGGACTATCCGTCGACACCTGTCGACGGCCTCATTGAAGCCTGTTGATCGCGCTGGAGAACGACGTCAACCGCATCTATCCGTCGACTCCTGTCGACGGCCTCATTGAAGCCAGTTCACTCACGGCGGCGCGCACGTGATCGCGCTCTATCCGTCGACTCCTGTCGACGGCCTCATTGAAGCACGCGCGACAGTGTCATGACGCCCACGACGCGACAGTTCTATCCGTCGACTCCTGTCGACGGCCTCATTGAAGCCTTGGCGGCATGTTTTGAGTCCTTGCATTTCATGCCTATCCGTCGACACCTGTCGACGGCCTCATTGAAGCGCGCCGGCCCAGATGGCGGCGCCGCCGAAGAGGCGCTCCTATCCGTCGACTCCTGTCGACGGCCTCATTGAAGCAGATAAGCCTCTACTAGAAGGCCGTCCTCAAGAACATCTATCCGTCGACTCCTGTCGACGGCCTCATTGAAGCGGTAGAAGCTCTTTAGCGACTAGGGCGAATTTTGCTGACTATCCGTCGACTCCTGTCGACGGCCTCATTGAAGCTCTCTCCGATGACCGCTATCACCAGCGCCCCACCAGCGAGCTATCCGTCGACTCCTGTCGACGGCCTCATTGAAGCCCGCTTTCGCATCCGGCGGCATGGACGTGGCTCTTGGCTATCCGTCGACTCCTGTCGGGAGAGAACCCGACCGGAGGTTGTTTTGGGAGGAGAGCACGCACGAGCCGCGCCGCGTGGGCTCGCGTACAGAGAGTGCGCACGCTGCGCGCTGTCCGTGAGCGCGAACGGTGCTCGAAGAGCGCCATTGGCGCCAGCTCGAGGACCAGCGCGGCGATCTCGCTGGTGCTGCGCCACGCCGCGACGAGGCGCGAGGGCGCGCCGAAGGGTCTCGCAAGGGGCACCTGGGGCTGCTGTCAGCGGGCGGCCCCGGCGGAAGCCGCCCTACTGCTGGATCACCACGCCGGGCTTGCCGCGCATCTTGTACGTGCCCGCGGGGAACACCGCCGGCAGGCCGGCCAGCCACTGCTGGAGAGCCGCGCGATAGGCGTCCTGGAAGGCGCGGTTGCGCTGCAGCGCCTCCACGCGCGCCCAGCGGTTGCGCGCGGCGATCCTCGGCCGCAGCGCGCGTCGGGGCTCCCACGTGTTCGGACATGAGCGGAAGTCCTGCCGCCGTACCCCGGCACGCCCGAGCACCGCTCGCCTTTCGCTCACTCGCTGCTGCCGTGCCAGCGCCTCCAGATCATCGAGCCGCTGGCGCACCTTCCGGCGCGCTTCCTCGACCGGCCCCAGGTGCTCCGGCCAAGCCAACCTGAGCACCACGCGCTCGGGCGTCGGGCCCTGCTCACGGAAGAAGTGCGCCGGCCGCTCGACGTGCAGCTCCTGCCCGCTGAAGAACGCCGCCGTCGTGTGCATCCCCGGCCAGTGCTCGACGTGTTCCACGAGCTGCGCTGTCACCGGGTTGGCCGCCGCATACGCGATCTTGTCGAACACGTCCAGCTCTTCCACCAGCTCCACCTGCCCAGGCTGCTCGTCTGCCCAGAAGTTCTCCCAGCGCCCGCGTAACGCATTCAACGCCCGGGCCGTCAGGCTATGCAACTCCTGGGTGAACGCAGGCAACACGCCATCTGGATCATGCACGATCGCGTGATGATGATTGGACATCACCATCGCGTACAGCACTCGAACCCCAGTCTTCTGCGCCGCATACGCCAGGCAATAGAGGAAGACCTGGTTGGCCACCGCGTCGGGACGCAGCAGGAACGTGCGCTGCGTGCAGCGGCGCGTGACCATGTACACCTTCCCATGGAGGATCGGTCGAGAGTTCACGCATAGAGCACCAGCAAGAAGCAGGCCGCAGACTAACTATCTGCAATCGCTTATCGGCAACCCTCTTTTTGTCCGGATTTCGGCCATGCCATCCGGCCACTACTGCTCTCTCGCCGGACACTCCCGCACTCGACTGTCGCACGCGACCCGTGCGGCACCACGCAACTCACCCCGTCCGGATTCCGGCCATCCGTCGGTTGATCCGGTAGCGGCGCTGGCGCGCAAGATCCCGTCGCACGCAGGCTCGCCTCGCAAAACAACCCCCGGTCCTATCCTCCGCACCAAAACAACCCCCGGTCGGGTTCTCCCAAAACAACCCCCGGTCCTCTCTACGGGAGGCAGTCTGACGCGCCTTCGTCTACACTCGAGGTCTCATGGCCTCCTCCGCTCGCTCTGTGCGCCCCGCGCGCTGGCTCGTGACGCTGTCGTTGTCCGCGACCCTCTGCGCGGCCGTGGCCGCTGGGTGCGGGCGCACGGCCGGGTCGCCCCCGGCGCCGTCGTCGGCGAGCGCCGGCCATGAGGGGAGCTCCGGCGGCGCCAGCCGCCCGGCGTGCGGCGACCAGCCGTGCCCGAGCGGCCAGAGCTGCGTGCAGGTGCTGGGCTGCACCATCGAGGACTGCGTTGATCGCAGCACGAACCCACCCTCGCTCACGCTGGCGTGCGTCGCGAACTGCCTGTCCGGGGCTTGCTCGGCCGCGCAGTTCTTCGCGGATCAGATGACAAGCTGCGTGGCGACGAGTTTCGGCACGTGCGCCGGAGGCACCTCCTGCATCGAGAACGCCTGCTCGGCGGAGCTGTCCGCTTGCATCGGCGCCACGTGCGGATCTGACGGGACGGGCGGCACCAACTCCGGGGGGCAAGCCCGCAAAGAGGAACCTCGATGAGCCGACTGTCGCAGCGACCGCGGCCACCGCGGCCACCGCGCTGGCGAAAGCTGCGGCGGGAGCTTGCGAGTCGGCGGCGGCGGAACAGAATGCCTGCAGAGGCGGCAATTGCTTGATCCCAAAGAGCTGAAGCTTGAGGCTGCGCGCGGGTGCGCGGTCGCGCGTGCGTGGTGGCGCGGTCGGCGGGGTGGACCATGACGGCGGCGGCGGGGCCAACGCTCGGGGACTGGCTGGGCGAGCCCTTCTCGCTGGCGATGTCGTCCGGGTTCTTCTCCTTCTTCGCGCACACGGGAGTGGCGTCGGTGCTGGAGGCGGCCGGGCGGGTGCCGGTGCGGGTCTCTGGCTCGAGCGCGGGGGCGCTGGTGACCGGCGCGCTGGCGGCGGGGCTCTCCGCCACGCAACTCTCCGAGGTCCTGGGGACGCTACAGCGGAGCGACTTCTGGGATCCACGGCCCGGGTTCGGCTTGCTGCGGGGGGCGCGGTTCGATGCGCTCTTGCGCGAGCTGCTGCCGGTGTCTACGTTCGAGGCGTGCCGTTTCCCGGCGGCGATCTCGGTGTTCGATCTGCGAACGAGGTCCACGCAGGTGGTGGAGTCCGGTGATCTGATTCACGCGATCCGCGCTTCGTGCGCGGTGCCGCTGCTGTTTCATCCGGTGCGATCGGCGGGGCGGCTGCGGTGGGATGGCGGGATCCAGGACCGGCCGGGGCTCCTGGGCATGGCGCCGGGGACGCGCGTGCTCTACCACCACATCGTCTCTCGATCTCCGTGGCGCCTGGCGGGCAGCATGCGATTGCCCGCGCGGCCGAACATGGTCACGCTGCGGCTGCACGGCTTGCCTCGTTCGGGGCCCTTTCGGCTGGCCGCTGGGCGCCGCGCGCTGGAGGCGGCGCGGCGGCTGACCGCGCGCGCGCTGGAGCTGCGCATCCCCGACGACGGGGTGCTCGACGTCAGCGAGTGATGCTGGCTCTTGTGGGTCGGTGCAGGGGCTGCGCTCGCGCAAGCTGGGGCGCAATCGCTGCGCCGAGCGAGAAGCCAAGCGGAGCAGCGGTGTGGTCAGGTCTGCGGAAAGTGGGGCTCGCGCGTTCGTCCGCGTCGATTGACCACGGCACGCATCTGGCATGAGAAGACTGCGGAGGATTCCGATGCGCGACAAGAACAGTAACGGCGAGCAAGACACAGCGGCAGCCACGGCGATGGCGGTGGCTGCGGCACAGGTCGCGGTCGCGGAGAACGCAGCCGCAGAGGCGGCGGTGGAAGCGGCGGCCGAGGCGCAAGCCGCAGCCGCGCGACCGCAGATCCCAGATGACGTCATCGCGGTGCGAGCCTTCCACAAGTGGCAGGCCAGGGGCTGTCCCATCGGCGATGACGCGAGCGACTGGTTCGCTGCCAGAGAAGAGCTGGAGGCAGAGGCCAGCGGGGACTGACGCGGACTGATGCGGACTGACGCGAGCTGGGCAAGCAGGCCGGAAGCTCGCCCGCCACGCCGCGATCAGCGCCGGTGCAGGACCGCGCGATGACGGGGCGCCAAAAAGCGGTGCAACGAACGCCGCGAGCCCCGCACATGCGGGGCCCGCGAAAGACACCAGCCCGCCGCCCTCGAGTCTCCAAGATCTGCGCCGCACCCCCATCAGGCTCACGCTGCTCAGCGACCAGCGCTGGAAGCCCAGCCCCTCATGCGACGAAGTTCATGGCCCTCCCAAAGAGTTGTGCCACGGCAGTGACGTCGCTCGCCATCCTCATTTTGCCGACAGCGGACTGGGCGGCATCAGGGGCGTCTGCGCGAGCTTGACCGCCAGCTCGGTGCGCGAGTGGACTCCGAGCTTGCGATAGATCGATTGGAGCTGCGAGGAGATGGTGGCCTTCTTGGCGCCGCGCTTCGCGGCGATCTGCGCGGCGCGCAGGCCTTGCCGCGCCAGCTCGGCGACCTGCCACTCCGCGTCGGTGAGGACGCCGGGCGCCGCGTGGGGCTTGCCGGAGAAGCCAAACAGGACGAGGGTCTCTCCATCCACCTCGAGGGTCTCGACGATCAGCTCAGGCGGAGGCGCGCCAGATCCCGCTGCGCCCTCGATCATGGGCCCAAGGTTGGCAGGCGAACGAGAGGTGCGGGGCTTCATGGATCCGCTCCGTCTCGCCGCTGGGGCGGCTCGCGGTGCGGCGCCGTCGAGTCCGCCGCGGGGGCGTCGCGGTCTGCGGGGCGTCGCGGTCTTCAGGAGCGTCGCGGTCCGGGGGCGTCGCGGTCAACGGGGGCTTCGGTTGCCAGCGCACGGCCGGCGAGCGCGAGCCTGACGCGGTCGGTGTAGCCAAGCTTGTGCGCGGCGCGCGCCAGCAAGGTGGAGACAGTCGACGGCGAGGTGCCGAGCGTATCGGCGATGGCCTTGTTGGCGAGCCCCTGGGCCAGCGCGATCAACGCCCTGCGCTCTTGGCGAGACAGCTCGCCAGTCGGCCGCGGCCCAGTAGTCCCAGCAGTCGGCCCTGTCGGCGCAGGCGGCGCGGCGCGCAGCGGCAGGTTGGGCCGCGCGAGCAAGAGGCGCCGGCCGTCGCGCTCCACGGACTCCACGATCGACCAGGCGCCGCCGTGCAGCGCACGCCAGGCCGCCAGCACCGCCTCCGGCGGCAACCGGCTCTGGCGCGCGCGGGCGACGCTGGCCATGGCGTCGTGGAGCGGACGCAGCGTGGCGGGGTAGGTCGCGGCGTGCAGCACACGGCCGGCAGCGTCCATCACCAGGGATGGCGGCTCCGCTGCGGCGCCACGGCTTCGCAGGCGCAGCGCGGCCCCGAGGTGCCCGGCGATGCGCTCCCACGCGAGGCGGTCTCGCCTGGGCCAGAACTCGATCCCTGGGTCCGGCGCGGGGACGCCGATGGAGATCACCTTGTGATCCAAGCCAAAGCCATTGATCCCGGAGAGGCTGTGCAGGCCCATGGCCTGGTGGCCCGCGCGCGCGTGCTGCCGCATGTGCGGGTCGCGGCACTTGGCGGCGTTGCTGATCGGGGTCCGCAGCAACACGCCGGTCAGGACGTTCATGGGCACGGCGCGCCGAAACTGGCTCCACAGCGAGGTGAAGTCGTGGCCAAGGCTCGTGTGGGTGACCTTGGGGCGTCCCCACGGCGCGAGCTCCAGGGTCCAGGCGTTGACCCCCGCGCCGCAATCCACCAGCGGGCGGATCGCCTCTGCGATGCCGCGCAGCCAGGTGGGCTCATCCGCTTCCAGGTCATAGAAGCGGTCAAGCAGCGCGAGCAGCTTGGCGGAGGTGAGCGGTTGCGCAGGACCCACACGACGACGCCATGCCATAGCCGCCCATCTTACGCGGGCGCCGCGGTAGCGCCTTGAAGAAACGTGCGGCGAGCGCACAACGCGCTGACGTACGTGGCTGGCGCGGACGACCGGCGCCAGCGCGCACATGTGCAAGGCTCACTCGTTGGACGAGCGCATGGCCTTCTGCCGTGCGAGAAGTCACGGCGGAGGGCGTTGCCTCACCTGTCGAGTCGAGGCAGCAACTCCCACCGCGGCGCCAAACGCGATCTCAGGTGGTTGCGGGCTTCCCTGGGTGGCACGAAGCCTGCTGTAGCAACGCTCAGGTCGAAATCGCCGCGGCGCGCGGCAGGAGCTGGTCATGTCCGAACTACGTGAGCTTTCGAGCGAAGAGCTGCTGCAGTCCTCTGGTGGAAATGGGCAATGCACGGAGGCGAACCCGCGCGGCGAGTTCGTGCCGACGCAGTTCATGGAGCAAGCTCGGCCAGGCAAGAGCGTGGCGCAGTCGGTCATCGAGAACACGGACCGCGCGATGGCGCCCTGGAAGGCGCTCAACGGCATCCTCGGTGGTGCGCGCGGCCCTGGGCCGAACATGCCGGCGCCGCAGCGGCCAACGTACAGGTAGCGCGGGGCCCCGGCGCGCGGCGACGCGGCCCTGAGGTATCGTCTGCGAGCATGCGCGCGTTCGACGATCTGCTGGACCTGCTCGCCGGCGCGGTCACCGAGGAAGACCGGCGGGCAGCGTGCGCGCTGGTGGAGGCCACGGGCGAGGGCGCGGTGTGGCTGCGGCGCTGGGCCCACCGGATCGCGCGCGGCGGCACCGGCGCGCTCTTGCGCGAGGCGATGGCGGAGCCGCCGCGCTCGCCGGTGCGAGCGTGGAGCCAGGGGGTGCTGGCGCGGAGGCCGGAGCTGCGCCCGCGGCTGTCGCCGCTTGGCTCCACGCGCACCAGGCGCGGGCCGGTGCGCACGTTCGAGACCGAGCTGTCCATGATCGGCGACGCGCGCTTCGCGCCGGACGGCGAGCGGATCTTCGCGTTCGCCTGGGGCGAGCTGCGAGGGGAGCTGGCGCGGCGCTTTGGCGAGCTGCACGGCAGCCTGCTCTTGGAGCTGTCGCTGCAGACTGGCGAGCTCACGCGGGTCCGCAAGGTGGGGCAGTTTCGCGACGAGGACGGCGCGCTGGCGCTCTCACCCGACGGCGCGCGCGTGGCGCTGCGCAGCCACCGCTCCACGCTGATCGTGGACCTGGCGTCGGGTCGGCGCCTGGCGGAGCTGCGCGGCTGCGAGGGGCCGGCGGCGCTGCGCTTCTGCGATGAGCGGCACTTGCTGGTGCTGGATGGCTCGTCGCTGGAGCTGTGGGACACCGTCGCCGGCGTGAAGGTGCGCAGCGTGGATGCGGTGGGCTTTCACGGCCTGGCGCTCAGCGCCGATGGCGGACACGTGGTGGTGACCGGCGCTGGCCGCTGGGCGGCGTTCGCGGTGTACCAGGTACCCACGCTGGAGCTCGCGGAGCTGGTGCCGCTGGATCTGGGCCGCGCGCCGTCCGTGGTGGCCCTGCATCCGGCAGGGACGATGGTGGCGACGGGCGACTGGGACGCCAGGGTGCGGACGTGGTCGCGGCCGGGCGGCGAGGCGCGCGAGCTGGGCAAGCACCGCGGCTGGGTGAGCGCGCTGCAGTTCGTGGAGCGCGGGCAGATCCTGGTCAGCGGTGGCTGGGATGGCCAGGTGATGGCGTGGCGCGCGACCTCGGGCGAGCGCGCGCTGGTGCTCTCGGGCCACAGCGGCTACCTGACGGCGCTGGACGTTCATCCCGACGACGATCACTTCCTGTCCTGCGCGGCGGATGGCGATGTGCGGGTGTGGCAGGCCTCCGCCTCCCAGAGCGACGCGGAGC
The DNA here is from genome assembly GCA_016706545.1 of Myxococcales bacterium. Classification (GTDB taxonomy): domain Bacteria; phylum Myxococcota_A; class Polyangia; order Haliangiales; family Haliangiaceae; genus JABFXX01. The sequence goes on from JADJJK010000005.1 coordinate 145,830, forward strand.
GCGGGGAGTCCGGGCTCACCGAGGAGCCGCCGTTCTCGTTTGCGTACGGCAGCCATCAGGTCGAGTGCGCGGCGTGCGTCAGCGGAGACCGGTTCTTGTTCCGGGTGGGGCGCGCGCGCTGGCGTGGAGCGTGGATGCCGAGTGCCTGGGGCCGGTGCCCGCAGACTTCGCCGGCGGGCCAAAGGGGCCAGCGGTCTCGTTTCATCGCGGCCGGCTCACCGTCGACAGCGGCGGGGAGGCCGAGCCGCGCGTGCTGCGGCTGCGCGACGGTGGCGACGGTCGCGACGGTCGCGACGGTCGCGATCGCCCCGCCGGTCCAGTGCTCGAGGTGGCGCCCACCGGCGCCGAGCCGGTGGTGATGGCGGCGCTCGACGACCGGCTGGCGGTGCTGGAGGCCGATGGTCACCTGACGTTCTGGCAGGTGGAGGCGCCCTGACCCGCGGCGCTGCTACTTCCAGCCGTTGCGGGTGCCGTTGCCGTGGCAGCCGTTGCCAGTGCCGGTGCAGGACTTGGCGGTGGCGTTGTAGCTGCTGCCGGGGTTGGTGAACTGCACGTTGCGCGCGCCGTTGACGTGGAGGGCAGTATTGATGATGGCCGGGGTCGCGTTGACCACGTTCTTGTGACAGGCGACGCACGGCTCTTCGTGGTCATCGCGTCGATGCTCGGAGGACATCCCCGTGCGCAACGGATCTCCGCCGTGGCAGCCAAGGCAGGTCAGGTCCGTGGTGGACGTCCACGCGGGTGCGGTGCCATTGGCGCGGCCGGTGCCGTGGCAGTAGAGGTTGCCGCAGGTGGTGGTCGTGGTGTTGTACGTCCCCGAGGGGTTGAGCGTGGAGTACCGCAGCTCTGCCTGGACCACGCTGCCGGTGCCATCGATGTGGCCAGGGGTGGTGGCGCTGGTGGGCTGCAGGTGGCACATGGTGCAAGTCCATGGTCCGTGCGTCGCGGTGGCGGCGAGGTGCTTGCCGTGCGCGCCCACCGTGCGATCGGTGGGCAGGGTCGCGCCGAGCACGCCCTGCGGCGGGGCGCCGGTGGCGTCCGAGCCATGGCAGAACTTGCAGTCCGTCTGCCAGCCCGCCGTGTGGCACGACTGGCAAGAAGGTCCGCCGCCGCCGCCCAGGGCGACGCCGTGGCAGTTGGCGGTGGCGCAGGTGGCTGGGCCTCGCTTGTCGAAGTCATAGCCGTGCTGCGCGCGCGCTTCGTAGCCGGCGGGGTGGATGGCGTTGACCTGCAGGGTGCCGTCGATGTGCTGCGCTGGGTTGACGAACGTGTTGTTGGGGCCTGCGTTGGGGTGGCAGGTCTGGCAGTTGGTGTCGGTGGGGTGCGGCGGCGGCGGCGGCAGGCCGTGGCACGAGCTGCAGGTGGTCTGGGTGCCATCGACCTTGGTCCACAGCGGCGTCTTGGCGGAGCCGCCTGCCAGCGACGAGCCGTGGCAATACGAAGAGCAGGTGCTGCCGCTCCAGCTCGAGCCCACCGCGATGCCGGTGAACGTCAGCTCGGCGGGGAGCTGAGTGTCGAGGTGGCCCACCGCGTTGACCGCCGTGGGGACCTTGTGGCACTGGGCGCAGGCCATGTCCTTGTGCCAGGTGGAGCCGGTGAGCACGTGGGGTTGGTGCGCGCCGACGCCGCGCAGCGTGGTGGTGGTGCCGTTGGTGGTGTCCTTGGGGGGCGCGTTGTTGACGCCGCCGTGGCAGCTATTGCACGCGGCGTTGTTGTTGACGTCGAGGTTGCCGTCGATGTGGCGCTCGATGTCGCTGAAGGTGCGGTTCGCGCCAGCGACGACGTCGTTGTGGCAGGCGCCGCAATCGCTGTTCTGCGGGTGCGGCGCTGGTGGCGGGAAGCCGTGGCAGGAGGTGCATTGCGCCTGCGTGCCGTCGACCTTGGTCCACAGCGGCGAGGTGGCGTTGCCGCCTGCGCCCGAGCCGCCGCTGGTCAAGGTGGCGCCGTGGCAGTACACGTTGGAGCACTGGGCGCCGTTCCACGCTGGCGAGGTGCCGGCGCGACCGCTGAACCGAACCTCCGCGGGCAGCGGGGTGTCGCGGTGGCCCACCGAGCCGAGCGCCGAGGGCACCAGGTGGCAATCCGTGCAGACGATCGCCTTGAAGAAGCGGTTGGTGGGGGTGAGGTGGCTCTGGTGCGCACCGACGCCGCGCGTGTTGGTGGCGGTGTTGCCCTGGTTGTCCTTGGGCGGCGCGTTGCTGCCGGCGGAGCCGTGGCAGGAGTTGCACGCGACGCCGCCGTTGACGTCCAGCGTGCCGTCGATGTGGCGCGTCGGATCCGTGATGACCAGGCCGCCGCCCGCGGTCATGGTGCTGTGGCACTTGCCGCAGTCCTGGTCTGCCGGGTGCGGCGCCGGCGGCGGCGCGCCGTGGCAGGAGTCGCACTGGCTCTGGGAGCCGTCGACCACGGTCCACACCGGCCGGGTGGCCTTGCCGCCGGCAGGGCCAGCGCCGCTCTTGAGCGTGGCGCCGTGGCAGTATGCGTTGCTGCACGTGGTGCCGTTCCAGGTGGCGGTGCCGGCGAGGTTGCCGAAGGTCACCTCGGCGGGCAGCGCGGTGTCGACGTGGCCGATGGACGTGGTGGAGGTGGGCACCTTGTGGCACTGGTCGCAGGTGACCTCTGCGCGCCAGGTGGACGCCTTGATGTGGCTGCGGTGCGCGCCGATGCTGCGCAGGTTGGTGGCGGTGTTGCCGCTGGTGTCCTTGGGCGGCGCCGCCACGCCACCGGAGCCATGGCAGGTGTCGCACGGCTGATCGTTGGTGACGTCGACGTTGCCGTCGATGTGCTTGGCGGGCAGCGCGATGGTGGTGTTGTTGCCAGGCACCATGGTGGGGTGGCAGGAGCCGCAGTTGCTATTCTGCGGGTGCGGCAGCGAGGGCGGGCTGCCGTGGCAGGAGCTGCAGGTGACCTGGGTGCCGTCGACCCGGGTCCACTTGGGCGTGGTGGCGCTGCCGCCGCGAAGCGGGCTGCGGCCTCCGCCGTGGCAGTAGGTGTTGCTGCAGGTCTGGGTGGCGCTGCTGTACGCGGCGCCGATGACCTGGAGCTGGCCGCCGGTGCCGTCGGGCGCGCCGGGCACCGGGATGCTCGGATCCAGGAAGACGTCATTGATCCGGTTGAGGTGCGTCTGGTCCGCGGAGCTGCCGGGCACCTGGTGGCACTCGTTGCACTGGATGACCGCGTGCCACGTGGACGTGGACACCTGGTGTTGCGCGTGCGCGCCGACTCCGGGCGCGGTGGTCGCGGTGTTGTTGTGCGCGTCGCGCGGCGGCGAAGCGCGGCCGTTGCCGCCGTGGCAGGTGTCGCACGGCTGGGTGGTGGCGATCTCGACCTTGCCGTTGATGTGCAGCTCCGGATACGAGAACTTGCCGGCGGCGTAGTCGCCGGGGTTCATCGACTGGTGGCACAGGCCGCAGTCGGTGTCCTGCGGGTGCGGCGCCGGCGGCGGGTTGCCGTGGCAGGTGCCGCAGGCGCTCTGGGTGCCATCGACGGTGGTCCACACCGGCTTGGTGAGGGTGCCGCCGGTGCCCGGGATGATCATCCCGCTCGCCGGATCCACCTGGTTGAGCGAGTCGCCGTGACAGTAGCTGTTGCTGCAGGTCGCGCTGGCGTGATCCCACTTGAGGCTGGCGCCGAGGCCCGTGGGGGTGAGCTCCGCGGGCAGGTTGTCCTTGGTGGGCGTGCCGCTTGGGCCAGCGAGGAAGATGTGGCCGAGCTCGCCGACCTCCTTGGGCACCGTGTGGCAGGTCTCGCAGGCAAAGCGCTTGTGCCAGTCCGAGCTCTTGAGGTGGGCCTGATGTGCGCCCACGCCGATGGACGCCAGATCGGTGCGGCCGGCGGTGTCGCGCGGCGGCGAGATGGTGTCGCCCTGGCCGTGACAGGCGCCGGAGCAGCCAAGCGAGGTGCCTCCTGCGACGTTCTCGTCGCCGGGGATCACCTCGTGCTCTCCAAGGTCGCACGCCGACCACAGCGCGGTCGCCAGCAACAGGGCGATCCAGGGACGGAAGGAGTGCGTGGTCATGCGGAGTCCTTTGCGGCGAGTCGGGAACTTCAGCAAGACTGATGCCACTGTGCGCTGGTCAGCGCTGCTGTGCTCTCGGTGCATTGCCGGCGTGGCTGCGCTCGAGATGTACACAGTGCGCAAGTCTCGAACGCTTCGGGTCATCGAACTCGCCATTGCAGTCGAAGAAAGGTCGTAATCGAGAACACGCGCGGCCAGGCGGTCGTGCCGTTGAGCGAGGTCGACTCCACGTCGTGATAGCCGACGTGCGCGTCGGCGAGCACCAGCCACTCGCGCGAGGCGCGCCAGCTCGCCAGGGCCCCAGCCTGCGCCGCCGTGGTGGTGGCGTGGCCGTAGCACCCAAGCGGGTTGGCGGAGGTCATGCACGCGAGCTCGCGCTGGCCGTCGCGCAGGCGCTCCGCCATGGCGTCCACCTCGAGCTGGCCGCGGTCCTCCGCGAACGTCCGGCCGACGGACAGCCGCACGGTGGTGCTGCGCGCGCGGTTGGAGGCCTGGCTGCCGAGCGGCACGGCCATGGTGGCGGTGAGCGCGGCGCGCAGGCCGGCGACAGAGCGGCGGTCGAGCACGGCCAGGCTGGCCTCGGCGGCGCGGGTCTCCGGAAAGGTCAGCGCGCCGGTGCCGTCGGCCAGCTCGAGATCCAGCGCCGGCCGGCGGCGCAGCCCGCCCGAGAGCGAGAGCTCGAAGCGCTGACGGGCCAGCGCCACGCTCGCGCCGGCGCGCAGCAGGTCCTGCGAGGCGCGCACAGCGACCTGGTGGTTCTGGACGATGCCCATCGCGGAGGGGTCCGGATCGGCGAGCAGATCTCTGGTGGCGAGCTGCGCGAGCTCGCTGCTGACGTGATGCAGGGCGCCCGAGAGCTTGAGGTCCGGCAGCGGGTGCAGGTCGACCCCGAGGCTGCCGTTGCTCAGGTGGGTGCCGCCGCCGCCGGCCAGATCGACCAGCGCGAAGTGGTAGACATCGACGGCGGCGACCGGCCGCCAGTAGCCGCTGGAGGTGGCGAACACGCGCGTGCGGTCTGCCGCGGTGGTGTCATCGACCTGCTGCGCGACGTACACCGCGCCGAGGCCGAGGTCGCCGTGCAGCTCGGCGGTGTGGCGGGCCAGGCCCACGCCGCCGGTCAGCGGGAACAGCCGCGCGCTGTCGGTCCCGTTGGCGTTGCGCACCCGCACGTAGTCGGTGTCGACCGAGCGCGAGCCCAGGGCGGGGAACGCGCCGGCGAACGCGGTGATCGAGAGCCCCGCGGGCAGGGCGCGGGTCAGCGCGGCCCCGTCGATCTTGGTGGCCCCCACCGCGTCGATGACCTGCCGGCCCAACGTGAGCGAGGTCTGCTTGTTGCCCAGGCGAAAGGCCAGGGTGCGCAGCTCGTACTCGCTGGCGCCGGTGGCGCCGGACTGGAACCGCTGGGCGCCGGTCTGCCGGACCCGGCCATCGAGCGTCAGCCGATCGACGCTCAGCTCCATGCGGAGATCGCCAAAGGCGCGTCGCACCGGGCTCGCGTTCTGCAGCGCGGCGCCCTGATCGATGACGGCTGGCGCGCTGTCTCCGCTCTCGCGGTAGAGGAACGACGACAGGGTGAGCCGGAGATCGAGGTCGACAGGGGGAGCCTCGCCCGCCTCGGCGACCTCCGCCTGGGCGCTGACCTGAGCCTGCGCGCGGGCGGGCGCGCTCACCAGCAGCGCGAGCCCGAGCAGCGAGAGAAGACGAGCGCTCATCGGCATATGGTCTGCTGTCCGAGCTGCGTGGCCGGGATCCACGCCGAGGGGTTGTGGCAGTTGCCGCAGTCGAGCAAGGTGCGGTGATCCGGCTGGCGCACGCGCAGCGCCTCGGTGCGGTGGCAGCTCACGCACAGCGGCGACAGCGCGCTGTAGTTGCCGGACTTGTGGCAGTCCGCGCACGGCAGCGTGGAGTGCAGCCCGGTGAGCGCGCAGCCGGTGGACTGGTGGCTGAAGCGCGCGGGCGAGAACGCCCGCTGGGTGTGGCACTCGCCGCAGCGCGGGGACAGCCCGTTTCGGTGGACGTCGTCCTTGCGGTGGCAGGTGATGCACAGGTTGCCCGAGCCGCGCAGCTTCTCGCCCGCCGGATGGCAGCGCGCGCAGGCGAGCTGATCGTGCGCGCCGGTCAGCGAGAAGTCGCCGACGTCGTGGCGCGCCTTGATGTCCGAGAACGACTGGGTGGAGTGGCATTGCTGGCACTCGAGCCCATAGCGGCCCTTGTGGACGGCGGGCTCGGCGTGGCAGCCGACGCACTTCTGCGGCACCGGCTTGAACGCCACGGTCTTGTGGCACGAGGCGCACAGAAGCGGCGCGTGCTTGCCGTCCAGCTTGAACTTGGCGTCGCGGTTGTGGCGGAACAGCAGCACGCCCTCCACGCTGTGGCAGGTCTCGCACTTGCCCGCCGAGCTTGCCCTGATGCAGGTCGTCCTCCTGGTGGCAGCCGGCGGCGCCGCAGGTGGTGGGCACGCCGCGGTACTTGCGCGCCGGGTGGCAAGACTCGCAGGTCTTGACCTCCTGGTGCTTGCCGCGCAGCGGCCACTTGCTATCGGCGGTGTGATCGAAGCGCACCGCCGGCCACTTGCCGGGCTCATGGCAGCGCGAGCACTCCTTGCCTAGCGAGCCGTGGTGCAGCGAGTCGTCGTGGCATCCCTCGCCGCACTCCGGCGAGGTCTCCTGATAGACATCATTGACGTGGCACATCTGGCACTGCACGCCAGCGTGGCCTTCGCGCAGCGGGAACTTGGAGGCCTCGCCGTGGAAGGTCTCGAGCGAGTCCTTGCTCATCTTCTTGCTGCCGCCCTCCTGGTGGCAGGTGAGGCACTCGTCGTTCTTGAACTTGCCGCCGTGCGCCTTCTCGTGACGGTGGCAGCTCAGACAGCCATTCTTCATGTCGAAGCGCTCGAACACCGCCGGGGTCTTGCCGCGGTGGCAGTCTCGGCAGGTCGCCTTCTGGTGCTTGGCGGTGAGATCGAAGCCCGTCTGCGCGGCGTGGTTGAACTGGAAGCCGGACTTCCAGCCCTTGGACGAGTGGCACGTGGTGCAGGCGGGGATCTTCTCGAAGCGGGTGCCGTGCTTGCTGTCCTTGCTGTGGCAGGACTCGCACGTGGTCTCCGGCTTGGTCTTGCCAAGCGCTCTGGTGTGGCAGGTGGTGCAGGCGGTCTGCGCGTGCTTGCCGGTGAGCGCGTAGCCCGCCTCTTTGCGGTGGTCGAAGCGGACCTCGTCGAACGTCTTGCGCGACGCCGCGTGGCAGCTCTGGCACTTCTTGGTGCCAAAGAGCTGGCCGTCGTGCGGGCTGTCGTGGCACTGCGCGCACTCGCCGCCGTCGAACTTGGGCAGCTTGAACAGCGCCTTGGGGTGGCACTTGGAGCACGCGACGTCGCCGTGGGCGCCCTCGAGCGACATCGCGGTCTGATCGCGGCTGTCGTGGTCGAAGTCCATCTTGGCCTTCTGCGGCTTCCACACCGACTCCGTGTGGCAGCGATCGCAGGCGAGGAACCGCTGCCGGATCTTGCCGTGCGGTTGGTCCTTCTCGTGGCAACTGCCGCAGGTCTTGTCGGTGTTGAGGTACGTCCGCAGGCCCTGCTTGTTGGTGGCCTTGTGGCAGGCCTTGCAGTCCGAGGTTGCGTGCTTGCCGCGGAGCTCCCAGCCCGTGAGCTTGTGGTCGAAGGCCTGCACCCCGCCGACGCCGCGCCAGCCCATGAGGTCGAAGCTGCGACCGCGGTGCTCCTGATGGCAGAGCTTGCACTCGCGGCCCTTGACCTTGGCAGAGGCGTGGAAGCCCTCTCCTGCGTCGATGCGGCGCTTGAGGTCCTTGTGGTCGTGGCAGTTAAGGCACTTGGCGGCCGGCAGCGACTTGTCAGATCGTGGCAGGTGAGGCACTTGTCCTGGCTGTCGATGGAGGCGTGGCTGGTCGACAGCTCGCCCGGCGAAGACTTCAGGAAGTCGTCGTCTGCCGCCGCGGCGCGGGGCGCACACCAGAGCAGCACGGTGACGAGCGCGAGCCACGCGAGGCGCGCGCGAGTTCGGAGCAGCGAGGAGGGGAGTGTGGACACAGAGATAGGCCTGGGGTTACAGCGCAGCGGTGACGCCGAGCTGCGCGAGCTGGGCGGTGTCCTCACGGCGCGTGCCGGTGACCCCGGCTTGGCGCACCGAGGTGCCGGACCACCTGGTGGTGGCGCGTTCAAAGTCATAGCCGACGAACATCGCGAGGTGCGAGCTCAGCTCGTAGCGCAGGGTGAGGCCGCCCCAGAACGCGCGCGCGGTGCTCGACGCGCCGTCCTCGAGCCCGGGGGTCTGCTGCCGACCGCCGAGCAGCAGCGCGTCGAAGCGCAGCGCGGCGCCGAAGCGCGAGCGCGCCGGCACGAGCTCGGCGTGCAGCCCCACGGTGGCGCCTGCCAGCCGCTCGCGCGGCAGCATCCCGACGTTCTCGACGTCCTCGGGGAGGAAGGCGTCGTAGCGGGCGCCCACGCGCACGGCCAGCGCCAGGCCGCTCTGCGCGCGCACGCCAGCGCGGACGTTCGCGACTGCAGCGAAGGTGCGAAATGGGATCTTCCCTGGCGCGGAGGTGGGGCCGGGATACTCGATGCCTGGCGACGAGCTGCTGACCTGCAGGCGCGCGTCGGCGGCTGCGAAGAGCCGCGCGGAGACGCGCAGCTCGGCGTCCGCGTTCAGGGTGAGCGCGGCGGCGTCCGCGTCGACCAGGTAGTTGCTGAGGCCGCCGGAGGCGTTGGAGGACAGCTCCATGGCGACCGCGCGATAGCCAAGGCCCAGGTCCGCGCGCAGCAGCAAGGGTGGGCGGGCGCGACGGACATAGCCGCCTCGCGGCGCGGCGTCGTCGTGGCCGTCGGCGGACGACGCGGACCGCGCGGCCGACTCCCCTGTCGACTCGACCACCGACGCGACGCTGTTGACCAGCGCGGCGCGCGCGATCCATCCGGTGCGGCCCTGGTCATCGCGGACGTTGGCCCACCCCGGCACGTCGGTGGCGTCGAGCACCGCCAGGTGGGCGCCGCGCGCCAGCTCCGCGACGCTGGCGGACCGGTCGCTGGGCTCGGCGCGCAGCACGGCCGTCGCGCTGGCGACCTCCGCGAGGAGCGACGCTCCCTCGCCGCCGCCCTCTGCGCGCCGTCGCGCCGCGCTCCATCCGCGCGACGACGACTTGCCTTCGCCTCCTGCGCCGGCTCCTTCGCGCGCGGCGGGCACGGGAGGATCTGGCTCGCTCACCGTGGTGCGCGTGATGAAGCCCTCCGCCTTGCCGAAGCGTACGCGCAGCCAGCGGCCCTGCTCTCCGAGCACCTCGACCACGGTGCCGACGGCGAGCTCGGCGACCGCGGGCTCCTTCTCCCCTGGCTTCTTGCGCAAGGTGGTGGCGGAGGTGACCCGTCTTGGAGAGGCGTCCACGTCTTGCTGCAGGAGCAGCGACGCCACAAGACATGCACAGCTCACGACACAGACCTTCATCGCGGACTCAGCATACACATCACGATCTCTCGATAGCGTTTCTCCCGGGCAATTTGCAATTGTGATGTTTTTGCACACGTCCATCGTCGAGTGCGCAGCACTGGTACAGCAACCATCCGGGTAACTGTGCGTACCTTCAGCAGGCACGGAAGGAATGCGTGTTGCAGTGCAGCGTGAGGTGCGATGGATCCTGTTGCTCGTCCTGGTGGCTGGGTGTGATGGCATCCTGCGAGAGAAGCGCGGGGAATCCGATGTGGACGCGCCGGTTCTGAGCACGATCCTCCCGCCCGCTTGCGATGATCCCAAGACTCCGGATGGCACCGGCGCCTGTACCGGAGGGGGGCAGCCGGGCGACGACTGCCTGATGTGTCATCACCAGGGCATCGCCGCGACGCCCTTCACCTTCGCCGGGACGCTGTACGACGCGACCGGCACCATGCCAGTCGCGGGGGCCACCATCTACGTGCAGGACTCGGTGGGGAACGTGGCCACCGCGGTCAGCCACGCCAACGGGAACTTCTACTCCGTGGACACCTTCACCATGTACCCTGCAAAGACGTTCGTGTCGTTGTGTCCCAACGTGATCGAGATGATAAGCCCCGTGGATAGTCAGACCGGGGCCAACTGCAACACCTCTGGGTGCCACACTCAGGGGTTTCGCGTGCGGTTGCGCTAGGAATACAGCATGGAGCTGACCGTCCCTCTCATCGTCGCCGCGGCAGCGATAGCGTTGCTCGGCCTGGGCGCGGTCTTCGATGATCGCAGGGTCCGGGTGCGTCGCTGGGCCGAGCAAGAGGGCGAGGACTTCGAGGCGGTGCTGCCGCTGCTTCACTCCATCAACGACGATCGTTGCATCGGCTGTGAGGCGTGCATCGACGCCTGTCCCACCGAGGTGCTCGATCTGGTGGATCACAAGGTCAAGGTCGCGCGCTTTGGCGACTGCGTGCAGTGCGAGCAGTGCGCCAACGCCTGCCCGACCCAGGCGCTGGTGATGTATCGCGAGGGCACCACGCCGCGCATGCTCACGGTGCCCGAGCTGGATGACCACTTCCAGACCGCGGTGCCGGGCCAGTACTTGATTGGCGAGGTGGCCGGCAAGCCGCTGGTCAAGAACGCCGCGAACCTTGGGCGCGCGGTGATCGAGCACATCGCGCGGGATCTCAAGGCCCGCCCGGCGGCACCCGGCGGAGAGGTGCTGGATGTCGTGATCGTGGGCTCGGGCCCCGGCGGCTTGTCGGCGGGGCTCACCTGCCTCAAGCACAAGCTCTCCTTCCTGGTGCTGGAGAAGGAGCACATCATCTCCTCGACGGTGTCGCGCTATCCCAAGGGCAAGCACTTCATGGCCGAGCCGTGCTCGGCGCAGAACGTCTCGTTCTTGCCGGTGTTCGACGCCACCAAGGAGGAGCTGGTGGCGGCGTGGCAGAAGGTCGTGGAGGACGTGAAGATGCCGATCCGCCTGGGCGAGGCGGTGGACAAGATCACTCGCGGCGAGGACGGGATCTTCCTGGTGAAGACGACGGTGGGCAAGTACCGCGCGCGCACGGTGGTGCTGGCCACCGGCCTGCGCGGCAAGCCGCGCCTTCTGGCGGTGCCCGGCGCCAACCTGGAGAAGGTGCAGGCGTTGCTCGATGACCCCGAGGAGTTCCGCGGCCAGCACGTGCTGGTGGTCGGCGGCGGCGACTCGGCGGTGGAGGGCGCGCTGTCGCTGGCCGACGTGGGCGCGACGGTGACGCTGTCGTATCGTGGCGATGGCTTCAAGCGCTGCAAGCAGGGCAACCAGAAGCGCCTGGCCGAGATGGTGGCGAGCCAGCGGTTGACCTTGCTGCTCGAGTCCAACGTCACCCAGTTCACCGACAGCGCGGTCAGCATCAAGCTCAAGGATGGCCAGGTCTCGACGGTGCCCAACCAGCGCGCGTTCGTGCTGATCGGCGCGGACACGCCGGTGACCTGGCTCGAGAGCAACAACGTGCGCTTCGTGGAGCGGCCTCATCTCTATGCGCTGGGCTCGACCGAGGACGCGGTGCGGCGGGTGGCGCCAGGGGCCGAGGAGTGTCCAAGTGATCCCAAGCAAGCGGTGGCGCTGGTGCTGGGCCGTCCCGTCCACAAGACGGCAGGCCAGCGCGCTCGCTCGGTGATGGAGCACCTGGTCGATGATCTGTTCGACGTGGTGACCAGCGTCAGCGGGACGTTTAGCCTGGAGGAGCCGGTCCATCGCCAGGGTCATGCGCACCACGGGCACCACGGGCACCACGGTCACGGCGGCCACGGCGGCCACGGGGTCGAGTCCCATCTTTCGCCCGCGGTCGCCGCCAAGGGGCTGCAGGTGGGCGAGAAGATCATCCCCGCCGCTCGGCTGGTGGGGCGGAGCACCGGCTCCTCGGCGGCGGTGGAGCGGGGCACGGGCTCCTCTTCGGCAGTGGGGCGGAGCACGACCTCGGTGACCGCGCTGCGATACACGACCGCGCAGCTCGCGGCGGTGGGGCGGGCGACCAGCCAGGTCTCGGCGCTCGGGCGCACCACGGCGGTGCGCCCGGTGGTGCGGCGTCCCAGCACCGGGATGCCGTCCACCGACCGCGACACGGCCCCCCACCGCGCGATCGGCGGCGCGGACCACGGAAGCAAGGGCGCGCGCGGCTCGTCCGGTGGGCTCTCGTCGCATCGCGACGAGGTGTCCCTGCCGGCGCTGGTCGCGGCGGTGCCGTTGCCGCCGCGTCGGCCGTCGATGCCGGCGCTCGCGTCCTCCTCCGCCGTGCCGCCACCGCCGCGAAGGACTTCGCCGCCGCTGCCGGCTGCTGCTGCGGCGGTATCGCTGCCCGGCGGCGCCGCCGGCAGGGTGGCTGCTGGAGGCGGGCATGCGACCAAGCCTCCGACCACGCCACCGACCAAATCTCCGACCAGGCCCCCGCCCGTTCCACAGACCAAGCCGCAGCCTCCGACCGCGACGATGTTCGACGAGGCAGAGCACACCTCCCTCGAAGATCCTCGCCTCTGGGGCGGGCCGCTGGGTAGCTGAGAGGTCTCCGTGCAAGAGCTGCAGAGTATCCGCGCGGCGCCGCCCACGCCGCCGCCGACAGAGGGCGGAGCCTTGGCCTCCACCCTCCGCGAGCTGGCGTTCTTCCGCGAGGTCGATGACGGTCAGCTCGCGGCGCTGGTGCGCAGCGGCCTGGTGGAGCGGCGCGAGCTGGCGCGTGACACCTTGCTGCTCGAGGGCGCGCGAGGTGACGAGCACGCGATGTGCCTGGTGATCTCCGGCCAGCTCTCGGTGGGCGTGTTCGATCCGGCCGCGCTGGAGGAGCGAGGCCAGCAGCAGCGCGACGCCGCGCTGGGCCAAAAAGACGGCACCCTGATGCCGCCGGGGCCACTGGCGCGCGTGGCGCGCAAGAACCTGGCGTCGTTCGGGCAAGGCGAGCTGTTCAACCTGGCGGCCTTCCCGGCGGCGAGCCCCGAGGAGCTGGTGCGGCCGTTCTCGCTGAGCCGGGCGGTGGTGCTGCTGCTCCGCAGCGAGGTGTTGCCGTGGCTGTCGCGCAGCTCACCAGCGGCGGAGCGGGCGTTCGCCGCCGGGCTCGCCTTCACCAGCGCGCGGCTCCGCGCGATCACCGGCATCAAGCACGAGCTCCTGGACTTCTACCTGCGGCACGGGCTGTCGGTGAGCGGCCCCGCCGTGCGGCTGCGCCAGCTCGATCTCTGCATCGACTGCAAGCAGTGCGAAGAGGCCTGTGACGACCGCCACGGCGCGCAGCGCCTGACGCTGGGCGGCTACGAGCTGGGCCTGCTGGACTTCGTCTACACCTGCCGGACCTGCAGCGACGCCCGCTGCCTGTCCCCGTGCGAGCACGACGCGATCAAGCGCGACGCCAAGACCGGCGAGATCCAGATCCACGAGGACCGCTGCATCGGCTGCAGCCTGTGCGCGCTGTCGTGCCCGTACGGCGCCATCAACATGATCAACGTGGCCGAGCCCGAGGTGCCGACGTACAACGCCAGGCTCAAGGCGCGGCTCGACAAGTCGGACAAGCTGGCCTTTGGACCTGGCAAGGGGCGCAAGGCGATGACGCGGCGGATCGCCAGCAAGTGCGATCATTGCGCCGGCTACGCTGACCAGGCGTGCGTTTCGGCTTGCCCGACCGGCGCGCTGATCGAGATCTCGCCAGCGGCGCTGTTCCGCGAGCGGCCGGAGCCTACCGGCCGGCGCAAGGACCGCCTGGACGTGCTGCCGGTGCGGCCGTTTCTGGAGGGCATCAACGTGCGCGATTCAGGCGCGGCGAGGGTGCGCGCGCGCAAGCTCAGCGTGTTCTTGTGGGTGCTGGGCCTGGGCGCGTTCGCGGTGGTGACGGCGGAGGTCCTGCTGCGCGCCCTGGCGCCGCGCTGGTCCGCGAGCTATCAGGGCTACCTGCTCGACGGAGTGGAGCCCGCGATCGCCGAGATGAACGTGAGCTTCCTCGCCGGCAGCAAGCTGGCGCTGACCTGCGGATACCTGGGCACCGCGCTGATGGTGCTGTCGATGTCGTATCTGCTGCAGCGCCGGTTTGGCTGGTTCCACAAGACGGCGACCAACCAGTTCTGGCTGGACGTGCACCTGATGACCGGGTTCGTCGGGCCGCTGTTCATCGTGCTGCACTCTGCGCTGCGGCTCACCACGTGGGTCTCGGTGCCGTTCTGGAGCATGGTGGCCGTGGTGTTCTCCGGCGTCCTTGGCCGCTATCTCTACACGCTGGTGCCTTCGCTCAGCAGCCGCCACGAGCTCACCATCCTGGAGTGCCGGCGCGAGATCACCGAGCTGGCCAAGGACTACCCCGCCGCCGCTGACCACGCCTACGCGCTGATGTCCGCCGAGGGCCAGCGCGCGGCGCGGTCCTGGAGCATCGGGCTCATCACCTTGCTCCTGTGGGTGATGTTCGACGACGTGCGGCGCATGTGGACGCGCGGTCGCGACCGACGCGCGCTGCGCCGGTTGTCGTCGAGGCGGATCGCCCGCCGCATCGCCAGCCGCGTGGACCGGGTGGTGTTCCTCGAGCGTCGTCAGGAGCTGGCGCCGCGCAGCAAGTCGCTGCTCAAGGCGTGGAAGCGCGTCCACATCCCGTTCTCGGTGCTGCTGCTGGTGACGATGGTCATCCACATCGTCCTGGCCCTGTGAGCCTGGCGCTGTGAGCCGCGGTAGCCGCTTAGCCCGCGGCGGCCGCCTTGGCCTTGGCGACCGCGGCCTTGAGTTCGTCGTCGGTCCTGGCGACCGGGATCTCGCCCAGCGCGCGCTTGGAGGCGGCGTGGAAGAAGTACACGACCCCGGTGCTGGTGCGGGCCGCGATGGCCTGGGTGAGGCCCATGGTCTGGAGCTGCGCGGCGCTCTTGGCGGCGGTGGCGTCGTCGCTGAGATCGTTCACGACCAGAGACACCGCGCCATCGACGCTGGCGGCGGTGAGCGCCTGCATGGCGCGGTCGCCGTTCTCCTGGCAGGTGGGGCACCAGGTGGCGGTGTTGACGACGGCGATCACCTGCGCGGCCGGCGCGGGCTGGGCTGCCGCTGGTTGCTCCTTGCCCGAGGAGCTCGCGCCGCAGGCGAGCGTCGACATGGTGATCACGGTCAGGCCAAAGATCTTGAGAATCAGAGAGGTTGCGCGCACGGTTCGCTCCAGGAGAGGGAAGACGGCGTGCTTACGTCGGTGGCGGCCGGCGGTTACCAGCCCAAGACCTCCTGCCAGGAGCGCCCGGTGGCCCGGCAGCTCACGCTGCGGTGACCCGCATCACCTCGCGCGTGGTGGTGACCCCGGCGAGCCAGAGCCGGAGCGCGTGAAAGCGCATGCTGCGAAAGCCGATGCTGGCGGCGTGCTGCGAGAGCTCCTGGGCGCTGGCGTTGCGGCCGATGAGCTGGCGCATCGGGTCGTCGATCGTGAGGACCTCGCGCACGGCGACGCGGCCGAGCAGCCCGCTGCCGTGGCAGGCGACGCAGCCGCGGCCGCGCGCGACCGCGAAGCCGGCGGGCAAGGCCGGCAGCCCCAGCAGGTCCAGCTCCTGGCGATCGGGCGCATAGCCCTCCGAGCACTCCGCGCACACCTTGCGCATCAGCCGCTGCGCCACCACGCCCAGCAGCGTGGGCGCGATCAGAAACGGCGCGACGCCGATCTCCGCGAGGCGCAGCACCGCGCCGACCGCGTCGTTGGTGTGCAGCGAGCTAAGGACGAGGTGCCCGGTCAACGCCGCCTCCGCGGCGAGCGAGCCGGTCTCCTGATCGCGGATCTCGCCGACCAGGATGACGTCCGGGTCCTGGCGCAGGATGGAGCGCAGCGCGCCCGCGAAGGTCAGGCCCCGGCGTGGATTGATGGGCACCTGGTTTATCCCCGGGAGCTGATACTCCACCGGGTCCTCGATGGTGACGATGTTGATGTCCGGACTGCGGATGGCGTTGAGCGCCGCGTACAGGGTGGTGCTCTTGCCTGATCCGGTGGGGCCGGTCACCAGCACCAGGCCGTGCGGCGACTGCATCATGCGCATCAGCGAGCCCAGGAGCTGGGTCTCGAAGCCGAGCGCCGCCAGCGGCAGGGCCGACCGCTGGTTGTCGAGGATGCGGCACACCACCTTCTCGCCGAAGTAGGTGGGCAACACGGAGACGCGCAGATCGATCGTGCCGCCGGGCAGCTTGATCCGCCCGTCTTGCGGAACGTGCCTGATCGCGATGTCGAGGTTGGCGAGGACCTTGATGCGCGACACGATGGCGGGATGCAGCTCGATGGGGTGGGTCTCGACCTGGCGCAGCACTCCATCGACGCGGAACCGCATCACGGTGAAGCGATCGGTGGCCTCGACGTGGATGTCGCTCGCGCGTTGCGCGACCGCGGCGGTGAACAGGTTCTGGACGATGCCGGAGGCCTCGGCCAGCTCCTCCTTGGTCACGTTGACGTCGTTGTCGATGCTCGGCTGGGGGCGCGCCTCGTACAGGCGGCGCTGGGCGCGCTGGATCTCCGAGGGAGTGGACACCACCAGCACCACGGAGCGCTTGAGCTCGCGGGCGAGCCAGTCAAAGAGCTCGAGGGCCGACGGGTCACACACCGCCAGCGTGAGCTCTTGCGGGCTGCCGAACACCGGGACCACGCGCTGCTGCTCGGCCAGCCCCTGCGGGACGAGCTGGGCCAGCTCCGGCGACGGATCGACGGAATCCAGCGGCAGCCGGGGCAACTGGAACTGGGCCGCGACCTTCTCTGCGAACTGCTCCAGCGTGCCACAGCCGACCTGGGTGAGGCTGGCCGCGGACAGCGAGCGATCGCGGAGCATGGCGACGGTGATGCGAGCCGTCGCAGGGCGAGCGCTCGCCGTCACGGCGGTCCTCCAAAGAGGCGATCCAGATCGTCCTGCGTGATGCCGGAGGAAGGCAGGTGGCCATCACGCGGCGCGGGGACCAGCGGTCGCAGGAGCTCCGCGAGCTCGCCAAGCTCTGGCGTGGCGGTGCTGGCGGCGGTCAACCCGGCGAGGCCGGCGGCGGGACCCGCGGCATGCGCGGCGGGGACGGCAGGGCCGGCTTCGAGCGCGCGGTCGTCGTGCGGCGGTCGGCTGCTCTCCAGCAGGCTGCCGCAGCCGCCGCAGTAACGATCTCCTCGGTCATTCACGAACAAGCAGCCGCGGCAGACCGGCTGCAATAGCGCGCCACAGGCCCGGCAGTACCCGCGGTGCGCGTGGTTGCTGGTCTGGCAGGCGGTACAGCTCAGCGTCGCCGGCGTCCGGGTCACTGGGGTCTCTCGCGGGCGCGCTCGACCGCGGCGCGATAGATCTTCGCGGCGTGCGCGGGGTTGAAGGGCTTGAGCAGGTAGTAGCTGACGCCGGCCTTCTGGCACGCCAGGATCTGGTCGCGCGCGGCCATGGAGGTACACATCACCACCACCGCCTGCGGGTGACGGCCCAGGAGGTCGATCGCGGCGGCCGCACCGTCGCGCCCAGGCATCACGATGTCCAGGCTGACCAGATCGGGGCGATGTCGCTCGTAGAGCGCCACGAGGTCGTCCGCGGAGTCGGCCTCCGCGGTGACCTCGAAGCCGGCCCACTTCAGAACTTGCCGGATCTGCCCCCGCATGATGGAGGAGTCGTCAATGATGATGGCAGACGGCATCCTCTCGGTCGTTCGGCCGAACGGCGCGAGCGTGAATGAGCCTCCCAGGCGGCGAGCGAGGCGAGCGGCGCGAGGCGCGGCGGGGCGGCGTCCTGGCCCGGCGTATCAGATGAGTACGTGCGTCGTCGCGCTCGGCGGTGTGCCCGTCGTCGCGCTCGGCGGTGCGCTCGTCGTCACGCCCGGCGGTGCGCTCGTCGTCACGCCCGGCGGTGCGAGGTCGCTACGCCAGGTTGGTGAACACGTTCTGGACGTCGTCGTCTTCTTCGAGCGCGGCCACCAGCTCCATGACCTCGTTGAGCTTGTCATCGGGCAGCTCGGTGAGGTTCTGGGGCATGTACTCGGACTCGGTGGAGATGAGGGTCAGCTTGCGCGCCTCGATGGCGGTCTGCATGGTGCCAAAGTCGTTGAAGGCACAACGCACGATGAGCAAGGGCGCGCCCTTGTCGCTCTCGCCGTGCTCCAGCGCGACCAGGCCGTGATCGATGAGCTCGAGCTCCAGGGTGTCCGCGTCCACGCCCTCTGGATTCAGGCGAAACACGCCCTGGCGCTGGAACATGAACGCGACGCTGCCGCTGGTGCCCATGTTGCCGCCGTTGGCCTTGAAGGCGTGGCGCACGTTGGCGACGGTGCGGGTGACGTTGTCAGTGGCCGCCTCCACCAGCACCGGGATGCCGTGCGGCGCGTAGCCCTCGTACAAGATGATGTCGTAGTCAGCGGCGCCCTGGCCGCTGGCCTTCTTGATGGCCGTCTCGACCTTGTCCTTGGGCATGTTGACGGCGCGCGCGTTCTGCAGCGCACGCCGCAAGGCCGGATTGCCGTCCGGGCTCGTCCCGCCGTTCTTGACGGCGATGGCGATGTCCTTGTTGATCTTGGTGAACTGCTTCGCCACGCGGTCCATGCGGGCGAAGATGGTGGTCTTTCGTTTTTCGAAGGCGCGACCCACGGCGGACGCTACCCTAGCAAGCTGGGCCGAGATTCGCGACAGGCCAGCGGCCCGATCGCACAACCTCGACGGGTCCCACGGCCCAGGGTGACAGAACGTCGCAAACGGCGCGAAGGTGCCGGCGGCTGCCGGCGGCGGCCCGCGGCGGCCCGCGCGGCCCGCGCGACCGGCGCGGTCAGCGGCGCGCCAGGTCGTGGTGTCGTGGTATCCAGGGCCATGGCCCTCCCAGCCGTGATCCGACGCTTCGAGCTGACCCTGGCCGACGCCGACCGCGGCGTGTTCGAGTCGCTGGACTGGCGGGTCGCGCAGCACCCCTCCGAGAGCGAGACCTACCTGGTGGCCCGGGTGCTGGCGCGCGCCCTGCAGCACGCCGAGGGCCTGGACTTCTCCAAGGGCGGCGTCTCCGACGACACCGAGCCGGCGCTGGTGCAGCGCGACCTGCGCGGCGACCTCCTGGCCTGGATCGAGATCGGCTCGCCCTCGCCAGACCGGCTGCACAAGGCCAGCAAGGCCAGCCCGCGCGTGGTCGTGTACGCATGGAAGCGCCCCGCCGACCTGGCCTTGGCCATCGCCGAGCGCCGCGTCCACCGCGCCGACGCGCTGGAGCTGTACGCCCTGGACCCTGCGTTCCTCGAGGCCGCGGCGGCCAAGCTCGACCGCAACAACCGCTGGGACCTCTCGGTCACCGGCGGCTCGCTGTACCTCACCATCGGCGAGGCCGTGCTCGAGAGCGAGGTCGCGCGCGTCGAGGTGCCGGTGGGGTGAGCTACAGCGGCCGTTGCTTGAGCTTCTCGAACTCGGCGGAGATGAGCGATCTCAACTGCTGAACGAGCTGCTTGGACGGCGGCACCGGCCACGGATCTTCGCCGCCGGAGGGCAAGATGACGACTCCGCCCTCGATGGCGAGCCCGGCGCCGGGTGGTGAGGCGACCGCGTACAGCCCCTCGTTGAGGGGCACGCGCTGGCGGTTGGGGCTGCTGAGCTTGGGCTGGCCGGTGAGGGCGCAGCGCACGGTGCGCAAGGTCGCCGGCGAGATCGAGGTGCAGTACCCGATCTCGCCCGGGAAGAAGGACGCGCGCACCAGGGCGATGGATCGCGAGCGCAAGGTCACGCCGCCCCAGCAGCGGCCGTGACACCGCCAACCTGGCCGCCGCAGCGCTAGCTGTCGAGCTGGATCCCTTCGTAGATCTCGTCCACGGTGAACGTGACCTCGGGGGTCTCGAGCGCGACCTGCTCGCCGGCGCGGAACTCTCGCTCGGTAAAGCCGTGCGCCGCGCGCTGCACCAGCGTGATCGCGCGGGTCCGGTGGGAGACGAGCAGCACGGCGCGCAAAGAGGGGAGCTGCTTGTAGTGGCTGAGCTTGTCGCCGCGATCGTAGTCCTCGGTGGATCTACTGGTGACCTCGACGAGCAAGGTCGGGTTGGTCACGGCGTTGCTGTCCAGGCTGGACACGCGCAGCTCCCCGCAGATGACCGAGGCATCGGGGAACGTGCTCAGATCTGATGCCTCGATCCGTACCTTCATATCCGAGGTGGCAACACGGCAGGTCCTCGGCAGCACCCGGTGCAGCGCCACGATGATCGCGGCGCTGAGCTGGGCGTGCGCGGGAGTTCCCCCTGCCATCGCATAGATCACACCGTCGCAGTACTCGAGCTTGAGATCGCTCAGCTCCAGCGAGCGCAGGTAGTCCGCGTAGTCATAGTGCAGCCGCTTCGCCGTACTCATGGCTCTGCATGCTACCTCGCCTTGCCGGTGGAGGGTACGTGGAACCTTCCACGCTGGCGTCACCCTCGCGATGCCTGCAGCATAGCCGGCGCCATCGTGCGAGCCACGCGGCACGTGGGCGCACCTCCGGCGCGCCGGCTACCTCGCGTTGACGCGGCCGACGTTGAGGTTGAGGCCGGTCGACGTCTGGAGGACGTAGATGAAGTACATCGTGGTGACGCCGGCGCGGACGGACAGGGAGGGCTCGCCGATGGCGATGACGCCGCCGACGCGGGTGGTGGGCTCGGCGGCGAGCTCGAGGCGCTCGGGGCCCCAGGTGGAGGCGAGGGCGGGGTTGCCGCCGGGGGCGCGGGCGGAGGAGCGAATGGTGCTCTGGTCTGCGGCGAAGTAGAGGCGACCGCCATGCACGTACGGCTGGGTCTCCTTGCGCGCGGGGGTGGACAGCGCGACCTTGACCGGGGTGGCGAGGGTGGCGGTGCCCACCGCGTTGCCGGCGGCGAAGAAGAGGTCCTCGGCCTCGTTCTCGGAGTCGAACCAGAGGCCGTCGCTGGAGACCGCGGGGTTGCCCTGCTGGCCGGCGTTGGTGGGCAGCGGCACGGATGCCGGGAAGCGGTCGGTCACCGGGCGGCCCTGCGCGTCCACCGAGAAGGTGCCCAGGATGTTGTCGACGCCGAGGGTGACGGGGTTGTGATACAGGTCGTTGAGGGTGGAGGGGCCGTAGTCGCCGCGCACGTTGCGCAGATCATCATAGGCAAACGCCAGCGTCGCGGCGGTGCCAGTTGGCGAGCCGACGAAGGTGTAGCCAAACGGGGTGCTGATGCCGTTGGCGCTGAAGGTGATGAGGAAGGGCTGCGCAAACGAGCCATCGGCCTGGCGACGAAAGCCGTAGCCGGCGAGCGGGGCCAGCGCCACGGGCAGGTCGACGCCGTCGGGCATGTCGTAGCCGATGCTGGGGGCCTCGTCGTGGATCACCGTCGACGAGATCACGCGGTTGGCGCCCGGCATGCGCGGGCGGTAGTTGCCGGTGACGGGGCCCAGCGAGTTGTTGCAGTGCGGCGCGGCGGGGTTGAGCTGGGTGGTGGGCGTGGCGCCGCAGGTGCCGAAGATGCAGCAGATCATGTCCACCGGGGAGTAGTCCGAGACCAGCAGCCACTCGCCATCGGGGCTGACCTCGGCGGAGTCTTCGTACCCGGCGGTGTTGACCAGGCCGGGCACGGGCTCGGGCTGGTTCCAGTGCGGGCCGAGATCTGGAAGCGTCAACGCGGTCTTGTTGACCACGCGCCCGCCGCCAGCGACGCGGACGCGGACGTGGCCAGAGGGCTGATGCGGCAACACGTAGGCCACGTAGGTCCCGGGGCTGGTCTCGGTCACGGTGCTGTAGATGCCGTCGGGGGTGGTGATGGTGACCACGGCGCCGCTGACCGGGGTGGTGCCGTTCGCCAGCTTGCTGGTCACCGCGATGATGTCGTTGCCCTCCAGTTCGACGCGGTCAAAGCCCACCAGCAGCGTGGGCAGCGCCAGGGCCAGCTCGGAGTCTGTGCTGTCGAGCTCCTCACCGTCTCCGAATCCAACATCCGAGCTGTCGGCGATCGGATCGCCCGGATCAACCGGAAGCGGATCGATCAGATCTGTTGGAGATTCCGAGTAACAGGCCACCAGCAGTGTTGAGAAAAACAGCAGATTGCGCATGCCGTCACCAAGCTGCAAGGCTGGCGCCAGCTCGCACCTGCTCCTACTCTGGCGGCGTCGGCGCAGCGGACGGGGACGCCGCGGGCTGCGTCTCTGCCGCGGGCTGAGTCTCTGGCGCGGGCGGAGTCTCTGCCGCGGGCTGGGGCGCACCCGCGGCGCGTACCGCCTCGAGCACCTCGTCGCGCAGCGAGTCGTTGTCCCACTCGGCCTCGACCTCGCGGAAGACCTCCGGATTCTCGGCGCGCATCAGGCGCTCGGTCTCCTGCAGCATGCTGCGCGCTTGCGCGAAGTACACGCCAGCGTCGCCGCCCCACAGCGACTCGAGCTCCTGGAGGGCTCGCTCATCATGGCGGCGCCAGGCCGCGGTCATGCGCTGGGCGGTGTAGGCGCGGACGCCGAGCTGGTGCAGCGTCTCGGCCGCCATCTCCAGCGCGCTGCCCATGGTCTCGCGGAAGATGTGCTGCACGCCGGCGTGGCGCAGAGCGTAGTAGTGGGCGCGGTTGCGGGCGCGGGCGAGGATCTTCAGGTGCGGGTAGGCGCGGTGGACGTGCTCGGCGATGCGGGTGGAGGCCTCCACGTCGTCGACGGCGAGCACGAACAGGCGCGCCTTGTCACAGCCGGCGGCGTGCAAGAGCTCGGGGCGCGCGGCGTCGCCGTAGTGGACCTTGATGCCCAGGCGGCCCAGGAGCTCCACCATGTTGGGGTCGAGGTCGAGCACGGTGCTGGGGATCTGGTTGGCGCGCAAGAGGCGGCCCACCACCTGTCCAAAGCGACCAAAGCCAGCGATCACCACGGCCTCGTCCTGGTGGGTGATGTGATCAGCGGGGCGCTGGGCGGTGCTCGTGACGCGCGGCAGGATCACGCGCTCCAGCAAGATCAGGAGCAGCGGGGTGGTGACCATGGACAGCGCCACCACCGCCACCAGCGGGCTCGCCAGCTCGCTGCCGAACACCTTCGAGGACACGCCGAAGGACAGGAGCACGAAGGCGAACTCGCCCACCTGGGACAGCGAGAACGCCAGGAGCCAGCGCGAGGGGCGGTCCAGGCCAAAGCCGCGGCCGAGCGCGTAGAGCACGGCGAGCTTGCCGGCGACCACCGCGGTGACGAGCCCGGCGATCACCGCGGGCCGGTCGCCGACGATGGCGAAGTCGATCTGCGCGCCGACGGAGATGAAGAACAGGCCCAGCAGCAGGCCCTTGAAGGGCTCGAGGTCCGACTCCAGCTCGTGGCGGTACTCGCTCTCCGCGAGCACGACCCCGGCGAGGAAGGTGCCCAGCGCGGGCGAGAGGCCGACGAGCTGCATGAGCAGCGCGATGCCCACGACGAGAAACAGGGTGGCCGCGGTGAAGACCTCGCGCAGGCGGGTCTGCGCCAGCAGGCGGAAGGCGGGGCGCACGATGTAGCGGCCGGCGGCGATCAGCCCGATGACGGCGCCCAGCACCATCAACGCCTGCAGCCAGCCGGGGTGGCCGGCGTCCTTGGCGGCGGTCTGCGCCGCGCTGGTGGCCAGGAGCGGGAACACCGCGAGGATCGGGATCACGGAGATGTCCTGGAACAGCAAGATCGAGAAGGCGGACTGGCCCCCGGGGCTCTTGAGCTGGCCCTTCTCGGCCAGGCTCTGCAGCACGATGGCGGTGGAGGACATGGCCAGGATCATGCCGATGGCGAGCGCCGGCCTCCACGCCACGCCGAGCGCCAGCGCCGCCGCCGCGACGGCGACCGTGGTGCCAGCGACCTGCAGGCCGCCCAGGCCCAGGATGGGGCGGCGGAGCTGCCACAGGATGGCGGGGCGCAGCTCCAGGCCGACGAGGAAGAGCATCATCACCACGCCAAACTCGGCGAAGTGCATCACCGAGTGGCCCTCGCCGCCGACGAGGCCCAGCGCGAAGGGACCGATGATCACGCCAGAGAGCAGGTAGCCAAGGACCGAGCCCAGGCCCAGGCGCTTGGCCAGCGGCACGCCGAGCACCGCGGCGGCGAGATAGATGAAGGCTTGCACGAGGACGCTGTCGGTCACGGCTGCTCCTTGGCGGCGGTCGCCGGGGTGCTCGACGGGGCGGGCGGCAGCGCGTCTTGCAGATAGCTGGCCTGCTGCGCGCGAGAGAGGTCGAGCGTGTCGTCGCGCAGGGCGAGCAGCGCGCGGCGGTACAGCTCGGCGTGCGGGGCCACGTCCTCGTCGCTGCCCAGGCGAAAGGAGCCATGCACCACCAGCGGGGCCAGAAAGCGCATGCCGCACAGGAACGCGGTCTGATCCCAGGGCGCCAGCAGTTCGCGCATGGTGAAGCGGTTGCGGCCGTCGTGCTGGTACGCGGTGGCCGGGCCGCCGGTGGTGATGGCGTTGCACGTGAGCTTGCCGTGCAGGCGGGTGCCGCCCTTGCCGTAGGCCCAGCCGTGCTCGAGCACGAGGTCCTGCCACTCCTTGAGGATCGCCGGGGTCGAGTACCAGTAGAACGGGTGCTGGAACACGATCACGTCGTGCTCGAGCAGCAGCGCCTGCTCGCGGCGGACATCTATATCGAAGGCGGGATAGCGTTCGTAGAGGTCGTGCAGGGTGACCCCGGGCAGGTCGCGCACCGCGGCGATGAGGCGTCGGTTGACGCGAGAGCGCTCGAGCACCGGGTGCGCGAGCTGGACCAAGACGCGGCGCGCAAAGGACATCCGCCGCATGCTACCCCGACGCGCAGCGGCTTCCGGCCCCGCGGCGTTAGATCGTCCGCCCAAGGCGAGCGTTTGTGTAGCCACATGCGTCGCCGCCATCCGGTCAAGGTTCTAGAACTCCTGGTGCTGCTGCTCTTGGTCCTGGGCATCCGCGCTGCACACGCCCAGGCGCTGGGGGCCATCGAGGGCACGGTGACAAGCGGCGGCGCGGCGCTCTCGGGCGTCACCGTCACCGCGTCGTGCGGTGCCTCCGTGCGGCGCACCACGCAGACCGACGGCGCGGGCGCCTTCCGCATCGAGGCGCTGCCGCTGGGCAAGTGCCGGGTCACCGCCGCGCTGCCAGGCTTCACCGGGGCCTCGGCGCAGGTGCAGGTCCTCGCGGGCGGCGCCGCCAAGCTCAAGCTCGCGCTGGCGGCGGTTAAGGTCGGCGAAGACAAGCCCGCGGTGGCGCCCGGCAAGAAGGGCGACGCCAAGGCGGAGGCCGGCGCGGTGGCGGTCCCCGCCGAGCGCGTGCGCGCGCTGCC
Organism: Myxococcales bacterium; assembly: GCA_016706545.1. GTDB lineage: Bacteria > Myxococcota_A > Polyangia > Haliangiales > Haliangiaceae > JABFXX01. Next base: position 170,932 of record JADJJK010000005.1, read on the forward strand.
GTCGACCAAGTCGAGAAAGCCGATGCCGACCTCGCAGGGCTACTATGCCGGCAAGCGCGGCTCGCTGGGGCTGCCGCAGCCCGCTGGCGGGCCGCTGGTGCAGGTGGAGCCGGGGGCTCACGACACCGAGGCCTACGCGCGCATCGACGACAACCCGTTCCGGCAGGTGTCGACCGCGCCGCTGTCGACCTTCGCCGCGGACGTGGACACCGCCTCGTACTCCAACCTGCGCCGCTTCCTGCGCCAGGGCCGCGTCCCGCCAAAGGACGCGCTGCGCGTCGAGGAGCTCATCAACTACTTCAGCTACGACTACTCGATGCCCAAGGCCGGCGAACCGTTCTCCGTCACCACCGAGGTGGGCCCAAGCCCGTGGGCGGCCAAGCATCAACTCGTGCGCGTTGGCCTGGCCGCGCCGGCCATCGACGACCGCCAGGTGCCGGCGCGCAACCTGGTGTTCCTGCTCGACGTGTCCGGCTCGATGCAGGACGGCGCCAAGCTGCCGCTGCTCAAGCAGGCGATGAACCTCCTGGTCGACAACCTGCGCCCGCAGGACAAGGTCTCCATCGCGGTGTACGCGGGGGCAAGCGGGCTGGCGCTGGCGCCCACCAGCGGCAAGGACAAGGACCAGATCCGGCAGGCCATCTTCGCGCTCGAGGCCGGCGGCTCCACCAACGGCGCCTCTGGCATCCAGCTCGCCTACAACATCGCCAGCGCCCACTTCATCAAGGGCGGCATCAACCGCGTCATCCTGTGTACCGACGGCGACTTCAACGTCGGGGTGACCAGCGAGGGCGAGCTGACCCGCCTCATCGAGACCGAGCGCGAGCGCGGCGTGTTCCTGACCGTGCTGGGCTTTGGCATGGGCAACCTCAAGGACGCGACGATGGAGAAGCTGGCCAACCGCGGCAACGGCAACTACGCATACATCGACTCGCTGATGGAGGCGCGCAAGGTGCTGGTGAAGGAGGCGGGCGCGACGCTGGTGACGGTGGCCAAGGACGTCAAGCTACAGGTGGAGTTCAACCCGGCGCTGGTCGCTGGCTATCGCCTGGTGGGCTACGAGAACCGCGCGCTGCGCGACGAGGACTTCAATGACGATCAGAAGGACGCGGGCGACATCGGCGCCGGCCACACGGTGACCGCGCTGTACGAGATCGTGCCCGCTGGCGTGGAGGTGCCGGGCGCCAAGGGCGCCAAGGCAGCCACCGTGGATGAACTCAAGTATCAGGCCAAGGCCGCTCCCAGCGGCGCGGCGCAGAGCGGCGAGCTGATGACGGTCAAGGTCCGGTACAAGGCGCCCGACGGCAAGACCTCCAAGCTGATGTCCCAGCCGGTGGCGGCGCAGATCAACGCTGACAAGCGCGCGACCTCCGCGGACTTCCGCTGGGCCACCGCGATCGCCTCGATGGGGATGCTGCTGCGCGACTCCGAGCACCGCGGCAACCTGACCTGGAAGGACGTGCGCGCGATGGCGGCGGGCGCCGTGGGCAAGGACGTCGAGGGCTACCGCCGGCAGGCGCTGGAGCTCATCGACCTGGCAGCGCGCCTCAAGCCGTAGCAGCGGCGGACGAAGAGACTTCTGCTCCCTCTCATCGTCGATTCGCAAGCTGCACAAGCGGGATCCTGCACCAAGGTGACTCTCGTGACCTCCGATGACGCCAGTGTTGCTACAAATCACAGAGAGTGAGCTTCCTCTAACCTCCATCGCACTGGCGCGTAGTGCATATCGCGTTCCTGGAAGGTTGAGGTCAGGCTCAGTTGTCCATTGCACAACTAGCTAACCTCTAGCCTGCGACAAGTGGCTCTCATAGAGGTTTAGTGGGTGGATCCCGGCCGCCGAGTGACCGGCTCGAGGTCGATGCCTGAGCAGCAGAGCTTGAGCAGGGCGATGAGAGCAGAGGCGCTATGCAAACCGTAGGACCGCCGAGTGATAGTGCGAGCCTTGCCGTTGAGTGCCTCGGTGCGACCATTCGAGCCGCGAGCTGATGTACGCGAGGATGCCCTCTTTGTGATCGCGGAGGGTGGCGGCGACACGGCGAAACGGCGCGAGCTGGGCTCGAAACGCCCAGCGGATCCACTCGTCGAGCTTGCGGCGTGCGACATGCACCTGCTTGCGGTCGAGGATTGCAGCGAGGGACTCCTTGAGCAAGTAGGCTCGGAAGAGACGGCGGTTGATGCGGGGCAACGCTGCCAGCTTGCAGATCTCGAGGTCTTTGAGATTCCAGGCGCGGCGAAGCAGCGGCCAGCGAGTGCCCTTGAGCGCCTTGCGAGTTGCTGGCGTCGGATCCTCGCGCACCTCGGCACGGCGCACCTGGTCGAGCGCGTCGTGGACCAGGCGCTGCACGTGGAAGCGATCGAAGATGAGCTGGGCATTGGGCGCGGCTGCGGTCACCGCCTTGATGTACGCCGCGGACATGTCGATGGTCACTGCCTCGAGCTTCGCCACCCGCTCCGGGCCGAGTTCGTCGAAGAACGCCACGAGCGTGGCCGCGTTCTTGCCCTTCTTGGCCCAGACGATCCGCTGAGCCTTGTGGTCGACGACGACCGTCACGTACTCGTGATGGCGGCGATAGGAGAGTTCGTCCACCCCGATGTGGGTGAACCCGTCGAGCAGGTCGCCGCGCTGATGGCGCTGCACGACCCGCTGGATGATTTCGCCGACGGTCGTCCACGCGATCCGCATCAACTTGCGGACGGTGGTCTTGTCGCTGCGCTGGGCAAGGTAGCCGACCTGGTCCTCGAAGGGGCGCGTGAACCAGGATCCAACATCCGCCCACGGCACGTGCTCGACCACGACGCCGCAGCATGGGCAGTCGACCCGGCGGGTGTCATAGCGGAGGTGCCACTTCATCCCGGCGAGGTCGAGGTGTCGCCAACGACGCCCCCGCAGCCTGTCATACCCCGGGCAGTTGGTGCCGCACCCCGAGCAGCGTGGAGTCCTCCAGGTAGGCGAAACGTCGACCACCAAGCCGTCGTCCGTGAAGGCGCAACTGCGGACGCGGGTGTACTTCAATCCAAGCAGTTCCGAGAGTAGAGTCGTGATGCGCACAGCGGGCCTTCGGTGGAGTGAACGGTGTAGGAACCACCACCCTACCGCTGCCGCTGTGCGCACCTACATCACCGCCCACTCTCTTGGGAATCCAGGCCTGGATCCCACGTCGATGCTCTCCCGGGACCCACTAAACGTGGAAGAGAGCCCGACAAGTTGGCCCAAGGAGGGAGCGTTGCACGTTCCGCTTCCGGGCTCCGATTGGTTTTCGCGAGACGAGAACAAATGTCTTGCGGCGTCATCATTAAATGCGGTACATCCGTCGTATGGGGCAGGTTCTTTGGCGTGCTATTCTCGTCGCGCTGCTGGTGGGGTATCCAGCGCTGGTGCGCGCAGAGCCGGCGTACCAGGCTTCAAAGGAGCCGGCGCCTCGGCCAGCGCCGGATCAGGCGCGCGGGCCCTCGTTGTCGCTGGCGTATGACTTTGCGCGGTCAGTGCAAGTCGCGTTCAGCAGCTTGTCCCTGCCGGCAGAGCCAGGAGATAGCCTCGATGGTAAGGCGCTTGGGTTCGAACTAGCGGTACAAGCGGCGCTTGGCAAGCCGCGTTGGTTGCTCACTGCCATGCTGCCACTGGCGTTCGCGGAGCGCGCGAATGGCTCTATGGACAGCCCATCGACGTCCAGCGATAGCTACGTTGGCAATCTCACCTTGTGGATGACCAAAGTCGATGAGCCGCGGCTCGCTGCACGCTCCTTTCTGGGCGTCCTGTTTCCGGTGTGGTCCGTGGGGGTCGTGATTCCGACGGGGTCACGGCCTTCCAGCAGAGAGTTCGACATCGCCCGTCCGCTGGACGATGGTCTGGTGCATTACCGCAGAGACACCATGGCGCTGCTCGCTGGCGTGCGCGCGCGCGCGGACTTCTTCGTCCTGTACAGCATCACGTTGGATGTCGGGGTGGAGGGACAGCTCCTGGACACCGGCGCTGTGCTGATGCACTCCACCGCCTTTATTGCCTTTGAACCTTTTTCATTCCTGCGTCGCTTCAATACCAGCGTTGATTTATCGGAGAGGATCAGGTTCTCGGGTGAATGGAGCTATCTGCGAGAGACAGGAGATCAGGGTCTTCTTCCCGAGGTAAACGGAGAGCGAAGTACAGCCGGGGTCCGTCATACCTTTCGTGCGGGCTTCGACTTGGCCTTGTCCGGTGGTCTGGGGCTCATGGTGCGTCGAGAGTTGCGTACTCATCGCGAGGATGGGTGGAATGTGAGTATTCGCCATGCGTGGTAAGTGGGCTTCCCCGTGGGTCATCGTTTCTGGACTCCTTTTTCTCCTGACAGCGTGCCAGCGACCAGTGGTGCCATTTCGGGTGGTGCTGCGCGCCCCGCCCATGGTTCCAGGCGCCTTCGACAACGAGATCGCTGACAGCCCAGTGGTGCTTCCTCGGTCTCCGTTGCTGAATCGTTACGATGTTGTGAAGAGCCCGGACAAGGAATGCCTTGTGCAATTTTTTGACTACTTTGACAAAGGGATCGCGGCACCGTGGATTTCAACAAAAGACGCAGAAAAGAAGTCGGCTAAACTCATCGCAGAGTGCGCGAATGAGGAGCTGTGGAGCCTGGAATCTGATTCTAGTATCTCGAGAGACCTGCTGTCATTTGTGCATATCACAGATGTTCAGCTAAGAAGGGCAACTGCAAAGCTTGGTGACGAGAAACAGAGTCGAGGGTTGGATGCGATCGTTGGATCGTTTGAGCGCGATTTCGAGCAGGAACTCTATCTGGACACGGTGCTGGAGGCTTTGGTGGAAACCATCAACAGGACCATCAAGCCAAACGAAGCCATCGATTCAGTAAATAAATGGCCTCCGAAGACAAGCTTCGTGATGCATGGTGGGGACGCAATCGATGCGGGGCTGAAATCGAGTTGCAGTCGTTTGTTCGAATTCTCGATCGCCTGACGGTTCCCTGGATGGATATGATCGGAAATCATGATGTCCTTGCTTTCGGGAACCTGCTGCCCGGCGTCGAGATGTCTTCCAAGGCGCTCTTGATGGGCCCCGATTTTCATGTTCTCGAAAAATGGTACGGGGAAATTACTGCGTGGATTGTGGATGCCACGATAAAAGCGGATCTAAAGCTGGATGTGAGTCAGTGTGCTGGTTGCGACGATGATCTTGTGGCTGATGATATCAAGAATGGAAACTTCGAAAGAGGTTTCGTGGAACAGCACTGCGGACCACAGAGCGGGCTCTTGGAACCTGATGCTGATTCGTGCCGCGGGTTCGAACTTGGCCCGAGTAATAGGGGATATTATAGTTTCGAGGAGCTCGTGCCGAGCGACGGAGACGATCAGCTCGGGTTCAGTAAGATTCTTGTTGTTGTGCTGAACACGACCGATTTTGGAGATTACGATCGCGATCCAAGGATGCGGGGGGGGGAGGGAGGGTTCATCGGCCTGAAGCAGATATCATGGCTGGATGAGAAAATTGGATATAGTGACAACCGCAATAATGCAGTGAACGATAAGATCGTATTGGTGTTCGGTCATCATCCTTTGGCGACCATCCGTAGCGATGGCCATGGTGACGAGTTGGAGAAGCGGCTGCACTTTCTTGCCAAACAAGATCGGCTCATTGGCTACTTCACAGGGCATAAGCACCGGCACAGGATCACCTTGCATTGCGAGAAGGAGAAGCAGACCAAGTGTGAGAGACGGACCGAGGATGGTGCGAAGTGCATTCCAAAGAGTCGCTTCTGGGAGGTGGAGACTTCCTCAGTCATCGGGTTCCCTCAGGAGGCGAGGTGGGTGACGTTGCGGTCGTTGGGCCCTGGTTTGGGGTTCATCGAGCTGGTTCCTTTCGGCCACAATGTGCCCATGGACGAGAGCACGCCAGTTCGCAGAGCGCTGCTGCGAGGGGCCCAAGGAGCCGAACGTGATGCCTGTCGGAAGAAGGGGTGCGTCAGGCCGCAGCGCACCGATGGCGAACACGCGGCCGCTCGGCTGTTCATTCGCCTTCCCAAGAAGGCCAATGTAGAACAACGTTAGGAGAAGCCAATGTCGACCCTCAAGTTCGGGATCAAGCTGAATGCGTCCCCCAGCCACGATCAGCGACTAACCGTGGATATCGATGGCAGGGCGACGAGGCTGAGCCCCGCTATCGTGGCAGCAATGGTGGCCGGAGCCCAGGGAGAGCTTTCCTACGATGCGGAGGGCGATATGCTTCTGGCATCGTACTCGTTAAGGACAGCACGGGATGAAGATGTCCTTCGGTTTCTAGGCGAGAGAGGTGGCGGCAGCCCCGCGACGGTGAGTGAGGCGCGGAGGTTGCTTGCAGAAGCCGCCGCGGGCAACACGTTTTGACCACGAGGGACTGGCCCGAGACGCGCGCGACCTCTGGGTGAGTCGCCTGCGGCTCTGAAACGGCTCGTCGTGACACGGCTCGTGAGCACCTCGCCGCTGCGGGGGGCGGGGCATGAGCCTCAGCATTGCGCGTGGCGTTCTGCCTTTGAGGCCTCGTCCCCGCGCTGCGCTCGGCGCGTGGGCCCGCGCTCACGCCGTGATCGCCTGGCCGCGCTACTTCTTCGCCATGCGGTGCTGCAGCAGCATGCCGCCGAGCATGGCGACGATGAACAGGATCGCGCTGCTGTGGCCGGCGGCGGCGGAGACGAGTCCGGGGCCCGGACAGTAGCCGCCAAGGCCCCAGCCGGCGCCGAAGATGGCGGCGCCGCCGATGAGGCCAAGGTCGAGATCCTTGCGCGACGGGATGTGGAACACCTTGTCGAACCAGGGGGCCTTGCGCTGGCGGAGCACGACGCGGAATACCAGGGCATAGACGGCGATGGCGCCGGCGATGACGAAGGCGAGGCTTGGATCCCAGGCGCCGCCGGCGAAGTTGAGGAAGCCCACCACCTTGCTGGGCTGGGTCATACCCGAGATGGCGAGGCCGGCACCAAAGAGGCCACCGGCGACGAGGGCCGAGGCGGCGGAGGCGACGCGGCAGCTCACGCCGCAGTTGGTTCCAACGGTGACAGCCATGGGGGCGCTCACGACACCACCCCCGCGACGTAGGCGCTGATCGCGCCGGTCAGCATGAAGGTGACCACGGCCACCAGGGACCGCGGCGACAGGCGCGAGAGGCCGCACACGCCGTGGCCGCTGGTGCAGCCGCTGCCCCAGCGGGTGCCGTAGCCGACCAGCAGGCCGGCCACCACCACCAGGACCGGCGAGCGCACGGAGGCGCCCACCGCGCTGGGCGCGGCGATGGCGAGCACCACACCGGCGGCGACCAGGCCGACGATGAAGGCGATGCGCCAGTCCAGGTCGCGCGCCACCGGCGGCAAGAGCGAGCCGATGATGCCGCTTATCCCTGCGACTCGCCCGTGGGTAAGGAACAAGAGGGAGGAGGCCGCGCCGATGAGGCCTCCTCCGGCCAATGCAGTCCACCAGGTCGATGTCATGGCTGACGGCCATTGCACGGTGAATGCCAGCGCTCGATCACCGCCCGATCGGCGCTAGATCGCGAGGATCCGCGCAGCTATGGCTCCTTGTGCCGCCGCGTGCAGCGTCGTTTCTGCCAGCGCTCAACGGATGAAACAGGGGGCGGTGCGCCGACGTTTCGCGGCGTTTCACTGGCGGGGCGGGCCGGGGCCGCGCGAGGCGGCAGCGGGCGTGGTTCCCCACGCCGTAGGCGTGGCTTGGCGCGCGCTCCCGCAGGATGAAAAACGCAGGCGCGGCCCCTCAGCGGCCCCTCAAGAGGTGGCGTGGGCTTGCCAGGCGCTGGGGCGGATCGGGGCGGATCAAACTGGAACCTCGAGCCATTCGACGCGCAGGGGGCTGTTTCCTCACGGATGCCGCCAGCTCCTTCGCGGGCCGCGTCCTCATGATGCGAGCGCGACGATCTGGCCGCCGCGCGCTGCGGAGCTCTCCTCTTCATCATGATCTCCTGGGATCGCCTGGGATCACCTGAACTCGCCAGTCTCGCGCTCGGCCAGCGCATGGCACGCCGCTTGAAGTACCTCCGCTCATGCTAGTCCTTGCCCTCGCGCTGTCGCTCCTCATCGGGGTTGCTCTTGGCCTGCTTGGCGGAGGCGGCTCGATCTTGACCTTGCCCATCCTCACCTACGTGGTGGGGATGGACGCCAAGGCCGCCATCGCGGCGTCGCTGTTCGTGGTGGCCACGACCAGCGCCTTTGGGCTCATCGCCCACGCCCGCGCCGGTCGGGTGCGCTGGCGCACCGGCCTCATCTTCGGCGGCGCCGGCATGGTGGGCGCGTACGTGGGCGGCAGGCTCGCCGCCTATCTGCCGGCCAAGTTGCTGATGGTGCTCTTTGCCATGATGATGGTCGCGACCGCGGTGGCGATGCTGCGCGGGCGTCGCCAGGGCGCGGTCACCGCGGTGCGTGAGCTGCCCGTGGGCAAGGTGCTGCTGGAGGGCGTCCTCGTCGGCGTGGTGACCGGGATCGTCGGCGCCGGGGGCGGCTTCCTGGTGGTGCCTGCGCTGGTGCTGCTGGGGGGGCTCGGCATGGAGGCGGCGGTGGGGACGTCGCTGGTGGTCATCTCCATGAAGTCGTTCGCCGGCTTCTACGGCCACCTGGGTCACGTGTCGCTGGACTGGAAGATCATGCTGCTGGTGACGTTGGCGGCGGTGATCGGCTCGTTTGGCGGCGGCGCGCTGGCCGGGCGCATCCCTCCAGCCACCTTGCGCAAGGGCTTTGGCATCTTCGTCCTGGTGATGGCGGCCTTCATCCTGAGCAAGGAGCTGCTCTGATCCAGCGGCGAGGCAGGGCCCGCGGTGCTTCCACCGCTACAGCGCGCGTTTCAAAACGTTGCTTGGCCACCGCCGCTCGCGAGCACCTGGCTGCAACTGGGTGTCTTGCCGACCACGGCACCTGGGCCCGACCTGGCACGAGCCTTGTAACGGTCGTCTCTTCTCTCGCGCTCCTGTTCGTGACTCTTCGCGTCGATGACGCTTCACGTCGCTGCTCACTCGGAGGTCTCCGTGTCGCCTAGTGCTCCATCTGCCACGCTCGCCTCTCCCACTCCGCCAGCGGTGGACCCAGTGCTCGCTGCGCTCGAGCGCATCGAGCGGCGGCTGGCCGCGGTGGAGCGGGTGGCCCTGACCGCCGCGCCTGCCGCGCAGCTCACCTCCACCTTGCCGGGCGCGGTGGCCATGCTGGTCGATACCTTCGACGGGCTGGCGGCGAAGCTCGGGGACGCCGGGGTCGATCTCGACGAGCGCATGCGCTCGGTGGTGCGGGCGCTGGAGGTGGCCACCGCGCCGCGCGCGGTGGATGGGCTGGCCTCGCTGGTGGAGTCCAAGCTGCTCGAGCCCACGGCGCTGGCGGCGGTGAGCCAGCTCGCCGCAGCGCTGGCGGATCCGGGCGCGACCCCGTCGGTGGGCGCGTGGGGCGCGCTGCGGGCGCTGCGAGATCCTGATGTCCAGCGCGCGCTGGGGTTTCTGCTCGCGGTGGCGCGCCAGTTTGGAAAGAACCTGGCCGCGGGCTCGGTGGACGCCTGTCGAGATCGCCTCGAGGGCACGCGCGCCAATCGCTTGCTGGAGGGAACGCGATGAGCCAGTCGACTCGTGAATTCTCGGTCGTCATCGTCGGCGGTGGCACCGGCGGCCTGTCGGTCGCCGCCCGCCTGGCCGCGGTCTTGCCGCCCGGCGCGGTGGCGGTGGTGGAGCCTTCGGACAAGCACTACTACCAGCCCATCTGGACCCTGGTGGGCGCCGGGGTGTTCCCGCGGGAGATCTCCGAGCGCGACGAGCTCGACTACATCCCCGACGGAGTGGTCTGGATCAAGGACCGGGTGGCCAGCTTCGAGCCAGACCGCAAGCAGGTGGTCACCGCCGGGGGCGAGCGCGTGGGCTATCAGCAGCTCGTGGTGGCGCTGGGCATGCAGCTCGACTGGCACAAGATCGACGGCCTGACCGACCAGCTTGGCAAGGGCGGGGTGTGCTCCAACTATCGCTATGATCTCGTCGAGTCCACCTGGAAGGCGCTGGACACCATCACGGAGGGCAACGCGATCTTCACCTTCCCGTCCACGCCGGTGAAGTGCGCCGGGGCGCCCCAGAAGATCATGTACCTGGCAGACGAGCACCTGCGCCGGCGTGGGGTGCGCAGCCGCGTGCCGGTGATCTTCGCCTCGGCGGGCAAGGCGATCTTCGGCGTGGAGCGGTACGCGCGCTCGCTGCGCCGCATCGTGGAGCGCAAGCAGATCGACACCCGCTTTCGTCAGGAGCTGGTGGCCGTGCGGCCGGCCGCGCGGGAGGCGGTGTTCCGCCACCTCGACGACGGCACCGAGCAGGTGCTGCGCTACTCGATGCTGCACGTGGTGCCGCCGCAGAGCGCGCCGGACGTCATCAAGCAGAGCGCGCTGGCGGACCCGGCTGGCTGGGTGGAGGTGGACAAGTACACGCTGCGGCACCCGCGGTTCCCCGAGGTGTTCTCGCTCGGAGATTGCTCGAGCCTGCCCACCTCGCGCACGGGCGCAGCCATCCGCAAGCAGGCGCCCGTGCTGGTCGAGAACCTGCTGGCGGTGCGCGAGGGGCGCGAGCCCAGCGCGCGCTACGACGGGTACTCCTCCTGTCCGCTGGTCACCGGCTACGGCAAGCTGATCCTCGCCGAGTTCGACTACGACGGCCGGCCGCAGGAGTCCTTCCCGTTCGATCAGTCGCAGGAGCGCTACAGCATGTGGGCGCTCAAGGCGTACGGGCTGCCAGAGATGTACTGGAACGGGATGCTGCGCGGCCGGATGTAACCCTGGTGCGTGGGCCGGTGTAGGCTTGGCGCAATGACTCGACTCCCTGCTACGCTCGAAGACGGCGAGACCCCCCGCGCGCGCGGCGCGGACCGCCACGCGGGGGATGGGGCGCTCTTCGCGGCGGCCTTCGATGAGCTGATCGGCGCGGCGCTGGTGCTCGACAACCAGCTTCGCATCCGCCTGGCCACGCCGGCGGCGGCAGCGGTGCTGGGCACCGAGGTGCCGCTTGGGGCCTCGGCGGCCACGCTCCTGTGCGGCGACCGACCCAAGCGGCCGTTCGCGGAGGCGCTGGCCGAGGGCGTGGGGTTTCAGGCGGTGATCCCGCACCCCGGCACGCTGGGCGGCGAGCAAGTGCGGGTGCGCTCGGTGCCGGTGAGCTCTGGCGCCGAGGACAGCGCGCCCCTGGGCTGGATCGTGTACCTGTCGCCGGTGAGCGGCAACGACGGCGAGCCGGTGCTGTTTCACGGCATGTGGACGCGGGACGCGCGCATGAAGGAGACCTTCCGCATCATCGAGAAGGTGGCCGGCGACGACGTGACGGTGCTGGTGCGCGGGGAGACCGGCACCGGCAAGGAGCTGGTGGCGCACGCCCTCCACGCGCTGTCGCCGCGGCGGGCCGGGCCGTTTCGCGCCATCAACTGCGCGGCGCTGCCGCCCAACCTCCTGGAGAGCGAGCTGTTTGGCCACGCCAAGGGCGCGTTCACCGGCGCCATCAAGGACACCATGGGCCACGTCCAGCTCGCCGACGGTGGCACCCTGTTCCTCGACGAGGTGGGCGAGCTGCCGCTGGAGCTGCAGGCCAAGCTCTTGCGCATGCTGGAGACCCACACGGTGCTGCCGGTGGGCGGTCGCGAGGCCATCTCGGTAGATGTTCGCATCGTCTCGGCCACCCACCGCGCGCTGCGGGCCGAGGTGGAGGCCGGGCGGTTCCGCGCGGATCTGATGTTCCGGCTGCGCGTGATCCCGGTGCGGCTGCCGCCTTTGCGCGAGCGGCCGGCGGACGTGCTGCTCATCGCCGACAAGCTCATCACCGAGCTCAACGCGCGCGGCCGGCGGCAGGTGGCGCACGTGGCCCCGGCGGCGGCGGCGGCGCTGGAGCGGCACCCCTGGCCTGGCAACGTGCGCGAGCTGCGCAACGTGCTCGCGTACGCCTTCGCCATCGGCGAAGGGCCGGTGCTCGAGCTCGGGGATCTCCCGCCCGAGGTGGCCTCGCTGACCCCGCCGATGGCCGAGGTGCTGGTGCCCGCGGTGGCCGCCGCGATCGACGAAGGCGCCTCTCCGGAGGCGCGACGGATCCGCGACGCGCTGGCGCGCACCGGCGGCAACCGCGACCGGGCCGCCAAGCTCCTGGGCTGGAGCCGGGTGACCTTGTGGCGGAGGATGCGCGCGCTCGGCCTCGAGGAGTGAGCGCGCCGGGCGGTCGCAGGTGCCGGGCCGCCAGCGCACCAGCAAGAGACGGCCTTTTGGGGCAACGCGCAGCAAGGCAGGGCGTCAGCCCCGGCGTTTCAGGGCGTTTCAAGGGCGCGGCCGGGGGCGCACATCCCCTGTGGCAATGCGGAGTTGGCCTTCAGTTCGCGCTGGCACTGCCGATGCAATGGGGCAGAGCATGCGTGCGATGCCCTCCAGTCCCTTCGAGCATGGTCACCCGACCTTGGCCGGGTACCGAGACGTCTCTCCAGCCGCGGCCTACGCCGCCCGCAGCACCACCCGCCTGGTCGATGTCCGCGAGCCCGATGAGTTCGTGGGCGAGCTTGGACACATCGCCGGATCCGAGCTGGTGCCGCTGTCCACCGTGATGGCCAGGTCTCACACCTGGGATCGCGACGCCGAGATCATCCTCGTCTGTCGCTCGGGTGCGCGCTCTGGTCGCGCCGCCGAGGCGCTGGTCCGCGCTGGCTTTCAACGTGTCATGAACATGGCGGGCGGCATGCTCGCCTACAACGCTGCCCACTTGCCCGTCGAGCGGGCCTGACCCCCCACCCCAGGAGCCTGCTATGTCGACCTTCCACATCGAGCCGTTCTACGATCCGCGCACGTACACCCTCACCTTCGTCGTCTCGGACCCGGAGACCCGCGACGCGGTGATCATCGATCCCGTCCTCGACTACGACCCGTCCAACGGCACCACCTGGACCGAGTCGGTCGACCAGGTCTCGGCCTATGTGCGCGAGCACGGGCTGCGGGTTCACTACGTGCTCGAGACCCACGCCCACGCAGATCACCTCTCGGCCTCACAGCTCCTGCGCCGCCGCTTCGACGCCAAGATCGCGATCGGCGAGCGCATCCGCGAGGTGCAGGACACGTTCAAGGGCATCTTCGATCTGCCCACCGCGTTCGCCACCGACGGCAGCCAGTTCGACCGACTGCTGAGCGACGGGGAGCAGCTCAAGGCAGGCAGCCTGAGCTTCAAGGTCATCGCCACGCCGGGTCACACCCCGGCGTGCGTGACCTTCCACATCGGCGACACGCTGTTCACGGGGGACGCGCTGTTCACCGAGGACTACGGCACGGGGCGCTGCGACTTCCCGCGCGGCAGCGCAGACGCGCTCTACGACTCCATCCAGCGGCTGTACGCGCTGCCGGACGAGACCCGCGTGTTCGTGGGGCATGACTACCAGCCCGGCGGCCGCGAGGTGCGCTGGGAGACCACCATCGGTGCCTCGAAGGCGAAGAACCCGCAGCTCTCGGCGCGCACCAGCAAGAGCGAGTTCGTCGCCCTGCGCAACGCGCGGGACGCCACGCTGGCCGCGCCGCGCCTCTTGTTCCCCAGCGTGCAGATAAACGTCGACGCGGGGCGCTTGCCGGCGCCGCACGCCAACGGCCACCGCTACGTGGTGACCCCCCTCAATGTGCTCCGCCCCGCTGACGAGGTGGGCGAGCCGCGGGCCAAGGCGTCATGAGCGCCCCGGTCATTGCGCACACCACGGACCTGTCCGGACGCGACGGGGCTGCGTTCCTGCACGCCTGCGCGCTGGCCGCCGCGGGGCAAGCGCGGCTGGTCACCGTGCATGGCAACGCGCCCATGGGCGAGGCGGACCGGCTGCCGGACGCGGCGCCGGTGGCGGCGCGCTGGAACCAGGCCCGCGGTGGCGCGGGCGTGGCCCTGCAGATCGATCATCAGCGTCGCTGCCACGAGTGCTGCGATGACGTGACCGACACCTTGCTGGACGCGCTCCGTCAGATCTCGCCTGGGCTGGTGGTCACCGGCATGCAGCCGCGGCGCGGCCTGGCAGCCCTCCTGCACTCGAGCGTCAGCGAGGCGCTGGCGCGCAACGTGGAAGTGCCGACCCTGGTGGTGCCAAATCAGGGCGTGGGCTTCGTCAACGAGCAGACCGGAGAGATCTCGCTGCGCCGGGTGCTGATCCCGGCGGGAGACGTCACGACCGCGAGCGTCGGCCTGGCCGCGGCGCGCGCCCTGTGCGACCTGTCTGCCACCACGGACGCGGAGCTGGTGGTGCTGCATGTCGGCGAGCACGACCTGGGGTTGCCCGCGGAGCTTGGCCCGAGCGTGCGCGTGCTGCGCCGCCGCGGGCGCCTGGAAGACGCCATCGCGGAGGTGGCGCGCGAAGAGGGCGCGTGCGTGATCGTGATGCCGACCCATGGCCACGACGGTCTGCGTGACTCGCTCCTGGGCTCGCACACCGAGCACGTGGTCCGCGGAGCGACGTGCCCGGTGCTGGTGGTGCCGCTGGGCGTGCGCGGCGAAGGGTAGCCCCGGTCCGCAGAGGCGGCCTGCGGCCTGGCCTCGCGGGGCGCGGGCCCTGGGGCCCCTGGCGCCTGCAGGGCCATGCGCTTCTGCCGCGCTGCTGAAGTGGCGTGCCGATCTTGCTGTGACCACGCGCGGCGCAGTCCACAGTGGCGCGGCGCAGCGCGCAAGTTCGTTGGTCGACGCCCACTTGGCGTGCGCGACGCCACGGCATGGCGCCTGCAATTGCCGGCGGCATGACCACGACCTCTTCGATCGTCGTGCCGCGTTCGCGCCTTGGAGCTTGTAGTGCGTTGGCGCGCGCGTGGCGGATGCACGTCATCGCCATCGCGGCGGTGGGCGCGATGGGCGCCGCCGCCTGCACGGACGAGACGCTGCCCTTGCAGCAGCAGGACTCGCAGCTCTGGACGCTGGGCGCCACCAGCCTCGAGTTCGGCTGGAACTCGGGCAAGACCGCCAACCTGTCGAACTGGCGAGAGCTGACCTGCTACAGCACCTACGGCGAGCGGTACCTGCTCACCTCCCTGCAGGTGTGGCGCGAGCCGTCGGGCAACCTGGACAACTTCATCGCCCGCCTCAAGGCCAGGTGTACGGAGTACGTGCCTTACGATGGGGACGCGCTGGAGCAAGACGACTCCACCGAGGTCACGGATCTGCTCTATGAAGGCGAGTATCGCTCGGATAACGGCACCACGCGGGTGTCCGTAGATCGTCAGTTCGCAGGCGGCTTGCTGCTGAACCTCAACCCGGTTGGCCACGACTACGTCCGAGATGTCATGTTGTCCCGGCTGCACAAGTCGAGCGTGGGCAACTTCCTCGAAGAGGCCCCCTGGGGTGATCAGATCCACATGGCGCTGGGCAACGCGGGGGCCATCATCCCCGGGTCGGCGCAGAACTACGCATATCTGGGGTGCCCCGAGCAGTTCGTGGTCACCGGCCTGGCGCTGCGCTACGACCAGTCCAACGGCAAGATCCGGAACATCAAGATCTACTGTCGTTCGCTCACGCATTCGTGAAGACAACGCATCGCAGAGAGGAACCTCGTATGACCTCGAGCTGTCAAGTCGTCGCGCTCGCGCTGGCGTTGGGCGCCTGCGCGATGGAGCCACCCTCGCCGGAGGTCTCACTCACGGAGCACTCGCAGGGGCTGTGGGCGGTGGAGACCGGGGCGGTCACCACGCTGGTCTGGGACTCCGGCAAGACCGAGAACCTGTCGCCCTGGAAGTCCATCGACTGCAACGGCACGTATGGCTCGGCGTGGCTTTTGTCCGCGCTGCGCGCCTTCGCGGACGCGGGCAGCGTGGACAAGTTCATCGCCAAGCTGACCGGCACCTGCAGCAGCTACCAGAACGCCTTTGGCCTGTTCCTGCAAGACGGTCACTCCGACTCGGCCGTGATCTTCAGCGCCAATCACAAGACGCCTGGAGAGCTGACGGAGATCTCGCTAGATCGCTACGTCAACGGGGTCGAGCTGGAGCTGGACAACTTCAGCGACTACGTGCAGCGACTGCGCATGTTCGGAGACAAGATCACGGCGTCGGGAGAGCTTGGCGACAACGAAGGCACGACCTGGGTTGGGCCACACGGGTTCCTCATTGGCCCTCTCCATGCGTTGATGTGCCCGCGGGCGCGCGTGATCACGGGTCTGGCCCTGCGCTACGACACCCAGAAGGGCAAGATCCGCACGCTCAAGGTGACCTGCCGGCCGCTGACGGACAGTTGACGGACAACTGATAGCTGATGGACCGCTGACCTGGCGCGATCGCCGTCCGCTGGCGCCTGCTACGCCGCCGCCAGGACCTCGAGCAGCGCGGCGGCGGCCGGCGGCAGCCGCTGGCGCCCGCGGTGGCGGATGGCCAGGCGGCGGCGCAGCGGCGTGAAGCGCTGCGGCACCTCGACCAGGCTGCCATGCGCCAGATCGGCGGCCACCGCGGCGCGGCTGATGAGCGCCAGGCCGATGCCGGCGCGCACGTTGCCCTTGACCGCAGCGATGGACGACAGCTCCATGACGAGCTGCGCCTGGGGCACGCGCTCGAGCAGCAGCGCGCGGGTGGGCGAGCCGGGCGTGAAGGTGATCCACGCGGTCGGCAAGGGCTCGGCGCTGGGCGCCGCCACCACGATCAGCTCATCGTCGGTGAAGCGGCCGAAGCGCTGGTGGCGCTCGTCGAAGCGCTGCCGCTTGTCGAGGCTTATCACCGCCAGGTCCAGCGTGCCGTCCTCGACCGCGGCCTCCAGCTCGGTGGTGGTGCCCTCGCGGAGGACCAGGCCGATGGACGGGCGGCGCCTGCGGAAGCGGGCCAGCAGCGGGGGCAGGAGGTACGTGCAGGCGGTGGCGCCGCCGCCAAGGCGCACCTGGCCTGCGCTGAGGCCCTCGATCTCGGCCACCGCGCGCTGGCCGTCGCGGAACGCCGCCAGCGCGGCCTGGGCGCGCGGCAGAAAGGCCTGGCCGGCGGCGGTGAGCTCCGCGCCTTGCCGTCCGCGGCGCAGCAGCGTGGCGCCCACGGCCTGCTCCAGGCGCTGCACCGAGGCGGTGAGCGCGGGCTGAGACAGATGCACCCGCCGCGCCGCGGCGGTGAAGGTGCCGACGCTGGCGATGACCACGAAGTGCTCGAGCTCTCTCAGCATGCTGGCCATCAGCATATCGAATGGAAAGGATAAAATCATTCGACAATACGACGGGCAGAGGCTGTGGCATCAATGGCTCATGACCTGGCTACTCATGATCGGCTTGGCGGCGGGCGTCTTGACCACCGTCACCGGGGTCGGTGGCGGCATGGTGGCGCTGTCGCTCTTGTCTCTGGTGATGGCCCCGGCCTCGGCGCTCGCGATCTCCGCGGCGGCGTTCGCGGTTGGCAACGGTCACCGCGTGACGCTGTTCGCGCGCTCGGTGGATCGCTGGGTCACCATGCGCTTTGGCCTGGGGCTGGCGGTGGGCGCCCTCGCTGGAGCAGCGGTGGTCCCACACGTTCCGGACGAGGCGCTGCGCCTGGCGCTGGCCGTGGTGGCCGCGGTCTCCTTGGCGCGGGTGGCGTATCAGCGTTGGCTGGCCCGCGGGGCGAGCGGGGCGAGCGTGGCCAGCGGGGCGAGCGGGGCCGCTCGCGCCGCCGCGGGAGGCGCATCGCCGTCGAGCGTCGCCAGGCTCTCCGCGTCGCACCTGGGGCTCGCCGGGGTCGTCACCGGGGCCATCGGCGCCGGCGCTGGTGGCGCCGGCGTGCTGGTGGCGCCGCTGCTATTGGCCAGCGGTCTACGCCGCGACGCCTACGTGGGCACCGTGGCCGCCTGCGCCATCGTGCTCAACGGCGCGCGGGTGGCGGGCTACGCGATGGGCGGCCTGTATTCGGTGTCCATGGTGCCGGCGATCGGGTTGCTGTCCGGGGCGCTTGTCGCGGGCAACCTGCTGGGGCGCTGGCTGCGGGCGCGCATGAGCGTGCGCTTGATCGACCAGGTGGAGCTGGCCGCGCCGACGGGCGCGATCGCGCTCGCGCTGGCGGGGCTGTGAGCCGGTCCGGCGCTGCCGCTTCGCTTCATCGCCTGCGGGCCGCGTCACGGCTGCAACGCCGCGCCGTCGCGACAGGAGGTCGCCAGGTCCTTGGCGGGCACTCGATCGAGATCCTGGATGTACCGGCTGAAGCGCCCCAGCTTGGCGCCGCGCGCGCGCTCGCAGCGCTCGAAGGCGGCCCAGCGCTCGGCGGGCCGCTTGGCCGACTCGATGGCCTGGGCCAGCCGGGCCGGATCAGCCTCCGCCTCGTACGCGCGGATGCGCAGCATGGCGCGCGCCAGCTTCTGCCAGGACGGGAGCCCACGCGACGCCGCCGGATCGCGCAAGCGCACCAGCACCAGCGCTAGCTCGGGCGCGTTGCCCTTGGCGCGTGCCTGGGCGGCCAGGCGCTCGCGCTGCGCGGCCCCGAGCGCCGCCAGGAGCGCGGGTTCATCAAGCAGGAAGAACACCGCTTCTCGTCGGAGATCGGGGTGAGGGGAGGTGGCTGCGTCCACCAGCACGGCGGCGCGCGCCGGGAGATCTTTGGCCTGGCCCCAGGCGTCGAGCACCGGCAACCAGGTGTCGCGCGCTCGCAGGTAGCCGTCGTGCGCGCCCTCGGGGTAGCCGTCTGCGCCGAGGAAGATCACCGCTTCGTCGCCCAGCGCGAACTCCACGTCGCAGCTCGTGCCGCCGAGGCGCGAGGTCAAGGTCTTCGGCGCGGCGGCGGCGGCGCCTGGGGAGCCGGCGGCGCCAGACGCCGTGTGCTTGAGCACGCGCAGCGCGGCCAGCCCCACCTCGCCCGGCCCGGGCCGGTTGCGGATCACGCCCGGCGGCGGCAGCGAGGTCACCTTGACGTGCGCCACCACGGGCGAGGCGTCGTAGAGCTCAAATGGGCTCTGGTGCCGCTTCTTGCACGCATGCCCCGTCGAGGGGACGAGCAGGACGAGCGCCAGCGCGGACACGGCGGCCAGGCTGGCGAGTACGGCGCGTGGTGCAGGGGTGGCGCACGGACAAATGCGACCAAGGCGACCAAGGCGACCAGAGCGAGCAGGGCGACCAGGGCGACCAGGGCGACCAGAGCGACCGGGGCGAGCAGAGCGAGAGATCATGAAGGCCTCGAGGAGTTCAGTAGGAGCGTGGCATCGGGAGCGTGGCATCGGGAGCGTGGCGTGGCGAGACCTTGCGTCTACGCTCGACGAGCTGGAGGTATTTCCGCACCTCGCGCCGAGGCCCGGCGACGGCGCCGAGGCCCGACGACGGCGACGCTGCAACGCACGGTCGCGCGCGGCGATCTAACGACGTCGCAAGATTTCCGCGCGCGGCGACGGCGCCAAAAAACGCCTGGCGGCGCAACCTGGCTCGCATCATTCTGTCGTCAACGCATGATGGAACCGCCAACGGTGATGACTCGAAGGGTGACGCAACACTCGGTGACTCCGCGGCTGGCGCTGGGCCGGCGGCTGGCGCTGACCGCGCTGGCGGCCGGCGCGGCGCTGCTCACGCTCGCTGCGCCGGTCCGCGCCGAGACGGCGGCCAAGGCGCTGGAGGCGCATCGCGCTGCGCTCGAGAAGCGCTTGCAGGGCCAGGGCTTCACGGTGGTGACCGAGGGGCCCTTCGTGGTGGTGGGCGATGAGAGCCCCACGCGAGTGCGCAGCCGGGCCACGGGCTTTCTGCGGTGGACGATTGACCTCCTCGAGAAGGACTGGTTCGACAAGCAGCCAGAGAAGATCATCGAGGTGTGGCTGTTCAAGAACGAGCGCACCTATCGCAAGGGCGCCAAGAAGTTCTTCGGCGATGACCCCGAGACGCCGTTTGGCTACTACTCACCTGACGATCGCGCGCTGGTGATGAACATCGGCCCCGGCGCTGGCACGCTGTCGCATGAGCTGGTGCATCCGTACATGGAGGCCAACTTTCCGGATGTGCCGGCCTGGTTCAACGAAGGGGTGGCGTCGCTGTACGAGCAGCCGCGGGAGCGCGACGGCAAGCTGGTGGGCACCACCAACTGGCGCTTGCCCAACCTGCAGAAGCAGCTCCGCGCCAGGACGCTGCCATCGCTCGCCACCATGATGTCCACGTCGAGCGACGAGTTCTACGGCGCCGAGTACGACTCCTACGCGATGGCGCGCTTCCTGTGCCAGTACCTGCAGGATCACGGCAAGCTCGCCGAGTTCTATCGCGCCTTCGTCGCCGACGAGAAGGACCGCACCGGCAAGAGCGCGCTCGAGGCCGTGCTCGGCAAGGAGCTGGCCGAGTTCGAGCCGGCGTGGCGGGCGTGGGTGCTGGGCCTGCGCCGCTAATAGGTGCAGGCAGGGTGCAGGCGTCGGCGCGCGCTCACCGCGCGCAGGCCGTCGGCGCTGGCTCACCGCGCGCAGGCGCTCACAACTGCCGGAGCTCGCTCACGCGCTCCGCGCGGCGGCTCGGGTGCTGCTCGTCGCGCGGCGGCGCCTTGCCGAGCAGGCTCGGCGCGGGGACAAACTCGGTGGCCGCGCCTTGGTGCAGCATCACGAAGTGCCCGGCCTCGAGCGCGCCGACCTTGCTGGCCGCCTCCGGGTGGGACTCCAGCAGCGCCCGCAGCCGCTCCATCATCCGCCGATCGGGCTGCTTGCCCAGCCACCAGGTGGCGAGCTGCTCCCGGCCGCGCAGATCGAAGTCGTCGGGGTTCTGCGTCAGCAGCAGCACCCCCAGGCCCTCTGGCCGGCTGCGCTTGAGCACCTCTTGCAGCGCGGCCTTGGCGGCAGGCTTGAGCGCGCCGAGCGGCAAGAACAGCTCCGCCTCGTCGAGCACCAGCAGCGTGCGCAGCTCGGGAGTCGGCGCGCTGGCCGCGTGGCGGGCCAGGATGCCGAGCACGTGCGTGGTCAGCGCCTGCGCGCGCGCGGTGTCACCGAGGTGCCGCGTGCTGAGGATCGCGAGCGGCACCTTGCCGGCGGGCGCGCCCCCCAGCAGCAGCTCCGCGGTCAGCTCGGCCGCGGAAGGATCGAGCAGCTCGGTCTCGCCCTGCGGCAGCTCCTCGAGGTCCTGGACCAGCCGCTTGAGCGTGCGCTCGTCGAACCGACCGTGACGCGCGATCATCGCGTCGTCCCGGCTGTGGATGAGCGCGATGAGCTCCGCCAGCGTGCCGTGACCTGGGCGCTCGGCGAGCACCGACACCGCGGTGGTGAGCAGCGCGCGCCGAGCCGCGTTGGCGGGCGTGTCCGTCATCCCCAGCAGCTCGGCCAGCGCCGCGGCGGCGTGCTGCGCCGCGTGATCACGTGGCTGCGAGGCGAGCGCGCGGAGATCTGGCACCACGCGCAGCCGCAGCCCGCGACCGCCGCGCAGCCCCGGCGTGAACAGCCGCACCTCGAGCTTGTCCGCGAGCTGGCGAGCGCGAGCAGGATCGGCGCTGTCCTGCCACCAGGCGGGGCGCCCGTAGCCCGCGAGCTCGCCCTTGCGATCCATGATGACCACCGCCACTCCGCGCTCCAGCGCCTGTTCGATCACGCGCTGCGCCAGCTCGGTGGCGCCCACCGCGGCGCTGGACAGGATGACCGAGGGGCGATGCAGCGCCGAGGGCGGCAGGTCGCACGGCTCCTGGCGCAGGTCCGCGGTGGTGCCGAGCTGCAAGAGCCCTTCGCGCGGGGGCCTGGGCGCGGCTCCCGTCTGCACCGGGCCTGAGCTTGGCTCGCTGCTCGCGGCCCGCAGGCGCGGGCTGGAGCCGCGCGGTCGCACCTGATCTGTCGGCGCGGTCGACGGTGCCGTCGTCGGCGCAGTCGACGGTGCCGTCGCCTGTGCCGTCGCCTGTGCCTCGGGCTGCGCTCGCGGCTGCTCCGGCGAGGCGGTGGGACGCAAGAGCTCCAGCGATAGCATGGCGCTCATGGCCGACAGGCTGGAGATCGGGCGGTCGCGGCGGCGCCAGGCCGCGACGCGGGCTTCGGGAAACGGCGGCTTGAAGCTCTGCAGCGCCACCAGCGTGCGCAGCGCCGAGGCGTCCACCACCACGCGCTGGCCTCCGGCCTTGTGGTGTTGCCCCAGCGCGCGCTCACACGCTTGCCCCATGGGGAACTCCAGGGTGCGCACCGCCACCGGCACGCTGTTGCCGGCGGACCTGCGCAGGCTCTCGAGCTGGGCGGCGAACGAGCCGCGCTGGTAGCTCTTGTTGGTGATGGCAAGCGCGAGCTCGACGCGATCTTTGTCCGAGTCCAGGCGAAACCGGATGGTCTCGTTCTTGCGGCTGACCGAGCCCAGCGTCAGCGCGCACTCCTCGGCGCAGGCGCGCGCCGCCACCATCATGACCTCGAGGAGCTGCTCTTCATCATCCGGCACCTCGATGCCGGAGGCGTGGATCGCGTCGTTCCAGGCCTCGGCGATCTGATCCAGATCGGCGTCCGGGTTGACCGGGGGCACCAGGTCGTCCTCCCCGTGCTCGCGGACCAGGCCGCCCGCGGCGGCGCACTGGGCCTGGAAGCGATGGCACCACTCCAGCACGTCCCGGGTGCGGCGGTTGACCAGCGCGCGCAGCCGGTCTGCCGGGATGGGGTACACCGGGGTCTCCGGGCGGTACGCGGCGCCAGCGGCGGCGTACATCCACGACAGCCGGCGGCTGACGATGGCCTCGATCTCGGGGTACGAGCGGTTGATGAGCAGGCGCTCGATGGGCGGATCGTTCTCCAGGCGGTCCAGCACGTACTTGCTGAGCTGCCCGCGCACCGCCTTGTACAGGTCATCCAGGCAGGCGATCACCGCGATCGCGGACGGCAGCTCGCTGGTGATGGAGATCAGGGCCTCCGCCGCCTTGCGGAACGCCGCGCCGGTGGAGGCGTCGTACCCGGCGCGCTCGGCCTGGTCGATCATCAGCACCAGCGTGGCGTGGCCCGAGATGTGCGCGAGCTTGCCCAGCGCGATGATCATGCGGTAGGGCGCGTTCGGCTCGGTGCGCGGGGTGACGTCGCCGATCTTCCTGCGGTCGTTGCTGTTCATCTCCTCGCAGCGCAGGTACTTGTACACGCGCGAGGCGATGCTC
This sequence comes from Myxococcales bacterium, assembly GCA_016706545.1. Classification (GTDB taxonomy): domain Bacteria; phylum Myxococcota_A; class Polyangia; order Haliangiales; family Haliangiaceae; genus JABFXX01. The sequence goes on from JADJJK010000005.1 coordinate 193,870, forward strand.
TGATCCGGCAGCAGCGCGTACAGCATGACGCGCAGGAGATCCGGGTCAAAGGTGGACAGCGCGTGCTCCTTGAGCAGGCCGTCCACGATGCGATCGATGTGCTCTGCCAGTCCAGCGGAGGACTCCCAGTCGTCCACCAGCAGGCGCTCGAGCTGGCCCTTGAGGCCCTCGCCGGCGAGGTTGATGAGCCCGCTGGCCAGCTCGCGCAGGCCGGTCCGCTCTCCGGAGGGTCCGGTGTACGGACGCGCCAGGGAGTCCACCACGTGCTGCAGCAGGTAGCGCGCGTAGTCCTCGGAGGCGGAGTGGAGCTGCGCGTACACCACGAAGCCGCGGTTGCGCTCGTGGACGTACTTGCGGAAGCCGCGCAGGACGTGGGTCTTGCCGGCGCCGGAGTCGCCCAGCACCAGCAAGGTGCGGCCGCTGTCGGAGAACTTGCCGGGGGTGGTGGCCCGGTCGACGAGGTCCTCGAAGCAGGCGCGCGCGTCGGCGTGGATGGACTCGACGTCGAAGGGGTCGTCTTCGTAGATCGAGGACGCCTGCTGCACGGCGGCGAACACCCGGGTGGGCGCCAGGAACGCCTCCAGGCGCAGGTCCTTGTCCGAGCGGGGCGCGTGGACGTCGCGCGCCAGCTCTCGCCGCAGGTCCACCAGCTCGTCCACCCGGCCGCGCCAGCGCGGAGCTCCCTCCGCCACGCCGCCGATGTGGCAGGCCTCGGTGATGAGCCAGCTCATCATGGCCTCGTAGCGCTCCAGGGCCTGCGCCTCGCCAAGCTCCGCGGCGCGGCGGCACAGGGTCAGCCCCGGCCAATGCTGCGCGCTGCCGCGGCCGAACGGCCCGCGGTCGTCGGTGTAGCACTTGAGGAAGCGGTGCGCCGCTTCGGGCTCGATGGCGCTGAAGTCGCCGTAGCGCTCGGGCAGCACGGCGGCGTAGTGCCGGGCCATCGAGAACAGCGGCTCGTAGGTCGCCTCGATCTCCTCGTCATGCACGCGGCCGTCGGCGGCCACCGCGCTGCAGGTGACGCGGAGGCAATCGGCGAACAGCGCCTGCCGCAAGAGCGCCGCGGTGCTGCCGCCGACCGTGCGCCGCAGCTCGTCGAGCAGGCCGCGGCCGCGCGGCGTGGCCGCCACCGCCGACAGGATGCGATGGATGTGCGTCAGCTCGCTGGTGAGGCGGGTGTTATCGAGCATGGGGCCTCTGGTGCGCGCGCTGCGTCTGGCTCCGCTGGTCGATCACGAAGTGGAAGGTGGCGCCCTGGTCCTCGATCTCGGAGTCCGCCACCAGCCTGGCGTCCATGGCGCCCACCAGGTCGGCGCGCGCCAGCACGAGCTGGCCTTCCCGGTTGGCGCTGACCAGCCAGCGCTTGAACTTCTCGAGCGACAGGTCGCTGATCCGCCGGTCGCGCTCGAGGTCGCGCCAGATCGCCGAGACGAAGACCTTCTCGGTGCCGAAGCGACCGTCGGGGCCAACCTTGGGCAAGGTCTCGCGCACCGCCGAGAGCAGGGCTTCGCCTGGAGGCTGCTTTGGCGGCGGCGCGCTCGTCGGCTCCGGCAGCGACACCTGGACATGCACCGGGCGGGGCGTGGCCGCGGCGGCGTGCTGCTCGATCCAGCGCCGCGCCAGGGCGCGGCTCAGCTCGACCTTGGTGGGGCCGCGCGCGCCGGGCGCGGTGGACGCCACCTGCATGCCCAGGATCCTGGTAGCGGCGTGCGCGCCCAGCGCGGTGGGCGTGCCGCGAGGCTCGACCTTGGCGCGTCGCGCCAGCACCAGCGTGCGCAGCCGCTCCAGGGTCAACGGGCCGTTCGGGATGCCCAGCGCCTCGGCGATCATCGAGTCGCACAGATCGTTGACGGTGCGGGTCGGCTCCAGCCCAAGCTCGGTGCTGAGGATGCTGGCCACCATGGTGCCGGCGTTGTGCAGCGCCTCGGTGGCGGCGGCCGAGGCCGGGCGCGAGCCCCAGCGCGCGCGCCGGCAGGTGTACGGTGTGGACCTCCTTCCACGACGGCACGTGGCTCAGGCTCAGCGCCGTGCGCAGGGCGCGGTAGCCAGGCTCGGTGGGGGTGCGCTTGGTCTGGGTGACGAGCGCGCGCTTGCGCAGCGCCGCGAGCGCACGGCTCGCCTCGTCGACGGCGCGGCTGGCGCTGTCCGAGGGCAGCGCGAACTCCCGCACGGCTTGCGCCAGCGCCTTCTCTGTTGGCGCCCTGGGGCTCGAGCAGCGGGCCAGGACCACCAGCTCGATGGGAGCCAGGGTCAGATCTTCACGAGATTGGGTCATGTCAGGTCTCCGGAAAAAGAGAGTCAAGCTCACTGCGCCCGGCGACGCCGGACGCGATCTCCTCGACGACGTCGTCGAGGCGTTGTTCGAGGTCGTCCGCGACGAAGCGCTGCACGAAGAAGCCGGCGTGCTGCAGCCAGCGGTCTTGCAGGTGGTCGCGCTGCAGGCGCTGCGGGTCAGCCGCGCGGTACCAGGTGTCGCGCTGCACCACCAGGCGCGCGGCGCGCGCCACCAGCTCGACCTGGGTGTCGCGCTGCTGCTCGTGGATCGGCATGTTCACGTTGCGCTCGAAGCGGCGCGCGGTGCGAGGGTCGGTGGCGAGCGCGTGACACAGCGCCGCGAAGCCAGCGTCTGCCTGGGCGTCCAGCGAGGGCTCCAAGGAGCGCTCGCCCACCCCCAGCGTGCTCTGCCGCGCCATGGAGAACGCATCGCTCTCTTGGCCCCGCAGCACCTGGCGCGCCAGCGCGCTGGGCGCGGTCACCGCCACCGGCAGGCTGGGCATGAGGTCGGAGAGCTCCGCCGCCGTCTCGATGGCGCCGGTCAGCCAGTCCGCGGTCGGGGCGCCGTGCTGGAGCAGCACCGTGATGGGCGCCAGCTCGGCGAGGGTGGCGAGCATCGTCGCGGGCGGCGCTGGCAGGCGCACCTGCTCCGGCACCTCGAGCTGCGGGCGCCGCAGCGTCGCGATGAGCCAGCCGCAGATGGCGGCGCGCGGGTCCTGGCAAGCCAGCTCTTCGAACCAGGCTGCGCGCTCGCGCTCCGAGCGCGCGTCGAGCTCCGCCTCGACGCTGGCCAGCTCGATGCGCGCAGCCTGCGCCACCAGCCGCCGCGCCGCAGGCAGGCAGCGCAGCCACGGGATCTGCTCGAGGAGCTCGGCGATGGCCGCGTCCGGACTCGCGGCCTCGGTGGCCAGCGTCAGCCAGCCGTGGCCGCCGGCCCAGCTCCCCCAGCCGCCGCTCGCCGCCGCGGGGTGGCCAGCGAGGACGGAGAACACCCGGACGCCGCCGGCCCGCTCGGCGTGGTGGCGGTCCAGCGCGCGGGAAAGGGCGGTGGACGCGCGCGGCGGGCGCGGCGGGACCAGCGGCGTGACGCCGACGGGGAGCGGCCCGCGGTCCGGCCCCGGCGCGGGTCCCGGCGGCGCGGCCAGGCGATGGATCGCCTCCGGCAGGTGAGCGCCAGGGAGCTCCACCACCAGCTCGCCGCAGTCGTCGTACTCCAGCGCGCCGATGCCGGGGCTCTGCTTTGACGTGGGGAAGGTCGACACCTGACGATGCACGTAGGCGCCGATGTCGGTGGCGGTGGCGAAGCCGGTGATCCCTTCCATCTGCCCGGCCAGCGCCTTGAGCAAGAACCCGGTGAACAGCGAATGTCCGGGTACCGGACCGTTGTCGATCGCCTGCTCATCGTCTTGCGCCGAGGTGATGACGCGCCGGCTGCGGCGGCGCCGCAGCCGCTCCACCTGCTCCGGCCAGAGCCGCGCCTGGCCGCGGTACCGGGTCATCGGCGGGAGGGCCAGCCCGCTGTGGCAGGCGTCGAGGATGACCAGGATGTGGCGGGGCGGGAGCCGGGCCACGTCGCTGAGCCAGGTGTCGATGCGAAGCCAGGTGTGGGCGCCGCCCGCGTAAGGGTCCTCGGCGTCGATCGGGATCACGTACCCGGTGGCGTCGCGCACGCCGCCGATGTGCCTGGTCACGGTGTGGCCGTGACCGGCGAAGAACAGCACCAGGCTGTCGTCTTCATGGAGCGTGGTCAGGTCGTGCGTGACCAGCCGCTGCAGCACCTCGCGGGTCGCTGCCTCATCGAGCAGCGGCGGCATCCTGGGCTCGAAGCCCAGCCGCTCGAACGCGCGCAGCGTCTCCTGCGCGTCGCGCACGGCGTTGCCCAGCGGCAGCCAGGTCTTGTAGCGGTTGATGCCGATCGCCACCACGTACATCCGGCCATGGCGGACCGTTCGGAGCTCCGCCTGGTTTGGCGGCAACGTCACACCTCGATGGACCTGGGGCATCGTCAACCTCGCACGAGGCCCGCGGCAAATCTTGCCTTCGCGTCCTCCCTTGCGTTGTCGTGTGCAGCGCGAGGAATCAAACAGCGAACGGAAAACGCCTGCAGATTTCCTGGCAGCCTCGCAGAGCGCTGACGCCTACCGCGGGGCCTTGCCGCCCGGCCTTGCCGCGTGCCCTGGGCAAGCGCTGAGTCAAGCGCGGGATTGACGTCTGATGTCGCATGGCGTCAATGGCCGGAGCTGGTCCAGATCAGAAATGAAACCCAATTGTTGAGCCTGCGACAAAATGGCGCCTTGGTCGCATCGCCGGACTTGATTTGCGGTCGCACAATCGCCGGGTTTGAACGCCGGGGCCAACGCCTTGGGTTCGCACGAGGTACCGATGGCAAAAGACCGCGCAATAGCTCCCCCCGTTCCTCCCGTTGGCCGGCAGGTCGACCCGATCACGATGGCGTCCCGGGCCAAGGCGTCCACTCGCGCCAACAAGGCGCGGCGCCCGGCGCAACCGGCGCGCACCGTCTCTGAAGGCGACACGCTGCCGCATGTCGGACCCGCCGCGGTCGAGCACGATCGGGTGATCCGCCGCACCAGCACCACGGCCACCGTGCAGGCGCTGGCAGTCGCAGACCTCCTGGCGCAGCCGCCAGCCCATGAGTCGGCCAGCGAGCTCTTGGCCCAGTTGCAGGCGCTGATCTCCGGCGCCTCGCCCGATGAGCGCAAGTCGCTGCGCCGGGTGTTGTTCGACAAGCCGGAGCTCCCAGCCGACGGCATCGATCCAGATATCGAGCTGGCCGCCGGCTGGCGCGAGGGCGGCTATCCTTACAAGAACCTGCTCTCGCGCAAGAACTACGAGAAGCAGAAGTATCGCCTGCAGGTGGAGCTGCTCAAGCTGCAGGCCTGGGTCAAGGACACTGGCGCGCGGGTGATCGTGCTGTTCGAGGGCCGCGACGCCGCCGGCAAGGGTGGCGCCATCAAGCGCTTCATGGAGCACCTGAACCCTCGTGGCGCGCGCGTGGTCGCGCTGGAGAAGCCGAGCGAAGTGGAGCGCGGTCAGTGGTACTTCCAGCGCTACATCCAGCACCTGCCCACCAGGGGCGAGATCGTGATGTTCGATCGAAGCTGGTACAACCGCTCCGGCGTCGAGCGCGTGATGGGCTTCTGCTCGGAGTCCGAGTACGACGAGTTCTTGCGCCAGTGCCCGGAGTTCGAGCGTCAGCTCGTGCGCGCCGGGATCCATCTGTTCAAGTTCTGGTTCTCGGTGAGCCAGGCCGAGCAGCGCCGCCGCTTCAAGGAGCGCCGCGCCCACCCGCTCAAGCAGTGGAAGCTCTCACCCATCGACATGGCGTCGCTCGACAAGTGGGATGACTACACCCGCGCCAAGGAGGCGATGTTCCTGCACACCGACACCTCCGACGCGCCGTGGACGGTGATCAAGTCCGACTGCAAGAAGCGCGCGCGCCTCAACGCCATGCGCTACGTGCTGCATCGCATCCCGTACTCCTCGCGTGATCTCGCGAAGATCTCGTCGGTGGATCCGTTGATCGTCGGCCGACCGGCGCTGGTCTCCACCCGCGGTGAAGACACGCTGGCGTCACAGAGCCAGGGCTGAGCGGGCGCAAGCGCGCAGATCAGCAGTACACCGTGCAGCCGCGCGCCGCCAGCTCGGTCAGCCAGCCCGGCCGGCGGCGCAGCGGGTTCCAGCGCAGGTCCAGCTTGGTCAGGTTGGGCAGCTCCGCCAGCTCCGCCGGCAGGTCATCGAGCAGGTTGCCGCGCAGATCCAGGTGGCGCAGCGAGCGCAGGCCCGCCACCTCCGCGGGCAGCGCGGTGAGCTGGTTGCCGCGCAGGGATAGATCGCGCAGCAGGGGTAGCTTGCCGATCGACGCCGGCAGCTCGCGCAGGCCGCAGCTCTCGGCGCGCACCTCCGACAGCGCCGCATCGTCGAGCACCAGCGCGGACAGCGGGTTGTCGCTGACGTTGAGGTAGCGCACCCCGCGCGTCACCGGCGTCGTGGTCAGCCGGTTGGCCGCGACGTAGACGAACTCCACGTCGACGAGAGGGGGGACCTCCACCAGCCGGTTGCGGTTTGCGTCCAGCAGGCGCAGCGGCGGCAGCTCGGGGAAGCGCGCGAGCTGATTGTCGTCCACGAACAGCTCGCGCACCCCAGGCGGCAGCGGCGGCAGCTCGGCCAGCGAGTTGCCGCCCACGTCCAGCCGCTCCAGCGCGGTCAGCTCGCGGATGCAAGCGGGCAGCGCGGTCAAGCCGCAGCGGTGCAGTCCCAGCGCCCGCACCTCGCCGCCTTGCTCCAGCACCGCCAGCACGCCGCGCTCGCGCTGCCGCTGGTGGGTGAGCGCCAGCCTGGGCAGCTCCGCGGGGAGCGCCCCGACCAGAGAGGCCAGCGCCGGTGACGTGACCTGTGCGTGTGAGGGCTGCATGATGGCCCTGCACGCTAGCCGCCTGGCCAACCAGCCGCCAGCGCGCCCGGGCCTTTTCAGGGCGCGCGCAGGACGTCAGCGGCGGTAGGTCAAGGACTACAGATCTCCCCACAGCGAGAAGTGGCCGGTGGGCGCGCCGGAGAGGTGCCACTTGCCCATCGTCCAGTTGTCATCGTTGCCCGGCACCGAGCGCCAGTAGAAGTAGTAGGCGCCGGCGGTACTGGTGTCTACGTCGACCAGGCCCACGTACGTGCCGTCGCCAGGGAAGGTGTTCAAGATCGCGCGGTACGTGCCGGTGCCGAGGTTGCAGGTGGACCAGCGCGAACGGCTGTGCCAGCCAGTGGGAAAGCAACCGCCGCCGGGGTTGCAACCGAAGAAGCCCGGCGCGTAGTTGGTCAAGCACTGGCCGATGCCCTTGCAGTTGGGGCCCACCGGCGCGCCGTTGACGCCGTCGCGCCAGCCGTTGACGTCGGTGCAAGAGCTGTACGCGCGGTAGCCTGCACCGGCGCGCGGCAGGTCCGCGGCGGAGAAGCCCGCGGGGACCTTGCTCTGGTAGCCGGCCGCGATGGCCGCCGTGTGCGCCATCGTCACCTCCAGCGGCACCTGGCGGCCCGGGGCGATGGTGCGGAACACCTCGTATGGCGTGGCCTCGGCCAGCTCTGCCACGTTGGCGATGGGACGGGAGCCGTCGAGCCCGTGCTCCAGCATGGCGACGGTTCCGTCCGGCTGTCGGACGAAGGCCACCACGCTGCCGCCAGGCGTCTGCACCTGCGACAAGATCGCGGAGCCAGGGCCGATGACGTCGGTCAGGTCATGCTCGACCTGCGCCCCGGCTGGCGTGCCGGCCTCTTCTTGCGGGGCGTCTTCCTCGGCGCAGCCCGTGACAGCGGCGAGGCCGATCGCCAGCGCGATGGACAGCAGACCAGACAGCGGACCAGTCCCTGGCCGGGACCCAAGATAGCTCTTCCTCATGCGTCGATCCTTGGTAGAGGTTACCGTCGGGTAGAGCCAGTTTCCCGCCGGGCATTACCAGGATCCGCAAAAAAATCGTCGACCTCCGTCGAGGTGTCAGCATCGCAGGCCTCACGCTCCACAGCCCGCCACCGTCCATGGCCCCGCCATCGCCGCCCACTTCTCTCTCCCTCTCAGGTTCTGGGTCTCTCCAACAAAAACAATAAATCTGGTTCTGCGAAGCAGCAGGGGCTGTGGGCGGTGTGGAAAGGCGCGCAGGCACGCCATCACCCACGCCGCCCGCCACCGCATGCGCCTTTCCAAGGGCTGTGCGTCAACCGCGCCACCCACGCACACCGACGACACCCTCAGCTCGCTGGGCGCGGTTGTCCACAGCCCGCCACCGTCCATCAGCCCCGCCACTGCCGCCCACTCTCTCTCTCTTTCTCTGGTTCTCCTGAACCAAAAATAGATCTGGGGTTCTGCGAAGCAGCAGGGGCTGTGGTCGGTGTGAAAAGGCGCGCAGGCCATGCCATCGCCCGTGCCGCCCACCCACCGCATGCGCCTTTTCAAGGGCTGTGCGTCAACCGCGCCGCCCACGCACCCCGCCGCTACCATCAGCTCGATAGGCGCGGTTGTCCACAGCCCGCCACCGTCCATAGCCCCACCCACGCCGTCCACTTGCTCTCTCCATGAATTGCATTCACATCTCATCTCATATTGCCATGCACTCATTAGATTGTTAATCTGTGCCGGCAATCAAATGGCCATCTCCTCGCGCCATCGCCAGCCCCGTGCCGCCTCCGCGCAGCTCACGCTCGAGTCCGCGCGCAAGCCCACCGGCCACGGCGGCTGGCGACCCGGGGCTGGCCGGCCGCGCGGTCGCAAGACCGTGAGCCATGACGCCCGTGAGCGCTTCGCCGCCCGCCACCCGCTGCATGTCACCTTGCGCATCGCACCCGGCGTGCCGAGCCTGCGCCGCGGCAAGGTCTGCGCCACCGTCCGCGCCGCGCTCACCGCGGGCGGACACAAGCCCACGTTCCGCGTCGTCGAGTTCAATGTGCTGAGCAACCACTTGCACCTCCTGGTCGAGGCGGAGGAGCCCGTCGCGCTCGCCCGCGGCATGCAGGGCCTCTCCGTCCGGCTCGCGCGCCGGATCAACCGCCTCCTTGGCCGCACCGGCTCACTCTTCGCCTCGCGCTATCACGCCCGCGCCCTGCGCACCCCGCGCGAGGTCCGCAACGCCCTCCGGTACGTCTTGCTCAACGCCCGCCACCACGCCGCCGAGCGCGGCCGTCAGCTCGCTCGCGACTGGATCGACCCGTACTCCAGCGCGCCCTGGTTCGACGGGTTTCACTCATGCCCGCGCTCGCGCGGGCATGAGTGTCTGGGTGAAGGGCACCCATGTCCCCCGCGCTCGCGCGGGCATGAGTGTCTGGGTGAAGGGCACCCATGTCCCCCGCGCTCGCGCGGGCATGAGTGTTGGCTCGGCCCCCCGCGCCCGCGCCAGCATGACTGTCCGGGTGGTCTCGGCCCCCTGCGCTCGCGCGGGCATGCGTGTCCGCCTCCAGACTGGCTCGCCTTCCTGCAGCGCCAGCCTCGCCCCACCGCCACCGCGCGCACCTGGCTCCTGGCCACCGGCTGGCGCCACCACGGCCTGCTGCTGCCCACTGACGTCCCGGGCCGCCCGAGCTAACGCGAGCTGACGCGCACCGCGCCCCTGCGCGCGGCTCAGCTTTCGCGGCGGCCGGGCACCAGCGGCTCGGCCAGCGCGCGCGCCTGGGCCTGCAGCCGCTCCTGCGCCGCCTCGTCGAGCCGGTTCCATGCGTCCGGGAAGGTCAGGCTCAGATCCAGCGCAACGTCCAGCGCCACCTCGTCGAGGACAGCCGCGGTCGCCGTGCCCACCTTGGAGCGCGCGCTGGCCAGCCGCGCCGGGCTCACCAGCCGCTCCACCCAGCTCGCAAGCTCGGCCTCGCCCAGGTGCGCCGGCCGCCAGGCCTCGGCCTCGCCGAAGCGGTCGTCATCGAACTCGGGGATCTTGCGCTTGATCACCGGCCGGTCCTCGCCGGCGCAGCGCGCGTCCGGCTTGAGCACCAACCCCTCCGCGAAGTTGTCCGCCAGCGTCGGCAGCCCAAACCACGCCGGCACCCGCGTGGCGAACCGCACCTCCAGCCGCTCCAGCTCGGCGCGCGTCCGGCGCGCCACCAAGGGCGGCGCGCGCAGCCCAGCCGCTGATGTCAGCTCCTCCAGCTCCCGGTGCGCCAGCAGCTCGCCCGCGTCGTCCTCGGAGGTGGCCACCAGCGCATCGAACGCCACCCAGGCCAAAAGCGGCGTGTACCAGATGCCCGTCTGCACCGGCGACAGCCCCGGCACCGGCGCCACGTCCGGATGCGGATAGCCGCCGCCGATCAGCTCGCCATACAGCACCGTCGTGTGCGCCGCCGTCCCCGCCGCCACCGCGCGCGCCTGCTCCATCAGCTCCTGCCCCAGCAGCTGCCAGCCAAAGAACGGCTCCTCCGCCTCCAGCCACGCCTTGCGCTTGCCCACCCGCACCTCCCCGCCGCTCACCGCCACCACCAGCTGCGCGCCATGCAGCTTCTCCAGCGCCACCCACGGCCCACCCATCGCCCTGGGCGGCGCCGCCCGGTGCGTCGGGATCTTGGGGAACGTGCGGAAGCGCATGACGAGGAGCGAGAATAGCGTGGTTGGGATCAAGTCGCCCGCGCCGCACAGATGATGGCAGCGCTTCAGCCCACAGTTTGTGCAACCATCGAGAGGTACTCGCGCATGCGCGTCTTGATGAGGTACTTCTCAGCGATCGCGCCACCAAGGGTGGGAAGCGGGGCGAACCCGTAGCACTCATCCTTGCTGAGATCTCCGAGGCGATCGCGCGCGATATTGAAGATTCGTTCTCGCAAGACTGTATGTCTGAAATCCTTGTCGCCGAGACCATAAAAAAATAGTTCGACATCACCAGGGAATGAATGAAGCTTTCCACCGTACACGCTGAGCCAGTGGAACTGGTCCTGCTGCCAGATGCAGACATTGCCAAACGCAGTCCGTAGAACCTCGATGCAGGAGCTATCCAGGCCTGGCCAGTCACCATCACTCAGGACCGGCTCATCGGGTGGAGGCATCCACAGAATGCCGCTGCCAAAGCTCCCGAACCCAACTTGGCGCCACTCCGAGACAAGCGCGACTGGTACCTTGTCAGCGAACGAAGCGAAGCGCGTCGCGTCATAGGGCTCGCGATCGCCGTCCGGAGGGAACGCTTCGTGGAAAGACTCAAATTCCGCTACGACCATGTCTTACCTGTCTTCCATCAGTAGCTTAACATTCAGACGAAGCTTGTCCACCCTGTCGGTGGGCAACTTCGCCCTGGCTCCTGCGATGGCCTTACTCAACAAGGTATTGAGCGCCTTGGCTCGCCCGCCGCGTCCCCACTGGGCACCTATCGAGAAGTTCTCGCGCGAGCCTCCAAGCCCCGCCATCTTCGAACCACCGCCAGCTCCTTGATCTGCAGCGTGTAGGATGGACTTGCCGTACGCCTTGTTCTCATACTCGAGATTGTCAGATTCGGATACCAGGGTTTTGTGTTTGAACGGGTAGGCACGGTCTCCTTCGTTTCGTTCGTATAGCTTTTCTACGAAGTCGGTTGCGTCTTTGGGAGATTTCCTCGGGTTGTTCTTGCGCCAAAGTGCGGCTGCTTCAGCTTTCAGCTTCTTTATTTCCATAGTTCGTTCTTCGGCCGCCTGCGATTCATCAGCGCGTCCCTCGGCCGCAGAGGCATCGTTCTCCGGGCCATAGTACCTCTCCCAGTTCGCCAGGTATTGCGCCACCGTCAGGTCGTTGAGCGCCTCCTGCTGGATGCCGATCTGACGGCGCATCTCATCCTTGGTCATCGCGAGCTTCCTGCCAACCGCGGGCCTGTCCTTGACGATGAACGCACGGTCAAGGATCACCTCTTCAAGCCTTGACGTGTCGGCCTCGGCGCCGTCGTCCTTCTTGTCTGCCTGGATCTGGACCTTGTGCTCCGGGTTCATCGCCGCATCGACCAGCCACATCTGTCCTGATCTCGTCGCCGTCAGCCTCGTGAACCCATACTTGGCCTTGAGCTCCGCCAGGTGCTGCGTGATCTCGTCCTTGGTCTCGGGGTCCTTCTCGGCGCGGCGCTGCAGCTGGCCCAGGGCCTCCATGCCCTCGTTCCAGCGCTTGGCCACCGCCGGGTCGGCCGGGGTCTGCTTCTTTTCTTCGGGGGTCTGGTTGCCCTGGTTGAGCTTGCCGCTGGGGCTGCCTGCGGTGACGGTGGCGTCCTTCGGCGTCTTGGGCTGAACTGCTGGGCGCGAATCGGTGGGCCTGCTCGGCTTCTGGCCGCTCCAGGTGCCGGGCTTGTCCTGCTTGCCGGCGTTGCCGCTGCGCGCGGGCAGGCGGTTGCTCATCATCGAGTCGACGAACTTGCTGGCGTCGAAGCTGGGCTTGGTGAGCTTGAAGTCCGGTAGCTTGCCGGAGCCGATGACGTAGTCGATGTCGGCGCCGATGCCGAACTGGGCCGGCACCGGGTACTCGAGCGAGCCCAGGGGCCAGCGCCACATCTTGCTCGGCGCAGGCGACCACCACGGGCTATCGAGCTGGATGAAGAGGTTGCCGCCGAGCGAGAGCACGGGCTGCGCGGCCATCTCCAGGTGGCCTTGCAGGTAGTACTCGCCCTTCTTGCCGGCGCTGGGCGCGGCGGTCTCGCGATAGCCCAGGGTGGTGCGGGCCTCGGCGTAGCCCTTGACGCCGGCCTTGCCGAGGACCTCGGCGCCGAAGTTGATGGAGTGGCCCAGGAGGGTGAGCCCGGCATAGCCCTTGACGCTGAGCTGCAGGCCGGCGTCGGCCTGGGCGCGCAGGGTGCCGGTGATGGAGAACTTGTTGAGGACCTTCGGATCGGTGGAGTAGATGCCGTCGAGGGCCATGTCGGTCAGGACGATGGGACCCAGGCCGGCGGAGGCGGACAGGCCGACGCCGACGCCGACGTGGATGTCGGCCACGTACGGGATGCCGTAGCCGGCCTGCAGGCGCACCTCGGGCAGGATGGGCTGGTTGATGCCCTTCTGCTTCATCAGCTCGATCTGCTTGGGCGGCGCGATCTTGCCGATGACGGTGAGGTGGCCCGACGGCCCGTACACGACCTTGGCGGTGCCGGTGAGCCAGTCGGTGAAGGCGAAGTTGAGGTTGCCGGTGCCGGCGAGGCCGCGCTTGCCCTTCGCGGCGGGCGCGGCCGGGGCGGCGCCCGCGCCGGCGGCGGGCAGCACGCTGTCCGGTGGCAGCTCGGCGTTCACCATGGCCTCGGCCTGCGCCGCGTCCGCCAGCATCACGCTGAGCTTTCCGGACAGCTTCTCGGACTGATAGCCAAGCTCACCGCGCACGGTGATGTCACCGTTGTCGTAGCGCGCGTTGACGTTGCCGGTGAAGTGCGGGCCCAGGTCCGTGCCGATGGCCGCGCTGCCGGAGATCTTGCCGTTGGCGTTGCGAGTGAAGCTGATCTCCGCCTCCTTGAGCCCCTTGGCGTGGATGGCGGCGCGGGCGGCGAAGGTGACCTTGTCGTTGGACAGCCCGAGCGAGAGCTGGCCGTTGACCCACCCGCCGAGGGTGAAGCCGACCTCGGCGCCGGTGCCGAAGGTGAGCACGCCGTTTTCGAACGAGTTGACCAGCGCGAGGCTGGGGATGGCGAAGCCGCGCAGGCCCAGCGCGGACAGATCCTGGCTCAGCGCGCTCTGCAGCGCGCCCGGATCCGCGCCGGTGGGACCGGCGGCGATGTAGCCGGTGACCACGTTGTCCTGGCCAGCGCCGATGCGCACGCGCAGCATGGGCGCGATGGCGCCGGCGCGCACGAACAGCGGGTGCGAGAGCGGCACCAGCTGCGGCTTGTCCTCGACGGTGACGTAGCGACCCTCGACCTTCTTGACCAGGATCACCGCGGGCTTGGTGAGCTTGGGCAGGGCCACCTTGACCGCGGCGCCAGCCTCTCCGGCCTTGTCGATGTGCGCGGCGACGTTGCTGGGCGGCGCGAAGGTGCCGGTGAGGGTGACCACGGTCGGCAGCGCGGCAGCCGGGCCGCTGCCGCCGCCAGGCGCTGCGGCGGGCGCGGCGGCACGGCGGGCGATGGCCGTGGCGCTGGCGCTGGTGGTCGCGGCGGCGGGCTCGGCCCCCGAGGTCATCGACGCGCCGGCCCACGTTGGCATGTCCACTGCGCGCCGGTACGGTGCAGGCGGTTGATCGAGCGTGGTGTCCCACGTCGCCGCGGCGCGGCGCCTGCGCTCCTCGAGCTGCGCCGGCGCTGGCTCCGGGCCGCCGGCCCAGCTGGGGGCCGCGCGCGGGCGCGGGGCCTCGGCGGCGCGGGCCTCGGCCTCGGCGCTGCTGGACGGCGAGAGCAGCTCGGCGCGGCTGCCGGCGGTCAGCTCGCCGCGCGCGTGCTGCACGACGTGCGTGAGCTCGTGGCGCAGCAGACGGCTTCCGTCGTCGGTGTCCGGGGCGAACTGACCGGCGCCGAAGTAGATGTGATGTCCCAGCGTGAAGGCCTCGGCGCCGATGGCGGCGTAGGCCTCGGCGGCCTCGGCGCCCAGGTGGACGCGGACATGCGCGAACGCGTGGCCCAGCTCGGCCTGCATGCGCGCGGCCAGCTCGGCCGATAGCGGCACGCCGTCGCCGGAGCGCTGGACCAGGGCGAGCACGTCCTCGAGATGCTCGGGGTCGCGCGCGGACGCGGCTCCACGCGCGGCGAGCCGCATCGCGGGGGCCACCGCAGGCGCGGGGCGGGTTCGCCCGCCGTGCCAGGGCTGCGCTGACGCCATCGGCTCGACGGCTTCGCCGATGCTCGCCGAACTCGGCGTCGGTGGCGGCGTGCGCGGCGCGCGCTGCAACGCGACGAGCAACTCGCGGCGCTGGCGCGTCGAGGTCTGGGCATCGCTGAGCGACGCCTGGATCGTCGACGGGATCTCCGTCCAGCCGCGGTCGGCGGTCAGCAGCCAGCGCGCGTAGCGCAGCGCCGCGGGCGCTGGCAACCGTGGCTGCTCGGCGGCGCGCGCCAGCTCCACCTCCAGCAACGTGCGTCGCCCGGGCGCCTCGCTGGCGGGCGCGAGCGCTCCGGTCAGCGCGCGCGGCTCGATGAAGCCCACCAGCGCGGCCAGCTCATCCGCGCTGGCGGGGTCGTCGAGTTCGCCCCCTCGCAGCGGGGTCAGCTCGTCGAGCGCGGTGGTTTTTCCAGCAGCGGCGCGCCGAAGCCTCGCGGCCTCTTTTGATCGGGAGTCCCCGGACTCCTGATCATCACGCAGCTGCCAATCCAAAGACGCAGGCCCTCGCCTCTCCTTCACGTGCGCATCGTAGGAGTGGCCAGCAATCCGTACGAAACAAAAAAAAAGGAAAAAGTATTTGCGGGGAGAGACACTCTGGCCGCGTACACCGATGCTGTAGCTCATCATCGTCTACTGCACGCGGACTGCCGCCCTCGTGTACAGCAATGTGAGTACAGCTCCGCTAGAGCCCGCCTTCTTTGGGAACCCAGATGGCCCCCTCTGACTCCATCACGGCCGGGTCGCGCGCGAGGACGTCCGGCGCCAGTGCCGGACGGCACGCGCCCTCGGCGTACAAGATCGCCGTACATAGCGCGACGAATGCGTCGGCCACGTAGTGGTCGGGCGCCTTGGCGCTGCCCGAGCTGTAGCGCCCGGCGACGGCGCGGAGCCGGGGAACGACGTCGAGCGTGATGCCCGCGAGCGCGCAGGCCTTGATGCCGCGGTGCACCGCCTCGTCGGGGAGGGACTTGTAGCCGGACAACTTCATCGCGCGCAGCGTGGCGCTGAAGGGTAGACCTCGATCACCTCGCTGTCGCCGCGTCCGCCCGGGAACGGCGGCACCTGGTACCGGTGCGACTCCCAGAGCCTCGCGAGCAGCGCGTTGCCCAGGAGCGTCATCTGGAACATCGCCTGGAAGTGATCTTTCAGCGGCGGCTGGCCGCCGGCGGCAACGTCGGTGGCACGCTTCGTCCACAGCCGCGCGCGCTCGGCGGGGGCTCGCCACCGCGCGCACCTGGCTCCTGGCCATCGGCTGGCGCCGCCACGGCCTGCTGCTGCCCACTGACGTCCCGGGTAGCCCACCGACGTTACGCCAAGCTGACCTGCACCGCGCACTCGCGGCTCAGCTATCGCGGCGGCCGGGCACCAGCGGCTCGGCCAGCGAGCGCGCCTGGGCCTGCAGCCGCTCCTGCGCTGCCTCGTCGAGCCGGGGTCGTGAATGCTATTTCGACGGAGCCCGCGGGCCTCAAGGTCGCGCGTCCGTCGGCAGGCGGAGGTGGTGCGCGGTGAGCCATCGCAGCGTCTGACTGGCGACTTCCCCGGGAGCCTCCAGGTGCAGAAGTGGCCGACGTCGGGCAAGCGCACTTGCTCGAGCGGCGCCGCGAACCAGGCGCGCTGGTGCGCTGCAGAGGCCGGCGCGATGCAGCCATCCTGCTCGCCGTGGAGCTGCAGGGTGGGGACGTGGATGCTCCAGCGGCGCAGCTCGGCGTGGCGACGGCGCAGGTCGGGCAGGTGGAGGAGCGCGCGGTAGGGGGCAAGTGGCGCAGGCCAGCTCGCGGCCAGGCAGGCGTGCAAGGCCGCGGCGTCGTCGTCGGGCAGGCGAAAGCCAGGTGACCAGCGGCGCCACAGCCAGTCCAGCAAGGCGAAGTCTGCGCGCCGCGCCAGCGCGTCTGCGGCGCTGAGCTGGAACAGCAGCATGTAGAAGCTTCGCAGGAGCTGCCGGCTGGTGACGAGCTGGCGCAAGAAGGTGAGCGGCGCCGGCACGGACAAGGTCACGGCGCAGGAGATTCGCTCGGGCGCGCTGGCGCACGCGGCGTACGTGATCATCGCGCCCCAGTCGTGGCCAACGAGGGCGGCTGGCCGGCCCGGGGACACCACGGCCAAGAGGGCCAAGGCGTCGTCGCGCAGGCGCTCCAGCGCGAATGGACCGCGCCGCGTGCTGGGCGCGTAGCCGCGCAGGTACGGCACCACGCAGTGATATCCGGCGCCCGCCAGCGTACGCGCCAGCGCGGCGAAGCTCGGCGGATGATCCGGAAAGCCGTGCAAGATCATCACCACGGGGCGCGGCGGCTCGCCGGGCGCTGGCTCGCCAGCCTGAAGGGCCGCCAGCGGCTCGCCCTCGAGGTGCCAGGTGGTCAGCGGCAGCGGCTCGGCAGCGGCGCGGCCGCGTCGCTCACTTGCCAAGCTGCCGCGCCAGGCGCGCGATGGCCTCGAGGATCGGGGCCGCGGCGTTGACGCCGTCGAGCCGGGAGATGTGGCGCACCCCGGTTGGCGAGGTGATGTTGATCTCGGTGAGCATGCCGCCGATGACGTCGATGCCCACCAGCACCTGGCCGTAGCTGCGCAGCGTGGGGGTGAGCTTGTTCAAGATGCGGCGGTCCGCGTCGTCGAGCGTGGTCTTGACCGCGCGTCCGCCCACGTGCAGGTTGCCGCGCGCCTCGGACTCTGCCGGCACGCGCAGCACCGCGCCCACCGGCTCACCGTCGACGATGAGGATGCGCTTGTCACCCTCCACGGCGGCGGGCAGGTAGCGCTGGGCCAGGGTCCAGCGGCTGCCGGCGCCGGTGGACGTCTCGAAGATCGACGAGGCGTTGGGATCGCCCTGGCGAACCAGGAAGATGCCCAGGCCGCCAAAACCGTCCACCGGCTTGACGATGATGGCGCCGCCCTGTTCTTGCAGAAACTGCGACAGCCGCTCGGTGGAGCGAGTGCAGATGGTGGGCGGGGTCAGCTCCGGGAAGCGCAGGACCGCCAGGTGCTCGTTGAGCTCGCGCAGGCCGTGCGGATCATTGACCAGCACGGTCTGGCCGCGAGCGTGGTCGAGGATCCAGGTGGCGTGCAAGTACGAGACATCGAGCGGCGGGTCCTTGCGCATCAGGACCGCGTGAAACGCGCCCAGGTCGAAGCGCTTGCGCTCGCCCAGCGTGAACGCCTCGCGCGGGGTGGCGGCGTCGCGCACCTCCGTGGGCCGGGCCCACGTGATGGCGGTCGAGCTCTCGAGCCCCAGGTCCTCGATCTGGCACGTCCACACCTCATCACCGCGCGCGGCGGCCTCGAGCATCAGGGCGTACGAGGTGTCGCCGGCGAGCGTCAGGCGATCGAGGTGGTCGACGATGAACAGGAGCCGCATGTCCTTGGCCTAGCCCGGTTGGCGCCAGCGTGCAAGGTGTGCAGCGTGCGCAAGGGGCGGCAGGGCACGCATCAAGCGGCGCGGGCTGTCACTGCGGGCCGGTCGCGGTCTCGATCATGGCGGGCACGGGCGGCGCGGCGGGCGCCTCCGCTGTCGGGGCGCCGCTCGCCGGAGCCGCCGGAGCTGCGGGAGCCGCCGGAGCTGCGGGAGCCGCCGCCGCCGGAGCCACGGCAGCCGCCGGCGGGGCGGGCGGGGTGGGCGCGGCAGCAGGCGAGGGGAACACGAAGATCTTCAAGATCGCGTACAGCGCCGCGGCCACGGTGATGGGCACGGCGGCCTTGGCGAACCTGGCGCCGCCCACTCCGTGGCGCTTGGACTCGGCGAGCCCGCGCACCGCCAGAACGACCGACGACGTGCCGAGGATGGCGACCACGATGCCGCCGAGCTTGGGGTCATCGAGCACCAGCGGCCACACCGCCACCGAGGTGGCGAAGGCGGCGATGGAGTCGCCAGATACCGTGGTGGCGGGGTCGGCGCGGCGCGGCGTGGCGCTGCCGTCCTTCACGACCTGCGCGCTGGGCAGGGCATCGCTGCTCGTGTCCGCGTCATCCTTGCCGGAGTCTCGCATCAGCGACTCGAGCGGCACCTTGCGCGTGAAGTACGAGCCAGCCACGAACATCAGCGCGGCGACGATGAACACGCCGACGATGAGCCAGGTGAACAGCGTGTCGAGCGCGATGTCGCCGGTCAGGCCATGCACCCGGCCGGCGATGTAGTCGCCGTTGGAGGTGGAGAGAAACCAGGTGCCCATCACCAGGCCGCCGGCGGAGGCTGGCGCCAGCTTGCTCATGCTGGACAGGCCCACCGGAGACAAGAACAGCTCGGCCACGGTGGACATGAAATAGAACATGACCAGGTACAGCGGGCTGACCAGCGAGGTCGCGCGCGACGCGGGCAACATGAACACGAAGGCCAGGCCGATGAAGACCAGCGCGACGCCGAACTTCTTGATGTCGTTGAACGGCAGCTTGCGCGCGGAGATCCGCGTGAACATCCACGCGAACAGGGGGGAGAGCAAGATGATGAAGACCGAGTTGATCGACTGATACCAGGTGGAGGGGAACGGATTGCCGAAGGCGACGTTGCGCGTCCGCTCATCAGCGAAGGCGTTCATCGTGCCGGCGGCTTGCTCGAACAGGGAGAAGAACGCGACGCAGCCGATGGCGAGCACGAACATCGCCTGCACGCCCTTGCGCTCCGTGCCCTTGGCCTTGCGGTACAGCATGGCGAAGGTGCCCAGGAACAGGGCGATGAGCACCACGCCAAAGACGTTGGAGATGCGCTCCTGGGTCAGGGACCACACGCCGGCGAAGTGGATGGTGGAGAGGATCGCCGGGCCGGCCGCCAACGCGGCGATGATGCGGAGCAGGGTCTTCTTGTTACGCGCGCGGGCCGCTGGATCCGTGATGACCGGCGGGGCGCCGATGCCGGTCAAGGTCCGGGTGCCGAAGTGGAAGATCACGAGCCCCAGCGCCATGCCGACCGCGGCAGCGCCAAACCCGAAGTGCCAGGACGACTGCGGGCTGATGCCGTTGCTCGCCAGGAAGGCCTTGAAGGAGTCAGATTGCGCCAGGAAGCCACAGATGATGGGCGAGACGAAGGCGCCGACGTTGATGCCCATGTAGAAGATGGAGAAGCCAGCGTCGATCCGTGGGTCCTTGGCAGAGTAGAGCTGGCCCACCATGGTGGACACGTTGGGCTTGAGAAAGCCGGTGCCGATGACCAGCGACACCAGGCCCAGGTAGAAGAACAGGACCGACGGCAGGGCCAGGAGCACGTGGCCGATCATGATGATGACCCCGCCGATGAACACGGCGCGGCGCTGCCCCAGGTACTTGTCGGCGATCCAGCCGCCCGGCAGCGACATCATGTACACGGCCGCCATGTACATGCCGAGGATGGCGCCGGCCTGGCTCTTGGTGTACCCGAGGCCGCCCTTGGTCAGCGGCGCCGCCATGAACAGCGCGAAGATGGCGCGCATGCCGTAGAAGCTGAAGCGCTCCCACATCTCGGTGAAAAACAGCGGGGAGAGCCCGCGGGGTTGTCCGGCCGGCGTTTCTTGGCTCATGGAGTACGGCGACCGTACATGCTTTGCCCCAGCGGGCAAAGGCCGCTTACTAACTCCCAGCGGCCAGATGGTCGAGAGTGCTGCGCCCAGGTCGCTCGCAGCGCCGCAGTCGACCGCCGTTTGACGCGACGTGGCGCTGGATCACGAGGGCAGCGCGTCAGCTCACCAGCTCGGCGAGGCGGGCGGCCGCGGCGATGGACAGGCCCAGTCGCACCGAGCCGAGCGTCACGGCGAGCAGGCCAACCGAGGCCGCGCCAGCGCCAAAGAGCCGCGCGGCCCCCGAGAGGGCGCGCTCGCGAAAAGTCAGCCAGCCGGCAAACATGGCGAAGATGCCAGCGCCCAAGCCGAGGAACATCCACGGCATCGGGCACAGGATCAACCCTAGGGAGAGGGAGGCAATCACCACCGCCAGCCTGGCCATGGCGGCAAGCTAGCGCAGGTGGGCGGCGGGGGCGAATTTCTGGCGACGAGGCGCCTTGTGCTTTGGTCGTAAGCCAGCTAAACGAAACGACCATGCAGGAAGCGGCGAACGAAGGCGGACTGTACGCCGGCTTCTGCGCCATCGTTGGCCTGCCCAACGTGGGCAAGTCGACGTTGATCAACAAGATTCTGGGCGAGCACCTGGCGGCCGTGTCCGCCAAGCCGCAGACCACCCGCGACCGCATCCTGGGCATCCACCGGGTCGAGCGTGTGGAATCCGCGGGTGGCGAGCTTGCGCAGAGCCCCCAGAGATCGGCGCAGATCGCCTTTGTGGACACGCCCGGCCTGCAAGATGGCAAGGGCGCGCTGCGGCGCTACATGCGGGACGAGGCAGTGGCGGCGGCGGCGGACTGCGATGTGGTGCTGCTGGTGATCGACGCCTCGGATCGCTCGGGCCGGCTGCCAGGCCGGCTGCGGGATGACGACGCCTCTCCCATCGCCGCTGCGGTGGCGCGACACCCGACGGTGGTGGCGCTCAACAAGGTGGACCGGGTGGCCAAGCCGGATCTGCTCCCCCTCATCGAGGCGTGGACCGCGGAGCTGCCGGGCGCCGAGGTGGTGCCGATCAGCGCCGCCACCGGAGATGGCCTGGTGGCCTTGACCTCGGCGATCGCGCGCCGCTTGCCGGTGGGCCCCGCGCTGTTCCCCGACGGCATGGTGACGGACCGGACCCAGCAGTTCATCGCCCGCGAGATCATCCGCGAGCAGCTCTATCATCAGCTCGGCAAGGAGCTGCCCTACGCCTGCGCGGTGGTGGTGGAGAGCTGGAACGAGCGGCCGAGCAAGGGCGACGTCGCCGTCGGCGCGGTGATCGTGGTGGAGCGAGAGTCGCAAAAGCCGATCGTGGTGGGGCGCGGTGGCCAGCGCATCCGCGAGCTTGGCATCGCCGCGCGCACCGCCCTGGGCGAGGCCCTGCGACGGACCGTGCACCTGAGCCTGTTTGTGCGGGTGGAAGAAGAGTGGAGCCAGAAGGACGCGGGCTTGCGCCGCCTGGGGTACGCCAACGATCCTCAGCAGGCGTGACCCCGCGGTGCCGGTGCGCGCGAGTTGCTGTAGGATCTGACGCAGATTCTGCGGTCGCAGCATTGCAGCCGGTCCGACAACGCTCCAGCCTCCGGTCATCTGCCTGAAGCTTTTGCGGCGCAGCCTGCGCCGGTTCTTTTTGCCCCCGTGACGCTCATGAGCCTTCCCCTGGTCGCTATCGTCGGTCGTCCCAACGTGGGCAAGTCGACCTTGTACAACAAGCTGGTCGGCGGCAGGCCGGCGCTGGTGCATGACACGCCGGGGCTCACCCGCGACCGGCGCTACGGCACCTGCGACTACTTCGGGCAGATGTTTCGGGTGGTGGACACCGGGGGCCTGGATCCGGAGGCCGAGTCCGAGGTCATCGGCGCCGGGATTCACCGACAGGCGCAGCGCGCCATCGCCGAGGCCGAAGCCGTGGTGTTCGTGGCCGATGGCCAGGCTGGGGTGTCGCCGCTGGACGCCGAGCTTGGGCGCAAGCTGCGGCTGCTCAACAAGCCGCTGATCCTGGTGGTCAACAAGATCGACCATCCCAAGCACGACCCGTCCATGCACGAGTTCCGGCGCCTGGGCTTTCCCGAGGTGATCGCCGTCTCGGCCGCGCACGGCCGTGGCGTGGACGAGCTGATGTCGCGCATCGTCGAGGTGTTGCAGATCCCCGCCCCGCCACCGCCGCTGAGCGAAGACGAGCGGCTGGCACAAGAGGCGGCGGCGCTGGGCGAGCCGGAGGACGACGAGCTGGACGACGAGCTGGACGAAGATCTGGACGAAGATTTGGACGACGAGGCCGGGGACGAAGCAGCGGACGACGAGGACTCCGAGGACGAGGCCGGGGACGACGAGGCCGGCGACGACGAGGACTCCGAGGACGAGGCCGGGGACGACGACGAGGACTCCGAGGACGAGGCTGATTCAGAGGTCGCCGCGCCGGCGCGCCCGGCGCGCGGTGGCCAGGAGCGCAGCCGCGCTGGCGGCCGCCACGTCGTCGCGGATCCAGCCGCGCCGCTGCGCATCGCGTTCGTCGGTCGCCCCAACGCAGGCAAGAGCTCGCTGTGTAACCGGCTGGTGGGCGAAGAGCGCTCCCTGGTCCATCACGTCGCTGGGACCACCACAGATCCGGTGGACAGCGAGCTGGTGCTGGGCGACCGCCGGTACATCCTCGTCGATACCGCGGGGATCCGCCGCAAGGCCAGGGTGGAGGCCGAGATCGAGAAGATCTCGGTGTCGATGACGGTGGGGCAGATCGAGCGCGCTGATGTGGTGGTGCTGCTGCTCGACGCGGAGGCCGGCCCATCGGAGCAAGACGCGCGGCTCGCCGGCATGATCGAGGACCGCGGCAAGGCGCTCATCCTCGCGGTCAACAAGGCGGACCTGGTGCCACAGGCCAAGAAGCGCGAGGCGTTGACCGAGGCCTTGCGCGACAACTTTCACTTCCTGCCGTGGGCGCCGGTGGTGTGGCTCAGCGCGGCGCGCGGCGACGGTGTGGACCGCCTCCTCGACAAGGTGGATCAGGTGGCGCGGCAATATCGCCGCCGCATCGGCACCGCCGAGCTGAACCGCTTCTTCGCCGAGGTCTGCGAGTCCATGCCCCCGCCGATGTGGCACGGCAAGAGCGCGCGCGTGTACTACCTCACCCAGGGCCGCGCCTCGCCGCCCACGTTCCTGTTGTGGACCAGCAACGCGGAGGGGCTGCCGCCTTCGTATCGACGCTTCATCAGCAACCGGCTGCGAGAGCGCTACGGCTTTGGCGGCACGCCGCTGCGGGTGATCGCCAAGGCCAAGAGCGGCAGCGATACGTCTCCAGAGCGCTCGCGCTCGCGCGCGGCTGGCGCCAGCCGAGAGCCGCGGCCGCCGCGCCCCAACGAGCGCTCGATGCCGGCGCGCCGCAAGGCGAGCGCCCGCCCGGGCGCCCCGACCGGGGCTTCATCTCGTGGCGGAGCGACGACGGCGCGGGGCTCCACCGCGCGCGCGGGCGCCAAGCCAGCACGTCCGGGCGGCGGACGCCCCACCGCTGGCCGTCCAGCCAGCAAGAGCGCGCGGCCGGCCGCGCGAGGGAGCAAGTCGGCGCGCCCAGGCGGTCGTGCCGCGGGCGGGCGCAGCCGGGGCAGCAAGCGCTGAGCTGCTGCGTAGGCCTTGCTTCCAAGGTTCTGTGCGCGCGGTTGCACGGAACTTGCGTGGGCCAACTCAGGCGAACTCTGGGGTTGGATGTGGGTCTGCGACGA
Source organism: Myxococcales bacterium (assembly GCA_016706545.1). GTDB lineage: Bacteria > Myxococcota_A > Polyangia > Haliangiales > Haliangiaceae > JABFXX01. The sequence goes on from JADJJK010000005.1 coordinate 217,559, forward strand.
CGAAGTCGCAGATGGACATGAGGCGTCAAGTGGGGGGCCTGATGCTTGTCGTGGACTCTATCAGCGCCATGGTGCAAGGCTGGCGTTTCGGTCAGGAGGTTCGCGATGACCAGGTCCACCTCGAAGCGAAGCACGGCGAGGACGTCTGCCCGCGGCGGCGGCAAGGCCAAGGAGGGCACTGCGAAGTCGACGAAGGCTGCGAAGTCGGCGAAGTCTGCGAAGTCCGCGAAGGCCGCGAAGCCGGCGAAGTCGGCGAAGGCCCCGAAGTCTGCGAAGTCTGCGAAGGCCCCGAAGTCGACGAAGGCTGCGAAGGCCCCGAAGTCTGCGAAGTCGGCGAAGGCCCCGAAGTCGGCGAAGGCCGCGAAGTCTGCGAAGGCCCGCTCTGCGCCGTCGCGCACGACCCCCGCCAAGCGGCGAACTCAGCGCGCGCCAGAGCGTCCTGCGCGGAGCGCGCCGGCGGCTTCGGCCCTGGAGGCTCGCTTCGATAGCCAGCGCCTTCGGGGGTACCTGGATGCCGCGCGCCGCGGTGAGGCGCACCTGATCCTGGACGTGCCGTTGGACTTGCCGATCCGCGAAGCGCTGGTGGCGCCCCCACCATGGGGCGAGGGATCGTACGAGAAGCTGCTGGCGCTCTACCTGGCTACGGACACCTTTGGCTTCGAGGAGCTCGGCGGCGTCATCTACGACTTCGCCGAGCACACGTACTTTCGCTACGACGACGAGGGCTATGCGCTGGCGCAGGTCCACGCGGACCTGGGCTTTTTGCACGCCACCTCAGACTACGGGCTCTTTGACGAACAGCGCGCGGTCCACTACTACCGCGCTGCGCTCGCTGGGCCCTACCCAGAAGGGGTGTACGAGGAGCTGGACGCAGTGCTGGCCGTGGCCAAGGCGCCGCTGCGGCTCCTGGAGGCCCTGCGCCATGCGCTGGCCACCGAGAACGAAGCTAGCGACGAAGCCGCCGACCGGGAACCCGAGCGGATCCCCGACCTGCCGGCGCGCCGACGCTGAGCTGGCGCTGGGCCGGCTCGCCGCGACGGGTCAGCGCGTCAGTAGCAGATGCAACACGCGGTGGAGGTCTGACAGAAGCCGTAGCCCTTGCCGCCGCACATGGCCCAGCACGTGGAGTTGCTGGAGCAGGAGGCCGCCGGGTTCATGGCGCACGTGGTGGGCGCCGCTCTCGTGCAAGACGTCTGGACGCCGTTGCAGGACACCCCGGTGGAGGTGGGGGTGCAGTTCGCGGTTCCACTACAGGTCACCGCGACTCCGTTGTAGGGAGACAGGCAATCGTTGGTGGCCGAGCAGCCCGTGACCTCTTGTTCGGTGCTGGAGAGCGCCGGGTTGGCAGGATCGGCAGGATCGGCAGGATCCTCGAGAGGTTCGCCGCACCCCATCGCCAGCCCAAGCAGCAAGAAGACTCCCAGAAGCATTTGTAGGCGCATGTCGCTCATCCTTGTGGAGGAATAGACCGGAGCGCGCTCCAGACGGAGCGCCACAAGGAGTCGCTTGGCCAGCCCATCTGGATTTCGGAATCTGCAGCCAACTGCGCATCGAGAGCCGTAGTGGCCCGCCTGGAAAGAGGCCGGCGCGCTGGCGGAGCTCAGAAACGGCCGAGCACGAGCGCGCTCGCGCCGTGTGTGGTCACCTGCGGCGCCAGGCGTGTACCGCCGCCTGGTGCTGTGCGCTGGCGCGCGCCGGTGAGCCAGAGGTACGTCGTGACCGCGCCGCCGACGGCGCCGGACAGCGCGAAGGTCCAGGCCAGGGTGTGGCGGTGGTCGGCGGAGTCGCGCAGGCTGGGCTCGGTGGCGCCGCCGTCCTGGTAGCGCTCGTCCATCGAGCGCGAGGACAGCTCGAACGCGACGCCGGCGCCCAGCGAGAGCACGGACAGGCCGCCGAGCAGGACCGCCATCTCGCGGCGGCTAACCGGGGGCTGACCGGTGGTTCGCGGCGCGGTGGTGCTCATCAGCTCGGCGGCGGCGCGGCGAGCCTCTTGCTGCATCGCGGCCTCGGCGCGCAGGTGCGCTGCGCGTTCGCGCTCCGTCTGCTCCTGCGCGGCCTGCTGCCCCGCGGCGCGGCGGGCCTCGTCCTGGCGCGCTTGCTCCTCGAGCTTGCGCGCCAGCACTGTCTCGATGCTGGTCAGCCAGCGCCGCGCGTCAGCGGCGCGACTGCCGTTGGGCGTGATCGCCAGGTATTGCTCATAGAACTGCATGGCCTTGGCCAGCTCGCCCATGATCCGATGCCCCTCGCCGAGCTTGTAGAGCATCTCCGGATGCGGAACCTGCTCGAACGCGAGGGCATAGAGCGAGAGCGCCTCGGCGAAGCGGCCATCGTCCTCCGCGGCCATCGCCTGCGCCGTCAGCTGGAGCGCGCGCGCTTTGCGCTCCTCGACATCGGCGCTTGCCAGCTTGCTGTCAAGCGTGAGCAGGAACGCGCCCAGCAGGATGGCGACAGGCAGGAGCGGGCCCCTCATGGTCTGCGCCGCGTGGTGGAGGTCGATGCGGGGGGCGCGAACGGGTTGGTCCATTCGCGATCGACCGCTTCTTTCTGGGGCGCCGCACCGCCGCCGCGCTTGCGCAGTTGGACGGTGCGCTCGGCGGGCCTGTCTCCCGGCATGGACACCAGCGCGCTGTGATAGCCACGCAGGGTCAGCTTGTAGGACAGCGCCCCCTCGGCCGGGCGGACGTGATCGACGAACGGCGTGGTGCCCACCGCCTCGTCATGGATCCACACGGTCGCGCCGCGGGGCGTGGAGCTTATCCGCAACGTGATCTCGGGGTGCTCCGCTGCCGGTGGGGTGCTGTCCGTGGGCGGCGCCGGTGGCGGGCTGGACACGGCCAGCGTGACCGCGGCGGGCGGGGGCGCGCTCGGCGCTGGCTCGGTGGCGGGCTGCGGCGCGGGCGTCGGGGCAGCGGGGCTCGGCGGCGCCCCATCTGTCGCCTCATCTGTCGCCCCCAGCAGCCTGGGCAGCAGCAAGGCGCCGATGGTGGCGAGGCCGCCGCCGGCCAGCGCGAGCCAGCGGCGCCGACTCGTGCGCGGTACGCCGCCGGAGACGGGCTGGGCCTTGAGGTTGACCTGCGAGGCGGTGAAGCTCAGCGTGGTCTGCACGGTGTCGCCGGAGCGCTGCGGCCTGCCCGAGACCGTGACCGCGGACGGGCGCACGGGCGGCCGAGCTTCGCTTCCGGGGGCCACGGGCGGCCGAGCTTCGCTTCCGACGTGTACGGGCGGCCGAGCTTCGCCGCCGGGGCGCAGCTCCGAGGTTGGAGGCGCGGTGTCCACCGGGGTGCGCAGCGCGCCGGCCTGCGTCTCCGCGAAGGCCTGGGTGTCGCCGCTGCTCACGTCGCGCTCGGCGCCGTGGCCGGATCCGCCCTGGGACTCCTCCGCGACGAGCTCGATGACGTCTTGCACCGAGCTCTTGCGCAGCGGCATCAAGCCGAGCGCATCGATGTCCTCGATGACCTGGCTCGCGCTGCCTGGCCGATCGTTGGGATCTTTGCACAACAGGCCCATCACCATCCGCTCCACCGGCGCCGGGATGCTCGCATCAAGCGTCCGCAGCGGCTCCGGCGCGCAGTGCAGGTGCTGCGCCATCACGTCGATCTCGCTGTCGGCGACGAACGGCGGACGCTTGCACAGCATCTTGTAGAGCAGGCAGCCCAGCGAGTACAGATCGGCGCGGGCGTCGATCTTGCCGGCGCCGCGGCACTGCTCCGGCGACATGTACGAAGGCGTGCCGAGGATCGTCCCCGAGTGGGTCTGCGAGCTGGCCGCCAGGTCTGGCGCCAGCTTGGCGATGCCGAAGTCCAGGAGCTTGATGCGCTCGCCGCCATCGATCTCCGGATCGCGCACGATGAAGACGTTGTCGGGCTTCAGATCGCGGTGGATGATCTGATGGCTGTGCGCCGCCTCCAGCGCGCCAGCGATCTGGCGCGCCAGCAGCATGGCCAGCGCTGGCGCCATGCGCCCGACTCGCCGCATGCGCGCGGCCAGGCTCTCGCCCTGGAGCAGCTCCATGATGATGTACACGGAGCCGTCGGCCATGGAGCCAAAGTCGTAGATCTCGACGATGCTCGGGTGCTTGATGGTGCTGGCGGCGCGCGCTTCATTGATGAAGCGGGTGACCGCCGCGCTGTCGCGCGACATCTCCGGCCGCAGCACCTTCACCGCCGCGGTCTTCTCCAGCATCGCGTGTTTGGCGAGGTACACCGCGCCCATCCCACCCATGCCAATTTCCGAGACGATCCGGTAGTTCCCGGCGCTGGTACCTATCATCACGCCTCCCGATGCGGCGCGCATGATAAGCAGGGCCAGCGCGGTCCGTCTAGCGATGTTCAGCCGTTCCTGACGCACGCTGCGCAACAAGATCTTCGCTGCCCGATCTCATGAAAGCGTGAGGTGCGCTTCGGTTGCAAATGAACACCATTGATTTCTCATCATGTATTTTCACGAAGTAGTGGTGTCAGCGCTCGCTGCGCAACCCGCACGCCTCGAGTTGGTCAGACCGACGACCCGCGCCGAAGATCGAGCGCGCATACGGTTGGGCCCGGATCCGATGGAGGTGGCTGTACGAGCGCACAGCCACCTTGTGGGCCAGCGCAGATCTCAGTTGGTGACTGGCTTGGTTAGCAGCGTGGTGTCGACATGACGCTTCTAGAAGAAGCGTCGAAGCGTCGACACGACGCTTCTAGAAGAAGCCCCAGCGCATCGTTCCGCGCAGGCCCAGGGTGAACACGGTGGTGTCTCCGGCAAATGAAGCCAGCCGCCCCTCGATGCCCCAGGATCTCTCGCGGCTCGACAGCACATCCAGGCCGCCGCCGAGCACGACGACCCAGTCGAGGCCACCCTCGACGGATGCGCCGGCGGTGGCCACCGCGCCAAGGCCGGCGAAGCCATAGGGGACGTACTTGACGACCTCGAAGCGATAGACGACGCCTACATCCGTGAGGGCCGCGTAGGTCCAGTCCGGGCCGTGAAAGAGGCCGCCAGCGAGCTCGCCGCGGAGCGAGACCTCGCGCGAGACGCTGCGCTCGTAGCTGAGCTGCAGGTGCGCGCCCACGTCCGGCGTGAGCGTGGGCGGCGTCTTCATGGGCATCGGCGGCTCGCCGAGCGTGCTGTAGGTCGCCCAGCCGACGCCCACAGACAGCGCTTCCTCCGCGGCGGCGCTGCTCCCTGCTGCCGCCAGCGCCGCGCAGGTTAGCGCCGCGCGCTGGCAGCGCAGCGGGAGCAAGGGCGGGTGTCGGGGGCGCAGCACGGGAATCTCGCTAGCTTGCCGCAGCCGTCCACTACCGGGGAAGCGCCGCGCCCAGGGATCGCCGCGCCATGGGAACGTGGTGGCCAGGCGCCAAGTGCCAGATCTCGGGCAACCAAACCGAGCGGGGGCTCGTCCAAGTCGCTGCAATCTGGGCGGTCGAGGCCAGAGAGAAATGACCTAAGAGCTTGAATTGACTGCGCTGGCGATCGAGTGCTACATCCTGCCGACCGACGAGACGACCGACGAGACGAGGATTTCCGTGGCCCAACCAGAGACCAACACGTCCGACTCCCCTACTGCCCCCCGCCCTGACGACATCAAGCCGGTTCAGATCGGCGGTGAGTCGTTTGCGGATCGCATCATGCCGCACATGAAGAAGATCACGATCACCCTCGGGGTGGTCGCGGTCATCGTCACCGTGGTGTTCGTCATCCGCGGCTTTGGCGAGCGCGGGCGCGCCAAGGAGACGGCGAAGCTCGGCGAGGTAGCCGCGGTGGCGGCGCGCCAGGTCCGCGGGACCGCCGAGGAGCCGCAGAAGGGCATCCCGTCGTTCGCCAACAACAAGGAGCGCGCGGCGGCGGTGCTGGACGCGATCGCCAAGCATCCGTCGGAGCTGACCCCGGATGCGTACCGCGCCGCCATGGCCTACGAGGCCGAGCAATACGACACCGCGATCACCGCGTACCGCGCTGCCGCCGGCAAGGCCGGACTCGACGGAGTGCTGGCGCGAGAGGGCCTGACCGTGGCGCTCGAGGCCAAGGCCAACGCGGAGAAGGATCCGGGCGCCAAGCAGAAGGGCCTGGAAGAGGCGCTGACCGCGGCGCGCGCGATCCAGCCGGATGCCAACGGCGCCCGCCGAGTCTACGGGCTCTACCACGAGGCGCGCCTGCTCCTCATCCTGGGCAAGACCGCCGAGGCCAAGCCGCTGCTCGAGAAGGTTCGCACCATGGGCGAAGGCACCGAGCTGGAGTCGCTGGTCGAAGCGCGTCTGGCCGCACTCGAGACAGGCGTCTGACAAGACGACGGCCGGCCGATGGCCAGAACGAAGCTCGCAACGATGAACGCCCCGATGAATGCGATGGACGCGATGAATGCAACGAACACGCCGCATGAAGCGGGGGGCGCCGGCCTCGCACCTGCTCCTGGGGGGCGCTCGCTCCGCTGGCAGCGCGTGGCGGCCTCGCTGATCTCTCTCATCTCGCTCGCCTCGCTGACCTCGCTGATCTCGCTGGCCGGGTGCATGCGGCTGCCCACCGAGCGCGCGGATCCAGCGTCGGCATTTCCCCGTGAGCCGCTAGGCGAAGACCGGCTGTCGCTGCGCTGGAAGCGCACGCTCATCGATCGTCGCGAAGACGTGGCGCCGCAGGAGTTTGCCACGCCGGTCATGTGGTCCGACACGGTCTACTCTGGCTCCTCCTCGGGGGACCTGGTGGCGCTGCGGGCCTCCACCGGCGAGCTGCGCTGGCGCAAGAAGGTGGGCGCGGTCAACAGCAAGCCGGCCATCGACGGCGGCCTCATGTACCTCGGCACCGAGGACGGCACGCTGCTTTGCCTGGACGCTCAGACCGGCGAAGAGAAGTGGCGCTATCAGAGCCGCGGTCCCATCGCGCAGGTGCCCCTGGTGTCGGGATCGCTGGTGGTGGTGGCCAACGAGGCCGATCAGGTGGTGGCGCTCGACGCCCTGACCGGGGCGTTCAAGTGGCAGTACAAGGCGGATAGCCCCGAGGAGAACACGCTGCGTGGTCACGCTGGGGTCGCCGGCGACAGCGAGCTGTTCTTCACCGGGTTCGCCAACGGCAGCATCGTCGCGCTGCGCCGGGACACGGGCTCGGTGGCGTGGCTGCAGTCGCTCAAGGCGGAGTCGAGCGCGTTCTTCGACGTGGACGCCACCCCGGTGCTGCTCGACGAGACGCTGTACGTGACCTCTTCTTCCGGCGGCGTGTATGCGCTGGACAAGACCTCCGGGCTCGTGCGCTGGCGGACCCGACTCTGGGACTCCTCGCTGCCCAACTCCACCGGCAACGTGGGCGGACTCACCAGCGATGGCACGTTGCTGTACGTGGCGGTCGCCGACCTGGGGATTCACGCGATGGATCTGCGCGGCAACATCGTCTGGCGCGTGGGGGCCAACAAGGGCGGGGAGCCGGCGACCCCGGTGGTGAGCGGGGACCTGCTCCTCTATGCGCTGGCCAAGGATGGCCTCTACCTGGCGCGGCGGCGCAGCGGCGACGTGGTGGAGTACTGGGATCCAGGGGATGGCGTCTCTGCGAGCCCCGCGGTGACCGCCGACGGGCGGATGTTCGTGGTGTCAAACCGCGGCATCCTGTACGCCTTCGATCTGGATTGAAGCCGGCGCGGGCCGACGGAGGTCCAGTCGGCCCAGGGCCAGTCGGCTCAGGTCCAGTCGGCCCAGGGCCAGTCGGCGCGCCGGTCGGACCCGACGAGGTCGGTTGGTGTGGTCACGACCGCGCGCCTCCAGGATAGTTCTGGGATTTCCGCTGGCGTCGCGTGGCGGTGTTGGGCGATTCAAGCTACAACCCTGCCGCACGTGCGTTGCCCGTTCTGCGCTGCTCTGGACGACAAGGTCATCGACACGCGGGTGTCCAAGGACGGTCGCGAGATCCGACGACGACGCGAGTGCGACGCCTGCAATCGCCGCTACACCACCTACGAACGCATCGAAGAGTCGATGCCGATGGTGGTGAAGGTGGACGGTCGGCGCGAGCCTTTTGACCGCAACAAGGTGGAGCGAGGCCTGCACTTCGCGTTCGCCAAGCGCCCGGTGGCGCAGGCGGAGATCAAGTCGCTCGCCGAGGAGATCGAACGCGAGGTCAGCGAGATGGGGGTGCCGGAGATCGCGTCGCGCGACATCGGCGCGCGGGTGCTGCCCAAGCTGCGGGCGCTGGATCAGGTGGCCTACGTTCGCTTCGCATCCATCTATCGCGACTTCCGCGATCTCGACGGCTTCGCCAAGGAGCTGGACGCGCTCAAGGGGGCCGAGGGCGAGGGCGCCGCCGAGGGCGACAGGGCAGCGGGCGAGCAACCGCCGAGCAAGGCCTGACGGTGGCGCGGGGGGCCGCAGCGAAGGCCTCTCCGCGGGCGCGAGCTCGCAGGACGACGGGCACGACGCCGACGAAGTCCACGAAGTCCACAGAGTCCGCGGAGTCCACGGAGTCCGCGGAGTCCACGAAGTCTCGCGACGAACGCTGGATGCGGCGCTGTCTGGAGCTGGCCGACGCCGCGCCCGGGCGCATCGCCCCCAACCCGCGCGTGGGCTGCGTCATCGTCGATGCTCGTGGACGGCTCCTGGCCGAGGGGCTGCATCGCGGGCCCGGCACCGCCCACGCCGAGGTCGACGCGCTGCGCGCGCTGGGCGGCGAGGCGCGGGGCGCCACGCTGTACGTCAACCTCGAGCCCTGCGCGCACCACGGGCGCACGCCGCCGTGCGCGCCCGTGGTGGCTGCCTCTGGCGTGGCGCGGGTCGTCATCGGTGTCCTCGATCCGGTGCCTGGTCACGGCGGCGGCGCGCGCCTCTTGCGCCGCGCCGGCGTCGCGGTGAAAACCGGCGTGCTGGCCGCAGAGGTGCGCCGCCACAACCGCATCTTCTTCACCTGGGCCGAGCAAGGGCGCCCCTACGTCGTGCTCAAGGCGGCGATGACGCTCGACGGCAAGATCGCCACCGCCAGCGGGCAGTCGCGCTGGATCAGCGGCGAGCCAGCGCGCGCCCTGGCACATACCTGGCGCGCGCAGCTAGAGGCCATCGCGGTGGGGCGCGGCACCGTGCTGGCCGATGATCCGCGGCTGACCGTGAGGCTGCCGCCGGAGCGCGACGGCGCGGCGGGCCCTGCGCGAGGGACCACGGACCCGGTGCGGGTGATCCTCGACAGCCACGGCACAAGCCCGCCGGGAGCCAAGGTGTTCGACACGCCGGGCGCGCTGGTGGCGTGCCGGCGTGACGTCGCGCCGCGCCGGGTCGCCGCGCTGCGCGCGCGGGGGGCAGAGCCGATCTTCTTGCCGCTGCAAGGCGGGCGGGCCGGCGGGGCGGGGCGGGTCTCGGTCAAGGCGCTGCTGCGCGCGCTGGCCAAGCGCGGCCTCACCTCCTTGCTGGTGGAGGGCGGCGCGGAGCTCCACGCCGCGTTTCTGGCGGCCGGGGTGGTGGACGAGCTCCGGCTGTTCGTGGCGCCCCTGGTGCTGGGCGGTCAGGGCACCAGCGCGGGCCCAAGCTGGGTCGGCGGGATCGGGGTCAGCGCGCTGGCGCGCGCGCCGCGGTTCGTGCTGTCGGCGCCGCCGCAGCAGGTGGGCGACGACGTGCTGCTGGTGCTGCGACCGGCCGCGGCGATATGGTAGGAGGAGCCATGTTCACAGGTCTGGTGGAAGACATCGGCACCGTGGTCGCGCTGGACCGCCGCAGCGACGCTGTGGTGGTGGAGCTGACGCCGGCCCAGATCCCGCTGGCCGAGCTGTCGCTGGGCGAGTCGGTGTGTCATGACGGCGCTTGTCTCACCGTCACCGCGATTACCGATCGTGGCTATACGGTGCTCGCCGGCGCAGAAACCTTGGCGCGCACCACCCTGGGCCAGTGGCAGGTGGGGACCCGGGTCAACCTCGAGCGCTCCCTGCGCCTGGGCGATCGCCTGGGGGGGCACTGGGTGACCGGTCATATCGACGGCACCGCGCGCCTGGTGGACCGGCAAGATCACGGCGCCAACCTGGTCTTGCGCTACGCCCCGCCGCCTGGCTTCTTGCGGTACGTGGTGGTCAAAGGCTCCGTCGCGGTGGCTGGCGTGAGCCTCACCGTGAACGCCGTCGACGACGAGGCCTTCTCGGTGGCCATCATCCCGCACACCGCCATGTTCACCACGCTCGGAGCAGTGGCCCTCGGCGGCCTGGTCAACTTCGAGGTGGATCTGCTGGCCAAGCATGTAGAAAAGCTGCTCCAGGGCCGGAGCTAAGCCCAGGGCGCCTCACGGCCAGGTGCCGGGCTCGCGGCCTGCGAGGCCCGGCCCGGTGAGGCTGGCGGCCTGGCGGCCCCGAGCACAAGGGTGTTTCAACGCCCCGCTAGGATGGCCCATGGCTCTGCCTGCCATGTTATGGTCGGGGCCCCCGATGGCGGACGATCCCTCAGCGTCGCAGCACCGGTCGATGACTCGACTCAAGGCAGAGGCGCCACCGGGCTTGAGCCTCAGCAACGTCGAGCGCAAGCACATCGGCCGCTACGAGATCATCAAGACGCTCGGCAAGGGCGCGATGGGCGTGGTCTACAAGGCCCTCGACCCGGCGCTCGACCGCATCGTCGCCGTCAAGACCATCATGTCGCCGCAGTCGAGCGGGCGGCGCGTGCGCTCGGCCTTCCTCGAGCGCTTCCAGCGCGAGGCCAAGGCGGCGGCCAAGATGCAGCACCCGGCCATCGTCACCATCTTCGACGTCGGCCTCGACGACGAGACCGGCGCGCCGTTCATGGTGCTCGAGTACTTGCCCGGGGAGTCGCTGGCCGACCGCCTGGACCGGGTCCGGCTGTCCTTGGGCAAGGCGGTGCAGATCTCGCTGGATCTTGCGTCCGCGCTGTCGTTTGCGCACAACCAGCGCATCGTCCACCGGGACGTCAAGCCGGCCAACGTGCTGCACGCCGGCGAGAATCGCTGGAAGCTCGCAGACTTTGGCATCGCGCGGATGCCGGACTCCGACCTCACGCAGGTCGGGATCTTCATGGGCACCCCGGGGTACTCCCCGCCCGAGGCCATCCGCGAGGGTCGGTACACTCCACAGGCCGACGTGTTTGCCTGGGGCGCTGTGCTCTATGAGCTGATGTCCGGCCGCATCCCCTACGAGGGGCCGGACACCAAGACGACCAACAGCTACGTCGTGCAGGGCAACGCGCTGCCGCCGACCAGGCATGACTCCTCCATCCCCGAGCCGCTGTCTGCGGTGTGCATGCGCGCGCTGCAGTCGTCTGCGGAGCATCGGTTCCGCGACGGCGCGGAGGCGGAGGCCGCTTTGCGCGAGGCCTGGGATCGTTGCCTGTTGCAGAGCCTGGTTCACCCGGCCGTGCTGGCGATGGAGGAGATGCCGCATGACAAGGTGCCGGCGCAGATGCACGTGCCACGCGGCACCGGCGCCCCTGCGATGACCGGGGCGAGCGCGGGGCGGCCTCCGGCGCCGGTCGCGCACGTCGCCCCGGGCGCCCCGGCCCCCAAGGCCGTCGCTGGCGCCGGCTCGGGGGTGCGCCCCATCCCGGCCGCGCAGCCGGCAGCGGAGATGTCCGCGCTCGAGGAGGCCATGTCGGCCATCGAGCGCATGAGCGACGACGATCCGACGATGATCATGTCGCGCGAGGAGCTGGCCGCGCGTCGCGATGGCCCTCGCCGCTCGGCGCCGATGCCGATGGCGCAGCCTCCACCGCCGTCGCAGCCGATCGCTCCGGCGCCGCCGCGCCCCCAGCCGGCGATGCAGGCCGGCATGCCGGGCATGCAGCCGCCGGGGCCGCCGTATCATGGCGGTGGGCCGGCGGCCGCAGGGCCCGTGCTCACGCAAGGTGGCTATCAGGGCGCCATCGCTCACGATGTCACGGTGCCCACGCCGCGTCCTCCCGGTGGCTTCGCGCCGCGCCCCTCGCCGCCGCCGGCCTTGCGGCCACCTCAAGCACGGCCACCCGCGCGCGCGGCGTCCGCCAAGCCGTGGATCGCCGCGGCCATCGGCGCGGGCCTCTTGCTCGTGGTCCTGGTGACCCTGCTGGCGCTCGGCGTGATCTGAGAAGGGCGACCCCCGCATGAGCGCTGCCCGCGGCCAGCACGTCACCGTGGTGGGAGCTGGCGTGGTGGGCTTGACCACCGCCCTCGAGCTGCAGGCGCGCGGCCATGACGTCACCGTGGTGGCGGAGCACTTTCAGCAGCCCACCGTGTCCGCGGTGGCCGGCGCGGTGTGGATGCCGTATCAGGTGGGGCAGCGCGATCGCCACCTCGTGTACCAGCTCGCGCACAGCACCAGGCGCTGGCTTGACGGACTCGCCAGCTCGGCGCCGGAGGCGGGCGTCGATCTCCTGGACTTCTACGAGATCGATCCGTCGGTCGATCGCGGCGAGCGCCCGTGGTGGGCGTCCACGGAGCTGCGCGCGGCGGCCGCGCCGGTCGCTGGGGCGCCGCTGGCCTGGCACTTCCGCGCGCCGCGGGTTGAGCCCTCGCTGTTTCTGCCGTATCTCGCGCGGCAACTGGCGCGGCCCATCGAGCGGCGCCAGGTGAGCTCGCTGCAGGAGCTGCCTGGGGACGTGGTGGTCAACTGCACGGGCCTGGGCGCGCGCGAGCTGGTGGGTGACCCCCAGCTCCGCGGCGTGTTTGGCCAGGTCCTGGTGACCGGCGTGGGGCAGGTGCCGCTCGACCTCACCATCACCGACGAGCGAGATCCGGCGTCGCTGTTCTACGTGATCCCGCGCCGCGACGAGCTGGTCCTTGGAGGCGTGGCGCGCCCGGTCGACGGCACCGAGCCCCCGCCCGCCGAACCAGAGATCAGCGCGCGCATCCTGGCTCACGCCGCGAGGCTCGGCCTCGCCGTGGGGCCGGTCAAGGCGGTCTGCACCGGCCTGCGCCCGGTGCGGCCAAGCCTGCGCCTTGGCCGCGACGCCGACGATGCGCGGGTCATCCACAACTACGGCCACGGCGGCGCCGGCTTCACGCTGTGCCATGGCGCCGCGCTGGCGGTGGCCGACGCGCTCTAGCTCAGTCTCGAGCGGGCGGCGCCTTCTCGACGATGGGGTCGCAGTCGTCGGGGTATTGCTTCTGGAAAGAGATATCTCGCGGGGCGTCCGTGATCGAGAACTTCCAGCCGAGCACCGTGGTGGGCAGGCTCTCTTTGAGCTCGAAGTAGCTGTCCCACGAGATGACGGCGAGCCCGGCGGGCGCTCCGTCTTTGCGGGCGCGCTCCCAGAGCTGGGCGATGCTGCAGCGGACCGCCTGATGGGGTGTGCTCTGGCCAAGGGAGGGTCCGCAGAGACGCCTGTGGTTCTCGCTCACCATGCCGCCAGGTCGCCAGGCGAGCTCCCAGCAATCGTTGCCCAGGATGCTGGCGTACCTGGGCGGCTCGGGTGCGCCCACCGGGCGGCTGGGATCATCGGGCGGCGGCGGGGGAGGGAGGTCACCTATCTGGGCTTGCATGGAGCCATACGTCGGATCCATGACGCCGTCCGGGCGAACGTAGCTCAACGTCAGGCTGGTCAGCACGAGGCCCTTGGCGCGCGCGGAGACGTGCCGGAGCAGCTCGTCGGCAGAAGACGGCGGCTGCGGCGCCGGGGCTGCGGCGGTCGCCGTCTCTTGCGCGGCGCGGTCGCGGCAGCCGCACAGCAGGGCGCCGAGCACGACGAGAAGACGCGCGGTGCGGAGCATGGCGCATCGTACGCCATCGGCCGGCCGCAGGGACGGGCGGCCGAGAAATGTGCCGCGACCGCGACGCCGGCTTGGGGCTCACCATCACGGCGCTCAGGGCCGTGACCGGTGGCGGGCTCACCAGCCAGGCGGGGAAGCGACGTGGGGCACGCTGCGGGCTCAGGCGAGGATCCGCAGGGCCTGGCGCCGGGCGAGGTCGGCCCAGGCCTCGAGGGTCCGCGGCGGAAGCTGCGCGGCGGCGCCAGCACACTGCGCCTCGAGGGCGTGCAGGAAGAGCAGCCTCTCGAGCTGCGGGGCGCCCCAGGGACGGATGACGTCGTTGGCTCCGAGATGGGTCATGTCTGTTTGCTTCGTCTGCCGACCTCTTTGGTTTCCTTTTTTCTGCACCGCAGCGGGACATGTAAGCGGTCAGACCATCGCCGTGCGCTCAACGTTCGTACGACGCTTGGCATCGCGTCCCGTGCGCTCACTCGAAGACGCGGCGGCAGCCCGAGGCGTAGACCTCGACGCGCGGCGCGACCGTGGGGGCGGGGCGCAGATCGCCAAACACGTCTCCGGTGTAGGCGTGCTGAGGCCGCACGTTGCTGGCGTAGTAGGTGCGGGCGGTGGTGCCGCCGGAGGTGCCAAAGGCCAGGATGTCGGGATAGAGCCAGTCGATGGGCGTCTTCTCGACCGGATAGAGCGTGCTCGTCGGGACGTCGAGCGCAAACGGCACGCCGCGGTTGTTCACGAAGTGGCGGGTCTCGGTGGAGCCGTCGGACTGGGTGCCAAACAGCGTGGGGTCCATGGCCTCGGTGCCCCGGTACATGGGGCGGTGGATCTCGTGCGCCGGTTCGTGGGTCCAGTACAGGAACAGATCGAACGGCGCCTGGCTCGCGGTCAGGCTCGCCGGTTCATCGAGCTCGATGAGGACGGTGATGGTCAGCGGGCGGCGCACCGGCTCGGAGGCGCGGGTGTTGATGTAGTCCTCGCCGACGCTGAACGCGCTGCGCAGGTCATGGATGACATGCAAGACCAGGTTGCCCTCGCTGGAATACACCATGGGGACGTCCGCGCCGCCGCCGCCGATCCGGCGGTGGACCTGCGACACCGCGCTGACCGGGATGGGCAGCGCCAGGCCAAGGCCGCTGTGGATGCCGGCGCCGATGGCCAGCACGCTGAAGTTCGCGCGGATCGCGGTGAGGCGCTCGCCTGCCCCGTAGATGAGCTCGTAGTTGTACGCCACCACGGTGTCGTTGAAGTCAAAGTCGCCGTTGCTTGGCCAGAGGTCCTCGAACATCACCAGGCCCATGGAGCTCGCGCTTGGCACGAACACCGCCGACGACTTGTCCGGATCGCAAGGGTACTCATCGAACGAGTTGCTGACGCCATCGCCGTCCAGGTCCGCGGCCGGGGCCTGGATCTCGACGGTGATGGGCGTGGAGTCTTCGTCGCCGATGACCCAGGTGTCCACGTACGCTTCGTTGCCGAAGCTGTTGGAGACCCACGTGTTGCCCCAGGCGTGGCGGGTCACGTTGGACATGACGCCGGCCGGCAGCGTGGTCAGGAGCGCTGGCGTGCCGCCGCCGGAGCGCCGGCTGCCATCGGGGACTGGCACCTGGCGGTCATCCCAGTACATCAGCGCCGGGTTGCTGGCCAGGGTGCTGGCGTCGACGCGGCGGATGGCCAGGCCTGGATAGTTGTTCTCGTCGTCATAGGCGACGAAGTGAAACTCGCCGACGCGAAGAAACAGCCGCGCCGAGTACACGCCAGCAGGCACGACCTGGCCGGTCACGTCCTTGCCGTTCCACAGCGAGTCATTCACCCCCACCACCGACCGACCGGCCAGGATCGCATCGGCGGATCCGGTGGAGCCGTCGAACAGGCCGTCGCGGTTGACGTCCACGACGAGCTGATAGGAGCCCGCCAGGTTGGAGCGAAAGCGGAAGGTGCCGCCAAGGCCCTGCAGCGTGATGCCGTTGCCACCGGAGCCGGTGAAGGCGACCTGCGGTCGCACCGCGGGGTTCTGCGCGGCCGGCGGGGTCAGGTAGATCTCGTAGAGCGGCGTGTTCTTGGGCGCCGGGGTGAGCCAGCGGGTGCGGCTGGAGCGCGAGTACGGCGCGTCCAGGCCGGTGTCGTTGGCGATCACGTCGTACACGTAGCCGGCGAGCCCCTGCAGGTCCATCTGCCAGATGTAGCTGGAGCCGGCCACCGCGCCTGGCGCCTGCACGTAGTACTGGGCGTTGGTGGCGGCGGCCTGCACGAACGAGCCAGCGTCGAAGCCCCAGCGCGTGGAGTGCAGCCGGCCGCGACCGCCCGGTGGGACCAGCGGGCGCGCCGGCGTGGCGGCGTTGGGCACCACCGAGATGTCGTAGGGCAAGAGGTCCGCGCGCGAAGCGCCGGAGGTCTGCCGAAACGCGATGTGGTACGTGCCGGTCAGCGTCGCTTCAAACAAGAGCGGCGCGTTGGGGCCAGCGGTGGGCAAGGCGGGCTGGTTGGCGGCGTCGCGGGGCAGGTCCTCGATGCGCGCCACCGACAGGATGCCCGCGCCTGTGGTCATGGGACGCACCAGCACTTGCCCGGCGGGCGTGGTGATCACCGCGCTCATGCCGGCGGTGCTGCCAGGCCAGGGATAGGGGCCCGCCGCGTTTGTCACCGGGCGGCCGGCGATGGTGATGACCTCGCCGGCGAGCGCGTCCACCTTGAGGGTGAGCGCGTAGTTGGTGAGATCAAGCCGCTGGTTGTACCCGGTCTGCGCGCTGCCCTCGGCGAAGGCGCGGGTCGCAGACACCGACAGCAGCAAGAAGGACGCCAGCGCGGCGCGGCGACGCAGCGAGATCGCGGGGAGCGAGAACATCACGAGCCACCTCCCACCACCACGGACAAGCCGGGGGTCTGGGGATCCAGCTTCACCGTCCGAACGGTCTCGAGGCCGCTGTCGTCCACGGTCACCAGCTCCAGCTCGGTGATGTCGGCCGGGAGCGGGTAGTCGAAGCGAAAGGTGGCGCCTGCCAGGATGCTGCCCCGGTAGATCACGCCCAGGGTGGCGCTGCGCACCTCCAGCCGCAGGCGCTGGTCAGGCGCGGTCGCCTCGCCACCGCCGGCCTCGCTGGCGATCTCCACGGCGAGCGGGCGCGTGGTCTGAAAGGTGAAGTCCGGAGGAATCGGATCATTGCCCAGCGCGCTGTCGCCCTGCGGGGGCGGCTCTGGATCTGGCGAGGGATCAGAGCCACAGCCAAGAAGTCCGCCGAGAAGGAGCAGGGCGCGAAGATGGTGCTTGCTCATCGCCAAGCGATTCGGCAGGTCTTCGCGCGGCTCAAGGGGGCCAGATCGTCGCAGCCACGGCCGCGCGCCGCGAGTCAGTATGCGTCGTGGGCGACGACCACCAAGGAGCCATCGCTGGTGGGCAAGCTGTCCTGGATGAGGCTCGCGGTCGACACCGCGACGGTCACGATGTCGTCGGGGCGCAGGTGGGTGGAGCAGGCTCGGCGCACGTCTCCTGCCGACACCTGCGCCACCAGCTGCGGCAGGTTGGTGGTGTACCCAGGAGGGACTCCTAGGACTGCGTCGCGCACCGCGAGCTGCATGCGCTGGCGCGCGGTGGCGCTGTGGAACGGCATCGCGCCCACCAGGTAGCTGCGCGCGAAGTCCACCTCTTCATCCGTGGGGCCGCGCGCCGCCAGATCAGCGTACAGATCGAGCGTGAGCTTGGCGGCCTCGCCGGCCACCGCGGCGCCGGGCGCCAACCAGATCTCGAACCAGTGTGGCTTGCGCGAGCGGCGCAGCGCGCAGCCGGCGCCATAGCTCCAGCCTCGCTTGACGCGGATCTCCTGCATCAAGCGCGAGCTGAACATGCCGCCAAAGGTGGTCTCTGCCAGCAGCATGGCCGGGATGTCAGGGTGGCTGTAGCCCAGACACAGGTGGCCCATGCGGAGCTGCGCCTGGGTTCGCTCCGGCTTGTCCACCAGCACATAGCGCCGGCCACGCGGCGCCGCCACCGGCAGCCCCGCGAACGACGGAGAGGTCAACGCGGGGCGGTGTCCGCGCGCGGCCACTCGCTGCGCCAGCTCCGCGGCCATGCGGTGCGCGCGCGCGTCGTCGATGTCGCCGGCCAGGCCGACGACGAGGTTGTCCGCGCGGACCTCGTGGTGCCACTGCGCCAGCGAGCGGTCGCGATCGATCCGCGAGATGGAGCTGTCGGTGCCCAGCGAGGTGCGGCTGTACGGGTGGCCAGGGGCGCACAGGGAGTCGAACCAGCGGCTGGCCAGCGAGCTGTCGTCGTCGCGGATCTCGTCGAGGACCTGCGGCGTCTCGCGTAGCAGTTGCTCGTGTTCAGAGGGCTCAAAGCGCGGCTCGACGAGCATGTCGCAGGCCAGCGCGAACACCTGGTCGAGGTTGCGAGACAGCGCCATGCCGGAGATGGTCAGCGCGTCGCGGCTCACCGAGACCTCCACCGCCGCGCCCAGCGCGTCCAGCGTCTGATCCATCTCCACGCGGTCGCGGCGGCCGGCGCCGCGGCGGGCCAGGAGGCCGGCGTGGCGGTGCAGCCCCTCGATGCCCTCTGGATCATCGGCGGCGCCGCCGCCGATCGAGATATCGAACCACACCAGCGGGGTGTCGTCAGAGGGCTCCACGAAGATCGCGCTCAGCTCGGAGGTCACGCGCGCGCTCCGGGAGAGTGGGCGCCGCGGCGCGGGCCGTGTTGCGGATCGCCTTTGACGACCGCGCCGTCGGCGTCGGCGTCGGCGTCGGTGTCGCCGTCGGTGTCGTCGGCGTCGTCTTCGTCGGTGTCCTCGGGCTCCGAGGGTTCGGCGATGACCACGGTGCGCTGCCCAGGCTGCAGGTACGTGTGGACCACGCGCGCGACGTCGGCAGGAGTCACCTGCGCCAGCGCCCTGGTGCGATCCATCAGGGTGCGGAAGTCTCCCAGCACGGTCTGGTGGTGCCCCAGCGCCTCTGCCTTGCCGTCCACGTCGACCAAGGTCGACCACAGATCGGTCTCGGCCACCGCCTTGGCCTTCTCCACCTCCGCCACGCTCGGCGGATCCAGGTGCAGGGCCGCCAGCTCTTCATCGAGGATGCGCATGACCTCGTCCGCGTCGTGTCCGCGCGCGCAGGTGATGGCGATGCGCAAGAGCGAAGGATCGCGAAACGGCGTGAGCTGTGCGTCCACCGACGACGCCGCCTCTTCCCGGATCACCAGGCGCCGCTGCAGCCGCGCCGAGCTGCAGCCGGCCAGGATGGTGGCTGCGATGTCCAGCGGCAACCAGTCTGGGTGCGACAGGCTCGGCGCCTTGAACCCCACCAGCAAGCGGTGGGTCGCGATGGGCTTGGGCAGGCGGATCATCCGCTGCAGCGTCTGGGCTGGCTCCACCAGCGCGGGCTCTTCGGGGAGCGGCGCCGCCGGCAGCTCGCCGTACGCGGCGCTGGTGAGGCTCAAGAGCTGCGCCTCGTCGAAGTCTCCGACCACCACCAGGCAGGCGTTGTTGGGCGCGTACCAGGTGCGATAGAACTCGCGGATCTCGTCGATGGTGACGCGCTTGATGTCGTCCATCTTGCCGATGGTGGGCCAGCGATACGGATGACGCTCGAAGGCCAGCGCCATGAGCTGCTCATCGAGCGAGCCGTCGACGTCATCCTCGACGCGCTCGCGGCGCTCGTTCATCACCACCTCGCGCTCGGCCTCGATGGGGGCTTCGGCCAGCACGAGCTGGCTCATGCGCTGGGCTTCCAGGTTCAAGGCGAGCGCCAGGTCTCGGGTGGGCACGGTCAGCCGGTAGTGCGTCCAGTCGACCCAGGTCGCCGCGTTGGACTCGCCACCTGTGCGCTCCACCAGGCGATCGAACTCGCCGGGGCCCAGCGCCTCGGTCTGCCCAAACATCAGGTGCTCGAAGAGATGGGCAAGGCCGGTGGCGCCGGGGCGCTCGTGCCGCGAGCCCACGCCGAACCAGGTCTGCACCGCGACGATCGGCGCCTCGCGATCCAGCGAGCAGATGAGCCGGAGGCCGTTGGGCATGCGATAGCGCCGCACCGTCATGCGCCGCCCCATGGGGGCCTCGGCTTCGAGCTGCCAGCGGGTCATTCGTCCCGTGATAGCCCACTCCCGCCAGACGTCGTGCGTGGACCCCGCTCGGTCAGCGATGTGGGTGAGCTGTGAGGTTGTTTGGGGGCTTCGCGATTGACAGCACGGCGGTTTGGCGGCACATGCGCCGCGACTCAGGAGGCGGGGATCTGCAGCGAGATCTCTGGCTCCGCGATCTCGCACGTGTCCTTGGTGCAGACGCTGAGCTTGAAGATGCCCGACAGCCGCGTTCCTCCTGCGCCAGCGCTCTGGAAGCGCAGCTCCAGCGATCCGCGCTGGGGTCCCTGATGCTCGAGCTTGCCGCTGGCCTGGAGCTCCGTGCTGGCGTTCTCGTTGGGGAGAAACTTGAACGGATAGTCCTCGTTGATCTTGTAGGCGCCGAGCGCGAACAGCCGCAGCTCGACGGCGCAGCTCGCGCCTGCCGGGCACGGCGACGCGGTGGCCTCTACCCGGTAGAAGTCCGTGCTGGCCAGCACCTGCGCTGGGCGCTGTCCCTCGGCGGCAGGCGCCGCGGGCGTCGCGGACGGCGCTCGCGGGCTGTCGCAGCGGCAGGCCGCGGTCAGCGTCAGCGCCAGCGCCAGCAAGATCGAGCGGCGACTACGATCCATACTTGACGCTACAACCATAGGCCTTGGTGGTCGGCACCGCGACTGGCTTGCCAGCCGCCAGGTTGGCGAGCGCCGCGTCGACATGGTTGGTGAGCTTGCCACCCTCGGGCGACTGGCCCTCGCCATCGGGGGAGTTGTCGATGGCGCCCGCGTACGCGAGCACGCCCTTCTTGTCGATGACGAACATGTGCGGCGTGTTGGTGGCGCCGTACGCCTTGCCGACCGAGCCGCTCTCATCGCGCAGGATGGGATGGGTCAACGCCCAGGTCTTGGCAGCCTCCACGTTCATCGCCAGCTCCGCGCCCTGCTTGCCGGGCCCGCCGCTGTTGATGGCGAGCCAGACCACGCCATCCTTGGTGTGGCGCTTGGCGGTGTCGATGAGCGAGCCCACGGTGTGCGAGCGCTTGACGAAGGGGCATCCCGGGTTGAACCACTCGAGCACGACGACCTTGCCCTTGAAGGAGGAGAGCTTGACCTCCTTGCCTGTCAGATCTGCGAGCGTGAAGTCAGGCGCGGGCTTGCCGACGACCGCGGCGGCAGGCTCTTTGGTGTTGCTCGCCGGCGTGGCCGGCGTGACTGGCGCGGCGGCTGCTGGCGTGGCGGCCGGCGCGGCCGGCGTGGCGGGGCGCTTCTTGCCGGTGGCGGACTTGGCGGGCATTGAGGCCGGCTCGGCGAGCGCGGGGACGGCCCAGAGCAACGCGAGCGCCAGCGGCAGCCGGCAAGCAGAGAGACGCGAGAGGTGGTTCATGGCCGGTAGTCAAGCACAGGACAGGCGCGCTGGCATTCGCGTGCGGACATCTGAAGGATGGCGGTCTTCCGAACAGGCGGGACAGGCCGGACACGCCGGACAGGCGGGACAGGCCGGAATTCGGACACGCGGCCGGAATTCGGACACGCGGCCGGAATTCGGACATGCGGCCGGAATTCGGACACGCGGCCGGAATTCGGACACGCGCGAAGACTCCACTCGAAGCTTGGAGTAAGCGGCTGAAACTTCATGCGCGAGCGCTGGCTGAACATCACGAAGAGCGCGTCGGGCTGCGTGCTCTTGTCCGAGATTCGGACATGAACAAGAGATCCCTGCGTCGAATCTCGTTGTCTTTTGCCCAGAGAAATTGACGGCTCCCCTCCATATCCATTACTGAACGAATGAACTCATGCACCGGCGGCCTTCTTGCCGCTCATGCGTGACAGCAGGGACGGCCTCGGGCAGCGCGCGTCGCGCAGTCAGGCCGCGGAAGCACTCCTTCCACGCAAGGCTGTCTCTGCCCCGACGTGCCCGTCGCGGGCTGATGCGAAACCGAGGTGCACAAGCGAAAGGAGCGGGAGCGCTAGCATGACCACTCACAAGGGGCCGCCTGTAGATGCGACTGCATTGATCCCTGACCACTTGCTCCAAGGAGAGTCGGAGTACGAGACCCGGATGCTTCGCGCCTATGCGCAGGAGGCGCGCGGGTATCTGGAGAGCTTCCCGTGGTGTACGGGCATCCGCCAGCTCCTCTACGGGGTCGGCGTGGGAGGCGTCATCGCGGTGTTTTTGGGCGAGCTCTCCATCAAGGCGCTCGATCGAGAGTGGCTCTGGATCGTGGCTGGTGACCTGCCCACCGCGTACTTCGCAGCGGAGCTGGCGGACACGCCGTGCCTGGCGTTGCGACACTACTGTGCCGGGGTGGAGGCGTGGGCCGCCGCCGTTCGCACCAAAGCGCTGGATGCGCAGGCCATGGCGCTGCGCGCGGAGGCCTCTCTCGAGATCGCCGTGGAGCTGTCCGCCAAGGTGCTGACGGTGCGGAGGATCGTGCTGCCAGTGCTCTGCCCGTGTGTCTCAAGTGATTGAGAATATTGCATTCAAGGAACGGCTCAGGGCGCTTGCGGCCCGCAGGGGGGCGCCCATTTACGCAGGTGTAGGCGCGACGGGCCGTGATAGGGTGTACAGGTCTTTAGGCCAGGGCAGCTTTGACGCCGCTCACACGTAAAATGGCCCGGGAGGATCGTCCACTATGCGTGAAGTTGCGTCCAGACCTGGAGCTGCACACAGCAGCGAAGACCCTGCCCCGGCGAGCCGCGCAGCGACGCGAGACTTGGGACCAGAGCCGAGCGAAGGCGGCGCGAGCACATCGTCTAGCTCCGGAAGCTCCGGTGGTGGCGCTCGGGCTGGGGCGTGGACTGCCGACGCTGGGCTCATGGACGCGATGGGGCTTGGCGCCTCGACCGGCGGCACCGCAGCCGCGGGCGCCGAGTACGGTGCGACGGACATGCGGGCGCACGTTGGCCCGCACGCCGAGGGCGCTCACCCCGGCATCAAGCGCGGCGGCGGCGGCACCAAGCGGCGCATCGGCAACATCGCCAGCGGCACGTTTGTCCGGACCTCGGACCCGCAGCAGCAAGGCGCCGCGGGTGGTGCCCAGGCGGGACAGCCCACCGCGGCCACCGGTCATGACAGCGACCGCGCCTTCGTTGGCACGCGCAGCTCGAACCTGGCCGATCGCACCACCAGCGACGGCACCACCAGCGTGCGCATGGAGGACGAGACCGACGCGCAGGCGCTGGTGATCGCCGCGGCGGTCACCCGAGCCCGGGAGATCCTGGACAACGCGCTGAGCCAGGTTGGCAGCCCGACCGCACCCAAGGTGTCGGCGGCGCTGCAGGCCAACTTCCAGTCCACCGAGGCCAAGACCGCCACCGAGGTGTCATCCAAGCTGCAAAAGATCCGGGATGCCTTCAACGGCACGATCCCCGTCGAGGTGGAGGCCGAGGCCGACGGCACCACGCGCGCCTACGTGTACATGATCTGGAGCGATATCCATCTGCTGCCGCCTTGGTTCGCCGACCCCAGCGCCGACGGACGCGCTCGGACCATCATCCATGAGTGCAGCCACAAGTACACCGGCACCGATGACAAGGCCTACCACTGGGACACCGCCAAGTACGGCGGGCTCTCCACCAAGGACGCGCTCAACAACGCGGACTCGTTTGCGTGGTTCTGTATCGATGTCTTGTAACGGCGCTATGCGACCTCTCACGTCTCGCCTGCGGGCAGACAGGTGGATCCTCATGGGACTCGTCTCGACAGTGCTGGCCGCGGTCGGGTGTGCGCCGTCTTCCTCCAAGCGGCCCACGCTGGCTGACTATGAGGTGGTGCTTCACGCAGGCAAGGTGCTGCAGCTCGATCCGGCCATCGCGCAAAATGGCCGCTATGCGCTGGTGGCTGGCGGCAAGCTCGTGCTGGAGCTGCGCGTGGTCAGCGGCGGGAGCCGCATCGCGTACGACAAGGGCGCTCAGTGGTCGGTGGTGATCGAGCTGACGCCGGGCGCCGACGCCAGCCAGCCGCTCGACGTCGCGGTCGACGAGCTGCCGGCGGTGGCGCGAGTCGCGGGGGAGGACGTGGTGTATCTGGCCACCAAGGGCAAGGGGCGCCTCAAGCTGGCGCGCACCGCCGCCGCTGATGGCCGGCCCATCGAGGGCGAGATCGACGCCGTGTTCGAGCCCGCGGAGCGCGATCTCATCAAGCTTGGCGCGTTCAAGCTGTCGGGCGCGTTTCGCGCCACGCTGCAGCCATGAGCGGCCACCAGCCACCGCGCGCTGCTGCGCGCCACTGCGAGCGGCAACCCGCTGCGCGATCCAGGGCTGCCCGTGAACGCATGATCACCTCACGGGCCCGGCGGTCGCCTGCGCCCGGTCCTTTTGTCCGAGCCGTCTCCGAGCTATATCGGGTGAGCCTGCGATGACCACCGATCCAAGTGAGCTGCTCTCGTTTCATCGCGCGCTGGCGCGCGGGCAGCGCAGCTTCGTCGGGCTGACCCTGCCGTGGAACGCAGATCTCCATGGCATCTCGCTCGCCGGCTGCGACCTCACTGGCGCCTGCCTGCGCGGCGCGCGGCTCGACGCGGCGCAGCTCGATGGCTGCAAGTTGACCGAGGCCGATCTGCGCAGCGCCTCGCTGCGCCGTGCCGTGCTGGTGCGCGCGGACCTGCGCGGGGCAGATCTGCGCGGGGCAGATCTGCGCGACGCGGATCTGACCAAGGCGGATCTGTGCGAGGCAGATCTCGTGGCGGCGGACCTGCGCGGCGCCACGCTGGAGGGTGCGGCCATCTCGTTTGGCTGCAGAGGATACGCTGGGGTCAAGCTCAGCGGCCTGACGGTGCGCCACCTGTACTCGTTGCTGCTCATGACCCGACCTGATGACCCGAAGGTCGTGCTCGCGCTGGAGTCCTTGCGGGCTGCGCTGGCGCTGCCAGAGTCCGAGCAGCGCGTGCTGGTGCAAGAGGCCGCCTTGATCGAGGCGGAGCGCTTGGCGCTGCATGCGGAGGACGTCGCCGAGGGCGCCAGCGCGGCGGGCGCCGAGGCAGCCGGCTCGGCGCAAGTCGGGGGCCGTCATGGCTAACGCCTGGCGCGACAAGCTCGGGGCGTTCGAGGTGGAGCTGCGTCCCGCGACGAAGATGCGCTGGCCCAGGCCCGCGCTGCGCCCCGACGATCGCATCGACTTCGAGGCTGGCGAGGGCGACCTGCTCTTGTGCAGCCATGCGCCGTCTCGTCACTTCAGCGGGCGCGAGCCCATCCACCAGAGCCTCATGATGGAGCTGGCCTCGCCGCTGTCACAGTCCGCCGCTGGCACGCTGGCGCTGGGCCGCGTGGTGGTCCGCGCCGGCGCAGAGCGTCTGGCGTATCAGACCACGTCGGTGGCCGGGACGGTGATCCTCCTCGAGTCGCGGCCCGATAGCTACGAGCTCGATATCGATCTGCTGCTGGTGGCGCCCGAGCTCGATCTGGGCCTGGCCGGCGCCGGCAAGCTGTCCGGCGTGATCAGGGTTCCGCGGCGCTGAGCTGGCTGCGGCGAACCCCAGGCTTGTCTAGCGATTCCCTGCCCGGGCCTCGGGGCTGCGGACCTCGGCGATGAGCCGGCGCACGCAGAAGGCGAGCGGCGACAGATCCCGCACGTGGACATTGAGCCGGCAGCCGAGCAGGGACGCGGCCTGGGTCATCGCCGCCAGCGCGGTCGCGGGCTCGCGGGTGCAGAGGCTCGCGCTGGCGCCGCTGCGCCAGTTGTTGCCCTCGGTCACCGTCACGGCCACGCCCAGCGAGGAGGTGAGGGCGTGCTCCAGCGCGGCTCGATCGACCCGAGGGGACACGGCCTTCTTGCCCTTGGAAGGGACCTGCAGGAACCACCATGAGCCAGAGACCTCGACCTCGTCGCCCTCGAGCGCGCGCACGTAGCCGCCATGGCGCAGGCCAAGCACGGCCAGCCGCTTGCGCCGCTTCTGGCCTTCGATCAGCACGCCGTGGCCGGCGCGGTGAACGCCTGGTTGATCGACGGCGCTGGCGAAGCGCTGCGCCGCCGCGTCCGCGTCTTGCCCAAAGAACGACACCCACAGCCGGGGCTGCGAGGAGAGCTCGACGCCCAGCCGTTGCATCACCGCGGTCAGCGCTGCTCCGCTGGTGTCCTCCAGCAGCGGCTCGCAGGCCAGCGGGCGCTCTCCAGCGAGCTGCTCCAGCGCTTCGGCGCGCTGCTTGAGGGCCGCGCCCATCGGGGTCCTTTGCGAGCTCGACGAGTCGCGCGTCAGCTCGAGGAGCGACACCACCAGGTCCCCGTGTACCTCTGCATGCGCCGGGGGCGCTCCTCCTTGCGCCCGGTCAAGCGCGTCGCGCACCAGGCGGGCGTCTGCGGAGTCGCGGCCGCGGATCACCGCCAGCAAGGCGGGCCAGTCGTGCAGGTGCAGGCCGCCCGCGACCACGTACCCGCCGCGCTTCCAGGTCAGCGCGCGCAGCTCGGGGAACGCATCGTCGGCCGAGTACGAGGTGGCCACCACCGAGCGGCCAATCGCCAGCAAGTGGTGCGGGGTCTGGCTCCACTCCAGATCGCGGTGCGCCGAGACCTCGGGCGGCGGCACCACCCCTTCGCGCTCGAACAGCTCGCGCCAGGCTGCGGAGTACGGCTCGTCGGCCACCAGCCCCGGGAGCAGCTCCGCCACGTAGCGCCGCGCGGCCTCGTTGGTCTCGAACTTGCCCACCAGCACGCACTCGCCGCTGTTGTTGCCGGAGTACTGATGCCACAGGGCCAGCGCCGGCCAGCGGGCCGCCGCGCGGCTTGGCGTCGGAGCGGCGTCCGGTGGCCGGTCTCGTCTGGCGCAGCCGCTGCGCGCCGCCGCCTGCCGCAAGGTCGTGCGCTCCACGCGCCACAGCCGCAGCACGTCCTCGGCGGTGGTCACCGGCGGCGCTTCGCGCGGTGGCACGCTGGTGTCCTGAAACGAGCAGCTCTGCACGCGCCGATCTGGCGTCAGCGTGATGAAGTCGAACCCGGCGCCGCAGTCATCGCCGCCGGCCCGCGGCCACGCCCCGGGCTCCACCTGAGGGCGCGCGTCAAGTTCGCGGGGCAGGCACGGCACCGCCAGCCGGTCGCCAAAGCACACCGAGATCCGGCACGGCAGCGGCGCGTCGTCCAGCGTGGCAGCGAGCTCAGCCAGCGCGGGCGCGTCGAGCGCTTGCCCAGGGACGCCCAGGTAGGGCAACAACGCCACGTCGTGGCAGCCGCGCGCGGCGAGCTGCGCCAGCAGCGCCGGCAGCCTGGGCAGGCGCGCGCGGTCGACCAGCAGGTTGGCGCTCCAGCGCTGTCCATCGGCGTTCATCGTGTCCGCCGCGGCCTGCCAGGTCGGCTCGTCGTAGAGCGACAGCCGGACCTCGGTCAGGAGGCCGCGCAGGCGGGGCCAGGTGGCCGCGTTGATGCGGGTCCCATTGCTGGTGGCGTGCAGCGCCAGCGGCGTGGTGCGGCGCAGCTCCGTCAAGAGCTCGGGGAAGCCGGGGAACAGCAGCGGCTCGCCGCCGCCGAACGCGACCTCCAGCGTCCCCGCCTGGGCCAGGCCCCGCAAGACCGAGGCGGCGAGGTCCACGGTCCACTCGCTGGGCCGGGTCGTGTCTCGGGAGCAGAAGCTGCAGCGCAGGTTGCAGGCGTTGGTGATCCCGAACATCACCACGCGCGGCGCGGTGCGCTCTAACCGGGCAAAGCGCGGAGCCTGGGCGCGCAGGTGCAGGCCCGTGGATGGCTGAAACCAGAGCGCCGCGCCGTCGAGCGGGAAGAACCGCAAGCGCGCGAGATCCGTCATTCCCGGCCGAGCTTCTTGCGCAGGCGCCGGAGGTTCGAGCGCAGCTTGCGGTTGTCCGGATCCAGGACAAAGGCCCTCTCCCACTCGACCAGGGCCGCTTCGAACGACCGCGCCTTGAGCAGCTCCATCCCTCGGTCGATGTGCCGCTCGGAGTCGTTGGTGGGCGCGCGGCCAAGCGTCGGCCACGGCGAGCGGCCGGCGGACCGGCTGGCCCCCGAGTCCCCGGCGCCCCCGGAGCTCTGGGAGACCTGGGACACCTCGGAGATGTCGGAGAGCCCAGATACGACAGAGTCGTCTCTCTCCTGAAAGTCCGAGCCGCTGGCCGCCTCGGTCGGCGAGGCGATGCGAGGCACCTCCTGGGTGCGACGGCTATTGCCAAACAACGACGCCACATCTCGTGGCCCCGGGGACGCGGAGGGCTCAGAGGCCCGCGGCGTATGTGCGGCGAACACGTCGCCGCCTTGCACCGCCGGCCGCGGCGCGGTCGCCGACTCGAAGACGCTGGCGGTGGCCTGATCGGTGCGGGGGCCGCCACGCGCGAACAAGGGCCACGAATGGTCCAGCAGCCGCGGCGTCTCCGCTCTGTCCTCGGTGCCCTCCGGCGTCTGCGCAGGCGGCGCGGCCACGTCCTGGGCGTGGTTCATCCCGGGGCGGTCGAGGCTGGGCGAGGCCATAGGCCAGCTCCCTGGCGTGGCCGAGCCTTCTCTCCCGGAGAGCAGGTCGGTTGCTGGCGGTGGCGCTGGCGCTGCGATCCGGGCCGCGGTGGACGCTGGCACCCGAGGAATGGGCGGCAGCGGAGGGGGCAGCGCCGCCGCGATCATCGCGGGAGTGTTCTGCGGTCTCGTTCGCTTGCCCAGCTCCGGCGCCGGCGCCGGCCGCGCCAGGGGGGCGGTGGGCGTAGGGGTGGGCCAGTCGCGCGGCGCGGTCGGTCGAGACAACGCGCTATCCTCTCCAGCGCCGTCGTCGGCGTCGGTGGGATTGTCTGCGAAGTCTTCGAGTTCGATCTGCACGGAATCCTCGGAGTCTCTGCTGCGGCGCTTGGGGACGCGGAGCGGCCGCGTCAGCCGTCCTTCGACTGCAAGATCTCGCTCGGGCAGCGTACGCCGCGCAAGCTCTTGTTGCACGACTTTCGGCACATCCTGCGCATCCGGGAACGAGGTCGCAAGAAACAGGCCGATGGAGGACTGATCGAAGGGCAGGTTGGCGTCCTTGAGCAAGGACAGCAGGGCCTCCGCGAGATCCGCGGCGTCGGTCCAGCGCTGCTTGGGGTCAAACGCCAGCACGTGGCGCAAGATGTCGAGCAGCTCATCGGGCAGGTGCGGCGCGATCTGCCGAGGATCGATGATCTCGCCGCGCGCCACCTTGTGCAGGAGCGAGGCCTCATCGGGCGCCTCGTAGGGGCGCACGCCGGTGAGGTACTCGTAGAGCACCTCGCCGACGGAGTACAGATCCGTGCCGCGATTGGCTGGCACGCCGCGGACCTGCTCGGGCGCCATGTACGAGAACTTGCCGACCAGATCTTCTTTGCGGCTCGCGGGGTGCGTGTTGCCGGTCGACACCCGGAGCGCGCCAAAGTCGATGAGCTTCACGTCCCCGGTGAACGAGACCATGATGTTCTCGGGGCTGACATCGCGGTGCGCCAGCCCCATGGGCCGGCCGCTGGGATCGCACAGCTCGTGCGCGTAGTGGAGCCCCTGGCAGGTCTTGCCGATGACCGCCAGCAGAAACCAGATCGGCATCTGCCGCCCCAGCTTGCGGAGCTGATGCCCGAGCTGTCGCAGCGAGCGCCCAGCGACGTACTCCATGGCGATGAAGTAGCGCCCGCTGACCACCCCCAGCTCGTAGATCTGGATGATGTTGGGGTGGCTCAGCTGCGCCGCCACCGAGGCCTCTGCGATGAACATCTCGACGAGCTTGGGGTTCTCCGCCACGTGCGGCAGCATGATCTTGATGACCACGCGCTTCTCGAAGCCGCTGGCCCCGCGCAGGGACGCAAGCCACACTTCGCCCATGCCACCGTTGGCGAGGCGCGAGAGCAGCTCGTATCTGCCAAAGCTCGTCATGCCATCAATCAATGGATGCCTTTGCCATTGAGAAACGAGCTGTAGCGCCGGTCGGTCCCGCGGATGTGGTTGTTGAGCCAGCTCCGCAGGAACTTGAACAGGTCCACGGTGACGGACGCCTTGCCGACCTGGACCTCATTGTTTAGCTGCCCCACCTGCGCGACCAGCTTGTCGTGGGCTCGCTTGTGCTCGGGATACTCCGGATACCCGTTGTCGCTCAGCATCTTCTCCTCGAAGCCGAAGTGAAACACGGTGTAGTCGGTCAGCTCCTTCATGATGCGGCGCATCGCCTCGCCGCCTTTGGGGCCGGCGGCGCGCAACGCGTTGATGATGTCGATGAGCTTGCGGTGCTGGACATCGACCTCGGTGACGTTGGTGGAGAGCGAGTCGCTCCACTCGATGACCGGCAGCGAGCTGCGCGCCTCTTCGATGGTCTTGCGGATCTGCACCACCCGGATGCGAGACAGCAGGCGGTCGTTGATGCCGATCTGCGCCGCGCCGTCGAGCAGGGCGGTCATGTAGCACTCCTGCATCACCGCCAGCGCCACGTCGAAGGTGCGGTGGAAGGCATAGGCGACCTCCATGGGCACCGCTTGCTTGATGCAGAGGTCGAGAAACGCGGCCTTGACCTTGCTGCCCAGGGACTCGACGAAGCCATTGTTGACGTCGGCGGCGGCGTGGTAGAGGCCGATCATCCCGGTGTCGCCCCAGAACGACGCTCCAGGTGCGCCGGAGACCATCCGCTCGTACCATGAGGCGAACGCGTACTCTCGCTCCTTGCGGTCATGCTGGGCGAGGGCAGGCACCATGTCCGCGATCGAGTACATGCCATCGCCGTACATCCGGGCGATGGGTTGGGCCCATGGGATCGTGACGTGCTTGGCCGCGGCGAGGATCTGAAAGTCAGCGCTGGTGTGACCGTTGAGGCGTGAGACGTTCTCGACGACATTGGTCGCGTACTCGAGGATGCTCTTCATGACGTCCCTCCAGGACCCGGTTCGGTAGTTCGTTGCGTGATGCGCACGTCGCTGTGGGCAGATGTCAGCAAGATGGCGAAGCTACGTGGCGTTCGTAGGTCGCCCAGGAGCGCCATCGGCTGAGTGGCGGCCCTGCGTAGGGCTGGCTCGTGGGTCCAGCGAGCGGTGATGGTCACAAGTACTTCCTCAGCTCGGCGGCGGCCCGCCGGAGTTCGAGGAACACCATGCCGAGCTTGGCCTCGCCCGAGACCAGGAGCACGACCGCGGCTTCGTCCGCGATCGCGTGGAGTACGATGGTACCGCGCTGTGTGCGGACGTAGGTTTGCTCCATCTCAGACCCCATGAGGTCGACGGAGATCCGTTCGCCTACGCCAAGCATGGATGCCGCCATTCCGCCGATGAGCTCCTCATCAACTTCGTTCGGCAGGACCGACGACACGATGAAGCCATCTCGGTTCACGATCGTCGCGCCGATGACGGCCGGGGCGGCGCGGCGAATTCCCCTGAGGACTTCGTTGCATTTCTCCGTACGGGTGGCCATCGCGTACCGCCTCTCTGAGCGCGCTTCGCCGCTGCAAATGGCTAGATCAAGTTCGATGCGGGTCTACACACCACACCCAGCTCAACTGGAAAGTCCGAACACTTCGTAGGATGCGTAACGACGATTTCGATGAAATACCAATGTCGCACAAATGTGATGCACGGCATGCAACAAATTCCGTTGAGGGCGTCGATCTTCCTCTGCAGTCGGATTAACAACGACGCCTTCACGAAAGCGCACGTTCAATACGCACGGATTGTGCGATTCGGGCTGCGCGCCAAGAAAAACCCTGATGGCGCTACCTCGCGCAGCACCCCTGCGGGAATGACGCGGGTGGCCAAGGCACCTGACGACATGCTCGGCGGGCGACAGGCGGCTGCGCGTTCGCTGGCGCCGGCCGCCGGCGCCAGCGCCGCGGTCGCGGCAGCCGCGGCCGATCGCAGCAGCGCCGGCAGTCGCGGCAGCGCCGGCAGTGCCGGCAATCGCGCAGCGCCGGCAGTCGCGCAGCGCCGGCAGCGCCGGCAATCGCGCAGCGCCGGCAATCGCAGCAGCGCCGCCGCGCGCGGCTATTCAATCACGGCGATGCAGCAGCCGTTGGAGCAGTACGTATCCGCGGGGCAGGAGCCGCCAGCGCCACAGGTCGGGATGCCGTTGGGGCAGCTCTGGCCGTTGCAGCCAGCCGGCAGCGTGCTCGGGTCCTGCCCAGGGCAGAGGACGCAGGTGTCGCCGCCGCACGCGCCGCCATTGCAGGTCGTGCTCTTCGTGCAGCGCTTGCATGCATCCGGATCGGCGATGTTGGAGTCGTTGCAGTTGGGCGAGGTCGCCGGGTTGAGCACGATGTCGTAGCACTGCAGCGGGCTGGAACCCGGCACGCACTCTGTACAGCAACCGAAGCAGTCGCAGCCGGGTGGAGTCAGCCGCCCGCAGGTGTCGATGCACTTCTGCGACAGCGGCTTGGTGCCAAGCGGAGGCGGGCAGTCGTTGGGGTCATACTGGTTCTGGCCGATCGGACACTCGGCCTTGTTGCGAGCGCCAAGCAG
Source organism: Myxococcales bacterium (assembly GCA_016706545.1). Taxonomy (GTDB): domain Bacteria; phylum Myxococcota_A; class Polyangia; order Haliangiales; family Haliangiaceae; genus JABFXX01. The sequence continues at coordinate 249,563 of JADJJK010000005.1, forward strand.
ACAGCACACGTGGATCTCACAGCCATCGTTGCCAGCGCCGCTGTTGCCATCAAAGAAGCAGTCCTGCTTGACCGAGTCGATGTTGTCACCAGGGATGCCGGTCGAGAAGCTGTTCTCGTCGTTGTCGAGCGCGCCGGTACACTCGGTGTCCGCGCCGTCGATCTTGCCGTCGCCGTCGTCATCGACGCAGTTTGCGCACTGCGCGCCGCCCGGGGTGCAGGTGCCGCCAAAGGGCGGCGCGTCGGTGCATAGCCCCGAGCACGCATCACTGGTGGTGCCGGCGTCTGGGCCGTTGCCTCCCGAGTTGCCGCATCCGGCAAGCGCAGCGAGAGTGAGAAGGGACAGGATCCAGAGGCTCGGCTTCATGCGGTGGGACTCCGTTGCGGGCCTCTCATAAGTGGTGGGCGCAGACCCTCCGGTCGCAGGTTTCGGTCGAGAAAGTGCGCCGCGCGGCGTTGCGTGGACTTGGCAGCGAAATCGAGGGCTTGCACAGCGCCGCAGGTGCGCCGTCGGTGGGCAGCCGCTTCTTTTCAGCCTCCGACCAAGCGGCGCAAGATGGTGTCCACCTGCGCCGCGTAGCCGCCGCCGAAGAGCACGGTGTGGACCAGGAGCGGATAGAGCTGGCCGGCCGGCACCCGCGCGCGCCAGCCTGTCGCCAGCGGGTAGAGCTGCTGGTAGCCCTCGAGGGTGGCCTCGGAGAGCCCGCCAAACAGCGCGAGCATGGCCAGATCCAGCTCGCGGTGCCCGCCGTACACGGCGGGGTCGATGAGCGCCGGGCCGGCGGCGGTGAACAGCACGTTGCCGCTCCACAGATCGCCGTGCAGGCGCGCGGCAGGCTCCTCGGGCCAAAGGCGCGCCGCGGCGCCAGCCCGCAGGTGCTCCACCGCGCGCCGCCAGCTCGCGTCACCGCGGCCCATCGTCAGCGCGCGCTCCACCATCGGCGCGATGCGCGCCTCCACCCAGAACGCCGCCCAGGAGTCCGGCAGCTCGCCAGGGGCCGGCGCGGTGTTGCGCTGCGGCAAGGTGGCGATGAAGTTGTCATGGTCGAGCCCAAAGGTCGGCGCGCCGCGTCGGTGCAGCGCGGCCAGTCCGGCGCCCAGGGCGCGCTGCGCGCGGCGGTCAACGGACCCCGCTGGCACCGGCGTCAGCAGCTCCAGCGCGAGGAACGAAGCACCCCACGCCAGCACCTGGGGGATGTGCAGCTCGGTACCGCGCAGCCACTCGAGCCCGCGCGCCTCGGCCTGGAACATGCCAGCGGGCGCGGACTCGTTGTGCTTGACGAAGATCTGGCGCGCGCGACCGCCTGCGTCCACCAGCTCACCTCGCAGCGCGGAGTTGACATCGCCGCCCGTCACCGGCGTGCTCGCGCGCAAGGGCCCCAGCGCCGCGGTCAGCTCGTCGTGCCAGAAGGCCATGCCAGCATGCTAGCACCTCGTCGCAGAGGGCCAGGGGCGAGCCGCAGCTCACCAGCCGCGCGCGTGGGCCTCCAGGCCGAGTTGCACGAAGCCGGCCTTGTCCACCACTGGCTGCGCATGAGTGCGGTAGCCCAGCGTGCGGATGTATTCCTGGAACAGGAACGTGCTGGACGCGAGGCCGGTGTCGTCGAGCGTGGTGGCCGCGGTGGTGGCGAGGAGCCCGGTAGTCGCTGGCGCTCCGCCCGAGGCCAGCCGCATCACCTTGTAGCTGGTGGCGCCTGGCACAGCGCTCCACGTGATCCGGTTGTAGGAGGCGGCCGAAAGCGCCGCGGCCCCGCTGGCGGTGGCCGCGGTGGAGCCGGGCAGCGAGTTGCCGTTTGGCCCCACCGCCACCACGTAGTAGCTCCATGTGCGCGCGCCGGTGGCGCCTCGCGCGGTGACGGTGGTGGTGGCGGGCGCCGCAGGTGGCGCGCCAGCCGGGGCCTGGCAACCGCCGCCACCCCAGCCGCCGATCGCCACCAGCTCCGCGCTCTGCTCGGAGAGATCGTTCTGCCAGGTGAAGACCAGCGCGCCGAGCCGCGGCATCCACGCATCCCAGATCCCGAACATGGCGGAGACGAAGGCCTGCTGGTGCGCCTCGCTGCTGCCCAGCGCCGGGGCGCTGGCGTAGCCTGTCTCGATGAAGTCGATCACCTTGCCGGCCGTCTTGCTGCTGCTGTCGACCGCCGCCACCGCGGCATAGGTATCGTTGATCGGCCCCCAGAACGGATCTTTGGCGGTCAGGTCGAGGTTCATCGCGTAGTACGTGGTGAAGACGTGGTCTGCGTGCTCGTTGAGATCCAGCAGCGCCGTCTGCTTCGGCCCCGGGGTGGTCAACGTGTCCCAGGTCGCGGTGGTGCCCACCGGCGTCTGCGAGCCCCACAGGTTCTTCACGTTGGCGCGCGCCGCGTCGAAGAAGACCTTGTACGCAGCGTAGTCTGCAGGGGCCAGGTGCGAGTCGACCTCGGTGCCGACGCTCACTAGCTTCACCGTCACGCCGGGCAGGTGGCCGTGGATCCACAGGAGCAGGTACGAGAAGCGGGTGATCATCACCGGGTCGCTCCACGCGGTGCCGACGAGATCGCTTGGCACCACGCGGCAGGGGCCCGCGACCGGGCGAAGGTTCAGCACCACGGAGACGTCGTGCGGCGAGGTCGAATAGAAGATGTTGTCGGCGAGCAGGCGCGTGTTCTGGTACGCAAACGGGGTGGGCTCGAGCTCGCTCCAGTCGTAGTTCAGCACGGCGGTGGTGATGCCCGCCGCGCGCGCCTTGGCCACCGCCTGGGCGCGCGTCTCGCCAGGGCCCGCTCCCATGTCCATGGCCAGCAGGCGCGCGCCGCGCGGGGTGACCGCGGCGGCGAGGCTGTCCGTTCCCGCGGGCGCAGCAGGGTCGGTCGTGCAGCCGCAGGCCAGGGTCATCAAGAGAGGGAGCCAGGAGCGAGGGAGGGACGTCATGAGGCGAGCCCATTGCAGAGGCTGTGCCACGGATCCAAGGAGCGAGGTCTGCGCACCAGCCGCGCCGCCGCGCGGCGGCGCGGGTCCGATGCGGGAATTCCCCACGGTGCATGGACCTGCGGCGTGGAGAACCGCCACAGTCGAGCCACCGCGCTGCCGCGCCACCGCGCCACCGCGCTGCCGCGGCGGAGCGCGAGAGACGGCGCGCTCCGCTCGTCGCGGAAGCGGGCCCGTCATGTAAGCGGCGTGGGTCTTTCGGCCCATTGCCGCGGCCGGGGCGGCGAACCTAAGGTGCGCCGGTGTCCACAGCGCTCAAGCTCCTTGTCCTTGGCGGTCTCGCCAACGTGGTTCTGTCCTTCTTGCTCGGGTGGATCTTGTCCGCTCATCGGATGAAGGGCCCGATGGAGCCGCATCGCTGGCTGCTCATCGCCCACGAGGTGTCGCTCCAGGAGGGGATGTTGCTGCTGGCGCTGAGCATCGCCGCGGCGTACGCGCGCCTGCCATCGGCGCTGGCGACGGCTGCGGCGGCGCTCCTGGTGGCCGCTTCGGTGTTCCAGGACTTCTCGGGCATCGTCAACTGGCTGCGCCGCACCGGCGACCAGTTCGCGGAGCGCTCCACCGGGTGGAAGCTGGCGTCGATCAACGCCGTGCTCAACACCGCGGGGCTGGCCATCCTGGTCGTCGGCGTGGTGCGCGGCGTGCTGTGACCGTGGCCGGGGCCTGACGGGCCTGACGGGCGGGCTCGTCGCACGATCGAGCAGTACGGCGTGCCGGAGTGAGTCGCAAATGAACGCGCGGCGGCGGCTTGCTGCGGCGGGCTCCGCGGATATGCTGCGCGGCTCATGGCCACCGTGCTGGTTCCGCTCCCCGATCGCGATTTCGATGTCACCGAGGTCGCGGTGCCGTGGCAGCTCCTGACCGAGGCCGGACACCGCGTGGTGTTCGCCACCGAGGCGGGCGCGGCCGGGCCAACCCCGACCTGCGATCCGCTGCTGCTCACCGGCGTCATCTTCGGCAAGCTGGGGGCGCGACCAGAGCCGATCTCGTTCTACCGGTCGCTCGAGGCGGCGCCGGAGTTCAGGACGCCGCGCGCGTGGGCGGCCTGCGAGGAGCCCGACTTCGACGCGTTGCTCTTGCCCGGCGGTCACGCGCCCGGGATGCGCCAGTACCTGGGCAGCGAGCGAGTGCAGCAGCTCACCGCCGCGTTCTTCGCGGCCGACAAGCCGGTGGCGGCGATCTGCCATGGGGTCCTGGTGGCGGCGCGGGCGCGACGCGCGGACGGGCGCTCCGTGCTGCACGGCCTGCGGACCACGTGCTTGCCCAGGTACATGGAGCGCAGCGCATACCTGGCGACCTTCTGGCTGCGCGGCCGGTACTACCGGACGTACCCCGCGTACGTCGAGCAAGAGGTCACCGCCGCGCTGGCCCGCGAGGAAGACTTCCAGCGGGGACCCCGCGAGCTGTCTCGCCGGGGGACGCGCGACGACGACACCGCCGCCTTCGTGGTGGAGGATGGGCGGTACCTGTCGGCGCGCTGGCCCGGGGATGCGTACCTGCTCGGCAAGCGCCTCCTGGCCCAGCTAGCCGCAGCTCGGTAGCGCCAAGGCTGCGGTCGGGCGGTCACTTGCGGCGGCGGGCCTCGGCCAGCACATGGTCCTTGAGCAGATATCCAAAGCCGGCGTTGTCCAGGCGGAGGATGAGCTCGTCCTTGCGCTGCCCCAGCGCGGACGCGGTGGCGTCGAGGTTCCAGTGGTGCTCGGCGAGCTTGGACAGCAGAAAGCCGCGCCGGGTCTGCGCCGCAGACAGCCGGAAGGTCTTGAGGTACTCGAGCTCGCCGGTGTCCCGGACGATGGCCTCGCCCAGGTGGTTGTCCTGGCCAAGGTCGAAGCTGGTGGCGAACCGCTGGAGCTGGAACGGACCGGCGCGGTAGACGCGCTCGGAGCGGATCGGGCGGCCCAGCAGGTCCGTCGCCATGTCGTGATGGAACGTTCGCCATTGCTCGCGCAGGTCCTCGAGCGCGCGGCGCAGCTCGGCCAGGGAGGTGATCTGCGCGGCGGCGGCATCGTCGATGGTGGCGGCCATGTGCGCCGGCTCGGCGTAGAGCCCGTAGTGGGCCAGCACGTCGCCGTAGAAGTCCTCGAGCAACGTGCGGTGCAGCGCCGCGTAGTCCTCTGGGTGGGAGACCACGAAGGCCGAGGCCAGAGAGTCCGCGATGAACACCAGCACCCCGACCTGGCGCTGGTGGATCTCGAACACGCGCAGCGCGTCGTCGAAGCCAGGGAGCCAGGCGCCGAGGATCGCGCGCTCCGATCGTGGATCTAGCCCCGAGGAGATCGCGCGGCGCGAGTACTCGGCCCACGCCACCGGAGGCCCGCCAAAGGACAGCGCGAGGAAGCCCTCCATCGCCAGGTGCAGCGGCAACAGGCGCAGCCGGTTGCCGTCCTCGCGCCGCGCCATGCGGTGGGCGATGCGCACCGAGGCAAAGCCGAGGTCGACGCGCTTGCCGTCCTTGCTGGCGCCGCCGGCGCCGGGGCCGCCGCGCCGCGGCCCGGTGGCCGGCTCTCCAAGCTGGGTGCCGAACGCGGCGTCGCTGCCATCGTCGCTCCACGAGACCACGAGCCCGTGCGGCACGTAGGAGACATACTTGATGCCAGCGCCCATGAGCTCGCCGTCGAGGCTCACCACCATGGCGTCCTCTTGATAGCGTCGCTGGGCCAGGCGCAGGTCGCCGCGCACCTCCTGGCGCAAGATCGGCACCAGGCGCACGCCGCCCCAGACCTGCGACGGCGCCAGGGTGAGCCCGCGCAAGGTGAGCTTGTCGAGCAGGGCAGGGCGCGACATCAGCGCGCCTCCGGGTCGGTCGCGTCGGCGGCGGAGTCTGATGCTGCGTCTGCGTCTGGTGCTGCGTCTGCGTCTGGTGCTGCGTCTGCGTCTGGTGCTGCGTCTGTGTCTGGTGCTGCGTCTGCGTCTGCGTCTGGGTCTGCGTCGGGGTCAGCGCCCGGCTCCGCGGCGCGCGCGCCGCGCCGCAAGAGCTGCAGCACGCGCGTCTCCAGATACGCCTCCAGCTCCGCCAGCGGCGCGGAGCCATCGGCGAAGCGGGCGAAGCCGAGCATGGTCAGCAGATCCTCGGCGTCGCGGAGCCCGACCGTGGGCAGCGCCGGCCCGAGCGCGCGCGGCGCGTAGTTCTCTGCGTCGAACACCGGATTGACGTGGATGATGGAGACGCGCTGCTCTGGGTCCAGGCGCTTGCGAAACACCCGCGCGATCTCGGCGGCGCCCAGCGGCGGATCGTTTTCGTGGCCATCGGAGACGAGGATCACCAGCTCGGCCCCCCACTCCAGCGCCGCGAGCAGCGGGGTCGCCAGGTCGGTCTGGCCGTGCGCGGTCACCAGCAGCTCGTCGAAGACGCGGGGCGCGGCGGCGCCCTCGTGCCCGGGCGCCAGCTCGCCTGGTGCCCCAGGCGTCCCCGGGGTCCAAACCGGCAGGTACTCGCGCGCGGCCGCGCGCAGGAGCTGGCTCACCGCCCAGGCCACGGCCAGCGGTCGCCGCCGCTTCTCCGAGGAGCCGGAGGTGGAGTAGCTGTGGTCGAGGATCGCGGCCACGCGGCCGAGCGTCCGCGGCGTGCGGCCAAGCGCGCGCGCGGCGGCGGACCTGGCCGCGGCCTCCAGCACCTCACGCTGGCGTGTGCGCTCCGCCACCGGCAGGCTCACCAGGTAGCTGGCCAGCCGGGTCAGCCCAACGCGGCCCAGCTCCACCGGGACGCGGACGTCCTCGCGCTGCCCGGCGCGCTGCAGCCGCAGCTTCTCCGTCTGCGTCATCTGCGCGGCGATGCCGGCGAGAAACTCGTCGCGCGGGATGCGATGCTTGGCGGCGAAGCCCTCGGCGATGGTGTACGGCAGCTCGTAGAGCGCCTGCTTGGAGAAGTGGGCCTGGCGGTAGCGCTCGTAGAGCGGCGTGGTGAACGAGCGCGTCTTCCACCCGCGGAACAGAAACGCGCCCAGCTCGCTCGGCAGCCTGGCGTGGACATGCGTAGCCGCCGCGCGCAGCTTGCCGCGGTACTTGAGCGCCTCGAACTCGAGCTTGCCAGCGCGCTGGCGCTCCGCGAGATATCGCCGGGTGATGGCGCGCGCTCTCCGGTTGTTGACGCGGCGCTCGCGCAGCGCCTCCAGCACGCGGTACCCGCGCTGGGTGGGCAGCGCGCACAGGGCGGCGTAGATGAGGTCGCCCTCCTCGCGGCGCTGCGCGGGGGCGGTGTCCTTGCCGCTGGCCAGCAGGTTGACGATCACCTGCGCCTTGTTGAAGTGATTGATGCCGGCGGCCAGCGCGCGCGCGTAGAGCCGCCGGTAGTTGCCCAGGATGTACTGGTGCAAGAAGTCGATGGACACGCTCTGCCCGCGCGCGTCGCTGTAGAACTCGCGCTGGCCGGAGCAGGCGAAGCAGGCGTTGATGAACATCACCATGTCCTCGCGCTCGACACGCTCGGCGCGCTCGGCGCGCTCGGCACGCGCAGCGCGCGCGGCCTGGATGGCGTGTGGCGTGGCAGCCGTCGATTTTGGGGACGTGGACTTCATGATTCGCTCCGGGCGCAGGCGATCGATGATGCTGCGACGTGCATGGCATCTCTGCGGCCCTCGCGAGAGGAAGGCAAAATCCGTCCGGGAAGTGGAGAACGCGACTAGCTTGCGAAGCTTCTAAGGCTACTTTCGGAAGTCGCGCCGAAGTCCCACGGACGGAGTTCAGATCCTGACGCGGGCCGGCCACCAGGTCAAGGGCTGTGTCAGCTCCGCGTGCTGGCGAGCCCGGCGAGGTCGGCGTCGCCGGCCCGCCTCCGAGCCTGCACCTGGGTGCGAGCCCTCGCCCGTTCGCGCGTATGCTGCCCGGGTATGGCACGTCCCCGCTTCGTCCAGACCACGCTCGAGAGAGCGGGCGCGCCGCTCCCCTCGCCCAACGAGGAGCCGGTGCTGGTCCTGGCCTGGCATGCTCAGCTCGCGCGGGTCGGTGAGCGGCTCGACCTGGACGCGCGCCTCACCGAGGTGTCGCGGCTCGCTCCGAGCTGGCGCACCGCGGACGGAGCAGAGGCGGGGCCGCTCGACGATCCGTTCGTGAGCCGCACGCCCTTCGAGCTGTGGCGGTTGCCCAGCGGCATGATGGAGGTCGGCAATCCGGGTGGCGTGGCGCTGGAGGTGGGCGGCGCTCCGCTGGCGGCAGGGGCCAGGCGCAAGCTCTCGGCGCTGGAGCTGCGGCGCGGCGTGCCGCTGGGGCTCGGCGACCGCGTGGTGTTGATGCTCACCACCAGCGCGCGCTTCGAGGAGCAGGACCATGGGCTCGTCGGGGTCAGCGCGGCGATGTCGGAGCTGCGGGCGCAGGTGCGCGCGGCCGCCGACCAGGCCGGGCCGGTGCTGATCCAGGGCGAGACCGGCACCGGCAAGGACCTGGTGGCGCGCGCGCTACATGCCCTGGGGCCACGGGCGCGCGGGCCGCTGGTCGCCGTCAACGTGGCCGCGATCCCGGCCGCGACCGCGGCGGCCGAGCTGTTTGGGCATGAGCGCGGCGCCTTCACCGGCGCCGAGCAGGCGCGCCCGGGCTACTTCGCTCGCGCCGCGGGTGGCACGCTGTTTCTCGACGAGGTTGGCGATCTCCCGGAGTCGGTTCAGCCCATGCTCCTGCGCGCGCTGGAGAGCGGCGAGGTGCAGCCGGTGGGCGGGCAGCCGCGCGCGGTGGCGGTGTCGGTGGTCGCCGCCACCGATCTCGAGCTGGAGGCCGCGATCACGGATGGGCGCTTTCGCGGGCCGCTGTACTACCGCCTGGCCGGCACCGTCGTGCGCGTGCCGCCGCTGCGCGAGCGCGGCGTGGACGTGGCGCTCTTGCTCGCGCGCTTCATGCTGCCGCTCCTGCCCGCGGCGCTGGCGGATCAGACCACGGCGCCGCAGCTCGGCTTGCCGGCGCGCGCGGTGGTGGAGCTGCTGCGGCGGCCCTGGCCCGGCAACGTGCGCGAGCTGCGCAGCGCCGCGGGCCAGCTCGCGGAGGTCCTGCGTACAGGCAAGCCGCTGCGGGCCGAGTCCCTGGCGGCGCTAGGGGCAGCGTCGGCGGGGGCGAAGGTCGGCGGGCGCGCGGCGAGGGCGTCAGCACCCGAGGTGACGCCCGAGGTGGCTCCTGCTCCGCCGCGCGCGTTCGATGAGGCACGCCTGCTGGCCACGCTGCGCGATCACGGCTTCTCGCTGGCGCGCACCGCCTCCGCGCTGGGGGTCTCGCGCACGCACCTGGACGCGCTGATCGCGCGCAGCAAGGGGCTGCGCAAGGCAAAGGACCTCGCGCGGGAGGAGATCGTCGCGTGTCGCGTCGAGGTGGGCGACGACCTGACCGCCATGGCGGCGCGGCTCGCCGTGAGCCCGCGCGGCCTTCGCTTGCGGATGCGGCAACTCGGGATGTGAGCGCTCGCGTGGCGCCGCGCGCTTACGCACGCGCGCTGGCGCACGTGCCTCAGATCGGTCCCACCGGTGTGCCGGCGCGCGTCACGGTGCCGGTGCGCCACAGATCACCGCGTGGACCGCTCCACTGCATCGCCAGCGGCCGGCAGGCGGCGCCGCGCCGCACCTCGATCCCGTCGGCCGACGCGGTGATGAGGCAGGCCACGCCGCCGCCGAACGGATCGCCAAACGCCACCGGTAGACCGCGGCAAGGCAGCGGCATCGCGGTGGCCCCCGTCCACGGCTCGTACAGGCTCAGGTACTCGCCCGTGCCCACCGCCAGCTCCGGCTTGCCATCGCCATCGAGATCCGCGAGCAAGACGCGGGCGTTGGTGGCGGAGAGCTGCACACGCCACAGCTCGCGCCCCGCCGGCAAGAGGAACGCGGCCAGGGTCGACGGCAACCACGGCGCGGTGGCGAGCAGCGGCGTGATCACCACCGCGGCTCCACCTTCGCCGAGCAGCGCCAGCGGCGCGTGGATCGGATCGACGAGCGGATGCGCGGCGAGCTGGGAGATGGTGAGGCGGTCTCCCGTGGGGACCTCGCAGGTCGTCACCGGGAGCGCGTGCAGGCGCCGCCCACCGGGGCCGTACACCGCGAGCTGGACGCGCGGGCCTGCGGTCTCGAGCTGCGCCACGGTGAACTGGGTCGCGCCCGGATGTTGCACGATGGCCGCGCCGGTGCCACGGCTACCGCGAAACGCCTGCAGCGCGTGACCGTTGTAGGAGATGCCGGTCAGCTCGCGCGCCTCCACGAGCTGCCTCCCATCTCCCTCGTACGCAAACGGCAGCGGTCCGGTGTCGCGCCCGGTGCGCGGCTCCAGCGCGCGGCCGTCGAGCACCAGGCGCGGGCTGTGGGCATCGGCGATGGCCATCAGCGTCGGAGTGCCCGGCGCGGTTGGGCGCGACAGCTCGAGGAGCCCGCTGGCGTCGCGGTCGCCGGCGGCGAGGCCGCTGTCGCTGCGGTCGCCGCGCGCGGCGCCCTCTCGATCTGCGCGGGCGCGGGCGTACCGCAGCTCCCCACGCGCGGTCACCATGGCGAGGTGATGTTCCCCTGCCAGGTACAGCTCGCGCAGGCCGTCGCCGTCGAGATCGGCGCGGAGGCCGGCGGTGAGCCGGCCCGGCACCTGGATGCGCCAGCGCTCGCGCCCACCGTCGCCGAACGCGGCCACGCTGGTGCTCTCCCTGCCCGGCGACAGCACGATCAGCGGCGCGTGCGCGCAGGGCGCCACGATCACGTGCTCCGGCGCGGCCACTGCCACCGGCACGCGCCACCACAGCGGCAACAGCTCGCCCGGTGGCGTGCTGCCTGGCCACGGCCACGGCGGAGGTGGCGTGCTGGGCCCGCCAGGACCTGCCGCCGCCCTCGGCGGGATGCGCAGCGGCAGGGCGCCGAAAGCGTGCTCGAACGCGGCGAGCACCTCGGGCATGTACGGCCTTGGCTCCGGCTGCATCTCGAGCATGCGGGAGATCATCACCGCCGCCGCGGCCGGCAAGCGCGGCAGCCGGGAGACGTCGTGCCGCGTCACGCTCCGTAGCCGCTGCAGGTAGTCGAAGGTCGACTCGGTGTCCTGCGGCGGCAACGGGAACTCGCCGGTCAAGAGCCGGTAGCAGCACACGCCGAACGCAAAGACATCAGCGCGAGCGTCCAGGCTCTCTCCGCGCAGGACCTCGCTCCCCATGTATGGGAACGTGCCGCGAAATGGCAGCGGCCCCACGTCGGTGGTCTGCCGGCGCGCTCGCGCGGCCACGCCAAAGTCGATGATCTTGAGCCGGGGCGCTGGGTCGCTGCTGCACAGCAACACGTTCTCGAGCTTGATGTCGCGGTGCAACACCTGGGCCTGGTGGATCGCGGCCAGCGCGCGCGCGAACGCCAAGAGCAGCGGACCTGCCTCTTGCACCGAGAGCCCCGCGCCGGCGAGCTGTGCCAGGCTCGGCCCACCGCAGTGCTCCATCACCAGGTAGCCGTCGTCGTATTCGTCGACGAGGTACTCGTACACCTCGGCCGTGTGGCCACCGCCGATCTTGCGCGACAGCGCGGCCTCTTCTTCCAGCTCGTGCGCCAGCACCCCTGGGATCCGCGCGATAGCCACGTCCTTTCCGGACGCGAGCTCGACCGCGCGAAACACCTCCTTGGCGCCACCCGCGCCGATGCGGGACAGCACGCGATAGCGCGCGGCGAGCGAGGTCGGCAGGTCATGGCGCACGGGCTTGGGCCGCGAACGTATCACCGCGGTGACCACGCCGAGGTGCAAGAGGTGCCCCTGGGAGAGGAGCGCGGACGCGGCGAGGTCATCGAGCTCGACGCGCAGCTCCTGGCCCTCGCTCACCGGCGGCACTCGCTGCCACGCTGCGACCGCCAGCCGGTCCAGCAGCACCCGCAGGTGCGCTGGCACCTGCGTCGCGTCGCGTCGGCTCGGGCGGCCCAGCGCCTCCAGCGCGGCGCCGGCCACGAGCTGCGGCCAGTAGTGGCGGCAGGTGCGCTCCTGATCGAACAGGTCGATCGACAGGAGCTCGTCTCCCAGCGCCAGGGCCAGGCCACGCGCGGCCTCCGGGTACGGCAGCGCCGCGGAGATCGCGCTCACGTCGCGGGTTCGCTCGGTGAAGCTGTGGGCCAGCGATGAGGTGGCAGACTGTACGCGCAGGCGCCGTTGCTGAGCGGCGATCTCCTGCCAGATGGCGTCCTGGTTCGCCACCCGGTCGCCGGCAGCCACGCCGCCTGTGTGCTGGCGCAGCATCGAGCGCGTCACCGACGTCTTGACGATGCGGCGGACGGAGGCGGGCGCCACGGTGGCCGCCGCCTCGAACTGCTCGGACGGCCCGCTCCAGCGGCCTCGCTCCACGCACGCCACCGGCAGCGCCGCGGCGCCACGGCCGCCGAGCAGCGTGGAGGCGATGATGGTGCGGTTTTGCCGCGCGCCGAGCAGGTGGTCGCCCTCGAGCAGCAGCACCGGCGCGCGGCTGTGGTTCTGCGCGTGCAAGCGATCCACCTCGCCCAGCTCGGTGAGCACGAGGCTGCGCTTGGCCAGCGCTTGCGCGCACAGCAGATAGGGCAAGGGGCGAGTAGGCGGCGCCGCGTAGAGCGGGATCGCGGTGACCCCTTGCTGGCTCGCCGCAGGGCCAAGGATAAGATTTGTCGGCAGCACAGAGGGCGTGGCAGAGGGCGTGACAGAAGGCGTGACAGAAGGCGTGACAGAGGGCGTGGGCATGGCCAAAGCCAAGAGCAAGCCGCGGGCCTCGGCGTAGGTGGCTCTCTCCGCGCACTTGCCGCGTCGTCGCTGGCGTGACGACGGTCCATGGACAGTAGCCGCGTACGCCACGCGCCGGCAGGTCGCTTGGCCGCGCAAGCGAGCGTGGGGCCGCGCGCGCCTCGAGCGGCGCCTGCCGTCAGGCCACGCGCTCGAGGATCAGCGCGGCGCCAAGGCCAGCGGCGCCGCTGACCGCCACCGCGCCGTAGCGCGCGCCCTGGCGGGAGAGCGCGGCGACCGCGTCGAGCGTCAGGATGGCGCCGGTGGCGCCGAAGGCGTGGCCAAGTGCGATGGTGCCGCCGTGCGGGTTGAGCCTGTCATGGTCGAGATCGAGCGCGGCCTGCAGGCGCAGGCACAGCGCCGCGAAGGCCTCGGCGAACGCGACCACCGCCAGGTCGCGCGGCGCCAGGCCGCAGCGCTCGAGCGCGCGCTCCAGCGCGAGCTGGCCGGCGGTCAGCATGATCACCGGCTCCACCGCGCAGCTCGCCGAGCCAAGCACCCGGGCGCGCGGCACCAGCCCCGCGCGCTCCACCGCGCCGCGCTCGCCGATGACCAGCAGCGCCGCGGCGTCAGCGAGCGCGGGCGAGTTGCCCTTGGTGTGGAGGTGGCGCAGCGGCGCGGCCTTGGGGTAGCGCGCCGCCACCACCGCCAGCTCGTCGGCGCGGTCCGCGAACAGCGGCGGCAGCGCGCGCAGCGCCTCGCGGTCAGGGGCTCCGTCGAGCAGCTCGTCGTGGTCGAGCCCCGCCACCGGCACCAGCGCGTCGGCGAACGCGCCCGCGGCGTGCGCTGCCTGGGCCTTGCGGCGGCTCGCCTCGGCGTAGTCGTCCAGCGCGTCGCGCGTGACGCCGTCGAGCGTGGCCACCAGGTCCGCGGCCACGCCCATGTGGATCGAGCCCACTCGCGTCGCCAGCGCGGGGTCATGATAGAGCGGCCCGCGGTCCGAGAACGCGGGCACGCGCGACACCGACTCCACGCCGCCAGCCACCAGCAGCTCGGACTCGCCGCTGCGGACGCGCGCGGCGGCCAGGCTCACCGCCTCGATGCCTGAGGCGCAGAACCGGTTGAGCATCAGGCCTGGCACCGCGCAGTCCCACCCCGCGGCCAGGATCGCGGTGCGGGCCAGGTTGGTGCCTTGCTCGTCCACCTGGGTGGCGCAGCCGAGCAGGACGTCTTGCACCGCGGCGGGTCGCAGCCCGCGCGCCACCAGGGCGTCGAGCAGCGTGGTCACCAGCGCCAGCGAGGGCACCTGGTGCAGCGCGCCGCGTGGCGAGCCCTTGCCGCGCGGCGTGCGCACGCCGAGGGCGATGACCACCTCCACCGTCACCGTGTCGGCGCCCAGCAGGCGTGCGTCCCCACGCAGATTCGCTCCGGCAACGCCAGTCGCGCGACCGGCCCGTCCTCGACGCGCGCCGCGTCGAAGATGTGGACCTCCGAGCGATCGGCGTTGAGGTCGCTGACGAAGGTCACGAGCCAGCCTTGATCTTCGCCCGCGGCGCCGGGCCGCGGCGCCATCGGCGACTCGCTGGCGTACACGCCGTCGGGGTAGCGCCAGCGCTGCTCGACGCCGGTCTCGAGGTCCATGTGGAGCAGGCCGTCGAACAGGAACCAGCCCGGCTTGGCGGTCATCGACCACACGTGACGGTGCCGCAGGCCCGGGCGCGCGTAGTGGATGGAAGGGAACTCGCTGATGGCTTCAAACAGCCGCTCCTCGCGGCACGCGCCGGTGCGCAGGTCGAAGCGCCAGCGGTGCGGGCGCGTCTGCATGGAGGACAGGTCCACCATCTTCTTGAGGCCGGCGTACGGCCCGTCAGTGGGGTCAGGCCGAGGCACCGGATCGGACTGGAAGTAGCCGTCGAGCACGATCTCGTCGCCGTCCTCGAAGGCGTTGATCCAGTGCAGCACGTACGTCGGCGCGGCCTCGAACCACCGGGGCTCGCCGCCGCTGCGCGGGATCACCGCGAAGCGCGACGGCAGCTCCGGGTGCCAGCGCGGCCGATAGATGCCCTTGGCGAGCTGCTCTGGCTCCCAGTACAGCGGCAGGTCGTTTAGCACCACGTAGTGCTCGGTGAAGGCGACGTCATGCGGGAGCCGCGGCCCCGGCAGCGCGACGTCTTGCTGGAACGCCCGCTGGCCGTGCGCGTCGACGACGCCGAACCACAGGTGCGGCGCCTGCGCGCCATAGCCAAAGTAGAAGAGCTCGCCGGTGCGCGGATCCAGCTTGGTGTGCGCCGAGACGCCGCGCGCTGGCGCCCACGCGGCGGGGCCGAGCTGCGCCAGCGTGTCCGGATCGAGTTGGTAGACGTCGCCGCACTGGTAGAACGTGGTCAGCGCGCGGCCAGCATGCACCACCACGTCGGTCGAGGAGGCGTCCTTCATTTTGCCGCGCGCGCCCCAGCCGTCGCGCAGCGACCTCGACGGTGGCTCGATGATGCCGGCCCACAGCGGCTCGCCGGCCGCCAGCTCCGCCTCGAGCCCCGCGGTGCGCACGAACCGGTTTCGATACGACGCGCGCCCGCCCGCGAACCGGACCGCGTGCAGCATGCCGTCGCCATCGAAGGGGTGGTAACGACCCAGCGACGGCATCACCGGGTTCTCGGTGTTGCGCAGGTAGCTGCCGCACAGCTCCTCGGGCACCTTGCCCTCGAGCACGTCGAGCTCCTCGGCGTCGTGCTCGGTGAACGTCGGCCGCCAGGCGCCGGTGCGGTACGGATGGTCGTCATCGGGTGGCAAGCGATCTGGCAAGCGATCGATGACCTTGACCTGCATGACGCTCACCGTACTCGATCTGCTCGGCGCCGACAACGCGACGCCTCGCGGCTATCCGGCGGCGCGGGCGCCGACGATGAAGCTCGCCACCGTGGTGGCGCTGCCGCCCAGGTTGAGCGTGGCGAAGGTGTGCGCGCCGTCCACCTGGCAGGCGCCGGCGCGGCCGGTGACCTGCCGGCTGGCATCGAGCACCATGCGGACGCCGGTGGCGCCCACCGGATGGCCCCCGCCGATGAGGCCGCCGCTCGGGTTCACCGGCAGCGCGCCCGTGCGCTCGATCCGCCCGTCCTCGATGGCCTGCCACCCTTGCCCGGGCGGCGTCAGCCCCAGGTGATCGAGCGCCATGTACTCGGTGATGGTGAAGCAGTCATGCACCTCCACGCCGCAGAGCTCGTGGAGCGTGACCTCCGCGCGCGCGCAGGCCTGCTGAAACGCCGCCGCGACGTGCGGGAACACCAGGCCGCCGGCGGCGCTGCGCGCCAGCTTGGGCTCGAGCGGCAGGCCCACCGTGGACAGGCCCCAGCCCCTGATCTGCGCGGTGCTGGCGAGCGACCGGCCGCGCGCGCGGGCCCAGCGCTCGGCGAAGGGCGCGGACGCGAGGATGAGCGCCGCGCCGCCGTCGGTGACCTGGGCGCAGTCGGAGCGGCGTAGCCGGCCCTCGATGCGCGGGTTCTGCGCGTCGTCCGCGGCGAAGGTCGCCTCGGAGATCGTCCAGCCGCGGGTCTGGGCCAGCGGGTTTGCGCGCGCGTTGCCGAGGTTCTTGCGGCTGAGCGCGGCCAGGTGGCGGTCGTCGAGCCCGAAGCGCTCTGCGTACACGTCGGCGAGCTGCGAGAACATGTGCGGCCACAGGTAGCGCGCGGTTTGCCCCTCATGGCCGGCCCACGCCGCCGCGCCGAGAAACCGCGCAGCTTGCTCCCCCGGCACGTTGCGCTCTTGCTCGACGCCGAGCACCAGCGCGACCTCGTGGTGCCCCGCCTCCAGGCCGGCGAGCGCCGCCAGCAGCGCGATCGATCCAGACGCGCACGCGGCCTCGTGCCGCATCGCCGGCACGCCCCACAGCGCCGGGCGCGCGGTGGCCGGCATCGCGCCCAGGTGGGCCTGCCCGGTGAACAGCTCGCCGAACGCGTTGCCGACGTGGATCACGCC
>JADJJK010000006.1:0-117500 GCA_016706545.1 Myxococcales bacterium
GGAGCGCGAAGGCGCAGGCACGGCGGTTGCGATGGCCCAGGTCATGCGCCACTTCACCTTGCTGACCGCCCTGTTTCTGCTCTCGTCCTGCGCTCGCGCGGACGCTGATTTGTCGCCGCTGGCCGCCGTGGAGGTCGGCGAGATCGACGACGATGCCGCCATGTCACGTCTCGCTGAGGCTGCTGGTGCGCCGCCAAGGTCGCTCGAGGCGAGCTTGCCGGAGCTGTCCGTGTCGCTATCGCCTCACGTGGAGCTGTCCATGTCGGACGGCGGCTCGGTGTGGCGAGCTCAAGGCCGCACCAGCGTGGACCTGGCCAGCGTCCGCGGCTGGGTTCCGGATGATCCCTTCGCGCAGGTCGAGCTGACCGGACCGCGCTCGTTCGAGATCGTGCTGCGAGATCCTTCGGAGCAAAACACCATGATCTCTGGCATGCCGCTGTTTCTCACCTTCGAGCTCGCCGGTGGCGCTCAGGTGGAGGCTGCGGTGTGGTTCCGGCCTCGCCTCACGGTGGAGCCAGCGCTGGGCGGCAACGGGCGCATCCGCTTCTATGCTGCCGTCAAGCCAGCGTGGGTCGCCGGGGACGTGCAGTATCGCGGACGGCTAGCCGTGGAGCCGGGGTGGGAGGTCTCCGTGATCAGCGCGCCGGTGCCCACGCAAGACCCGCTGCCCACCGGCAAGCTGCGCCTGGGCTGGTCGTTTGATCTGCTGGCCGAGACGCTGCGCAACGCGCCCGCGACGGTGCGCGCGCGCGCCACTCGTGGGCCGAAAATTCTCGAGCGCGCCGCCACCCTGCAGGTGCGAGTGATCCGCCTGGGCTTGACCCGCCAGGATCCGCGGGAGGTCTGGCCCGCGGTGTGTGAGCCGAGCGTGCGCGCTTGTCTGGTCGCGTTGCCGGCCGGCCAGCTCGATACGGAGGCCTGCGGCAACTATCGCCAGGTCCTTGCCTGCGGTGGTCCGGACGGCGCGCGGGATCAGTGACGTCGTCCTGGCAGGGTGTGCAGGGTGTGCAGGGTGTGCAGGGTGTGCAGGGTGTCCAGGGTGTCCAGGCCCGCCCCGGCCGCCCGACGGCAGGGCCCTTGACGGGGTCAGTCGGTCGGATCGAGGCCGTACTTCTGCACCAGGCGGATCAAGTTTCGCCTGGACACCTGGAGCGACTGCGCGGCTCGGCTCTTGTTGCCATGGTGCTTCTGCAGCGCGGTGGCGATCATCTCGCGCTCGAGGGCCTCGATGGCCTCCGGCAACGACTCCGGATTCTGAGGACCGGTCCTTGGTGCGGCGTCGCGGATTCGCGGGGTCAGCAGGTCAGCGTCGATGGTGTCGGCGTTGCCAGCCAGCACCACCAGGCGCTCGATCTCGTTCTCCAGCTCGCGCACGTTGCCCGGCCATCCGTACTCTGCCATCCGGCGGATACAGGCAGCAGACAGGCGCTGGACTCCGGGAGAGCCGGCCGAGGCGCCGCCGCTGGGGCGCAGGCGCTCCAGGAACCGCTCGATGAGCAGCGGCAGATCGTCTCGTCGATCTCGCAGCGGTGGCACCACCACGTTGATGACGTTGATCCGGTAATAGAGATCTTCGCGAAACTCTCCGCTTCGCACCATCGTCGCCAGATCTCGGTGGGTGGCCGCGATGATCCGCACATCGGCGCGGCGCGGCTCGGTGTCGCCGACCCGATAGTAGGTGCCGTCCTGCAAGAGCCGGAGCACCTTGGCTTGCAGGGAGGGCGACATGTCGCCGATCTCGTCGAGAAAGAACGTGCCCTGATCGGCGACCTCGAAGAGCCCCGCCTTGTCGGCGCCGGCGCCGGTGAAGGCGCCGCGCTTGTGGCCAAACAGCTCGGAGTCGAGGAGGTTGTCGTTGAACGCCGAGCAGTTGGTCGCCACGAAGCCGCGATGACGGCGCGGCGAGCGCAGGTGGATGGCGCGCGCCACCAGCTCCTTGCCGGTGCCGTTCTCCCCCTGGATCAAGACGGAGGTGGTGTCCGAGCTGGCGATGCGATCGATCAGCCGGTACAGCTCCAGCATCGCCGGTGCGCGGCCGATGAGCTCGTGAAATTCCCCGGTGCGCACGGCCGCCGCGGCGCTGGGCAGCTCCGGCTCGGACCCGCGCGGGGGCTCAGGGAGGGGCAGCTCGGCGTGCTCTCCGACGTTCTCCGCCGTCTCCAGGAGCTCGCGGACCAGCTCCTCGAGGAGCGCGTGCTCCATGGATGCTGTGGCGGCCGAGCGCGGGGAGCTGGGCTGGTCTGGTCCCGTGATCACCGCCGCTCGCACGCCTGCCATCGGGACTCGCAGCACCTCGTGCTCCAGGCGGGCGTCGCCGACGGCCCACGCCAGGCCATATCCTCGGCGCGAAAGCACCGCGGACAGAGCGCTCCAGAGGGGACCGACGCCGACCATGTTCGAAGTGTGACAACAAGTCACACTTCGAACAACCCTTCAGGCTCCGCTTTCCTTGCGCGCCACCGCGTCGGCCACCGAGCGTCGCAACTGGGTCGGCGGCGTGTTCTAGCCTCCGACCGCGACGGTGGCGCCGGCGAGCTTTACCCCAGCTTCCAGGCACAGCAGCCGGACCCTCCCGGTGGCCACCGCCTTGCCGGCGTCGTCCTCGACGGTCGCCTCCCAGACCTGCGAGCGGCGGCCTTGGGTCACCGGGCGCGCGGTCACCCGCAGCTTCCCGCCGCGGCACGCGCGCAGAAAGGAGGTCGAGTTCTCGAGCCCGACCACCGACTGCCCCAGCGGCGCGGAGTAGATCGCGGCGCCGGTGGAGCACGCGGCCTCGATGATGCCAGCGTGGACGCCGCCGTGCACGATGCCGTACGGCTGCAGGTGCTGGTCGCCGATGGTCAACTCGCCGACGATCAAGCTCGCGGTGGCGGTGACAAAGGAGAGCCCCATGATGCGATTCCAGCCGCCCAGGTGCTGGTTGATGAGCGCCGCGGCGTTGGCGGCGGGCGGTGCAGGTTCGTCCATGCGCACAGCCTCGCAAGGTTCCCCGGCGCCGTCCACGCGAAACTCGTGCGCCTGTCAGAGCCAGCCGCGCAGCCGGTACGCCAGGTTGGCGAGCGCTCTTCGCCACCACGGCTGGGCCCGCCACACCGCCTCGGTGAAGGGCTCGCAGGTGGTGGCGTCGTCGTGAAACTGGCGCGCCAGCTCGCCGCCGACGCCAGCGTCCAGCACCTCCACCGTGATCTCCAGGTTGTAGCGCAGGCTGCGGGCGTCGAGGTTGTAGCTGCCGATGGTGGACCACACGCCGTCGATCGCCGCGGTCTTGGCGTGCATCATCACGCCACCCCAGCGCAGGACCTTGACGCCCAGCTTGGACATCTGCCGGCAGACATACAGCCCCGCCCACTCGACCAGCCGGACATCGGAGCTGCCGGGCACGATCACGGACACCTCCACGCCGCGGTTGACCGCGCGGCCCAGCGCCTGCCGCAGCTCCCGGTCCGGGAGAAAGTACGCGTTCTTGATCAGCACCTCGTGCTGCGCGGCGTGAATCACGTCGAGATAGGCGCGGCGGATGGCGCGGCGGCGCTTGCGCAGCGCGTTGTCGATCATCCGCGCGTAGCCCGGCTCCGAGACGTTCGCGACGGAGTCGCCGCGCGGCGGCGCTGGGTAGTCCTTGCCGCCGTTGGCGACCCAGGTGCGGCGAAAGCAGCGGGCCAGGTCCAGCACGATGGCGCCGCGCAGCGAGCAATGCATGTCGTGCCAGTCGCCGCCCCCGGCCGCCGCCGCCTCGTACTCCTCGCCGATGTTGAGGCCGCCCACGAAGGCCACCTCGTTGTCCACGACGAGGATCTTGCGGTGGTCCCGGTGCGACAGGTTCCAGCGCTTGCGCCACGGCGCGATCGGGTGGAACTCCACGATCTCGACGCCGGCTTCGCGCATGCCATCCTGCGCGGTGGCCGACAGGCCAAACGAGCCCACCGCGTCAAAGAGCAGCCGGACCTCGACGCCAGCGCGAGCGCGCTCGCACAGCGCGTCGATGAACCGGCGACCGATGGCATCCTCCTCGAAGATGTAGATCTCCAGGCACACCGAGCGCTGCGCGGAGGCGATGGCGCCGAGCTGGGCCGGGAAGGTCTCGGCGCCTCCCCGGAGCACGCGGACTTGCGAGCCGCCGCGCCAGCGTGAGCGCGCGCCCGCGTAGCGGCGCCAGGCCGGCGGCAACTCCACCGGCTCAGGCCGTGGCGCGAGTCCGTCCTGGCGATGCGCTGGGCTCGCGCGGCGCCACGAGCCCAGGCCGCGGCTCATGGCGGCCCTGGCGCGTCGTAGGAGACCTGCACGATGGTGATCATCGCGCTGCCTTTGGGCCGGTGGACCAGGACCTCGTCGCCCTCTCGCTTGCCCAGCAGGGCGCGCGCCACCGGTGAGTCGATGCTGATGTGCCCGCTCTCGGTGTCGAGCTCATCCGCGCCGACGATGCGGTAGCGGGCGGCGTCGCCATCTTCATCCTCCACGGTGATCCAGGCGCCGAAAAACACGCGCGAGCGGTCGCTGGGCGGCTCGTCGACGACGGTGATGTCGTCGAGGCGCTTGCTCAAGAAGCGGACCCGTCGATCGATCTCTCGCAGGCGCCGCTTGCCGTAGATGTACTCGGCGTTCTCCGAGCGATCTCCCTGGGCCGCGGCGTCGGCGACCTCCTGGGTCACGCGCGGGCGCTCCACCGTCCAGAGCTGGTCGAGCTCCGCGCGCAGGCGCCTGGCCCCTTCGGCGGTGATGTACCCCGAGCTCCTGGGCTGGGGCGGGCGATAGCGGATCGACATGCGGCGCCCTGAGGATATCGCAAGTCCCGCGCGCGCGGCACTGGCGGCCTTGGCGGTCGACCACCCGCGGCGCGCCGCGACGTAGCGGGCGAGGGGCAAGACTCGTCGAGGTCGTTGGTGTATGGTGCCGGTGGCGAAATGGCCTCCGAGTTGCTGATCATCGTGGCGCTGATGCTCGCCAACGGCCTGTTCGCGGGCGCCGAAATCGCGGTCTTGAGCATCCGCAAGACCAGGCTGCAGGAGTTCGTGCGCCGCCGTGACCGGCGCGCGCTGGCGGTCAAGTCGCTGCGGGATCACCCGGAGCGCTTCCTGGCGACCGTGCAGATCGGCATCACCGTGGTCGGCACCGCCGCCGCGGCGTTCGGCGGCGCCAAGATGTCGAAGTCGCTCACGCCCACCTGTGAAGCGATGGGCTTTGGCGACTACTCCGACGAGGTCGCGTTCGGCGCGGTCATCGCGTTGCTGTCGGTGCTGGGCCTGGTGCTGGGCGAGCTGGTGCCCAAGTCGCTGGCGCTGCGGTTCTCCGATCAGTACGCCTTCTTCGTCGCGCGGCCCATGCTCTCGCTGGCGCGGGTGATGCGCCCGCTGGTGTGGTTTCTGACCGCTGCCAGCAACCTGGTGCTGCGGTTCTTCGGGGACCGGACCACCTTCACCGAGGCGCGCCTGTCCAAGGACGAGCTGCAGCAGCTCGTCGAAGAAGCGGCCAAGACCGGCTCCGTCGATCCACGCGCCAGCGAGATCGCGTCGCGCGCGCTGGGCTTTGGCGAGGTCACGGTGGCGGAGGTGATGGTGCCGCGCACGCGCGTGGTGGCGTTGCGCCGCGGCGCCCCGGCCGATGAGGTCCAGCGCGTGATCCTGGAGCAGGGCCACAGCCGGATGCCGATCTACGACGGCAACATGGACAACATCGTCGGCTACGTGGTGGCGCGCGACGTGCTCGCGCTGGCCTGGGAGAAGGGGCTCATCCTGCTCGAAGACATCCTGCGGCCCCCCTACAAGGTGCAGGAGGGAACGCACGCGGTCGATCTGCTGCGCGACATGCAACGGCACCGCACGCAGATGGCGGTGGTGGTGGACGACAGCGGCGGCCTCGCTGGGCTCGTCACCATCGAGGATCTCATCGAGGAGCTGGTCGGGGACATCTTCAGCGAGGACGACGTCCCGGAGTCGTTCGTGACCCGCGAGCC
Source organism: Myxococcales bacterium (assembly GCA_016706545.1). Lineage (GTDB taxonomy): Bacteria > Myxococcota_A > Polyangia > Haliangiales > Haliangiaceae > JABFXX01. The sequence continues at coordinate 5,951 of JADJJK010000006.1, forward strand.
GGGCGGCACCGCGCTGGCCCAGGGCTGGGCCGCGGTCCGCAAGGTCAACCGGGAGCTTCACCTGGATCTGCCGGTGGGCCGGGATCAAACGACGATCGCGGGGCTATGTATGTCTCTGGCCCACGCCATTCCGCAGGCTGGAGAGCGGCTGTCCACCGAGGATGGCACGGTGCTGGAGATCATCGAGGCCTCGGCCCGGCGGGTCCGCAAGGTCCGGATCCACCCGGTCGCTCGACGCGAAGATGGGTCGGAGGAGTTTGCTGGGGAAGAATCGCTGGGCTCGTGACGTACCCTTTGGGGGTTGTCTTGCCCAACGCTCTCCAGGTTGTCGCGAAGTGCGCGATAGATCTTTGATAGATCCGGCTCTGGTACGCGCGCGAGGGCACAGCAGATCCTGTAGTATCGGCAGGTGATGCCGGTCATCGCACGCGATGCATTCGCGGCGGGGAATCTCGTTTACGCTTGGCCCTTTCCTATTGGGCTGGAGTGCGAGGTTGCCTGCGGCGATGAAGAGCACGTGGTGATGTGCCCAGCGTGGACCGTGGGCGATCGGCTCGGGCCTGGGCGGCACCTCTGGCGCTCTCCGGATCCCAGCCGCCCGGTGGCGGCGTACTTCGTCTCGTTTGGCGCGGTGGACGTCGAGTTCGACATGATCACCCGCTTCGCGCTGCCGTCGACGCGACAGCCGATCTGGATTCGCGCCTCCGGCTCCGTGCTGGTGCGCTGCTCGGATCCCGGGGTGCTGATCGCGCAGTTCATCGGGCTGCCGTTTGATTCCATCGACGACGGGATCCGCCGCAGCGTTTCGCGCAGCGTGGAGCGCATGGTGGCTCGGCTCCTCACCCGGCGCGTCGTGCTGGCCGGGACGATCTCTGCGATCACGGAGCCCTCGTTGCTGCCGGAGATCCTCGCGGAGATCTCCTCATACAATCCGACCGCAGGCGCGGTGTTCGGCGTCGAGTTGACCCAGATAAGCCGCTTGTACATCGAGGCCAATGACGGCCGGGTCACCCAGGTCTCTCCGCCGGCGAGGCCGGAGCTGGCGGCGCCCGCGTACGGCTCGCGGCCTTCGCAGCCGCTGCCTGCGCAGCCTGCGGCGGTCTACCCCACGCACGCAGAGCAAGGGACCCCGCCGGTCTACGCGGTGCCCAGCTCACAGCCTCCGCAGCCTCCGCAGCCTCCGCCTTTCTTGCACGGACAGCCTCGGTCTCCGTCGCCAGTGCCGGCCGAGCCAGCCGCGGCGCCCCGGATCTACGACGACGCAGCGCAGGTGCCCGTGGGCGAACCTTCGATCATCGTCAACGGCTGGGAACCGGAGCCTCCCCGCCCGCCCGCGGTGCCGGAGTCTGTGGTCCGCCAGGACACGCTGCGCGGCATGGCGGCGGTGGTGGTGCCTGGCGCCGACCGCGCCGGAGCGGGGGGCGCGTCTGGCGTGGTGTCCGGGGGCGCGTCCGGCGTCGCCTCTGGGGTGGTCTCCGGTGTCGCCTCTGGCGTCGCCTCCGGCGTGGCCTCCGGCGTGGTCTCCGGTGTCGCCTCCGGCGTGGTGTCCGGCGCCGCCGGGGCGATCTCCGGCGGGGCTGCCGCTGCGGCCGAGGGGGGCTCGGGGCCGGTGAGCGGCGTGACGTCCGGATCGATCGCGCCCAGGCCTCGAGAGGCGCCGGCCAAGCCGCCGGCGCGGCGGAGCGCGGACACGCTGCCGCCGCCGCTGCCCTCCATTCCGGCGCCCAAGCGGCCGGCCGCGGCCGCCCCCGCCGCCACACCGCCACCGGAGCTTCGCTCCGCAGAGGGCTCCACTCCCAGCGGCGCGCGCCTTGCGTCCGAGCCGAGCGCGGCCGACGCGCGCAGCTCGATCCTCGCGATCGGGGCGAGGATCGGCGATAGCCAGGTCACCTCTGGCGAGATCTTGGTCAAGGTGGAGCCCGGCAAGCGCGTGCTGGTGCCGGGGCCCCATGGCCTCATGCAGTCCGCCACCGTGCGGCAGCTCCTGTCTGGCTACTACGAGCTCGAGGTGGGCTCCTCCGGCGAGACCATCTGGGTGCCCATGGCCCACGTCGTTCCAGAGTAGCTGGAGGCATCGGCGCGGGCGCGCCTGGTTTCTGGCAGAGTCGAGGCGTGCGCGCCACCAGGCTGCTCTCGATCGTGATGGCGCTGCAGGTGCGCGGCCGGGTCAACGCCGAGACCTTGGCCAGCGAGCTGGGCGTCTCGGTGCGGACGATCTATCGCGATCTGGACGACCTCGGCGGGGCCGGGATCCCGGTGCAGAGCGAGGCCGGGCCAGGCGGTGGATACCAGCTCCTCGATGGCTATCGAACCCGGCTCACCGGCCTCCTCAACCAGGAAGCAGAGGCGCTGTTTCTCATCGGCATGCCGGGCCCGGCGGCGGCGCTGGGCATGGGGCGCGCGGTGGTCGCCGCGGGGCGAAAGGTGCTGGCCTCGCTGCCTGGGCCGCAAGGCAACGAGGCGGCGCGGCTCAGCGCGCGGTTTCATCTGGACCCGGTGGAGTGGTATCGCCACGCCGAGCCCGTGGTGCATCTGCCGGTGGTCGCCCGCGCGGTGCTCGATCAGCGCGCGCTGACGATGAAGTACCAGAGCTGGACGGGGGTGCGTGACTTCACCGTGGAGCCGCTGGGGTTGGTGCTCAAGGCCGGGGCCTGGTACCTGGTGGCGCGGGGCGGCCGCAAGGTCCGCATCTTCAAGGTGAGCAGCATGCTCGAGCTGGCCGCCACCCCGCGCGAGTTCGCTCGTCCCGCGGATTTCGACCTGGCGTCATTCTGGGCCGCGGAGCTGCAGCGCTTCGAGGCGTCGCTGCGCCGCGAGACGGCGCGCTTGCGAGCCTCGGCGGCGGGCATCGAGCGCCTGTCGCAGCTCGGCGCCTACGCGGCCAAGGCCGCCGCGGCCGCGCTCGCGCCCGGCGCCGATGGATGGGCCGAGCTGAGCCTGCCCATCGAGTCCGTCGAGCACGCGGCGCTGCTGCTGCTTGGCGTGGGGCCGGAGCTGGAGGTGATCGAGCCGGTCGCGTTGCGGCGGCGGCTGGGCGAGCTGGCGGCCGAGGTGGCGCGGCGGGCGCGCCCGGCGCGGCAGGCGCCTCGGGCCGCGGCGCGGCGAAAGCGCGGCGAAAGCGCGGCGAAGGCGCGGCGAAAGCGCGGCGAAGGCGCGGCGAAGGAGCTCAGGCAAGGAGCGACTCCCGACAACCCGGCGTGAGCCAGCGCAGCCGTGGCGCCAGCCCGTAGCGCGCAAGTCGCTGCGCGAGCTCGGCGCGGCCCTGTGAGAAGTGGGACCAGCCTTCGTAGTGGATGGGCGCGAGGATCGCGGCCGGCCACGCGCGCGCCACCGCGACCACGTCCTTCGCGCTCGCCGAGTAGCGAAGGCCCAGCGACGCGCGAAAGCGCCCGGCGCCGACGTGGATCAGCGCGACCTGGGGCACGTGCGTCCGGGCGAAGTCGGCGAGCGCGCGGTGCCACAGCGTGTCGCCGCTGACGTAGGCGGTGCCGCCGGGCCAGCGCAAGAAGAAGCCGATGACCGGGCCGGTGATCCACTGCGTGCCAGGGGGGCCGTGGCGCGCTGGCGCGGCGACGATCTCGAGCTCGCCGAGGCGGTGAACCTGTCCCGCGACGAGCCCGACGGCGTTGCTGGCGCCGCGGCGCGCGAGTCGGCGGGCTCCAGCGACGGTGGTGAGCACGACCTTGGCGCTGGGCAAGAGCTGGCGGCCGGCCGGATCCAGGTTGTCGCCGTGGTGGTCGTGGCTCAGCAGCACGGCGTCGATGGGGCCCACCTGCGCGGCGTTGAGCGCGGGGCCGGCGAGCCGGGTGTACTTGGTCAGCGCGCCGAGCGGGCCCTTGACCGCTTCGTAGGTGGCGCCCGGCGGGTCGAACACCGGATCGGTGAGCAAGCGGAGGCCGGCGAGCTCGAGGATCGTGGTCGCCGTGCCGACGAAGGTGACGCCGAGCGAGCTCACGGCAGCGCCCCGGCGGGCGCCGCGAGCTCGCGGGCGAACCAGCGATCCGCGCGGGCGATGAGCGCCGGGAAGCGCATCGCGCTGCACAGGAAGGCGATCCTGGTCTGGGGCTGGCGGCCGGCCTCTGCGGCCAGCGCGGCCTGGAGGTGCTCGGCGAAGCCGTCGCGCGGAGATCGTGTCAGGACCTCGCGGCGCAGCGCGCGCGGCAGGTCGAAGAAGCGGTCGCCCACCACGTCATAGCCGGCGCCAGCGCGCACGAGCTTGGCCTCCGCGGTCCCGGTGGGGCTGACGTTGAGGTGCTGGCAGATCGCGTCCGCCACCTCGGCGGCTCGTCGCGCGCTGGCCCCGGCGGCCAGGCAAGTGGCGCGGGCGAGCTCCGCGCCTCGATGCGCGAAGCAGGGCTCTGGCCCCACGCAGGTCAAGCCCAGGTCGTGCAGCGCCGCCGCGGTGAACGCCAGCTCGTGGTCGAAGGCGGTCCCGTCGCGAACGGCCAGGAGCGCGCCCCACAGGTAGCTGCGAAGCGAGTGCGCCACCAACCACGGCGGCGCGTGGTCGAGCCGCGCCAGCGCGGCCAGGGCCAGCGGGGTGCGAGGCAGCTCCACCTCGCGCAGCGCCAGGGCGGCGTCGTGGGCGGCCCATCTGGCGCCGCGCGCCAGCCCGAGCCGGCGGCCCAGGTGGTGCAGCCGCGCGCCCGTCAGCGCGCGCAGGCCGCGCGCCAGCTCGAGCCAGCGCTCGCCGCCGCTTGGCCGACCGTGGGTGCGCGCGGCCCAGGCCGTCGATCCGAAGGAGGTGGTCATGTGGCCATCTTGCGTGGCGCGCGGCGACGAAACCATTGGCAGAAATGACAGGCTTCATTCAGAATCTGCCACATGCGAGTCTCGATCGCGGTGGCCGACAACATGACGGATGCGGGGATCGCCATCGCGCTCGACGTGCTGCGCACCGCCAACGCCGTGTGCCGCAACCTGCGGCGCAAGGAGCCGTTCGCGATCACGGTGTGTTCGCCGCGCGGCCGTCCAGTGCGGACCGCCGCGGCGCTGCGCGTCACCGGCCTGTCCTCGTTCGCGGTGGCGGCGCGCGCCCAGGTCTTGCTCGTGCCTGGCACCTGGATCGAGCGCGACGAAGACGTGCCGGCCCACCTGGCGTCGCCGGGGTTCGCCGAGCTGGTGGCGCTGGTAGCGCGGGTGTACCGCCGCGGCGGCAGCGTGATGGGGTCGTGCTCCGGTGTGTTCGCGCTGGGGATGGCGGGGGTGCTCGATGACCAGGTGGCCACCACCTCCTGGTGGCTGGCGCCGAGCTTCGCGCGCGCTTGCCCGCGGGTCGCGCTGGATCCATCGCGCGCGCTGGTGCCGCTGCGCCGCCTGGCCACCGCCGGCGCCGTGTTCGCGATGGCGGACCTGGCGTTGCACCTGGTGCGCACCACGGTGGGGCCCCAGGTGGCGGACGTGGTCACTCGCTATCTGCTGCTGGACGAGCACCCGGCGCAGGCGCCGTACATGGCGCTCACCCAGCTCGCGGCCGGCGATGAGCTGCTGGTGCGCGCCGAGCGCTGGATCCGGGCGCACCTGACCGGCCCGATATCGCTGCGCACGCTGGCGCGCGCCATCGGCGCCAGCGAGCGTACGCTGGCGCGGCGGGTGGCGGCCAGCCTCGCCACCACCCCGGCCCACTGGGTGCGCCGGATCCGCGCGGAGGAGGCGGCGCGCTTGCTCGAGACCACCGCGGTGCCCATCGAGCGGGTCGCGGAGCGGGTGGGCTTCGGCAGCAGCCTGTCGCTGCGCCGGGCGCTGCGCGGTCACGCCGGCGTCACCCCACGAGAGCTTCGGCAGCGCGCGCGCCAGGCCGGCGGCGATCCACCTGGCCGCCGGCCGCGCGCGAAGTGAGATCTGGCATGCGGCGGTGTCGCCAGCGCGTTACCATCTGGCGTGGGAAAGCACTTCTTGCGCACGCTGGCGTGTTCCGCAGCGCTGGCATCGCTGGTCACCCAGGCTGGCTGCGCGCTGCTCGCCAGCGGCAACGCCCAGCACTCGCAGATCTCGCCATGCGTCAGCGACCTGCAGTACTCCGCGCTGGACATGATCCTGGCCGCCGGTGCGACCGCAGTCCTGGTGGGCCTTGGCAAGGTGGATGAGTCTCCGGCCTGGATGGCGGTGCCCGGCGTCTTCGTGGCCAGCGGGGTCATCGGCGCGATCTCGGTCCATCGTTGTCGCCGCGGCTCGAGCGGAGATGCTGCCCCGGCCATGCTCGGGCCAAGCTACCCGCCAGCCGCGCCGCTCGACCCCCAGCGCGGGCGAGCGCAGCAAGGCGACGCGCAGCGAGGGGAGCAAGAGGGCCCTGGCGTCCTCCCCTTGGAAGATCTCAGCCCGGCTGCGCGCGCGCGGGAGCAGTCGCCTTTGCGCCTGCCCTCGGACTCGCCGCTGGCCAATCCGCCGAGGCCGCAGGCGGGCGACGTGACCAAGCTCGAGTGCGGGCCGGCGCTGCCCAGCGTGTGCCCCGAGGGCCACTCCTGTCGTCTGGTCAGCGGTCAGCTTGGAAGCTGCGTCGCAGATCCGCCGAAGGCCCCGGCGCGGCCGAAGGCCCCGGCGCCCTGAGCACGCGGCGCGACCGCGCGGAGGGTTTGGGTTTGGCGAAAGATCCCTGACGTCAGGTGTCAGGGATGGCAGCGCAGAGTGAGTCCCACATCGACTTGCTCGAGAGGACCTGCCATGACGAAGCGACCGTTTGAGATGCACCGCCGAACCGTGCTGCGAGGCGCGGCAGGGTTCGCGGTGGGACAGCTAGCGTTGCAGACCGCGTGCGCGAGCGCACCGCCCAGCGCAGGGATGGCCGGAGGCCCGCCGGGCGCGGGGGCCGGTGGCGCGGGCACAGGCACGGGAACGGGCGCCGGCGGGTCGAAGCTGGCCTCGCCGCCGCCGGGCCGGCCTGGGGACTTCGACTTCTTGGCCGGCTCGTGGAAGATCTCGCACCGTCGGCTCAAGGAGCCGGGCGCCGACTGGGATGTGTTCGAAGGCGAGGCGACGTGCTGGACGATCCTCGGCGGCATCGGCAGCATCGAGGAGCTGCGCATCCCGGCGCGCAACTTCAGCGGTCTGGGGCTGCGCCTGCTCGATGTGGAACGCCACCTGTGGTCCGACTTCTGGGTCAACGCGCGCAGCGGAGTGCTCACGACCCCGGGCGTGACCGGCGGGTTTCACGAGGGCGTAGGGACCTTCACCTCCGAGGAGATGGAGGGAGACCAGCGCATCCTCGCGCGCGGCGTCTGGGACCGCATCACCCCCACGTCCTGCAGGTGGCATCAGTCCACCTCGCGCGACGGCGGCGTCTCCTTCACGCCGAACTGGTTCATGGACTGGGTGCGGGTGTGAGGGCAGGGGACCGCGTGTGGGCCATCGGGGCGACCGGGTGAGAACGGCTGGTCGCAGGCGGGGCCTTTCTGCCAAGGCGTATTGGTGGCGTCGTGGTGAGCCCGCGTTGGTCTTGTGATACCCAAAAAAGGCTCGTGGCGGCGTGGTGGGCGGGACCGCCCGATGCGTCATGGATCGTCATGAATCGTCATGGGACCATCGACCATCATTTGACCATCATGGACTTTCGGGCCGTCACGGGGCTGGAACTTGGAGGGAGTCGTACTCATGGATCGCATTCGAGTTGTTGAGAGGGATCGCAGGTCTAGCGGTGGAACCACCGCGGCTATCTTCACGGTTGGCGCCGCGGTCCTCGCGGTCGGCGGCTGGGCTTGCCAGCCCCCCGACCGCACCCTCGACCGGGACGACCGCGCGGACCCTGGCGCGTCGACGCCCGCGGAGGTGCCAGGCAAGGCCACGGACACCGCCGAGCGAAAAGAGGGCTCGGTCCTGGTCCGCTTCCGGGCCGGCGAGATCACCGCGGCGGCGCGCTTCGCGGTGGCGCGTCGCGTCGCAGGTCGCATCGAGGACCGAAACGGCGACGGCGTGTTCGACCGCTTCGCCAACATCGATCCATCCGGCAACCTGGTGCAGATCGAGCTGGCGCCGACCATGTCAGTGGCGCGGGCGCTCGAGGAGCTGCGCCGGGATCCCTCGGTGCTCTATGCCGAGCCCGATTACATCGTCCACGCGCTGGCCGTCCCCGATGATCCGTTGTTCGGGCAGCTACACGGCCTGCACAACACCGGGCAGGGCGGCGGGATCGCGGGCGCTGACATCTCCGCGGTGGACGCCTGGGATGTCACCACCGGCGCGGCCAGCGTGGTGGTCGGCGTGGTGGATACGGGCATCGACTACAATCATCCGGATCTCGCCGCCAACATGTGGGCGAACCCTGGCGAGATCCCTGGCAACGGCCTGGACGACGACGGCAACGGGGTCATCGACGATCGCCACGGCTTCGACGCCACCACCGGCGGCGGCGACCCGCTCGATGACAACGATCACGGCAGCCATTGCGCCGGGACCATCGGCGCCGTCGGCGACAACGGCCAGGGCGTGACCGGCGTGGCCTGGCGGACCTCGCTCATGGCGATGAAGTTCCTCTCGGCGAGCGGCTCCGGAAGCACCGCGGACGCCATCGCGGCCATCAGCTACGCAGTCGGGCGCAAGAACGCTGGCGTCAACCTGCGCGTGCTCAACAATAGCTGGGGAGGCGGTCAGTTCTCGCAGGCGCTCTCGGATGCCATCGCCGCGGCCAACGCCGCCGACATCTTGTTCGTGGTGGCGGCCGGCGGCTCGGCCACGGACACCGACCTCAACCCGACCTATCCCGGCGCCTACGATCTCCCGAACATCCTGGTGGTCACCGCGACCGACAATCGCGACGTCCGCGCGACGTTCGCGAACTACGGCGCCACCAGCGTGGACATGGCAGCGCCTGGCACGAACATCCACTCCACCATCACCAACGGCGGGTACTCGACCTTCAGCGGCACCTCCATGGCGGTGCCCTATGTGGTCGGCACAGCGGCGCTCTTGCTGTCGGTCGATCCTGGGCTGACCACCGCGGAGCTCAAGAGCCTGCTGATGACCACCGGTGACACGGTGCCATCGCTGGTCGGCGCCACGGTCAGCGGCAAGCGGCTCAACGCGGCCAGCGCGCTGGCCGCGGTCGGCCCGCAGCCGGAGCCGCCGGTGGCCTCCTTCACCCACGCGGTCAGCCGCTCGCAGGTGAGCTTCACGGATACCAGCACGGACAGCGACGGCGTCGTGGTGACGCGCGCCTGGACCTTTGGCGACGGCGGCTCGTCGACCGAGCGCGCTCCGGTTCACAGCTACGCCGCGCCTGGCACCTACACGGTGAGGTTGACCGTGACCGACTCGGACGGCCTCACCGGCACCGCGACGCAGCAGGTCACCATCGTCGCCTCTGGCTTGACGTTGGCCATCGAGCGAGTGTCTCGCAACCGGGCCAAGTTCGAATACGTGGTGGATCTGACCTCCAGCGGCGCGGTGGGAGCTCAAGTGGAGCTGTGGCGAAACGGCGTCATCGTCGACCTTCCGGACAACGATGGCACCCAGCGCGATGCGTTCCGCCGCTACGAGACCTCGTTCACCTGGAGGCTCTGCGAGCTGCGCAGCGTCGTCTGCTCCAACGAGGTCAGCGTGATGTTTGGCGCCTCGGCCGACGAGGTCACGGTGATCACCAAGGTGGGCGGCGTGACGACGAGCCGAGTCGTGCCGGTGGTCGACGCGCGCTAAGACCAATGCCGCTCCAGCGCTCGTGATAGAGCGCGCGGAGCTCATTCGCTGGGTACTGCTTCGCGGCAGAGATCGCGGAGACCTCCGCGGAGACGTGGGCGTGATCCAGGTCGCAGCGCGTCTCCGCGGAAGCCCCGGGGCTGTGGGCGGTGGCGCGGGCGGATCCAAGACCCGCCTCTACGACAACCGCGGCCGTCGAGACTGGGTAAAGTGAGAAGGCGCAAGCGGCGCGCTTGACCTGGCCAGGTGAGCCCCGGTGGGGCTGCCGGCCTTCGTGATAGCGTTGCGCGGTGACCCCTCTACAAGAGCTTGCCCTGCTGCTTCGCCCCGCAGGCGGCGGTCTGTACCTCGTGTCGACAGGCCGCGCCGAGCAAGAGCGGCTGCAAGAGCGGCTCTATGGCGCCGCGTCGTCAGCGCAGGTGCAGGAGCGCTTCGAGGCCGCGCTTGGCCAGATCGCCAATGCCCGCGCGGTGCTGCTCGGCATCCCTTCGGACGTCGGCGCCGGGTTTCGACGTGGCGCCAACCTGGGGCCGCAGGCGATCCGCACCACGCTGCTCGAGCAGGTCCCGTCGTTTCCCGAGCGCGCGGCGCAGCTCGGCATCGTGGACCTGGGCGACGTGTTCGTGGTGCCGCAGCTCTTGCGCGACGACATGTTGTCCCCGGCGCAGAAGGCCGCGACCCAGGCCGCGATCTATCCGTCGGTGCCGCCTGATCTGCGGGCGACCCTGCCGGTGTCGCCGCTGTCCATCGCCGAGCGCGCGCTGGACCTGGTGTTCCAGCTAAACCCCAAGGTCGCGCCGGTGGTGCTCGGCGGCGATCACTCGACCGCCTGGCCGGTGGTGTCGGCGCTGTCGCGGGCGCGGCAGGACCGCTGGGCGGTGGTGCAATCCGACGCGCACACAGATCTGCTCGAGCACCGCCTGGGCATCCAGATCTGCTTCGCCACCTGGTCGTGGCACGCCAACGAGCTGTTTGGCCGGGATGGCCGGCTGGTGCAGGTGGGCACCCGCGCGTCGCGCTACGACCGCGGGCACTGGGAGGGCGGCCTGGGGGTTCGGCAGTTCTGGGCCGACGAGTGCAACCGCGATCCGGCGGCGGCCATCGCTGGGGTGGTGGCGCACCTCCAGCAGCGGCAGGTCAGCGGCGTGTACTTCTCCAACGACATCGATGGCACCGACAGCGCGTGGGCCGACGCCACCGGGACGCCGGAGCCAGGCGGCTTGACGCCGGACTTCGTGTGCGACCTGATCGCGGAGCTCGGGCGATCGTTCTCGCTCATCGGGGGCGACGTCATGGAGGTGGCGCCGCCGCTGCGCGACCGGCCCGACTCCACCGAGCGGACGGTGGGGCTCGCCGTGCGGTACCTGCGGGAGACGTTCGCGGCCATCCTCGGCCAGCCGGTGTGAGCGCGCTGGCGCTGCGCGTCACACGCCGAGGTGGTCAGGCGTCGGCAGGTGATTCACGCCGTGGCAGGCGTCGACACGTTTGGTGAATTCCACGATACTCGTGAGGCATGGAGCCCGACGAGTTGATTTCGCTCCTGGTATGTCTGCTCGACAAGGAGCGGCCCTTGGTGACGCGGGCGGTGACGCAGGCTGCGCCCGGACCTGGCGCCTCGTCCGCGACTGGCAGCGCGGGCGCGGAGGATGCGGAGGATAGCGAGGGCGACGACGAGGACGGCGAGGACGACGACGACGAGGCCGACGGCGAGGGCGACAGCGACAGCGAGGACGGCGACAGTGACAGCGAGGACGGCGACAGTGACAGCGACGCCGCCGCCAAGCCCGGCGCGCAGAGCGTCGAGACGCTGCGTCGGCGCTGCGCCGAGGCGCTGGAGCAGCGCGGGGCCCACCAGGACGCCTTGACCGTGCTCGCGCCGCTGGTGAACTTCACCGGGCACGAGCACAGCCCGCTCTTGCCGTGCCTGTGCAAGCGATGCCTTGGCCAGGCGGGGCGAGCCGTCGAGGTGCAGGGCGTGTCGTTTCATCGTACGTTCGTGGTCTCGGGGACCCGGGTCCTGCACTTCTGGCTCGCCGACGAGCTGGGCGCTGACCGCGCCGAGGTCAAGCGCGCGGTGGGCGAGGCGCTGCGGGTGCGGCTCCATCGCAAGCGACGAAAGGTGGCGTCATGAGCCAGGCGTCGGTCGATCGCACGTCGCGGGTCCCGGTGGCCCTGCTGGAGCCGGAGGCTCGCGAGCGTCAACGCGCGGTGGAGGCGCTGACCGCGGCGCAGCTCGCCGAGCCCGCGGTGAGCTACGCGCTGGGGCGCCTCCTGGCCGCCGATCCAGACGTCCCGGTGCGGGCTGCTGCCGCGGCGGCGCTGGGGCGCGTCCGAGGGGAGCCGGGTGTTCAACTAGATGCTCGGCCAGATGCTCAGCCGGGTGCTCAGGCAGATGCTCAGCCAGGTGCTCAGGCAGATGCTCAGTTCGATGCTCCGGCGGCGAGCTGGCTCTTGGAGGCGCTGCGCGATGGCTCTCCGGTGGTGCGCGACGCCGCGGTGCGGGCGCTGGCGGCGCGCCGCTGTGCGCGCGCCTTTGGTGCGCTGACGCAGCTCGCGCAGACCGATCAGGTGTGGTGGGTGCGCCGGGCGGCGGTGTATGCGCTGGGCACGGTGGGCGCCAGCTTCCACGGCGGTGCTGCTGCTGGCGGGACGGCCGCGCTTGGCGCGCCTGGCGCGGCCTGGCCCGACGTAGACGGCGAAGCTCCACTCGCGGTCTCGAGCGAAGCCACCATCGCCGCCGCGCGCGCCGCGCTGTCCGATCCGTTCTGGCGGGTGCGCCACGCCGCGGTGCAGGTGCTGGCGCTGTGCGGCGCCCGGACCCCGAGCCTGCGCGACCAGATCCTGGCCGAGGTCGAGGGCGGCAGCGCAGACTACCTACGCGCGCTGTGGGGGCCCGCGCTGATCTCTGCCACGGCCTCCGCCACAGGGGCGCCGGTCTGGGAGTCGAAGCTGCCGGCGCCGCTGCGCGATCGCGACCCTGCGGTGGTGACCGCCCGGCTCGCGGCCATGGACTCGCCGCCACCGCTGGCGCTGGTGGAGCTGCTCTGCGATCCGCACGTGCCGCTGCGCGAGCTGGCGGCTGCGCGCCTGACCCGCGCGGGTGACGCCGAGGCGTTCGCCGCTGCGCTGCGGTGGCTCGAGGAGCCGCGGATCCCGCACGTGGCGGAGACGGTGACCTACCTGCTCGACGGGCTGGGCGACGCGGCGCGCGAGCTGGCGGCAGACGTGCTCGCAGGAGCCCCTCGCTGTGGCGCGGCGCGTTGGGCGGTCGGCTGGGTGGTGGCGACGCGCGACGCCGAGCTTGGCGAGGCGGCCTGGCGCTGCGCGGTGCGTTGCTCGGTGCGAGACGTGGCGCTGCCTCTGGCGTCCGCCGACGAGCTGCGGGAGATCCTGGCCGGGGCCGGGGCCGGGGCCGGGGCCGGGGCTGGCGCGGCGTCGCCGCTCATCGAAGATCTTGGCTCACCTCCGCGCGAGGCGCTTGGGCCGCACCTGCGCGACGACGCCGGCGGCCATCAGGTCGCGCTGCCGGTCCTGGCCGCGGAGGAGCTGCTGCGTCGGCCGGCGGCGGTACGTCGACGGGTGCTGGCCGAGGTGCCAGTGGCGACCTGCGCCCAGGTGCAGGCGCGGCTGGCGGCGGCGGCCGACGAGCTCGACAGCCCGCACGTGGTCGCCGCGCTGCGAGCCGCGTCGTCGTTGCCGCGCGCGGTGGCGCTGGCGCGGCTGGCGGCGGCGGGCCGGCTCGACGAGGCGGCGTGGTCGCGCGCGCTGGCCGACCTCGACCCCAAGGTCCGCGAGGCGGTGATCGCCGCGGTCGCGCCGCCCGCGCTTCTGGCCTTGCTGCGCACCGAGCCCGATCCGTGGGTCCGGCGCGCTGCCGGTCAGGCGCTGCTGCGCGCCGCTGGCGCCGGCTCGCCGGCGGGCGCGTCCCCGCGTCGGGCGGGCGCCTCCGCGGTGACGGCCGAGGAGGTCGCGCTGGCGTTGACCTCCGACGACGATCCGTGGCTGCGCGCCCAGGCGGCGCCGCTGCTGGACCTGGGCCGGCCGGCGCACCGCGCCCGGCTGACAGAGCTCGCGGCGGAGCGCTCGCCGATGGTGCAAGCCGCGGTGATCGAGTGCCTGGCGCGCATGTCCGAGCCCGAGCTGGCGGCGGCGCTGGAGGAATCGCCGAGCGGCGCCCTCCTGGCCTGGCGCGCCGCGGCGGACGTCGACGGGCCCGCGGCCGACGCTGCGCCGGAGTCTGCGGCCGAGGCCGCTCCGGGTCTGCGGCCGAGGCCGCGCCGAAGTTTGCAGCCGAGTCCGCGTCCGAAGTTGCGTCCACGCCCGACGCCGGAGCTGACGCTGCACCCGTGGTCCGCGCTGCGCTCGACGCCCCGCCCGCTGGGCCGAGGACGGCCGCGCCATCCGAGGCCGCGACGGCGCGGCGGATTTTTGGGCGCTCCGGGGTGACCGCCTCGCCGCTGGTCATCTCGGGCGCGTTCGATCTGTCACCGGGCTCGCTGCACGTGGCCGCGGAGGCAGGCGTGGACCTGTTCTTCTGGGAAGAGACCTACGCGGCGATGACCCGCTTCCTGCGCGCGCGCCGGCAGCACACGCGGGCTCAGGTGGTGACCGGCAGCTATCACGCGGATGGCCCGTCCATCACGCGAGATGTGGAGCGCGCGCTGCGTCGCCTGCGCCGCGAGACCCTGGACGTGTTCTTGTTGTTCTGGGCGCGCTCGAGCGCGCGGCTGGATGAGGACGCCTTCGCGGCGCTGGCGCGGCTGCGGCAAGCCGGCAAGGTGCGCGCCGTCGGCTTCTCCACGCACGACCGGGCGCTGGCCAGCGATGCCCTGGCGCGTGCGCCATGGGATGTCGTCATGACCAGGCACAGCGCGGCGCACCCCGGCATCGAGGCGGAGCTCTTGCCGCAGGCCCAAGCCGCGGGCGCGGGGATCCTGACCTTCAGCGCGCTGTGCTACGGGCGCATGGTGGCCGGGGCGGGGGCGCCCTCTGCCGCCGACTGCTATCGCTATTCGCTGAGCCAGCCCGGCGTGACCGCGTGCATCTCGGCGCCGCGCCGGCACCGCGAGCTGGTGGAGAACCTGGAGGTGCTGGCGCGGCCGGTGCTCGACGAGCCAGCGCTGGCGGCGCTGCGGGCCCACGGGCAGGGCGTGCGCATCGAGAACCAGCGCTTTGGCTCGCTCATCCGGCAGCCCACGCGGGACGCGGCCGCCGCCGCCATGGCGATGCTGGAGTCCACGCTGCCGCCGGTCGCCGGCGAGCCCGCTGGGCCGGCAGCGCCCGGCGGGCCCGGCGAGCCTGGCGAGCCCAGCGTCTCCAGCGTCTCCAGCTTCCGCGCGGCCAGGCGGCGCGGCTCGCTGGCGCAACCTGGGCCCTCGTCCCGGCTGCGGCGGGGCCGGCTGTGAGCGCGCTGGCGGCGCCGGCCCAGGGCCGCGGCAGAGCGGGGCGCGCGGTCCCTGGCGCCTGGCATCGCGGATCACGTCCCCGCTTGCGCGGCGTCGCCAGATCTGGGACGCTCACCTTCGCTCTCGAGGATGTGACCGAGCTAGCCTTCTGTCCGCGATGCTACGTCGCGGCCGACTTTGACCGGACATGAATAACGTACGAGCGCGAGGTCCGCTACACGGCTTCTTTGACCTCGCATCTCACTGCCGAGCAAGTAGCCCACACATCCTCGAGAGCCTTCTCGCACGAGCCCTGCCATGACCCAGGCCGCGACCTCCGTGTTGAGCCCGATCGAGCTGATCCTCACGCTGCGCACCTTGCTCGCCGATCGCGCGAGCAACGCCACCTTGATCGGCGAGCTGCTGGAGCGGCACCAGGACATGGCCGAGTACCAGATCGCGCGGTTCTACGTGGCCCGCCACCTGATCCCGCAGGTGGAGGCGCTGCTGTCGGAGCTCGATCCGCGCCAGCGCCTGGCTGGCATCGAGCTCGTGCGCTTTGGCTTCCCGCGCACGCTGGCGGGCAAGCTGCTGCGCCGCGTGGTCAAGGATCCAGATATCGCGGTGCGCAAGCGCGCGCGCTCCACGGTCAAGCGCCTGGGGCTCGACGACGTGGCGCCGCCGGACACGCGCTACGACGCGCGCCGCTCCTCGCTTGGCCGCGGCAACCCCGCCGGTTGGGCCTTTGGCTTGTTTCGCAACCACGCGCGCTCGGATTGGGGCCGCAGGCCGCGCCCGGCCACCCGCGTCGCCGCGCTCGGCGCCCAGGGCTTGCCACCGCTCGCGTCGTCGTCGGACCTGTGCAAGCTGCTCGGCGTGGAGGCCTCTGCGCTCGTTCGCTTCATGCGGCCGGGGACGCAGACCGGCTCGGCGTACGTGGAGTTCGAGATCCCCAAGGCCAAGGGCGGCACGCGCCGGATCGCCGCGCCGCGCGGGCCGCTGCGGCGCGTGCAGCGAGTCCTGCTAGATCAGATCTTGTCCAAGGTGCCGCAGCACGAGGCGGCGCATGGGTTCATCGCCGGCCGCTCCACCGTCAGCAACGCCCGCCCGCATCAAGGCGCGGCGCTGGTGGTGAAGACGGACCTCAAGGACTTCTTCCCCTCGGTCCACTATCGCCGGGTGGTCGGCATCTTCACCATGCTGGGGTACGGCGAGCCCATGGCGCGCGCGCTCGCGGCGCTGACCACGTACCGACCGCAGCTCCCCGCGGACGAGCCGCCGCCGTCGGACGCCGCGCCGTCGCCGTCGGACGCCGCGCGGCCGCCGGAGCCGGCGCGCGGTCGCGTGCTGTGGCCTGGCGTGTTGCCGCAGGGCGCGCCCACCTCGCCGGCGCTCGCCAACCTGGCGTGTCGCCGGCTGGACGTGCGGCTCACCCGGCTGGCTGCTCGGTACGGCGCCACCTATACCCGCTACGCCGACGATCTGACCTTCTCGTTCCCGCAGCCTCCCCAGTTCGCCATCGGCCGCTTCCTCTGGTGGGTGGATGGCATCTGTCAGCAGGAGGGCTTCCTCGAGCATCCGGCCAAGCGCAAGCTCTTGCGCAAGAAGACGCAGCAGCGCGTCACCGGGCTCGTGACCAACCAGGAGGTCCACGTGCCGCGCGCCGACCGGCGGCGCTTCCGCGCGCTCTTGCACAACTGCAAGAAGCACGGCGTGGCAAGTCAAGCCAAGGGCCGCGACGACTTCGCCGCGTACCTGGCGGGCTACGCCGCGTATGTGCAGATGGTGCAGCCGGAGCTGGGCAAGGCCTGGGCCGCCGAGGTGGCGCGCCTCCTGGGAGAGTCCGCGTGACGGCGGGCGTCGCGCGGCGCGCACGAGCCGGAGCTCCACGATGAGCGACGTGATGGCCATCGTCAGCAAGGCCGTGTTCGAGAAGGCGGCCGGCAAGACGCCAGCGCTGGGCCAGCGGCTGGCGCTTGACCGGTACGTCTCCGCCAATCGCGGCCTGACCGCGCTGGCCGGTGGCGGCAGGCTGTTTCTCGTCACCGTTCGTCCACCCGACGAGGCGCTGTGGTTGGTGGCCGTGCTGGACAACCCCACGTTTCGCGATGGGCAGTGGGTGGCCGCGCCCAGCGCCACGCCCATGACGGACCTGTCCGCGCTCAAGAGCCAGCTCGTGTTCGAATCCAAGAAGGGCCTGCCAACGCAGCCCGGCACGCTCGGCATGTCGCTGCAGACGCCGCGCGTGTTGACCGCCGCGGACGCGCAGCTCCTGCTCGGCGCGGCAGGCGCGCCGTCGTCGCCGTCGTCGTCGGCGGCGGCTTCAGCGTCGGCTGCGCCCGCCGCCGCGCCAGCCCCGGACTTGACCGCCAAGCTCCTGGCCGCGGTCCTGGCCGCGCCCACCGCGGACGCGCCCAAGCTCGAGCTCGGCGCGCACTGGCGCGCGCAAGGCGAGCCTCGCGGCGAGCTGGTGGAGCTGGATCTGGAGCTGCGCGGACGGCTCTCGGTCCATCGCCGCAAGGCCCTGCAGCAGCGCCGCGCGGCCTTGGTCAAGGCACACGCCCGGCGCCTGTGGCCGTGGAAGCTTGCCGCTCACCGGCAGCGCGGCGGCTTTCTGTGGGCGGTCACGGTGGAGACCTCCAAGGTCGCCGCGCTCGCGCCGGCGCTCTTCGCCGCCGAGCCCGTGACCGAGCTCGAGCTCACCGGGGCTGACGAGGAGTCGATCGCCGCGGTGGCCAAGGCGCCCTGGCTGGCGCGCGTGCGGTCGCTGGCGGTCCGCGGCGCCATCGGCGACGAGGGCTTCGCCGCGCTGGTCAAGTCCAAGCACCTCGGCGAGCTGCAGGCGCTCAACGTCTCGTCCAACGAGCTGACCGCCGAGGCGCTCGCCGAGCTGGACAAGGCCTTGCCGTCGCTGCAGCGGCTGGTCTTGACCAACAACCCCATCGGCGATGAAGGCGCGGTGGCGCTGACCCAGTGGAAGCACCTGGGGAACCTGCGCACCCTCTATCTCACCGCGTGTGAGCTGTCGCTCGACGGCATCACGGCGCTCCTTGGCTCCGGCCGGCTCGCCGCGCTGGAGAAGCTGACGCTGGCCCAGAACGAGCTCGGCGACAAGGGCGCGGCGGCGCTGGCGCGCCATGCACCGGCGCTCCCGGCGCTGCGCTATCTGGAGCTGTGCGATATCTCGATGCGCGACGCGGGCGCCACCGCGCTGGCCGCCGCGGGCTGGCCGCACCTGCGTCACCTGGACGTGTCCGAGAACTGGTGTTCGCGCAGCAAGCTGCGCGCGGCGTACGGCGCGGCGCTGGTGGGCTGACGGCCGCGGGCTCAGGCCTCGCCGTCGCTCACGCCACGTGCGGGCTCAGGCCTCGCCGGTCTTCATGAAGCGCTGCACCGTGGTGGCGGACAGCTTGAAGCTGGGGGAGACCCGGCCGCTGCGCAAGAGCTCGCTGGTTGGCTCGTCGAAGATCTTCAAGATGGCGTGAGGGTCGTCGTCGTCCGGGACGATGTCCAGCTCCACGCGCAGCCGCGCGCCGTCGCTGGCGGCGAACGAGAACGTGCGGTGGAGTCGCTCGCGCGCCGCTTGCTCGTGGCGCCGGATCACCTCGCTGGCGGTCTTGACCAGGGTGGTGAAGGCGTAGGCGTCGAGCGGCTTGGGGTTGCGCTTGTCGCGTCCCATCGTCCAGGGCCCCACCAGCGCGGGCTCCGGATCTCCCTTGCGCGTCATCTCCACCGCCCAGCCGTCGTCGTCCTCGTTCTTGCGCACGCGCGCGGTCCAGCCGTCCCGCTTCCACAGCGTGGCCTCCATGATCTCCGCGTCGGTGCTCTCTTCGTCCATCGCGCCACCTTCGCGCACAAGCGCGGCGCGAGACAACCCGCCAGCGCCACAGTCCACGAGCCAGGGGATCTCTGTAGAGGCGCGGCGGCGCTCAGTATGCGTAGCGCAGGCCGAGATAGGCGTTGGAGTTGCGCTCGAACTGGCCGAACATCGTGTGCTGGTCGCGGCCGGCCAGCAGGTTGGCGCCGGCGAGCAGCGTCCAGTGATCGTCGACGGTGTAGGTCAGTCCAGCGCGCGCGAACGCATCTCCATCCGAGGGGCTGACGAACACGAACGCCGACAGCATGAGCCGCTGCCGCAGCGCCAGGTACGTCAGCCGGGTGGTGAGCACATGGCGCACTCGATCCGCCGCTGGCATGCCCGGCGGCAGCGATCCCAGATAGGAGCCGTGGTGCAGCATGGCCTCCACATAGTACTGCGCGCTCATCGACAGCTTCTGGGTGAGCTGCCGCTCATGGCCCAGGAGGCCGCGCAGCTCGCTGTTGCGGGTCAGCGGATCCTTGCCGCGGCGGTCCTCGCTGGAGTCGTAGAACGCGGTCTCGACCTGCACCAGCCCGCCCAGCGCCGGGCCGCGCACGCTGGCGCCGTACACCGAGAGCTCGGGGAACAGCGCCGCGCCCGACGTTGGATCCGCGCCGCCGGGGCTCTTCCAGAAGCCGCGGTAGGCGTAGCCGGCCAGCTCCCAGGACCCCACGTTGCGAAACAGCCGCGCCGCGAGCTCGCCGTCCTCGACCCAGCGGTCCGGCGCGGCCAGGTTCATCGGGTCATCCTGGCCAGCCAGGCGCGCCTGCATCGGGTCCCACGATGACAGCCGGTCACGCAGGGGCAGCCGGTCGGCGTCAAAGCGCGGCGTGATCACCAGATCGAGCCCGGCGGCGTCGGTGTACGCCGCCAGCTTGATCGCGTCGCTTGGCGCCTTGAGGTACTCGTCGTGCCGGCCGATCAGGAACGCGGTCCAGTCCTTGGGGAACAGGTCATTGAGGAACACCAGATCCCCGGTGCCCCAGGTCAACGTCTGGCGACCCGCGCGCACGTCGAGCCAGCTCGTGGGGCTGACGGTCAGCGCGGCGGTGCGTAGATCCACCACGCCTGCGCCTGACTCGAGCTTGGGCTCGAGGCCGTCCATCAGCCCGTCGCCCACCGCGTCCACGGTGAGCTGGGCGATCGCGGACCACGGCCGCCAGGCCTTGCTGAGATCGAGCTGTACTCGCGCCTCGCCGAGCGACATCCGGCGCTCCAGCGGATCGTCCAGGAGCCGCGAGCCAGCTCGCAGATCGACGATGGCGCGCCACTCGAGCGGCAAGGAGGACGAGCCCTTCGCCGCCGAGCTGGCGGGCTCGTCCTCGCCAAGGCCCGCGGGCAGGCCGGGCTCGTCGCTGCCGGCGTCGCTGGGGTCGCCGGCGTCGCTGGGGTCGCCGGCGTCGAGGCCCGCGGGCAGGCCGGGCTCGTCGGCGTCGGCGGGCGGGCTGGCGTCGGCAGGCGGGGTGGCGTCGGCGGGCGGGGTGGCGTCGGCGGGCGGGGTGGCGTCGGCGGGCGGGGCTTCGCCCGCAGGCGGGGCGGCCACCGGCTGCGTCTTGGGAGCGGCAGCCGGCATCGGCCAGGCCCACGCGGGGCTGGCCACCGCGAGGAGCAAACAGGACAGCAGCGAGGGAGTACGCACCGAGGCTACTTGATGAACTTGATCGGCGCGCGGCGCAAGTATCGCTCGGTGAAGATGTCATCAGGCAGCTTCAGATCGTATTCGATATTGCTGTACTCGATGGTGGTCTTGCTGCCGGAGGCGCGGTCTTCCATGGTGGTGCGGACGGGCGTCGGGTAGCCCTGGATCTTCTCCACCTTGTCCACCGTCATCACCCGGATGATCTCGCCCTTGTCGTTGTAGTACTCCACCTTGGTCGGCAAGAACGTCGTCAGGTGAACGTACATGACGTAGCGGGCGAAGTTGACCTTGTCGCGACTGCGGGGCACGTGCTCGAGGACGTAGTAGCTCTTGGTGGTCTTGGTGAGCTTGTGCGTGTCCTCGGTGAGGCCGCGCCCCGACACGTCTTCATAGACGAAGTCAGAGCCGACGAAGCTCGTGCGCTTGTCCGCCGCGGCGATGCGCTTCACCAGATCCAGGCCGGGCAGGTATAGCCAGCGGTCGTCGTCGCCGCTGACCTTCTTGTGGACCATGAACACGGTCTTGGCCACGTCGGCGGGACCGTGGAAGTAGACGTAGTATTGCTGATCTGCGTCCTTCTTCTCATCGCTGTTTCTTCGCAGGATGGTGAGCTCTCGCTCTCGCTTGCGGCCTTGCTTGTCGGTGATGGTCATCTTGACCCGCGCGCGCCCGTCCTTGCCCTGGTAGTACGCGGCGTGGTTGGTGCGGGCGATGATCTCGTCGAGCGTGGGCTCGGCGGCGCTGGCCTGGCCGGCGGCCCCGCAGAGGAGCAAGGTGAGCGAGAGAGAGACGAGCGTGGAACGCATCATGAAGACCTCACGATTTCTTGGGGCTACCGGTAAATAGCACGCGCTGGAGCACCGCGATGAGCGCAGGCAAGAGCGCCAGCGAGGCGGCGCCTGCCAGGAGCAAGATCGCCGCGATCAAGATGCCCACGGTCTGATATGGCACGAGCGGCGCCAGCAGCAGGGGCAGAAAGCCAACGCCGATGACGATGATGTTGCGGGCGATCGCGCGGGCCGGCTCGCCGAACATCTCGGCCCGGGCCAGATCCCACGAGCCATGTAGCCGTACCAGGTCCCGCGCGCGCGCGATGAAGTGGATGGCGTAGTCCACCGCGAGCCCGAGGCTCAGCGAGGACAGCACCGCCACCGGCATGTCGTAGTCCTTGCCGATGAGCCCGATGACGCCATAGACCACGGCCACGGTGAGGGTGAGCGGGATCATGCTGAGGATCCCCCACAACACCGACCGGAACAGGAACACCATCATCAGCAGCACCATGACGAAGCTGCCGGCGAAAGAGTTCAACATTCCCGACACCATCTTGTCCTGCCACACGACATTGATGTAGGTGAGGCCAAACCACTCAGGATGCGAGAGCTTCACTGGCGCGGGATGTGCCGCCAGGTAGGATGCTGCGGCCTTGGTCACAGCCTCCATGTCGCGGTTGTCGCCGCTCCTTAGCTGGACCCAGATGGCCACGCGCTGGTAGTCGGGCGTCACGAAGTGCCAGAGCAGGTCCTTGCGGTGGCTCGACAGGAACTGATCGAGCGACTGCGCCACGATGGTCGCGGTGGCCGGGATCCGGTAGTCGGCGTCGGCGCCGCTCACCAGGTCCCGGTGGACCGTGCGCACGATGTCCGCGATGGAGTTCGACTTGCCCACCGCGGGCTGCTCGCCCAGGTGGCGCTGCAGGCCCTCGAGGTACGCCAGCAGCTCCGGCTGCTTCCAGACCTCGTCCGATTGCTCGAGCGTGCCAAGGAACGTGGCCACCGGGCGTCGCGCCGGATCTTCGCTGGGCCCAAGCTTCGTGGTCAGCGCCGCGCGGAAGGCCTCCGCGCTGGCAGGGCCGCTCGCGGTGACCGCGGTGACCGCGGCCAGCGCGTCGCTGATCGCCGCGTCCACGGCGGTGGATCGCGCATGTACGCGGGCCGCGAGCGCGGTGGCGAAGGCGCCGGCGTCGCTGCTGGCGGCGTTGCTGGCATCGCTGCTGGCGGCGTTGCCGGCCTCGCTCTCCAGCGCCTCGAACGCCTCGCCCAGCACGTCGAGGCCAGCGTCGGCTGCGGCGCGCAGCGCCGGGGAGGTGGCCTTGGTCCGGGTCTGGCGCAGCGCCTGCTCCTGCTGCTCGATGAGCTGCGCTGGCGCGGCGGCGGGGTCCTTGCCCAGCGCCTTGCCCAGCGCCGCGAGCTCGTCGCGGATGGCGCCGCGGAAGCCGTCGAGCTGCTTGCCCACCTCCGCGCCGTAGCTCGCGGCCTGATAGGGCGCGGGCTCGTGGGTCAGCGCCAGGAACGCATCGTAAGTTCCGCCGAAGTGGGCGTTGAGCTCGCGGTCGGCGACGCGGATCGGGTGGTCGGCTTCGAACCAGCGCGTGGGGTTGTCGTTGATCTTGATCCGGGTCATGCCGAACACGGCCCCGCCCAGCGCCAGCGCCGCCACCACCAAGACCAGGCGCGCCCGCCGGTGGGTCATGCGATCGAGCCAGACATAACCTCGGTCTTCTTGGTCGCTGCCGCTGCGCGCCTTCATCCCGAACTTGGCCAGCCGCTCATCGGACAGCAAGATCAGGTACGCCGGGACGAACAAGATCGTCCACACCCAGGCCAGCATCACGCCGATGGCCACGAAGACGCCGAACACCTGCACCGGCGGGATCGGGGTCATGGCCAGCGAGCCAAAGCCGGCGGCGGTGGTGAGCGAGGTGAACAGCATGGGCGTGAACAGGTGCTTCATCACCGAGCCCACCTGCGCCTTGCGGTCCTTCTTGGGGTCGTATCGATCAAAGAAGTCCGAGATGATATGGACGGCGTCGAGCACCGCGATCGGCATGATGAAGATCGGGATCATCGAGCTCATGATGTGGATGGTGTGGCCGGTGGCCACCAGCAGCCCCATCGTCGCCAGCACCGCGACCATGGCGATGATCATCGGCGAGAAGATCACGACGATGTGGCGGAAGAAGAGCCACATCAGGCCGAAGATGACCAGCATCGCCAGCGGCGCGGAGATCGCCATCTGCACGAACATCTCCACGCCGAAGGTCTCCTCGGCGATGGGCAGGCCGGCGATGTGGATGTGATCGTCGCCGCGGTCGAGCGTGGCGATGAGCTTCTGCAGCTCGCTCGAGACGTCGTGCGCGAACGACTTCTTGGTGAGCGGCAGGTACAGCACCAGGGCCTTGCCGTCCTCCGCGAACAGGGTGCCGCGCAGAAACGGGATGCGCTCCGCGGCGGTCCGGATGGCGGCCGCCTCTGTCTCGGTCCTGGGCGGCGTGGCCATCAGCCAGTCGAAGGAGACCTCGCCTGGGCCCGTGTTCCGCATCCGATCCACGGTGGACAGCGACAGCACATCCGGGGTCACCACGCCGGGCAGGTTCTTGGCGGCCTCCGTGAGGCGGTGCAGGTTGGTGAGCGTCTTGACGTTGAACGCGCCGGCTGGGTGGCGCTCGTTGACGAGACCCACCACCACCGCGTCGTGCAGGCCGAACCGCTGCTTGGCCTCATCGTGGTAGACGCGCGCCGGCTCGTGTCGCTCCAGCATGTTCTCTGGATCGACGTCGATGGTGATCTTGGACAGCGGCCCCAGGCCGCCGGGCACGAGCGTGGGCAGCACCGCCACCAGCACGGTGACGAGCGTGGAGCCGAGCATCAGCCACAGCACCTGGCGCGGGCGCTTCATTGCCCAGTCGATCCAGGTGTGCCCGATGTTGGGGGGCGGCAGGTGGTCGCTCATGGCGCCCCCTCCCCGGTGAGGGGCCCGCGCACCCTCGATGATTGTCTCTGCCAGCTACCACGCTCAAAAGGCCGTTTCACGCGGCTATCTTAGTCAGCGCGAGCGGGACCACAAGGAAGCGAGCCGCCGCTGCGCGACGCGCGCGACGAGGCGCCACAGCAAGGCCAGTACAGCACCGCCGCTGCGCGCGCCGCATGTGGGGCATGTGGGGAAGGATGCGCGGTGCGCAGCGAAAGCGTAAGCGCTGTCATGCTGTCCTGTTGCAGAGAGCCCCGGAGCAGGGGCGATGGCTCGATCTGCTCAGTTGCAGTCGATGAGATCTCCCGGCGCCTGCACCACCTGGGTGGGCGCGCCCGCGGCGCGCCACGCGGTGAAGATGTCGAACATCGTCTTGCGCACGCCGCCGACTCCGATGGTGACCCCGTAGACGCTGGAGTTGGCCGAGATGGTCTCGTGCTTGGGGCAGTTTGGGCCATACAGCGCGGGCAGGGTCATCGCGCTGCGCTCCTCCGCGACGGTGAGCGAGCCGTGCAGCGCGAGCTGCGCGCGCACCAGCTCGGTGAACAGCGCCAGCGTCATCGGCCCGCGCCCCGGCACCGAGACGCCGCTGTCGATGGAGTTTCCGGAGATGAGCTGATCGACGAGGCCCATGCGAAGCAGCATCGGCGTGGTGATGTGGTGGCGGATGACGTGGTCGGTCTCGTCGCACTGCCAGAGGTTCTGCGGGTCGTTGGCCGCGTGCCAGGTCTCGCAGCTCTGGTCTCCGTGGCGGTCGAACATCGCGGTGCCATCGGTGACCAGGTCCTTCCAGGTGCAGAGCCCGTGCTGCAGGCACGCATCGGAGGTGCTCCAGTCGAGCGTCAGGCCGTCGGGCCCGAACGTGGAGTCGATGATGGCCCGGTACTCCAGGCACCCCGCGCCCTGGCACGGGTTCTTGCTGCGCAGCAAGTCGCCGAGGTAGTCGGCGCTGTTGGCCACGCCGCCGCCGCCAGCCGACGCCCCCGCCAGGATGACGGTCTTGGCGGTGTCCAGATCCGGCAGCGTGCCGCCGCCGACGAAGCGATAGTTCAGGGCGGCGGTGCCGTCGCGTCGCAGCATCTTCACCACCGCGTCGAGGACCGCGCGGCCGTTGAACTCGATCTGGAAGGACACCGCGGCCCCGGTGATCGGGTGATGGGACGCCACCGTCATCGGCCCGGTGGCGCCGCTCCAGGTGTCGCTCGTGCAGTAGCGGATGAACACGTGGTTCCAGGTCGCCATGGGGTTGGCAAGGCCCGCGCTGTTGTCCAGGATGCCATCGGCGCGGATGCCGTCCGTGGGCGCCTGGGCAGAGGACATGTGCGTGGTGCCAAAGTTGCTGTCCGTCGAGCACCAGCGGGCAGCGCAGCTATCGCCGGAGCGGCACCCGCCGCCGCCCTGGAGCTGGATCACCCAGCGCTCGCGGCCGGCGGCGGTGGAGCCTGGGCGGAAGTAGAACGTGGCCGGCGTGCCGTCATTGCAGCGCGCCAGCGGGAACAGCGCGGGATCCAGGTCCACGCGCTGCAGCTCCATGGCGCGCGTCAGGAGGCCCGCGGTGGAGGGCGCGCCGCAGTTGAGCGCCTGCGCGATGGTCGGCACCGCCAGCGCCTGCGCCTGCGCTGGAGCCGCGCCGCCGAGCGCCACGCGGGCGTCGTCGGGTTCGTTGCTTGGGGGAGCGCTCTCCAGGTCGCCGCAGGCGGTCGCGGCGACCAGGAAGGCACAGGCAGAGATCATGCGATGGGACATGCCGCGAGGAGATTCACGTCACGTGCCGCGGCAACTCGCTGAAGTCGCGGGTCCGCGCGCCGCGCGACGGGCGGGCGCGGCGCGGGCGCGCCGAATCGGCATGCCAATCTCGCCCCGCGGCACAGGTGGCGGCGGCGGGCCTGGGCTACCAGGTGGCGCTGGCGCGCTGCGTGGCCGCGGTGGCCGCCGCGACGAACGGCGCGTAGAGCTCTCGCAGCATGGAGGTCGCCTGCGGCCCAGCGGTGGCCGGCGTCCCGGCGACGACCGGCGGCGCTGGCGCGTACTCCGCGTTGAGCGCGACCGCGCGGGCGTAGCCTTCGCCTCGCAGCTCGATGGCGAGCTGCAGGCCGAGATCGAGGCCCGCGCTTACCCCGGCGCCGGTGACCCGGCTACGGTCCAGCACCACGCGCTGATCGACGGGGATCGCGCCGGCGCCGCGCAGCACCTCCCGGGCGATCCAGTGGGTGGTGGCGCGGTAGCCTCGGAGCAGGCCAGCGGCGCCCAGCACCAGCGCGCCGGTGCAGACGCTGGTGACCCAGCGGGCCCGCGCGGCGCGATCGACGAGGAAGGCGAGGACCTCCGGGTCTTCCATGACGGCCAGCGTGCCTTGCGTGCCGCCGGGGACAAACAGCACCTCGACGTTGGCCGGGCAGTCCGCGAAGGTCGTGGTGGGGACGATCGAGAACCCGGTGTCGCACGGCACCGGCGCGCGGTCTTTCCACACCAGGTGGATCTCGACGTTCATGAGCGAAGCCAGCATCATCTGCGGGCCCACCAGGTCGAGCGCCGTCATCTTTGGATACGCGAGCATCGCGATCACCTGCGGCGGACCCGATGGCGCCGCCATCAGCGGATGCTCGTCATGCGCCCTGGGCGGAGGCGCGGCCTGCGGCGCGCTCGCGGTCGGCGCCAGCGCAGCCGGGCCCACGGCGCGAGGGGGCGCGGCGCAGCCGCTGAGCGACGCCGCGCCAAGGCCGATCCATTGCAGGGCTCTTCGCCGGTCGACAGAGGAGGTCATGGTCCGCCACCCTAGCGTGGGCGCGGCGAGCCCCGGCTGCGGTGGTTTTGCACAGGCGCGCGTCGCGCTCTCGCTGCCCAAGCGCGCGACGACGGCGTGACCAGTCGTTGCGGCTACGGCGCGATGTTGAGCGTGGCAAACAGCGCCGCCGCGGAGTACAGGACGCCGCCGCGCATGGTGCTGACCACGCGCCGCAGGTCGGCCAGGCGGGCCAGCGGGTCTCCGTCCACCACCACCAGGTTGGCGAGCTTGCCGACGGCGATCGAGCCGTGGTGCTGGTCGACCCCGAGATATCTCGCGGGGTCGATGGTGGCGAGCTGCCAGATCCGGGCCGGCCGGATGCCGGCGCGCTCGTAGAGCAAGAGCTCGTGCTGGTAGGTGAGGCCAGCGAGCGTGTCGGTGCCCACCACCACGCGCACGCCGGCGTCTACCAGCGCGCGGGTCATCGCCAGCAGCTTGTCAAACGCGGCGCGGTACTTCACCTTGCGCTCGCCCTCCAGCGAGAGCCCGCCGGTGACGTAGCCCCGGCGCGCCTGCACCGGCAAGCGCGCCACCAGCTCCTCGAGCCCGGGCGTGACCTTCCCGGGCTCGGCCACGAACAGGCCCTCGAACGCATGCAGGGTCGGGTCGATCACGGTCTTGCGCTCACGCAGCAAGCGGAAGAAGTCCTGCACCGGCTTGGTCCGCAGATCGAGCGTGGCGGCGTGGTCTCCCACCAGCGTGAAGCGGGTGGTGTCGCGCGTGTCCGTCTCGTGCGTGGCGAAGAAGTTGAGAAACAGCATGTTGATGTGCTCGATGCCGTCGTAGCCGGCGCGCACCGCCTCGTGCGCCAGCATGTGGACGGGGATGTGCCCGGTCACCTGCAGGCCGCGCCGGTGCGCCTCCTCGGCGAGCAGCGGCACCAGCTCTGGTCGCACCGAGTTGTAGATCTTGATGCCCTGGTAGCCACGCTGCGCGAAGTACTCCACCGCGGCGCGCGCCTCCTCGGGCGTCTCGGCGGTGATCTTGCTGGACGCGGCCTTGGGGTTTCGGCCCTCGATGAAGCCAAAGCGCACCAGGTGTGGGCCGATGGTCTCGCCGGTGTCAAAGCGCCGGCGCAGCTCCTCCAGCGTATCCGGATCGTTGCCGACGTCCCGCACCAGGGTGACGCCGGCGGCCAGGTGCAAGACCCCATCGGTGTCCTCGGTGTGGCCGTGCATGTCGACCATGCCGGGGACCAAGGCCTTGCCCGCCAGGTCGATGATCTCGGCGCCGTCCGGAGGTCGGACGCTCCGGCTTGGCCCCATCGCGGTGATGCGCGACCCCACCACCACCACGGTGTGGTCCGGCAGGTAGCGCCCGCGCTCCACGTCGAGCACCCGCGCGTGGGTGAAGGCCAGGCCCGCCGCCGGTGGGTGGTGCGCCAGCTCCTTGGCCAGGCGGGTCGCCCGCGCGCTGCGCAGCTCGCGCTGCTTGGCCAGCAGCGCGTCGACCGTGTCCTGCCAGCCCTCGGGCACCACCGAGAACCACTCGTTGGCGGTGCCAAACCAGGAGCCATCTGGCGAGTGCCACGTGTAGAACGGCTGCAGCGACAGGCCCGAGGTGGCGTAGGCCACGACCGTGCGAGCGCCAGCGCGGCCGGTCAGCGTGAGCTCGCCCACCGCCTCGACCCGCGCCGTCCCCGCTGGCAAGACGGCCAGGCTGCCGCCGTGGCGCATCGCGGCGGCGGCGAGCAAGCCGCGCAGCTCGGGCACGTTGGCCACCGGCAAGAAGAACGCAGGCCCTTGCACCGCGAGGCTGCCGCTCTCCTCGGGGCTCTTCCAGCTCGCCTGGGTCCCCGCGCGCTCGAAGCTGGCCTCGAACGTGGCGCCGAAGGTGTGGTTGCCGGTGGCGCGGAAGCTGGCCAGCGTGCCGTCGGCGGCGAGCGTGAACGTGGCCTCGGTGCGCGGCCCGCGTCCGTTCTCCAGCACCGCCAGCGAGGTGTGGATGGTGCCATCTGGGGCCGTGGTGATCACGCTGGTGCCGGTCTGGCGCCCTTGCGAGAGGACCACGCGCCGGATCACCGCGGGCGCCGGTGCGCTGGCGGCTGCGGCTGCGGCGGCTGGGGTGGCCTGCGCAGCCGCGGGCGTTGCCGCTGGCCCAGCGGTCCCTTGTCCCGGCGCGCTGGCATCCTTGGCCTGGGTCCCACACGCCGTCAGCGCCAGCGCCAGCACGGCGGCGAGCCCTCGGCGCATCGAGGCCGGGCGCCGCGCAGGAGCGTGAACGCGGGCTCTTCGAGCTGCTTGGTCCGCTTGGTCCGCTTGATCCGCTTGGTCCGCTTGGTCCGCTTGATCCGTTCGATCCGACATCCGCGAACCATACACCGACGGCGCGCGCTGCTGCGCAGCTGGCTGACGCATGCGCCTGCAACGTCCTACTTGCACGTGATGTGTAAATGCAATAACAATGTTCGTGCGACGACCTCTCGATTTCAAGGAGGTGCGCATGGAGGACGCCATGACAACGCAGACGGATCACCACGCCGACCATGCCGACCATCTTCGTCATGCACAGGAGCACCGCCGCATGCGCATCGAGCACCGGCAACTGCTCGCCGCGTTGCGCCGCCTGGAGGCGGAGCTGCTCGACCACGAGGTCGAGCTCCTCGAGCATGAAGCGGCCATGACGCTCCACGAAGACGCCATGGCTAGCCACGCGCACGAGGGCAGCGGGGCAGACCACTCGGCGCGGCACGCGCAGCACGAGGAGCTCGCCCGGCGTCACGAGACCTTCAGGTCTCGCCACCAGATCCTCCACCAGAAGCTCGCCTTTCTGTTGAACCCACCGAGAGACTGAGCGTGGATCCGACGCTGCTCCGGATCCTCGCCTTCGGGCTGCTGATGAGCCTGATCGCCATGGTGGGGGGGCTGCTTGCCCTCCTGCCGGAGCGCGTGCTCGAGCGCTGGCTCAAGCCGCTCGTTGCGTTCGCTGCGGGGTCGCTGATCGGCGGCGCGTTCTTCCACTTGTTGCCCCACGCGCTGGACGCCGGACCGAGTGGACCGGTGCTGGCGTGGGTGGTCATCGGATTCGGGGCGTTCTTCGCCCTCGACCAACTTCTGGAGTGGCATCACTGTCACCGGCCGGTTTCATCCCACGTCCGGCCGCTCGGGCCCCTCCTGCTGGTCGCCGACGGCGTGCACAACTTGCTCGGCGGGCTCTCGATCGGTGCCATCTTCATGGTCGATGTTCGGGCCGGCGTCGCCGCGTGGGTGGCCGCGGCGCTTCACGAGGTCCCGCAGGAGCTAGGCGACTTTGGCGCGATCGTCCACGCCGGCTTCTCGCGCCGACGCGCCCTGCTACTCAACTTTCTCTCCGCGCTGACCTTCCCGCTCGGGGGAGTCATCGCGTACTTCGCCAGCCAGCGGCTCGACATCCACTTCCTCATCGCCCTCGGCTGCGGCAACTTTCTCTACATCGCTGCGGCCGACCTCATCCCCGAGGTGAAGAGATCCGAGGCCCTCTCGGAGACCGCGACGAGGTTCGTCTCCTTCGTGCTCGGCGCGGGCCTCCTCTATGCCGTCCACGTGCTGCACCACCACGACTGACGCTATCGCACGAGCTGCGTGCTCACCTCGTGGATCTCGAGCTCGAGGTACGCATACTCGCCGCTCGGCGCGGTGTAGCGGGCCTCCCCGCGCGTCGCGAGCCGGTGCGGGCCCATGGCTCGGTACTCGCCGATGGGCGTGGACCAGCGCTGGGGTAGCGTGGCCTTGCCGTCCGAGGCGAGCGCGGGCCGGTCGTCGGACCAGAAGTCGACCAGGGCCCCTGAGTCGTCGAAGACCAGCACGGCGCGGATGGTGTGAGGGCCGTTGGTGTAGGTCGCCTCCACGCTGTGCGCGTCGATCTCACGCCAGCGGATCGCGGGGTCGATCAAGGTCGCTGGCGCGAAGATGCACATGTCGTTGAAGATGGTGACCGTCTCGGTCCTCATCATCGCCGGCCCACGGAGAGAGACGACGGGCACCAGCGACAGCAGCCGGATCTGCATGCTGGCGTCCGCCTCTCCGTAGAGGTGCAGGCCATCGACGGGCAGCCCGCCGCGGCTCGCGTTCATCCAGAAGTAGCGGCGCGCGGGGGCATAGAAGTTGTGCTGCTCGGCGGTGAACGGCATCCACGGCGCCGAAGCCGAGGCTCGGATGCGTCCGGTCATCCGGGCCCGGAAGCCGCCAACGCGCGGCGTGCCGACGACCCCAGCGAACCGGAGGTAGCGCTGGACCAGGGCAGGCAGCGCGGCGAGGTCAGCCTCGGTGAGGTCTTGCGACCGCGGGCTGCTGGCCGCCTGCCCGACGCCATCTCGGACGGCGCGCTCGTACTCGGCGCGCAGCCCCAGCGGACCCCAGGCGAAGGCCCCGTACACCACCACCGCCAGCAGGATGACGTTCGCCATCGTTCCAAAGCGCGCGTCGCTCCACGATCCGATGATGGCGATCTGCGACGCCACCACGCCGAGCAGGCCGACCAGCCAGAACCACCGGGGCGCGGCGAAGAGCACCACCCCGGCCACGAGGAGCAGCGCCAGCGCCGCGAGCCAGAGCACCCCCATCGGCCGGGAGATCGGCAGCTTTAGCTGCGCGAGCTGCGCGAACTCGAACGCCTTGAGAAAGCCCATCACGTGGATGAGCGCGTGAACGAAGAGCACGAAGGCGAAGGCGATGCGCATGGAAGACCGTCCTTGTGGCCGGCGGCGGCTGGACTCACCTGGTCGATCGCACGCCTCCAGGAAACACGGCGCGAGAGGTCAAGCATCTATGCCGAAGGTACAAGCAGACAGTAATCACTCATTCCATCGTTGTCACCACCGGATCGACGACGGCGACCACGGCGACGACGACCACGACGGCGACGGCGACCACGGCGGCGACGGCGACCGCGACCGACCATGCCCGACCATGATCGACGACGGCGACCACGACGGTGACGGCGACCACGGCGACCATGATCGACCATGACCGATCATGACCGATCTCCACGATACCTCGTGACCCGTGCGTGACTCACCCACCGTGCGTGACCCACCCACCGTGCTCGACCCACCCACCGCGCTGGTCCTATCCACCTTCCACGCGCTCACCCTTGTCGTTACCTGGCGATCCGTTCCGGGTTCTGGGTTCTGGGTTCTGGTACAAACCAAAAAAAACTCAGGGTTCTGAAAACAGCAGGGGCTGTGCGGCGGTGTGGAAGAGGCGCGCCGTCCCTCCTAGGCACGCCTGCTGCACCGGGCCCTCCTGCGCCTTTCCAAGGGCTGTGGTCAACCGCGCCGCTTGCGCGCATTCCCACTTGCCCAGTCTCGACGAGCGCGGTTGTCCATAGCCCGACACCGTCCACAGCCCAGGGGCTTCCGCGGAGACGCGCTGCGACCTGGATCACACCACGTTTCCGCGGAGGTTTCCGCGATCTCGATCTCGGCTTCGATCTCCGCTCGCTCGCGTCCGCCTGCCGGACGCACTCACCAACTCCAGATCTATTATCCAATATCCATCCAAATACCAACATTTCTCTTGACACCTCCCGCGTCAGCGCACCCGCCTTGCCGCCAACCCTCCGCGTTCTCTCCACCAGAGGCCCGCACGCGCGCTACATCCTCGTCTACCTGCGCACCCCACGAAACTTCGCGTCGCCCGCGCTTCTGCGGCACCTGGAGCACGCCAGGCGCGAAATCGGCGCCGAAAATCGCCGTGCTACAAAGCCTCATGAGCGAGCCTCTCTCCGTCGAGGAAGTTCAAGCTCTCGGCGAACACATCGCCGAGCAAGCGGTCCACCTGGACGCCGCCATGCATCGCTTGCTCGCCGACCTGCGGACGTTCGACGCGGCCGGCGGCTGGTACCGGCAGGGCTTTGGCACCTGTGCGCACTGGCTGAGCTGGCGAGTCGGCTGGGACCTCGGCACCGCGCGCGAACACCTGCGCGTGGCCAGGGCGCTGCACACCTTGCCGCGAGTGTCAGAAGCACTATCCGCCGGGCAGATCTCCTATTCCAAGACTCGCGCCATCACGCGCGTGGCCACCGCCGCCACCGAAACGGTGCTCCTTGGCTACGCCCAGCACTGCACCGCAAGCCAGCTCGAGACGGTGTGCCGCAAGGTCGGTGTGCTCGGCGCAGACTCCGCCAGCCGAGCCGTGCGCCCACACGACAGCGAGCGCTACGTGGCGCACACCACGACGGCCTCAGGCATGGTGTGCGTCAAGGCCTGCCTGCGCCCCGACGAGGCCGCGCTGCTCTTGCAGGTGTTGCAGCAGGCGGCGGTGGACTGCACGCGCGAGCCGGCGGCGGCTTCCGCGGAAACGTCGGCGGCTTCCGAGGAGACGTCCGCACCTGCCGAGCGAGCGACGGGCGCCTCGGCGGAGGTTGCTGACGTTTCCGCGGAAGCGCCAGCACCTGCCGAGCGATCGGCTGACGTTTCCGCGGAAGCGCAGCGCTCTTCCACCACGACCACCACGCGCCGCCCGTACAACCGCGCCGATGGCCTGATGGCCCTGGTCCAGTCCTACGCACGAGGTAGCCGCGCCGAGCGCGCTCCCGTCGAGCTGATCGTCACCGTGCCCGTGGCGCTGCTGCAGCAGTCCGCCGCGACTACCGACTCAGCCACCGGCACCTCCGACTCCACCGCCGACATCTCCGCAACCACCGATCTCCCCCTCGCCCCCGCCACTTTCACCGACCGTGGCGCCTCGCTGCCGGTGGCCCTCACCGTCGAGTCCGACCTGGCGCTCTCTCCGCAGGCCACCCGCCGCCTGGCTTGCGACTGCGGCCTGGTCGTCGCCAACATCGGGGCCACCATCGGCGCCGGCGCCTCCATCGCCGACGCAACCCCGCTCTCCGTCGGCCGCAAGACCCGCACCATCCCCGCCGCCCTCAAGCGCGCGCTCTTGCTGCGCGATCGCACCTGCCGCTTTCCCGGCTGCGACCACCGCCTCTTCCTTGAGGGCCACCACCTGCAGCACTGGGCCGATGGCGGCGAGACCAGCCTGCCCAACGTCGCGTTGCTCTGCTCTTTGCACCACGCCTACGTCCACGAGCGCGGCTATCGCATCACGCAGTCCGCCACCGGCGCGCTCGCCTTCGAAGATCCGCAGGGCCGCGCCGTCGTCCCGCTGCCGCCTCGCCCCGCGCCGCCGCTGCTCGGCTGGCCGGCGCTGCGCGCCGCCAACGCCGCCCTGCCCTGCTGCACCACCGGCCAGTGCCGCTGGCGCGGCGAGCGCGTCGATAGCTGGGACGCCGCCGCCACCATCACGCGCATCCAGCGCCGCGCCGACGCAGCAGGCGCAACAGCAGCCCCCGCACCTTCCGTCCCCACCGCGCCGCTCGTCGCCGCACCGCCAGCGTCCCCACCATCCGCGTTTCCCCGCACACCGGCACCGCCCTCACCACCCGCATCCCTCTCATCTGTCGCCGATCCCTCCGCTCGATCCCGACGGCCTCCCCCTGCGCGGCCTGTGGGACGACCTCGACCGCCACAGCGCCATCGAGCGCTGGGTCCTCGCCGAGATGCAAGCCACCGGCGCCGATCCCCTCTCCGTCGGCCGCCCGCTGCCGGACCACCTGCAGCATCCGTCACAGCGCTCGTCACAGCGCTCGTCACAGCGCCCGTCACAGCGCCCGTCACAGCGTCGGCCGTAGCGTCTGCGGAATGGTTGGCAGCAGCACTTGGCGACGTCGAGGTGGCCGAGACGCTCGCCTTGCAAGGCTCACCTCGAGCTGACGCCATTCACCAGGTCAAGATCGCCACCACCTCGCTGCGATGGCTGGGGAGCTGGGTGGTGCGCAGGGTGGCGGCGCCCAGCTTGCGCACGCGCTCGAGCAGGCGGGGCAGGGCCTCGAAGATGCCATCGTCGTTGAGCTTGAGCGTCAGCACGGCGCCGCGCAGGCCGCCGTGGGCCAGCGCCACGAAGCGCTCGACGTAGCGCAGCGCCACCATGGGCGCCAGGTTCACGTCGAGCAGGAGCCACTGGAACTTCCGGGGCAGGTTGGACCTGGCCACCTCCGCCGCCGGCATGTGCAGGTGGATGAGCCGGTTGCCGTGCGGCCCGACGAAGTCGCGGGTCACCGGGTGCATCTCTCCAGGATCGACGCCGTAGACGGTGAGGCCGCGCTGCAGGAGCGCGAGCGTGGCGCCGCCGGGCGCCGAGCCGATCTCCACCGCGAGCTCGCCAGGCGCTGGCTCGAGGTTGGCCCAGCGCAGGGCCTCTTCGATCTTGCTGTACGCGCGCGACGGCGACTCCGGCGGCGGCTGCACGTAGCCGACCCCGCCGGGCCATGGCCCGTGGTGGGCGTCGTGGCGGTGGAGCCCAACGAGCCACGGCTCCTGCGGCTCCGCCGCGTGCGGCACCACGACATCGAGCACCAGGTCGCCTGGCGCTGCGCGCGGCTCGGCGAGGAACGCGGCGCCGCCCAGCGCGCGTAGCTCGGCCTCCACCGCGGCGGCGCGGGTCCCGGCCACGCCGCGGTCCTGCTCGTCCGCGGGCACGTCGAGATCTCGCTCGAACACGTGCAGCCGAAGCGGCGCCGCGCGGGCGGCGGTCGCGTTCGCCCCCGGTGCCGCGGTCGGTGCCGCCGGTGCCGGTGCCGCGGTCGCTGCCGGCGCCGCGGAGACCAAGGCCATCACCTCCGCCGCGGTGGTGGCTCGCCCCAGCGACAGGCCAAAGGCGCGGGCGAAGGAGCTAGGGACGCGCGCGCTCGGCGTCCGATCCTCCGGCGCGCGGCTCCCGTCCACCCGGAACGTGGTGAGGCCCGGCCGCGCGAACGCGAAGGTCAGGTGCGGCGCGGTGCGCCGCAGCTCGGCCTTGAGCCAGCGCGTCGCCGCGACGTGATGAGTGACCCAGACGAAGGCGGGGGCAGGCATGGGCCGCGCAGCCTACCTTGTCTTGCCAGGCCAAGGGAGCGCGCGGGGCCGGTGGTGGCTCAAGGCGAGAAGGATCTGGCCAACCGCGCCGCCAGGCACACCTGGGCATCCAGCGCCCAGCCCTGGGTGGGCAGATCGCCGGTCAAGCGCAGCTCCAGCGCCAGCTCCGGCTCGCGCAGGTGAGCCACCACGTTGTCCTGCGTGAGCGCGCGCGTGACCAGCGCGCCGTCCGCGGTCAGGCACTCGCCACCGCAGGACAGCACCTCGAGCTGCGGCAGCGGCGAGTCTGGGTTCGCGGAGGCGAGCGTCACCTGCACCGCCTCCAGGAAGGCCAGGTTGGGCGGCCCCACCGCGGCGCGCGCCTCGAAGCGCACGAAGGTCACCTCGTCGGAGTCCTGCAGCAGCTCGCCCAGCGTGGCGAGATCCGCGATCGTCGTGCGCACCACCGTCGTGCGCAGGACGCTGCCGCTGTCGATGGCGATGCCGCGCCGCAGGACGCAGGCCTCGTCGATCTCTGCCTCCACGCGCGCCAGCGTGCAGCCGCAGAGCCAGGCGCACAGCGGCGCCAACGCGCGCGGGTTTGGCCAGGACGCGCTCATGGCGACAGGTACACCAGCAAGCCCAGGCGCGCCGAGACGGTCCAGATGGTCACGCGCGGATCGGTGGAGAAGGTCAGGTCCGGAGGCATCGAGGAGCCCTGCTGCTCGGTCAGCTCGGCCTCCAGCCCGCGCGCGCGCGTGGTGATGCGGCTGGCGCCCACGTGCAGGAGCAACGTGACCCGCCGTCGCCCAAGCTCCAGCCCCAGGTGCGCGCTGGCGTAGTCGTAGCCCAGCTCGTCGAGCAGCGGCGAGGCCAGCAGCGGGTCGCCGGTGAGCCGACGCGCCAGCGGGTTGGCGTCGCCCTCGGGATATCGGCCGGCGCCGAGCGACAGCGTGGGCGTCGCCCAGGTGGACAGCGGCACCAGGGTCAGCCCGGCGCGCAGGCCCGTGCTGACCAGGTTGTGCGCCACCCCGGCGTGCAGCCGCACGAACGACACCGGGGTCACCGCCACGGAGGCGGCGCCGCCGTCTGGCACGCCGACCTCGGCCATGACCCCCACTCGCAGCGGCGAGGCGCCCGCCGCCGTCGCCGCGGACGCGAGGGTCCACGTACACACCGCCACGGTCGCGGTCAGCGACCGCGCCGACGCAGGCGACGGCAAGCCCGCGCGGCCGGCGTGATCGGCCTGAATCGACGAGCAACGGCGGCGCATGACAAGTCCAGACTCGGCAGCAAGCGACGAAGGTGAAGGGCGGCTGCGGCGCGCGCCAAAAAGGCGCCACAGCGCAAGGCGCCTCGAGCGCTGCGGCAGCTCTTTCTGCCTGTAACCGGCCCCGGCCCCCGGCGTAGTGCCGCACACCCCACCAGCTTGGCGCCCCGAGGGGCCCGGGTTACTCTGAGGTCCTCATGAACCCCGCTCGCACGCGACGCTCCTTGCTCCTTCCGCTGGCCAACCTGGTCGCGGTCGCGTTCGTGTTCGGTCAGCCGGCGGCGGCGCGCGCGCAGTGTACGACCTGAGTGAATCCAGCGCTCCCGGGCGGAGCGGACGCAGCAGGGACAGACGGCGATCTCGACGGAGACGGCTGGTCCGCAGGATCTCGCGTGGGCTACTCCTTCGTGCCATACGGGCGCCTGCAGCAGGGCATGGACGCGGCGCCAAACCCCAGCGGCCTGGGCATCGATGTCCACCTGGGCACGGTGCAAGCTCACGTGGGTGGACCGTCGGGGTTGGCGCTGGACCTGCAGCTCCCCTTTGGCACCCTGTCGACGCGCAGCGACGGTAGCCGCCGCAGCGACACCGGCGCCGGGGATCTGGAGCTGCGCGCGCGCCAGTCACTGCAGCGCTGGCTGCGCCTGCCGGTGAAGCTCGCGCTGGCCACCGGGCTTGGCCTGCCCACCGGCGGGTATGTGGCGCGCAGCGGCGCCGCGAACCTGGCGCCCGAGGCTAGCTACCTGACGCTGGGCCGCGGCACCACCTGGTGGCTCTTCGAGCTGGAGGCGCGCCTTGCGCTCGGGACCCATGCGTCGCTGTTCGCGCAGGCTGGCGCGCGGCTCCCGCTGGCCCGCACCGAGGACGGCTTCTCGTGGGGCAACGAGGCGCGCGGCTCGCTGGGCGCGCGGCTCTCCACGCCCTGGCGCCGGGTCAGCGTGCTGGCGTCTGCCGAGGTGCTGTGGCGCGGCACCTCGACCGAGCCGGATCCGTTTGCCGGCGGGCGCGTGACCTCCGCCAACGCGGGGGGCTGGTTCGTCGCGCTGTCTCCGGCGATCTCCTTGGCGCTGGGGCGCGGCCTGTCGCTCACCGTGGGCGCGCGGGTCCCGGCGCTGGCGGACGTCAGGGGCAACCAGCTCGTGCCACAGACCGGGTTGTTCACGGGGCTCGCGTACTCGCGGAGCCTGCGCACCACGAGGACGGGCTCGGCGTCGGGCGCGGCGTCGGGCGCGGCGTCGGCCTCGGCCTCGGCTTTCGGCGCGGCGGGCAGCGCAGCAGGCGCCAAGCGCCAAGCGCACGCGGTGCCTGGCGCGATCACCGTGGTGGACTACTGGGCCACCTGGTGCAAGCCCTGCGAGGAGATCTCGCGCCAGCTCAACGCCGCCGCCGCGCGCTGGCCCGACGTCAAGATCGTCAAGGTGGACGCCAGCACCTGGGACCCTGCGCAGATGGCGGCGGGCTTGCCCGTCGGCGTCGGCGCCCTGCCGGCCGTCGAGGTGTTCACGGCGCAGGGGCTGCGCGCCGCGTTGCTGGTAGGCCAGGACGCGCTGACCGTGGTGGCGGTCGTCGACGCGCTGCGCGCGGCTAACCCCGCGCAGTCGTCGCTTCCACCCCGGCAGGACTTCATGACAGCATCTCCCAGCCTGGCCGTTGGCCTGGTCTCTGATCTGGCTTCTGGCCTGGCCATTGGCCTGGTCTCTGATCTGGCTTCTGGCCGCGCTCGCCCTCACTCCATGCAAGGACCGCCCTGATGTCGATCTCTGTTCGC
Organism: Myxococcales bacterium; assembly: GCA_016706545.1. GTDB lineage: Bacteria > Myxococcota_A > Polyangia > Haliangiales > Haliangiaceae > JABFXX01. Next base: position 44,845 of record JADJJK010000006.1, read on the forward strand.
AAGACCGTGCTGACCCTGGCGCTCGCGTTGACTGTCGCCCCGTGGGGCTGCAGCGATGGCGGCGGCTCGACGGTGGATGGCCCCGTGGCGGATGCCTCGCTGGCGCGTCCGTCCTGGACGCTCGAGGACGTGCAGCCCCTGAGTCCGCGGACCGGACAGACCTACGGCCTCGACACCTTCTCCGCCAAGGTCGTGGTGGTGACCCTCGTCGAGGGGTATTGAACGGTCTGCCGGTCCCAGGTTGGGACCCTCGAGACCCTGGCCTCTGCCCTCGTCGCCGAGGGCTACCCGGTGCAGTTCGTGCTGCTCTCGGATCAGAACGCGACGGACTTCGCGGGGCGGACCGCGGTGCCGATCTTCCGCGATCCAGCGGCTGGCCGGCCGACCTGGGCGCAGATGGAGCCGGGCGCGGTCAAGCATGACACCTTCGTGTACTCCCGCGCTGGCCAGCGCGCGCTGTTCTGGGACGCTAGCGCGCGCAACTTCTCGCAGTGGAGCGCAGAGATCCGCGCCGCGGTGGAGGCGCAGGGCAAGTAGCCCACGCGCGCGGCTGCGGCGTCGCCGGCTGCAGCGTCGCCGGCGGCAGCGTCAGTTGCCGTCGCTCATGCCCCATCGGTAGCCGCGCGCCTCGATCTGCGCCAGCAGCGGCGCCACGGCGACAGGGCCTGCGCCCTGGGCAGACGACGACGCGCCGGCCTGGGCCAGCAGCTCGGCGAGGTGCGCGGCGCCGGTCTGGAACGCGGACAGCCCGTCCTCGTCGAAGACGTAGAACCGCACGCGGTCGACGCCGGCCATCCGCGCCGCCAGGAGCTGCATCAGCGTCATCGCGTGGCGGCTGCCGCCAAACGCGCCGCAGCCCCAGAACCCGGTGCGGATCTCCACCGGCGAGCGCCGCCACAGGCGCCGCGACTCGGCGACCGCTGCTGAGAACCCGGTGAAGGCGGTGACCATCACCCGCTCGACATCTTCTGAATCGTACGTGCCAAAGCCGCCGCTGGGCGCGGCGATGGCGATGAGGTTCGTCCGCGTCGGCGGCGTCAGCACGCGGGTGGCCTCCAGCACCTCCGACGCCGACGCCGCGGCGAACCGGTTGCCGTACAGGCCGCCTGGCCGCGACGACGTGGGCGCCGTCTGCAGCTCGCAGCGCCGCTCCACGCCGGTCACCAGCACGGGCGTCGGACGGCGCCGCTCCTCGGTGAGCGCGGGCAGCCCTTCGGCGAGCAGGGCCTCGAGCACGCAGCCCAGGAGCGGGTGCTCCGCCGCCTGCAGCTCGTCTTGCGCCAGCAGCGATGAGGCGTAGCCGCAGAACAGGTGGGGGTCCGCGAAGTTGAGGTGCCAGACGCCGCGTTCGTCGCCTCGATAGTCGAAGGTCCCGGGCACCGCCTCGATCTCGGTGTCGGCGAGCTGGCAAGTGTCCGGCAAGGCAGCCTCGCGCCAGCGGGTCAGCTCGAGCGTCCCCGAGTGAGCGGCCCCCGGCGGGCAGCACAGGTCAAACACTAGCTGCTTGTGTGGGTGCAGCTCCGCGGGCGGGTGGTTGGCGATCAAGGCCGCTGCGTCGTACCGGCGCCGGGTCAGGCAATCGAGCATCCTGGTTTATTAGTGTACATCGTACACAGTGTCAAGGACCTTGCCGGCGTGGCCTGGAAATGGACCGGGCCCTCGCAGATCGGGGGGGCGCCGCGTATCCTTCACGGATGGGCGAGCTGCAAGCAGGCGATGTAGTGGGCGACTACGAGATCATCGATTGTCTGGGACGGTCATCGAGCTACGCGACCTATGTTGCCCACCTGGCGACCGGAGACCTCTGCCACATCCGGCTGGTGATGAAGCGGTTCGAGAGCGACGACGCCCTGACGCCGCATCATCAGTTCTACTTCCAGGAGGCAGGCCTTGGCCTGCTGCTGTCGCACCCCAACATCGCGCAGCTCTACGACCTGGCCAAGGATGGCGGCTATCCCTTCCTGATCTACGAGTATGTCCATGGTGAGTCGGCGGCGAAGATCGCGCGGCGAGGGCGGTTCTCGGTGCCAGCGGTCCTCACGCTGGGGATGGCGGTGGCTCGCGGGCTCGACTACGCGCACAACCTGACGGCGAACGATGGAGCGCCGCTGCACGTCGTCCACGGCGGCGTCTCGCCGAGCACCGTGCTCGTCGGCTACGACGGCAACGTCAAGCTCATCGACTTCGAATGCGGAGGTCTGCTTCGCGCGCGGCCCCCGACGCGGGTCGCGCTCGGGTACATGTCGCCGGAGCAGGTGCGCGGGCAGCCCGCTGATCACCGGAGCGATCTGTTCTCTCTCGGAGTGGTGCTCTACGAGCTGTTGACCGGGACGTCTCCGTTTGTGCGCGACAGCGAGTTCGCGACGATGGAGGCGATCCTCCGGCGGCCGTTGCCGCCGGAGACAAGGCGAGCCCTCGACACGCTCGGCTGTCCGGAGGCGCTGGCGCAGGTGGTGATGGCGACGCTGGAGCGGGATCCAACGCAGCGCCCGCAGAGCGCGCGTGAGCTGGGGGCTGCGCTGGCGGCGGTGGCGCACAGCGAGCGGCTCGAGTGTTCGCCGCAGGTGCTGGCGCAGCTCCTCCAGGTCCCGTCGCTACGCGGGTGAGGTCAGCGCGACTCGTACACCAGGCGCTCTGGCAGCAGCAGGCCGGTGAGAAAGCCGCCCTTGCCGCAGCCGGTGTCCAGGCCGGCGCAGGCCGGACCCGCCCATAGATCAGCGGGATCTTCTGGGGTGAACGTGGAGAGCTCCGGCGGCAGCGACTTGGTGACGGTGTGGCCAAAGACCACGAGCTTGCCGCGGTAGTTGACGAAGAAGTCGCGATCGCGCAGCCACAACAGCGCCGACGGCGGGGTGGTCTGCGACGGGTGGGGGAAGCCCTCGCCCTGGCGCTTGATGCCGGCGTGGACATAAATGGCGTGCTCGTCCTCGTAGAAGTACGGCAGCTCGCGCATCCAGGCCACCACGTCGGGCGGGAAGAACGCGCCGCGCTCCATGGCGGCGAAGTCCTCGGAGTCCGGCGTGTCGCGGGCGAGGCTGGCTTCGCCTTCGCCCTTGCCTTCGCCTTCGGTGGCGACCTTGGGCTCGCGTCCCTGGAACGAGCGCAGGGTGTCCAGGCACCCGTTGCCGCGCACGATGATGAACTCGAACCAGCCCTGGTCGATCACCTTGAGCCAGGCGTCCTCGTGGTTGCCGCGCAGCGCCACCACCTTGGCCGGGCCGCTGGCGGCCAGCGCCCGCACCCGGGCGATGACCTGGGCGGAGTGAGGGCCTCGATCGAGGTAGTCCCCCAAGAAGACGATGGTGTCGTCGGCGCCCAGGCGCGGCGCGTTGATGAGCAGCCGCTCCAGCGCGTCGAGGTCCCCGTGGATGTCACCAATGGCGAGAGTTCGTCCCATTATTTTCGATCACGTCGGCGAAGGGTTTCCAGCGAGACGGCGCAGTCATCCAGATGATGCCGCAACCGGGCGAGCGACTCACGCTCGAAGGTCAGATCTTGGAACAGCGAGGGTGCCCGACCAGGACGCGCAGCAACGCGGCGGCGTCTTCGGCGTAGCGCAGGTGGGTTGCCTGCGGTTTTTGCGCCGGGGCGGGAGCGGCCTTGGCCGCGGCGAGCCCGGTGGTGGCGTCTCCTGGGCCGTGGGCGTCAGCCGGCGGCGGGCCGCCGAGGACGTAATATCCTCCCAGCGTGCCCCGGGACAGGCCCGGCTGGATGCGTGGCGCAGCCGACAGCCCGCCGGGGATCGGCGGCGAGTGACGCGCCGGTTTGCCCTGGGCGTCGCCGGTCGCAGCGGCCTCGGCGGCGAGCTCGCCGAACTCGCCGGCGTGGCTCGCGGCGCTGGGCTCCGCTGGGCGCGCCAGCGGATGCCGCGCGCTGACCGCGGCGATGACAGCCGGATCCGTCTCATGCTCGGCGGCGAGGATCGTGCTGGTCGTCATCGTCGCGACCTCCAGCGTCTTGCCCACCCATTCGCGATACGGCACGTCGAACAGCGAGCTCTCGCCGACCCGCGGATCGCTGTCGCGAATGACCACGTGTTCGCGGTCGGTGCCGGGCAGCCCGCGAACCACCACGTACTTGCGCCCCTTGGCCTCATGCACCCCGATCACGTACACGCTGCCCTGCGTTTGCACGCGATAGACCGAGGCCGCCCCGGTCCGAAGATCCCCAAACACGGTGTGATTCGCCACGAACGAAAGCGTACCTGTTGCGGTGCCCAGGGGCGAGGGAATCGGGCTGGCCGACGCGGCGCTCGTGTGCGGTCTTGCTACCCGCCGCGCGCAGCCAGCGCGGCGCGCACCAGCGCGGCGGCGCGCTCGCCCACCGCGCACGCCGCGGTGGCGCCGTGGCCGCCAAGGCCCGCGGCCCAGATGAGCGCGGGCTGGGCTGGATCTGCCTCGAGCACCATCTTGCGGTCGGGCGCGAACGTGCGCTGGCAGCTCCAGGCCTGCAGCAGCGGCGGGGCGTCGGCCGCCCAGGCAGGGGAGAAGCCGCCCAGGCGGCGCCATAGCTCTGGCTCCGCGTCGTGGTCCAGTCGCTGGTCGCCCGGCGAGCCGGGGCGCTCGTCGCACGGGGAGACCAGCCAGCTACCGTCGTCGCAGGGGCGCAGGTAGACCTCGGTGGCGCCCAGGTGCCAGACGAACGGCCCCGCCGCCGTCAACCCCAAAGGGGGCTGCTCGTCGGGCGGAGCGCGGAGCGTGGCGGGGCGCGGACCGGGCACCGCGTAGACGTGGCGGCGCAGCGGCGCGAACGACCGGCCGGTGAGCTGCCCGGCCCAGGCGCCGCTGGCCTCGACGACCACGCGCGCGAACAGCGCGCCGCGCGAGGTGCCGACGCGCAGGCTCGCGCCCGAGGCGCCCGCGGCGCCCGAGTCGCCCGAGGTCGTCGCGTGGGGGGCGTGGGTCCTGGTGACTTCGGTGATCTCGGTGATCTCGGTGACCTCGGTGTCCAGGAGCAGGTGCGCGCCGCGCGCGGTTGCCTCGCGCACCAGGTAGCGCAAGAACGGCTGCACGTCGATGAGGCCGTCGCTTGGCACCCACAGTCCGGCGTGCGCGCGCACGCCCAGGTCACGCAGCGCTGCTGCGTCGAGCGCTCGGCACGGCACCTGCCAGGCGGCGGCGCGCCGCAGGTAGCCCTGCAGGTGTGACTCTTCGTCGAAGGTGAGGAGGCCGCCGTGCTGGTGCCAGAACGCGCCATCGCCGTGACGGCGCAGGAGCTCGGCGCCGGCCACGGTCAGCGCGGTGGTCGCTTCGTCCTCCGCGAGCTGCCGCCCCATGCCAGCGCTGCGACCGCTCGCGAACTGTCCCAGCTCCAGGGCGCGCTCCAGGAGCGCGATGCGCAGCGACGGCTCTTGGCGAGCGAGCGCCCACGCGGTGGCGGCTCCAGCGAAGCCGGCGCCGATGATGGCGACATCTACCGGGCCGGCGGCGAGATCGGCCATCAAGCGCTGGGGGGGAAGATCGGTGGGCACGGCGGGCGGCGGCGGGCGGCGATGGGGGCGACGGCGACGAAGGGCGACGGGGAGCGACGAGCGCGAACGAAGAAGGAGCGCTGGAAGATAGAAGAACTCGAGCGAAGGACAAGGCGGTCATCGCATGAGATCTGGTGCAAAGGCCAGCGTGGGTGCGCGCGAGGCATCGCGGGACCGTGCGCTCGATCGTCGCGGTGGCGCGCGGCGGCGGCCCCGAACGTCCCGAACGCCCGATCATCTCGATCGCTTGGTGAACGCAAAGAGCGCGTGGCCAAGCGCGTGTCCGGCGAAATTCGGACGCGCTGGCCGGCCCCCGGACGGAGCCGGACACGTCGCACAAGAGTTCCAAGGCCTTGCTGCTGGTGCGCGGCATGCATTGGGTGAGCGCGATGTTCACGTTCCTTCCGTTCTGGTCTGGCTGCGCGCGCTGGCGAGCCCCGCGTGGCAGCGCGGTGATCTTGGTGCTGGGCGCGTGCGTGCGCCCACCGGCAGAGCGGCTGTGTCCGCCTCTGCAAGAAGGCGAGCTGGTCATCACCGAGCTGCGCGGCAAAGGGGCTGCTGGCGCGGAAGGGCTGCCCTGGCTGGAGCTGCGCAACGCCAGCGGACGGGAGCTCGACCTGCAGGGGCTGCGGCTGCGCTTTCGTCGGCTCGACGGTGGCGCGGAGCTGGGCGCGCTGGTGCGTCGCGCGGTGGCGCTCTCGCCGGAGGGACGCGCGGTGTTGAGCTTGGCGGAGGATGAGGCGCGGCCCGCGTTTGCGGCGTACGGGCTCGGGGAGGAGATCTCCGAACCGTGGTTCGCCGCCGCCGCGGTGCAAGTGGAGAGCTGCGAGGTGCTGGTAGATCGCGTGCTGCATCCGCCGCTGCCAGAGACCGGCACCTACGCGCTGGGTGAGCCCTGGCCGGCCGCTGAACTCGCCACGCGGAATGATCTCCCCGCGGCGTGGTGCGTGGACCCGGCGGGCACGCCATCCGCCCCGGGGACGCCAGGGCAGGAGAACCCGCCATGCCGTTGAGCCGTCGGCGGCGAGGTGCAAGCCGCAGGTCCTGCAAGCACCCCGGGCGTCAGCTCTGCCTGGCGCTCGGGCTGGTGGCGTGCTCGGCGGAGTCGGCGCAGGGCGGGTTGTGCGCCCAGCCCATCGACGTGGGCGACCTGGTGCTGACGGAGGTGTTCGCTGATCCGGTCGGGCCCGATGCTGGCAAGGAGTGGTTCGAGCTCTTCAACGCCTCGTCTCGCGCGCTCGATCTGCGCGGGCTGACGCTCGGCCACAGCCGCGCGGACGGCTCGCGCGCGCAGGTCCACACCATGCGCGCCGTGGAGGTCCCGCCTGGCGGATATCTGGTGCTGGGCAATAGCCCGGCGGACCTCTTGCCAGCCCACGTTGGGTATGGCTACGGCGTCGAGCTCGGGGAGTTCCCCAACAGCGAGCCCGGACGGCTGAGCCTGGCGTGCGCCGGGCAGGAGATCGACGTCGCGCAGCACCCGCGCGCGAGGTCCGGTCGGTCGCGCGCGCTCGACGGCGGCGAGGGGCCGGACGCCGTCGCCAACGATGAGCCCGCGCGCTGGTGTGAGGCGCAGACCGCCGAGTACGAGCCCGGCGCCTTCGGCAGCCCAGGCCAGCCAAACGAGGACTGCGAGGTCGCGCTGCCTGGCCGCTGCCTGGAGCAGGGCGCGCTGCGCGACACCGTCTCGCCCCAGCCAGGTGATCTGGTGATCACCGAGCTCATGCCCAACCCGGACAAGGTCGACGACGCCCTGGGGGAGTGGGTGGAGCTGCTGGTCCTCCGCGCGGTGGACCTCAACGGGATCACGATCGATCGCGTCGGGGACTCGGCCCCCGCGCAGCCCCTGGCCGCGGAGGCGTGCCTGCACGTGACCGCGCCTGGCTTCGCGGTGCTGGCGCGGTCCAAAGATCCGGCGGTCAATGGCGGCCTGCCGCGGGTGAACGCGGTGTTGCCGCTGCCGCTGGTCGGCGGTTCGGCGCAGTCGCCCGGCGATCTCCACCTGTACGCAGGGCCGCTCTTGCTCGACGGCGTGCGCTGGCGCCGCTCCGCCGCCGGCAAGGCGCTGCAGCTAGATCCGGACTTCTTCGACGCCGCGGCCAATGACGATGAGCGGGTGTTCTGCGACGCCACGTCGCCGTATGGCGCAGGCGACCGCGGGACACCAGGTGCGGACAACGCTCCATGCACGATCGTCCCCGCGCCCGGCACCTGCGAGCAGCAAGGCGTGATCCGACCGATCCGAAAGCCGTCGATGGGGCAGCTCGTCATCACGGAGCTGCTGCCAAACCCCGCGGGGTTGGACGCGGAAGAAGAGTGGTTCGAGGTGAAAAACACCGGCGCTACGGCGTTCGATCTCAACGGCCTCGGCGTTGATCGCGTCGGGGACACCGCGCGGCCGGCGCTGGTGGTGTCTGCGTCCTGCCGCTCGGTGCCAGCCGGGGGCCACGCCGTGCTCGCCCGCAGCGCCGATCCAGCGCGCAACGGCGGCCTGCCGCGGGTGGACGCGACGTACCCGCTGTCCAGCGCGGACGCGGGCAACCTGCAGGTGCTCGATGGCGAGGTCGTGCTCGACGCGGTGACCTGGACCGACGCGCCGACGAGCGCGTCGATGCAGCTCGACCCCGCCTTCACGTCCACGTCCGGCAACGACATCGCGTCGCACTTCTGCGCCGCCGCACCCCCTTATGGCGCCGGCACCAACCTCGGCACTCCCGGCGCCGCCAACCTGCCGTGTCCGTGATGGGTCCAGACCGGACGAGGCGGCCTTTCCCGCTCCTCATCCCCTTCGCAACCCCTGCTCTTGGAGTCGTCATGGTGCCCTCTCGCTGGATCGCTCGTCGCTGGCTTCGCTGGTTTCGCGCGCTTCGCTGGTTTCGCGCGCTTCGCTGGTTTCGCGCGCTTCGCTGGTTTCGCGCGCTTCGCTGGTTCCGCGCGCTTTGGCTCATCGCGCCAGGGCTGCTTTTGGCGTGCGCCGACTCGCCGTGTGGCCCGGCGCGCGCGCAGGTGGCGCGGGTGCTCGATGGAGACACCATCGAGCTGACGAGCGGCGAGCTCGTGCGCTACTTGCTGGTGGACGCGCCCGAGATCTCGCGCGACGAGTGCTTCGCGGCGATGGCGCTCGCTGCCAACCGCGAGCTGGTGTCTGGCCGCCAGATCGAGCTGGCGTACGACGCGGAGTGCCGCGATGCGTACGGCCGGCTGCTGGCGTACGTGTCCGTCGGCGGAGTGGACGTGAGCCGGCACCTCATCGAGGAGGGATACGCCTGTGTGTTGCACTTGCCACCCAATGGGGCGGCGCGGCTCGATGAGCTGTCCCAGGCGCAGGCTCGCGCGCGCGCGGCCCGTCGAGGACTGTGGGGCGCCTGTCCACGGGCGCGCTGCCGATGAGCGGGCAGGAATGACGATGTGGTCAGCAGCTCAGCCAACCGCCAGGGGGCGCTGGCGCCTCGTGCTCTGGGGCCTCGTGGCGCTCGCGCTCCTCGCGCTCGTCGAGCGTCGCGCTGCGCAGGCCAGCCCGCACGACACCTTCATCGATGTCGAGACCGAACAAGATCTCTACGACGCGATCTCCGCGCGGCTCATCAGCTCCGAGACGTTCGAACGCTTGCTCGAGCTCCTGGCGCGGGGCGTCGTGCTCGACACCGCGACCCGCGAGGAGCTGCACGAGCTGCCCAACCTCACCTACGCCGAGGTGGACGCCATGCTGGCGCTACGGGCCCAGGTGGGGACGCTGGGGAACGGCTCGGTGCTGGTGCAGGTGGGCGTCTTGTCTCAGCGTCAGCTCGACGCGATCGCGCCGTTTCTGGGCCGAGGCGGCTCGCTGGGCAAAGGCGCGGCGGCCCTTGGCCCGGGCGTTCCCTTCGCGGCGTGGGCCCAGGTGGGCTCGCGAGTGTCGCGGCAGGATCGCGAGGCGCCGCCGGTCGCGCTGCAGCTACGCGCCCAGACCTCGAGCGGACTGTCGCTGGGCCTTGGGCTGGCGCTGACCCGGCACCGGCTGGGCGCGGTGGTCTTCGATCCGACCCGCCAGGCGCTGCTGGCTACCCCGCCGGAGCCGACGCTGACCGTGGCCAAGGCGACCCTGCGCTGGGACGCGCGGTGGTTCTCCGCGCTCGCAGGCAGCTACCGCGTCGGCTTTGGGCAGCGCGTCACCTTCGACGACACCGGCGCTGACCAGCCAAGCGGCGCGGTGCAAGATGATCAGGTCGCGGTGGACGGCGGGCTGGTTCGCGCATGCAAGGAAGGCGACGCCGAGGCTCCCTCATCGTGCGCTGCAGAGCGCGCGCGGCTGGTGACCTCGGACGTGCGCTGGCGCGAGGGGCTATGGGGCGTGGCGCTGGCGGCGCGGCAGCTCCCGGTCGGGCGATCGGGGGCGGGGCTGCTGGACCTCCACGTCTGGGCGTCGCTCGCGCCGCGGTCCGTCGCCTCCCACGAGCTGGTGAACCTGCGGCGCTGCGAGGCGCTCCTCGACTGCGAGGCGCCGTCGGTGCTGCGCCGACCGACCGGGCCGCTGCTGAGCCCGACGTCGCGCTACCTGGCCGCGCGCCTGCCAGCGATGTTCTCCGAGCGGATGCTGGGCGGCAACGTCACCTACGCTCGAGATCGACGGAGTCACCTGGGCGTCACCGGGTACGTCTCACGGCTGCACAGCCTGGTATCGGGCGCGGAGCTGGCGTTGCAGGAGGGGGCGAGGTGGCCAACGACCGGTCGCTTTGGCGCGGTGGGGCTGTCGCTGGCGCGAGGGCGCGGCGCGGTGGACGTGGGCGCCGAGGTCGCGCGCACCTTCGAGCAGGCGACGAACCAGCGCGCTGGCAGCGGCGGCCTTGGCGCGGTGCTGCGCCTGGCGTGGGCAGACGCGCGGCGCGAGCTGGAGGTCGTCGGGCGGTACTATGAGCCGACCTTCAACAATCCATACGCTCGCTCGGTGGCGGCAGCCGACGAGCTGCAAGGGCAGCGCGCCAGAGACGAGGCCGGGGTCCGCGTGCGGGGGGCGTGGACCGCGACGCGGCTGTCGGCGCGCGCCGGCCTTGACGCCTGGGCTAGCCCGACCACGCTCGTCCCCAAGCTCTCCTCGTACCTGCGCGGAGAGTGGCAGACCTCGGCGCGCTGGCGGCTGGGCTTGTCGGTCAGCTACGACGACAAGGACCTGCTGCACGGCGGACGCGATGAGTGCTTCGAGGGCACCTCAGGCGTCGATGCGCGCGGCGAAGCCCTGGCCTGTCGCGGCGCCAGGAGGGGCGGGGCCGCGCGGGCGGTGCTGCTCTTTCCGACGGGGGCGCTGGTGGCGCAGGCGAGCCATGACGTGGTGGACGCAGGCGCGGCCCGGCGCTCCGAGCGTCGGCACGACAGCTCGGTCTGGCTCATCGCCAGCGCGCACACCCAAAACGGCGTGTCCCTCCGCGCTCAGGCGCGCTATCGTGAAGCGTCGCTGCAGGGCCAGCCCCACGACCGCTCGGTGGCCGCAGCGGTCGAGGCGCGCTGGCCCATGCGGGCCGCCGACTGGGTGCGAGTGCGCCTCGACGGTGCCGCAGCGCTGGCCGGGCCTGCAGCGCGAGCTCCGGCCACGGCGTCGCTATGGGTGGGGTATGAGCTGGTCTATTGATCTTGCGCGTGGGCGTCGCGCCTGGGCCTCGGCTCGCTCCTCGGCTCGCTCCTCGGCGGCGGCGGCCCGCAGCTCATTCGGCAGCGCTGGCGTGGCGGTGCGAACTCACGATGTCGCGCAGCACCTGCAGGAGCGCGCCGGAGTCCTGCCCCTTGGCGATGATCGGACGGCTCGGCGCGAGCTGCTCGACCTCGGCGGTGGCGCCCCCCGAGAGGAACACCAGCCGATCCACCAGCCATGGGCGTTGCAAGCACAGGAACTTGAAGACCTCGGCACCGCCGCCGTCGTCCATCCGCCAGTCGATGACGAGCACGTCGAAGTCATCCCGCTCCAGCGCGGAGATCGCGCGGTTTCCGCTCTCGGCCTGGTGGACGTCGTATCCCGCCTCTGCCAGCAGCCGGCTCATCACCAGCAGCAGCATCGGCTCGTCCTCGGCCAAGAGGAGCCGAGGCTGGTCGATGGACAGCGGCGGGGGGGGCGCGGCGTCGGCGAGCTGCTGCCTGCGCATCAGCGCGGCGTCCACCACCCGTCCGATCTCCATGAGCTGCGAGGGCGCCACGCACAGACAGCGGCCCGCCACGATGGCGTCGAAGTTGTCAGGCGCTTCATCGGCCACGAACACAAACTGGCTACGCAGGTCGTACCGGTGGCTTATCGCCCAGCGGTACACCTCGGCGCCCAGCGGTGTGCCGGATTCCCACTGCGCCACGATCGCCGCGATCTCGCGATCGCCGGACAGGATGGCCTGCGCGCGAAACGTCGACGAGGCGGTGACCACGGAGCGCCCTTGGTGCTCGAACATCCTCGTCAGCGTGTCCAGGACGATCGAATCCTGGTGCAGGAGCAACACCTGCGCCCGACCCCGGGCACTCTCACTCATGTCCGGCAGTATACCTCTGCGCCTTGCAAAAGCCGGTTTCAGAGTGTCACCGAACTGCGCGAGCGGGAGGTGGCAGTGACACGTACTGTTTCCCCGAGAGAAGCTCGGAGTGGCGGTGTTCCACGTCGGCTGGCGCACAGGATTTTGCCTCGCAGAACGCAAGCAGGAGCGGTTCGGCGCGAGGATTGGCAGTACGGTGGAAGCTCGGCGCATGACGGTCGCAAAGCGAGATGCTTCGGAGCGCTGGGTCGGCATCGACCTTGGCACCACGTACAGCTCCGTCGGCGTCATCGCGGGCCGCAAGGCGTACATCTTGGCCGACGAGCGAGGCCAGCAGTCGTTGCCCTCGGTGGTGGCCTTCCCCACGCGGACCACGCAGCTCGTGGGACAAGAGGCCAGGGCTCGCGTGGCCATCGATCCTGCGCATACCGTCGCTTCACCAAAGCGCATCCTGGGGCGCCGGCACGACGATCCAGAGGTGCAGACCTTCCTGTCGCATCAGGGATACCGCAGCTACGCTGGCCCCGATGGGACGACCGTCATCGAGCTGTGGCAAGAGCCCTACGCGGTGCCGCAGCTCAGCGGCTACATCTTGCAGGAGCTCTTGCGCATCGCGCAGCTACGGTTGGGCGGGGACACCTCTCGCGCGGTGATCGCCGTGCCGGTCACCTTCGACGCCGTGCGCCTCGACGCCACCCGACGGGCGGCCGAGCTGGCCGGCTGGACCGAGGTGTCATTTGTCGACGAGCCGATCGCCGCGGCGGGGGCCAACCGATACACTCCCGGGTTCTCCGGCACCGTCGGCGTCTTCGATTTCGGCGGTGGCACCTTCGACTTCACCGCGGTCGAGGTCAGGGCCAACGGCCTGCGCGTCCTGGCCACCGCCGGAGATCCCTGGCTCGGCGGCGACGACGTCGACGCTGCGCTCGCAGACGCGGCGGCCAACCAGTTCTGGCGCAGACACCGGGTGGACCTTCGCAACCAGGCGGTGGAGTGGCAGCGGCTGTGCTTCGCCAGCGAGCGCGCCAAGCGTCAGCTCGCGGTCGAGGAGCAGGCCTTGATCGAGGTCGCGGACGTGGTGCGCACCGCCACCGGCATGGTGGATCTGCGCCTCTCGATGGACCGCGCGACGCTATCCCGCGTGCTGCGGCCCTTCCTCGAACGGGCGCTGGCGGTGTGCGATCGCGCCCTGGCGGCGGCCTCCATTCCCGCGTCGTCGTTGTCCGCGGTCTACCTGTGTGGTGGGCTGTGCAACCTGCCGCAGGTGCGAGACGCAGTGGCCGAACACTTCCGCGTGCCGCTGCATCGCGGGGTCCCGCCGGAGCAGGCGGTGTGTATTGGCGCAGCGATCGAGGCGTCCCTGCGGGAGTCCAGCACGAGCCGCAACGCCGCGCCGTGACGTGGTCTTTGGCGTTCGTCCCGGCTCCAAGGCCCGGGGGCGGGGGCCGCCTCGCCGCGGCTCGTCCTCCGCGATCTTGGCTTCGCCAGGCCTCCAGCGTGCCCTGTGCGGCGTGGGCCGGCATCGTCCGCGAAAATTCCTCAGCGGCAGCGGGATGCTCTGGGTCGGGCCTGCTACGCTATCTGACAATGCATCGGCTCCCGAACCCCGGAGCGCTTGTCGCTCTGACTGGACTTCTCGCCTGCGGCGGCGGTGGCCCCAAGCCTCCAGAGACGTTGCCGCTCCCCGAGCCCGCCGAAACGGTGACGCTCCCCGAGATCGCGGCTGTCATCAAGACCTCCACCAGCGCTCCGCAGGAAGGGCATGACCCGGCGGCGGCGTCTCCGCTGCTCGGCATCATGAGCAAGGAGGTCTCGCGCTGGACCTCGCAGCTCGCCGCCGGCAGCGACCCGCTGTACTACCTGGCCTACCAGCTCGTGGAGCAGCGGCAGATCGTGCTGGAGGCCGAGGGCGGCGCGCTCACCACGGACAGCGACGACACCGCGCGCAACCTGGACGTGGAGGTGCGCGTGGGCTCCCCGGGGCTGGACAACACCCGGCCGCTGTCCACAGAAGAGCGCGGCTTGAACGATCCGCTCACCCGCCGCGGCGTGGTGCCGTTTGGCGAAGACCCGCAGGCCATCGGCAACGCGCTGTGGCTGGAGACAGACCGGCGCTACCGTGAGGCCGTGCAGGCGCTGGCTTATGTCCGGCAAGATCAGTCCACGCTCTCGCGCAAGACGCAGGTGCCAGACTTCGCCAGGAGCCAGCCGGAGACCTACTACGAGCGGCCGGCCACGCTGGTGGTAGACAAGGCCGGCTGGGTGCAGCGGCTCAAGCGCTGCTCGGCGGCCGCGCTTCGCGGCGCCGCCACGCGCGGTAGCTGCCGCGTTCAGCTCGAGCTCAACACCGCCTGGTTCGTCAACAGCGAGGGCTCGAAGATCCAGCAGTCATGGACCACCGCGCAGCTCGCGGTCTCCGTGGGGGTCAAGGCCGATGACGGCCAGGGTCTCTCGCGCCTCGAGCAGCGGTTTGGCCGCACCGCCTCGGACCTGCCCAGCGACGCCGACATCGACCAGATCATCAAGACCGTGTCCGACGACCTGGACGCCCTGCACGACGCGCCGCTGGGCGAGCCATATGTCGGTCCGGCGATCCTCGAGGGTCGCGCCGCCGGGGTGTTCTTTCACGAGGTGTTTGGCCACCGCATCGAGGGCCACCGCCAGAAGGACGACACCGGCGGGCAGACCTTCGCGGCGATGGGGCAAAAGCAGATCGCGCCGTCCTGGCTCTCGGTCTACGACAACCCGACCCTGCAGACGATCAACGGCATGCAGGTCAACGGCTTCTACCGCTTCGACGACGAGGGCGTGCGCGCGCGCCACGTGCCCCTCATCGACAAGGGCAAGCTGGTGGGGTTCCTGATGGGGCGAAACCCCATCGAGGGCTTCGACGACTCCAACGGGCATGGGCGCAGATCTCCAGGGCTGCCGCCGGTGTCGCGGCAGGGCAACCTGGTCGTCGAGGCGTCGCGCAGCGTCGAGCGCAGCGCGCTCGAGCAGATGCTGATCGAGGAGATCAAGAAGCAGGACCGCCCCTTTGGCATGGTCTTCACCGACATCAGCGGCGGCTTCACCAACACCTCGGCGTTCGCGCCGCAGGCCTTCAAGGTCAACCCGGTGATGGCCTATCGCCTGTATCCGGATGGTCGGCGCGTGCTGGTGCGCGGCATCGACCTCAGTGGTACGCCGCTGGTGGCGCTGCAGTCCATCCGCGCCGCCAGCCGAGAGGTCGAGACCTTCAACGGCATCTGCGGCGCCGAGAGCGGCTGGGTGCCGGTGTCGGCGTCCGCGCCGAGCTTGCTGCTGGAGAAGCTGGAGATCGAGAAGAGCTTCGTGCCGCCAGACCGGCCACCGCTTCTTTCCCCGCCGCCGTCCATCGGCGCGGTTGCCCCTGCTCGCGCCGCGAAGGAGACCCGTCGATGAGTCACGCTCGCATTGTCGCTTCCGGTGTCGCGGTGGCCCTCCTGTGCGCGAGCGGCGTGGCGCTCGCCGGCAAGCTCCCGCTGGGAGAGCCCTCGCGCGCGGTCACCGAGGAGATCCTCGACGCCATCGCGGAGGAGATGAACCGGTCGATGACGCAGCTCCAGATCCCGGGCGCGCCGAAGCCGTATCACATCTCGTACAAGATCACGGAGGTCGAGGTCAACGACGCGGCGGCGAGCCTTGGCTCCACCACCTCGCGCCGGCAACGGCACTTCGTCAACCTGGAGGCCCGCGTGCGCGTGGGCAACCCGGACCTCGACAACGGCAACTTCGTCTTGCCCAGCGACGACGGCATCGACGGCGTGGCCGGCATCAACCTGCCGCTCGAGGCCACGCCGCGCATCGCCCGGCGCGCCGCGTGGCTGGCGACGGACACCGCCTACAAGGAAGCGCTGATCCAGCTCCGGGCCAAGATGGACGCCAGGCAAGCAGGCGGCGTGGGTCGGACCGACATCCCGTCGTGGACCAGCCACGCGCCCAGCGTGAACGAGGCCGTGGTGCTGGTGCCTCGCCTGGAGACCTTGCCGGAGATCGAGGCCCGCGCCCAGCGGCTGTCCGCGGGCTTTCGCGGCCAGCTCCACATCCGCGACTCGCGGGTGGCCATCACCAGCTACCTGGAGCGGCGCTGGTACCTGAGCACCGAGGGCACCAGCATCACCGACACCCGTCGCGCCAGCGGCATCGTGGTGGCCGCTTCGGGGCAGGCGGATGACAACCAGGAGCTCAACCAGTACTTCCTGCGCTATGGCCGCACCGCGGCCGATCTGCCCAGCGACGCGGAGCTGACCGCGGAGGCCAAGCGGCTCTCTGCCACGCTGCTGGAGCTGGCCAAGGCGCCGGTCATCGAGGCCTACTCGGGCCCGGTCTTGTTCGAAGGGGAGGGCGCGGTCGGGATCATCCGGTCGGCGCTGGCGCCGCACCTTGGCGGCACGCCGCTGCCGGAGGGCTTGCCGCCGCAGCAGGCCAAGCAGCACGGCGGCGCCTTCTCGGACACGGTTGGCCTGCGCGTGCTGGCCCCGGGCTTGACGCTGGTGGATGACCCCACCGCCGCCACCGGCGCCGGCAAGGCGCTGATCGGCGGCTATCGCATCGACGACGAGGGCACGCCCTCCCAGCGCGTCGAGGTCGTGCGCGATGGTAAGCTGGTGAGCCTCTTGCAAAGCCGCACGCCCTCGGGGCGGGGGGCCAGCAGCAACGGGCACGCGCGGCGCACCGCGGACGGAGGCGCGTTCCGCGGCTCGGCCACCAACCTGTTTGTCAACGCCAAGGGCGGCGTCGCTCGCAAGGCGCTGCTGGGCAAGCTGCTGGCGACCGTCAAGGCGGAGGGCCTGCCGTACGGCCTCATCGTCCGCCGATTCGATGACTCCGCGATCACCGCGGCCCCGGAGCGGAGCCGGCGCGAGCTGGTGCAGCTCGTCAAGTCCTCGGACATTGACCTGCCCCCGCCAGCGCTGCTGGCGTACCGCGTCTATCCTGGCGGCAAGCAAGAGCTGGTGCGCGGCGTCCAGCTCGCCGAGGTGCCCATCCGCGCCTGGAAGGACGTGATGGCCACCAGCACCGAGCAGACCGTGTACAACTTCCTGGCCGCCAACGAGCAGTGGCTGGAGCTGGTGATCCGCGGCACGGACGACGGGTTCGTGCCCTCCGGCGGCATCGAGAGCTCCATCATCACGCCCGATCTGCTGTTCAAGGAGATCGACGTGGTGCCCAGCACGCTCGGCCAGCGCCCCAAGCCGCGCATCGCCAGCCCCATCCTCAAGTGACCGCCGGCGCCGCGCCAGCCGCCGGCCTCTGCGCGCGGGTCCATGCCACCGAGCCGCGCAGCCGCGCCAACGGCCCCGGCGCGCGCTTCGTCATCTGGCTGCAGGGCTGCACGCTGGGCTGCCCCGGCTGCTTCAACCCTTCGACGCACCAGCTCGAGGGCGGCCAGGAGCGCTCCGTCGAGGCGCTCCTGGTGGAGCTGGCGTCCACCGCGGGCATCGAGGGGCTGACGCTGTCCGGTGGAGAGCCGCTGCAGCAGCCTGAGGTCGCCGCGGAGCTGCTGGCCGGCGCGCGGGCGCTGGGGCTTTCGACCCTGGTCTTCTCCGGCTACAGGCAGGAGGAGATCGAGCAGTTGCCGCACGGGCGGCGGGTCCTCGCGGCCACCGACGTGCTGATCGACGGGCGCTACCAGGCAAGCGAGCGCCTGGCCTCGGGGCTGCGCGGCTCCCAAAATCAGCGCATCGTGCTCTTGAGCGCCCGGTACTCACTGGACGACGTGGAGGCAACCCCGGTCGCGGAGATCCGCATCAGCCCGCGTGGCGAGCTGGTCCTCACCGGGGTCAATCCACTCAAGCTCAAACGCTGAGGCGGGGCAACGCGGCGCGTCTATGAAATGGGTGTGAGTATTGTTTCGGAAGTCGTAGTTTGGTTGGACAAGTCACCAGATCGAGCGCAGATCCCGTCCACGTTCGGCACACGGCGATCAGGAAACACTAACAGTAGTATCTGCAACGATTCTGCATCAACCGTAGGCTGGATCGCCCGACGAGCGACGTTGCGCTGCACACATCAGGAGCCGCGGCGTGCTTTCCCTGACATGGGGCCCTTGGCCATGAGGCGAGCGGTTCGCAGAGTGCCAATTTTCGCCATATTGTATTTATTTGGTGTCGGTGAATCCCTGGCACACCTGTGGTACTTCGAAAGCTCGCGGGACAGAGCGTTCGCTCATGGCGCTCCTGGCCGCGGGGAAAAGGGTCCGAAGGAGTCACATGAATCGCACACGCATTTCACGACAGGTAGGGATCAAGAGCGGCGTAGGTCTGCTTGCGAGCGCGTTGCTGGCGCTCGCGAGCTGCGGCTCGCCGAATGAAACCCAGGAGCGCGAGCTGCCTGGCTCGGCGGAAGAGGGCACCAAGCCCTCCGCGCAGCCAGGCGCGCAGCCGGGCGTGCAGCCAGGCAGGGCGCCGGCCTACGCGCCGGACTCTGTGCTGGTCCGCTACAAGGCGGGCGTGGCCACGCAGCGCGTTCGCGCGGCCTCGGTCGACCAGCTCAAGGGCTCCATCGAGGACGTGAACGGCGACGGCGTCGACGACAACTTCGCCAACATTGCCCCCGACGGCAACCTGGTCAAGATCAACCTCGACCGCTCGATCTCGGTGGAAGACGCGCTGGCGCAGCTCCGCAAGGACCCCTCGGTTGCCTACGCCGAGCCCAACTACCTGGTCTACTCGCTGGCGACCCCCAACGACACGCGCTTCAACGAGCTCTACGGGTTGCACAACACCGGCCAGTCGGCCGGCACCATCGACGCTGACATCGACGCCGTCGAAGCGTGGGACGCCACCACCGGCGACAGCGCGGTCGTCGTCGGCGTGATCGACACCGGCATCGACTACACCCACCAGGACCTCGCGGCCAACATGTGGGTGAACCCGGGGGAGATCCCGGGCAACGGCATCGACGACGACACCAACGGCGTCATCGATGACGTCCATGGCTACAACGCCATCACCAACGGCGGCAACCCGCTCGACGACCACGACCACGGCTCGCACTGCGCGGGCACCATCGGCGCGGTCGGCAACAACAACCTCGGCGTGGTCGGCGTGAACTGGAACGTGTCGCTGATGGCGATGAAGTTCCTGTCCTCGGGCGGCAGCGGCACCACCGCAGACGCCATCGAGTCGGTTGACTACGCGGTCGGCCGCAAGAACGCTGGCGTGAACCTGCGCGTGCTCAGCAATAGCTGGGGCGGCGGCGGCTTCTCGCAGGCGCTGGCGGACGCGATCACCGCCGCCAACGCCGCGGACATCCTGTTCGTCGCGGCGGCCGGCAACGCTGGCTCGGACAACGACGCGACCCCGTCGTACCCGGCCAGCTACGACATCGCCAACGTCCTCGCGGTGGCGGCCACGGATCGCAACGACGCGATGGCCTCCTTCTCGAACTACGGCCTGACCAGCGTCGACCTGGGCGCGCCCGGCGTGAACATCCTCTCGACCACCCGCAACAACACGTACTCCGTGTTCAGCGGCACCTCGATGGCCACCCCGCACGTGGCCGGCGTCGCTGCGCTGGTCCTGTCCTCCAACTCCACCCTGTCCACCGCCGAGCTCAAGGCGGTCCTCATGGACTCTGGCGACACCAAGGCCTCGCTGACGGGCAAGACCGTCAGCGGCAAGCGCCTCAACGCCGCCGCGGCGCTCGCCGAGGCAGGCCCGCCGGTGCCGCGCTTCAACCTGAGCGCTTCGCCCAACGGCCGCGTCATCAACCAGGCCGCCTCCACCACGTATGACGTGGATCTGTCGGCGGTCGCTGGCTTCACCGGCAACGTCGATCTGACCGTCACCTCGCAGCCGGCCATCAACGCGACCATCACCGCCACGCCGAGCACGGTTGGCGTGCCGGGCGCGTCCGTGGTCTCGGTGGCCACCTCCATGGCCACCGCGCCGGGCACGTACACGCTGACCATCACCGGGACCAGCGGCGCGCTGACCAAGTCGCGCGCGGTCTCGCTGCTGGTTCGCCCGTTTGGCACCGTGGAGCTGGCGCTGCCCAGCACGGACACCCCGCTGGCGATCCCCAGCGGCCCGCCCGCCGGCATCAACAGCACGATCAACGTGGCGCAGCCGATGACCATCGCGGAGGTCCAGGTTGATCTCAACATCACCCACACCTGGATCGGCGACCTGCTGGTCACGTTGACCTCGCCCAGCGGCACCGTGGTGACGCTGCACAACCGCACCGGCGGTTCGGCTGACAACATCCACCAGACCTACACCTTCCCCACGCAGTTCTTGGACCAGCAAGCGGCTGGCCCGTGGGTCCTGCACGTCGACGACAACTTCACCGCCGACACCGGCACGCTGGATAGCTGGACGCTGCGCCTCATCGGCGTGCCGAGCGCGGCCACCTTCGCGCTGGCGGCGACCCCCGCGTCGCAGACCATCTCGCAGGATGGCTCGGCCAGCTACAACATCGCGGTCAGCCCGCTGGGCGACTTCACTGGCAGCGTGGCGTTCTCGGTGGCCTCCGAGCCGGCGTTCCCCGGCACGCTGACCATCGACCCGGCGTCCGCGCCGGTGCCGGGCACCGCCACCCTCACCGCGACCACGAGCTGCGCGACCACCCCGGGCACCTACGCGCTGACCATCACCGGCCAGAGCGGCGCGATCACCAAGACGGCGCAGGTCTCGCTGACCGTCCAGCCCTACGGCACCGCGACCCTGTCCGTGCCGGGCGCTGGCACGCCGACCCCGATCCCGGACAACAACCCCACCGGGGTGACCAGCACGGCGACGGCGACGGCGACCGGCTCGGTGCTCGGCCTGGCGGTCGAGGTTCACATCGCGCACACGTACATCGGCGACCTGACGGTGAGCCTCATCGGCCCCAACAACCAGACCGTGGTGCTGCACAACCGCGCTGGCGGGAGCACCGACAACATCGATCAGACGTACAACGTCACCGCGTTCAACGGCCAGCCGGTGACCGGCGAGTGGAAGCTCAAGGTGGCGGACGCGCTGATCGGCTTCTCCGGCACGCTCACGAGCTGGACGCTGCGTCCGACCGTGTCCACGCCGCCGCCGCCGCCGACCTCCGCCTTCACCTTCGCGGCCAACCGCCTGCGCGTCAACTTCACGGACGCCAGCTCGGACACCGGCTGCGGCGGCGGTGGCGTGGTCTCGCGCTCGTGGAACTTCGGTGATGGCAACAGCTCCACCGCGCAGAACCCGATCCACACCTACGCGGCGCCTGGCACCTACAGCGTGACCTTGACCGTGACGGACAACGAGGGCCTCACCGGCTCCTCGACCCAGCAGGTCACCGTGGTCAAGCCGGCGCCGACGCTCGCCATCGAGCGCGTGTCGCGCAACCGCGCCAAGTTCGAGTACGTGGTGGACATGACCTGGGCCGGCGCAGACGGCGCGCTGGTCGAGCTGTGGCGCAACGGCCTCATCGTCGACCTGCCGGACAATGACGGCGTGTACCGCGATGCGTTCCGCCGCTTCGAGAACTCGTTCACGTGGAAGCTGTGCGAGCTGCACAGCACCGCGTACTGCTCCAACGAGGTCAGCGTGGTCTTCGGCGCGTCCGAAGATCAGGTGACCGTGGTGGTCAAGCAGGCCGGCGGCGAGACGATCTCCCGCGTGATGATGGTCGAAGACGAGAAGTAAGTAGCTAGCTCGTCAACCGCGATCAGCGGTTCGGCTCAAGACGGCGCGAAGCAGTTCGCGCCGTTTTCTTTTGCGCGGCTGCCGCTGCCGCTGCCGCTGCCGCTGCCGCTGCCGCTGCCGCTGCCGCTGCTGCTGCCGCTGCTGCGCTGCTACGGCGCGGACGGGCGCTGGCGGCGGCGGCGGATGAGCCCCGCCAGGAGGGCCGCCAGCGTGAGCCCGCAAAGCGCGAGCACCGGGAGGTCGCCGAGCTGGGCGTACACCGTGGGCACGTGCTCGGTGGGCACGGTGGCGAGCAGGATGCGCTCGTTGTCCTCGAACCCGCTCATCGTGGCGCGCGCGCGGCCGTACGCATCGAAGGCCGCCGAGGTGGCGGCGCGCACCGGCCGCACGAGCGAGAAGCCCCCGGAGATGGCGCCGATGCGCGCCATCTGCGTGTGGTACGGGTCGATGCCGCGCCAGTCTGAGGACGGCAGCGCCACCAACCCCGCGCGCAGGCGCCCGTAGGCGAGGGCGGTCTCGGAGAAGTCGAAGTCGTAGCAGATCGCGCCGGCGGCCCGGACCTGGGTCGCGCCCCAGGTGTGGTCGTGCGCGCTCCGCGGATCCGTCCCGCGCAGCGAAGGCTCGCCCGGCACCGGGTGATGCTTGCGGTAGGCCTCGATGGTCGCGCCGTCGCGGCCGACCCACACGTACTTGTTGTCGAAGCGCCGCGGCGTGCCGGCCAGCACCACCGCGTAGCCGGCGACCACCTCGACCGAGAGCTCGCGCGCCAGGGTGGACACTCGCTCGAGCACGACCGGCTCCTCGGCGACGGAGGCGAAGACCGCCGCCTCGTTCCACACCACGAGCTGGGCGCCGCGCTGCGCGGCGGTGCGGGTGCGGGTCAGCGCCAGCTCCAGGTTGCGCTGTCGGAGCTGGGCCACGTCCGCTGTCTCGGGGCCGTCGTCGATCACCACGCCGGCGACGCGCAAGCTTGGACCGGCCTGCACCGTGTCGAGCCGGATCGCCGCCCAGCCAAGGACCCCCACGACGAGCGCCGCGGCCGCGAGCGCCACGCGCCGCGCGCTGACGCTGGGAGGCGCCGCGAGGAGCATGGCCAGGGTCGCCGCCACCAGGGCCATGATCACGCCGATGCCGGGCACGCCCGCGACCGCCGCCACCTGCAAGATCAGGAGCTGATCCACCTGCGTCGAGGCGCCGGTGCCCCACATGCCAAGCGGCGAGAAGCTGCACGAGAGCCATTCGCTGACACCAGTGAGCGCGACGAACGCCGCCACCGCGGATAGCTCGCCGAGGCGGCGCCGGATGGCCTCGGTGCCGACGAGCAGGAGCCACGCGGAGATCGCCGAGGGCAGCGCGAAGGGGATGGCCAGCGCCAGCGGCAAGGGCGCGGTGATGATCTTGGCGACCTGCAGGATGGACGCCGCGGACACCACCGCCAGCAGCGTGAGCTGGTGGCGCCAGGTCGTGCTGCCGCGCTGGGCGATGAGGAAGGGCACTGGAGTGATCCACGCCAGGGGCGCGACGCCCCAGCGATACGCCGACATCACCAGCAGCAGCGCGCCCAGACCGAGCCAGAGCGCGCGACGTCGAGCCGTGAGGGGGGAGATCAGCACCTCTCCCGCATACCACGCGCGGTCGTGCCGGGCGCTGGCGTCTCCGCGAACGCAGCGTTGCGCGCGAGGTGCAATCCTCGCGTCGCCGTGGCGACTTGCCGCGGCGCGCGGCCAGGGCCGGTGCGCCCGGGCCGCGCTGGCAGGATGCGGCAGGGAGAGGGCGCGACGCCTGGGCGATGCGGGTAGGATGGTCGCGATGATGCTGACGATGATGTCTCGCCACGTCGCCCAGGTGGGCGGGCTCTTGATCCTCGGCGCCGTGCTCGGCTGCGGCGGGACTGCGCCCGGGCCTGCGGCGCCCGCAGCGTCCACAGCTCCCGCGGCCTCGGCGCCCGCAGCTCCCTCGGCGCCCGCTGCCGCGACGCCCGCTGCCGTGGCGTCGACCCGCGTGCCCTTCACCGCGCTGCCGGATGGGACCGCGCCGCGGCCGTTCTCAGCCGAGCAGATCCGCGACGCGATGCCGGTGGGGCACAGGATCCGCGTGCGGCAAGAGCAGGACAGGGCGCCCACGATCGAGGAGGAGTGGGTGGTCACCGCGGCCGACGCGCAGGGCTGCACCATCGCCACCAAGGTCTTCGATGTAGAGGGCAACCTCATCCGCGACGGCGGCACCGAGACCGGCGCCTGGAGCAAGCTCCGAGAGCACGCGGCGTTCCCCGCGGCGGCCACCGAGATCTCCACCGGGACGATCGAGCTGCCGATGGGCACCTTCGAGACGCGGGTGTACCGCGTGACCATGCCGGCAGGCGACGGGGCGCCCGCGGTGCTCACGTTGCACTTCGCGGTCAGCTTGCCGGGGCCGCCGGTGCTGATGGTCGCCGAGCGCGCCGGCGTGCAGGTGTCGCGGATGACGATGATCGAGCGAAGGTGAGCGGGGCCCGCGCCGCGCTCACCCGAGCAGCGCGGCGCTGACCAGGCGCGGGCGGAGAAGACGCCGGTGCTTCCGGCAGACCGCGAGGGTGCGTCGCTTCGACACAGATGGCTGCAGCCGCCAGATGCTATGTAGTAGCGGGGGGGAACAAGCGATGACAAATAGGGTCATGTTCACTGCGAAGGTCGATCACCGCTATGCGTGGATCGGCAACGACGCCAACGGTGACGTTGACATTCTCACCGAGCTGCTCGGCGTCATCCAATCGGCGACGACGAGCATCGCGGTCAGTACCATGACGTTCAACTTCGACACCGAGCCGACGGCGTCGGCGGCGGATCTTCGGGTCCGCGCGATCGCGGATGCGCTGGCACAGAAGGCCGCAGCGGGAGTGGAGGTTCGCCTCTTTGGCAACGCCGGGCACCGCTTTCAAGCCGGCTATTTTCGCGTCCAGCGTGGGCCAGTCCTCGTCGCAGACAACAACCTGTCGGCGCTGGTTCACCGCATCAGCTTCCAGAGTGCCGCGAGCGCGGCGCCCGCCGGCTACCAGGTGGACAGCGGTCAGGTCTTCGGTCCGCGGACCGGCGGGGTGAGCTTTGGCTGGGGCGCGGATGTCTCCGCTGACGTGCAGGCGCATGGCTCGCCGGATGGGTCGTTCACCGGCCCGTTGCTGCGCGAGTGTTATGCCAAGAGCAACTCGGCGGGGCCTCGAACCTGGAGTATCGCGCTGCCGGCGGGGTTCTACTACGTGCTGGTGGTGACGGGCGAGGCAGCGTACGGCAGCAAGTCGTTCGTCTTGGCGCAAGGGCAAACGATCTTCACTCGCAAGGTCGCTGGCGCGATCCAGTACTTCGAGAGCACCAATACCGCCGCCGGCGAGTTTGCGTGCTCCACCGTCGATGGCGGCACGGACCAGAGCAACGGCCTGCCCCTGGCGCGCCGCCTGGAGGTGACCGCGGCGGACGGCCAGCTCCACCTCGAGATCGGCAAGGCTGGCCAGACTGGATACTCCAGCGTCTGCGCCATCGAGATCTATCGCGCCAGCGGTAGCCATCCGCACGGCGATCCGGGCCTCGACCCAGCCATCGTGCAGGAACGCGCGCTCCATCACACCAAGTTCGTGCTGGTGGACGCGCTCGTCGCCACACGTAAGCTGTGGACTGGCTCGCACAACCTCACGCCGGTGGATCCGACGGTGGTCCCGGTGCGCAGCGAGGACGCATTCGTCACGCAGGAGGCCGCCATCTGCGATGCGTTCCTGGCCGAGATGAACCAGTGGTGGGGTGCCGCGTCGGGCGCGAGCCATCCGGCCACCGCGCGCACCGGCATCTTCAAGGTGCCGGTGATCGCCGATGGCACCATGCCGAGCGTCATCCCTGGTCTCACGGCGGCGTGGAGCGTCCGCTTCTCGCCGTCCACGACGGCGGGGGCCGGAGTGGACCTGTACGACGTGATGACCAGCTTCCTGGGGCCAGCGGCGGCAGCGACGGAGGACGTCCTGTTCTTGCAGGAGCAGGTGACCGACAGCGGCACCTACTCTGGTTCCAATGGCACCTTCTCCGGCGCCTCCGCCCTGGTCGCCTTTCAGAAGGCCAAGGTCCTTGGCGGTACGTTCTTCCGCGGCGCCATCGGTGACAGCACGCCTACCGAGTCGATCTTCACCTCGTTCGCGGGGCTCTCCAACGCCGGCGTCGCGTCGCTCTCGACCATTCACGACAAGGCCGTCCTGGTCGATACGCTGCGGGACAACTCCACGCGAGCCCGCGGCAAGGTGCTGTTTGGCTCGATGAACTTCTCGCAGGGGGGCATGCACGTCAACGACGAGCAGACGCTCATCATCCACGATCCGGGGCTGGCAAACCAGTTCCTGCAACGCGCCGCGGTGGCGATGACGGATGCCGCGGTCCCGTTCAACCGCGCCGCTGACTGCGTGGTGGTGCTCGACCGTAGCTACTCGATGACCGCCCCTGCGGCTGGCGGCACCACCAAGATCGCCGCGGCCCGCAGCGCCGCCAAGCTCTTCATCGACCTGATGGAGCAGGACGGCACGCAGCGCCTGGCGCTGGTGCGGTTCGGCGCGGTCGTCGAACCGTTCACGCCGAGCTCGACGCTGGCGCCACTCACCGCTGGGGCCACCGGCACCGCCGCGGCCGCCAAGACCGCGATCGACACGACCGACGCCACGCTGCCCATCGGCGCTTCCACCTGCTACGGCCTGGCGCTGCAAGCCGCGCAGTCGCTGATCACCTCATCGGCGGCAGCGCGCCGTATGATCGTCTTTCTCACCGATGGCAGAGAGAACACCGCACCGATGGCCGCCACTGTGTATCCGGCCCTGGCCGCGGCGGGCGTCGAGCTGCACACGACTTCGTTTGGACCGTTCTCCACCACGGATGTGACCGGGCCCAACGCGGTCTTGGCGGAGATGGCGCGAGCGAGCGGCGGCACGTTCGCGCAGGTGGATGATGATGCGCTCCATCTGCAGAAGCGGTTTGCGCAGATCGCCCGCGACTCGCTGGGCATGATCACGATCCTCGACCCGACGTTCTTGCTCGGCGCTGGGCAGGCGTTCTTTCAGCAGTTCCCGGTGGACATGGTGCGCGGCACGCTGGTCATCGCGTTACTCTGGGGTGGCCAGGCGGTGGGCCCCGAGGCCGTCAAGATCACCACGCCCTGGGGTGCCACGCTGACCGCCAACAGCGCAGGCGTCGAGCGCCGCAGCGGCGACGGCCGCGACGTCTGGCGCATCCGGCTCGACGCGCTGGCCCGAGTCAACCCCGAGAAGCTGCCACACCAGAAGGCGCCACGCCGTTCGCGCCTGGCTCGTTACCCGCGTCTGCCGCTGCAAGACGTTCGTGGCGCCTGGGCGGTGGCGGCGCGCGCGCCCAAGCGCACAGAAGGCACGCTGCGGGTGGATGTGTGCGCCTACGCCTCGGACACCGGCCCCGCGCGGGTGAATGCGGATCTAGGGGTGTACGATGGCCTCACC
The DNA here is from genome assembly GCA_016706545.1 of Myxococcales bacterium. GTDB lineage: Bacteria > Myxococcota_A > Polyangia > Haliangiales > Haliangiaceae > JABFXX01. The sequence goes on from JADJJK010000006.1 coordinate 71,911, forward strand.
GAGCTGCGGGTCCGGCCGTTCGCCGGCCCGCGACCGCTGGCCGAAGCGGAGATCAAGACGCGATACTCCCCGCCCAGCGACCAGGCCGGTCGGCAACCGCGCGTGCTCGAGCTGACAAAGGTGTCGGATCGCGAGCCCCATCTGCGAGGCGTTCAGCGCGCCGTCGTGGGCCGACCCGCTCCGGGGCTACACCAGATCGATCTCGTGGTCGAGGGTCAAGTCCCCGTCGATGTAGATCCGGCGGTCAAGCCGGGCACGGCGACCGCCCCGAAGCTGGTGCGCTTCCGACGCGAGCTGCGCCTGTGCTGGTTCGTCGGCAAGGGCGCCTGAGCGCTGGGTCCCGCCTGGTCCGCCTCGGGCGAGTCGGCGAGTCGGCGAGTCGGCGAGTCGGCGAGGATGACGAGGATGACGAGGATGACGAGGACCGAGCGGAGGTGAGCGGAGGTGAGCGAAGGCCGAGCCAGCGGCTTGGCCGTCGCTACCGCAGCAGCGCGTCGCTGACCTTGGCCACGTGGTGATCCGCGTCGCCAAAGGTCAGGTCGATCGCGGTGACGCGCTTGAAGTAGTGGCTGACCTGCGCCTCCTCGGTCATGCCGATGCCGCCGTGGAGCTGGATGGCGCCTTGGCCGACAAAGCGCCCGCACTGCCCCACCATCGCCTTGGCCGCGGACAGCACGCGCTGGCGCGCGCCGCCTGCGTCGCCGCCTTCCCCGCCGCCTGCGTTCGCGCCCACGCTGGGGCCGCCGGAGGCCAAGGTGCTGGCCGCCAGGTAGGTCATGGAGCGGGCCTGCTCGAGCCGCATCAGCATGTCAGCGAGCCGGTGCTGCAGCGCCTGGAACTGGCCGATGGCCACGCCGAACTGCTTGCGCGTCTTCACGTAGTCCGCGGTCAGCTCGATCATCACCGCCATCGCGCCCACCGCCTCGGCGCACAGCGCGGCCATGCCCAGGCCCACCGCGTCCTCGACCACGGGCAGGCCCGCGCCCACCTCGCCGAGCACGGCGCTCACGGGCACCCGCACGGCGCGCAGCTCCACGTCGGCAGCGCCGAGGTTGTCCTGGGTGCGATAGGCGCGGCGGGTGAGCCCCGGCGCGGCGGCGTCGACCAGCAAGAGCGTGTGCCCCTGGCGGTCCTCGGCGCCGCCGGAGGTGCGCGCCGAGACGATCAGCGTGTGCGCGCAGTCGCCGCCGAGCACGACGTGCTTGTCGCCGTGGAGCACGTAGCTGTCGCCGTCGCGCCGCGCGCTGGTGGTGAGGTGCGGCAGGTGATAGCGCGCCGCGCGCTCGCCGTGCGCCAGCGCACACAGGTGCTGGCCCTCGGCGATCTTCGGCAAGAGCTCGGCCTTCTGCGCGGCGCTGCCGGCGTGGGCCAAGAGCCCGGCGCTGACCACCGCGCTCGCCACATAGGGCTCCAGCACCAGCCGGCGGCCCAGCGCCTCGCAGACGATCATGGTGTCGACGGCGGTGCCGCCGGTGCCCCCCAGGTCCTCGGGCAGGGCCACCGCCAGGGCGCCCAGCTCGGCGAGCTGACGCCACAGCTTGGGGCTGTGGCTCTGGCCTGCGCGAATCAGCTCCTTGCGCGCGTCGAAGCCGGCGGAGCGATCGAGCAGCTTGCCGAGCGCGTCGCGGAGCTGGGTCTGTTCTTCGGAGAAGTCGAAGTTCATGGGGTCCTCTACAGGCCGAGCATCATCTTGGCGATGATGTTGCGCTGGATCTCGTTGGAGCCGGCGTAGATGCTGGCTTTGCGGTGGTTGAAGTAGCGCGCCGAGATCGGCAGCGCGAAGTCGGGCTCCCAGCTTGGGCCGCTGTAGCCCGCGGCGAGCGCCTCGTGGTGCCAGGGCAGGGCGTCAGGCCCCAGCGCGTGCATCATGGCCTCGGTGAGCGCCTGCTGGATCTCGGTGCCCAGCACCTTGAGCATGGACGCCTCGGGGCCAGGCTGGCGCTTGGCCAGCTCCATGGCGATGACGCGCAGGTTGGTGACCTCGAGCGCCATCAGCTCGATCTCGAGCTGCGCGATGCGGTCGCGGAAGCGCGCGTCTTCGAGCAGCGGTCGGCCGCCGGAGCGCTGCGCGCCGGCCAGCGCCCGGAGCTGCCGCAGCCATCGCTTGCAGGTGCCGACGCCGGCGTTGCCGGTGCGCTCGTGACCCAGCAGATACTTGGCGTAGGTCCAGCCGCGATGCTCCTGGCCCACCAGGTTCTCCGCCGGCACCACGACGTCCTGGAACCACACCTCGTTGACCTCGATCTCTCCGTCCAGGGTGACGATGGGACGCACCTCGACGCCGGGCGTGCGCATGTCGACCAGCAGGAACGAGATGCCGTCCTGCGGCCGGCGGTCCGCCGCGGTCCGCACCAGGCAGAAGATCCAGTCCGCGTGCTGCGCCAGCGTGGTCCAGGTCTTCTGGCCGTTGACGACGTAGTGATCGTCGCGCCGCTCGGCGCGCATGCGCAGCGACGCCAGATCCGAGCCGGAGCCCGGCTCGGAGTAACCCTGGCACCACCAGTCCTCGCCGGAGAGGATGCGCGGGAGAAACCGAGCCTGCTGCGCGGCGTCCCCAAACGCCATGATCACCGGCGCCACCATGCGGATGCCAAACGGCATCAACATGGGAGCGTCGGCGGCCGCGCACTCCTCTTCGAAGATGTGCTGCTGGGCTGCGTTCCACCCCGGGCCGCCGAAGGCGGTGGGCCAGTTGGGCGCGCTCCATCCGCGCGCGGCCAGGATGCGATGCCAGCGCAGGTAGTCTTCGCGGTCGAGATGACGACCGCCATGGACCTTGTCGCGCAGGTCCTGCGGCAACTGCTCCTCGATGAAGGCGCGCACCTCGGCGCGGAATCGCTGTTCCTCGGGGCCAAACGACAGATCCATGGCCGCAGTATCTCCGCGGGCGCTGGGCAGCGCCAAGCCGCGCGGCGCCAGTTTCAGCGTCCTTCTGGTCCGCGTGGCCGGCCGCGGGATTCTCGGAGGCCCCGAAGGGGCGCGCTCCGCCGGGCCGCCCGTTGCGTTCGGCGCCGCGCCGACGGGCGCTCCGGCGCAGATCGGGCACAATGCCGTCATGACCTCCGAAGCTTGGTCCTCGCGCGCCGTCTCGGCCGCCGAGGCAGTTGCCTATGTTCGTTCGGGAGCGCGCGTGTTCGTCCATGGCGCCTCCGCCACGCCGGTGCCGCTGGTGGACGCGCTGGCGGCGCGCACCGATCTGGAAGACGTGAAGCTCTATCACCTGCACACCTCCGGCACGCAGAGCTTCCTGGCGCCGGAGGTGGAAGGTCGCCTGCGCTCGGTGTCGTTCTTCGTGGGCCCCAACGCCCGCGCCGCCGTGGCGGAGGGCCGCGCCGACTTCATGCCGGTGTTCCTCTCCGACATCCCGGGGCTGTTCTCGTCGGGCGCGATCCCGCTGGACGTGGCGCTGGTGCAGGTGTCGCCGCCCGATCGTCATGGGCTCATGTCGCTTGGCACCTCCATCGACGCGGCGCGCGCGGCGGTGGACCACGCGCGCATCGTCATCGCGGAGGTGAACGAGCGCATGCCGCGCACGCTGGGCAACTCCACCCTGCCGATCGAGCGCGTCCACGCCTTCGTCCACACCAACCGGCCGCTGCCGGTGCTGGAGCCAGAGGCGCCGAGCGCCGTGATCTCGCGCATCGGCGAGCTGGTGGCGGAGCTGGTGGAGGACGGCGCCACGCTGCAGGCCGGCATCGGCGCGATCCCGGACGCCGTGCTGGCGCGGCTCGGCAACCACAGCGAGCTGGGCGTTCATACCGAGATGTTCTCCGATGGCCTGTTGCCGCTCATCGACGGCGGCGTGATCACCAATCGCAAGAAGGCGGTCCACCCTGGGCGGACGGTGACCTCGTTCGTCACCGGCACGCAGAAGCTGTACGACTTCGTCGATGACAACCCGGCGGTGGAGTTCCATGGCTGCGACCGCACCAACGACACCTCGCTGATCCGCAAGAACGACAAGGTCACCGCCATCAACTCCGCGCTGGAGGTGGATCTGACCGGCCAGATCTGCGCGGACTCCATCGGCCACACCATCTTCTCCGGCATCGGCGGCCAGATGGACTTCCTGCGCGGCGCCGCGGTCTCGCGCGGGGGCAAGCCGATCATCGCCCTGCCGTCCACCGCCGCGCGCGGCACGGTGTCGCGCATCAGCGCCCAGCTCCGCCTGGGCGCCGGGGTGGTCACCACCCGCGGCCACGTTCACTGGGTGGTCACCGAGCACGGCGCGCGAAATCTGCACGGGCTCACCCTGCGTGAGCGCGGCGAGGCGCTGATCTCGCTGGCGGACCCGGACTTTCGCGGCGAGCTGCGCCGCGCGCTCTTCGAGACCCGGCACTACGTCATGCCATAGCCTGCGAGAGGTCGCGCAGGTGGGCTGCGCCATCGCGCTCGCGCGCCTCGGTCTCCGAAAAATAGCGAGGGCCCACGATCGATCATCGTGGGCCCTGCGAAGGTCGAGCCGCCTCGTCACGCATGGCAGGCTCTCGGGCAGCCTGCGTGCAGCTCGCTGCAAGCTAGTCTCGTTTCGGATCCTGCATCACGGTCCGTCTCGATTTCATCACATCCGATCGCGACTCAGCTTCTGTCACTACCCCTGTAGCCGCCGTCCTTGGTCTATCCGACCTTGACCTCGATGGCCTTGGTCTTGGCCCGCTCGGCCTTGGGCAGAAAGACATTCAGGACCCCATCCTTGAACTCAGCGCGTACCTTGGTGTCGTCGACGTTGTCGGGGAGCGAGAAGGTCCGTAGGAACGAGCCGTAGCTACGTTCGATTCGATGGAACTTCTTTCCTTTCTCCTCCTTCTCGTGTCTTCGCTCTCCGGCCAAGCGCAGGACCCCGTTCTCCACGGAGATCTTGACGTCCTCCTTCTTGACCTCAGGCAGCTCGGCCTTGATGTGGAACTCGGTCTCTGTCTCGGCGATGTCGACGGTCGGTTCCCAGTCAAAGGCCATCATGGCGTCTTTTCTGGGGTCTGCGCTCGCGCGCAGCGGGGCCGACAGCCCGAAGAATCGATTGAGACGCGAGGTCACATCCTCCAGCTCACGAAACGGATCCCAACGTACGAGGCTCATGGTCGCCACTCTTTCTTGGCGGTCAATCCTTCCTGTGGGGGCAGCCCGCCACTGCTGCCTTCATGCCGGAAAAAGAAGCATTTCGCGTGCCCATCCAAGGCGACTTCGCCACGGGCCGCGCGCCGCGCTACGTGCTCGAAAGTGCATGTCTTGGCGTGGTGCGCGCACGCGGCGGGGACGCGCCAATTGCGCGGCGCGCTCCGGGGGCCGCACCGTTTGCACAGATGCGCCTGGCGGCGCGCGGCGGACGGCTCGTGCGGCCTCCCTCAGTCCAGGCGGGTCAGCCCGGGGCCTTGTGGATCGATCTGTCGCAGCATGATCTGGAGCGTGTCATTGGGGCGGACCTCCTCGATGCGGCGGCCCTTGCCGAGCGCCACGCGGTAGAGCCGGCGCTGCCAGGGGTAGCGCGGCTCCCTGGCGACCAGGGCGATGGTGCTGGCGCCGGCTGCTTGAAACTGGCGCGCGAGCTCGCGCAGGCGAGCCAGGGATATCTGGGGCCGCGCGTGCAGCGCCAGCTCCTTGCCGCCGGCGACCAGCGTGCGCAGCGCGCGCTCGGAGGCCGACGCCGCCACCGGTTGCCCGGCGATCATGAGCTCACCCAGCTCGGACAGCGCGACCTCCGGCAGGCTGACGTCGAGCTCGGCGCCGGGGCCGGCCACGGGCCAGTTGCCAGGCGCGCCGGCCTTCTGCAGCTCGCGGATCCACGTGTTGTTGACGGTGTCGAGATCTTCCCAGCCGCGCACGGCCGCGCGCCATGATGGATCGCTCCCGCACACCAGGCAGTCGGAGACCGCGCTGCGCGAGCGCTCATTGAAGCGGTGGACTGCGTGGGCAGCCAGCATCGCGCCATGATGCTCTGGCACGATGTCCCTGCACACCTGGCCAAGCGGCCCCGCGCACAGCCGCAGCAGATAGTCTGCCGCGGTCTCCTGGGCGCCGGGCAGGATGTCTGCTTCGTTGCGGATGGCGCCGCGGCTGAGCGCAGGAGGGCGGAGCCGATCGGTGAACGCGGTGGGCCACACGGTGGTGGCCAGCGCCGCCACCTGCTCGGCCATCGGCAGGTCCTTGACCGCCTGGGTCGGCGCCAGCGCCAGCACGGTGAGCTTGAGCTCGGCCTCGTCTGCCACCGCCTTGTCCATGGTGGGCAAGAGGTCGCGGATGCGCTTGGCCAGCGCGGCGTACGCGGTCGGGGTGCGGCCGGCCTTGACGAAGGTGGTCACCGCCTGATGGAGCTGATCCCGCCCGTAGTCGGCGCTGGCGCGGTTCTCGATGCGCACGGGCTCCTGCGCGCAGGCGGTCAGCAGCACGAGCCCTAGCACCACTGCGTCAGTCCACCGTCGGCTGCGACCGTCGCGGCGCGGGCACCTCGCGACGTACGTCCGGTGCTCGCTCCTCGTGTGGAACCACCACACTCGTCGCTGCGCTCCGGGCGTGCGCCGCGATCTGCCTCCCGCCGCTTGGTCTCGCTCGACGTTGCACTGACGCAGTAGTGCTAGCCACAACGTTCTCGCCTTCACGGGGTCACCACAGCGCTGTCTATACACGTCATCACGGAGGCGATGTCAATCTCGCGGCCCAGGGCAACCACGCGCGGCGGTGCGGCGTGCGCCAGCGGCTCGCTGGACACGCGCAGCCCGACGCGATGAAACGCATACCAGCCGATGTGATCGTTGCCACGCCTGCCGTCTTTGCCGCGGGTGATGCCCTTGATGCGGACATAGTTGGCGGGCAGCTCGGAGAGCTGATCCTCGAGCTCCTCGAGATCCACCACCCGATCTGGCAGGTACGCCCCGGCGCTCTCCAGGAGGTGGTCCGGGGACGGCGTCGGCGCGCGCGCGTGGTCGTGGTCGTGGTCGTCGTGGCCGTCGTGGTGGTGGCCGTCGTGGTCGTCGTGGCCTCGCTGCTCGGGTGCGCGCAGCTCCAGCGTGGGGTCGGCCAGGATGGCGAGCAGCCAGCGCGCGTGGGCCGCGGTATCCCCCGCGCGCAGCTCCGCGCGGGGCGCGAGCGAACGGACCACCGCCGCGGTGGCATCGCGACCTGCCTGATCGAGCAGGTGTCCCTTGGTGAGCAAGAGCACATCAGCGTGAATGACCTGCGCGTCCACCGCGGGCGAGAGCTGGCGACTGGCGACAAAGCCCTCGGCGTCCACCAGCGTGATGATCGCGGCCAGGCGGACCCGGTCGTCCACCGGCGGTCGCTCCAGCGCCCACGCCAGGGGCAGCGGCTCGGCCACGCCGGTGGTCTCCAGGATGATCGCGTCCAGGTCGGGGGTGGCCTCGATGAGCTCGAGGATGGTCTTGCCGAGGTCGTCAGAGAGCACGCAGCACACGCAGCCTCCGGGCAGCTCGATCTGTCGAGATGAGCCAGGCGGCAAGAGCGCGCCGTCCACCCCGATGTCGCCCAGCTCGTTGACGATGAGGCCGATGCGTCCGGACGCCCCTTCCTCCTGGCGCAGCGCCAGGAGCTGGTTTAGCAGGGTGGTCTTGCCGCTGCCCAGAAACCCGGTGACGATGACAAAGGGGATCACGAGGCGTGTTTAGCAGGTTGAGGTCAGGTGGGAGCCCTCGAGCGCGGTCAAGCGCGCGCCGTGGCAAGCGAGCATAGCCTTCTGTTGCGCGCCGAGACGGCTCCCCGACCTGGCAGGATGTGGCAACATGGCGGGTCCGTGTGGCAGTTCTGGGTTGATCGCGGCGGCACCTTCACAGACTGCGTTGGCAAGGACCCAGAGACGGGCCAGCTCCACGTGGTCAAGCTGCCATCCACGGACGCGGCGCCGGTCACCGCCATCCGCAAGATCCTCGGCTGCCCGAGCGGGCCGCTGCCACCTTGCCAGGTGGTGCTGGCGACCACGCTTGGCACCAACGCGCTCTTGCAGCGGCGCGGCGCGCCGACCGCGCTGATCGTGACCCGCGGCTTCGCGGACCTGCTGGCCATCGGCGATCAGACCCGGCCGCAGCTCTTTGCCTATCACGTGGTCAAGCAGTCGCTGGCCGCGGCGGTGACGATCGAGACCTCGCTGCGGCTGGATCGCGACGGCAGGGTGCTGGACGAGCTCGACTTCCCGGCGCTCGAGCGGCAGCTCCAAGAGGCGCAGGCCCAGGGCGTGGTCAGCGTGGCCGTGTCCATCTTGAACGCGCACCGTGCGCCGGACGTGGAGCAGGCGCTCGCCGCGCGGATCTCGGCGCTGGGCCTGCGCCACGTCACCGCCGCGTCGCAGGTGGGCGGCGCGCAGGGCTACCTGGCGCGCACCGAGACCGCGCTGGTCGATGCCTACCTGACGCCGTTGCTCGCAGACTACCTGCGCCAGGTGGCCCGGGAGCTGGGAGCGCCAGACGCTGCGCCGAACGCGACGTCGGCCGCGACGTCGGCCGAGCCTGCCGCTGGCGCTGCGTCGGCCGCGGCGTCGGCCGCGACGTCGGACGCGGCGTCGGCTGCCGCTGGCCTGGCGCCCGCGCGCCGGCTGTGGGTGATGCAGTCCTCGGGGACGCTGGCCAAGGCGGAGCGCTTCCGCGGGCGAGACTGCCTGGTCAGCGGCCCGGCCGCGGGGGTGCTGGCGGTCGCGGGCCTGGCGCGCCGGCACGAGCTGGCGGCGGTCATCGGGCTCGACATCGGCGGCACCTCGGCCGACGTGTGCTTCGTGTCGGAGCCGCGCGGCGCGGCGCAGACCGTGACGGTGGCGGACGCCGTGGCGGCCAGCCGCGAGTACGAGAGCCAGGTCGCGGGCTGCCGGGTGCGCGCGCCCATGTTGCCCCTGCACACCATCGCGGCGGGTGGCGGCTCGATCTGTCGCTGGGATGGCCTGCGGCTGACCGTGGGGCCACATAGCGCGGGCGCGCGACCTGGGCCGCTGTGCTACGGCGATCCCGAGGCCAGCGAGCCGGCGCTCAGCGACGTCAACCTGGTGCTGGGCCGACTGGTGGCGGATCGCTTTCTGCTGCCGCTCGACGAGGTCCGGCCGCGGGCGGCCTTGCAGGAGATGGCGCAGCGGCTGCGCGCCGCGGGCGCGGCGATCGGCGACGGCGGTGAGCACGCGCTGGCGCTCGGCCTCTTCGCCATCAGCAACGCGGCGATGGCGGAGGCGATCTCGCGCATCACCATCGAGCGCGGGCGCGATCCGCGGCACGCGGCGCTGGTGGCCTTTGGCGGCGCCGGCGGCCTGCACGCCTGCGCGGTGGCGCGGCTGCTCGGTATGCGCACGGTGATCGCGCCGGCGCGCGCGGGCGTGCTGGCGGCCACCGGGCTCGCCGAGGGGCACCTGGGCTGGCACGGTCAGCGAGATGGTGGTCGGCTGCCGCTATGCGGCAGCGACGAGGAGCTGGCCGCGCTCTGGGCCTCGCTCGCGGCGTCCTTTGCCAGCCTGGAGGAGGAGGTGCTCGCCGGCGAGCGGCCGGCGGCGCTGGCCCGGCGCTGGCTGCTGGATCTGCGCTACCGCGGCAGCGACCACGCCATCACCGTGCAGCTCGAGGCCGCCGCGGCGGCGGCGGGCAGCGCGGCGGCGGGCAGCGCGGCGGCGGCCGCCGATGGCGTAACAATCGCCGATGATGATGCAGCGACCGCCGATGACGCAGCGGTCGCGCCCCTGCGCGCCGCGGTACGCGACTTCGCCAGCGCGCACCACGCGATGTTCGGCTACCAGCGCGACGCCGAGGTGGAGCTGGTGGCGCTGCGGGTGGAGCTGACCTCGCCGCTGCCGGAGGTGGTCGCGTGCGAGCCCAGGCGCGAAGCGGCCAGCGGGGCGCCCGCTTCGGTCGTGCCCGCGCCGCGCCGCCAGCAAGCGCTGTGGACCGACGCCGGACCGGTGGTTGCGCCGGTGTGGTACCGCGAAGATCTGGCGGCCGGGCACGAGCTCGCCGGGCCGGCGATCGTCGTGGATGAGACCACCGCGGTGGTGGTGGATCCCGGCTTTGTGGCCCGCGTGCTCGACGACGGCGCGCTGCGCCTCACCGATCTCTGTCCAGCGCAGCCGAGCGCCGCGTCGACGGCCGAGGTCGACGCGACGGCCGAGGACGCCGCCGACGTGACGGCCGAGGACGCCGCCGACGTGACGGCCGCCGCGGCCGACGCGGCCGACCAGGGAGCGCACCGACGCCGCGCGGCGTCGCCGGCTGTCGCCGAGCCAGACCCGGTGCGGCTCGAGGTCTACGGCGGGCTGTTCATGTCAGTGGCCGAGCAGATGGGCTCGGTGCTGCGACGGACCGCGGTCTCCACCAACATCCGCGAGCGCCTGGACTTCTCGTGCGCGGTCTTCGACGCAGGCGGCGGCCTGGTGGCCAACGCCCCGCACATCCCCGTGCATCTGGGCGCGATGAGCGAGACCGTGCGCTCGCTGCTCGCGGAGCGCCCCCAGCTTGGGCCCGGCAGCGTGTATGCGTGCAATGATCCCGCGGCTGGCGGATCGCACCTGCCCGACATCACCGTGGTGACGCCGGTCCATGACGCCGATGGCGCGCTGCGGTTCTTCACCGCCAGCCGCGGCCATCACGTGGACGTCGGAGGCATCACGCCAGGCTCCATGCCGCCATTTTCGCGCTCGCTGCTCGAAGAGGGCGTGGTCCTGCGTCACGTGCCCATCGTCGAGGACGGGCGCTTCGCCGAGGCCGCGCTGCGCGCGCTGCTGGCGGCGGGCCCGTATCCGGCGCGTCGCATCGACGACAACCTGGCGGATCTGGCGGCGCAGGTGGCCGCCAACCGGCTGGGTGCGCAGCTCCTGCTGGCGCGCCTGGCGCAAGACGGCGACGAGCTCGTGCGCTACCTCGGCCATGTGCAGGCGCACGCCGCCGCGCTGGTGGCGCGCGCCATCGAGTCCTGCCGCTGGGCGGAGGTAGCGCGCTGTTTCGCGATCACCTCGACGATGGCAGCGTGATCGCGGTGGCGATCTCACGCCAAGGCAGCCGGCTGTGCATCGACTTCACCGGCAGCTCGCCGGCTCATCCAGGCAACCTCAATGCGCCGCGCGCGTGACGGTGGCCGCCGTGATCTACGTCCTGCGCTGCCTGGTGGGCGCGCCGATCCCGCTCAACAGCGGCTGCCTGACACCGGTGGAGCTGGTGATCCCCAAGGGTTGCCTGCTCGATCCGCCGCCGGGGGTGGCGGTGTGCGGCGGCAACGTGGAGACCTCGCAGCGCATCGTCGACGTGCTGCTCGGGGCGCTGGGGCTGGCGGCCGCCAGCCAGGGCACCATGAACAACCTCACCCTGGGCAACCGCGGCTTTGCCTACTACGAGACCTTGTGCGGGGGCGCTGGCGCCACCGCGCGCGGCCCGGGCGCGTCCGCGGTCCACACGCACATGACCAACACGCGGATCACGGACCCCGAGGTCCTGGAGGCGCGCTTTCCGCTGCGCCTCTTGCGCTTCACCATCCGGCGCGGCAGCGGTGGCCGCGGCCGGCACCCTGGCGGCGACGGCGTGATCCGCGAGCTGCTGCTGCTCGAGCCAATGGAGGTCTCGCTGCTCAGCTTGCGCCGCGAGCTGCGGCCCTTTGGGCTCTGCGGTGGCGGCGCGGCGGCGGCGGGCCACAACTGGCTCGATGGCCGGGCGCTCGGCGGCGCCTGCAACCTGCAGGCGCCAGCCGGCTCCGTGCTGCGCATCGAGACCCCGGGCGGCGGCGGGTATGGCGCCGAGGCCGCGCCAGCGGACGGCCCGGCCCGAGGCCACGCCTGAGGACGAGTCCAGGTAACCACGGCGCCCTCGCCCGTCAAGCCGTTGCGCGTTCGCCGCGCGTGATTACAAGACATGGCAATCAACCCTCTCCCTTCTTGGAGGCTCCCATGTCGCTCACTCTTCGTCGTGAAAACACTGGCACCGCTCCCGCTCGCTATGTCCGCGATCCGTTCGCGCTGGCGCGTGAGCTGTTTGCCTGGGATCCGTATGCTCGCGCGGCGACCGCGTTCGCGCCGTCCTTCGACGTCAAGGAGACCGCAGAGGCCTTCGTGGTCCGCGCCGATCTGCCTGGCGTGGAAGAGAAAGATCTCGACGTCTCGATCCACAACGGCGTGCTCACCATCACCGGCTCCCGCCAGGCCGAAGAGCGCAAGGAAGGGGAGAGCTTCTATCTCTACGAGCGCCAGTTCGGCTCGTTTAGCCGCAGCTTCGCGCTACCGGAGATCGCCGACGCCGAGAAGATCGGCGCGCAGCTCCGCGGTGGCGTGCTGGAGCTGTCGATCGGCAAGCGGGCCGAGGCCAAGCCGCGCAAGATCGAGATCAAGAAGTAGCCAGCCTGCCCGGATGGGGCGGCGGATCCCGGCGCGCCGGGCCTGCAAGCCCGCTGCGCTGCGCTGCCGTTTGCGCCGCAGGCTTTGCGGCGCGAGACGCAGGGATTGCGTCAGCGGCTCTTGCGGTGCGCGGCGCCGGTCTTGCGCGGCACCGCGGCGCCCACCATCATCAGCTCCACGACCGCGACCAGAAAGAACAGCGGCTGGAGCCAGATGACGGCGCCAAGGATCAGGGCCTGCGCCGCGATCCAGATCCCCAGCACGGCGGCGGCCATCGCCGCCAAGCGCAGGTGGCCGGGGCGCAGCTTCCACGCCGCCACGCCCGCGGCGAGCTGGGTGCCCCCCACCACCACGGCGAGCACCAGCCCGGGGATCAGGTAGCTGGTAAACGGCGTCTCTTCAAGCAGCTCCAGCGGCAGCCGGAGCCAGCGGCCATCAGCGCGCAAGACCAGCCCAAGGCCGCCAACCACGGCCAGCAGGCCGGTGACTAGCAGGAGCTGGATCAGCGCAGTTGGACGTCGCGGCGGCGAGGCGTGCTTCATGTCCGCCAAGCTTGCACCGTCCGGGCCAGCCTGTGGGCAAATCTTTGCTGCGAGTGAGCAGGCGGTCAGCCTGCAGTCAGCCTGCAGTCAGGGCCGCTACCAGCAGGCGCACCCCGATCCCTATCAGCACCACCCCCCCGAGCGCGGTGGCCGCGCGGCCCAGGCGGTTGCCGATGCGCCAGCCGACCACGAAGGCCAGCGCCGAGAGCCCAGCGGTCACCGCGCCGATGAGCCCGACAGACACCAGCGGTGAGGTCGGGATGGAGGGCAGGCTGACGCCAGCGGCCGCGGCGTCGAGGCTGGTAGCCACCGCCAGCGACAGGTCCACCGCCAGGCTGCCGCGGATCGTCTCTGCGGCCGTCTCTTCTTGTTCCTGGCGCAGGCCCTCGCGCAGCATCTTGCCGCCGATGAGCACCAGCAGAAAGAACGCGAGCCAGTGGTCCCAGGAGTCGATGTAACGCAAGGACCACGCCGCGCCCTGCCAGCCGATGGCCGCCATGCCGGCCTGGAACGCCCCGAAGAGGAGCGGCAACACCAGGAGATCGCGGTCTGCGAGCGAGCGCGCGCGAGCGCCGCGGGCCGCGGCGACGGCGCTGGCGTCCATGGCCAGGCCGATAGCGAGGAGCAACGCTTCGATCATGTCAGCCCCAGGGTATGCGAGCCTTGCCCACCGCCGACAAGAGACGGGACCAGCGGCGAGTGCTTCGACCGGGTGAGTCTGACCACACCAGACGAGCGGATGCATCGCCGATCACTGCGTTGCCGCTCCTCGCGGGCCGTCCAGGAACGCTTCGTCGCGGCGCCTTGCGCTCGGCGCGCCTCCACTCGCTGGTTGGTGGGATCACTATCACCCGGTCGAAACCCTAGGAGACTGGTGTCAAACGGTCTCCTGGCCGAGCACGCCAAGCTCGCTCGGCGAGGTTGGCGGCGCAGCCCGGGCGCGAGTGCGCCCGTCCGGAGGGCTTTGCCCAACAATGAGGCTAGGAGCGTGGTGTTTGACACCACGCTCCTAGGCAGCTTCGAACAGGCCAGCGGCGCCCTGGCCACCGCCGATGCACATGGTCACCACGGCGTACTTGCCGCCGCGCCGGCGCAGCTCGTAGAGCGCGGTGGCGGTGAGCTTGGCGCCGGTGCAGCCGAGCGGGTGCCCCAGCGCGATGGCGCCGCCGTTGACGTTCAGGCGCTCCGAGGGGATCCCCAGCTCGCGCTGGCAGTACACCGCCTGGCAGGCGAACGCCTCGTTCATCTCGAACAGGTCGATGTCGGCCACGGTCAGGTTGTTCTTGGCCAGCAGCTTCTGCACCGCCGGCAGCGGGCCGATGCCCATGATCTCCGGATCCACGCCGACGGTGACGAAGCCGCGGAAGATGCCCAGCGGCCTGATGCCCAGGGCGTCGGCCTTGGCGCGGCTCATCACCAGCGCCGCGGCCGCGCCATCCGAGATCGGCGAGGCGTTGCCAGCGGTCACCGAGCCGCCCTGCGCGAAGGCCGGCGGCAGCTTGGCCAGCCCCTCGAGCGTGGTCTCCGCGCGCGGCAGCTCGTCCACGGTGAAGTCCTTGTACACGCGCTCGCTGCCGCGGTAACTGACCGCGCGCACCGCGACGATCTCGTCCTTGAACGCGCCCTTGTCGAGCGCGGCCTTGGCCTTCATCTGGCTCGCGTACGCGAACTCGTCTTGCGCCTGGCGGCTGATGCCAAAGCGCTTGGCCACGTTCTCGGCGGTGATGCCCATGGGCGTGTTGGCGCCGGGCAGCTTGTCCATCAGCTCCGGCGAGGCCGAGAGGTGAAAGCCGGTCATCGGCACGTACGTCATGGACTCCACGCCGCCGGCGATGACGGCGTCACAGGAGCCGGTGGCGATCGAGCCCGCGGCGATGGCGATGGCCTGCAGCCCCGAGGAGCAGAAGCGGTTGATCGTCTGCGCCGAGACCTCCTTGGGCAGATCCGCCAGCAGCGTCACCAGGCGAGCGACGTTGAGGCCCTGCTCGCCTTCAGGCATCGCGCAGCCCAGCACCACGTCGTCGACCGCGGAGGGCGGGAGCTGCGGCACGCGCGCGAGGAGGCCGCGGATGACATCAGCGGCGAGCTCATCCGGGCGCTTGGTGGACAGCGCGCCTTTGTGGCCACGGCCGACAGCAGAGCGTACCGCTTCGGCGATCACGATTTCGGTCATCTGGGCTTCTCCATGAGAAGGCGGCTCGCGATGGACAGGGAGGCCGCCGTGGTGATGGGGCGTAGCCTACCCGGCCACGGCCGTTGACGCAGCAGGTCAGCAGCAGAAGCGACAGCCATCAGGCTCAGATCTTCCAGGATCAGCGCCTGCCCTGACCCCGGATTCTCAGCGCCGATCAGTGCTCCGGAACAGGCCGGGATCTGCATCTCTAATCATTTGAAATGTATCGATTAATAGTCCATGCAAAGCGTTGTTTTGAGCTTGTTCACGAGGCTCCAGTCGCGGTACCCTGCACAGACGAACAGTATTCGGCTGGCGGAGCGCAGCGAAGAGCCCACAGGGGCCAAGCAGAGCCGCTGCAACCCTCCCTCCGAAGTCTAGCCAGCCAGCCGGGTTGGCGTGGTGGGCGCCCTGATCCGGCGTCGCTCTTGGCTCTGCATGTGGGGGACCCGTACTTATGACCCAGCTCGTGCATCGTGAAACGGAACTCTTGCTCTATCAATCCGAGGACGGCCAGACGCGCGTCGACGTCCGGTTCGAGGGTGATACCGCGTGGCTCTCCGCGGGTCAGATGGCGGACCTGTTCCAGCGCGACCGGTCGGTCATCTCCCGGCACATCAAGAACGTGTTCGAGGAAGGGGAGCTCGTGCGCGCGGCAGTTGTTGCAGAATCTGCAACAACTGCGGCTGACGGAAAGACCTATCAAGTCGAGTACTTCAACCTGGATGTCATCATCTCGGTGGGGTACCGGGTGAGGTCTCATCGAGGCACTCAGTTCCGCATGTGGGCCACCCAGCGGCTGCGCGAGTACATCATCAAGGGCTTCACCATGGATGATGAGCGGCTGCGGCGCGCGGGCGGCAGCAACTACTTCGACGAGCTGATCGAGCGCATCCGCGACATTCGCTCGTCGGAGAAGGCGTTCTGGCGCAAGGTGCTCGACATCTACGCGACCAGCATCGACTACGATCCTCGGGCCGAGGTGTCGCAGCGCTTCTTTGGCACGGTGCAGAACAAGATGCACTGGGCCGCGCACGGCAAGACCGCCGCCGAGGTCATCGCCTCGCGGGCGGATGCCACCAAGCCCAACATGGGCCTGGTGTCCTGGTCCGGCGCGATCCCGCGCAAGGCCGACATCTCCGTCGCCAAGAACTACCTCGACACCGAGGAGATCGCCGCGCTCAACCGGATCGTCTCGGCCTACCTGGAGTTCGCCGAGCTGCAGGCGCTCAACCGCAAGCCCATGTACATGGCAGACTGGCACGCCAAGCTCGACGCCTTCCTGACGCTCTCTGACCGCGAGGTGCTCCAGCACGGCGGCAAGATCTCGCACAGCGACGCGGTGGCCAAGGCCAGGATCGAGTACGAGCGCTTCGCGACCGCCCGCGCCGCGCTGCCCACGCCCATCGAGCAGCACTTCGAGTCCGCGCTGCGCAACGTGGCGCAGCTAGAGAAGACGCATCGCGATCAGCTCGCCAAGCAGCCACAGCCGTAGCCCTGGCTCACTCGTACTGCTGACCAGCGTCGAGGAAGTCGGCGAAGGTGTCCCAGGAGATCGCGCCAAGCTCGGTCACCGGGGTCGCCAGGTCGTGTGGATCCGCGGTGGTGAGCTGTCCCTGCTCATCGAGCACCGCGACCGGACCGGGGACATAGCCGCGGTCCGTGGGATCGTCCGGCTCCCAGCCGTCAAAGGTGCCGGCGACCCCGCACTCCAGAAAGCTGCCTGGATCGAAGTTGTACCAGCGCAGGCCGCGCGGCGCGTCGATGCCAAAGCCGCGCAGCTCGTTGTCTAGCAGTCCGTCCGCCTGCATCTCGTGCAGGTCCACGATCTGGCGCAGGATGACCTCTTCCCAGCGCGCGTGGCCCACCGCTGGCACCTCCGCCGGGACAAGCCGGTAGCGGCCCACCCACTGAGGATCGAAGGGCGGCGCCTCGGCGTGCAGCGCCTCCTGCAGCAGCGCCGCGAAGCGAGGCAGCGGCAGGTCTTCGCGTTCGCGCTCACGCAGGCCCAGCAGCCACAGCGCCTTGAGGTAGTCCTCCAGCGTGCGCGCGGTCGGCTGCTTGCAAAGCTCGGCGATGAACAGGTACAGGTCGCGGTTGGCGAAGGTCGTCGGGGCAGATCACGGCAGCGTTCATGGGGCTCTCGGGTGGTCGCGGCGGCGCCGCGGGATTGTCGCACAGCGGCGCCGAGCGGGCGACGTGCTACCGGAACGCCAGCAGGTACATCAGCACCAGGTTCGCAACAAAGAGCGGCAGCGCGGTGGGGAGCTGCGCCTTGATGACGGCGTACTGATCGCGCAGGCCAAGCAGCGCGACCGGGACGATGTTGAAGTTGGCGGCCATCGGCGTCATCAGCGTGCCGCAGTAGCCGGTGAGCATGCCGATGGCGCCGAGCGCGGCGGGGTCTGCGCCGTGCAGCTCCACCAAGAGCGGCAAGCCGACGCCCGCGGTCATCACCGGGAAGGCCGCAAAGGCGTTGCCCATGATCATGGTGAGGAGCGCCATGCCGGAGCCATACGCGATCACCGCGACGGCGCGGTGGTCCATGGGGATGGCGGCCTTGACCAGCCCCGCGATGGCGTCGCCGACCTTGGCCTGGGTGAGCACACCGCCGAGCGTGGCGAGCAAGATGGGCAAGAGCGCCGCCCAGCCGATGGCGTCGAGCAGGCGCCGCCCCTCGCTGATGGCGGTGGCGGGGCGCTCGCCGGTGAGGCGCAGGGCGACGGCGAGCGCGAGCGCGCAGGCCAGCCCCAGGCTGACCAGGGTGGCCTGCGCCGGCTCCAGCAAGGGCTGCCCCTGCAGGTGGACGCGCGCGAGGCCGAGCGTGCCGGCCAGGGCCCCCAGCGGGATGAGCAGGACGGGGACCAGCAAGCGGTTGCCGAGCGCGGCGCCGGTGGCAGCGGCGGCAGCGGCAGCGGAGGAGTCGACTGCGGCGGCGCCAGGTGCGGCGCCGGCAGCGCCGGCTGCGTCGGCAGCGGCGGCTGTGCCGCGGGCCGGCTGCGCGCGCCGCGCGAGCCCCACGCTGCCGCTGCCAGCTAGCGCCGCGAGCGCAAGCACCACGCCACCGGCCACCGCCTTGGGCAGCAAGTCGCCGACGAGAAACAGCAGCGCCAGGAGCTGCCAGAACGCGGCGGTGGTAAAGCGGCGCCAGCGTGGGCCGGGCGCTGCCGCGCGCAGGCTCTGCCAGGCCACCGCGGACAGCACCGCGCCGAGCGCATAGTAGACGTGGACGAGCTTGATCACGAGCCACCGCCCGTCGCCGCGCGATCCGCCGTCGCCGCGCGATCCGCGGGCGCCGCGCGGTGAGCTGCGGCCACCTCGCGCGCCAGCCAGCGCTCCAGGCGCCACAGCCGCAGGCCATGGATGACCAGGGCCGCGAGCGCGGTGGGGATGCCCCACAGCGCGATGTGCATGGGCTCGAGCGTGATGCCCGCGTCGCGAAAGAAGCCGTTGATGAGCAGCACCGCGCCGAACGCAAAGAAGATGTCCTCGCCGAAGAACACGCCGATGTTGTCGGTGCCGGCGGCCAGCGCCGCCAGGCGCTCGCGCGTCGCCGCGGGCAGGGGGCCATGGACCTTCTCGGCGGCGGCCTCGGTCATGGGCGCGATCAGCGGGCGCACCGCCTGGGCGTGACCACCCAGGCTAGTGAGCCCGAAGGCGGCGGCGACCTGCCTCAGCAGCAGGTACGCCAGCAAGATCCGCGAGGCGGTGGCGCGGCGGATGCCGATGATCCATTGCTGCGCGTGCTCCTTGAGGCCGCGCCGCTCGAGGACGCCGATCACCGGCAAGGTCAGCGCGAACAGGAGCAGGTACCGGTTCTTGAGGAAGCCGGCGCCGATCATCTCCAGCAGCGCCAGCGGCGAGAGCCGCGCCGCCAGGCCGGTCACCAGCGCCGCCGCCGTCACCACGAGCACAGGGTTGGCGCGCAGCGGCAGGCCGATCACCACCACCGCGATGCCGAGCAGAGGCCAGTAGCTCATCGAGAGATGATCGAGAGCTTGGCGGCGCGACGCAAGCGGCCGCGTCGTCTGAGCGGCCACGGCCACCACATGACCCACAGAGCGGTTGCCAAGGTGGCGCGGCGGTGGGACAACCTGTGGAGCACCATGGAATCGCCGTATCGGGGGGCCGCGGGCAGCGAGATGCTCGAGCGCGCGAGCAGCCGAGGGCTGGTGGACGAGGTGGTCTCGCAGTTCGCGGATTCGTTCGCCTTCCTGCGTGAGCTGGTGCAGAACGCCATCGACGCTGGCAGCCCCACGGTGGACGTGGAGATCTCGCACGATCCCGACGCCCGGCTCGCGCGCGTGGTGGTGCGCGATCGCGGCGAGGGCATGGATCGCGAGCTGCTGGAGGGGTCCTTGCTGGTGCTGTTTCGCTCCACCAAGGACCAGGACGTCTCCAAGATCGGCAAGTTCGGCATCGGCTTTGCGTCGGTGCTGGCGGCCCGCCCGAACATCGTCATCGTCGAGACGTCGCGCGGCGGGCAGCGCTACACGCTGCACCTGTCGCCGGATCTCAGCTATCAGATCTTCGAGCCGGGGCCCTCGACGAGGACCGGCACCTCGGTGGAGCTCGAGATCCCCATCGCGGGCCTGGCCTTCACCCAGTTCGTGGCGCGCTGCCACGACGCGCTGCGGCGCTGGTGTCGGCACACGCTCGTGCCCATCCGCTTGCTGCTACGCCGCTGGCACACCGGCGAGCTGCACAACGAGTCGCTGCTGCCGCAGCTCGGGCACGGCCACGTCGGCGAGGACGGCAGGTTCGAGGTCCGGATCGACGCGCCGCTCGGGCTCGACGATGTCGTCGTCCAGGTCCACGGGGTCTCGGCCGATGGCTGCACCGAGGCGGTGGTGGGCCTGGTCCAGAAGGATCAGGTCCGCGCCAGCTTCTACAACCGAGGGCTCTTGCTGTACGAGTCCACCGTTGCCCTGGTCCCAGGCGTCACCTTCAAGGTGCTCGACGCGCGGCTGGGCCACACGCTGTCGCGCGATGACGTTCGGCGTGACGACGTGTTTCATCAGGCGATGGAGCTGGTGCGTCAGCTCGCGGAGCGCGACCTGCCCGCGGCGCTCGCGGACGAGCTGGCGCGCGCCGCGGCCAGCGACGGCGCGCGCTGGCGCGAGCTGTTCGATGCGGTGGACGCCGCCGGGCTGACCCTGACCGCTGACCAGTGGAGCTTCCCGCTGGCTGCGCCGCTAGCTGGCGCGCTGGCGCAGCGCGCTAGCGCGCTGCCGCGCCGGGTGTGGGCGACCGCCGCGCAGACGCCGCTGGTGGAGGCGCTCGCGGCCGCGGGCCTGCCGGTTCTGGGCCCGCTCGCCCCTGCGCTCCATGGCGCGGTGGAGCGGCGAAGTCGGCGCGAGCTGCGCATCGTCGAGCACGAGCTGACCCTGGTCGAGCTGGCGCCGATGGACGCCGCGGACACCGCGCTCCTGGCGGCGCTCTCGGCGCTCCTGGCCCACGCCCACCGCGCGCCGCGCGAGCTGTGGTTGGCCTCCTTCCAGGGGGCGTTCGCGGCGGCGGCGTGGGTGACCGGAGGGCCGCGTCAGGCGCTGGTCGTGCTCGACGAGCGGCGCTGGGTGATCGAGCCAGCGCAGGCCTCCGGCAGCGCGTTCTCGCGCTGGGGCTCGCGCTCGATCGCGCTCAACGTCGGCGCGCGGCTCATCGATGCGGCGCGCCGACGCTCGCTGGCGGAGCCGCTGCAGGCCGCGGCCCTGCTGGCGCGCGCGATCTTGCTGCAACAGGAGGAGCTCGACGAGGCCGCGTCGCTGCGCCTGCTGGAGTACACGCTGGAGCGCCTGGCCCTGGGCGAGGAGCCCGCGTGAGCCGGCGGGCTCCACCTCCTGGCGCGCTGGTGGCCAGCGGCCACGTGCGCGTGGACGCGGCGCGCGCGCTCGTCAAGCTGCGCGCCTACCGGCTGGCCAACCCCGCCGACTGGATCCTCGAGGCGATCCGCGCCGCGGTGGGCTCCGGCGCCACCGCGATCGAGCTCGACGGGGACGCAGATGATGTCTGGCTGCGCTGGTGGGGGCCCGCGTGGTCGGCGGACAGCTTCCTGCACGTGCTCGATGACCTGGTCAGCCCCGAGGCCAGCGACCAGGTGTACCCGCGGCGGCTCCTGGGCTCCGCGATCAACAGCGCGCTGGGCCTTGGGCCGGCGTGGATCGACCTGGTGGCGGTGGAGGGCGAGCGCGCGTCCGCGGTGCGCTTCGCGCTGGGCCGCCCCGACGGCGCCGCGAGCGCAAACTCTGGCGACGAGCTGCGCCCGCTTGAGGCGGCGCCGGCGCCAGCGCCGCCGGCCGGACAGGATGGCCAGCGCCCGGCGGTGGTGTTGCACCTGCGGCGGCGAGCCAGCCTGGCCACGCTGGGGCGCTTCCTCTTCGGGGCCGAGCCGCCGGAGATCTCGGCGGCGCGGAGCGCCTGCGAGGACGTCGCGGCGCCCATGACGATCTGCGGCCGCGCGGTGGGCCGAGACGCTGGCAGCTCGGACTTGCTGCGCTTGTCGCTGGGCCAAGGGCGCAGCTTCATCGCGGTGGTGACGCCCGCGGCCTCCCTGGCGCAGCAGCCTCCCGCGCGGCTGCAGGTCGCCGAGCTGGGCGTGCGGGTGGTCAGCGAGGAGTGGCGCGAGGCGCGCATCGACGCCGTGCAACGGATCTCGGGCATCGGGCTGCCGGTGCGGCTGCTGATCGATGCAGACCGCGTGCCCACCAACGCGGCGCGCTCCCAGGTGGATGAGAGCGCGCATCTGGTGCGGACCGCCAAGGCGCGCGGCGCGGCGCTCCTGCCCGAGCTGGTGGCGCAGCTGGTGACCGCGGGCCTGGGCGCCGACGAGCTCGATCGAGCGCGGCTGCGCGAGGCCGCGCTGGCGATCCTGGCCTCGGCCATCGGCGGCGACGCCTGGGCGACGGACGTCTACCGGCTCGCGTCTCCGCTTTTGGAGCTGGCGCAGGCGCCGCTCCTGCGCAACGCGGTGGGGCAGTGGCGTCCGGTGCAGGCGCTGTGGCTCCGCCCGGTGTATCGCGGCCGCAAGCCGCTGCCCGCCGAGCTGGCGCCGTGGCTCGACACGCTGGCCTGGATGCCACCTGGCGACTCCGCGGAGCGCCTGCTCGCCGGCGCCAACGGACACGCCCAGGCAGCGCGGGAGCTCGTGCGGCACGCGCGGCGCGCCAAGGCGGCGCGCGACCGGTTCTTCGAGCAGCCCGTGGTCCCGGCGCGGGTGACCGCGCACCCTGGGCAGCTCTTCGCGCGGGTGCTCGGCGACTCGACGGAGGCTCCGAGCGCAGCATCGAGCGAGGCTCCGAGCGCGGCATCGAGCGCGGTACCGAGCGCGGCGCCGACGATGGCTCCGAGCGCGGTGCCGGCGGCCTGGCTCACCGACGTCACCGGCGAGGTGTGCCTGATCGAGGGCTGGCAGACCGCGCGGCTCGCGCTGCTCCATCACGGGCGGCTTCTGGAGACGGTGCTGCTGGACACGCCGTTGCCCTTTGACGCGGTCCTCGACTCCGCGCAGGTCTCACCGGATGTGGCGTGCCGCGCGGCGGAGCGCGACCCGGCCTGGGAGCACGTGGCGCGGGCGGCTCGCGGCGCCGCGGTGCAGGCGGTGGAGGCGCTGTGCGTGCGGACCGGCGCGGACGGGTGGAGCTTGGCGGCCGACTCGCTTCGCGCGCTGGTGCGCGCGGCGCAGTCCTCCATGCGGTCGCTCGGCGTCTCGCTGCACACGAACTCCACGCTGGCGCAGGCGCCCGTCTGGCCCACCCTGAGCGGAGGTTGGGTGAGCATCGCGGAGCTGCGGGTGGCTCGTGGCGTGGCCGTCGTCGAGCCGGAGCAGCCGATGCTCGCCCCGCGCGGTCGCCGCGTCGTGGTGGCCTCCGAGCTGGAGCGCTCGGTCCTGACCGGCTTGCTCGCCGCCACCACGCAGGTGGTGGCGTATCGACCGTTCAACGTGCAGCCAGCGATCGATCCAGGCCTCGCGCTGGCCCGGCGGCTGATCGGCCAGCATCATGGCGCCGCCCTGGTGGTGCGCGAGTCCGGGCGCAGCGGCGCCATCTGCATCGCCGCCTCTGGCAGCGTGTCGCTCCATCACCGCGGGGCCTTCCTCGGGGAGCGAGCGCGCGAGCCCGCGCTGGTGCCCTGCGCGATCGCGGTGGACAGCGAGGGGCTGCTGCCGGACGCCTCGTGGCAGGCCGCGCTGGAGGGCGAGGACGCGGCGCTCGACGGGCTGGCGGCGTGGGAGCACCAGCTCTTCCTGGCGGCGGCGCAGGCGCTCTTGGGCGATGTCTCGGCCAACCTGCAGGTCTCGAACAAGCTGTCGCTAAAGGTCAAGCCGCGGCTGCTGTGGTGCGCGGTGCTCGCTCCGCTGGCTCCGCAGCAGCTAGAGCAGGTGCTCGGGGCCCAGCTGCTGTCGCGCCTGCGCCAGCAGCCGTTGTTTCGCCTCGTCGGGAAGGCGGAGCGCGTCTCGGCTGAGCAGGTGGCCGCGGCGTTTGGTGCGCGCCCGATCGCCATGATCTCGCCCGTGGAGGGCACCGTCTGGGAGGCCGTGGGCCAGGGCGCGCTCTTGCTCGCCGAGCGCGACGAGGCCCGGCTGGCTGGGCTGCTGGCTGGCTTGCCGGTGATCGACGGCACGCCGGAGCTGTCGCGACGACGCCGCGAGGCGCAGCGGGCCAGCCTTTTGGCCGCGCATCGCCAGAAGCCGCGGGTGCCGGTGCAACTGCCGCTGGAGTCGTTCGCCGTGGCGTTGCCGCCATGGCTGGGCAGCGGGGTCATCGGCGCGCCGCTCACGCCGCTGGCCGGCGGCATGGAGGTCACGGTGTTGGTCGAGGAGCGAGTTGTGCTGTGGTTCTCCTTGCCGCAGGAGCTGCCGCTGGTCGCGGTCCTGGAGCTGTCTCCTGCAAACTTCACCGACGATTGGTCTGCGGTGGCCGAGCCCGCGCGCGGTCGGATGATCTCCCATCTGCAGACGGCGGCGCAGCGCTGGCTCTTGACGTTGGTGCGCGCCAACCCGGTGGCGCTGGTGGAGACCCCCACGTGCCGGCTGGCGCTGCACGCCTGGGTACGCCGCCAGCGGTTCTTTGCGGCGAGGGCGCCGGGGCTGTTCGCGCAGCCGCGACGAGCCGCCTCCTTGCCGGGGGTGCCCGGGATGCTCGAGTCCTTGCGTCAGATGGCGGCGTGGCGCAGCTTGCGCGGCGAGCGCGTCTCGCTGGCCGCCGCCGAGCACGGCGGCCAGGTCCGCGTGGCGCGCTGGTCTGCCCCGTGGCTTGGCCCAGCCGACGGAGAAGCCGCGCACTCGCTCGACGGCACGGTGCTCGCCCTCACCGACCACGCTGGGGGCTCGGAGAGCTGCCATGAGCTCATCGAGGAGCTCTCGCCAGAGCTGACGCTCGACGTCACCGACGAGGTGGCGCGCCTGCAGGCCCGGCGTCGGGAGGCGCTGCAGCGCGCCGCGCACCTCGGCGCGCCAGCGGACGAGCAGCCGTCGCCGCGCTCCTTCGAGGACGCCGCGGCGCAGGGGCACGACCTGACCCGCCCGGCCACCGCGTCGCCCCCGAGCCTGTCACCGCTTCGCCCGCTGCCGGGGGTGGATTCGCCGTCGCGGCGGATGCTCCGCGAGCTGGGCCTCCTGGGCGGGGCGCCGGGGCCGTCGCGGGACCCGGAGACCTTCACGGCCTCGTCGCTGCCAGAGGGCCAGGCTGGGCGCTCCGCCGCGGCGTCCCGTCGACCCGAAGAGGTTCGCATTCCGCCGTTGCCGGTGCGGCCGTGGCGGGGCGCGTCGCCACCGTCGGCGTCGCCGTCGGTGTCAACGTCGTCGGTGCCAACGCCAACGTCGGCGTCGTCGCCGGCGCCGTCTTTCTTTGGCCACGTCCCCGCCGCAGGCGCAGGCGCGGCGCCCGCTGCGGAGCCGGTTCACGCCCTGTCCAAGCTCGCTGCGAGCATCGCGTCACGGTTGCATGAGCTGTGCGGTCGCGCGCTGTCGTTCTCCAGCTTCGCCATCGTCGCAGATCGAAAGGCGCCTGCGCTCATGGTCTCCGGTGACCTCATCGAGTTCGCGGGCCAGGCGCCGCAGCTCTTGACCCTGGCGCGCGCGTTCGAGCTGCGCCAGCCCAAGGCCGCCTCCGGCATCGACGCCGTGCTGGCCTACCTGACCTCGGAGCTCAACCGCGCGCACACCGCCGTCACCGACGCGCATGAGCTGCACGTGTTGCTGGAGGTGCTGGCGCGGCCAGCCGATCTGGCCACGCCGCCGGTCCCTTTGGCCTCCGCGGTGGCCGCGGAGGCGACGCCTGGCGGCAGCCCGGCGCCGCGCGGCCCTACTTGACGCCGAGCAGCTCGACGGCGAACAGCAGCGTGGCGCCCCCGGGGATGACCCCGCCTGCGCCGCGCGCGCCATAACCCAGCTCCGGCGGGATCCGCAGCAGGCGCTTGCCGCCCACCTGCATGCTGGCCACGCCTTCGTCCCAGCCCTTGATCACGCGGCCCAGGCCAAGCGGGAACTCGAACGGATCGCCGCGATCGACGGAGCTGTCGAACTTCTTGCCTTGCTGGCCGTTGTCCCATAGCCAGCCGGTGTAGTGCATGACGCAGGTTTGTCCCTTGGCCGGTTGCGCGCCGGTGCCGACCTGGGTGTCTTCGATCTCTAGCCCACTGGGGGTCTTGGTGAACGCCATCGCGCGACTATAAAGCCACTGCGGCGCGGGTGGGGCGGCTCGCCGAGTTTTCAGTCGATCCCGTACTTCTTGAGCTTGTCGTACAGCGTCCGCTCACCGATCCCTAGCAGCTCGGCGGCGCGGCGGCGGTTGCCGTCCACGGTAGCTAGCGCGTGCAGGATGGCCTCTCGCTCCAGCTCGACGAGCGGCCGCACCGCCGCGGCCTCGCCAGCGCCTGCCGGCGCGGCGTGTGCGGCGTGTTCTGCGTATTCCGCGTGTCCTGCGACATCGCCAACGGCGTCCGCCGAGGAGGTCGCCTCGTCGATCCACAAGTGCGTCGCCTCGATATCGCCGCCCGGCTCGCCGTCGGACAAGATCGCCGCGCGCTCCAGCGCGTTGGCCAGCTCGCGCACGTTGCCGCGCCAGCTCGCCGCCAGGATGCGTCGCTCGGCTGCCGGCGTCAGCCGCGGCTGCGAGCGCTTGAGGTCTCGCGCGATGCGCTCCAGCAGCGCGCGGGCCAGCGGCAGCAGGTCTCCCCGGCGCTCACGCAGCGGCGGCAGGCGGATGGGAAACACCGCCAGGCGGTGGTACAGGTCCTCGCGGAATTGACCCTTTTCCACCATCGCCCGCAGATCGCGGTTGGTGGCGGCCACCCAGCGCACGTCCACCTCCAGCGTGCGGCTGCCGCCCACTCGCTCGAAGCGCCGCTCTTGCAAGACCCGCAGCAGCTTGGCCTGCAGCTCGAGCTTGAGCTCGCCGACCTCGTCGAGGAAGAAGGTGCCGCCGTCGCACAGCTCCAGCCGGCCGCGCTTGCGCTCGGACGCGCCGGTGAACGCGCCCTTCTCGTGGCCAAAGAGCTCGCTCTCCAGGAGCTGCTCGCTGAGCGCGGCGCAGTTGATGGCGGAGAACGGCTTGCTCGAACGTGGGCTGAGCGCGTGGATCGTCCGCGCCGCGACCTCCTTGCCGGTGCCGCTCTCGCCCAGGAGCAAGACGGTGGCGGAGGTCTTGGCCACCTTGCCGATGGCCTCCACCACCGCGCGCATCGCAGGATCGCCGTAGGACAGCGGGGGCACCTGGCCCTCGCCGTGGCGCTCCGCGCCGTCGAGCCGGTCGCGCAGCCCTCGCCGCTCCAGCGCTCGCGCCACCAGCAGCCGCAGCTCATCGGGACCGGAGATGGGCTTCTGCAGGTACTCAAACGCGCCCAGCTTCATCGCCTCCACCGCGTTGTCCACCGTGCCGTGCGCGGTCATGACGATGACCTCCACCTCCGGCTGCTCCGCGCGCACCTTGCGCAGGATGGACATGCCGTCCTGGCCCGGCATCTTCAGGTCCGTCAGCACCAGGTCAAAGCCGCGCTCGTCGAGCAGCCGCGCCGCCTCGCGCCCGTCTTTGGCCGCGACCACCTGGTGAGCATCCAGCTCCAGCGCGTCGGTGAGAAACTCGCGGATCCCAGCTTCGTCATCGGCTACCAGGATGCGCGCCATCACGCCTTGTCCCCGGCAGGCAGCTCCAGCCGAAAGATCGCGCCGCCCCCAGCGCGATCATGTGCCGTGAGCGTGCCTCCGTGCGCCTCCACGATCCGACGCGCCACCGCCAGCCCAAGGCCCGTGCCCTGGGTCTTGCCGGTGACGAACGGCTCGAAGATGCGCTCACGATCTCCCTCGGGCACGCCGGGGCCGCGATCGGCCACGTCGATGCGCAGGCGCCGCGCCGCCTCGCTCACGGTCACCGCCACCGGCGCTCCGGCAGCGAGCGCGTTGTCCACCAGGTTGCCCAGCACCTCGCGCAGCCGATCGGCATCCAGGGACCAGCTCGGCGGCGCCGCGCTGGTGTCGACCACCGCGCCGCTGGCTGCGCTGACGTCGCTGGTTGCGCTGACGC
The DNA here is from genome assembly GCA_016706545.1 of Myxococcales bacterium. Lineage (GTDB taxonomy): Bacteria > Myxococcota_A > Polyangia > Haliangiales > Haliangiaceae > JABFXX01. Next base: position 99,433 of record JADJJK010000006.1, read on the forward strand.
CGCTGGCTGCGCTGCTGGCCTCGCTGGCCTCGCCGCCTCGCTGTGCCAGCACCTCGCGCACCAGGCCGCCCGGATCCACCGCGGCGCGTCGCAGCTCGCCGGTGCGCACGAAGCGCAGCAGATCTCCGGTCAGCTTCTCGAGCCGCGCCGCCTCGTCGACCACGCGCTCAGCCTTGGCCCGCGGCTTCTCGCCAGCGGGCAGCATCTGCGCCAGGAGCTGCGCGTTGCCCTTGAGCGAGGCCAGCGGGTTGCGGATCTCGTGCGCCAGCACGGCAGACATCTCCCCGAGGCTCGCCAGCCGGCGCTGCCGCTCACGCTCGCGCTCGTCGGCGCGCCGCCGCGACTCGCGCTGCAGCAACACGATGGCCACCGCCAGCAGGCTCGCGGTCGCCACCGCGCCGATGCCCAGCGACAACCCCGCGGCCTCGCGCAGCGAGTTCGCCTGCACGGGTTCGACTTCGATCACCGCGTGCCAGGGCGGCGCGCGCCGGCCCATGGGCGAATGCATCGGCGGGCCGAAGGTCGGCACGGATAGCCGCAGCCGCCCCCCGACGACGCGCACGCCTCGGGGCGTCGGCATTCGCTCTCTGGGACCTTCGTCCCCTGCGGCCCCCGCCGGCGTCCCCGCCTCTGCCAGGAGCTTGTGTCCGCCGAACACCGCCACGTAGCGCAGCCCCTCACCGTGCAGCGAGGTCAAGAGCGTCTCCAGCTCTGCGCGCTCCGGGGGCTCCGGGCGCGCTGGGAGCTCGGCGCGCACCGCGTGCACCACCATCATCGCCTGGCCGCTGCGCAGCGCCAGCGACGCCTCTTCCACCGACGCGCGGGTCGCCCACACCGTGGCGATGAGCGCCACCCCGATCAGGACGAACGCCACCACCACGGACCAGCCGGCGAGTCCGCCCGCACGCGCGCCCAGGAGGCGAAGTCGGGGCATCCAGCGGAGCATAGCCTGCCTTTGGTTGGCCTTGGTGTCTTGGAGTCTCGCCTCAGTTGCCGGCGCGACCGGCGCCTCGACCTGCGCCAGGGCCGCGGCGTCCCTTGTGGCCAACCTTGCCGAAGCCGCCGCGGCGGTGATGATCCCGCACGCCCACCTTGAACTCCGCTGGCGACAGCATGCCATCGCGGTTGGTGTCGAGCTGCTGGAAGTGCTCGGTCATCTTCTGGTCCATCATCTTCTCGCGCTCGGCGTCATCGAGCTTGCCGTCGCGGTTGCTGTCGAACTGGGTCAGCATCTGCTGGTGCGCCGCTGCGCGCCGCGCCTGCATCGCCTTGTGCGCCTCGGCGCGCTCGGCGTCATCGAGCTTGCCGTCGCGGTTGCGATCGAACTCCTTTAGCACCTCCTCCGGGGGGCCGCCGAAGCCACCAGGGCCGCCGAAGCCGCCGGGGCCGCCAGGGCCGCCGGGGCCGCCCGGGCCACCAAGACCCAGCGGGCAACCGGCAGCACCAGGTCCGGGGCCGGGACCACCAGGGCCTTGCGCGGAGGCGACCGCGGCGGAGGCGAGCAGAGCAAAAGCGGACATCGCGAGCGTGAGCTTGTTCATCTTCAACATGGGGTCCTCCTTGGTGGACAACCCGGAACAAAAGCAAGCGTCGTGCCGCATTGTAAGCATCTTGAATTGCTGCCGAGGATTCAGGCCTCTGCGAAATCCGCAGCACCAACCTGCGGTCTTTGCGGGTCCTCTTGCGCAGGCTGCAGGCCTGGCGCGAGCTTTGGCCAAGCCAAGGCTCGAGGCTAGCCGGAGTCTGGCTCGCCGTCGCTGACGAACAACCGCTGCCTGACCCGCTGGTGCTGGCGCGCCTTGTACGCCTCGTGGCTGCAGTCGCCGGTCTCGTTCTGGAGCGCGGTCTGCTTGTCGGCGACCTGGAACTCGGTCAGCGCAAAGACCACGTGCGAGAGCTGCGAGCGCTCGCCGTTGCCCCCGCGCGGGGTCAGCCGCTCCAGCCGCAGCGGCAGGTCCGCGACGAAGTTGACGATGCGGTAGCTGGCGCCGGAGAACTCGTTCATCGGCGCGCGCTCTGGCCGTGAGCGCCTGTTGTGGGCGATGGGCCGGCCCGCGCGGATCGCCTCGGAAGCATGCACCAGCGAGTCCAGGTCGATGAGGTCGTTCACCGACTCGCCGGGCACCACATAGTTGAACGGGATGAGCTGCCGCATCAACGTCGCCAGCGTCGGCAAGAGGTCCTCTCGGCGGGACACGATCAGGCGGAACCGCAGCTTGTCGTAGATGTTGGCAGCCAGCGTCGAGCGCTTGGCCAGGAGCTTGGTGATCTGCGAGTCGAGCGGCTTGCGGCTCCACTCGAACTCCGCGATGGGGGCGCCAGCAGCGCGGAGCTGCTCCACCACCTGCATCACCTTGAGCTCGATCTCCCGGAAGATGAAGTCGTCGGAGACGGAGACCTTGAGCAGCGCGGCGCGGCCATTGATGTGGTGGATGATGTGCATCACCTTGAGCACCACGCAGGCCCAGCGCTGGTGCGGCCCCTGCCGGGACGCCATGAGCAAGAGGTCGCGCGCCGCCACGCTGTCCGCGACGTCATCAGGGATCGCCATCGAGAACGCGCGCGTCAGGTACTCCACCGCATCCAGGCGGATGTCTTCGAGCCGCTCCATCTCCTCGGCGGAGTCGGGATCGAACTCGTTGAGGCGCAGGAACCTGTCTACTTCGGCGTGATCGCGAAAGTTCAAGGAGTGCCAGTCGATGACGGACTCACCGCTGAGCAGGAGACGAACAGCGTCGATGTCAGCCAGCGTTAGGTCAGCGAACGCTGCTGGCACGCCGACCGCAGGAAGGACGCCGGTGGCGCGAGGTTCGCGTACAGACACGCTGTGAGCATACCGCCAATCGCGTGCCACAGGCTCGCGAATCACGGCTCTCGGCGCAATGACCGATCTCCGGCGCCTGGACGGCGCTCGGTCAGCGCTCGGTCGGCGCCTGGTCGGCGCTCGGTCAGCGCTCGGGTCGGCGGCCGGTCTGCGCTTGGTCGGCGCCCGTCAGCGGCCGGCCTGCACGTAGGTGCGACTCTCAACCCGGGCAACCCAGGCGCCCCGCGCCTGCGCTGGCCCGCAGGGTCAGCGGCGGTTCATGAACAGGGTCTTGGCAAACAACGTGGAGGCGACGGCGACGGCGACCAAGTTTCCGATGACGGCGAGCATGCTGGCGAATCGTGGCAAGGCTCGGCGGCAGTGTCCAGAAAACAGCCCGTCAGATTGCAACGGGTTGCGCTTTTCGATGGTCGGTCGACGGTGGTCGACGGTCGGTCGATGGTCGGTCGACGGTCGGTCGACGGTCGGTTGACGGTCGGTCGACGGGCGCTCGAGCTAGCGCTTGCGGAGCAAGTTGCGCGAGGCCCACCACGACCACACCAGCATCGCGCCGGCGATGCGCGCGGTCCACCATCCCCACGCCGCCCGGTGAAAGTCACCGCGGCCCTCCAGGATCACCGCGATCGACGCGCCCGCGATCCCGATCCCGGCGAAGATCACCTGGTGCCCCAGCCGGTACATGAGCTGGCTCGAGGTCTCCAGGTTCTTGAAGCGGAGCTGCAGCTCCCCGCCGTGCGCCGCGCGCATGAACTTGCGGATCTCGCCGGGCAGCGCGGTCACCTGCATGACCACGTCCTTGGAGGTCTCCACGATGAGGTGCGACCAGTCGCCGTCGCCGAACACGAAGCGCTCCAGGTACGGACGGATCACCGTCATCGGGTTGAGCGTGGGGTCAAGCTCGGTACAGAGGCCCATCAGCAAGAGCAGCGTGCGCTCGAGGACGATGATCTCCTTGGGCACGTGAAAGTTGGCCGACAGCTCGCGCAGCGAGATATCCATCTTGCGCAGATCAGCCAGGCTCTCGAGCCCCTTCTCAGGATCGAACTTGATGTCCTTGAGGTTGAGCGAGTCCAAGGAGATGGTCTGCTGGAAACGCTCGTGGAAATACTCGATGACCTGCTCGAACACTCGGTCATCGGCGCCGCGCGCCACAAAGCCCATCTGCCGCATCGCTCGCACGATGCGCCTGGTGTCGCGGGACAGCGCGCCTTGCAGCAGCTCCACGATGCCTTGCCGGACCTTGGCGGGGATCTCCGCGACCGCGCCGAAGTCCAGGAACACCACGGTCGGCGAGTCACCTTCGCGCGTGCGCACCAGCAGATTTCCGGGGTGCGGATCAGCGTGGTAGATGCCGTCGGAGAAGATCTGCTGGCAGTACACCTCCACCACCTGCTTGGCCAGCGCGGTGCGATCCACGCTCTTGCGTCGCAGCGCCACGAAGTCCGTGATCTTGCATCCGGACTCGAAGTGGGTGGTCAAGACGCGGCTGGTGGACAGCTCCGTCACCACCTGCGGGAAGCGCACGTCGGTGCGGCCCTCGAAGTTCGCGCCGATGCGACGGCCGTTGTCTGCCTCGGCGCGGTAGTCCAGCTCGGCCAGGACGATGGCGCGAACCTCGCGGTAGATCTCGTCGAGCCCGTGGTACGGCACGAACCAGCCGACGATCCCGAAGATCCGCTGCAGCGTGCGCAGATCGCTGCGCACGATCTGCTCGATGTCCGGGTATTGCACCTTGACCGCCACCTTTTGACCGTCGCGCATCACCGCGAAGTGGACCTGGCCGATCGAGGCTGACGCGATGGGCTTCTCGTCGAAGGAGGCGAACAGCTCGCGCGCGTCGTGCCCCAGCTCTTCGCGCAGCCGGCGCTCGATGTCGGCGTAAGCACGAGGAGGGACCGCGTCCTGCAGGCCTTCCAGCTCCCGGCGGAACTCCTCCGGCAGAAAGTTGGTCATGATGCTGATGAGCTGCCCGACCTTGATGAACAGGCCCTGCAGCTCACAGATGGCGCGCTCGATGCGGCGCGCGTTGCGCAGGTGGGTCTCGCGCAGCCGGTGCTCCAGCCACATCTCCGCGTGGAACCTCGAGCGGAAGCGGAGCCACAGGTAGCTCCAGATGACGAGGAAGGTGGTGGAGTACGCGCGCGCGTTGCGGAAGCGCCGGGAGGGTCGCGTCACGCGGTGGTGAGGGTACCGGTCGAGCGTGTGCTCCGGTGTGGCGGCCTGGACGTCCGGGACATCCGGGCAGGTCGGCAGGACGTCGCTGGCTCGCCCGAGCACCGCCGATGGCTCAGCGGCTGCCGGGGGCGGCGGCGCGCTGGGCACAGGATCTTGGCGCTGAGGCGTGGGCTGGTCCACCGCGGGAGAATATCGGGTTTGTCGGCGACAATGCCAGAAAGCTCGGCATCTCAAGGCAGCTCGCACGTGGCGAAGCGTCGCGTGGCCTGTCGGTGGCTACGCGATGGGCGGCAGACCTGGCGTGGCCCGGGGCGGGCCTGGGGCCGCGGCACTCGAAGCGCTCGTTGACACCGTGCGCCATCAGCGCTAACCAGGGGCTATGCCCGCCGACGACCCCACAGACCTTCCCCAGGCCCCGGCGGAGCGCTCGGACCGAGCCGACCGCGCCGACAAAGCCGACAAAGCCGACAAAGCCGCTGCCGCCGAGCGCTCCGGTGGCCCGGACCGTGGGGACCGCGGGGACCGCCCGGACCGCGGGGGCCGCTCGGACCGCGGGGACCGCCAGAGCGGCGGAGACCGACCCGCCAATGACCGTGGGCAAGACGAGCCCGCGGAGGCAGGGTGGCGCGGTGAGCGCGAAGGGGACCGGCTCTCGGAGACCATCCGCGCGCGCCTGGAGCATCTGGTTCCGGAGCTGGTGCGCAAGACCTTCACCGCCGGGCTTGGCGCCGTCTATTCCACCGAAGAGGGGCTGCGCAAGATCGCCAAGGACATCAACTTGCCGGATGTCACGGGCTACCTTGCCTCCTCGGCCGATGCCACAAAGGACCGGGTGCTGGAGGTGGTGGCGCGCGAGACCCGCGAGTTCCTTGAGCACATCAACTTGAGCGAGGAGGTCGCCAAGCTGCTCACCCGGCTCTCGTTCGAGATCAAGACGGAGATCCGGTTCATCCCCAACAGCGAGCGCTTCATGGGCAGCGAGCCGGACGTCAAGGCCTCGGTGCGCCTCAAGCGAGTGGACGAGGACAAGGACGCCGGCAAGGACAAGGACGCAGGCAAGGACAAGGATGCCGGCAAGGACAAGGACGCAGGCAAGGACGGCGAGGGCCGCTCGCGCCTTCGCTTCTGGCGCCGCGACGACGAGGGCGAAGAGAAGCCCTAGACGAGGCGCTGGCCCGTCGGTCTCAGTGTGCGACGGCCTCGACGTTGTCAGAGAAGCGCACCGAGGCGCCCGTCGCGACGCCGTTCTTGGCGCACCAGCCACCGTTGACCTCCAGCACATACGTCGACGGAAGCCCCACCGTCCGGCTGGTCTCGGTGCGCGGCGTGGCGTTCTCCACGATGCCCACCACCTTGAAGCCCTTGTCGATGAACAGGATGTCGAGGGGGATGAGCGTGTTGCGCATCCAGAAGCTCTGGATGTCCTCCTCGCCCATCAGGAACAGCATGCCGTCGTCCACCGGCAAGTGCGTGCGGTACATGAGCCCGCGCTCCACCGCGCGCGGCGACGCCACGACCTCCACTTGCACCTTGCGCTCCCCCTGCGTCCCCACGAGGGTCACCTCCGCGCGCTGGCTCGCGGGGGCCTGCGTCAGGGCGTGCTCTTGGTTCACCGGTCGTGCGGGAGGCACGGGGCTGGCAGGCATCGGTGGGCTGGCGTCATGGGACCTGGAGCACGCGAGGCTCGCGCCGCAGAGCAGCACGTAGGCCAGGCGCGAGAGCACAGAGAGGTTCACGCTGCGACGCTACACCAGATCTCGCTCGCCGGAAACCACCGGCGCCGTCGCCGCCTTGGTGCGCCTCACCGCTCGTCGCACCCGCCGAGGGCCGCGGTGACCAGCGCCCCAGACTCCGGCCTCGGCGCATCAAGGACGCGCGGGACCTCCATCGGCGGGGTGCCTCGCGCTACGCTAGCCCCATGGCCAGCGCCGTCGTCACCCGGGAGCCCGCGCTCGCGGCCCCGTACCTGCAGGCGCTGGCGCAGCTAGGGCTCAGCGCGCTGGCGATGCCGGTGACCGCGACGGTCCCGGTGGAGCCGGCGGCGCTGGAGGCGGCGCTGCGGACGCTTGGGGCGGGCGACGTGGTGGCGCTGGCGAGCGCGCGCGGCGCAGCGCTCCTGGCCGCTGCGCTCGCCCGGTTGGAGGGCCAGGTGCCACGCGCGGCGCTGCGATGGTGGGCAGTCGGGGAGTCCACCGCGGCGCCGTTGCGGCGGCTCGGCCTGGCGGTGGAGGTGCCGCAGCGCGCGACGGCGGATGGGCTGGCCGACGCGATCGTGGCGGCGCACCACGCCACGGTTCAGCCCGCGGCCCAGCCCGCTGCTGCGCGCTGGCGCGTGCTCCTGCCGCGCGCAGAAGACGGCCGACCGGAGGCGGCGCTGGCGCTTCGCGCCGCGGGCGCGCGCGTGGATGAGGTCGTCGTCTATCGCACGGTGTCGGCCGCCGGCGGCGAGCCGGCGCTGGCCGAGCCGCTCGCGCACTGGCGCGCCGGGCAGGTCGCGGTGGCTGCGCTGTTTGCCCCGTCGCAGGTCAGCGCGCTTGGCGCGATCTTGGCCGGCGCCGGGCTCCACCTCTGCGATCCCGCGGTGCTGTACGCGGCGATCGGCGAGACCACGGCCAATGCGCTGCGCGCCGCCGCGGTGACCAACCTGGTGGTGGCTCCGCACCCGACCCCCGAGGCGTTGGCCTCGGTCATCGCGGCGCGGCTACCACGCAGCGGCTGAGGCCTGTCGCTACAGCCGCTTGCAGATCATGCGCACCGCGCGACCATCTTCGCCCCAGGACGAGATGTTGGTCATCTGCAACAGCAGCTCACCGCTGGGGCGCAGCGACAGCGCGATGCGCCATCCCCACGGCGGCCCGTCGCCGGCGGCGTAGGTGCCCATGACCTCGACCAGGCCCCAGCTACCAGGGACATCGGCGCACGCCATCGCCTTGGGCGAGTGCCACGAGTCTGTGAAGTCCGCGCCCCCGTCGCGCAGCGCGAGCACGCCGGTGTGCCGCGCGCCCTGGTAGCTCCAGCGGTAGGTGAGCGCGCGGTCCTCGAGGTCAATCGTGCAGGCGCACAGCTCGGCCTGGTTGCCCAGATCGTCGAGCCACAACTCGCCCTGTCCGCTCCACTTGGTGCCAGTGAGGTCTCGCCAGCTTGTCATCGCGGGACCTTACCGCAGACCTTGCCTGGGTTGTGCGCAGCTCACCCAGAAGGTCGCGCTGGTGGCCAGCCGCGCGCTCCAGGCCATGGCCAAGACCTTCGCGGCGCGGTATCCACGGAGGCGATGAACTTCCCGGATTACCGCCCGCGTCGTCTCCGCCGCACCGAGAGCTTGCGTCGCCTGGTCCGTGAGACCCGGCTCTCCGTCGACGACCTCGTCTATCCTCTGTTCGTCATGCCGGGCAACGGCGTCGAGCGGCCGATCTCGTCCATGCCTGGGCAGTTCAACTACTCCGTCGACAAGGCCGTGGACGCAGCGGCCCGCGCGCATGATCTGGGCATCCCGGCGGTCCTGCTCTTTGGCATCCCGGAGCGCAAGGACGCAGTGGGCTCCGAGGCCTGGCACGCGCAAGGCGTGGTGCAGAAGGCGGCCCGCGCCATCAAGAAGCGCTGCCCGGACCTGACCGTGATCGCGGACGCGTGCTTCTGCGAGTACACGGATCACGGCCACTGCGGCGTGCTGACCGAGGGCGAGCTGGACAACGACGCTAGCCTCGACAACCTGGCGCGCGCGGTGGTGAGCTACGCCAACGCTGGCTGCGACGTGGTGGCCCCGTCGGGCATGCTGGATGGCTTCGTCGGGGCTTGCCGCGAGGCGCTCGACGAGGACGGCCACACCAAGGTGGCGATCATGGCGTACTCCGCCAAGTACGCCTCCGCGTACTATGGACCGTTCCGCGAGGCGGTGGAGTCCACCCCCAAGTCCGGGGACCGTCGAGGCTACCAGATGGATCCGGCCAACGTCGCGGAGGCCGTCCGTGAGGCCTCGATCGACGCCGGCGAGGGCGCGGACATCGTGATGGTCAAGCCGGGGCTGGCGTACCTGGACGTGGTGCGCGCGGTCTCGGACGAGATCAACTTGCCGATCGCCGTGTACAACGTCAGCGGCGAGTACTCGATGATCGAGGCCGCCGCGGCGCAGGGCTGGATCGACAAGGAGCGCGTGGTGATGGAGACCCTGCTGGGGTTTCGCCGCGCCGGCGCCGATATCATCATCACGTACCACGCGCCGTACGCGGCGACGCTGCTCGCGCGCAAGTAGCGCAGCCAGCGGGGCTCAGCGCAGCTCAGCGCGTCCGCTCGCGGACGCGGTCGCCTCACACCGCGTCGAGCGACAGCCGCACCATCACGGTCGATCCGCCAAGGCCGGCGTCCTGGCGGTTGCGCACCACCAGATCGATCGACGTCCACGAGTAGACTCGATATCGCGCGCCCCACCCCAGCCGCCAGTCGAGCCGGGGCCGGCCCGCCAGCACCGAGGGACCGAACGAGCCCTCCAGCAAGATGGACGTGTTGGGGTAGGCTGGCGGAGTCCAGGCGAGGCCAGCGAACGGCCGCAGGCGCGCGGACAGCGCTCGCTGCGAGAGCCGCTGCGCGGGCCCGGTCAGCTCCCACAGCCCAAGGCCGGTGGTCGCCTGCAACGCGCCAGCGCGCCCGGACACCCAGCGGTCGGTGGCGGTGACCCTCACCTCGGCGGCGCGCTCGGGGCGGTCGCTCATGGAGCGCTCGAAGGCGAGCGTCAGCGCGGGCTGATGGCGAAGCCAGGCGCCAGCCTCCACGCCGACGCGAAACCACATCACCGGGTCGCGCTGCAACGTGGCGTCGTCGGCGTCCACCCCAGCGAGCAAGCGGTCCTCGATGCCGCCGCCGATCGCGGCCAGCGGCCCCAGCGGCAGCTCCGCGACCAGCAGGGGTTCCCCGCGGTGGCTGCTGCCGGTGATGGCGTAGCCCTGGCGCAGCTCTGCGGTCGCGCGATCGATGAGGCGAGGCGCCGGCAGCGCTGGCTGTTCGAGCCGCTCGGGCAGCGGACGCAGGTCTTGCTTGGGGTCGGCGTGTACGTCGCGGTCGCCCTGGGCCAGCGCGTCGCCGCGGCCCGCCGTGAGCGCGCCCGCTAGCGCCGCCGCGAGCGTCAGTCGCGCCAGCGCCCAGTTCGACGAGCAGGTGCGGCGCATGGGCTAGCTGCCCTGCAGGCCTTCGAGCGCGGTGGTGATGGCGCGGCTCGCCACGCGGAGCTGGGCGAAGATCTGCGCGTCGAGGAGGTTGGCGTCCCCGATGTCCGGGACACGGACGCCGGCCTCCAGCGCTACCCGGCGCGCCGCGGCGTAGCGCACGCCCCACGACAGCATCGGCCGCAGGCGCAGCGAGTCCGTGTTCGCCAGCTCGCGCGCGATCTGCAGCTCTGGGTTCCAGGTCAGATCCACGATCACGTGTGAGCGCTTGCGCGCCAGCACCTCGAAGCCAGCGGTCGGTCGGATCCGCTTGGCGAGCGGCTCGTCGTGCAAGTTCACCTCGCTGTCGTCATCGCGCTGGATGACCCCATCCCAGATCAGCGCCCCGCCGTGCAGGTTGGTCGAGCCCAGCCGCTTGGAGGCCACCAGGTACAGCATGGCGTACCGCGAGGACCGCGCGTCGTGCTTGCGCGTGAACGACTTCTGAAAGCCGATGGCCAGCGCGGGCTGGTGCGGGAACAGCCGGTGCTCCGGCAGGCCCATCACGAAGCGCGCCATCGGCACCAGGCGCACGATGCGCGCGTCACAGGTCGCGCAGTCGCGCGCGCGGATGTGATCCGTGGAGCCGATGCCGAACTCGGCGACCCCGCCGAGCCCTACCTTCAGCTCGAGCTGCGCGCCGCCCACCGTGTCGATGGCGCCCGAGGCGGAGATGGCGCCTGCCTCCAGCATGCGCGCGGTGGGCGCGAACAGGAGCCCTTGTGCGGGCTGCGTCGGCTGCGAAGCGGAAGGCTCCCCGGCGCTGGCGGCTCGGCTCGGGCCGCCGTCGGGCGCGGGGTAGTCAAACAGCGCCGAACGCGCTGGCTCTGTGTCCTCGCCGCCTGGTTCGCGCTCGTCGCCAGGCGGCCGTTCGCCGGCCGGGCTGGCTGCGCCGAGGTCGCCGGGGGCTCCGCCGGTGCCATCCGGCGCTGGTGGCGCTGGCGTCGCTGGCGCTGGTGTCGTCGGGGGCTCCGGCGCCGCCTCGGGCGCAGGCGCCGGGGCTGGGTCCCGCAGCGGCTCTGGACGCAGCGGCGGCAGGCGCTGGGCCAGCGCCGCGGTGGGCGTCATGGCCAGCAGCAAAATAGCGAGAGTTCGAATCATGGTGTTCTCCTTGCTCACGAGCAAAAGACTCCTGTCGTGCGGCACAGCACGGCGCCCCAGGGCACCGCCAGCTCGCCGCCTAGCCGAATGTCCCAGTCCACCAGCGCGTCGATGCCGGACGTCGGCGGTTCGCGCTTGTGCTGCAGCTCCAGGTGGTAGCCGACGCTGGCGTCGACGGTCAGCCACGGCAGCGCGTTCCAGCGCACCCCGGCGCGCGCGTACGGATCGCTCCGGATCGCCGCCGGGGCGCTGTCGATCGGCAGCTCAAAGCGTGGGATCATCGAGGCCTCGAGGATCAACGTGCTGCGCGGGTTGACCACGACCGCCACGCCGAGGGCCGGCAAGACCAACGTACGCTCGAGCTCGAGGGCGCTGGCGGTCCCTGTCGACTCGAGCGAGGCCGCGGTGATCCTCGTGCCAAGGTGCAGCGCCACCCCCGGCAGGGGCAGGCTCGCCACCAGGTACAGGTCGGTCGCCCGCTCATCGTAGGACGGCCGCGTGGTCGCGCCGTCGAGCGACTCTCCGCGCTGGCCATACGGCAGGCCAAAGCGGAGGGCCACGCCAAAGCGCGGCACGTACCTGCGCTCGCGCAGCGGCAACTCGAACTGCACGCCGAGGCTCGGCAGCCCGAACAGCTCTCGGTGCGTGCGCACCCGGTGACTGACCGCGGCGCTCTGGCGATACTCGAGCTGCGCCAGATCTCCAAAGCCCAACGCCGCCACGCTCGAGGTGGAGAGGACGTCTCGCTCCGAGAGCAGAGACGCATCGCCGTAGAGCCGGAGCTGGTAAGCGCCCACCACGTTCGCGGTCGGCATGGCGAAGAGCTGCGAGACCTCGAACGGGCCGCGGAAGACGTCCTCCCAGCTCGCGTCGGGCCGGCGCACCAGCTCGCGCTCTGGCGCGGGCCCATGCGTCGCGGCACCTGACTGCGCGTCACCGGATCTGGGAGCCGCGGGAGCTGGTTCCGCGGTCGCACGTGCCGTCGCGAGCAAGAGAGCGAGGACTGCCAGGGAGGGCCGGATCACTCACGTATCGTGCGACAAGGTCGGACCATTGCCAGGTATGCTTTGGGCAAGAGCTGGCAAATCCAGGCAAGCTCTGGCAATGGTTGAGCCATTGGCGCAGGCGCAGGCGCTGCTAGCGCCCAAGAGCCTGGCGATCTCCGCGGAAGCAGCGTCGCCGCCAGCCCCCCGGCGCCACAGCAAGGACAACCGCGTGCGAGCCTGGCGATCTCCGCGGAGCAGCGTTGCCGCCAGCCCCTATTGCGGCGTCACCGTGACGGACCAGGGCGACGTTCGACCAGGCACGTCGCCCTTGCGCCCGGCCTGGTCGGTCCGGAACAGCCGCACGTGGTCGCCGTTGCGGAGCTTCACCTGCACGGCGCCCGGGGCCCGTACCTGCCCATCGGGGGTCTGCCACGCCAGCGGCAGCCCGTCGGCCTGGACCTCCACCAGCGCCATCCCCTCTGGCCCGCTCCATCGCAAGACATCGACGTCGCCGCGGCTGTCCAGGCGACCGCGCAAGGTCTGCCGTGGTGTCAGCGGGTTGGCGTCCGCGGCGGATGCGTTGGGCTCAGCCTCCCACCCAGCGTCGGGTGCCTCCAGCGTGACGCGCAGCCGGTAGTCATCGCTGACGTTCTCGGTCGGCACCGTCTGCCCATCGCTGCGCCGGCTCTCGATCGCCACCAGCATGGCGCCTTCGCTCATCCGGCGGAAGACCTGCTCCCCCTCGCCAACGCCCCCTTCATCCACCGTCACCCAGGCCCGTCCTTCTCGGCCCATCACGCGCAGCGACAGATCGATGTTGGGGATCCCGGTGACCTCGGCCGAGAAGAGCTGGCGGGCCCCTGCGCCCTTGACCTCGAACACGTCGAGGTCGCCTTCGCTCTTGCTGCGCCGCTTTCCCAGCAGGCCAAACACGTCGCGCCCGAAGGCCACGAAGTTGGCCTCGCCCGGCTCGTTGTTGGGCTCTCGCTCGCGCGTGAGCACCTGGCCCTGGCGCGTCAGGTACCAGCCCGCGCCTGCGGCGATGCCAGCGACGGTCATCGCCGCCACCGCCCACACCGTGAACTTGCGCCGCCGCAGCGAGCGTTCGAACGCATCCAGGTCAGACCGGCGCAGCCGCAGGTCGCTCGCGCTCTCGTCCACCTCCAGCACCAGCTTGCCGCCGCCCAGCGAGCGTGAGCCGCCGCGCCCGGAGTTGGTGGATTCACCGACCAGGTCGCGGTAGGCCTCTTCGATCTCGGCGCCAAGCTCCGCGGCGCTCTGCCATCGCTGCGCGGGATCTCGCGCCAGCGCCTTGCGGCAGATGTGGTCCACCCGCGGATCGATGCCCATCGTCGGGGCGCGCTGCGAGGGCGCGTCTGGCTCCGCGGTGAGGTGCTTGGTCAAGACGCCCACCGCGTTGGCCGCGGTGTACAGGTTCTGCCCGGTCAGCAGGTTGAACATCAGGGCGCCGAAAGAGTAGAGGTCTCCGCGAGCGTCCACCTCGTCTCCTCGGATCTGCTCCGGAGACATGAAGTACGGCGTGCCCATGATCTCTTGTCGGTCCGTGCTGCTGGCCGGGAGCTGGCGCCCGTCGAGCTTGGCCAGGCCGAAGTCGAGCACCTTGGCGAAATCGCGCCCGCCAGTGGTGCGGCCGATGAGCACGTTCTCGGGCTTGAGGTCGCGATGGACCACGCCCAGCTCGTGGGCTTCCTGCAGCGCCCCGCAGATCTGGGCCAAGATGGGCGCCGCGCGGGCCCAGGGCATCGCGCCATCGCGGTTGATGATGTGCGCCAGATCCTGGCCGCGCACGTACTCCATGATGAGATACAGCGCGCCTTGCGCCTGGCCAAAGTCGAACACCTGCACGGTGTGCGGGTGCTGCAGGCGAGACACCGCCGCCGCCTCCCGCTCGAAGCGCTCGATGGCGTCACGATCGTTGGCCAGCTCGCGGTGCAGGACCTTCATCGCGGCGATCTTGCCCATGCGCAGGTGCTCGACGCGATACACCACCCCCATGCCACCGCGGCCGATGACCTCGAGGACGCGGTACCGGCCCTCCACCACCTTGCCCAGCCAGGCACGGTTCGACTCCGTCACCCGGCGGTCTTGCGCCACCTCGACCGAGAGCTTCACGTCGGTGTCTGCCGCCAGCTCGCCATGCGCCGAGGCCTCCAGCGCGCTGGCTCGCGTCATGTCTGCCCCGCACTTGGTGCAAAAGTGGGTCAGGTCCGTGAAGGCGGTGCGGCAGCGCGGACAGACGTAGCGGGGTTCCGGCGTCGAAGACACGTATCTGCCGGAGGGTAGCACCTATCGCAGAGACGCCGGCATCAGCGGGTAGGTTGCATGGAAAGATCCAGGCGCCGCCAGCTCCACCCAGGTGGTGTGACCTGTAGTAGCAGCGCGGAAGGGGAGGGCAGGGCGCCATCCGCGGGCATCCGCGGCTCGCCATCGGAGAACCCGGTGAACGCCACGTGCAGTGGCGCCTTGGCCGAGCCGGAGCCGCTGATGTTCTGGTGCCAGCCGGTAGGCTCGCCTACAACCGCCAGCTCCACGTGGTGCTGCTCCAGGATCTGGCGCATGCGGAGGTCTCCGCGCGCGGCCGTGGCGCCATCTGGTCGGGGCGCCGCCCACGCCGCGAGCACGCGGAGCCCGGGCGCCTTCCCCAGCCGCGTGGCGGTCTGCTCGAGCGCGCCATCGTCAAAGCCGCAGCCGTCGGGGCCGGCGCTGAGCTGGCCAAGGTGGCGCGCACCGGGCAGGGTGGCCACCGTGGCGATCCCCAGCTCGAGCCAGCGCGTGCGGCTGCCGTCGACGATGCGGGCACCTGCGCGCGCCAGCCGCGCCACGGCGGCGCGGTGCGCGGGCACGGGCTCCAGATCTCCTGGGCTCGCCACCAGCAGGTAGTGGTCGCTGACCAGCGCCCGCAGCGCGGCTTCGATGCCGGCCTCATCCGCCGCCAGTCCACCCAGCGACAGCACCGCCGTCACCTTGCTCGCCGCCAGCAGCGCTGCGGCGCGGCGCAGGCCCGCCAGCGTGGGCTGCCCCGCGCCCCCGGCATCGGCGATGAACCCCAGCGAGAGCTCGGTTGGCACCGCCGCCAGCGTCAGCGTCCCCGGGCCGGCGCGCCAGCGCTCGGGCTCGGCGACCGGCGCCGGCGCGGTCTCGGAAGCTTCCTCCGCCTCCTCCGCCTCCTCCGCCTCCGGCGAAGCGCAGGGCCACGGCTCACGCCGCTCGGCGGCGGCGGCTAGCCCGCGAAGGAGCGCCGCGCCAAGCGCGCGGCCGTCGCTGTCGCTGGGGGCGTCGCGGCGCCCGCAGCCCGCGACCAGGGCGCAGGCCAGGCACGCCAGGGCCCACCGCTTGGCTGCGATACCTTCGAGCAAAGGGGCCTCTCGGCTGCCGCTCATGGCCCTGGATCGACGCGCCCGCCAGCGCGCACCCAGACCTCGCGCACCCGGGGCGAGAACCAGTACGGCGACACGCTGTAGCGGGGTCTGCGTTCCAGCGCCTGCTTGAAGCGCGCCATCGCGGACTCCTCGTCCTCGGTCGCAAGGTACGCGGCCCCCAGCAAGATCGAGATGTCCACCGCCAGGCTGGCGTCGAGGTAGTCGACGTCCAGATCCGCCAGCTCGCGCTTGACGGCGGCGAAGTTGCCGTCTCGCCAGGCCGCCATCGCGGTCGGCAGCGCGGTCACCGCGCGAGCGGCCACTTGCACCCGCTTGTTGGTCCGCGCGGCCGCTTCCTCGTCCACCGGTGGCAGCTTGGACTCGCGCACCCGCACGTTGAAGATGGGCACCACCAGCGATTCGCCCTTGGCGACCATCGGACGATCCAGGAAGTTGTACCGGGTCAAAAGCTCCGCGTTCTTGCTGTCGCCGAAGTAGGCCGCGGCGATGCTGGCCACGCGCTCGTCGGCCGCCGCCACGTGGGTGACATGAAAGGGGATGAGGATGTGGGTACCGGCGGGCAACGACGCCTCTGGCTCGAGCCGGTTGAACTCGGCCAAGAACACCGCGCGTTTGGGATCGGACAGGTAGGCCTGGGCCAGCGACGCCAGCGTGTCGCCCGGCGCGGTGGTGACGTCTCGGTTGACGGGGATCTTGAGCCGCTCGCCAGGCCGTAGCGGACGCGGGTGCGAGATCCGGTTGGCGACCATCACGAACACCGCGTAGCGCCGATCGCCGTAGTACTCCGCGGCGATGAGCTCCAGGGTGTCGCCCGCCTTGACGCGATACGTGATCGAGTCGCTGGGGGGCGCGGCCTCGGCCTGCCGCCAGGTGCCCAGCACCAGGCCGGCCAGCATGAGCCAGCTCCAGAACACCCGTGTGCTGGCGGCGCTGGGGATGCCGAAGGTCATGGCGTGCCTCCCTTGGGGATCTGCTTGCCTGGTAGCAACAAGCCGTCGCGTTCGAAATCCACGGCCAGGCGGATCGCCTGCTCGGTGGTGCCGGAGGTCACGTCGATGGTTCGCTCCACCGGCTGGTACCAGGCGTGCTCGAACCGGACGAGATGCGGACCTGAGGTAAGCTCGATGGCCTTGGCGATGGGCGTGCTGCCGAGCGCCTTGCCATCAATCGAGATCTCCGCCCAGGGGATGGCATGCACCAGGACGAAGCCGCGCTGTTCGGCGACCACGGCCTGCCCGTTGACCATCGTGGTGGGCGTGTGCGGCGTGGCGCCAAGCGGCGCCAGGTGGATGAGCCCCAGCATCAAGATCAGCATGCCCACCGTGATGGCATGAGCGATCCAGCCTCGCCGGACCGCGTGTCGCGCCTGCATGTTGGGCTGCGCCAGGGAGCCTTGCCCCAGCGCGGACGGGTTCAGGTGCTCATCGGCCTCCAGCTCCGAGATGACCCCCTGACCGCGCAGAAACAAGACCAGCCGTGCGTGGTGGTTTATCTCCACGTGCTTGGCCAGAAACCGCTCCAGCGCCATCACCATGTGCTGCGCGGAGCGCCAGCGGTCCACCGGCCGCTTCTCCAGGCAGTTGTCGATGATGCGCTCGAGCTCGCGCGGGATGTCCGGATTGAGCTTGCGCACCCGGACGTGCTTCTCCAGCCGGATCTTGTGCATCGCCGAGCGCTGCTCGTCTTCCACGAACGGCTTGCGCCCCGTGAGCATCTGGTAGAGCACCACGCCCAGCGAGAAGATGTCCGAGCGCGCGTCGAGCCTGTCGCCCAACACTTGCTCGGGGGACATGTAGGCGGGAGTGCCAATTCCGGTGCCTGCCTCGGTCAAGTCAGAGAAGCTCTGATCTCGGGCGATGCCAAAGTCCATCACCTTGACCCCACCTGCACGTGAAATCATGATGTTAGCTGGTTTGATGTCCCGGTGAACGACCCCGCGGTAGTGGACGTAGTCGAGCGCTCGCCCCACCTGCACCGCGATCACCGCGGCCACGTCATAGGGGAGGCGACCGCAACGATCGAGCAGGTCGTACAAGTCGATGCCTTGCACGAACTCCATCACGATGAAGTGGCCGCCCCGCTCCTGGTGGTAGTCGTATACGTTGATGATGTTCTCGTGCTGTAAGTTGGCGAGACTTTTCGCTTCTCTCTCGAAGCGGGTGGCGATGTTCTCCTCCAGCGCGGCGGCTGACTTGAGCGCCTTGATCGCCACCGTCCGGCCAAGGGGCTCCTGGACGGCGCGGTACACCACCGCCATTCCACCTGACGCGACTTCTTCAACTATCCGGCAGTTGCCGATGCGTTCCAGCACGGGGCCAAGCCTACCAGGTTCGAGGTCGCCGAGTCCGTGTGCGGCCCGCAACCAGCGCAGGCGCGCGCCCCGCCC
>JADJJK010000006.1:122500-283566 GCA_016706545.1 Myxococcales bacterium
GGTACGCGAGCTGGGTTCAGAACGTCGTGAGACAGTTCGGTCCCTATCCGTCGTGGGCGCAGGACGCTTGAGAGGAGCTGACCTTAGTACGAGAGGACCGGGTTGGACGGACCGCTAGTGTTCCGGTTGTGGCGCCAGCGGCATCGCCGGGTAGCTATGTCCGGAAGGGATAACCGCTGAAAGCATCTAAGCGGGAAGCCCCCCTCAAGATAAGGCGTCCCTGAGCCGCAAGGCTCCTGAAGACCCCACGTAGACTACGTGGTTGATAGGCGGAGTGTGGACATGCGGCAACGCGTGGAGCTAACCCGTACTAATCGGTCGTGAGGCTTGACCACCTATATATTTGCCGGACTCCCTGCGGGGACAAGGCAGGCGCAGCTAGCGGCCCCACCGCTAGCATCGAAGTGCGCCGGGAAATAGGTGCCAGGCTGTCGCTTCTGGTTCGTGTTCTATCTGATTGCGACGAGTCTTCGAGACGAGAGAAATAGTACGCAGGTCTTTTGACGAGACTTTGACCGCTTCGCACTTCGAATGTTTTTTCCTGGCGGCAATGCCGGAGATGTCACACCCGTTCCCATCCCGAACACGGAAGTTAAGCTCTCCAGGGCCGATGGTACTGTAGGCGCAAGCCTGTGGGAGAGTAGGTCGCTGCCGGGGTTTTGAAGGGCCGAATCATACGATTCGGCCCTTCACCTTTTTCGGCCCATGTTCCGCAGCGTGCTTGGCCAAGCGCCGCAGCGCGGGCTCGGCCAAGCGCCGAACTCCGCCAGCGCGCAGCGCTCGGCCAAGCGCCGAACTCCGCAGCGCGAGCTCCGCAGCGCGAGCTCCGCAAGCGCTAGCTCAACCAGCGGCGAGCTTCGCAGCGCGAGGTGAGGCGGCGCCTGGCCGACGGGGCGCTACGGCGAGGCGGGCGCGCGGGCGGCGGAGCGCCACGGCGCGGCGGCTACCGCGAGCCGTTGTTGACGATTCGCTTGGCGATGAAGCGCCGGGCGCGCTCGAACGGCTCGCGGGGAACTTGCCAGTCCCCATCAAAGGCATCGTCGAGATCCGCCACCACGTACAGCAGGTGGCTGACCGCCGAGGCCAAGGAGGCGGTGATCACCGCATGGATCCAGAAGTTCTCGATGGCGACCAGGCCCATGGAGCCGACCAGCGAGAAGCCACCGAAGTACAGCAGGAGGGTCAGCGCCAGGGGCATGTGGGTACGGGCACTGGCGAGCCTGGCGTTGCGAGCGTCGGCGAGGTCGTTGAAGCGGGCCAACGCTTCGGTGTGCAAGGCGCGGTGGCAATCGTTCTCCAGCGGCACGCTGTGCAAGGTATTCCAGAGCGGCTCGAGGAGCTCGCCGGAGGACTCGAGCGCCACCTCGTCACCGCATGCCAGCGCCGGCCACTCCACCTCCAGCACGGAGTCCACGTAGCGGGCCAGCGGCTCTTGCAGCGCGGGCTGGCAGCTACGCGGGAGCCCTCGAAGATCCGGTACAGGTCCATGATCTCAGCGGCCTCTCGCTCGCACTGGGTGCGGGCCTCGTTGAACTGGCCCCACACCACGTACACGACGAAGGCGGCGAGCACGGCGTAGATCGCGCCCAGGGCCTGGATGTAGTTGCCGACCTCGTCGTTGCTGGCGCGCAGGATCTCCGGATCCAGGTAGTGCCGGGCCACCACCAGGCCAATGGTGGAGCTGACAGCGGCGCCGGCGACGGCCGGGGTCATGCGAAGGATGGTGAGCAGCGGGCGTGGCAATGGCACGAGTGCCGCGCAGCATACCTGGGCGCGGTGGCACGCAGGCGCCTCTGCGGGCCGGCAATGTTCCAGCGCGGCGACGCCCCCTCGCCTTAGCTCGGCCCGGTCGCGCACAGAACGGTGCGCGACCGGTGCGCGAACGTGCGAGAGCGAGAGCGAGGCGCGGCGGAGTCTCGTCCCGGGCGTCCCAGATGCGTACGCAACGAACAGCGCGCGCGCCAGGACAAGCGCGGCGCTACGTCAGGAGAGCCTAGACCATCTCCATGAACATCGTGGTCGGGTCTTCCAGCAGCGCCTTGACGTCCTGCAGGAACATCGCGCCGTCCCATCCGTCCACCAGGCGGTGGTCCAGCGAGATCGACAGGTTCATCAGCCAGCGGGCGACGATCTGCCCACCGCGGACCGCCGGGCGCTCTTCGATCTTGTGTACGCCCAGGATGCCGACCTCGGGGAAGTTGATGATCGGCGTGGCCATGACGCCGCCAAGTTTGCCAAGCGACGAGATGGTGAACGTGGAGCCCGTGAGCTCATCGCGAGAAGCGGTGCCGTTGCGCACCGCGTCTCCCAGCCGGTCTATCTCGCGCGCCAGGTCGAAGATCGAGCGGCGATCGGCGTCGCGCAGCACGGAGACCGCCAGGCCTTGCGGGCCCTGGGCGGCGATGCCGATGTGATAGTACTTCTTGCGCACCACCTCTTGCGTCGACTCGTCGAGGCTGGCGTTGAGCTGCGGCCACTTCTTGAGGCCCGACACCACTGCCTTGATGATGAACGGCAGGTACGTCAGCTTGACCCCGCGCTCGCCGGCGCGGCTCCTTGCCCGGTCGCGCAGGGCGACGAGCTCGGTCATGTCGATCTCTTCGACATAGGTGAAGTGCGACGCGGTCTGGGTCGAGCGCGTCATGTTGTCCGCGATGCGCTTGCGCAGGCCGCGCAGCGGTACGCGCTCTTCGGGGCCGATGGCCGCGATGGCGACCGGGGCAAACGCCGTTCGCGTCGCCGAGGCGCTGGCCGCTGGCGCGGCGCCGCGGCTCGCGAAGCCGCGGACGTCATCGCTCGTCACGCGACCGCGCTTCCCGGTGGCCGGCACCCGGCCGAGCTCCACGCCGAGCTGGCGTGCCAGCCGGCGCGTGGACGGGGTGGCGAGCGCGCGGGATCTTCCAGCGCTGGCGTCCACCACCTCGATGGCGGCAGGCCGCGCAGCGGGCGCTGCGGTGACCGGGGCCGCTGGTAGGTTGGCGGCGATCTGGCTCTGTGGCGGCGGAGAATGCTCCGGCGCCGCGGTCTTGCCGCTCGAGCCCTCTTCTTCGATCACCAGCAGGATCTGGCCCACCGGACAGATCTGCCCATCGGCGTAGTTGATCTTGGAGATGGTGCCAGCTCGCGGTGACGGAATCTCCACCGTCGCCTTGTCCGTCATGATCTCGACGATCGGCTGGTCGAGCTTGACCTTGTCGCCGACCTTGACCTTCCAGGCGACGATCTCTCCCTCGACGACGCCCTCGCCGATGTCCGGTAGATGGAATTCAAAAGCCATCGCTACCACTCCAGGGTCTGGCGAATCGCGCCCAGGACGCGATCGGCGTTGGGGAGGTACTCGTGCTCCAGGGTGTACGGAAACGGCGTGTCGAAGCCGGCGACGCGCAGGATGGGCGCCTCGAGATACTCGAGCGCACGTTCCTGGATGGACGCCACCAGCTCGCCGCCAAATCCAGCGGTCTTGGGAGCCTCATGCACGACGACGCACCGACCGGTCTTCTTCACCGAGTCCAAGATCGTGTCGATGTCGAACGGCATCAGGGTGCGCAGGTCGATGACCTCGACGGAGATGCCGGCGGCCTCGGCCTTCTTGCCGGCCTCCTCGGCGATGGAGGTCATGCCGCTCCACGCCAGCACGGTGCATTGGGTTCCTTCGCGGACCACCGCCGCCTTGCCGATCTCGACCGTGTACTCTCCTTCGGGAACCTCTCCCTTGGAGGCGCGATAGATGCGCTTGGGCTCCATGAACAGCACGGGGTCGTTCTGGCGCATGCACGCCAGGAGCAGCCCCTTGGCGTCATACGGGTTGGAGGGCGCGACCACCTTGATCCCGGGGGTGTGGATAAACAGCACCTCGGGAGACTGCGAGTGGTAGTGACCACCGCGAATGCCGCCACCCACCGGTGTGCGGATCACGACCGGGCAGGGGTATTGCCCCCCTGAGCGATAGCGGAACTTGGCCAGCTCGTTGACGATCTGATCGACGGCCGGGAAGATGAAGTCGCCGAACTGGATCTCCGGCACCGGGCGCAGGCCATAGAGCGCCATGCCGATGGCGGTGCCGATGATACCGGCCTCTGCCAGCGGAGTGTCGATGACCCGCTCTGCGCCAAACTCCTCGACGAGTCCGGAGGTGGCGCGGAACACGCCACCGAACTTGCCGACGTCCTCTCCAAGGACTACGACCCGCGAATCGGCGCGCATCTGAGTGCGAAGAGCGTCGCGAACGGCTTCGATGATGTTCATCGTGGGCATGGGAACCTCAGTGCTGGTGGGGGCTCTTGGTGCGCGGCTGCGCCATCAGATATTGCCGCTGCTCGCGGAGGTTCCACGGCAGCTCCTCGTACACGTCGTCGAACATGCTCTCCACCACAGGGGCCGGGATGTGGTCGACGGCGGCGAGGGCATCGGTGATGGCCTGGTTGACTTGCTCGCTGTGCGCTTTCTCCGCGGCCTCGTTGTACAGGCCGCAGTGGCGCAGGTAGTTGCGCAGGCGGTTTAGCGGATCTCGCTTCTCCCAGATCTCTGGCTCCTTCGGATCCCGATACACGGACGGGTCATCAGAGCTCGAGTGGCCCTGGATGCGATAGGTCAGGGCCTCGATCATCGTCGGTCCCTGGCCGGCCCGGGCGCGCGCGATGGCCTCCGAGGTGACCTGCCACACGGCCAGGAGGTCGTTCCCATCCACCCGGATGCCAGGCATGCCGTAGCCGATGGCCTTCGAGGCGAAGGTCTTGGCGGCGGTCTGCTTCTCGGTGGGCACCGAGATGGCCCAGCCGTTGTTGCGGCACAGGAAGATACAGGGCGCCTTCCACACGCCAGCGAAGTTCATGCCGACATGAAACTCGCCGGTGGAGGACGTCCCTTCCCCGAAGTACACCATCGCCACGTCGTCCTTGCCGGCGATCTTGGCGGCGTACGCGGTGCCCACGGCCTGCGGGATCTGCGTGCCAACGGGGGAGCTGATGGACACCAGGTTCAGCCAGTTGGCCGAGTGATGCACCGGCATCTGCCGGCCCTTGACCGGGTCCTTCTCGTTGCCAAAGAGCTGGTTCACGAACTGCTCGATGGTGTACCCGCGCCAGAACCAGGCGCCCTGCTCGCGATAGCTCGGGTAGACCCAGTCGGAGGCGCGGAGCGCAGCGACCGCGAAGTGGCTGGCCTCCTCGCCGATGGACTTCATGTAGAAGCCGAGTCGGCCTTGGCGCTGCAGCCTCATCATTCGATCGTCCATGATGCGTACCAGCGCCATGGTGTCGAAGATCTTGAGCAGCGTGTCTTCTGGGATGGCCGGAACCTGGACTCCGGGGAGCGGTTTCCCTTCGTCGTCGAGGACGCGACGGAGATCATCTTGCGCTTGCACGGCTACCATGGATGTTCCTTGCGAAGAGCCTAAGCGGCACTCGGTGTAGCGGGGCCAGGCGCGAAGTGTCAAGGACGGGACTGGCGCGAATGTGAGGCACGCCGATACCGGCCGGCCTGGCGTGGTCCCTGGCCAATGATGCATCGCGCCAGCGGCGTTCTGGCCGATAAAATATTGCTCGCTGGCGGGGGCTTGCCTTTGGGTGGGCTGACCAGCTCGCGCCGGAGGCGATCGCGAGGGTGGTGGGGTGGCGTGCGGTGAAGGCGGGCATCCATTGACCCGGCCCCGGACGCCGGCCATAGTGGCGACGGACATGTTGTGGATACTGTTCGTCTTGCTGACCGTGCTCGGCGGCGCCGCCGTGGTCGGGATCGTCGCGAATGAGCGCCGGCGCAAGGCGCTGCCCTCGGGTGGCGCGCCGGCCTTGTTGCCGGGCTCGGGGGACCGCTTGCTGGAGCGCACCCTGCGCGATCTTCGCGTCAACGACGTGGTGACCATCGACGGCCGCGACTACCTGTGCGAGGGCATGGTGTCTTACGACGAGGACGGCCACCGCTGGGGCGGGGGCCGGCTGGTGGATGGCAGCGACTCTCGCTGGCTCATCACGGGCATCGAGCGCACTGGCGCCGGAACGCCGCGGTGGATGTCGATCGAGGCGATGCAGATCTCGGGCTATCCGCCCGAGGCGATGGTGCTGGAAGAGGTTCGCTACACGCTCGACAAGCGCGGCACGGCCACGTGCAAGCTCACGGGCGACGTGGGGGGCCTGGGCAACCTCAAGCAGAACCGGCCTGACAACCACGTGGAGCGCTGTCGCTGGTGGCTCTACAGCGCTCCAGGCGAGGACTCGCTGCTGATCGAGCAGTGGGGCGATGACTATCGGGTGCTGCGCGGCAAGAAGATCGACGCCGGGACGATCGACATGATCCCAGGCTCGTAGCCCGCGGCATGCGCGCCGCGAGGCCAAGGCCTGGTCACATGGGCAGATCGAAGGTGAAGGTCGTGCCTCGGTTCACCATGCTCTCCACGGTGAGCTTGCCGCCGTAGCTCTGCACGATCTCCCTGGCCACCGGCAATCCAAGTCCGGTCCCAGCCTCTGCTTTGGTGGAAAAGAAGGGCTCGAAGACCTTGTCGAGGTTCTCCGGCGGGATGCCGACGCCGGTGTCGGTCACCGTGCAGACGACACGTTCCCCTCGCTCGCTCGCCGAGATGGTGATGGACCCAGCCGAGGTCATCGCGTCCACCGCATTGACGAGCAAGTTGACCAGGATCTGCTCGATGCGGGTGCGGTTCACTGTCACGGTCAAAGACGGGGGCAGGTGGAAGACCGCCTTGTGGCGCCGCAATCTGCCGGCGCCGCCGAGCATGTGGACGACCTCTCTGACCACCGCGCAAAAGTCGATGGGGCCGACTCGATCTGGGCCGGGTCTCGCCAGCCGCATCATGCGGCCCCCGTGCTCCGTGATGTGGTCGCCGACCCGCGCCAGGTCGGGCAGCAGCTCGGCCACCACCGCGGCGAGATCGCCGCCGCGCTCGAGCGCAGAGCGGAGCTCGTCTACCGCAGAGATCTGGATCTGCGCCACGTTGCGCAGCTCATGGCCAACCCCGCCGGCCAGGGTGCCCAGGGTCGCGCGCCGCTCGGACAAGAGGAGCTGGGTGCGAGTTTGTTCTAGCTGGTCTTCGATGGACGCCTTGGCGCCCCGGAGCTCAGCCTCCGCTTGCTTGCGGCGGACAATTTCTGCCTCGCGCTCGGACAGGAGCTGCCGCATGGCGCGAACATCTCGCGCGACGAGCACGATTCCCTCCAGCATCCCGCCGTTGGTCAAGACTGGTGAGCCGGTGACCGAAACCGGATACGTTGGCCGTCTTTTGTTACTAGCCACGACGATTCACGGCGTAGAATGTCGCCATCTTCGATGCGACGTCGAACCACGGTCTTGAGGCCGTCGCTCTCGTCTACCAGCATTTCCTTGATAAGCCTGCCCTGCAGCTCGGCCGCCGAGTACCCCGAGAGGTCCGCCGCAGCATGATTGGCCCGCGTGATCCTGCCCTCGGCATTGACCACAAGGACCGCATCAACCATCGCCTCGAGAACATTTTCGACCACGTGTGGCTAAAATGATACGACGAACATGGTAGGGAAGCGAGGCATCTGATGGCACGTTGTCCAACGTGCAGCCGGCGACTGGGCGCGGGCGAGGTGTGTCCTGAGCACCCGTCTGAACGCGCACCTGTGCGTCGGCAGCCCTCCTCCCCGCCGCCGCGGTGGATGGACCCGATCGCGGGTTGTCTCGGAGAAGGCGGCTTCGCGACGGTCTGGGAGGTCCATCCGCCGGATAGCCCCCCGTATGCACTGAAGATCGCCAAGGCTGCCACCGAGCTGTCCACCCACCGGATGCGTCACGAGGCAGAGGCCCTGGCCAGGGTGGGGGCCCCGTGGGTGCCCAGGCTGCTTGGCCAGGGCATCACGGACTCGGGGCACGCATGGCTCTCGATGGAGCTCATTCACGGAGACGGCCTCGGCGAGCTGATCGCGCAAGGGATCGGCGCCGAGCAGGCGCGTGTCATCCTGCGCGGGTTGCTGGAGGCGGTGGTGCATCTGCACGCCGCCGGCGTGATCCACCGGGACCTCAAGCCAGACAACGTGATGGTCGGCGCGGACGGACGGGTGACCCTGCTCGACCTCGGCATGGCGCGAGAGGTCGGTTCGTCCGACGAGGAGGACTCGTTCTCCGGCAGCATCGCCGGCTCGTCCGAGTACATGGCGCCCGAGCAGCTCGGATCTGCCAAGGTGACAGTCCACGCGGACGTGTACTCGGTTGGCGTCATCGCCTTCGAGATCTATGCGCAACGTCCGCCCTTCGTGGGCAGCGCCATCGAGGTCGAGCGCGGGCACCTGGCCATGCGGCCACCGCCGCTCGTGGACGCGCCGGCCGATATCGAGGCGCTGTGCCAGGCCGCGTTGCGCAAGGATCCCTCGTTGCGCCCTGATGCGGCGGAGCTGCTCAAGCAGCTCAGGTCGGAGGTCGCTGGTGCTGATTCCGCCGGCCGCCGGCGCACGACCGCCACCCTGTCCGTCGTGCGTGAGCGGCCACAGCCGGTGGTCCTCATGTGGGCGGAGCTCGCGCGCCTGGACCGCAACGTGCTCGCCATGCTGGGGGCCCACAAGTTTCGCGTCAGCTCGCAGCGCGGAAGGCGAGTGCTGGCCGTGATCCTGGCGAGCGATCACCCCACCCCTTCCACGGAGGCCATGGCGGTGGCAGAGGAGCTGGTGGCGACGGGCGCGCGCGTGGTCGTGCATCTGGCCGATTGCGTGGTGTCCGGGGAGCGCATCACCGGGCCGGCGCTGGCCTCGCCCGAGAGCTGGCTGCCCACCGGCCCCTGGACCGGGCTGCGCATGACCGCCCCCTTCGCGGCCACCGTCCATCGCGCGGTCGTCGCGGCGCTCGATGACAGCCGGTTCTTTGCCTTGGCCGAACCAGCGGATGGAGAGGTGCTCGGGCGGGAGGACGAGCTTCGGATCCTGATGGAGCAGCTCTCCCAGCCCGAGGGCGGTCCGGGCATGGTCGTGGTGACCGGCGCGGTGGGGGTCGGCAAGTCGACGCTGGCCGCCAAGCTCGCGCAGCTCTTGACGGAGGCAGGGACGCGGGTGTGGCAGGCCTCGGTCACGCCGCCCGGCCGAGACCGAGGCCAGGTGGGGGGCGGGCAGGTCTTCTCGTCCCTGGTCCCTGAGGTCGCAGACCGGCCCCTCATGCCGGAGCAGGCTGACGCGGTGCGTGGGCTGGCCCGGGAGTCGCCGCTGGTGATCTTGCTCGATGACGTGGACCTCGCCGAGCACGAGCTGCTCGCTGCCATCGAGTACATGACGCTCGGTGGCGTCGATCGGTGCGCGCTCTGGGTGGTGTGCTTCGCCACCGGGCAGCTCCTGGTCAGGCGCCCCGAGCTGGGCGAGCGCGCGCAGGTGTCGTATCGCCTGGAGCTAAAGGGGCTCAAGGAGGAGTCCGCGGTGTCTCTGGCGACCAGGTGGCTCGCGCCCGCGGACTACTTGCCAGTGGCGTCGCTGCGGCCGCTCCTCCAGGTGGCGCAGGGCAACCCGTTGCACATCGTGTCGCTGTGCCGAGAGCTGCGAGAGAAAGACGCGATCGACGCCGCTGCGCTGGCGCAGCTCCCCGCGCTGGCGCTGGCCCCATGGATGGCGAGCCGGCAGCTCGCCGGCCTGCCGGAGGAGACGGTGGCCTTGGCTCGGGTGTGCGCGGTCCTCGGCGAGTCCTTTGACTCCACCGAGCTGGCCGCGCTGGTGGAGTCGCTCGATGACAGCGTTGGCGCGCGCATCGCGATCGACGTGGAGGTCGGGCTCGACGAACTTTGCAAGGCCGGCGTGCTCGAGAAGGAGAGCGGGGACAAGGGCGACCACGGGGACAAGACGGTGCGGTGGCGCTTCGCCAATGGCCTGGTGTGCGAGGGGATCTACGCGACCTTGAACGACGACGAGCGGTCGTCCGTCCATCGCCTGGCCCTCAACTACTGGGTCGACTACTGGACCGTCCACATGGATGACACGGTCGATCAGCTAGCCGTGCCCAGCATCTCCCGGCACGCGCGCGCGTTGAAGGACCGGCTGTGGGCGGAGCGGAGCTGCGCGGAGCTCGCGCGGTCGGCTGACCTCGCGCATCGCTTCGTCGAGGCGGAACAGCAATGGTCCGCAGCGCTGTCGTTTGTCGATGACGACTCGGATCGCGCGGAGGCGCTCGTCGGCAGGGCCAGGGCGCGGTACCGGCAACAGCGGATGGCCGATGCCATCGTGGACGCGCGCGACGCTGCCGAGATCGCGCGCCGGATCTTGGACCGAGAGCGGCTGGTCGACGCCCTGCTCGAAGAGGCGACCGCGCTGGACTGGGCGGAGGACTTCGCGACCTCGGCCTTGCGCGCCGAGGAGGCCCGGGTCTGCGGCACCACCGACCCAGGGCGACAGGTCCGGATCGACCTGGCGGAGGTCCGCGCTGCGTTTCGCCGGCAGCGAGCGGACTCGGCTGACGCGCTGCAGGAGGTCGCAGAGCGGGCCACCCGGCTTGGCGACGATGAGACGGCGGTCATCGCCGCGATGCTCGCGGGCATTGCGTTTCTCATGGCCGGGCGCATCGAGGAGGCGACGAGCGTCTTCGAGTTCGGCGAGCAGGCGTACCGGCGGAGCAAAGACGATTTTCACTTTGGCGCGTTGCTGGTCAATCGCATCATGCTCTGGTCGGCGCGAGGCGAGATCGAGCGCGGCATCAAGGACCTGCGCGAGGCGATCCGGTACGCGCGCGAGCACGGGCAGGCCGCGCTCGAACGCGGGGGCTCCTACAACCTGGCCGAGGAGCTGTTGTGGAGCAATCAGTTCGAGGATGCGTTCAAGCACGCGCAGCGGAGCAAGACGTTGCAGGAACGCCATGGAACCACGTCCGCAGTGACTGACATGTTGCTGGTCTTACGCATCGCGGCAGCGCGCAAGGATCGGGAGATGGTGGCGCAAGGTCTGGCTACCATTCCCGCGCTGCTGGACCCTCCGGACCGATGCTTCCGTGACGCTCTCGCGAACTGGCTGGACCCCAGGCTCGAGGAGTCCTTGCGATTGTTGACGGAGGCAGAAGCGGTCCTGGACAGTCAGCAGGCCGTGGAGGTGGGGTGGTTGGTGCTAGCGACCGGGATGCTCGACAACGCGACTTCGCAGTCGTTCTATGCCCGAGCGCGTCGGAGTCGCGTATGGAGAACAAACATACCCTCCGTCGCCGAGGACGACATGCGCGCAGATTGACGCATGTGCCACACACCATTTGTTCTATAGTTATCAAAAAACACCATTGCTATCGTAGAAAAACTCGATGATGCTGGCTCGTGATTCACTCGACGGTGTCTCTTGCAGATGGCAGTTCCACCTAGGAGGAACGCGATGAACAAGCAATATCGAGCGGTGGCCCAGTTCTTGTCGGCAGTCTTCCTTTTTGCCGCTTGCGTCTCGGACGGCGAGATCTTGGGAGAGACGGAGAGTGCCGCCATCCCCCTGAACGGATTCGCCCTAAATGGTTTGATTGAAGGGCGAATTGCCGCTTCGCAGATCGCCGAGATGCAGATCGCCACTCGTGCCGCGAATGGCCAGCTGGTCGCCAGCATCGCAAGCGAGAACATGCTCTCCACCGAGAGTGGAAGGGTCTATTTCTCCTACATCGCATCCTGCGCGATGCCGGCCGGGACCTCCATCAATGCAGTGATTCAGGGTGCTGCCTACGAGTTTCCTGGCGGCCTGGGCCTTGCTCCCGCATGGGAACAGCGGGCGCTGAACATAAGTGAGCGCAGGTGGGTGAGTGCGTGTTTGCTGGCCCGCGTCAATGCCTATGGGATATCAATCAGTATTTCTCTTCGTGGAAATATGGAATTGGCTCCTACCAAATTGGAGCGTGAGATCTATCCGGTGGTCGAGGGAGCGTTCTATGGAGATGTTCTTACCTCCGATCCTCAGAACATGGAGATGGTGGCTTGTCGTGGCGCCGGTCAGGCTGCTGGGGAGTGGGGTGGTTTGGTGAATCGCGACTGCGCGGAGCCTGGGGCCGACGGGCTGACGGTCTGCGGACTCCGCTATGCTGGAGATTGCCTCGACTACACGCCACGGGCGCCGAGCCCGCGCGCTTGTGCGAGGTCGATCGATGGGAACTACATGGATTGCCACAAGGCGTCGTTGACTGGCCCCTGGCCGACGCCGGGGTTTCGAGAAGTGGTCACCGTCTTCGTGAGCAACGAGTAAGCGACCTTCATTGGCAGCCGCCGGCCGGCGACGAGCGCTGGCCGGCCCCGGGTCCAGTATCCCGCTTGGGGCGGACCCAAGGGCGACTAGATCCGAGCGAAGGACGAGGCCCAAGGGAGGGCCAAGGGACGTCGAGCGACACTGGTCACACAGGATCATCCCCTCGATTTGTCAGCAAATTCTTCCCGGCCGCGGAATCGGCGACGAACGTCGTTTCCAGCCCGCGGCGAGTGGAGTAGCCTGCAGCAAACCTGCTGAAATGGCTCGCTCCATGAGAAACGCCTTTCCCATTCTGCTCCTGGTGCTTGGCGCCTGCGGCGGTTCGTCCAAGCCCAAGCCGATGTCGTTGCAGGACATGATCGCGGCAGATCCTCTGCCGCTCGCCAAGGGCGCGCGGTGGACCTATCAGGTATCCATCAAGAAGTACGACCCCGAGGCCGACAAGGACGTGACCTCGCAGCTCACCTGGACCACCGAGGTGCTCGATGCCACGGAGGCCAACGGCGTGACCTCCTTTCGTATCAAGGGCTGGCCGTCGGATCTCGCCGATCTGGAGGGCGCCCCGGTCGCGACGGAGCGGACGCTGCTCCGCTCGGGCAACAGCTTCATGTGGGCGGCCAGCAACGACGCCGGTCTCGATGGGGCCGAGGGGTGGTTCTCATGGCCGCTCTTGGACGGCCAGAAGATCTGTCCAAGCCGCGAGATGGTGTACTGCTGGCACGTCGCGGGGGTGGAGACCGGGTATGAACTCACGTTCACCACCGGGCCGGATGAACAGAGCTATCAGCTCCAGCCTGGAACCGGTGTCGCGCGGTACGTGTACTCGCATCATGGCACGACCAACAAGATCGAGGCCAAGCTCGTGGAGTATCAGAAGGGTACGCCCTGAGTCGTAACCTGGGTCAGTTCAGAACGTCACAACCACGCTCGCTGTAATCCACAGCGCGATGACAGGCCGAATATGTCGGCGCGCATGTCGGGGTTTGTTTTATGCTCGCGCCCGTGTCCGAGGAAGTAGCGCATCCCCGTACGGTCCGCTTGGTCGGGCCAGCCTCGAGCGAGCCGCCAGCGCCGATCGCGGTGGAATCGCTCCGGGCCGGCGCATTCGTCGGCGGCTACGAGCTGGTACGGCCAATTGCCAAGGGGGCAACTGGCGCGGTGTTCCTGGCGCGCGACCTCAAGCTGGGGCGCAGGGTCGCCATCAAGTTCCTGATCTCCTCAGATGGGGCGCTGGCCCGGCGCTTCTTGCTGGAAGCTCAGGCGACCGCGCGATGTGTAC
The DNA here is from genome assembly GCA_016706545.1 of Myxococcales bacterium. Taxonomy (GTDB): domain Bacteria; phylum Myxococcota_A; class Polyangia; order Haliangiales; family Haliangiaceae; genus JABFXX01. The sequence goes on from JADJJK010000006.1 coordinate 135,920, forward strand.
ATGAGAACATCGTCGTTATTCACGAGGTTGGCTCGTGGCAGGGCATTCCCTTTCTGGTCCTCGAGTACCTCGATGGTCCGGCGCTGTCGGCCGTCCTGGCCGGGGCGCCGCTGCCGCTGGCTCGATGTCTGGAGTTGATCGTCCCCGTGGTGCGAGCGTTGCAGTGCGCGCATTCCGCCAACATCGTTCATCGCGATCTGAAGCCTGACAACATCATCGTCACGCGGCGCGGCGCGGTGAAGGTCGTAGATTTTGGGATCGCCAAGGCCTTTCGCCAGGAGCGGGTGGTGGAGTCTGCGGCGGACAGCGGGATCTTCGGGGCCAACGCCTACGAGACCCTCAGCGGACCTGGCCTGGTGGTTGGAACCCTGCCGTACATGGCACCGGAGCAATGGCGAGGAATCGATGTCGACGCTCGCTGCGATCTGTTCGCGGTGGGCGTCATCCTCTATCGCATGCTGACGGGCAAGCACCCGAGCGGCACCTTCGCCCCCTGGGCGCTCCGCGAAGTGGCGTTGTCTCCGCAGCCGTACCCATCCATCTCCGCGGCGCTGCCCGAGTTGCCGCAGGCGGTCGCCCAGATCGTCGATCGCTGCTTACAGAAACACCCCACGGACCGTCACGCCAGCGCCGACGAACTGCTGGCCGAGCTCGAGGCGCTGTCACGGCAAGCCAGGCGCGCGAGCACCACCGTGGAGGAATGTCCATATCCGGGGTTGGCGCAGTTCACGATGCACGACGCAGCGCGCTACTTCGGGCGTGGTCGGGAGATCACAGCGGCGCTGGCGATTCTCGGCCGGTCGTCGGTCCTCACGCTCGTGGGACCTTCGGGCTCGGGCAAGTCGAGCCTGGCGCTCGCCGGGGTGGCCCCTTCGCTGCGCGACTCCAGGTCCGACTGCAAGGTCATCGTCATGAGGCCGGGGCGGATGCCGCTGGCCTCGCTGCTGGAGGCGGTGGTGCCGTTGACGACCGGCAGGCTGACGGAGGAGCGCTTGCGGGCGGAGCCCGGCGCGCTGGGCGTGGCGCTGCGAGAGGCGTGCTACGCCAGGGGCGGTTCGCTGCTGCTGGTGGTGGATCAGTTCGAGGAGGTCTTCACCTTGACCGCCCAGGACCAGACGCGGCAGACGTTCCTCGACGCGTTGCTGGCCGCCGCCGATGACGTGTCGAGCCCGATTCGCCTGGCGCTCACGCTGCGTTCGGATTTCCTGCACCGCGTCGCCGAGCATTCCTGGCTGACCGAGGTGGTGGGCGAAGGCATGTTGCTGCTCACGCCCCCCGACCGGAGCACCCTGCGAGCGGCGCTGGTTCGACCGCTCGCGCAGGCGGGGTACGAGCTGGAAGACGAAGACCTGGTAGAGGAGATCTTGCACGATCTGGAGGCCAGCACCGCGCCGCTGCCGCTCTTGCAGCTCGTGGGAACGCAGCTCTGGAGTCATCGAGACCGCAAGCGTCGATGTCTGAGCCGGCAGGCGTACCGCGAGCTGGGCGGGGTGCATGGAGCGCTCGCCGGGCAGGCCGACGCGGTGCTGGCGGGCCTGTCCTCTGCTGGTCGCAAGCTGGTGCGTGCCATCCTGCTGCGGCTGGTGACCTCGGCGGGCACGCGCGCGGTGGTGGAGCGCGCCGACCTGCTGGCGACCTCCCCGGAGGCAGGGGCGGTCCTGTCCTCGCTGGTGCAGGCGCGGCTGGTGGTGGTGAACGAGGACGACGCCACGGTGGAGCTGATCCATGAGGCGCTGATCGAACAGTGGCCGGCGCTGCGCGGATGGATCCAGGAGTCGCGAGAAGACTTCGCCTTGCGGGACCGGTTGGTTGGCGCGGCGCGGCAATGGGCGGAGGCCGGCTGCCCCGCGGGCCTCTTGTGGACAGGCGACGCGCTGGCGGATGTCCGCGCGTTGCTGGCGCACGAGGTGCCGCTCGGCGCGCGCGAGCGAGCCTTTGTCGCGGCGAGCACGGAGGCGGCGACCCGGGCGTCGCGGCGGCGGCGCTGGGCGGTCACCGCCGCGCTGGTGGCGCTGGCCCTGGTGGCCGGCATCTCGATCGTGGCGCTGGCCGCTGTCCGGCGGGCCGAGGGCCAGGCCCGCGAGCAGGCCGTCCTGGCGCGCGGCGAGGCGCAGCGCGCGCTGGCCGCCGAGCGCAGCGTGTCCGAGAAGGTCGCGCAGCTCGAGCGCAAGGAGCGAGAGCGCCTGGAGGCAGAGTCTGCCGCGGCGCGAAACCGGCGCATCGCGGATCAGCGAAAGGGCGAGGTCGAGCGCAGCCAGCTCGATCTCGAGGCGGCGCTCGCGAACGCGCAGGCCGCCCAGCGGGCGGCTGAGCTGTCGGCGCGGCAGGCGCGAGACCTGGCGACCAAGGAGCGAGCCGCGAGAGATCAGCTCCAGCAGGCGCTGGCTCGTGAGCGCGACCGCGTGGAAGAGCTGCGGCGGCAGCGCAGCAAGATCGAACAGAGGCTGCAATGAGCACGCATTCATCCTTCTCGCCGGTGGACCGGTGGGCCGGTGGGCCGGTGGGCCGGCGCCAGGGCCAAGGCCAGGGCGCCGGCGCGCGCGCGCTAGCGATCCTGGCGGCGCTGCTGCTCGTGTCCGCGGTGGCTCATGGCGACACGCTGACCGAGGGAGACCGCCCCTGGCAGCGCGGGGTGTCCAGCGAGCACCGGGCCGCTGCGGAGCGAGAGTTCCTGGCCGGCAACCGGCTCTTCGAGCGGTCCGAGTACGCGGCGGCGGCCGCGCGGTATCGCCAGGCGATCGCGACGTGGGAGCATCCGTCGATCCAGTTCAACCTGGCCGTGTGCCTGTTCTATCTGGACCGGCCGGTGGAGGCCTACGACACGCTGCAGGCCTCGCTGCGCTTCGGGCGCGACGGCCTGCGCGATCACTTCGATGAAGCCAACAACTACCTCCGGCTGCTGCGCGATCGCATCTCGACGCTGGAGGTGGAGCTGCCGGCTGGGGCGAGGGTCACCCTCGACGGCGAGCCGCTGGTGGCCACCGATGGGACGGTCGTTCGCCGCCGGCTATCCCCTGGTCGGCATGCCCTGGTGGCGCGCAAGCCGCGCTTTGAGACCTGGTCCAAGGATCTGGTGCTGCCACCCGGCGAGGTGACGCGCGAGGTGATCGTCTTGCGCGCGCCGCGGACCAAGACGGTGCGGCGGTGGTCGGCGGTGATGCCGTGGTGGGTGGCGGGCGCCGGGATGGTCGCCGCCGGGGCCGGGGCGGCCGCGCTCATGGTGGGCAACGCCGATCAGCGGGCGGTGACGGCGGCGGTGGCGCAGCGCTGCCCCCCGCCTGCCGGCTGCCCCGACGGACTCCCCGAGGGCCTGGCCAGCGAAGAAGCGCGCGCGCGGCTGACCCAGCGCCTTGGCGTGTCGCTGATGGCGACCGGCGCGGCGGTGGTGGTCACCGGCGTGGTCCTGCTGGTGCTAAACCAGCCGCGGCAGGTGCTGGAGTCCTCGGGGCTGAGCGTGCAGGTGTCCTCTCAAGATGTTGCCCTGGGGTGGAGTCATGCCTTCTAGAAACAGCCACGCGCGGTCAGGTCACGTTGCGGCGCGCTGGTGCGCGATCCTGTCGATGCTCGGAGGGCTGGCGGGGTGCGAGCCGCCGGGATACTCCACGTGCGGGACACGGGTCTGTCCGGACGGCTATCAGTGTCGATCCGAACAGTGCGTGTCGGAGGAGCAGATCTCGGCCTGCACGGAGCTCGAGGCCGAGGCGGAGTGCGTCGCTGGCCTCGATGGCGTGTGTCGGGAAGGCTTCTGCCAGATCAACCTGTGCGGCAACGGTCAGCTTGATACGTATCCGGTGCGCGGCCCCGAGGCATGCGACGGGGAGCTTGGCCGGCTCGCGTGCGCGGACGTCGGCGCCGACTTCGGGCTGACCGATTGCACGCTCGCGTGCTCCTCCGATTCCAGCCGGTGCGAGTCCTTCACCTGGAAGCGCGCGATCACCGGCACCGGCCCGGGGCGGCTGGTCACGACGTTTCGCGGCGATCCCAAGGGCGATACGGTCTTTGTCGCGCGAGGCGGCCTCTTGTCCTGGCGCAGGGGCGGCGCTTGGCGGAGCGCGGTTCGGCTGGAGGGGGCCATCAACATCGGCGACGTGGTGCCGGTGACAGCGGAGCGCGCGCTGGTGGTGGCGCCCAAGAACGGCACGCAGCTTGCCTTGTGGTCCTTCGATGCTGCCGCTGACCCGTTGTTGACCACGACATCCCTGGTCATCCCCACGACGGGCCCGACGCCGCTACGCTGGAGCGGCGGCGTGGCGATGGGGCAGACCCGGGTGATGGCTTCGCTTGGCACGACGCTGCTCCTATATCAGCGTATCGGTGACATCTGGAGCGAGCAAACGGTGACGCTGAACCTGGGCGGGTGTCCGACCGCCACGCCGGTGCGCCTGCACTGGTGGTCGCCCTCCGAAAACACCATCTACGGCTCGATGGATAGTCGCGCGGTGAGCCTGGCGGTGTCTGGCACCACCGTGGAGTGCACTGACCTGCGAGACCTGGGCTCGCCGGCGGTGGCGATGGGCGGGGACTCCGGGTTGAAATGGGTGGTGACGCGCAGCGGGCGGGTGATCGACGCCAGGGACTGGCAGCCGCTGAGCCTCGATCCGTCGGAGTCGCTGGCGCTGGACTCGGCCACCGTGGAGGTGCCAAGCCCCCTGCGGCTGTGGGCCACCTCGGGCGACGATATCTTGCTCTTCGACCAGGGGGCGTGGTGGAAGTCGACCACCGGCTCAGCGATCTTGCGCGACGACTTCTCCGGTCGGATCCCGGTTCACCGGCCGCTGGCCGTGCAGGACAACCGGGTTCGGGCCGTGCTGGGGGCTCAGGAGGTGGGGCTCGTGGAGCCCAACAGTCGCGAGTGGATGACCGGCTGGCAAACCACGACGGACGGCGAGGTCACCGAGCTGGCGGTCGACGGCAGCGGGCGCACCTGGACTGCGCTGTTTGCGCCCGGCTCCCCAGGCACCGCGCGGCTGGCCCTGGGCCCGCTCATTCGGGTGGTCAGCGATCTGGCCTCGGCGATCACGTCGATCCACGTCGTCGAAGGGACGATGTACCTGGGCACCGGCAACAGCGTTCGCAAGGTCACGGCGACGACCGGCACCACGATCACCGCGGTGGTCGAGGGGAGCCCGGCGCTGGGCCTCATCCGCGGCCTGTGGTCTTCGGGGACCACGCTCTATGCCCTGTCACAGCAAGGCGCGCAGCCGGTGCGGACGCAGCTATATTCCAAGGAGACCACTTCGGCCACGTGGACCCCGTTCTATGACTTCGCGGCGGAGCCGTGCACGGCCACCTGGATGGCAGGGCAGGTGGTGGCGAGCAAGCCGTATCTGTTCGCGGTGTGTCGTGGCCCGGTGATCCCGGACAAGCCCCGAGAGAGCAAGCTCTTGGTGTTTGACCTGACGTCGTCGGCGCGGACCGTGGTCGCGGTGCCAGACGGCAGCTACACCAGGGTGGCCGCGGGCGCTGACGGCGTGGTCTGGCTCGTCGGCTCGCAGGGGCGAGCGGTCCGCGTGGCGCCGCCCTACGGCGTGGCGGAGTTGCTGCCGGTGCTGCGGCGCTCCCCGGTGACCGGCAAGCTCAGCGAGCTCAGCGAGACGCTCAGCGATGTCGTCGTGCTCGCCGATGGCCAGGTCTACGTCGCGGGGGCCAACCAGAATCTGTTCTGGTGGGACGGCGCGCGCCTGGTCCGGGTGAGCGCGAGCCAGGGCGGCAGCTCGTCCTATGTGGCGCTGGCGGGGTCTGGTTCGCTCTTGTACGCGGGATACGAATCCGGCGTGGATCTGCTGTTTCGTCGCGTGCCTTGACCGTGTCTCCCCTTGGGGGCGGGCGCTGGCGGGCCGTCGCCGGGGAGTTGCGGGTTCGGCAGGCCCTGGCGGGCCGTCGCGGGTCCTACTTCATGCCGCAGGCGATCCACTCGGCCAAAAGCTCACGCTCCTGCTCCGAGGGCCCGCCGGCAGGAGGCATGGTGGGCGCCGCGCCGGTGGCGCGCAGCAGGATGCGAGCGCTGCCGGCACGCACCTGCTCGGCGGTGTCGAAGTCGACGCCAACCGGCGCGTTCTGGCGCATCGCCACCGGCTGATCCTTGCCGTGGCAGCCGCGGCACCAGGTGATGACAAACGGCGCGGCGAAGTTCTGGTAGCTGAGCGTGGACTCCTGGCACAGCTTGGGATCAGGCGGAGGCGGGGCCTCCGCGTCCTCGGCGCAACCGGCGAGCCAGAGCGCTGCCAGGCACGCTACCGAGAGATGACCGCGCCAAGCGCGGAGGCTACTTTGCGATGACATCGAAGGCCTCGATGGAGGGGAGGTGGGCGGCGGGATCGACCCCGCACAGGGACAGGATGCCAGCGGCGAAGTTCTTGGCTTCCAGGTTCCTGCCGCCGGCGCTGGGCGCGCCGGTGGCGTAGTCGATGAGCACCGGATCCAGCGAGGCGCTGGTGCCGCCGAACGCCTTGCCGCCGTTGACCCCTCCGCCGAAAACCAGCGCGCTGGTCACCGGCCAGTGGTCCTTGCCGAGCTGGGCGTTGAGCTTGGGGGTGCGAGAGAACTCCGACATCACCACCACCACGGTCTCGTCGAGCATGGTGTTGCCTGCCGTGGCGCCCGCGCGCGCGGCCAAGGTGTCCGCGAGCCGCGTCACGCCGGCGTACAGGGTGTTGTGCAGCGCGGCCTGATCCGTGTTGTTGTCATGGGTGTCCCAGGACAGGCGCGAGTTGAGCGTCACGGTGCGGGCGATGCCGCCTGCGATCGCCTCGACCGCGAGGTCGCTCTGGCTCTCGAGCGACAGCGTCCGCCCGCGCGCGCCCAGGCCGGCGCGGAGCTCGATCAGCCGGTCGGCCTTGGTCATCGCGGCCGAGAAGTCGTCGACGCGCTTCTTGTTGTATCCGGCGGCGCCGCGCACCGCACGTTCGCGGTCCGCGCGAGCTTGCAGGTACTTGCGGATGCGGGCCTGGTCCGCGGCGCTGGGCGAGAACGGGGCCGCGGTCTCGCCGATGACCTTGTAACGCTGCGCCTCGTCGGCGAGCGCGACCACCTGGTTGGTGGCTCCCACCCGGCCCGCGCTGACCGCGTAGGGGCCGGTGAAGGCGCTGTCGCCCAGGATGAGGTATGGGATCGGCAGGTCACGGCCCAGCTCGTGCGCCACCACCGCGGCGACGTCCGGGCTGGCGTTGCTGCGGGTGCCGGTCATCATGCGCTTGACGCACTCGGGGTGCGCGATCGACGACAGCATGATGCCGCGCACCACCGCGGAGCGGTCGGCGTACTTGGTGAAGAACGAGGTGACGTTGGGGCGGCCGGCGTCGACGAGGATGTCGAGGTTGCCGAAGTTCTGCACCGCGCCCACCGGGACGTCGATCTTGGCGCTCCCGACCTTGGGGTCGAGGGCATAGGTGACATCCCAGCCGCCCTGCGCCAGCACCAAGATCAGGTTCTTGTGGGTGCCGGCGGCGGCGGCGCGGGCGCGGCGCGGGCGCAGCGACGAGAGGGCGAGGGTGGCTGCGGCTGCTCCACCAAGGCCGAGGAAGTGACGACGGGTCAACATGGGCAATCTCCTTGGGTGGCGGATCAGAAGTAGGCGACGCGGACGTCTTGCAGCATGGCGGCCAGGGTGGTCTTCCAGGCGTGCGGCACGCTGGAGGTCGCGGCGAGGGTCTCTGCGAACAAGCCGTAGCTCTGGTCGATCTCGGGGCTCGCTGCTGCGTCGACCGTGCCGTAGATGCGCACGTGCAGGTCCACGAGCTGGGCGCGGATGTCTGACTCCGCGCTGGTGGTGGCGTCCACCTTCGACAGGAGCTTGCGCGTCGCGCGGCCTGGCTTGGCGAAGTCTGCGTCGACGACAAAGCCGGCGGCTTCCCCGGCGAGGCGGCGCAGCACCAGGCTCGAGGTCGCGTTGTAGGTGTGGGAGGGCAAGGTCACGAAGTACGAGTCGATGCCGCCGGCGAGCACGCGGAAGCCGATCGCGTCGGACTGCAGCAGGCTGGCGGTGCCGACGGTCATGCCGGCGACCCTGGTCGCCGATTCATGCTGCCAGCGGTACCCGGTGAGGTCGAAGATCATGCGGTCGAGCTGCTCGGGGCGGACCTTCTGCAGGCCGACCACGCTGTCGGCGAGCTCCACCGCCGCGTCGGCCTTGGCGTGCGAGGTGCGAAACTCGTCGGAGAGCACCACCGCCTTGGCCAGCGCCTTGGCGCTCTTGCCCTGGGCGGTGAAGGTGTCGGTGAGCGAGGAGATCCACTTCACGGGCAGGTCCTCGGCCTGGCGCTGGGTGAAGTACGCCGCGAACCGCTGCGCGGCGCAGCGCGCGAACCGCGGATCTTCGGCGATGAGCTTGCCCAGCGAATCGAGCTTGGGCGCCGGCACTCCATAGAAGCCGGGCGGGCGCTTCGTCGTGGTGCGCCACTGGTTCTCGCGCGCAGGGGCGTACCAGTTGGTGACCGGGTACGCGGTCAGGTTGGCCAGGTTGATGTTGCCGCGGAAGCCGGGCAGCACGCTGCCGATCGGATCGAGGGTCTGGTGGCAGCCGGCGCACGACGGGTTGGCGACCACCGCGTTGGCGACGATGTCCGGGTCGGACAGGTCGATCGAGGTGTCGACGACGATGTCGGCGGCGAGGTAGTCGTGACACAAAAGCGACCGAGTGATCGCGTTGGCGCGGCCCCGGTGGTAGTTGGCGCCCGCCGAGCGGTGGCGGAAGTACAGCTCGGAGCTGGCCAGGATTCCGGCCGCTGGCCGCGGCTCACCCGCGCTCTGCCAGGAGGTCTTCTGCCACTGCTGGCCGTCGCCGGTGTAGGGCAGGCCCCAGATCGCGGCGACCACGCCGTTGGCGAAGGTGTAGTTCGCGGTGACGATCTCGCTGTAGGGTCGGTCGTTCATCACCACGTCTTCGATGAGCCGCAGCGGCTCCTCGCTGAGCGACTCCGACACGTGCTGAAAGGTCCCGCTGGCGAACCCGGTGCCTGCCACCGGCCGGAAGGTGAAGTTGGCCTGGTTGGTGCGCAGCCACAGCGCCTCGTTGTGCAGGTCCTTGATGGTGGCGCCAAACTCCGGCGTCGATAGGTACTGATCGACGATGGCGGGGAGCCGGGACGGGTCCTCGGCCACCTGGAGCAGCTCAGCAGGAGCCGGGCGTACGCCGCGTAGCACCATGGAGGCTCGCACCAGGTGTTCGGCGGGCGAGAGCCACGCTACCTTGGGCTCGTCGGGAGGCGGTGGAGCTGGCGGAGGTGGCGCGTCCTCGCACGCCGCCGCCACCACGGAGAAGGTCGCAGCAAGAAGAGAAGCTCGGCGCATGGCCCTGTCTAGAGCAAGAGGTGGACCAAGCCTTGGCCTCACCATCCGGCGACGCCGCGGGCCGTATCTGTCCGTTTTGTCGCATGAGGCAAGGCCCAAGAAGTCCTGGGCATGTTGGCTCCTGCCTGCGGTTGTTGGGGGGAACCTACAGGGGACCGCAGATCTTGTGCTCGGCTCCCAGGTCGAGCCGGTGGCTGGTGCTCGTGATGGGATACACTGGCCCCGTGGAAACGTCGACCATCGTTCAACCTCGGACCTCGAGGCTCTCGCTCGGCACGCTGCGCGTCGACGTCATCTCTGGCCCGGCGCAGGGCGCGGCGACCACGCTCGACGCAGAGCAGGTCAGCGTGGGCAGCGCCAAGGGCAACACGATCGTCGTAGGGGATCCCACGGTGTCCAGGTTTCACCTGGAGCTGTGGCGCGAGGGCGGCGACATCCTGGCCACCGATCTTGGATCCACCAACGGCACGTACGTCGGGCCGGTGCGGGTGGAGCGCGTACGGGTGCCGCCGGGCACGGTGCTGCGGCTGGGCAACACGGAGCTGCGCATCGCTCACGGCGCTGACACCGAGGTGCCGATCCTGGGCGAGGAGCGGCTGGCCGGGGTGCGCGGGAAGTCGCCGCACATGCAGCGGCTGATGCTGCAGCTCGAGCGGGTGGCGCAGGGGGCGGCCTCGGTGTTGCTCATCGGCGAGTCCGGCACCGGCAAGGAGGTCACGGCGAGGGCCATCCATGAGCTCTCGCCGCGAGCCGCCGGGCCGTTTGTCACGGTGGACTGCGGTTCGATTCCGCCCACGCTCCTGGCCAGCGAGCTGTTTGGGCACGAGCGCGGGGCGTTCACCGGCGCCGACCGACAGCATGTGGGCGCGTTCGAACGCGCCTCCGGCGGCAGCGTGCTGCTCGATGAGATCGGCGAGCTGCCGGCGGAGGTGCAGGCCACCTTGCTCGGCGTGCTGGAGCGCAAGCGCTACCGCAGGGTGGGAGGCCAGCAGGAGCTGTCCGTGGACGCGCGCGTGATCGCCGCCACGCACCGCGACCTGCGCGCGGGGGTCAACGGCGGCACCTTCCGCCTGGACCTGTACTATCGCCTGGCGGTGGTGGTGCTGCGGCTCCCGCCGCTGCGTGAGCGCCCGGAGGACATCCCGCTGCTCGTCGAGCACTTCGTGCGCGAGCTGGGCTATCTGGGCAGCGGGCAGGACCTGCTCGGCGCCGACGTGATGGCCATGCTGCAGCGGCAGTCCTGGCCGGGGAACGTGCGCGAGCTGCGCAACGCCGTGGAGGCCATGCTGCTGATGGGGGAGAGCCATGATCTCGGCCTCTCCGCTGGGCCAGGCGCCGGAGGCGGCGGCGTCCAGGGGGGGGAGGTGGATCTGGACCTGCCGTACAAGGAAGCGCGGGCCGAGGTGACCCGGTCCTTCGAGGACAGGTACCTTCGCCACCTGCTGACGCGAGCGGAGGGCAACGTGTCGCGGGCTGCCCGGATTGGCCAGATGGACCGGTCCCACCTCATCGAGCTGCTGCGGCGCCACCAGATCCGCTCCTGAGGCTCGCGGCGCTCGCAGCGCTTTGGGGCGCTCGTCGAACGGTCGTCGAACGGTCGTCGAACGGTCGTCGGAGGTCGTCGGAGGTCGTCGAAGGTCGTCCGGAGCGAGGAAAACCCTGTGCCTGCCCTAAAGGTCAGGCGAACCGGCGATTGCGCCGGCCGGGGCGGCCCCCTACAGTTATCCATCCGATGAAGATCTCCAACTACCTCGTCCCGACTGTGATCGAGCAAACCCACCGCGGTGAGCGCGGCTGGGACATCTTCTCGCGGCTCCTCAAGGACCGCATCGTGTTTCTGGGGACGCCGATCAACGACGAGATCGCCAACGTCATCATCGCGCAGATGCTGTTTCTGGACTCCGAGGAGCCGGAGAAGGACATCATGCTGTACATCAACTCGCCGGGCGGGCACGTCACCGCGGGCCTGGCCATCTACGACACCATGCAGTACCTGCATTGCGACGTGGCGACCATCTGCATGGGCCAGGCCGCGTCGATGGGCTCGTTCCTCCTGGCCGCCGGGACCAAGGGCAAGCGCTACGCGCTGCCGCACTCGCGGGTGATGATCCACCAGCCCCTCGCTGGCTTCCAGGGGCAAGCCACCGACATCGATATCCATGCGCGCGAGATCCTCAAGACCCGCGACACGCTCAACGAGCTGTACGCCAGGCACACCGGCCAGTCGGTGGAGAAGATCAAGCACGACACCGAGCGCGACAACTTCATGTCCGCTGACCAGGCGCGTGACTACGGCATCATCGATGAGGTGCTGGTCACCGCCAAGAAGAAGCCCGAAGGCAGCAAGAAGCCCGACGGGAACTAGCCGCAACCACCGGATGAAACGCCGGGCGCTCTCTTAGCCCGGCGGCGGCAGCAAGCGAAAGACCAGGGCGCCCTTCATCTCCACGGCGGCCTCGACGCACTCTTTGAGATCTGCCAGGGCGCGGATGGCGGTGTCCGCGAGCATGCGGCCATCATCACGGCGCCGCGGCGCGTCCGGCACCGAGGCGACGTACTTCACGAAGTCGTCGTACTTGTCGAGCAGCTTCTGCGCGTCGAAGTCGGCGAACATGGGCGCGAAGTGCGCCGGGTTGACCACGACCCAGTCGCCCTTGCCGATCTCCAGCGTGTTGCGGTCGGCGTACGGCGTGGAGAGCTGATCGTGCGGGATGGTGGCCAGGAAGCCCTCGTCGTCGGCCTGGAACTTGTGCGGGTTGACCTCGACGAAGAACGCGAACAGCTCGATGCCCTTGTGCAGGTTGGCCAGGTCGTCTTCATCGAGCGGCGGGAAGGTCTGCGGCAGGCCCACGTGGAGGGATGGCATGACCAGGCGCTCCAGGATGTCGATCGCCAGCGGGGCGGTGGCGCGCCGCAGCGACACGAGCTGGGCGATGGCCTCGAACAGCCCGCGGTCCTGGGTCTGCTGCATCACCGGCACGTCTTGCTTGGCGCCTGACAGCGCCTGGACGATCTGGGCGATCACCTGGTCGTTGTTGGGGCCAAGGCGGGGGCCGTGCTCCTTGACCGCCTCGATCAGCTTGGCCACCGGCTGCTCGTTCCACACCTTGGCCAAGAGCGGGAAGTCCATGGCCATCCACTGGCCCAGGGGCACGGTGTGCAGCCGGATGTAGTGCTGGGCGACAAAGCGGTCCAGGGAGCGATCGTTGTCCTTCTCGCGCTGCTCCTCGTGCTGCAGGCGGACGCGCTCGATCTCGGTGACCATCTTGCGGGTGGCGCCCGAGCCCATGCGCAGGAGCTGCTCCGCGAAGACGAACGGCGCGATCTCGAGGAAGAGCTTGGAGAACCCGACGCGCCAGGTGTGCGGATCCTCGCCCATCAAGAGCCAGTGTCCGCCGTGGCGCCGACGCATGGTCTCGCCGATCCAGGCGCCGAAGGAGAACCACACCTCCCAGTGCTCTTCTTGCTTGAGGTCGAGCTGGTCCTTGTCGCCGATCTGGCCAAAGAGCCAGGTGTCGAACGTGATGAGCTCGAGCGATTGCGCCAGGGCCACCGCGCCCTGATCGCCCTCGACCTCGGCCAGCGACGCCACGGTGTCGCCCTCCGGGTCGACGAGCTCTTCGATGATCAGCTCGGACTGCCCACGGGCCCGCGAGGAGAATCGATAGGCGCCTTCTCGCAGCTCGGCCATGGCCTTCTCGAACCGCTCGCGGGCAGCGGCCTCGGCGTCTGCTAGCTGTTTTGCACTTTCGGATTGCTTGCCGGATTGCGCCACGCCCGGCAGAGTATACGAGTGACGGCCGTCGGCAATGGGCGCACGGCCCCTTTGGTCCGTCGCCTGCACGTCTGGTTGCGCGGGATCGAGCAAGTGCCCACGGATGGGCAAGTTCGCCCTGGCCTTGGACCTTTGCCCCTTGGCGAGGTCCTTCATCCAGGCGCCCTGGTGGCGCTGGTGGTCCTCTTGCTCAACGACTGGTGGGCCAAGGCGGCCTGCCCCGGCTGGGTCACCGGGAAGCTCTCCGACGTGGCTGGCCTGGTGCTGGCGCCGGTGGCGATGACCGCGGCGGTGGGCGTCGGGCTCTCGCTGCTGGCGGCCTGGGGGCTGGCGCGCGATCCGTCCCTGCGGCGTCGGCGGGTCGCGGCGGCGGTGGTGCTCGTCGCGGTGGGCTTTGTCGCCACCAAGGTGTGGCCGCCGGCAGCGTCCACGGTCGCTGCGGCGCTGGGGCTCCTGGGTGGGCGCCCTCGGATCGTCTGCGATCCGACGGATCTGCTGGCGCTGCCGGCGGTGCTGGTGGCGTGGCGCATCGGTCAGGCGGAGCTCGCGCTCGTGCCCCGCGGGTATGCGCACGCCGCGCTCCGCGCGCGCTCGCGGGGGGAGGCTCCGTCGGCTCGCGCGCGGCTCGTCGAGGTCCGCCGCGCAGGGGCCTCGGCGGCGGCGGTGGACCAGCTCGCCCTCGCGCTGGCCAGCGGCTCGGCGACAGAGGTCAACGCGGCGCTGCGGACGCTGGCTGGACGGTAGCGCGGCGTCGGGCGCGCCGGGTGTCGGGCCTGGCGCTCGAGGTGCGGTCAGGCGCCTGGGTGTGGCCTTGCGTACGCATCGAGGCGAAGGTGACTCGACGGTGATTCGACGGAGACTCGACGGTGAGCCGGCGGTGAGCCGACGGTGAGCGCCATTGTCGACCGAGGTCGGCAATGGGTGAGGCTGTTCACCGCACATCCTCGGTTGCAGTCCAGCTCACGATGGCGAGGTGCGCCACGATCTCACGAGGCAACCCCTTGGAATGGGGCCACGCGCGCGCTGCGTCGCGCAGCCTACGCCTTGGCATGTGAGGTGCTCTACGACGGCTCACATGAAGCGAACACGCATGAAACCTCTCCTGTGGTCCTGTCTGCTCCTGGGGCTAGCTGGCGGCTGTAGCGTCGCCGTTCCCGCCGAGGATCCGGCAGGCGCGGTGCAGCCAGGGCTCGACGGCAAGCTGGAAGCGGCCGCGGCGGCCGCGGACGTGCCGGCGGCGCTGCTCAAGGCCATCGGCTACGTGGAGACGCGCTGGCAGATGGTGGACGGCGAGGAGCACGAGGGCTCCCAGGCGCGTTATGGCGTGATGGGCCTGGGTGACGAGCGGCTGGCTCGTGGGGCCGCGTTGCTCGGCCGCTCGGCGGACGAGCTGAAGGCCAGCCCGCAGCTGAACCTGGACGCCGCCGCGGCGCTCCTGGCCGAGGCTGGCAAGGCGCACGGCGCCAGCGTCGGCTCGCTGATGTCGTGGCAGGAGGCCGTGGGGGTCTACAGCGGCATCGAAGACGTCGACGCGCGCAAGGACTACATCGGCAGCGTGTACGGCGTGCTGCGCAGCGGCGCCAGCGAGCACTCCGAGGCCGGCGAGCTGATCGCGCAGATCGCCCCCCATGACCTGCCCGAGCTTCGGCTGGGCCTCATCAACGTGTCCTCGGCGGACTACGCCGCCGCGATCTGGCGGCCATCGCCGAACTACAACGCGCGACCGGCCGGGACGCGGGTCAGCATGGTCATCATCCATAGCTGTGAGGGTGGCTACGCGGGGTGCTGGGGTTGGCTGCGCAACTCGGCGGCCAGCGCCAGCGCGCACTACGTGGTCAAGGAAGACGGCGCGGAGATCACCCAGCTCGTCCGGGAATCGGACCGCGCCTGGCACATCTCCGCGATGTACCGTTGCAGCCTCAACGACAGCGTCGACTGCGCCAAGAACGGCGTGTCCAGCAACCACTTCACCGTGGGCATCGAGCACGGCGGCTTTGCGTCGCAGGCCAAGTGGCCGGCCTCGCAGATCGAGTCCTCGGCCAAGCTGACGTGCGACATCACGCGCGACCACGGCATCGTCCGTGACCGCAACCACATCGTGGCGCACGGTCGCCTGCAGCCGGAGACCCGCACGGATCCGGGCGCCAACTGGCCGTGGGCGCAGTACATCGACCGCGTGCGCGCGCTGTGCAGCGACGGGCCGGGGACCGGCGTGTCGATCATCGTCGACTCCAACAACGCCAACAACGACGCGACCAAGGCCAAGATCGAGCTGGCTGGGACTTGGACCTCGTCGACGAGCACGCCGGGGTACTACGGCAGCGGCTACTGGTCTGCCAACACCGAGGCGGTGTCCGCGCCAGCGACCTTCTGGTTCTACCTGGCGGCCGATGGCGCCCACGCGGTGGACGCCTGGTGGACCGCCGGCACCAACCGCGCGGCCGCCGCGCCGTTTGTCGCCTACAACGCCGCCGGTACCGAGCTTGGCCGGGTGAGCGCAGATCAGCGCGCCAACGGCAGCCGCTGGAACCAGCTCGGCACGTGGAACTTCACGCGCGGCTGGAACCGGGTGGTGCTCTCGCGCTGGACCACCGCGGGCGCCGTGGTCATCGCCGACGCGCTCCGCGTCCGCTGAGCCCCGATGCGGTCACCCCTCGGCACGATCTGGCGGCGGACGGCGGCGCTGACGCTGGCGGTATCTTCTGTTGGCGCCGCTTGTGGCAAGGCGCGGCGGGCCGCCGCGCCGGAGGCCGCAGAGGCTGCAGACCCCGCAGCGGCGGCGGTCGCGGTCGCTGGGCCTGCGGAGGAGTGGCCGGCGCACGGCCAGGAGCTGCCGCCGCAGCTCGCTGCGGACGCCAGAGGGTTGCCAGGGCACCTGGTGCTGGCGGTCGGGCCGGCGCTGTGGCGGCTGGAGCTGGCGGCCGCGCGCGTCTCCTCGCTGGCCGCGCTGACCGCGAGCCTTGGGCCCGAGATCACGCTGTTCCCCACCGCGGCCGGGCAATCCTCGTCGGTGTGGATCGCGTCGCGAGGGCACGACGCGGAGCACGTGGAGCAGCTCGCGGTGGCGCAGGGGGGCAAGGCGCGGCTGCTTGGCCCGGCGGCCCAGCAGGTGCGGCACGCGACGCTCACGCCGGATGGCGGACACGTGATCTTCGAGTCCAGCCATCAGAGCTTCCGCGACCTCTACATGCTGGAGCTGGAAAGCGGCGCGCTGGCGCGGCTCACCGACAACCGCGAGGGCAACTTCGAGCCGACCCTGTCGGCCGACGGCAAGACGCTGGCGTTCTCCAGCTCGCGTGATGGCGACTCGGAGATCTACGCGCTGACGGTGCCGGCGAAGTTGCCAGCGGCGCTGCCAGCGGCGCAGCGGCTGACCGCCTTTCATCGCGATGACTTCTCGCCGGTGTTCGGGCCACTCGGGCGCTTGGCCTTCGTGAGCGACCGCGAGGGCGCCGACCGGATCTTCGTGGTGCGGCCCGACGGCACCGAGCTCCTGCGCGTCACCAGCGAGCGCGAGGCCGGGGCCATCGAGGCAGCGCCGGCGTGGTCGCCCGCGGGCGCGCTGGCGTACGTGCGCACCGAGAAGGGGCGCTCGGAGCTGCGGGTCGGGGCCCCGGGCACGACCGCGTGGCAGCGGCTGACGCCTCCTGAGGCCTCGGCGCTGTCGTATGCGTGGTCACCTGACGGCGACTGGCTGGTTGCGCTCGAGGTCCCCTGGCCTTCGACCAGTCCGACCGGCAGGCTGACAGCCAGTCCAACCGGCAGTCCAACCGGCAGTCCAACCGGCAGTCCAACCGGGCCGGCAGGCGGACCGCCTGGCGCCGGCAAGCGCGTCCGCGCGCAGCTCTGGGCTAGCCACCGCGACGGGCAAAGGCGCGTCCTGGTGCTCGCCGAGGTGGACGCGGACGCGGTGGTGCGCTGGCTGCCAGCGCCCGCCGTCGCCGAGCCTGGCGCCGCGGCGCGGTAGCCCACCTCGGCAGCTCCTGCGCGCCACCCTGTCCAAGCGCCCGCCGTCGCTCCAAGCGGTCAGGGCCTCACCTGGCTATCACCCTCGCGCGGCGGGGCCGTCACCGGAGCGCGGTGTAGTGGGCGCATGCTCGCGCGAGCCTTCACGTGGTCACGGACCCTCACCGCGGTGACGTCAGGGTACGCTTGGGACATGGTGGAACAAGTCCTGTCTCAAGCTCAGCTTCGCGTGGTCCGCGAGTATCTCGCGGCGCGCGAGCGAGAACGCCGCCACCTGGTGGCGTATGTCTCGGGCGCGCACGCCTACGGGTTCGCGTCGCCCGACAGCGACGTCGATCTCAAGTGCATCCACGTCGCCGCCACCGGAGACCTGGTGGGGCTCTCGCCCGGCTCCGAGACGGCGGACCGCATCGAGATCATCGAGGGGGTGGAGGTCGACTACGGCTCCAACGAGCTCGCCGGCGCGCTGCGCGGCGCGATCAAGGGCAACGGCAACTACCTGGAGCGCTTCCTGGGCGAGCTGGTGGTGTCCTCCATGCCGGAGCTGGCCGAGGTGCGCCCCATCGTCACCCGGCTGCTGTCGCGGAGGGTGGCGCGGCACTACGCCGGCTTCGCGGCGGGGCAGCTCCGCTTGTTCGAGGACAAGCCCACGGCCAAGCGCGCGCTCTACGTGCTGCGCACCAGCGCCACCGGGCGGCATCTCCTGGCCAGCGGTGAGCTGGTCACGGATCTGCGGCAGCTCGCGGCGCAGTACGCGCCGCCCCAGGTCGAGGAGCTGTTCGAGCTCAAGCGCAGTGGTGAGCAGAGCGCGCTGGCGCCCGAGCACGCCGCGGCCTGGCGCGCGCGCCTGCAAGAGGCCATCGCGCAGGTGGACGCGAACCTCGAGCGCTCGGTGCTCCCCGAGGAGCCCTCTGCGCGCGCCGCCGCTGACGCCGAGGAGTGGCTGCGCGGCGTGCGCCGGCACTACTGGTGAGCTAGCCGATGGTGAACCCGCCGTCCACCACCAGCGAGGTGCCGGTGGTGAACGAGGACGCCTCTGACAAGAGGTACACCGCCGCTCCGGCGATCTCCTCGGGCTGGGCGTGGCGCCCAAGCGGGCTGCGCTTGACCACGTAGTCGCGCAGCGTGGGCGTATTGATGAGCGTCGAGGCGAACTTGGTCTCCACGAGCCCAGGGCAGATCGCGTTGACCCGGATGCCGGAGGAGCCAAGCTCGGTGGCCAAGGTCTGGGTCATGCTGATCACCGCGGCCTTGGTCATGCCGTAGAAGCCTTGCATGGGCGCGGCGCGCAGGCCGGCCACGCTGGCCACGTTGACGATGGACGCGGCGCCGCCGCGGGCGCGCGCGTGCTTGACCATGGCGCGCGCGCCGTACAGGTAGCCGCGCACGTTGACCTCGAAGGTCTTCTCCATCGCGGCGTCGGGCGTGTCCACGAGCGGACCGAAGTAGGGGTTGGTCGCCGCGTTGCTGACCAGGCCATCCACCCGACCAAAGTGCTCCACCGCCCTGGCGAACAGCGCGTCCACCTCCTGGGGCTTGCCGGTGTGGCAGGCCAGCGCGAGCGCCTGGCCTGGCGCGAAGGTGGCGGCGGTGGCGTCGAGATCTTCCTGCTTGCGAGACGCCAGCACGACCTTGGCGCCTGCGTTGGCGCAGGCGTGGGCGATGGCGGCGCCGATGCCGCGGCTAGCGCCGGTGATGATGATGACTTTATTGGCGAGTCCTGGCTCGTTCATGGGAGCTGACGCTACGCCGGGCGCAGACCCAGCGGCCAGCGCGATCGTCGAAAACCCAGGCCGAGGTCCGCGGCATCGGCCTGGCCTTTGGGCAACGCCTGTCAGGCCGACTGCCGCGGCTCCCGCAGGTCAGCTCCCGTCAACCTCCCGTCAACTCCCGTGCCTCCGGCCAGGTTCCACCAGGCTCCCGACGGGACCTGCTTGACGCGACGCATTAGCTGGGCCATAAATGAATGACGGTTCATTCAGAACCCGCCAGAAACCCGCGCGAGCGCCGCAGCACTGGAAGGCCTTATGTCTCAGCCCATCAATCGCTACAAAGCCAACCTCCGCGATTTCTCCTTTCTCCTGTTCGAGCAGTTCGGTCTGGAAGAGATGCTCGGCAAGGCTCCGTTTGCGGACTGGGGGCGCGAAGAGGTCGAGACCGTGCTCGACGAGGTGTATGGCTGGGTGCAGAAGGTGCTGGGGCCGTACAACTCGATCGGCGACCACGAGGGCTGTCGCATCGAGGATGGCAGCGTGAAGGTGCCCACCGGCTTCAAGGAGAGCTGGAAGGCGCTGTACGAGGCGGGCTGGCGCAGCCTCTCGGTGGCGCCGGAGTACGGCGGGCAGGGCGGCCCGTTCACGCTCTCCATCCTGGCCGAGGAGATGATGTGCGGGGCCAACACCTCGTTCAACATGTACCCCGCGCTCACCCACGGGGCCGCCGAGGTGATCACGGAGTTTGGTACGGACGAGCAGAAGGCTACGTACATCACCAAGATGACCAACGGGAGCTGGAGCGGCACCATGTGCCTCACCGAGGCGCACGCCGGCAGCGACGTTGGCTCGGCGATGACCAAGGCCACCCGGCGCGCGGATGGCAAGTACGACCTCAAGGGCACCAAGATCTACATCACCGCTGGTGATCACGACATGGCGCAGAACATCATCCACCTGGTGCTGGCGCGCACGCCGGACGCGCCGCCGGGCACCAAGGGGCTGTCGTTGTTCATCGTGCCCAAGACGCGGCTCGATGGCACGCCCAACGACGTCACGGTCGGTGGGATCGAGCAGAAGATGGGCATCAAGGCGTCGGCCACCTGCATCCTCAACTTCGGGGACAACGACGGCTGCGTCGGCGAGCTGGTGGGGGCGGAGGAGCAGCGCGGCATCGCCCAGATGTTCCACCTGATGAACTTCGCGCGCATCGGCGTGGGCATGCAGGGGCTGGCGGTGGCCTCGTCGGCCTATCTCAACGCGCTCGAGTACGCCAAGGACCGGCGCCAGGGCTCCAGCATCAAGCAGTGGAAGGACGCCAGCGCGCCGCGGGTGCCCATCATCGAGCACGCCGACGTGCGCCGCATGCTCCTGGACATGAAGTCCCGCACCGAGGGCATCCGCGCGCTCGCCGTCAAGCTGACGATGCACGTCGATCGCGCCTACACGCTGGAGAAGACCGGCGGCGACAAGGCGCTGATCGAGTACCACCAGGGCCAGGTGGATCTGCTGGTGCCGCTGCTCAAGGCCTACGGCTCTGACCAGGCGTTCACGATCTGCGCCACCGCGATCCAGGTCTATGGCGGCGCCGGCTTCCTCAAGGACTGGCCGGTGGAGCAGTACTGCCGGGACTCCAAGATCCTCTCGATCTACGAGGGCACCAACCACATCCAGGCGCTGGATCTGGTGGGCCGCAAGCTGATGTCGCGAGGCGGGGCCAACGTGACCGCGTTCACCAAGGACGTCAACACGTTCATCGCCGCCAACAAGGAGCACCCGGTCTACAAGGACGCGGTGGCGGTGCTGGCGCAGGCCATGGAGGCGCTGGGCGCGAGCGGCGCCAAGTTCATGATGTGGTTCGGCGGCGGCAAGATGGAGATGGTGCCGCTCGCGGCCAACCGCTTCCTGGAGATGATGTCCGAGGCGGTGGTCGGCTGGCTCTTGCTCGACGCCGGCGTGCGCGCCAGCGCCGCGGTGGAGAAGGTCGCCGAGGGGCATCCGGACCGCGCGTTCTACGACGGCAAGAAGTACGCCGCGCTGTACTACGCTCAGAACGTGCTGCCCGGAGTGGCCGCCAAGGCGCAGCTCCTGGCGCGTGAGGACCGCTCGAGCCTCGAGATCCCGCTGGCCGCCTTCGGCCCGGCGTAAGTCGCGGCGGCGGGCGGCGCAGGGCGACGCCTGCTACTGTGGCCGCATGGCGCTTCGGCTCGGTGGCCTTCCGGATCTCGATCTGCTCTCGGTGCCGCTGCCGGCTGGCACCGAGATCACGACGCGCGTCGACCGCGAACAAGACGGCGTGCTGCGGCCGCAGGGCGCCGTTGGCCGGGTCGCCTCGACCAGCGAGGACCTGGTGGAGGTGTCGTTCCTCGACGGCACGCGCGGTCGCTACCTGCGCCACGAAGTGGTGCCTCGCAAGCTGGGCGTGGTGCGCTACGCCCAGCGCCGGGCGGCGAGCTGGCAGGCGCTGGCGCCGTGCATCGTCATCGACGCGCAGGTGGGCTCGCGCGCCTGGGGGCTGGCCGAGCGCGGCTCGGATGACGATCGGCGCGGCGTGTTCGTGCTGCCGTTTCCGTGGACCACGGGCCTGGTGGAGCCGCCGCTCGATCTGGTGTCGCTCGACGGTTCGCTGATGTACTGGGAGATCGGCAAGGCGGTGCGACAGGCGCTGCGCGCCGATCCCAACACGCTGGAGATGTTGTTCTCCGCGCCGGCCGCGACCGATGAGATGGGCGAGGTGCTGCTCGGCTGCCGTACGGCCTTTCTGTCGCGCGAGATCTACGGCAGCTTTGGCCGCTACGCGCTGTCACAGCTCGACCGCCTGGAGCACAACCAGCGCCTGGCAGATCACCGCAGCTTGCTCCTTGGCTGGCTCGCCGCCGAGCCGACGCTGAGCCTGGACGCGGCGGCGGAGCGCCTGGCGGAGCGCGCGGCCATCATGGCGCCGACGCCGGAGGACGCGGTGCGCCGCGGGCGGGACTATCTCAAGCAGCTCTATCGCTCGCTCTACGATCAAGGCCTCCTGGCCAGCAACGAGTGGGCCGCGCTGGCCACCTTCGCCGCGGCGGGCGGCCGAGCCTTCGAGCCGCCGCGAGATCTGCGACCCAAGAACGCCTACAACCTGATCCGCCTGCTCGACCTGGCCATCCGCTGGCTGCGCGGCGAGCCGCCGACGGTGCAGGTGCCGGATGCGCTTCGACCGACGTTGTTCGCCATCAAGCGCGGCGAGCTGCCGATTCCCCAGGTCATGGACCAGGCGCGCGCGCTGACGCCAGCGCTGGAGGCCGCGCGCGAATCGAGCCCGCTGCCGCGGCTGGGGGACATCGCCCGCGCCGAGGACGCCTTGCGCCAGGTGCGCGAGCTGGCCGCCGCGCGCTGGCTGCGCGCGGGGGACGGACCGTGGGGCAGGGACGCCGCCAGTCCACCACGCGCGAGCTTTGACGAGCGGCCCCGCAGCGAAGGGCGCGAAGGGAGCGAGGGAGCGAAGGGAGCGAAGGGCGCGAAGGGCGCGAAGGGCGCGAAGAGCGCGAAGGGCGCGAAGGGAGCGAAGGGCGCGAAGGATGAGCTGCCCGCGCCCGGTGCTCACCAGGGGCCGGTGAGCTCGAGCTCGAGCAGCTCGCCGGGGCGATCGGGCGCATCTGGATCGGTCACCGCCCACAGCCGGCCGGGCAGGTCGTGGCCACACACGCCCTCGAGCTTGTCGATCGCCAGCGCGCCGCGCTCGTCGAGCACGGGCGCATAGCGCAGCACTGGCGCGCCGTCGTCTGCGGCGCCTGGCGCCTCTCGGGCCTCTCGCGCCTCTCGGGCCTCTCGGCGCCTCTCGCGCCTCTGGCAGCCTGATGGTGCCTAGCGCGCTGCCGGCGACCTCGCCGTCATCGTAGAAGCTGGTCGTGTGCTCGGCGGCGGCCAGGTACCACAGGTTGTGCTCATCTCGTGGCGCCAGGTCGGTGAAGTGCAGGCGCGGGGAGCGGGGCAGGTCAGCGGCGCTGCGCTGGTCGCTGGACAGCGGCAGGCCGCCCAGGTCCACCGCGTGGAGCTGCAGCGCGGGCAGCGGCGCGCTGTGCGGGGCGTCCAGGAGCGCGGCCAGGCCCGCGCGCGGAAGCAGGATCAAGACATCCTGGGTCTCTCTCGCGCGCTCGGGGCCCCGTCCAGCGCCCTCGGTCACCGGCGGCGGGTCAGGAAGGCGGTCGCCGCCGCGGTTGGCGAGGTAGAGGCGCTCGCCCAGGCGCGCGCCTCCCTCGAGGTTGAGGTTTCCGGGCGCCACCACCGCTGTCCGCAAGTGCTCGTAGAGCCGCGGCAAGGCCACGACCTGCGGCGGGCCGCCGGGCCGCCAGGTCAAGGCGCCCTGGCGCGCGGCCAGGCCACCGGAGCCCATCGCCAGCACGCGGTCGCCGTCCGCGAACGCCAGCTCGAAGTCCGGCTTGTGCGCCTTGTTGCCGCGAGCGGCGTCAAACACCCGTCGGCCGTCCGGTCCCGCGGGCAGCGGCAGGTCGTCGACCCAGCCGGTGTCCGGATCGACCACGCCAACGAAGGCGGCGTCGTCCTGCAGCACGACGAGCGCCTGGCCCAACCGGCACAGCGCGGAGGAGGCGCGCACGTGCGCAGGCCGGTCCATCGCCACATCGGCGCCGCGCCGGTAGCGCAACGCGGTCCGGCGCAGGATCCGCACGGTCAATCGCGGATCGAGCGCGGCGCTCGCCAAGACTACGAAGCCTTGACGTCGAGACAGGCCTGGGCCCACTGCACGCGGTGCATCAGGTTCTGCCAGTCGCCATCGGTGGGCTTGTCGTCCCACTTGGCCAGCTCAGCCTCGGCGGCGCGCAGGTCCTTCTTCGCCGCCTCCACGTCCACCTCGGCGGCCGGGACCGCCTTCTCGACGAGGATCTCCACCGCGCCGTCGAAGTCGATGCGCAGGTAGCCATCCGAGACCGCGTAGCGAGCGCGGCTCTTCTCGCCGATGGTGAGCACCCCTGGCCGCAGCGCGGTCAGCATTGGCACGTGCCCCGGCAACAGCTCGAACTCGCCGAGCTCGCCGGGAGCCGTGATCGCGTCGGTCTCGGCGTGAGCCACCACGCCGCGCGGGGTGACCAGGTTGATGCCGAGGAACGTGGACAGCGTGCCCGATGCCATGACTAGTTCGCCTTCTTGGCCAGCTCGGCCGCCTTGGCGCGCACGTCGTCGATCGTGCCGGTCATCTCGAAGGCCTGCTCCGGCAGGTCGTCACACTTGCCCTGCAGCACCTCCTCGAAGGAGCGGACCGTGTCTTCCTTGGACACGTAGATGCCCTTGATGCCGGTGAAGGTCTCCGCGACGTGGAACGGCTGGCCCATGAACTTCTCGATCTTGCGGGCGCGGGACACCGTGAGCTTGTCGTCTTCGGACAGCTCGTCCATGCCCAAGATCGCGATGATGTCCTGCAGATCCTTGTAGCGCTGCAGGATGCGCTGCACCTCGCGGGCGACCTTGTAGTGGCGCTCGCCGACGATGGCAGGCGACAGAATCGTCGAGGTCGAGTCGAGCGGATCGACGGCCGGGTAGATGCCCTTCTCCGTGATGGCGCGGTTTAGCACCGTGGTGGCGTCCAGGTGGGCGAACGCCGTCGCGGGCGCCGGGTCGGTGAGGTCGTCGGCGGGCACGTAGATGGCCTGCACCGAGGTGATGGAGCCATCCTTGGTGGAGGTGATGCGCTCCTGCAAGCCGCCCATCTCGGTGGACAGCGTGGGCTGATAACCGACGGCGGACGGGATGCGACCCAGGAGGGCGGACACCTCGGAGCCGGCCTGCGTGAACCGGAAGATGTTGTCGACGAACAGGAGCAGGTCCTGCTTCTCGACGTCGCGGAAGTACTCCGCGACCGTCAGCGCGGACAGCGCCACTCGCTGGCGGGCGCCCGGCGGCTCGTTCATCTGGCCGTACACCAGCGCGGTCTTGGAGAGCACCGTCGAGCCATCGAACAAGATGGCGTCGGCGAGCTCGTGGAAGAGGTCGTTGCCCTCGCGGGTGCGCTCGCCGACGCCGGCGAACACCGAGAAGCTGCCCGACTTCTTGGCGACGTTGTTGATGAGCTCCTGGATGAGCACGGTCTTGCCGACGCCGGCGCCGCCGAACAGGCCGATCTTGCCGCCGCGACGATACGGAGCGAGCAGGTCGATGACCTTGATGCCCGTCTCGAACATCTCGACGTTCACGGCCTGGTCGGTGAACTTGGGCGCCGAGCGGTGAATCGCGCTGCGCTTCTCGGCCTTGAGCGGGCCGGCCTCGTCCACGGGCTCACCGATGACGTTCATGATGCGGCCGAGGACCTCACGGCCCACCGGCACCGAGATCGGCGAGCCGGTGTTCTTGACCGACTGCCCGCGGACCAGGCCGTCGGTGGTGTCCATGGCGACGCAGCGAACCATGTGTTCGCCGAGGTGTTGCGCCACCTCGATCGTCAGGTTGTCGTCGCGCTTGTCGATCGCCGGGTTGGTGACCAGGAGCGCGGTCAAGATCTCGGGCAGCTCGGCGGAGTCGAACGCCACGTCGACGACCGGTCCGATGACCTGGACGACGCGGCCCATCGAGTTGGGAGAGAAATCAGTGGTAGCCATGGTTTGCTCGCTTCCTCTATGAAGATGCGTTGGGGAAAAGTTCGATCAGCCCTTGAGCGCCTCCGCGCCACCAATGATCTCGAGGAGCTCTTTGGTGATCGCGGCCTGGCGGGCCCGGTTGTACTGAAGGGTGAGCCGCGAGATCATCTCGCCGGCGTTCTTGGTCGCCGACTCCATCGCGCTCATGCGGGCGCCGAACTCGCCGGCGATCGACTCGAGCGCCGCGCGGTACAGGCCGATCTGCACGTACAGCGGCACCAGCCGCTGCAAGAGTTCCTGCTTGGACGGCTCGTAGATGAAGTCCACCTGGTGCTCTCCGCCCTTGTCCGCGGCCTTGTCGGCCTTGGCCGCCGGCTTGGCGGGCGGAACCGCGGGCAGGATCTGCTGCACCGTGGTGTTCTGGCTGATCGCGCTCTTGAACTCGTTGTAGACCATGTACACGCGGTCGACTTTGCCGGTCAGAAAGTCGTCGATCACGCGCGCCGCGGTGTCGTGCGAGAGCTGCAGCGCGGTGGCGCCGGTGGGCGCGGCATCGAAGCTGGCGATCTTGGCCGCGCGGCGGGAGAAGTACTGGTTGGACTTCTTGCCGATGAGGCGCAGCGTCACCTCTTCGGAGTCGGCGAGCTCGCTCGCGGTGAAGCGCTCGACCGTCTTGACCACGTTGGCGTTGAAGGCGCCGGCCAGACCGCGATCGCTGGTGAACACCACGATCGCGACCTTCTTCTTGCCGCGGTCGGCGAACAGCGGATGGGCGTCGGGGCCGGCCACGCCGGAGAGCTCCGAGACCACCTGCGTCAACGCGCGCGTGTACGGGCGCGCCGCGATGATCGCGTCCTGCGCGCGTCGCAGCTTGGCGGCGGCCACCAGCTTCATCGCGCGCGTGATCTTGCGGGTGTTCTTCACCGAGGCGATCCGCTTGCGAATTGACTTCAGCGAAGGCATGGCTTAGGCCTTCTTCTCCTCGACGGCCGAGGTCTGGAACTGCTTGGCGAACTCGGCGAGCGCGTCACGCAGGCGCTTCTCCGCGTCCGGGCCAATCTTGCCGACCGTGCGGATCTCGTCGATGACGTCCTGCTTGCGGGCGCGCATGAAGGTCATGAGCTCCTGCTCGTAGCGGCCGAGCACGGCCACCGGGTAGTCGTCGACGTAGCCGTTGGTGCCGGCGTAGATCACGATGACCTGCTCCTCCATCGACAGCGGCGAGTACTGCGCCTGCTTGAGCAGCTCGGTCATGCGCTCGCCGCGCTGCAGCTGCGACAGGGTGGCCCGGTCGAGGTCCGAGCCGAACTGCGCGAACGCCGCCTTCTCGCGGTACGACGCCAGCTCGAGGCGCAGGCGGCCGGCGATCTTCTTCATGGCGCCGGTCTGCGCGGCGCCACCGACGCGCGACACCGAGATGCCGACGTTCACCGCCGGGCGGATGCCGGAGTAGAACAGGTCGGCCTCGAGGAAGATCTGGCCGTCGGTGATCGAGATGACGTTGGTCGGGATGTACGCCGAGACGTCGCCGGCCTGGGTCTCGATGATGGGCAGGGCGGTCAGCGAGCCGCCGCCTTCCTTGTCCGACATCTTGGCCGCGCGCTCGAGCAAGCGGCTGTGGATGTAGAACACGTCGCCCGGGTACGCCTCGCGGCCCGGCGGGCGGCGGAGCAGCAGCGAGAGCTGGCGGTACGCCACCGCCTGCTTGGAGAGATCATCGTAGACGATGAGGGCGTGGCGGCCGGAGTCGCGGAAGTACTCGGCCATGGTGACGCCGGTGTACGGCGCGATGAACTGCAGCGGGGCCGGCTCCGAGGCGCCGGCGACGACCACCGTCGTGTACTCCATCGCGCCGGCCTTGGTGAGGCGGTCGACGACGGAGGCCACCGTCGACTGCTTCTGGCCGATCGCGACGTAGAAGCAGAACATGTTCTGCCCCTTCTGGTTGATGATCGTGTCGATCGCGATGGCGGTCTTGCCGACGCCACGGTCGCCGATGATCAGCTCGCGCTGGCCGCGGCCGATCGGGATCATCGAGTCGATGGCCTTGATGCCGGTCTGCATCGGCTCGTGCACCGACTTGCGGGCGATGATGCCGGGCGCCTTGATCTCCACCTGGCGGCGCTTGCTGCCGGTCAGCGGCTTGCCGCCGTCGATCGGCATGCCGATGGCGTTGACCACGCGGCCGATCAGCTCCTCACCCACCGGCACCTCCACGATGCGACCGGTGCGGCGCACCACGTCGCCTTCGCGGATGGTCTCGAACTTGCCGAGGAGCGCGACGCCGACGTTGTCCTCCTCGAGGTTGAGCACCATGCCCTGGACCTTGTTGCCGTGGGCGCCTTCGAACTCCAGCAGCTCGCCGGCCATCGCTCCCGACAAGCCGTAGACGCGGGCGATGCCGTCGCCTGCGGTCAGTACGGTTCCGGTCTCGGTGACCTCGACCTTCTTGTCGTAGTTCTCGATCTGCTTGCGGATGATGTCGCTGATTTCTGCGGCTCGAATATCCATGGTTCGTTCCTGGGCGGGGCCGTTGGGTTCGCGCGTTTACTTCGTGAGCTCGTCGCGAAGCAGGTGGAGCTGGGAGCGGAGGCTGCCGTCGTATACGATGTCGCCGACCTTGGCGACCACGCCGCCAATGAGCGACGGATCGAGGCGCTTGACGACGTCGATCTTCTTGCCGGACAGCCGTTCGAGGACGGTGGTGAGCTGGGCGACCTGAGCTGCGGACAGCTCGGTGGCCGAGGTGACCTCGGCGGAGACGCGGCCAGCGCGGGCCTCGATCATCGAGTCGACCTCTCGCGAGATCATCGGCAAGGTGCCGATGCGCTCGCCATCGAGGAGGACGGAGATCAAGGTCTTGCTGGCGGTCGCGGCCTTGAAGTGGACGAGCAGCGCGTCGATCACCCGGCGGCGATCCGCGCGTCGGATCGCCGGGTTGGTGAGGCTCGAGACCAGCTCGGCCGAGGTCTTCATGGCCGCAGCGAAGCTGCGCAGATCAGCGCCGAGCTGATCGAGGTTACCCTGCGCGATGCCGATCTGGACGATCGCGCGCGCGTAGCGGCGGGCGAGGCTTCCGGACACCATTACGACGGCTCCTTGGGGATCTGCGTGGTGGTGGCGCGCTGCGTCGCGGTGCGCTGCAGGTCGCCGATGAACTGCTCAAAGAGCTTGCCCTGGTCCGCGGTGTTGGCCTTGGCCGCCAACACCTTCTCCGCCGCTGCCACGGCAGCAGCGGTCACCTCGGCGCGCAGCTCGGTGCGGGCGCGCTCGATCTCGGCGGCGATCCGCAGCTCCGCGTCGCGCTGCATGGCAGCGGCGACGGCGGCGGCGTTGGCGTGGATGCGCTCCTTCTCGGCATCCGCGTCGGCGCGCATGCCCTCCACCATCTTGGTGATCTCGGCGTCGGCCTCGGACAGGCGCGCCTCGTACTCGGCCAGCTTGGCAGCGGCCTTGCTGCGCAGCGCAGACGCCTCATCGAGCGCTTGCTTGATCTGATCGGAGCGAGACTCGGCCATCTTGCGCGCGGCCGGGCCGCCGTACTTGGCCAGGATGACGAGCAGCAGGCCGAAGTTGACCAGCATCAGGATGAACGGCGCAGACATCGGCTGCTCGGGCGCGTTGTCCGGGCCCTCGACGCCATCGCCGTACGTGCCGCCCTGCCGGTCCTTGCCGCCGTAGAAGATCTTCGTGAAGTTGAAGCTCTTGCTCGGATCCTCGTGGTGACCGTGCGCCCCGGCGGCGCCGTGAGCATCGGCGGCGCCGTCGGCCGCGCGTGCGCTGCGTCGGGCGCGCCGTGCGCTGCGTCGGCCGCGCCGTCGCCATGGACATGCGCACCAGCGGCGTCGTGCTCGTGCGCAGCGGCGCCATGCTCGTCTGCGCCCGGCTCCCCAGCAGGTGCGGCCTGGATCGTCATCTCCCCAGGGGCGGTGGCATGGACGGGTTCATCGGCCGCAGGGGCAGCGGCCGGGGTCTCGCCTGGGGGCGCGGCCGGGGGCTCGGTGGGCTGTGCCTGCGCAGGCGCAGACACCGCCAGCGCGGCGACTCCCAGCACCAGCGCCAGCAGCGCGGGCGCAAACGACTTGCGGGACAACATCGGGCTCATGGGGCAACCTCTCGTCCAAGCAGGCGAGTGGCCATCGACGAGGCCAGGCTGCTTGCCTGCGCCATCAGCTCTTTGCGAGCAGCGTCGGTCTCGCTGCGCACCTTCGCTTGCGCCTGGTTGATGGCGGCCTGCGCGGACGCCTTGGCCTTGTCCGTCACTTCCTTGTCGTGAGCCGCGGCTTCCGCGCGGATCTTTCGCGCTTCGTCGTTGGCGCGTGCGCGCGCTGCGCCGAGCTGCTTCTCGTAGCTCGCCAGCTTGGTATCGGCCTGCGCGGACATCGTCTCCGCTTCAGCCTTGGCTCCTTCGATGCCGAGACGCCGACGCTCGCGCAGGCGAAGGTACGGCTGAAAGAGGAGCTTGTTGCTCGCAACGAATAGGATCACGAACAGTCCAAACTGAAGAAGGACGGTCCAGTCGATATCGATGAGAGGATGCTCTGCGGCTGCGGCCGTGACCAGCAGGGTCTGATCCATGTCAACCTCTTTGAATCCAAGGTGTTGGGCGAGGGCGGGGCGCTTATAAGCTCCCCTCGTGGGGCGTGTCAACCATGGGATGCCGCAGGTTTGGCATCCGACTGCGACATTGCGCCGCATCTGCGTACGATCACCAGGTTAGGCGACCGCACTCCGGATGCTGGGCCAGAGAAAGGAGATCCCTGGCCTTGGTCGGACCACCCCAGCAGCCGTGGGGATGATGGTCGGAGCCTGCGGGCGAGGGGGCGGGAGGCGGTTCGGCGTTGCTATCAGCCGACCTCCCAGCCGACCGCTCTCAGGGCAACCGCTCGGGCGACCGATCGCGCGGCACCGCGCGGCTGGCCGGGGGCTGACCGGAGGCTGGCCGGAGGCTGACGAGGCTTGTCCCCGGCCTGACCGCGGCCCAGCAGAGACGTCAGCGAACGGGCTGCGGACCCTTTGCCTCAGCCGGCTTGGCGGCGGCGGCGGCAGGGGCTGCCTTGGGCGCGGCGGTGAGGCCCTCCATGAACGAACGACCTTCAAAGATGACGCCCTTGTCGACCTGCAGGCTGGGCGTATGCAGGTCGCCCTTGACCCGGCCGGGGGCGTGGATCTCGATCGAGCGCTTGGCCTTGACGTTGCCGATCACCGTGCCCTGGATGATGACCTCGCCGATGTCGATCTCGGCCTCGACGATCGCGCCCTCGCCGATCACGAGCACGTCGTCCGAGAACACCTCGCCTTTGAACTTGCCATCGATGCGGACGGTGCCTTCGAACGTCAGCTTGCCCTCGAAGCTGGCGCCGCGGCCCAGCAGGGTCGTGATCTCACCCATCGCTTGTTGACGTGCAGGTTGCATGGGACGAAACGCTATCACATCACTTCTCGGCGCGACGCGCGACGCGCGCGGTTTTGCCGACGGGGACGAGGCGCTCGACCAGGCCACACGCGGCGGTCTGATGACTCCGCACGTTGTCGCTGATGTCGGTCAGCGCGGCTTCTGGCCGGCCGGCGTCAGGGTGGCGTCGATCGTCAGCTCGGTCTTGTCATCCCAGGTGATCTGTTGCCGGAACGGATCGTACTTGGCCAGACGAAGTTCGAGCTGCTTGGTGTTGAGGTCCTGGTCGCGGAGCGTCAGCGGGGTGCGGCCACGCGGCTCGCCATTGATCGTGATCTCCGCGCCAGGCGGCGTGCTGGTGATCCGCAAGGTGCCGGTGAGCTGTCGCAGCGTGGGGTTTAGCACCACCTCGCCACCGCGAGTGCCGATGACCACCTCCCCGGCGTACGACACGTGGTGAGGCAGCTCGATGCGGACCTTGTAGCGGCCCCCAGGAACGACGTTCTTGAAGATGACGGGGGTGGGGTCCGGGAGCTTCTGGTCATCCACATACACCGCGGCGGCCGCGGGGAAGGACTCGATGCGCAGCGCCGCGCTGGCGACGGCATCCTGTCGGTT
Organism: Myxococcales bacterium; assembly: GCA_016706545.1. Taxonomy (GTDB): domain Bacteria; phylum Myxococcota_A; class Polyangia; order Haliangiales; family Haliangiaceae; genus JABFXX01. The sequence goes on from JADJJK010000006.1 coordinate 167,240, forward strand.
GGCGCGGAGCACCAGGAAAGTCACCGTGGCGGCGGCTGCCACCGCGGTCAGGGCGATGGCGAGCAGCACGAACCAGCGCGGCCCTTCGCGCCGGATGCGGTAGTGCGCAGGGATCTCATCGATCTCCAGCGCGCGCATGCGGCCGGTCATCGTCGCGCCCGCGTTGCCTTGCGGGAACGCGCCGGGCGCCATCATGGGATAGCCGCCGCTGTAGTGTGCGGGCGGATAGGAGCCACTCGCGAGCCCGCCGGGGTGCTGGCCGGTCAGCTGGTGCTGGCCGGTCATCGGATCCACCATCTGCCCTGCGCTCATCGGAAACTGCGCCGACAGGTGCGCATACGCAGGCGGCAGCTCGTGCGGAGCGGAGTGGTGTAGCGGAGCCATCGGCGCGCCCGCGGGGGGCTGCAAGACGTGCGGCCCCGAGTGGTGCGCGAGCGGTCCTGGTTGCTGCTGCTGAAACGGGGCAGGTTGCTCCGGCAACGGCCCGGGCCCTTGCTGCGGATACGTCGCCATCACCGGCAACGAGAACCCGGTGGGCTGATCCGGTCCGGCGACCGGCACATAGGTGGGCAGTGCCGGTTGCGTGGGCTCGAAGGCCGCCGGCAGGACGATAGGGCTGGGCGGCGGGGTGGCGCGCGGAGGTGGCTTGGGCGGCGGGGCGGCGCGCGGCGCCGCGGGCATCGGCTCGCTGCCAGGCGCGGCCACGATGGCCTGCAAGAGGTTGGGGCTGCCGCTCGCGGGGGTGCTGCGAGAGGGCCGCGGCCGGCGAAGTTCGCTGACGGAAGGGGTGGGGTTGCGGGCGGACAGCGCCGCGGGCGCGGCCGGGCGCGGCGAGCGTGGGAGCGGTCGCCGACCGGGGGCGGTCGGCCCATCTTCCTCGTCACCGGTGCGCTTGTCGGCTTGCTCGTTGGCCACAGGTTGCGAGCGGATCTGGGTCTCGCCGTAGTCGGTGTGCTCAGGCACAGGTACACGCGCCTGCACCATCGTGTTCTCCACCTCTCCGTCAAAGCCGCCAAAGCTGCTCGGATCGGCCTGAAAGGTGGGGATGGAAGACACCAGCGTGCTGTCGCCGCCTTCGACGTCGTCAAAGCCAAACACCGGCATCACCGTCACCGCGGTCACGACAGGTGGCGGCGCCGCCGGCCTGGCAGCAGGGGGCACCTTCGATGGCGCCGCGGCGGCGGGGAGCTTGGCGCTGGCGCTGCTGGCGAGCACGCTGGGAACCGCGGTCGGCGGTCGCGCGCGCGGCGGCGGCGCGGCGGCGGGGGTGGCGCGCCAGCCGGGCCGCTGTCTTCTTCGTTGAAGCCGTCGGGGAGCTCTCGGGTGTCCTCGTGAAAATCGCGGCGAACGGCGGCCGCCGCGGGCTGCGGGCGCGACACCGCGCGAGGCGCCGTGCGCCTGGGCACGTCGTCGTCTACCTCGATGGGCACCGGATCGCTGGAGTGCGGCGCCATGAGGGGGGCGGTCGCCGCCCGCACCTTGGAGAGCTCCTTGCTCGGGCGTCTGACCTCCGGCCGCCGGGGAGCGCGGGGGTCGGGCGCGGCGACTCCTCTGGCGGTGGAGTCGCCCACCCTCGATCCGGAGACGTCGGCGGCGCGCATCGGCGCTTCGCCGGTCCCCGGGCGGCGGTTGGTCGGCGGATCGGCCACGCCGCCGGTCCCCGGGCGGCGGTTGGTCGGCGGATCGGCCACGCCGCCGGTCCCCGGGCGGCGGTTGGTCGGCGGATCGGCGGCCCCGTTGGTCCCCGGGCGGCGGCTCGAGGGTGGCTCCGCCACGCCGCTGTCGGTGGCGGCGTTGGTGTCGATGGGCGGGAAGTCGTGGAGCGGCCTCGGCTTGACCCGGAAGATGACGCTGTTGCTGTCGCGCATCTCGCCGGGCTCGCGCATGAGCTGGCTGTCATCGAGCAGCGGGATGGAGTCGGAGGACTCGACGCGATCGACGTGCGGGCTCTCGATGCTGAGCGTGGGGTCCCCCACCGAGCGCCGCAGCAGCGCCACCATCTTGGCCGGCGTGAACACCGGCGAGTAGGCGTGCAAGAAGCGCTCGAGGTCGTTGGCCAGGTCTGCGCCGCTCTGGTAGCGGTCCGCGGGCGACTTGGCCAGCGCGTGCATGACGATGCGCTCGAGCTGCGCCGGGATCCCTGGGCGCAGCGTGCAGGGTGAGGCGATGTCCGCGCGGCGCACCATGCTGAGCAAGCGGTGCAGATCTTCTTCCAGGTAGAGCATCTGCCCGGTCATCATCTCGTAGAGGACGATGCCGGCAGAGAAGATGTCAGAGCGCGAGTCGACGTTGCCGCCGGAGGACTGCTCCGGAGACATGTAGTAGTACTTGCCCTTGATCACGCCAGCGGCGGTCTGCTTGACCTTCATCGTCGCCTTGGCGATCCCGAAGTCGACGAGCTTGACCTCCCCGGCGTAGGACAGGAGCACGTTCTGTGGGGACACGTCGCGGTGGACGATGCCGAGCTGCTGGCCGGTGACGTCGCGCTTGCGATGCGCGTAGTCCAGGCCGGAGGCGATCTCCTTGGCGATGAACGCGCAGACATCCAGCGGGAACTCGATGTCTTGCTCCGAGGCCCGGCGCAGCACCTTGTACAGATCGGCGCCGTCGACGTACTCCATGCTGATGTAGTAGGTGTCGCCGACCCGGCCCAGGTCGAAGGTCTGGGCGATGTTGTGGTGGGTGAGCTGCACCGCGATCTTCGCCTCGTCCACGAGCATGTCGATGAACTGCTCGTCTTCGGCGAAGTTGGGATGGATCATCTTGAGCGCGACGTACTTCTCGAAGCCGGCGATGCCCTTGGCCTTGGCGAGGTGGATCTCCGCCATGCCGCCCACGGCGACCTGGCGCACCAGGCGATAGGGGCCAAATTGACGCTCCATCAGCCTCGCTCCTGCGTCGCGGCGGCGTTGCCTTCGCTTCCTGCGGGCGCCGCCGGCTCATCCAGGGCGCCGCTCTGGGTCATGGGCCGCAGGAGCTCGGCGCCGAAGGGATGGACGAACACCCCGACCTGGCGAAGCGGCGTGCGCGGCGTGCGATCGAAGGTACACACCACCTCGGTCGCCACGTCGTGGGCGACGTTGACGACGTAGGTCGCGGTGGCGTTGGCCACCATGTACAGGCCAAGGCCCGCGCCGTAGGTCTTGCGATCGATCTGCTCCTCGGCGGAGGTGGCGCGAAGGCACTTGTCGATGTACGCGAGGATGGTGGACTTGGCCAGGCGCCCGAACCGGTCTCGCACGGCGATCGCGAACTGGTCCTCGGTGGCCGCGTAGCGAATGGAGACCGGCCGGGGCGAGCCGATGCCGACCCGCGCGTGCGGATCCACGTCCGCGAAGATCTGCCGCCCTTGCTCGTCCACCGGGGCGTCGTAGAGGGCGTTCATCAGCAGCTCTTCGCAGACCTGGCCAATCGCGGTTCGCGTCTGGCGCCGAAAGCGCGCGCTCTCGGCGTAGGCCAGGACGGTGTCGATGGCCCGGCTCCGGCCTTCGAAGTCATGCAGCCGCAAGTACTGCACCTGGGCGTCGGCCGGCAGGTACTTCTCGATGCCGAACAGGTCGCCGCTGAGCAGCTTGCTGGCGGTGATGCAGACACCTTCATCGAGCGCGTCGCCGACCACCACGTGGTTGACCCGCTCGTCCTCGAGATAGTGGAACAGGTCCTCGAGCGGCGCCTGCTCGGTGACCACGGTGACGTGGGCGCTGGCCCGCAGCTTGGACAGCAGGTAGGCCAGGGCGGTCCGATCGCCCGCGTCGATGCCCGCGAAGACGTACCGATGAGACACCAGATCTGCGGCGATCGAGTGGACCGAGCGAGCTGCGTCGACCACGGCCCCAGCGCGCTCCAGGCTCGCGACGATGCGCCTGAGCTGGTCGAGGTCGCTAGAGATGGCCAGAACGCGGCGCTTGGACAAGTCCCCTCACTGGCAAGAACACGGGCATCATAGCGGATTTCGTTCCACTCGGCCGAACCCAGGGGGGGCGGACCTGGCAAAAAAGCCCGCGCCGGTACCGGCGCGGGCTTGGAAGTGCCAGGGAAGAGACAGAGTGCCGCAGGACACCCCGCCTTGCCTGCTCAGGACTTCTTGAGGGTCAGGGCGGCCTTGAGCGTCAGCTCCGGAGCGACCGGGGCTTCCTTGGGATCCTTGGAGTCCTTGCCCACGCCAAAGTCCAGGCGGCTGAACTTGTGCTCGAGCTGGATCTTGATGCCATCGGCCATGGTCTCGGTGACGTCGAAGGCGATGGCGAACTTCTTCTCCGCGCCGTGAAACTTCACCGTCGCGTCCGCCGAGAACTTGTTGTCCGCGGTCTTCTTGACGTTGTCGATCTTGACGTTGGCGGTGCTGAACTTGGCGACGTCGATGAAGTCAGGGGACTTGAGGTGATCCGTGCGCTTCTGATCGTCGGTGGAGATGCTGCTGAGGTCAAGCTCCAGCTCGGCGGTGCCGCCCTCGACCTTGGCCGGATCGAAGTCAGCCTTGACCACCTTGAAGGTGGGGATCTTGACCTCGACGGGATCCACCGGCTTGGGCTCGGTGTGGGTCGCAAACACGCTGATCGAGTCCGCGGCCGGGGCCGGGGTTGGGGCCGGAGCCGGCTCGGGGGCCTTGACCTCGGGCGCCGGGGCCGGCGCGGGCTCGGCCGGGGCCGGCGGGGCCTTGGCCTCTTCCTTCTTCTTGTTGCATCCAGCAAAGACCAGGGCAGCAGCGACAAACAGGATCGATAGCTTCTTCATTGGCGTTTTCTCCACGTGGCGTTTGAGTGACGTTTGGAAATTCAGTCGCGGTGCGCGAGCACCAGCGAAACGGAGACCGGAAACTGGTCAGTGTCGTAGTCGCTCACCTTGAGCGCGGTCCTGGCCACTGGCAGCACGAACGAGGCTTGCACCAGGACCACGGCGCGCTCGCCGGTCAGCTCCAGGCGGGCTCGCTGCGCGGCGTCCGCCGCCACCATGGTGCCGGTGATCTCGACCGCCGTCTTCTTGCCGAGCAGCTCGAGGTCCCCGACCCCGCGAAACGCGACCAGGGCTTTGCCATCTTGTCGAGCCGCCAGCAGGCGGGTGAGCGAAAAGCTGACCCGGGGATGGGCGTCGACCAGGAGATACTCCTTGCGCGCGTGCTCGGTGCGCAGGTCGATGCCGGTGTCCACGGAGGCCGCGGCGACGCTCACCGCCGCGGTCATGGGCAGGGCGAAGTCCGTCGGGGTCGCGGTCCAGGTTCCCTTTGGATCCCCTGCGAAGCGGGCCTCCAGGTCATCGCCGCCGGCCTTGATCTTGACGGTGACCGCGGTGCCGCGATGCGCGAGGACCTCATACCGTCCCGCCGGCAGCTCCAGCGATCCTTCCATGCCAGCGGTCGGCGCCGCGGCGGTCGCGCCCACCGGCAGCTCGTCCTTGGCCCCGGCAGGTGGGAGCCCGCTGAGGAACGCGGCCACCGGCACCAGGAGCGGCAGCGGGGAGGCGACCCAGGCGAGCGCGCGCAGCAAGGTGGTGCCTCGCTGCGCCTTCACGCGACGACGGATCCACAGGCCCGCGACCACGGTCGCGGCGACCACCGCGGCGATGACGGCGAGGCTCTCGAGCCCGAGCCACACCGGATGGGCCTCGGCCTCTCTCCACCCAAAGTCCGGGTCTGGCACATAGAAGCGCTTGGCCAGCGCGGTGTAGAGGTTGCCTGAGCCCTGCATCACCCAGCGCGTCGCTGCTGCAGTGAGCGCGAGCAGTGGCAGCACCACCGGCGCGAAAGGAGAGCGAAGCACGCACGCTAGATAGCGCCTTCCCATCAGGCTCGCCACTGGATGCGTACCCACGTCGGTGAAACAATGTGTTGGTGATGTTGTCGGAGGCTGATTACATCTCGAAGACGAGGCACGACAAGAGCGGCGCGTGTTCGCGGTCGCTGCGGATGGATCGCTATCCAGGCCGCCGCTCGAGGCTCGCTGGTAGCAGGCCATACCAATCGACCTGCGCGAGAACGGCCGCCGTGCGTCGGCGTCCGTCGCCGGACGCGGCGCGCTGTGTCGCCTCGCCGCGTCGCCTCGTGGCTTCATCTCGCCTCGCGGCTTCATCTCGCCTCGGCGCCTCGCGGCTTCGCGGCCTCGCCGCCTCGCGGCTTCATCTCGCCTCGCGGCCTCGCGGCGTCCACCGCAGGTGCTGCTCGGGTGCGGTAGCCAGGAGTTTCCGCATCTGGTTGATGCAATCGCGCGAACGCTATGGTCCACTGCGCCGGTCTAATGAAGCCGCGTTCTCCGCTGTTGCCGATCTTCCTGATCGTGCTGATCGATGTGTTTGGCTTCACGATGGTGATGCCCTTGCTCGGGTTCTACGCCGAGCGCTTCGGGGCCTCGCCGCTCACCGCGACCTTGATCGTCTCGTCGTACGCCGTGTGCTCGCTGATCTCGAGCCCGATCCTCGGGCGGCTCTCGGACCGCTACGGGCGGCGACCGCTCTTGCTGGTCAGCCAGGTGGGCACGTGCATCGGCTTCCTCGTGCTGGGGTTTGCTGATTCGCTGTGGATGGTGTTTCTGGGGCGCGTGCTCGACGGCGTGACCGCTGGCAACCTGACGCTGGCGCAGGCCTACGTTTCGGACCACTCGGCGCCCGAGAAGCGGACCAAGGCGTTTGGCATCATCGGCATCGCGTTTGGCATCGGCTTTCTGTTCGGCCCGTTCGTGTCCGGCGAGCTGGCAAACTTTGGGCATCACGTGCCCTTCATGGTCGCGGCCGGGATGTCCGCGACCTCGGTGCTGTGTACCTATGTCTTCCTCGATCGGCGAGTTCCGCCGCAGGCCTCGGGCGGGCACGCCGCCTTGCCGGCTGGACGGCGGCCGGGAGCCTTCGATATTCGCACCTACGTCGAGTACTTCCGCCGGCCGCAGCTTGGCGGCGTGCTGGTGCAGTTCTTCCTCTTCTCCTTTGCGTTTAGCTGCTTCACCAGCAACTTTGCGTTGTTCGCCGAGCGTCGCTTCGTCACCGAGGCCGGCAAGCCATGGGGACCCGAAGAGGTCGGGCGGCTGTTTGCGTACTCCGGCCTGCTTGGGATCGTGCTGCAGGGTGGGATCCTCGGGCGGCTGGTGAAGCGGTACGGTGAGCGCAAGCTCATCGTCGCGGCGTTCGTGGCGGCGGTGGCCGGATACGCGACCCTCGGGGTGGCCTCCAAGCTGGAGATGTTGCTCGTCGCCGCGACGATCCTGTCCTTCGGCAATGGCGTGCTCCGGCCGGCGATCACCGCGCGCATCACCCAGGTCGTGGGGCGCGACGAGCAAGGCACCGCGATCGGCATCTCGCAGTCGCTGGGGTCCATCGCGCTCATCTTGGCGCCGCCCACCGGCGGGTTCCTCATCCGCGAGCACCACCTGTTTGCCTGGGCCATGGTGGCCTCCGGGGTCAGCGCGCTGGGCCTGTTGTGGTCGCTCAAGCAGCGCTCCGCGCAACGGGCGCACGAAGCGGCGGCGGCGGCGGCGGTCGTGGCTGACTCCGCTGAGCCTGCTCCGTGACCCAGGGAGCGCCCGCGCTCTCTCGGCTCACGGTTCACCTGCTGCTGATCGCGGCGCAGCTCTGCTTTGCCTCGCTGGCGGTGGTCGGGCGCATGGCGGTCGTGGCGCACGTGCCGCCTGCGGGCATCGTCCTGGTGCGGATGGTCGGGGGGGCGCTGGTGTTCGCGCTGATCGCGCGGGCGCGCGGCGTGCTGCGCATCGAGCGTCGAGATCTGCGGCTGTTCATCCTGTGTGCGGTGCTGGGCGTGGTGCTCAACCAGGAGCTGTTCATCCATGGCCTCGCGCGCACCGCCGCGACCAACGCGGTGGTGCTGGGCTCCACCATCCCGGTGTTCACCGCGCTGTTCTCCATCGCGCTCGGGTACGAGCCGTGGTCGCGGTGGCGCGTCGCCGGCATCGCGGTGGCGTTCATCGGGTGCCTGGTGCTGGTGGGCCCAGACGAGCTCTCGCTCTCGTCTTCTCATCTGGTGGGGAGCTTGATGGTGCTGGCCAACGCCGCGAGCTACGGCCTGTACCTGGCGCTCGCGCGCAAGATCGCCGGGCGCTACGATCCGTGGGCCATCGTCGCGGTGCTGTTTCTCATCGGCGTGCCCCTGGTGACTCCGCTGGGGGTCGTGGCGTGGAGCACGGCGCCGCCGCTGACCGGCACCACCTTGGCGTTTCTGGGGTTCCTGGTGGCGGTGCCCACGGTGGCGGCGTACTCGCTGGTCCAGATTGGCCTTCGCCACGCCGAGTCGTCGCTGGTCGCGTCCTATATCTACTTGCAGCCGGTGTTCACCACCATCGGCGCGACGCTGCTGCTCGACGAGCCGCCGGGTGGGCAGACGTTGGTGGCGGCGAGCATCGTGCTCTCCGGCGTCTGGATCTCGGCGCAGGCCAAGGCCGCGGTGGGGTGACGGCTGGCGTGGGCGAGCTCGGGAGTCAGTCGGGCAGCCCAACCCAGGCGGCGGAGCGTTGCCACAGCTCGAGCGCCAGCGCGGCATCCTCCGCCAGCTTGTTGGGGGGCCGCGGCTGACAGTTCCAGTCCAGGTAGGTGCCGCTTATCTGCGTGAGCTCGGGCAGGGTGGCGGCGGCGAGCATGGAGTTCGCGCCTTGCTCCGGGCGGGTCATGAAGCGCTTGATGATCCAGCGCAGCGGCGCCGGCACCTCGCGCCAGACCTCGGTGGCGACCACGCCTGGATGCACGGCGAACGCGGTGACGTGGGTCGTGGCCAGGCGGCGCGCCAGCTCCTTGGTGAAGAGCACGTTGCACAGCTTGGACACCGAGTACTCGGGGAGTCCGGTGCGGGCCTTGGTGGGGCGGGTCAGCTCGTCCCAGGGGATCTGCTTGGCGCCGTAGTGCGCCTCGCTGGAGACGTTGACGATGCGCGCCGGCGCGTGGCGCTCGAGGTGCGGCAACAGCAAGCGAGTCAGCAGGTAGTGTCCCAGGTGGTTGGTGCCAAACGCGAGCTCGAAGCCGTCCTTGGTGAGGCCGCGCGCGCCGGCGAGCCCCGCGTTGTTGATGAGGCCAGCGAGCGGCGTGCCTTCGTCGATGACCTGCGCGGCGCAGGCCCGCACGGAGGACAGGTCCGCCAGATCGAGCGCAAGGTAGCTGGCCTTGCCGCCGCGCGCGCCGATCTCCTCGAGCACGGCCGCGGTCTTGTCCCGCGAGCGGCACGCCAGCATCACGTGCGCGCCCCGCGCGGCCAGCGCCAGCGCGCTGATGCGTCCAATTCCGGAGCTGGCACCGGTGATGAGGAAGGTCTTGGACTCCAGGTCTTTCATCGCGAGCGAAAGCTACGTGGGATAGCGGGCCTCGTCATGGGAATTGTAAGGTCACGCTGACAATACCTGGCGATTGGCACGTGATCGAACCTACCAATGCAAAGACCCACAACGCAGGACATGCGACGGCTTGTGCGCAGGTTGCATCGTCGGGCCGCGCCCGCACGGCGAGAGAGCGCCTGACAGCGCTTTTTTTCAATGGATTCTGGAAGTCTCACGCGGGATTCAGTACGAAGCAGGCCGCCCCTGCCACTGGCTCGCAGGGGCAGCGTGACGAGCCCGCGATGCGCGCGGGGCGAACAACGGCAATCTCGGAGGAAGCAACGATGCATATTCGGACGATGTTTGTGGCCGCGCTGGCGGCGATCACTCTGGCCACTGCGTGTGGTGGTGGCAGCAAGAAGGAAGACACCACCGCGGTCGCCGCCGAGAAGTCGCTCTTTGAGCGCCTTGGCGGCCTGGACGCGATCACCCTGGTGGTCGGTGCGTTCGTTGACAACGTGGCGGCCGACGCCCGCATCAACAAGTTCTTCGCCAACACCGACGCCGTGCATCTCAAGCAGATGCTGGTGGAGCAGGTGTGCCAGGCCACCGGCGGCCCGTGCAAGTACTCCGGCAAGGAGATGAAGGCGGTTCACACCGGCATGGGCATCACCGAGGCTGATTTCAACGCCACGGTCGAGGACCTGGTCAAGGCGCTCGACGACGCCAAGGTGCAGCAGAAGGAGAAGGACGAGCTGCTCGGTGCGCTGGCTGCGATGAAGCCGGACATCGTTGGGCTGTAGACCAACCCGCGCGCGATCATTGCGCGCCGCAAACGGCGGATCCACCTTGCAGCGCTGCAGGTAGATCACGAGCCGCTCATGAGCCGTCCGGGGATTTCCTCGCGACGGCTCTCTGCGTTGCGGGATGGGACTTCTCGGCGCAGGGCCCGTCCATTCGGTTTCGTCGTTGACTCGCCTGGTCAGGTCACGGTACGTCCTACATGAGGAGCTAGTAACCAACCGCAGACCTTTTTTCAGACGCAAAACCCGCTGAGCGTTGGGAAGTCGGTGCAAGACCGGCACAGCCCCCGCTACTGTTACCGGGAACGAACGCGGCACGGCAGATGCCAGCCACTGGGAAACTGGGAAGGCGCCGCTAGTAGGTCGATCCGGAAGTCAGGACACCCGTTCAGCGGGATCTCGGGGTGAAGATGTCGCGTCACGATCGCGCCTGATCACCTCGCGTCACGTGGGGTGACTCTGATGCCTGTGATGCCTGTTTCGACGTGCGATCCTCCTGTAGCTAGATCTCTGTTGGCCCCGTGGGGGGCGTTCTGCATCGGCGTGCTCATGTCCAGCGGCGCCGCCGCGGCACCTGCGCCGAGCACTGCTGCGCCGCCTGCGCCTGCGCCTGCGCCGAGCACTGCTGCGCCGCCTGCGCCGAGCACTGCGGCATCTACGCCGAGCGCTGCTGTTGCGCCGAGCGCTGCTGTTGCGCCGAGCGCTGCTGTTGCGCCGAGCACAGCTGCGCCAGCGCCGAGCGCTGCTTCCGGGCCAGGGGCCCCGGTGCCGATCGTCTCGTCCTTCGTCGCGGACACGGCGCCCGCTGCCATCGGCAGCGAGACCATCGTCATCATCGAGGGGCGGCCAGCGAACGCTGACGAGGATGAGGCGGCGCCGCACCGAAGGCGCGCGCTTGGTGACGCGCCGTTTGTCACCATCCTCGATACCGCCGACCGCCGCGGGCGCGCGCTGTCCGTGGCCGAGGCCATCTCCACCACGGTGGGCGCGCAGGTGCGCACCTCCGGAGGGGTGGGCGGCTCCGCGCACCTGTCCATGCGTGGCGCCGCGCCCGGGCACACCGGCGTGCTCTTTGATGGCGTTCCGCTGTCGCGCCTCACCTCGGTCTCCGTCGATCTGGGGCGGTTCCAGCTCGACGAGCTGCAGGCCGTGGAGATCTATCGCGGCAATGTCCCAGCGGAGCTCGGTGGGGCAGGGGTCGGTGGCGCCGTCAACCTGGTCACGCGCCTGGGCCCCGGCCGGGATGGGGAGCGCGTCTGGATCTCGGCGGGGCTTGGCTCCTACGGCGTGAGGCGGCTCGGCGCGCGGGTGGGAGAACACCTCGGCCGCCATGACGTGGCGGCCAGCGTCGGGTACCTGACCTCCGCCGGAGACTATCGCGTGTTCTCCGACGCCGGCACGCCCCTCAACGCCACCGACGATTCGTGGAGCGCGCGGCGCAACAACGCCTCGACCCAGCTCGATGGCAGCGTGCGAGTGGGGCGGCTTGACCGCGACCGTGGCACTGGCACCGTGCTGGGGGTGCGCGGCACCTGGCGCCGCGCCGGCCTGCCGGGGTTGGTGGCTGCACCGGCGCTCCATGCCTCGCTGTCGACCGGCATGGTGCTGGGCGATCTCGATGACCAGCGCTGGCTTGGCGCCTGGAACGCGCACCATCGCGCGTACCTGCTAGGCGAATGGCAGCGCTTCGTTGATCGCGACAACGAGATCGGGCTAGCCGCGCAAGACCGCGACTACCTCACCATCGGCGGCGGAGGCTCGACGCTGTGGCGACGGTCGGTCGGTCGCCACCTGGTGCAGCTTGGGCTGGAGGGGCGCGTCGAGCGCTTTCGCGACCGCGACCGCTGGATGGACGGCGCGACCTTGCGCGGCGCGCGGCAAGCGGTCAGCGTCAGCGTCGGCGAGGAGCTGGCGGTCGCGGAGTGGCTCTTGACCGCCGCGCTGCGGCTCGACGCGGTGCGCACCGATCCTGCGTTGCCCTCGGCGGTGGCGACGCCGCCGATGGCGGCGCGCACGGAGTTCTTGCCGAGCCCTCGCCTCACCGCGCGGGTCCTCGCGCGCGACGACCTGGCGGTCAAGGCCAGCGCTGGCTTCTACGCGCGGCAGCCCACCCTGGTGGAGCTGTTTGGGGATCGCGGCTTCATCGTCGGCTCGCCGGAGCTGCGCTCCGAGACCGGGCCGAGCCTCGAGCTTGGGATGGTGTGGGCGCCGGCGCAGGCGCGCGGCGCGCTAGATCAGATCCTCGTCGAGACCGCCGGGTTCTACAACCGCGCGAGCGACGCCATCGTGTTCGTCAACACCGGCTTCGTGGCGCGGCCGGTCAATGTTGGCGCGGCCGAGAACCTGGGGCTCGAGCTCGCGTCGCGCGCGCGCTTTTGGCGCGCGGTGCAGCTCTCCATCAGCTACACGCTGCAGCGCAGCCTGCAGCGCGATCCAGAGCGCAGCTACGACGGCAAAGATCTGCCGCGGCACCCGCGGCACGCGCTGGCGGCGCGGCTCGAGGCGAGCCAGCGGCTCTTCGCGCGCGAGCTGCGCGGTCACGCCGAGCTGTCGTGGGCCTCGCAGAGCTACCTCGATCGCGCCAACCTGCAGCGGGTCCCCGCCCGGCAGCTCCTGGCGGCCGGGCTGTCCGCGGACGTGGCCTATCACCTGGCGCTGACCCTGGAGGTCCGAAACCTGCTCGATCACCAGGTCGAGCAACAGGCGCTCGAACCGGCGCCAAGCCCAGGGTTCACCTCCACCCCTGTAGCGGTCGCGGATATCGCCGGCCTGCCGCTGCCCGGCCGCAGCTTCTTTCTCTCGCTCGAGTGGTCGCGCTAGCGGGTTGACGCCGACGTCGGATCCCCGCCGCGTGGCGCGGGATCCGGATCGGCCTCAGCTCGCCAGGGATCCTCGCGGCTACTGGCTTCATTTCATCAAGGAGCGTTTCGTGATCTCGACTGGTCTTCGTTTCTTCGCGGCTCCCGCCGCGCTCGCCCTCCTCTCGCTCGGCGCCTGCGGCGATGATCTCGTCCCGCCGGGGCCGGAGCAACCGCCGACCGCGCCGGTCAAGGCGGTGGTGGTGTCCGGTGACTTCAACGCCACCGGCGTCTTGTCGCTGGTCGACGTGGAGGCCCGCACGGTTCGCGCCAACGCGCTCGCCGGGGTGGCCGCGGCAGATCCCGTGATCCGCCGCCTGGGCAAGGAGCTGTTCGTCGTCAACCGGTTTGGTCCCACCGGGAGCAGCGTCACCGTGCTCGACGCCGCGACCCTGCAGGTCAAGCACCAGCTCTCCACCGGCACCAACTCCAACCCGCAGGACGTGGCGGTGATCGGCGACGCCCTGTACTTGCCGGCGCTCGACACCGCCGGCGTGGTGGTGCTGCAGCGCAACGGCCTGCGCTCGTTGCTCGACCTGAGCAGCCTGGACCCGGACGGCAAGCCCGACTGCGTCTCGGCCTGGGCCATGGGCACCGAGCTGATGGTGGTGTGCGGCGTGCTGCAGAACTTCGTGGCGGTGCGCGACGCCAAGGTGGTGGTGATCGACACGGTGAGCGGCGCCATGCGCCAGGGCGCGCTGCCGGAGCGCAACCCCGTGGGCTTCTTGCAGCCGACTCCCGCCGACAGCGTGTTCGGCGGCGACCTGCTGGTGGCCACCGCGGACTTTGGCGCGCCCATGTCGCGCTGCGTGCTGCGGATCAGCCCAGCGACCCTGCAGGCGAGCTGCGCGGTGCCAAACTCCGCGATCGGCGGCGTGGCCAACCACCTGGAGCTCGACGACGAGACCGATAGCCTGCTGGTAACCGGGACCTACTACGACTCGAACTTCCAGCTCCGCGGCGCGCTGCGCGCGGTGAGCCTGGCGACCGGCGCGGTGGCACCACAGGCGCTGTCGCCGGCGTCGCACGCCATCGCCGATTTCGCCGTGTGCCCGGGCGGCGCGGTGGTGGCGACCGACGCCGGGCCTGGGGTCTCCGGCGTCCGCATCTATCACGGCGGCGTCGAGACCACGACCGCGCCGCTGGCCATCGGCTTGCCGCCCAGCTCGCAGAACGGCGTGGTCTGCTACTGAGCGACCGCGGGGCGCTGCGTTCACTGAGCGACCGCGGGGCGCTGCGTTCACTGAGCGACCGCGGGGCGCTGCGTTCACTGAGCGACCGCGGGGCGCTGCGCTCGCGAAGCGTTGGCCCTACGGAGTGGGGCGTACGCAGTACACCTCGGCGACCGCCTCGATCGTGGCGCCGGGCGACTGGTTGCGCAGGTCGCACCGCCAGCTCGCCGCGCTGGCGGGATCCGCCAGCGCCAGCGGGCGGGACGCGGTGAGCTGCGCCATCCACGCCGGGTCCGCGTAGCAGCCGCCGGCGATGATGAGATCGGCGGCGCGGTCGCAGCTCGCCACCACGGTGACGGTGAGCCCGGGTCCCACCGCCAGGCGGCTCTCTCGGCGAACCACGTCGCTCTTGCCGGCGTACGCCCCGGCCGGGCCCGGCGGCCCCTTGGGCCCCTGGGGACCTTGCGGCCCCTGCACCCCTTGCGGGCCTTGCAGGCCTTGCACTCCCTGGGGGCCCTCGGCGCCCGGCGGCCCCGGGTTGCCACGCGCGCCAGGTGGCCCCTCGGGGCCGAGCGCGCCGACGGGGCCGGCTGGGCCGACGGGCCCGACGGCGCCTGGCGCGCCTTGCGGCCCGACGGTGCCGGGCGTGCCTTGCGCGCCTTGCGGCCCGGCGAGGCCAGCGTCCTTGCCCTTGGCCAAGAGCTCGGCCGCCACGCGCTGCACGTCCACTGCCCCGCGCGCCGTCAGCTCCGAGAGCTGGCGCTCCGCGGTGGCGAGCCTGCGCTCGAGCGCGAGCTCACGCGCCCGGGCGGCCGTCCCTGCTGCGGCGTCTTCGTCGGCCTGTCGGCCGCATCCCAGCGCGGTCAAGAGGAGGCCCGCTGGCACGAGGCGCCAGGCGGTGCGACGCGGTGCGGCCAGAGCTCCCATGCGCTCGGCAGGGTACCAGTTCGCAGGGGACGGCGCGAATTCGCGGTGCCCCGCGCGGCGGCCGTTTTTTTGCCCGGCGGCCGGGATGCGCGTACCACGGAAGGATGATCGAGCTATCCAGCGTCGCCTTGCTGCACCCGCGCGGGGGGAGCTTCCTGGTCAGTGACGCCACCTTGACCGTCGGCAGCGGCCAGGTCGCGCTGGTGGTGGCCGCAGCCGGCGTGGGCTCGTCGCGCCTCCTCGCGGCGATGCTGGGCGAGGCGCCGTGCGAGAACGGCAGCATCTCGCTGCTCGGGCGAGAGGTGGGCAAGCTGCGCCGGGCGTCGCTGCGCGCGCTGCGCCGGCGGATCGGCATCGTGCCGCAGGACCTGTGCCTGCTGGAGGACCGCAGCGCGCAGCTCAACGTGGTGATGCCGCTCGAGATCGACGGCGTGCCGCGCTCGCAGACCATCCACCGCGCCACCTTGGCCCTGGAGGCGATGGAGCTGGCCGACGAGGCCTCGCTGCCCATCGAGCTGCTGTCGCGATCGGCGCGGCAGCGCGTGGCGGTGGCCCGGGCGCTGGTCCGAGATCCGGACATCTTGCTGGCAGATCACCCGACGAGTGATCAGGACCCCGCTGGGGCGGAGCTGGTGTGCCGGGCGTTTGACCGCGCCGCTGCCCGCGGCGCCGCCTGCGTGGTCTTTGGCCGAGATCCGATGCTGCGGGTCCACGCCGAGGCGCTGGGCTGGAGCCAGTGGCACCTCTGTGATGGCCGCCTGGCGCCGCTGCACACCGAGGCCGAGCTGCAGGGCGACTGGGCGATGCCCATCGACGCCTTCGCCAGCGCCGGCAGCGCGCCGGGCGCGAAGGCGCAAGGCGACGACGGCGAGTCCTTCGCCAACGTGGTGCCGTTCCCGTCCCTGGCGCGGAGCGCGGGGGCGCGATGAGCCGGCGCGCTGTCCGCGGCGAGCCCACGGGGAAGCTGCGCGCGGTCGACGTCGCCGCGCGCAGGAGCGTGGCCGTCGCGTCCTCCCACGAGCATGCCCACGCCCACGTCGGCGCGCGCGTGCTGCGAGACGGCGGGGCTTGTGAAGAGGTGATCGATCTGATCTCGGGGCCGTTTGGCGCATCGCTGGTGGCCAGGGTCGGGGGGCAGGGTTAGCGTGCGCGCGCTCTGGTCATTGATCCGTCGCGCCCGGTCCTGGCTGCGCGGCAAAGCGGGGCGGCGGCGCGCGGTCTGGGTGGTGACCGCGGCGCTCGCTGCCACCTGGCTGTCCGGCCTGGGGCTGATCCTGGGCCGGGTCGTCACGCAGCGGGGTGAGCCGGCAGGCGGCGCCATGGTGATCTACCTGCACGCGGGCACCGCGGACAACGTCGGGCAAGCCCTGACGGAAGAGGTGGCGCGGCTCGGCGGGGTGAGCCAGACCGAGTACGTGTCCGCGTCGGAGACCTTGCTCCGGCTGCGGCGCTCGCTCGCTGGCGAGGAGACCTTGCTCGAGGGCGTGGAGCCCTCGGCGATGCCGCCCTCCATCGAGGCGCTGCTGCAACCCGGGGTGGAGCAGGTGTTGCCGCTGAGCCCCACCTGGGCCGCGCTTCGTCGCCATCCGGCCGTCGAGCAGGTCGCGATCGAGGAGGCGGAGCAAGATACGCTGTCCATCGCCATGGCGCGGCTCGCGCCGTGGGCGTTGCGCCTGCAGTTCCTGGTGGCTGGCATCGCCGCGTGGCTTGGCCTGGCCGTGGCCCGGCTGGGCTGGCGGACTCCACGCAGGGAGCTGGCGGTGGCGACCCTCCTGGGCGCGAGCCCCGCGTTTCATCTGGTGCCGGCCGCCCTGGCCGCGGCGCTGGCCGCGGCGGTGGGCGCGCTCGGCGGTGCGTGTGGGCTCACCTGGAGCGCACAGCAGCTCGCGGCGCTGACGCCAGGCTCCGCGGACCTGCTGGGGCTCACGGAGCTCGCGGTGCTGGTGGTCGCGGCCATGGCGCTCGCGGCGCTCGCGGCAGCGGTGGCGGTGGTGGCTCGTGAGGAAGAATCGTGAACCGCTTGCGGCGCGCGGCGCTCGCGCTCTTGCTCGCCGTCGGGGCGCAGGCCGGCGGCGGGCCAGCGCAGGCCGGCTCCAGCTCGCGCGACGCGGCGGGCGCCAGCTCGCGCGACGCGGCGCGCCTCGACGACGGCGAGCTGCGCGCGCGCGTGCTCGAGCAGCTCGTGGGTCAGCAAGAGGCCCTCGCTCAGGCGGCGGCCAGCGTGCGGCAGAAGCTCGACGAGGCCCGACGCCAGCAGGCGGCGCGCGCGCGGGCCGCGCTGCGCCTGCGCCGGCCGCGCGTAGACAGGGCGCCGCTCGAGGGCGCGCGCCGCCGCGCGGCTTCGGCGTGGCTCTTGGGGCGGGAGCGCTCCGAAGTCTCGCTGCTTTTCGACGAGCTGACGCACCTGGAACAAGCGGCGGCGCGCCTGTCCGCGGCGACCGAGGAGGCTCGCACGCTGCGCTTGCCGCCCCGCACGCTGGCGCGCCCGGTCAAGGGCCAGGTGGCGCGCGCGTTTGGCCGCCTCACCCACGAGCGCTCTGGCGCCACCCTGTCGCGGCGCGGAGTGGACCTGGAGGTCGACGAAGGCGCGCTGGCCACCGCGCTCGCCGATGGGACGGTGGTCCACGCCGGTCCCATCCGCGGCCTCGATGACGGCGTGCTGGTGGAGCACGACGGCTACTTCACCCTGGTGGCCAAGCTCTCCAAGCTGCAGGTGTCCGTCGGCCAGCGCGTCGATCCTGGCATCGTGCTTGGCCAGGCCGCGCGGCGTCGGGTCTACGTGGAGCTGCGGCTGCGCCTCCTGCCGTCCGGGTTGCCGGTCGACCCCATGCCGTTCTTCTCCGACGAGCCGTGACGCCCCGCGGGGGCTCGCCTCGTTGGGGCACGCGCGCGGAGCGGCGCTTGCTCCCGCGAAGCCATCATCGAAGACATCATCTGCGGTGCCGTCGTCGCGCCGTCGCCGCGTCGTTGCAGTAACGTGGCGGCATGTCACTTCGCCACGTGGCGGCCGGGGGCATCTCCGGCGCCATCCTCGCCACCGCGCTGTGGGCCTGGGCCACGCCCGCGGACGCTCGCTACCGCGCCTACGAGACGTTCGCGGAGGCGCTCTCGATCATCGAGCGCAACTACGCTCGCCCGGTGCAGGAGCTGGAGCTCCTGCGCAGCGCCATCGCCGGCATGACCGCGGCGCTCGACCCGCGCTCGGCGTACCTGGCGCCGCGTCGCTTTCAGAAGGTGCAGGAGGACACCGAGGGCGAGCTCGCGGACGTGGGGCTGCTCCTTGGGCCGCCGCGTGCGCCCGCGCTGGATCCGCGCCAGCTAGCCCAGCCGGCCTGGCCGGAGGTGTCCGCCGTGCTGCCCGGGAGCCCGGCCGAGGCAGCCGGGATCTCGCCTGGTGATCGACTGCTGTCCATCGACGGTGAGCCGACGGCGGCGGCGACCGCCTTGACGCCGGGCGACCCCGAGCGATGGCGGGCGCGGTTGCGCGGCAGCGCCGGCACGCGCGTGCGCCTGTCGCTGCAGCGCCCCGGCTGGCGCCGCCCCAAGGAGTGGGTGCTGGTGCGCGCGCATCGGCGCGTCCTCAGCGTCAGTCATCGCGTGCTGGAAGAGATCGCGGTCATCACCATCGAGCGCTTCGTCGAATCCACCGCCACCGAGGTGCGCCGCGCGCTGGCGCAGGTCGAGGCGGCGGGGGCGGTGGCCGTGGTGCTCGACCTGCGCGCCAACCCCGGCGGAGTGGTGGATCAAGCGCTCGCGGTCGCGGACCTGTTTCTCGAAGGCGGCACCATGGTCACGCTCCACGAGCGCGATCGCAAGCAGGTGCGGGTGGCGCATCCCGGCGGATATGAGGGCCCGGTGGTGGTGCTGGTGGACGCCGGCACCGCGTCGGCGGCGGAGCTCGTCGCCGCCGCGCTCGCCGACAATCACCGGGCGCGGCTCGTTGGTGAGTCGACCTATGGTAAGGGGTCTGTGCAGACTTTCTTTCCCCTGTCCGACGGCAGCGCCCTCAAGCTCACCACCGGCTGGTACGCCACCGCTGCGGGCAACTTGCTTGAATCAAACGGGATCCAGCCGCATGTCAAGGTCCCTCGCAACATTCCTACTCGAAATGTTCCTCGTATGTCCTCCTCGCAAACGCCTAGCGCCGGCAACCCAAACGGTGCAACAATCGCCCCCGGATTCGATGATGATCCGCAGCTCGTCGCAGCCGTTGCGCTGGCGCGTTCCTCTGTTCCGGGGGCGCCCAACCGGGGGCGCCGCGGCGCCGGTCCCGGCGCTTCGGCCGGTTTCCCTGATCGTTGATGATCCGGTTGATCGAGCCGATCTGGCCGCCCAAGCATGGCGCACCGCGCGCAAGTTCGGTGGTACAACCACAAAGTCTGCGGGCCTAGCGCCCGTCGGTCACGGGGACGAAGCCGATGTTTAAGCTGGTCATCCAGGATGACGAGGGGAAAACCACGGTCGTACCGCTGGTGCGCGATGAGATCACGATCGGGCGCAAAGAGGGCAATACGATCCGCCTGACCGAGCGCAACGTATCTCGTCGGCACGCGCGCATCATGCGCGCCAACGGCGAGGTGACCATCGAGGACCTCGGCAGCTACAACGGCATCCGCGTCAACAACTCGCGCATCGCCGAGCGGGTCCAGCTCCGCGTCAGCGATCAGGTCCAGATCGGCGACTACAAGCTGTTCCTCAAGGCCGAGGGCATCGAGCACGTCGACGACGCCAAGACGGTGCCCATCGAGCGCATCGAGACCGCCACGTCGATCGATGCGGTGCCGGTGGAGGCAGCCCCGGTGGGCACGCCGCCCCCCGGCTCATTGCCGCCGCCGAGCCAGCTCGTCGGCAACCCGAACCGCACGCTGGTGGCCATCCCGGACACCGATCACACCGGGCGGCCCATCGCCACGCCGTCGGTTCACGGTCCGCTGACCGCGCCGCTTGGGCACGCTCGTCTGGTGGTGCTGTCGTCCAACTTCGCCGGCTCGGAGTTCGAGCTGTCGCGGCCGCAGATGATCATCGGCCGCACCGACGAGAACGACATCGTCATCAACCACCGCTCGATCAGCCGCAACCACGCCAAGATCGTCCGCGAGCCCGACACCGCGCGTTACACGGTGAGCGATCTGCAGTCCTCCAACGGCGTCCGCGTCAACGGCCAGGACTACGGCAAGGTGGAGCTGCGGCGCGGCGACGTCATTGATCTGGGCCACGTCCGCATGCGGTTCGTCGATGCGGGCGAAGAGTACGTCTTCACGCGCGACGCCATCGAGGACGTTCCAGAGGAGGGCCGCGGTCGAGGCCTGTGGATCGCGCTGGCGCTGGCCGCCCTGGTGCTGGGCGGCATCGGCGTGTACTTCGCCTTCGGTCGCAGCTCCAGCTCGCCCAAGCCGGAGCCCGGCGGTGACGTGGTCGCCACGGTCACCGTCGACGCCGCCGCTGCCGTCGAGCCGCCCGCCAAGGACGCCAGCGTGCCGGTCATCCCAGAAGACGCAGCGGCGCCGCCGCCTCCGGTGGACGCGGCGGTCCCGTCGACGGCACCAACGACACCCGAAGACGCCGGGGCCACGGTGGCGATAAGCGATGACCCGCTAGGCCGCAAGCGCTCCGAGTGCCTGCGCTATGGCAGCGAGGAGAGCTGGGCTGAGCTGCGGACCTGCGCGCTCGCGCTGCGCGCCCTCAAGGCGCCGCCGGGCGAAGCAGACAAGCTCTTGCGACAAGCAGACTTGGAGGCTCGCGCCAAGCGGCAGTACGAGTCCTTCCTGGCGCTGAGCAAGCGGGATGACACGGCGGCGGCGATGGCGGCGATCGGTCGCGTGGTGCGCACGATCCCCGACGAGTCCATCTACGCGGATCAGGCCAAGGGGCGCTGGAACGCCATGAAGGACAAGTTCGTTCGTGCCAAGGTGCAGCAAGCAGGCGTGTCGGCTCGCGCTGGCAAGTGCAATGATCTAAGGAGCATCTCGAACGAGGTGCAGCCCTACGACAAGCGCGCCGCGGACGGGATCGCGGTGCTCAAGTGCGAGGCGCCAGCCAAGAAGGTTTGCACTCCGGAGGCCGCGGCGAGCACGGATCAGGCGCTTGATCTGGCCCGCAAGACGTACGACTCGAAGCCTACCGAGGTGGTGGGGAGCGCGGAGAACGCCATCGGCGGCAACCCGTGTGTCTCGCTGTCCGGCGGGCCCGAGGCGGCGAACCGATACGCGACGTTCACCTATCTGGGCCTGGTGGCTGCGTGTCGGGCGGAGCTGAAGGCCAAGGCGGACTTCTTCTATGCGCTGCGCGTGAAGCGGCTAGGCAAGGGCGAGATTCCCGCCGGCTGTCAGAAGTTCTTGGGTGACCCCAGCCAGTAGGGGGACAGCCCCAGCAGCCTTCCGGCTTGGCCGAAGGCGCGCCGCAGCCTCGCGGCCGGCTGGTTGTGAGTTTGACCCACCCCTGTGTCTTGGTGTAACAGACATAGGTCCAGTCTTCGCCGCAACTGCCGAGCGGCTCTCGGTTTTCGGAGGCGTCATGCCCGTCATGCGACCGCTAATCCTCGGTTTGATCGCCACCGCCATCGCGGCGGCCCCCGCCGTGGCGCAGCCTGCCGGGAACCTCGATCTGAACGCCTTTCGCCCAGCCATGGACTCTCGGGGCTACCTGACGGTCAACGCTTCGAACATCCTGGGACACAACCAGATCTCGTTTGGCATCGTGCTCGACCTGGGCCACAAGATGCTCTCGTTCACCTCGGCTGGAGGGGAGAACACCTACGAGATCGAGAACATCGTCGCCGCGACGCTGCTGGCGGCGTATGGCCTGGAGCTGGGGCCGCTGGAGTTCGAATTTGGCGCCTCCCTGCCGCTCGTGATCATGAGCGGTGATCGCGACCCCGACGCTCGCGTCACGCAGACCGACGTGCGGCGCTTCAAGCTGGACGGGCAGGGCGTGGGCAACGTGGGGTTGCACCTCAAGACGCGCTTTCTCAAGAGCAACCGCGGCGCCAAGATCGGCGTGGGCGTGATCGGCAGCATCTACCTGCCCACCGTGTCCACCGAGGACCGCTTCCTCGGGGAGAACAAGGCGATGCCGCAGGTGATCGGCATCGTCGACAAGGAGTTTGGCCAGACGCGCCGCCTGCGACTCTCGCTCAATGGCGGCATCCGCCTGCGTTCGAGCACCAGCTTCACGGATTCTGGAGTCGATGGCGCGCCAGCCACCCTGCGGACCATCAAGGCCGGCACCGAGATCCCGCTTGGCGTGGGCCTGGCATACGCGATCTCGCCGCAGAAGTTCGACGTGGTCGCGGAGGTGTTCGGCGCGGTGCCGCTCGACGCGGAGAACTACTTCCCGATGGAGGCGGTCGGCGGCGTCAAGGTCTACCTGGCGCGCAACTCGTACCTGAGCCTGGGCGCGGGGCGCGGCCTGGCGCCCAGCGAGGGCGCCAACCCTGACTTTCGCGCCTTCATCGGCATCTCCTACGAGCCCAACGTGGGGGATCGCGACGGCGATGGCATCAAGGACAACGTGGACAAGTGCCCCGATGCCGCCGAGGACGAGGACGGGTTCCAGGACGAGGACGGCTGCCCCGATCCTGACAACGACCGCGACGGCATCCTGGATGAAGACGACGAGTGCAAGAACACCCCCGAAGACAAGGACGGCATCGAAGACGACGACGGGTGTCCGGAAGGCGGCGAGAACGATCGCGACGGCGACGGCATCCTCGACAACGTGGACAAGTGCCCCGAGGAGCCGGAGGACAAGGACGGCTTCGAGGACGAAGATGGCTGCCCGGATCCAGACAACGATCAGGACGGCATCCTGGACGTCGATGACGTGTGCCCCGACGATCCGGAGGACAAGGACGGCTTCGAAGACGAAGACGGCTGCCCGGACACCGACAACGACAAGGACCGCATCCTCGATCAGGATGACAAATGTCCGGACAAGCCGGAGACGTACAACGGCACCGACGATGAGGACGGCTGTCCGGATCAGGGCCGGGTCGTGGTGGGCGAGACCCAGATCGACACGCTCGACATGGTGTACTTCGAGTACAACAAGGCCGTCATCAAGAAGGAGTCCTACGACATCCTCGACGCGGTGGCGCTGACCTTGCTTGGCAACCCGGAGATCCTGCTGGTGGAGATCCAGGGGCACACCGACGAGCGCGGCAACGACGCCTACAACCTCGACCTGTCGGATCGGCGCGCCAAGGCGGTCCAGGCCTACCTGGTGGACAAGGGCGTCGAGGAGAAGCGGCTCACCGCGCAAGGCTACGGCGAGACCCAGCCGCTCATCCGGGAGAACAACGAGCGCGCCTACTCCAAGAATCGTCGCGTCGCGTTTCTGATCATCAAGCGCGCCTCCAAGTAGCGTGCGCTTTCCGCTGACCCTGGAGCTGGTGGAGCAGGCGCGGAGGTTCGCCCTGCGCTCGGCGTGTCGCGATTGCTTCTTCTGGAGCGAGCGGCGCAACGAGTGCTGGCATGGCTGGCCAGACGAGGGGCAGCGGCGGTGGCCTCTGGAGCAGCCAGGCGAGGCGGGCGTCGAGGCGGGCTTGCCAGGCGAGGCGAGCGTGCCAGGCGAGGCGGGCGACGAGGTAGCTCGCTCGCCAGGCGAGGCGGGCTTGCCAGCCGGCGCGCCCGCCGAGGCTGCGTTCTGCAAGGAGTTCGAGCTGCGCTGAGCGGAGCGCGGCGCGGCGCCCGTGGCTGCCAGGCGGCGCTAGCGAGTGGCACCGCAGAGGATTGTTGGTACGATCGGCCCATGCTGCGATGGCTGATGATCCTGACGATCGGCGCGTTCTTGGCCTATCTCGGCTCGACGGTGAAGCTCGGGTCGCGCACGTTCTTTGGCCACGTTCAGGCGATCTGGTCCACCGACGAGGCGCAGGACATGCGCAAGGGGCTCGAGGAGAAAGCCGGGCCGGCGCTGGATCGCGTCAAGCGCGGGGTCAAGGCGGGCATCGAGGCGGCGGCGGGAGAGGACGGCGCTGCCAGGCTCGACGGCGGGACAGGTGGCGTCGACGCGCCGGCCGAGGCGCCGAGCTCGCCGTGAAGCCAGCGCTGTCGCGAGAGGTCGCCGCCGCGCTCGCCAGCGGGCAGCCGGTGGTGGCGCTCGAGTCCACGATCGTCGCCCACGGGCTGCCGTGGCCTGCCAACCTCGAGGTGGCCAAGGACCTGGAGGCGGCGGTGCGGCGGTGCGGCGCGGTGCCAGCGACCATCGCCGTCATCGACGGCAGCCTGTGCGCGGGGCTCGGCGACGAGCAGCTCGAGCGGCTGGCGCAGGACGGCGCGACCTTCGTCAAGGCCGGGGCCACCGACCTGGCGGTGGCGCTGGCGCGCGGCGGCTGCGCGGCCACCACCGTCAGCGCCACGGCGAAGGTCGCCGCGGCGGTCGGCATCCGGGTGTTCTCCACCGGTGGCATCGGCGGCGTGCATCGCGGCGACGACTTTGACGTGTCGCATGATCTGGTCGCGCTCGCGGGCCTGCCGCTGGCCGTGGTGTCCGCGGGCGCCAAGTCGATCCTTGATCTGCCCCGCACCATCGAGGCGATGGAGACGCTGGGGATCCTGGTCCTTGGCTACCGGTGCGACGAGCTGCCGGCGTTCTATCGCCGCGCGTCGGGCGTGCGCTTGCCGCACCGCGTGGACACGGTGAGAGAGCTCGCAGAGATCTTGACCGTCCACTGGCGTGCGCTGGGCGGGCACGGCGCGCTGATCGCCAACCCCATCCCGGCGGCGGCCGAGCTGCCGGCCGAGCTCATCGACGCCGTGCTCCAGCAGGCGCTGGCGCGCGCGGCGGCCGCCGAGATTCGCGGCAAGGCGCTCACGCCGTATCTGCTCGCGGAGATCTCGCGGGCCTCGGCCGGGCGAAGCGTGGTCGCCAACCGCGCGCTCGCGGTTCACAACGCCGAGGTCGGGGCCGAGCTGGCGGTGGCCCTGAGCCACCTGTTGGCGCGCTGACAGCGCGGTAGCGGCTCGCCCGCGCGGCGTGGACGGCGTGCCCCTGCGCAGCGGCTCCCGGGCGACATCCGAAGCGGCCGAGCTGCCGCTCCGGACCCGTGACTCGTAGCGGCCCGCGGATTGCTCTACTGAGCTCTGGGCTGGTCCAGACCGGTCCGCACGTCCGAAATCTGTCAGTTCGAGGTCAAGTGACAAAAATCCACCACCTATACCCGACGGAAAAACGTCACCTGCACCTTTGTCCGCCTGGATGTCTGCGGGTATTCACGGGGGCGCCATGAGCTCGTCACCTATCCTCTTCACCCCAGGCCCCGTGCGGATTCCGCGCCGCGTGGCTGAGGCCATGGCTGATCCGGCTTGCAACTATCATCGCCAGCCCGGCTTTCAGCAGATGCTTGGCGAGATCCAGATGGATCTCGGGGAGTTGCTCAAGCTCCGCAACCCGGCTGACTACGCCATCGCCATCATGACGTGTACGGGAACCGGCGCCAACGAAGGCTGCCTGCAGGCGTTCGCCGGCCTCGGCCCTGGCTTGATCCTGCGCAACGGCTTCTTCGGCGCGCGCCTGGTGGACCAGGCGGTGCAGAATAATCTCAAGCACTTCGTGCTGGATGGCCCGGTGGATCAGCCGCTGGATCCGGCGGCGGTGGCGGCGTTTCTGGACGCGCGCCCCGAGATCCGCTGGTGCTACTTCGTCAGCCACGAGACCCGGATGGGCCTGGTCAACCCGCTGGAAGAGCTCGGCAAGGTCTGCCACGCCCGCGGCGTGATGGTGGGCTCGGACATCATCTCCAGCGCGTTCGCGTACCCGGTCGACATCGAGGCCGCCAAGCTCGATCTGGCGGTGACCTCGTCTGCCAAGGCGGTGATGGCGGCGCCCGGGCTTGGCATCGTGTTCGTGCGCCGCGCGGTGATCGCGGAGCTCAAGCGGGTGCGCGGCACCAGCAGCTACTACCTCGACGTGGTCGCCGAGTGCGAGCGCCAGGCAGCCGACTGCCAGCCGCGGTTCGCGCAGCCGGTGGCGCTGTTCGCGGCGCTGCACGCCGCGTGTGGCCTGCTCAAGCAGATCGGCATCGACGCCCACATGGCGCGCATCCAGCGCCAGATGGATCAGGTGGCCAACCACCTGGCGGCCATGGGGCTGTGCTCGCTGTTGCCGCGCGAGCGGCTGTCGTGGATCGCGGTCAACTTCGCGCTCCCGGCCGGGGTCACGTACAGCGAGTTCACCCAGAAGATGCAAGCCGAAGGCTACTTTCTGCTCTACGGCGTCCCCGGCGATCAGTCGCATTTCCAGGTCAGCACCATCGGTGACCTGAGCGACGCGGACGTCGCCGGGCTGTGTCGGGCGCTCACCCGGGTGCTCGGGCCGGCCTGCCAGGCGCAGCGAACGGCACATGGCTCGGGTGGCGTACAAGCGCGCGCGCAAGGAGAGGCACCATGATCTCGCAACTGGGCAGCCACGAGGGCAAGAAGATCATCTTCGGCTTCGATCACCACCTCGCGCCCAAGCTGGAGGCGTACCTGGCAGTGCTCGGCCATCACGGCCCCGTGGTGCCGACCGTCCACAGCGAGACCCCGCACTACCTCAGCTCCGCCGAGCTAGTGTGTGAGCGGGTCCGCGGTCGCTCCGATCTGGTGGGGGTGCTCATCTGCTCCACCGGCATCGGCATCTCGATCGCGGCCAACAAGTTCAGTGGGATCTACGCGGCGCGCTGCCTGACCGCAGACGACGCCGAGCTGTGCCGCACGATCAACAACGCCAACGTGCTGTGCCTGTCGATGCGCGCGACCCTGGCGGTCAACGCACAGATCATCGACTCGTTCATGACCACGCCGTATGAAGGCCGCAAGCTCGACCAGCTCTCGCGCATCACGCGGTTCGAGCAGGAGCTGGAGCTGCCGCAGACTCCGGCGCGCGCCCGCTTCAAGTCCGTTTGAGATGTCGTCGAGGGAAAGATGAGCACGCAGGCGTCAAGCGAGGCGCCGGCCCCCTCCGAGGCCACGCCGCCCGCCGCCGGGCGCGCGGGGCGTCCGGACCGGTGGTTCGGCATCAAGGATCTGTTCACCACCATCAACGCCATGGGCGGCGTCGTGGCCATCTGCCTGTGCATCGAGGGCCAGCCGTTCTGGGCCGGGGTGTCGATGCTCCTGGGCTACCTGTTTGGCGACACGCTGGATGGGTACGTGGCGCGCAAGCTCGGCACCTCCAACCAGTTCGGCGCCGAGTACGACACCATCGCCGACCACCTGTCCCACTGCATCGCGCCGGGCGCCATCGTGTACACCGTGTACCGCGGCGTCGACCTGGGCTTTCCACCGTGGGCGCAGCAGGGGCTGGCCATCGTGCTCGGCGGCTCGATCATGGTCACCGCCTCGATCCGGCACGCGCGCAACATCGTGCGGCCGATCGAGGTCAAGGGCATCTGGGCCGGCTTGCCGCGCACCGTGCTGGGCTTTCTGGCGGTGGCGTACGTCAACGCGCGGCTGGCGCCGCATCTGCCTGGCGGGTACTGGGTCGGGGTGGTGCTGATCCCGGCGTCGTGCGTGGCAGCGCTGACCTACCTGCCGTTTCCCAGCCACCGCATGGCGCGCGGCCACTTCGGGTACGTGCGCATCGTCATCCTGTTTGCGTTCCTCACCACCATCGGCATCGGCGTGGTGTATCCGGAGTTTGTCTTTGACCTCCTGCTGTTCTGGATGCTCGGCTACTCGACCGCCTCCTGGATGTCGATGACGCGCCCGGAGCGCGACCGGTACTTCGAGACCGTCCGGCGGGCGCTGGCGGAGGCCAAGACGTGAGCGGCCCAGCAGCGCTCTTGCAGCAGCGGCACGCGCTGGTGCTGGTGCCGGCCAGCGACCGCCGCAAGATCACGGGGCTCACGCTGGCCGAGCGCGGCCGGCGGGTGGCCGTGCTGGCGGGCATCGCGCCAGCGCGCGTGGTGCTGGTGCGCTCGGCCGAGGAGCTGTCCGCGGCGCGAGGGCAGCTCGCCAAGGTGCCGCTGCTGGTGATGACCGCGACCTCGCAGGTGGTGGCGGTGTCCTTGCTGGCGAAGCTGGCGCTGGACGAGCCAGGGCAGCGCCAGGCGGTGGATCCCGCGCGCGGTGGCCAGAGCGCTGGCGCGTGGGTGCTGGACGCCCAAGGCGCCGAGGCTGCGCTGGACGCGGTGGCCGCGGCGTACGTCCACGCGGGCACCGGCAGCGGCGCGGCGGTCGCGCTCCTGGACCTGTCGTTGGGCGAGGGCTTCGCGCCGGTGGAGGTGGACCGGCGGGCGCGGTTCCCGATGCGAGCGCCAGGCGATCTGCGCGCGGCCATCCGCTGGCAGTACGAGCTGGTCAACAAGCCGCTCGACGCGCCGATCTGTCGCTACTTCTACCGGCCGCTGGCGCGCCCGCTCACCATCCTGTTTCTGCGCTCGCCGCTGTCGCCCAACGTCATCAGCGTGCTGTCGATCTTGCTGTCGCTGGCCGGCTGCGCCATCGCGGCGTCCGGCGATCTGACGACGCACGTGGTCGGCCTGCTGGTGCTGCTCTCCGGCGGCATCGTCGACACCAACGACGGCGAGGTCGCGCGGCTGCGCCTGGAGATGTCCAAGACCGGCGCTTGGATCGACGCCATGGGCGACGACATGGCGCGCATCGGCCTGCTCCTGGGCATGGGCGGGCATGTCGCCGCCACCCACCCGAGCTGGCCGGTGTGGCCGGTGACCCTGGCGGCGGCGGCGATGACCGTGCTGTCCTTGGTCCTCATCTACTGGTACTGCATCTTCGTCATCGACTCGTCCAACAACCAGGACTACACCAAGGCGCTGCAGATCGGCCCAGGCGTGCGCGCCGAGGGCAGCGCGCGCTCCGTCGGCGCGTGGCTCGCGGACATGGGCGCGCAGATCGTGCGCCGCGACTTCATCGATCTGGCCGCGGTGTTCGTGGCCATCGCCGGAGGTTCGCTGGTGACGTTCTCGCTGCTGTCGGTGGGCGCGCTGGCCACGCTCATCGTCGTGGTCCCCACGCACCTCAAGATCGTGAAGGCAGTGCGCTCCGGCCAGATCGTGCCGGTTCGGCGCTAGCGTCAATGCCGCTCACTTAGCGCGGAAGTGGATTCGGGCGCACGCCCCAAGCGCAGCGAGGAGCGTCGTGTACAGCCATTGCATGGGAGCTGGGCCCAGCTAGCGCCAGGTGGACGGACGTCGCGACGGGTGCTGCAGGTGGTCTGGTAAGGGGCGGCCGACGGAGAGCGGGTCGACGCCGGTAGCCTCCATCTCGGCGAGGACCCAGCGCTCGATGGCGCTGTGGCGGTCGAGGTCGTCCCACAGGCCGCGCAGGGGGAGGCCGTCGGGGTCGAGCGGGGGATCTGCGACAGATGGGAGTGACGAGAGTGATGAGGGTGGTGAGGGCGGTGTCGGTGTGCGGGGGGATGAGGGCGGAGGGGATGCTGCGGATCTTCGAAGGCGAGCTCGCCTATAGGTGATTGCGTGATGCGATAGCCGCGCTCGTGGACGTACGAGTGATGCAAAGAGCAGAGCAACGCGAGGTTGGGCAGGCTGGTCTCGCCGCCATCGGCCCAGTGCTGCAGGTGGTGGCCCTCGAGGAAGAGGCGGTGATCGCAACCGGGGAAGCGGCAGGTGCGGTCGCGCAGCAGCAAGGCGCGCTTGAGGGCGGCGGGGATGGTGCGGGTCTTGCGGCCGATGGAGAGCGGTGTGGCGTCGGTGGATGTTGCTGCGGCGACGGTGGCGACGACCAGGCCGCAGTCGCAGGCCAGGCGGCGGGTGGCCTGTGGAGAGAGCGCAAGGTCGGTCTCGACGGTGAGTGCCACCGGCAGCGAGGCGCCACGGTCGGTGAAGGTGGTGGGCGAGAGATCGGTGGTTGCGGAGATGGTGGCGGTGGTGGAGTCCGTGGCGCTGGTGCTGGCGGTCTGCTGCAGCAGCGCCACGGGGACCGTGACGATCAACTCGACGGGAGCGCGCTCGGCGCGGTCACCGCGCGCGTAGGACTGAACCAGGGCCATCAGGCCATCGGCGCGGTTGTACGGACGGCGCGTGGTGGTGGTGGGGAGGCTCCGCGTCTCCGCGGAGACCACCGACGTTTCCGCGGAAAGCTCCGCCGGCTCGCGCGTGCAGTCCACCGCGGCTTGCTGCAGCACCTGCAAGAGCAGCGCGGCTTCGTCGGGGCGCAGGCACGCCTTGACGCACACCATGCCCGAGGCCGTCGTCGTGTGCGCCACGTAGCGCTCGCTGTCGTGCGGGCGCGCGGCTCGGCTGGCGGCGTCGGCGCCGAGCACGCCGACCTTGCGGCACACCGTCTCGAGCTGGCTGGCGGTGCAGTGCTGCGCGTAGCCAAGGAGCACGGCCTCGGTGGCGGCGGTGGCCACGCGCGTGATGGCGCGCGTCTTGGAATACGAGATCTTCCCTGCGGACAAAGCCTCTGATACGAGAGGCAAGGTGTGCAAGGCCCTGGCCACGCGCAGGTGTTCGCGCGCGGTGCCGAGGTCCCAGCCCACGCGCCAGCTCAGCCAGTGCGCGCAGGTGCCAGCATGGCCGCGTCCAGGTGGGCCGCTTGCTCGGCGATGTGTTCGCCGAGCGCTTGGACTCCTCGACGGAGAGTGGCTCGCTCATGCGTTCTTGTAGCATGACGATTTTCGGCGCCGAATTTCGCGCCTGGCGCGCGTCAGGTGCCGAGGAAGCGCAGGCGGCGCGAAATTTCGTGGGGTGCGCAGGTAGAAGGGGCATGCAGCGCGCGCAGGGGCCTCTGGTGGAGAGACTGCAGCAGGTTGGCGGCGCAGGGGCGTGCGGGCGCGGGAGGTGTCAAGAGGAATGTTGTGGTTTGATATGGAGTGTGGATAGTAGATCTTCAGTTAGAGAATGCGTCCGGCAGGCGGACGCGAGCGAGCCGAGATCGGAAGCGGAGATCGAGATCGCGGAAACCTCCGCGGAAACGTGGCGTGATCCAAGTCGCAGCGCGTCTCCGCGGAAGCCCCGGGGCTGTGGACGGTGGCGGGCTGTGGACAACCGCGCCCGTCGAGCCTGGGCAGGCGTGATGCGCGTACGCGGCGCGGTGGACCACAGCCCTTGGAGAGGCGCAGGAGGGCCAGGTGCAGCAGGCGTACCTGAGAGGGCAGCGCGCCTCTCCACACCGCCGCACAGCCCTGCTGTTTTCAGAACCCTGAGTTTTTTGGTTTGGACCCAGAACCCAGAACCAGAACCCAGAGAAGATCGCCATGTGAGCGGCGGGGGTGAGCGCGTGGGAGGTGGTTGGGTCGAGCACGGCCGTGGTCACGATTCATGCGAGTGCTGAAGCGGTTCCCGCTTCCGGCGCCCAGGGTCGTCCATAGCGTCTACCGTTCGTAGCGAGACCGTGGACGAAGAGCCGGATGCCGGAAATCGGCACGTCCGGATCTGTGGGAACCCCGGGCGCTGCCCGGGGCAACCCGACTGGGGCTCGCGCTCACCACGGCACGCCGCGCACGATCATCACCGCGGCGCCGACCAGCAAGAGGGCCAGCACCGCGTTGGCGCGGCCCAGGCGAGAGGCGCTCCGGCGCAGCGCCGCGGCCTCGGCGGAGCCTGGCGCTCGCTCGATGGCGACGGCGGCGCGTGGGCCGATGGAGAAGTCGTGCGCCGCGCTGACCCCGAGCACGGCGACAAACAGCGCCAGCTTGACCACCACGGTGAGCCCAGGGCGGGAGGTGAGCCACGCTGGATCTGTGAAGTGCGCAAGGCGGATGCCGCGCATCCACAAGTTGAAGGTGCCGGTGACGAGGAGGATCGCGAAGCAGGCCCAGCCGACGCCGCGAAAGCGCGTGCCGGTCTCGGTGAGGAAGGCGCCAGCGTTGGCGCGCGGGGCCGCGCGCAGCCACGGCACCACGACGAGCACCAGGAACGCCATGCCACCTATCCACGCGGTGGCTGCCAGGATGTGCAACCACACCGAGAGAAAGTACAGGGTCGGCATGGTGGGAAGGTAGCGCGAAGGCAGGATCCAGGGCGAGGCCCCCAAAGGCTGAGCGCGGCGAGCTATGGTGGCGGCCGATGACCGTCACCCTGGGAAAGCGCACCCCCGAGGCCTCGCTCTTGACGCTCTTGCAGGAGTGTCATGAGCGGATTCGCAGGTTCGCCGCGCTGGCGGTCCGGCTGGGCAGCGCCGAGCACGAGCCGCCGGCCAGCCTGGCCGAGGCGTGCGTTCATTGCGCGCGCTACTTCTCCGAGGCGCTGCCGCTGCACGTCGCAGACGAGGATCAGAGCCTGCGTCCTCGCCTGTGGGGCCACAGCGCGCGGGTGGACGAGGCGCTCGAACTCATGGCGCAGCAGCATCGCGAGCACCAGGGCCCTCTCGCGCAGCTGACCGCGGCGCTGGCCGCCCTGGCGGCGGCGCCCGCGCAGCCCGGCCTGCGAGACGCGCTGCGGCAGATCGCAGCGCCGCTGCAGGAGGCGTTTCTGGCGCACCTGGCGCTGGAGGAAGCGGAGGTGTTCCCGGTGGTGGCGCGATGGTCGGCGGAGCAGCAACAAGCGGTGGTGCTGGAGCTGCGCGAGCGCCGGGCCGAGCAGCTTGGCTGAGGCGGCGCGAGAGGCTCGAAGAACGCCTGTCACGGTGCGCGGCCCTGCCGCCTACTGGGAGGGTGACGCGGATGACCCATCCCTGCACATCGCCGCTGCGGCTCGGCTCCCAGGGCGCGCGGGGCGGGTGCGCCGTGGCCCCAGGTCTGGTTGCGTCGCCGTGGGCTGCGCACGTGCAGGCCGCGACGGCGAGCGCCTGGCCACCTGTGCTACTGCTTGCTCACCGCGCCCACGCGACCCGTCATGATGGCACCTTCTTTCCTGGCGAGCCCCGCAGTCCCTGGACGCTGGGGGAGCGCTTGGGCTCGTCGACATTCTGCCTGCGGGCCGCGGAGGCGAGCGTGAGCGAGGCCGACCTCGATGCGTTGATGCGGCGCCTGGCGCAAGGGGAGCGCGCGGCGTTCGCGGGCGTGTTCGCGGCGCTGTGGCCGCCGATGCAGCGCTTCTGCGCCAGCCTCCTTGGCAGCGAGGCCGACGCGGCCGATGCGGCTCAGGAGGCGATGAAGAAGATCTTCGAGCGCGCCGCGTCGTATGATCCGCAGCGGCCGGCGATGCCGTGGGCGATGGCGATCGCAGGCTGGGAGTGCCGGACCTTGGCCCGCAAGCATACGCGCCGGCGCGAGGTGGACGCGCCGTTGGGCCATGCGGAAGAAGATGGCTGGGAGCAACTCGCCGCCACCATGGGGAGCCCGCACGACGAGGTGGCCAAGCGGCGCTTGATCAGCGCGGCGCTGGCGGCGCTTGGACAGCTCCCGGCGACAGATCAGGCGGTGCTGCTCTCCACGTTCTGGGAGGAGGCGGGGCTGCCGGCGCCAGAGGTGGACGGGGCGACCCTGCGCAAGCGCCGCGAGCGCGCGGTCGCGCGGCTGCGCAAGACCTGGAGGAGGCTCTATGGCGCCGACGATTGAACCGACGTCCGTCCAGCGCCGGGCGCGCCGGGCCTACGAGCTGGCGCGGCTGCGCGCCGCAGCGCTTGGCGTCGTGCCGCTGGCGCTCGTGGTGGCGGCGGCGGCGCTGGTCTCCCATCGCGCGGGCGCGGCGCTGAGCTTCGGCGCGGTCGCGGTCGTCGCCGGAGGCTTCATGCTGTGGTACGGGCGCGGACCGCAGCGCGCGGTGCTGCCGGGCCTCGCCGCTGGGAGCTTGCCGTTGGCGCTGGCGCTGTGCGCGAACCACGCGCACGCCTGCGGCTCACAGGCCTGCGCCTCGCTGTGCCTGCCGGCCTGTGCGATCGGCGGGGTCCTCGCCGGCCTGATGGTGGCGCGCACCGCGGCGAGGCGGCGCGCCGGGGTCGCGTTCTGGGCCTCGGCCTCGGCGGTCGCGGTGGCGATCGGCGCGATGGGGTGTGCGTGCATCGGCTCCTCCGGCGTGGCCGGGCTGGTCGTTGGCTACGCCGCCGGGGTGGTGCCTGGCGCGCTGCGGCGCCTGTGGCAGCTTCGCCAGCCCTCGAGCTTGGGGCGTTGAGGCAAACGCGCGCGGGCCAAGAAACTTGGTCACGGCGTCCGGGGCAGGCGCCTAGCAAGGGGTGAGACGCGACGCGCGCTGCCCGTGGAGCTGGTGGAGGACTCGGTCGCTGGCTCGGCGCCATGTTCGCTGCGCGGCGCCGGGGTGGTTGGCGCTGGGGCTGCTGGGGGCAGTCGGCGCGGGCTCGTGCGTGTCCAGGCAAACGCACGATCAGCTCGCCGCGGCGCGGCGGGCGACCGAGGCGGCGGCGGCGACGCTGGAGCTTGGGATGGCCGAGGCGCCAGCGCTGTCGCCTCGTGCGCGCTCGTCGCCTGCTGTGCCTGCTGCGCCTGCTGCGCCTGCTGCACCTTCGTCGCTGACCCATGAGCGCGTGATCGAGCTGGCGGTGGCGCGCAGCCCGGCGGTGGCGGCGATGCTGCATCGCGCGCGCGCGCTGGCGGCCACTGGACGCGCCGAGGCCGCGCTGCCCCCGGCGGAGCTGGCGGCGGAGGTGTGGAACCTCCCGGCGGCTCGGCCCTACGCCCTGGGCGACGCGGAGATGTTCATGCTGGAGCTACGCCAGCGCTGGCCGGCGGCAGGCGCGCGCGACGCTTTGGCGCAGGCCATGGCGGAGGAGTCGGCGATGGCGCTCGCCGAGGCAGCGGCGGAGCGCGAGGCGGTGGCGCAGCGCGCGTCCGACGCCTACATCGCTCACGCCCAGGCGCGCGCCGAGCGCGCGTTGCTCGCGAGCCAGCTCGACGTGCTGCAGCGCATGGTGCTGGCGCAGGGCGCTCGCGTGACCTCTGGAGGCGCCACGCTCTCGGAGCGGCCCCGGCTGGAGCTGGAGCAGAGCAAGCTGCGGCGGGCGAGGCTACGCGCCGAAGAGGAGCTAGCCTCGGCGGCGGCCGAGCTGCGCGCGCTCTTGCGCCTGTCGGCCGACGCATCGCTGGGCGACCTGCCGCCTCTGGCATCGGAGACGGTCGCGGAGGTCGCGCCGGAGGCGCTGGCGGAGGTGCTGGCGCGGACGGCGGCGCATCGCGGCGCGGCGCAGGGCCGCGGCGGCACGTGAGCGCGCCGCGGAGCTCCGCCTGCGCGCGGCGCGCTCGGAGGCGCGGTGGCCGGAGATCATGCTCGGGGTTGGCCTCTGGCAAGACCCACACATGCGGACCGGGATTGGAGTGAGCGCGGCGATGTCCCTGCCATGGCTCTCCGGCCTTGGGCGGGCGCGCGTGGACAAGGCGCGCGCGGAGCGCGCCGAGGTGCGGGCGCGGGCCTCTGCCACGGCGCAGGACGCGCAGGTGGAGCTGGCCATGGCGCTGGCGCGGCTGCGCTCGCAGGAGGCGCAGCTCGCGGAGGTGCGCGAGCGCTCGCTGCCGGCGGCGCGGCGCAGCGTGGAGGCGGCGACCTCGGCGTACTCGACCGGCGCCGTCAGCCTGCTCGAGTGGCTCGACGTCACGCGCATGGAGCTGGAGCTGGAGCTCGAGCTGCTCGCGCTCGCGGGGCAGCAAGCGCGGGCGCTGGCTGCGCTCGACCGCGCGGCCGGTCAGCGGTTGCCGCGCGTGCCGTTGCCACCAGGTGGCGCGGTCGACACGTCGGCGGGCGCGTCGGCCGACGTGTCCGGACATCGGACCGAACATCGGACCGGACATCGGACCAGTGCCGCATCGCCGCCGGCCGCGCCGATGGCGCGCCGAGAGGAGGAGAAGCCGTGACGCCTCGAAGCTTGCGGGTGATGGCGGTGGTTCGCTGGTGCATGCTGGCCCTGGTGACGGCGCTGGCCGTGACGACGATGTGGCGGTTCTGGGGCGCCGCGGGACCAGGGCATGAGCACGCCGAGCACGGGCTCTACTACTGCCCGATGCACCCACAGATCCGCTCGCCGCGGCCCGGTGAGTGTCCGATCTGCCACATGACGCTGGAGCCGGTGCCCGCGGATCGCAGCGCCGGCGCGTCGGGCGCCGAATGGGGCTCGCCTCGGGGCCCGCATCGACGCTCGCCTCGACGCCTGCCTCGGGGCTCGCCTCGGAGGCTGGCGCGCATCCGCCGGAGGTCACCGCGGTGGAGTTGACGCCCGAACGTCAGCGCCTGGCGGGGGTGGTCACGCACACGGTCGCCCGCTCTTCGGTGCCGGGCCAGCTACGGGTGCCCGGCGTGGTCACCGCGCCGGAGACCGGCCTGGCGCAAGTGCGCGCGCGGGCGGCGGGCTTCGTCGAGCGGGTCGCGGTCCGGCAAACCGGCGTCCGGGTAGCCCGCGGTCAGGTGCTGGCGTGGATCTACAGTCCGGAGATCTATCGCGCGCAGGAGGAGCTGCTGGCGGCGGCGCGCTGGAGCGGCGGCGCGGGGCCGGCGCCGGCCGGTGCCCCCGAGCTGCTGGCGGCGGCGCGGCGCGGCCTGGAGCTGCTGGGCCTCCTTCCCGAGGAGCTCGATGAGCTGCTCCGGACCGGGCAGCCGGTCCGCGCCACGCCGCTTCGCGCCCCGATCTCCGGACACGTCACGCGCTTTGGCGCCGTGCTCGGATCGCGCGCCGATCCCGACACGGTGCTCTACGAGCTGGCCGATCTGTCCACGGTGTGGGTCGTCGCCAGCGTGCCCGAGCGCGATCTGCCGACGCTTCGGCCGGGCGGCCGCGCGCGCTTCTTGCTGTCCCAGCTCGCGGCGCCCGCCGAGCTGCTGGCCGCGCGCATCGATCTGGTGGAGCCCGCGCTCGACGAGGTGACCCGCACCGCGCGCGTGCGCATGGTGGTGGCAAATCCGGGCGGGCGGCTGCGGCCTGGGCAGTTCGGTGAGGTGGAGCTAGACGGCGCCGCCACCACGGCGCTGGTGGTGCCGCGCGACGCGGTGATCCGCACCGGCCAGCACGAGTATGTCTACCTCCTGGTTGGCGCTGGGCGCTTCGAGCCGCGCTCCGTGCGCACCGGCCCGGCGCGCGGCGGCCTGGTGCCCATCGCCTCCGGGCTGGTCGAAGGCGATCGCGTGGTCACCCGCGGCAGCTTCGTCCTGGATTCGGAGAGCCGCTTGCGCGCGTCGCTGGCGGCGGCACCTGCGACGGGGCGAGCCGATGGGGGAGGTGGTGGCGAGGTCGGCGGGGCCGGGCGGCGACGCCGGCCCCGTCGGCGGCGCGGCAAAGCAGGCGCCGTGATCGGCTGGCTCATCGAGGCCTCGGCGCGCGCGCGCGGGCTGGTCCTGTTTGCGGCCGTGGTGCTGGCCGGCGCTGGCATCACCGCGATGCGGCACGTCAAGCTCGACGCGATTCCTGACCTGTCCGATCCGCAGGTGATCGTCTTCACCGAGTGGATGGGCCGCTCTCCCACGCTCGTCGAAGACCAGGTGACCTACCCCCTGGTGACCGCCCTGCTGGGTGCGCCCCGCGTCGCCGACGTGCGCGCGCAGAGCATGTTCGGCATGTCGTTCGTCTACGTGGTGTTCGAGGAGGGCACCGACATCTACTGGGCGCGGTCGCGCGTGCTCGAGGTGCTGAGCACGGTACGCTCCCGCCTGCCTTCGGACGCCAGCCCACGGCTTGGGCCCGACGCCACCGGCATCGGCTGGGTCTATCAGTATGCGTTGGTCGATCGCCTGGGTCACACGGACCTGGGACAGCTACGTGCGCTCCAGGACTACACGCTGCGCTATGCGTTGACCAGCGTGCCCGGCGTCGCCGAGGTGGCGACGGTGGGCGGCTACGAGCAACAGTATCAGGTGACGGTGGATCCGGTGCGGCTACGTGGCTATGGGTTGACGGTGGCCGACGTGGTCCGCGCGGTGCGCCGCTCCAACGCCGACGTCGGCGGCCGCGTCCTGGAGCTGTCGGAGCGCGAGTACTTCGTCCGCGGCCGCGGTTACCTGCCCGGGTCCAGGACCTGGAGCAGGTCGCGGTGCGCACCGGGCGCGGCGCGCCGGTGCTGGTGCGCGACGTTGGCCAGGTCACCATGGGCGGCGAGATTCGCCGCGGCGCCGCGGACCTCGACGGGCTCGGCGAGGTCGTCTCTGGAATCGTGGTGATGCGCTATGGCGAGAACGCGCTGGAGGTCATCGCGCGGGTGGAGCGCAAGCTCGCCGAGCTCGCGCCCAGCCTGCCCAAGGGCGTGGAGGTGGTGCCGGTGTACGACCGCTCCGGGCTGATCGAGCGCGCCATCGACACGCTGAGGCACGCGCTGACCGAGGAGATGATCGTCGTCGCCGCGGTGATCTTGCTGTTCCTCTTGCATCTGCGCAGCGCGCTCTTGCCCATCATCTCGTTGCCGCTGGCGGTGGTGGTGGCCTTCATCCCCATGGTGCTGCTGGGCATCCCGGCCACGATCATGTCGCTGGGCGGCATCGCCATCGCCATCGGCGCCACCGTGGACGCCGAGATCGTGATGGTCGAGGCCGCGCACAAGAAGCTCGAGGGCACGCCGCCCGATCTTCCCCCCGAGGAGCGCGAGCGCCTGCTCGCCGAGGCCGCGCGCGAGGTGACGCCGGCCATCTTCTTCAGCCTGCTCATCATCGCGGTGTCGTTCTTGCCGGTGTTTGGCCTCACCGGCCAGGCCGGCCGCCTGTTCCGCCCGCTGGCCTACACCAAGACCTTCGTCATGCTGTCCGCGGCCCTCCTCTCCATCACCGTCGCGCCCGCGCTGCGCGACTATCTCCTGCGAGGAAAGATCTACTCGGAGGACAGGCACCCGGTCTCGCGCGCCATTCGCCGGGTGTACGAGCCGTTCGTGCATGTCGCCTTGCGCAACCCCAGGACCACCGTGCTCATCGGCGCGATGGCGCTGCTGTCGGCGCTGCCCATCGCGCAGCGGCTGGGCTCGGAGTTCATGCCGCCGCTCGACGAGGGCGACCTCCTGTACATGCCGACCACGTTCCCCAACATCTCCATCGAGGAGGCGCGGCGCCAGCTCCAGCAGCAGGACGAGATCTTGCGCAGCTTTCCGGAGGTCGCCTCGGTGCTGGGCAAGGTGGGCCGCGCCGAGACCCCCACCGACCCGGCGCCGCTGTCGATGGTCGGAGACGGTCATCCGCCTGCGGCCCCGCGAGCAGTGGCGCACGCGCACGTGCGGCGCTGGTACGGCGGCGGGCGCCCCTGGCCTGCGCCCGCGCTGGGCTGGCTCTGGCCCGAGTTCGCCCGATGACCCGGGACGACCTGGCCGACGAGATGAACCAGCGGATGCAGATGCCCGGCTGGACCAACGCCTTCACCCAGCCCATCCGCAACCGCGTCGACATGCTCACGACGGGCATCCGCACGCCCATCGGCATCAAGGTCTACGGCGCGACCTCGCGGAGATCGAGCGGGTCGGCACCTCCATCGAGCGGGTGCTCCACGGGTGCCCGGCACCCGCAGCGTGCTCTTCGAGCGCTCCGTTGGTGGGCTCTACGTCGACGTCGTGCCCAACCGTGAGAGCCTCGCGCGCTACGGCTTGCAGGTCGACGACGTGCACGAGGTGGTCGAGACGGCGCTGGGCGGACCGCCGGTCACCACCACCATCGAAGGCCGGCACCGCTTCACCGTCAACGTGCGCTACGCCGAGGACTTTCGCCGAGCCTAGGCGATCCGCGAGTGCCGGTGCCGGTGGGGCGCCGGCGAGGGCGGCGGCCCCAGGGGCGCGCGCAGGTGCCGCTGGGCGCGCTGGCGGCCGTCGAGGTGACCTCTGGCCCGCCGATGATCCGCGACGAGGCCGGCCTGCTGGTGGGCTACGTCTACGTCGACGTGGAGGCCGACCGCGACGTCGGTGGCTTTGTCGAGGACGCCAAGGTCGCTGTCGAGCGAGCGCGCGGCCGAGGCGAGGTCACCTTGCCCGCCGGCACCTACCTCAAGTGGACCGGACAGTACGAGCTGCTGGCGGAGATGGAGGCGCGGATGAAGCTCCTGGTCCCCATCGCGCTCCTGGTGACGGTGTTGCTCCTCTACTTGCAGTTTCGCAACTTCACCGAGGTGCTGATCGTGCTGCTCTCGGTGCCCTTCGCGCTGGTGGGCAGCGTGTGGGCGGTCTTCCTGCTGGGCTACAACTTCTCCACCGCGGTGTGGGTGGGCGTGATCGCGCTGGTGGGCCTGGCCGCGCAGACCGGCGTGGTGATGATCGTCTACATCGACCACGCCTACGAGCGGCGGATGCGGCAGGGCCAGATCCGCAGCCTGGAGGACATCATCGAGGCGCACGCCGAGGGGACGATCCAGCGCGTGCGCCCGAAGCTCATGACCGTCAGCACGATGCTGATCGGCCTGGTGCCGCTGCTCTGGGCGGAGGGCAGCGGCGCCGACGTGATGAAGCGCATCGCCGCGCCGATGGTCGGCGGCCTGGTGACCAGCGCCTTCCTCACCCTGGAGATCATCCCGGTGATCTACACCTACTGGCGCGGCGAACAGCTCCTGTGGCGCCAGCTCGCGGGGCCAGCGCCACAGGCGGTGCGCTGGATGGCGAGGTTGCTCGGCGTGGTGCGGGCAGCGGGCGTGCTGGCGGTCGCCGCGCTGGTGGGGCGCCTGTACCTGGAGCGCGTCCCCAGCTCCCTCGCGCTGGCGCCGCGCGTGGCGCTCATCGCCGCTGGGCTCGCGCTCATCTCCTACCTGGTGATCCGGCGGCGGGCGCGTCGAGCCTTGCCCTGACGCTCAGTCTCGGTGCGGGCTCAAGAGCCAGCCAAGGTAGCTCTTCTGTGGCTGTCCTGGCAGCCCCAGCTCGTGGTCCTGGTGGGGAGGGCAGTGATAGGTGCCAAACAGCAGGTCTGTCCACGGCGCCAGGTTGGAGAAGTTGTGCAGCGTGCGCGGCACCGCGGCGTGGTGCCAGTGGTGCAGCTCGGGCGCGCCCACCAGGAGCCGCAGCGGGCCCAGCGGCAGGCGCACGTTGGCATGGATGAACGCGGCCCACACGCCGCGGAAGACCACCAACCACACCAGGCCCTGCAGGCTTATCCCCAAAAGCAGCGCCGGCAGGTTCATCGCGCACTGCGTGAGCAGGCCGTCGACGGGGTGCTCGCGGTGCGCCGCCAGCCAGTCGAGCCGCGGGCTCGTGTGATGCACGCGATGGAAGGCCCACAGCCACGGCACCGCGTGCGAGGCGCGGTGGTACCAGTAGGTGAGCACGTCGCCAGCGGCCACCGCGACGAGCGCCTGCGCGGGCCACGGCAACTGGCTCATCCACTCGCGCGGCGCGGCAGGCACGAGCGGCGCGAGCGCGCTGGCCACCGCCCACAGCGCGGACAGCTCAAGCCCAAGCCACACCAGGTGCTGCCCGAAGTAGAACGCGAGGTCGGTGAAGAGCTGCGGGCGCAGGCGCGGCTGGTCGGCGCGGTTGGGATAGCACCACTCCACGGCGCCAAGGACCAGGCCCAGCGCGGCGAGCTGGACGAGCGCGTAGCCAGCCAGGGTCAGCATCAGTACAGCCCCGAGGGCGCCTTGGTGGCGGAGAACGGACGCTGCAGCGCGGGCTCGGGCTTGGCGCCGACTTCGGGCGTGGTCGGCTCGGTTGGCGCTTGCGCGTTGGCGGGTTGCTGGCCCCTGGCGGAGGGCGCCGGGGCCGGGCTCGTCGGCGCTGAGGTCGCCGCGCCTGGCGTCGTCGGCGCGGCGGGGCGGGTGCGGCTCGCGCGCTCGGTGTGATGGCACATGGTCAAGGCCAGACAGGCGGCGGCGAGCACGAGGACGGAGACGCGGATCACGCGAGGAGGGCGCTTCATGCGCCAACTGTACAGGGCCGACCGCGGCGGCGGCGGTAAGGGTCGTGTAAGGACAGCCCGGGCCGCGGGCGCGGCGTGCGATACTGCGCATGGCAATGAGGTCCGATGGGAGTCCGCCTCCGGTCAGTCTGTTCGCGGCCGCCAAGGTCTGGGCCAAGATCGGGCTGGTGGGCTTTGGCGGGCCGGCGGGGCAGATCTCGCTCATGCACCAGGAGCTGGTGGAGCGGCGGCGCTGGATCGACGAGGAGCGGTTCCTCCACGCCCTCAACTACTGCATGCTGTTGCCAGGCCCCGAGGCGCAGCAGCTCGCCACCTATATCGGGTGGCTGCTGCACCGCACCGCCGGTGGGCTCGTGGCCGGCGTGCTGTTCGTGTTGCCGGGCGCGGTGGCGGTGCTGCTGCTCAGCATCCTGTACGCCAGCGCGCGGGAGCTGCCAGCGGTGGCGGCGCTGCTCTTTGGTCTCAAGGCCGCGGTGCTGGCGGTGGTGATCGCGGCGGTGCTGCGGATCGGTCGGCGCGCGTTGACCAGCCGCCTGCTGCTGGCAGTGGCGGCGGCCTCCTTCGTGGCGTTGCGCTTCTTTGCCGTCCCCTTTCCGGTGGTGGTGCTGGGCGCCGGGCTGCTGGGGCTGCTGGGGCGCGGAGGGCGCGGAGGGCGGGCGACCTTCGCGGCGCAGCAGCCGGGCGGCGAGGCGAGCGCTCAGGCGGCGCAGCAGGGGCCGGGCCCGACGGCCACCGACGGGTACTCAGCGCCGACGGTCATCGACGCGCTGGCGGCGCGCGGGCAGCTCTCGCACACCCAGCCCTCTGCGGCGCGAGCGGCCCGCGTGCTCGCGGTGGGCGCGGCGCTGTGGGCCGCGCCGATGATCGCGCTCGCCGCAGCCCTGGGCTGGCAGGCGGTGCCGGTGCAGGAGGGGGCGCTGCTGTCGAAGGCCGCCGTGGTGTCGTTTGGCGGCGCGTACGCCGCGCTGGCGTATGTCGCGCAGCGCGCGGTGGAGGTCCACGGCTGGCTGTCGCCGGCCGAGATGCTCGACGGGCTGGGCCTGGCCGAGACCACGCCGGGGCCGCTCATCCTGGTGGTGCAGTTCGTGGCGTTCGTCGGCGCGTATCGCGCGCCGGGCGCGCTGTCGCCGCTGGCCGCCGGCACGCTGGGCGCGGCGGTGGCGTTGTGGGTGACGTTCGTGCCGTGCTTCTTGTGGATCTTCCTGGGCGCGCCGTACCTGGAGGCGCTGCGCGGTCAGCGCGCGCTCTCGGCGGCGCTGACAGCGATCACCGCGGCGGTGGTGGGCGTCATCGCCAACCTGGCGGTGTGGTTTGGGCTGCACGTGCTGTTTGGCCAGGTGTCCGAGCGCGCGGTGGGCCCGCTGCACGTGCTGGTGCCGGACGTGGCCAGCTTTGACCCCGCCGCGGCGACGCTTGGCGCGGTGGCGCTGGTGGCGCTGCTGCGCGGGAAGCTCGCGGTGCCCAAGGTGCTGGCCGGCTGCGCCGCCGCGGGCGCGGCGTGGCACGTCTTGCGTTGAGCATTCAGCCATCGTCCGTCGGCCGTCCGTCGATCGTCTGTCGGCCAGCGCCTGGCGGTGGTCAGCGGCGGCGGGCGCGGTGGGTGGCCAGGTGCTTGGGCGTGTGCTCGGCCGGCGCCTTGCGCACAAAGCGGGTGCGCGCGGTGTGATAGGCGCTGTCTGTGCCCATGAAGCAGCGCAACATCTCCTTGAGCTCCTCGCGCCGGAACTCCGCCAGCGGCTTCATCTCTTCTTGCCGCGACAGGTGATGGTTCTTGGTCTTCAAGATCTCGTGCTGGTCGGCCGAGCGCGCCAGCTCCTCGGTGCGCATCAGCACCTCGGCCTTGAAGTCTCGCACGTGCTCGCCAAAGGCGTCGTCGAGCAGGCCAATGCGGACGGCCTCCGCCGTGCCAAGCGGCAACAGCCCGTCGGTGAGCTCCTTGGCCTTGTCTCGTCCCACGCGCCGCGGCAGCGCCCAGGTCCAGTACTCGGAGCCAAACAGCCCGCCCATGCCCTTGTAGTGCGGATTTAGCACCACGCCACGCCGCGCCCAGACCCGGTCTGCGCCCAGCGCCATCATCACGCCGCCAGCGCCTGCGTTGCCCTGCAGCGCGCACACCACCACCTTGTCGGTGGCGGTGATGATCTCGCGGCACACGTCGTTTATCGCCTGGATGTTCTCCCAGGACTCCCACGCCGGATCCTTGGCGGCCTCGATGGTGTAGAGGTGGATGCCGTTCGAGAAGTAGTCTCGTCCGCCCCACAGCACCAGCACCTTGGTGGGGCGCTTGCGCGCCTGGCAGATGGCGGCCTGCAAGCGGTGGCACTGCTCGGTGCTCATCGCGCCGTTGTAGAAATCAAAGTGGAGGTGGCCGACGCCCGCGCGCTCCTCGTACCAGATCTCGCGCCAGGTCCGGCCCGGTGGCGGGTGCATGACGTCCAGGGGTTGCACCGGCACCGCTGCGACGTGCTCGCGCAGCACGGTGGTCGCCGGCAGCCGCAGGTGGTCGGCGCCGCGGCGCCGCGCGTGGGTGACCCAGATCCCGCCATCTCCCGTGGCCACACACACGCCGCCGTCGCGCTGCGCCACCAGCGCGCCGGGCGCCCCACGCGCGAGGTCATCGACGTGGGCGCCATAGATGAAGACCTCCTGGCCGCACAACGTGGTCAGCGCCCCGGGGCTCCCGTCTGCCGAACGGATCTTGCGCAAGATATCTTCTGACGCATCGGTCCAGGCGAACTCGCGATCTGCCAGCTTGCAGGGAGGCCGCAAACGGCCGCGCACGCTGGGCCTGGAGTAGTCCAGCGGATATGGCTTGAACTTGCCGCTGGCCACGCGCTCCACCGCCTCGAGGATCGCCTCTGCCGCGGCGTCGACGACCTCGTTCTTGTAGAGGCTGCTCTTGGTGCCGTCTCGCATCGGGAACGTGCGCGCGGACCAGATCGGCCCCGCGTCCATCTCCTCCACCGCCTCCAGCACGGTGACCCCCCACTCGCTCTCGCCGTGAAGGATCGCCCAGTCGATCGAGGAGGGGCCGCGGTCTCCGACGATCCCCG
This sequence comes from Myxococcales bacterium, assembly GCA_016706545.1. Taxonomy (GTDB): domain Bacteria; phylum Myxococcota_A; class Polyangia; order Haliangiales; family Haliangiaceae; genus JABFXX01. The sequence goes on from JADJJK010000006.1 coordinate 211,876, forward strand.
GGTGGACGATGAGGGTCTTGATGTGCGTCCAGATGTCCTTGGGCACAACCTGCTTGAGAAAGGGCGCCAGGATGAGCTGTGGGCGAAACATCTCGACCGCCTCGATCATGAGCTGCGGCGTCAGCGCCAGCTCGATGGCGATCTCGTGACCTCGCGCTGCCAGCTCGACGTGCGCACGCTGGCTCAGGCTGTTGTGCGAGCTACATAGAAACAGGATCCGCACGGTGAGTCTTCCTTCACGCACTGACACGAGCTGGCGTGATCAATATGATCGCTGCGAAGATGGACGCATCTCTATAGTCACTCTGACTCACGTGTTGCCACCTGTGATCGATAACAACTCCACGCGCGTCCTCGCCGTCCTCGCCAGGCGCAAGGGAAGGGCGGTGTAGGCAAGATGGCCACGAGCCAGGTCGGGAGTTCGCAGTAGGTGACGTCATAGGTGAGCAGCGTTATGGATCTCGGCGCTGGTGATGCTCGCTGGGTTCGAACCTCAGGTTGCAGTGCAGTCGCTGAGCCGCAACCTGACCAGCTTCCCTGTGCTGTCGGCACTTAACTGCAGGCCGGGGCTGAGGCGGCGCTACCTGCACGCGGCGGCGCCAGCGGTCGAGGTTGCAGCGCGCGCGGAGCGCAACGCCGACGTCCCAGGCCGGAGCGCTGCGCTCCCTCGGTCTCGTGGACGCATCGCCCGCCCCAGAGCGTACGCTTGCTCACCTCCGCGCGGTGGCGGCGGTGGTCGAGATCGCCGGCCGGCGCTCGCGGAGATCGAGAGCGGGGCAGTACCCAAGAAGGACCAGATGAGCTAGCTTGCCGCATGATCGTCACGCGGTTCGCCTCGTCTTTGCTGGAGCTCGCAAGGCCCGCTCAGATCTGAACCAGAATGCCGAGATAGCCACGACACGTCGCGTCTGCGCTCGCGTTGTAGCGCGTTCATCAGAAAGGAATTGAGTCGATGAAACTGTATTTCTCTCCCGGCGCTTGTTCTCTCTCTCCGCACATCGTCGCGCTCGAGCTTGGCATCGAGGTCACGCTCGAGGACGTGACCAAGAAGGTCACGGCGGATGGCAAGGACTACCTTGGCGTCAACCCCAAGGGCTACGTACCGGCGCTGCAGCTCGACAATGGGGAGCTGTTGACCGAGGGGCCGGTGATCGTGCAGTACCTGGCGGACCAGAAGCCTGGCAACAAGCTGTTGCCAGCGTACGGCACGATGGAGCGGTATCGTGTGATGGAGATGCTGTCGTACATCAGCACGGAGATCCACAAGACCTACAGCCCGCTGTTCACGCCAGACACCACCGCGGAGGTGCGCGCAGAGCGAGAGGCCTATCTGCGCCGCCGCTACGCGCTGGTCGAGAAGCTGCTGGCCGGCAAGTCGTACCTGTTTGGCGACAACTTCACCCCGGCCGATGCGTACCTGTTCGTGGTGACGAGCTGGGCCGGCTACATCAAGCTCGATCTCTCGGAGTTCCCCAACTTGATGGCATTTCAGGAGCGCGTGGCGGCTCGCCCGGCGGTGCAGGCGGCGCTCAAGGCCGAGGGGCTGGCGGGCTGACCCAGCCCTGGTGCGGCGGGGAGCGGCCTTGGACTGGCGCTGCGTTGCGCGCGCGGTCCATTCTGTTACGGTGCGGCTGTGCATAGGCGTGGCCCGGGCTCGATCGTCGCGACCGCTGGTTGGCTCTGGAGCTGCGGAGGCTCGCTGTGGCGATGACCCAAGACCAGCTCCGGCAGCTCGCCGCCGCGGCGATCGTGCTGGTGTCGGTGCCGCTGGGCTTTCTGGTGCGCCACTTCTTGCTGGCGCGGTTGGCCAAGGTGGCGTCGGTCACGCAGTCGCGCGCGGACGACGCGATCATCGCCTCGCTGCGGCGACCGCTGCCGCTGTGGTCGCTGCTGGTCGGCCTGTACCTGGCGTCGCGCGTGGTCGTGGTCTCGCCGGAGCTGGCGCAGCTCTTCGACAAGGGGCTGCTGTCGGCGTTCATCGTCTCGGCGACCTTCTGGGCCGCCCTGCTGGTCTCTCGGCTGCTGCAGCTAGGCATCGCGGTTCCCGGGCAGGCACCCGCGCCGGCCACCGGCGCCGTGCGGTACCTGGCCAAGCTGCTGGTGGTGGCGCTCGGCGCGCTGGTCTTGCTGAGCACACTCGGGATCTCTGTGACGCCGGTGTTGACCACCTTCGGGATCGGCGGTCTGGCGGTGGCGCTGGGCCTGCAGGACACGCTGGGCAACCTGTTCGCCGGCATGCAGATCACGTTGTCTGGCAACCTGCGCGTTGGTGACTTCATCAAGCTGGAGTCAGGCGAGCAAGGGTATGTCGACGATATCCACTGGCGCGCCACCCGGGTTCGCACGCTGGCGAACAACTTCGTGCTCATCCCCAACCGTCGGCTGGCGCAGAGCGTGGTCACCAACTATCACCGACCGACCCCCGATCTGCTGGTGCCAGTGGAGGTGGGCGTTCACTACAGCAGCGACCTCGAGCGCGTGGAGCAGGTGGCGCTCAGGGTGGCCGCCGAGGTGATGAAGAGCGCCCCCGGCGGCGTCCCCACCCACGAGCCCACGGCGCGCTACCAGAGCTTTGGCGACTCCAGCATCACCCTCACGATCGTGCTGAGCGCCAAGGAGTTCTCGGAGTCCTTCGCGGTCAAGCACGCCTTCATCAAGGCGCTGGCGCGCGCGTTTGCAGAGGAGAAGATCGTGATCCCTTATCCGATCCGGGCGCTCAACTTGACGCAGGAGCAGCAAGGCAAGGCGCCCTCGCCATCGGGCGGCTAGCCGCGCGCACGACGGCGACCGAACACCAGGCCGAGCGCCAGGAGCAGCATCATCGGGCCCGCGCTACCGCCGCTGGCGGCGCAACCACCGGTGATGGTGTCCTCGTCGTCTTCTCCGTTCTTGCCGTCGCCACCGCCGGTGCCGGGACCGGTGCCGGTGCCGCCGCCCGGCTTCACCGAGACCTGGATGCGGTCCGTGGCCGAGGTCCCCTGGTCGTCGGTCACCGTCAGCTCCAGCTCGAGGAGGCCGCTCGAGGTGGGGGCGGTGAAGCCCGGCGTCTTGGTGGTGCCGCCCTCGAGCGTCACCGCGGTGCCGCTGACCTGTCGCCAGGAGTAGCTGGCGATCTGGCCAAAGCCTGCGTCCTTGCTGGCGCTGGCGTCGAGCTGCACACGCGAGCCTGGGCTCGCGCTGCGGTCGTCACCGGCCGCGGCCACCGGCGGGCCACCGGCGAGGCCGTCCATCCACTTGGCGAAGCTGGTCACTCGCGCGTAGAGCCCCGGGCGGTTGGCGCGCGCGCAGCCCTCGCCCCAGCTCACGATGCCGGCGAGCGCCATCTCGGCGCCGTCGGCCACCACCAGCGGACCGCCGCTGTCGCCCTGGCAAGAGTCCTTGCCGCCAGCGGCCAGCCCAGCCGCGAGCTGATCGGGGGTGAGCGTGGTGCCGTAGGACGCGCTGGCCGAGTCCAGGGAGATGACGGGCACCTGCACCCACTGGAGCTGATCGGGCAGGGTGGTGCCGCCCTCGGCGGTGGCGCCCCACCCGGACACCGTGGTGGTCACCCCGGTGGCGGTGAGCGCGGCGGAGGACGCGGCGGTGAGCGGGCGGATCGCCTTCACCGTGGTGCCATTGAGGGTGAGCGGCTCCGTCAGCTCGATCATGGCCGCGTCCTTGCCGACCTCCGGCGAGGAGTAGCCCGGATAGGACACCACGCGCTTGATGCTGCGGATCTGCCCGGCGCCGCTCTGCGACAGCCGGCTGATGCCAGCGACGATGCGGCCCGGCGCGCCCTCGGCCACGCAGTGGGCAGCGGTGACGATCCAGGTCGGCGTCACGATCGAGCCACCGCAGAAGTGGTTCCCGGCGGCGGACTGCAGGGACACCTGCCACGGCACCGAGGTGATCTGGGTCGCCGCGCCGCCGACGATCTCTTGCGAGGCGTCGTCGGTCGTCTCGAGATCCTGCTCGACGCAAGCTCCGGCTGCCAGGGTCAAGGTCAACGAAGCGAGGTGGGTCAGGGGACGTGGGCGCATGTCTCGTGGGTATCGCAAGGCGCGGACCACCCTCGGGCGTCGCCACGGTCTTGCCAGATCCTCATGCGATCAACGACTTGGGATCTCCTCGCCGGCGAGAAACAGGACCGGCGCTGTCACCTCGAGTCGACGGCAGGTGGAGCGAGTCCCCACCCTCGCCGCCTGGGGACCTCGGCGGGGGCCAAGGCATGCGTAACGGACCTTCCCTTCGACCTGCGCCGAATGCGGCGCAGGCGCCGAGAGCGGCGAGCCGCGCATCGTGGCCGCCTCGAGGGGCCGCCTCATGGCAGCTCGAACACCAGCGCCTCGCTCCACGCGCCGGCTTGGGCCGGGCCGCCCTCGAGCCGCAGCGTCGGCTCTTCGGACAGCGCCGCGCCATCGCCCGCCGCCAGCTCCTGGCCTTGCACGTTGATCTTGCCGCGCACCACCTGCACCCAGGCGTGGCGCCCGGGGGCCAGCGCCAGCTCGGCGGTGGCGCCGTGCGCCAGCTCGCCGACGTACAGCCTGGCATCACAGTGCAGCGTGACGCAGCCATCGCCGCCGCCGCCGTGTGGCGCGGCCAGCAAGCGTAGCCCGCCGTCTTGCTCGCGCCTGGGGAAGGTCTTCTGCTCGTAGCCCGGGGGCAGGCCGCGGCGCTCCGGCAAGAGCCAGATCTGCAGGAAGTGGACGACCTCGCGGTCCGAGGCGTTGTGCTCGCTGTGCGTGACCCCGGTGCCCGCCGTCATGCGCTGTACATCGCCCGGGCGAATCACGGAGCCGTTGCCCATGGAGTCGCGGTGCTGCAGCGCTCCATCGAGGACATAGGAGATGATCTCCATGTCACGGTGACCGTGCGTGCCAAAGCCTCGCCCAGGCTGCACGCGGTCTTCATTGATGACGCGCAGCCCGCGAAACCCCATGTGTCTGGGGTCGTGATAGTCGGCGAACGAGAACGTGTGGTGGCTGTCCAGCCAGCCGTGATTGGCGTGGCCGCGGTCAGAAGCGCGACGCAAGGTGAGCATGGGCCCTCGGTGCAAGGTGAACGTGGCGGCGTTTCGTCCATCGCACGGACGCTGGCCGCAGCACCTTGGTATTGGGCCGCGGGGCTGGCTTGGCAAGCGCGAAACAGATCGTCTCGACAGCCGCCCGCAAGGAGCCGCGGGTCAGGAGGCCAGGCCCAGGTCAGGCCCGGGCATGCGGCCGGTCAACCTCCAGGCCGCTGAGCGCGCGGTGCGCCAGCTCAAGAAAATCCGTGGAGGTGACGATCCCCACCACATGGTGATGCTCATCCACCACCGGCAGCGCGTGGCACTTGGCGCGGAGCATCAGCTCCACCACGTCCACCGCGGGCATGCTCGGCGGCACGGTCTTCACGTTCCGCGACATCACCTCGCCCACCGTCACCTGACGGCCGCGGTGCTCGATCATGCTGCGCATGACGTCGCGGTCCGACAGCAGCCCCACCAGGCGCCGCTCTCCGTCCACCACCGGCAGGTGGCGGATCTCGTTGACCGCCATGTCCCAATCGGCGGAGTTCATGGCCTCGTCTTCATAGACGGTGCGCAGGTTGGAGGTCATCAGCTCGGATACGAGGAGAGTGTGCATGACGTCTTCTTGACCATTCACACGCCATGCCGGAGCCAAGGCCGCGGTCATGGCGCACGGAGGCCGGGCGACCCGCGAGCTTGCTGCGGCAAATGATGGAACTCATGGTCGGGCGCTGCGCACCTTTCGCGCGCCTCGCCGCCGGGCGCCGCAGACTTTGCGCGGCGCCAAGGCGCGCATGTGCGGACGGAAAAGATGCCGTTACTTGGCCGCTACTTGGCTGCTACTTCTCCAGCAGCATCAGCGCCACCAGGCGCTTGCGGTCACCGAGGACCTCATCGACGCGGCGGTAGATGCGATCCCAGCGCGCGGCCTCGCCGGGCGCCCCCGCGAGCGTGAGCACCTCACGCCGAGCGAAGGCGTGGAGCGCGGCGGCAAACGGCGACGTCTCCGTGCGCCAGCTTGGCTGCGCGTGCCACACCAGGAGGTGGGCGATCCGCTCGCGTCCAGACCGCAGGCGCGGCAGCACGGACAGGATGTCGTCGTCGCGCCACCAGGAGGTGTGGCGGGGGCGGCCGAGCATGTGGTCCGCCAGCGGGATCCCATTGCCCTCTTGCGTCGGCGCCAGCGCGGCGGGCAGCGCTGGCTCTGGCCCCAGGTAGGCATCTGCGAGCGGCTTGCCCTCGCGCGCCAGCAAGTGTCCAAAGCGCTGCAGCCAGGCCTTCCGTTGCCAGTTGACGGAGTCCGGATCTGCCGGGAGCTGAGCCGTGACCTCGAAGCTCGCGCCAAGCTCGGTCCGCGGCGAGTACAGGCGCGCGGACGGCGCCAGCATCTGCAGGTCTCGCAGGTCAGGGTTCGCAAGCGGGGCGGCGAGCGCCATCGCCTCGGCCGCGCTGCGCTCGGCGGCCGGCAGGTCGCCGTCCATCGCGTGGGCCACGGTCTGCCAGCGCAGGCGGTGGATCTTCGTGACTGGGTCTGCTGGTGCGGGCTGGTCGGCCGCGCTGCTCACCAGCCAGGCCAGCGCCGCCCACTCAGATGGTTGTATCCGACTTGGGTTGCAGAGCACGTGCTCGGGCTCGGCCCCAAAGAAGGTATGCTGGCGCGAGATCCCCGCCGCCAGCGCCAGATCGTCGATCATCCTGGTCGCGCTGGTCATCGAAGGGCGGTCGGAGCGCTCTCGCAGGTGCTTGGCCAGCAGCTCCGGCGCCTTGACCGGGTCGAGCTCAGCCAGCACCGGCACGCACGGCTGACCGTGCGCGCTGTCGGCGCGCAGCGCGAGCGCGGGCAGCGCCTGCGGGTCGCCAGCGTGGTGGCGTGCATAGAGCGCGAGGCACTCGTAGTACGCCGTCAGCAGCGCCTGGTGCTCGGGATCCTCGGTATGGGAAGCGCGGGTCTTTGCGAGCGCGTCCAGCGCGGGCGCCGCCTCGCGCCACCGTCCCGCCGCCAGCAGCGTCGAGAGCTGCGGCAGCGCCGGCTCAGCCTCGGTGCCTGGCACCGAGATCGCGGCCGCCTCTTCGTAGCGGCCCTGGGCCACCAGCGCCTGGTGCTGCAGCCGCCGTTGTCCGCAGCGCTTGGCCAGCTCGCTGGCGTCTTCGTAGCGCTGGTGTCGTAGCTGAAACCCGACGGTGTATTCGCAGCCCTCGGAGAGGTGGCTCACGGCCACGACCCGCTGGAACCACACCTCGTCACGTTCGGGGGAGGCCTCGAGGATCGAGGTCATCGCTGCGAGCCCCAGGTCGCGGCGCCCCGGGGTGGCCGCGACCTTCGCGCAGGCGTGGCGGCTGCTGAAGTCCACCGGCGGCACGGGCTCGTTGGTGTCGCGCAGCATCGCGGCGTTGCGCTCCTGCGCACACTGCTCCATCCACGACGCGCCAAGCCAACGCTCGACGCTGTAGCCCAGGAGCCCAGCGATCACGGCGACGCCGGCCAGCGCGAGCACTGGCAGGGGCGCGGGCGCGGGCCGTGGCCGCTGCATCGCCGCCGCGATGGCGCCGCCCGGCGCCTGCAGTCGCCACGCGGTGGCGGCTTCGCGAAAGCCGGTCTCGCCGTCGCCCGGCGCGCGGACCAGGGTGCCGCGCAGGGTCACCTGGTCTCCTTCGCGGAGCCGCGCTACCGTGGCGCGCCAGACCTTGGTCTCGGCGACGTCGGGGCGGTGCAGCCACGGCGCCTGCTCGGTGGCGCGGGCAAGCTCGTCATCGCGCAGCTCGGCGGGGACGCCCGAGCGCGCGGTCGCGGTGGTGCTGCCGACGAAGATGCGGATCGGTCCGTCGAGCTCGATCTGTCGGCCGTCCTCTGCGAGCAACCGGACCTCGGCGGCGCGCAGATCGATCCACGCCGCGTCGTACTCGGTCGACTCGGCGAACATCGTCGTCGCCAGCACCGGCCGCATGCCCGCGGCGAGCCCGGTGGCCTGCGCTGGCGGTGTCGCGCTGCAGAGCACACCTCTGACCTCGTCTGGCGCGATCACCTTGGCCATGGGGGCCAGCGCGGCGCGCACCTTGGCGTGTCGGCGCCACCATCGCACGGCCAGAAACATGCCAAGCGCGATCAGCACAAACCCGGCCAGCGCGGTCTTCCATAGCCAGGTCCCATTCGTCAGCAAGAACGGCAGCTCGGTGGTGGACAATTTCTTCCCTGACCCTTTCGCCGGTGTGAGTGCATTCCTACACCGCTATCGCTCAGGTTATTCCACGACCGGCCGCCGGTGTGCGTGGGGGTCAGTCGAAGATCTCCCACCACGACCGGCGCTTGCCGTGGCCCCGACGCTCGCCGTGGTCATCGTCGTGGTCATGGTCGCTGTCGGCCCGGGCATATCGTCGCGGGGGCTGCGCGTACTCCGGCTCCTGCGCGCGGTGCGCCATGGGCGCGGCTTCGCGCTCGCCAGCCCCGGCGGCTGCCTCGCGAGCGACCAGCTTCTCCAGCTCTCCCCGGTCAAGCCACACCCCGCGGCAGCGGTCGCAGCGATCGATCGTGATGCCCTGACGGTCGAGTTCGGTCAGAGAGGGAATCTCACAGCGCGGACAGATCATGGCGGCTCCCGATGCAGAAAAGATTGGGCGCAACGTGAGGCCGCCAACGGCTCATGTCGAATCGGAAGTTTGCTCACCAAGAGTCGGAAAACTCGAATTGTTGGCAGCCGGGACCACCTGGCTTGGCCGACTTCAGTACATTTTGCAGGGGGCTATCGGAAGGTGCTTCACGGAAACGGCAAGGCGGTCGACGTACGCTGTCGATCACTTCGACCTCTTCGACTTCAGGCCATGGCTCTTTCCCATCCGCGAGCTTGTGTGCGGCTGGCCTGGATCTCCGCGCTGATGCTCTGCGCTGGGCCAGGCCAGGCCCGCTCCGAGCCAAGCGCTTCGCTCGGCATGCTCGAGGGCCCTGGCGGCGTGCTGCCGTTTCGGTCGTTTCGCGCCGCAGAGGGCCTGCGCAACCTGGTGGTGACCTCGCTGACCCAGGACCGCGTGGGGCAGCTCTGGGTGGGCACCGACGAGGGGCTCTACCGCTTCGATGGCGAGCGCTTCGTCGCGTATCACGTGGTCGATGGCCTGCCGTCGTCCCACGTCAGCGCGGTCGCCGCAGCTCCCGAGGGTGGCGTGTGTGCCGTCGGCAACGGCAAGGTGGCCTGTGGAGACGGCGCCGGGTTTCTGGACGCCACCGCCGCTGGTCTGCCCGGCGCGCCGGTCAATGATCTGGCCGCGGCGGGCGGTCAGCTCTGGGTGGCCACCCACGACGGGCTCTACCTGCGCCGCGCTGGCCAGCCGTTCGCGGCGGTGAGCGACTGGGCACGACGCAACGTTTCGCTGGTGGTCGCGGACGAGCGCGGCGTCCTGGCCACCGATGGCTACCGGCTGGGGCTCGGCGACGCAGCGGGCCAGTGGACCGTCTTCGAGCCGGTGCCAGGCCTGGGCCACGAAGATTGGATCCGCGCCATCCTGCGCGACGCCGATGGCGCCATCTGGCTGCGCTCGCCGCGGCGGCTGTGGTGGCTGGGCGTCGGCTCGACCCGCGCGCTGGAGGTCTCGTCGCCGGTGACGCAGAGCCTCGAGAGCACGGCGATGGCGCTTGGCCCAGGCAACGCCGTGACCTTGGCCACCGAGCGCGGGCTGGTGGTGCGGGAGGCTGGCGCCTGGCGGGCGCTTGGCCGCGCAGAGGGGCTGCCTCAAGTCGCGGTGCGCGCGCTGTATCGCGATCGCGATGGCGGCTTGTGGATGGGCGCCAACGGGCTTCATCAGTGGCTGGGGCGAGGCCTCATCGAGCGGTTCGACGCCGAGCACGGGTTGCCCGGCGAGAGCGTATGGACCATCGGCCGGGATCGTCGCGGCGTGCTCTGGGTGGGGACGGATCGCTGCCTCGCCGAGCGCCTGGCGCACGGCTGGCGCTGCGTCCCTGGGACCGAGGGCTTTGCCATTCGCACGCGGGTGGATCTGCCGGACGGCGGCGCTTTCCTGGGCGGGGTCCCGGCCGTGTTGCTCCACCGCGATGCCGCTGGCGTCGTGCGGCAGGTGCGAGACGCGGTGCCGACCTCCGTCAACCAGATCCTGGATCTGGAGCTGGGCACCGTCGGCGATCTGTGGATGGGGACCGGCACCGGCCTCTATCACCGCGCCGAGCTGTCGCCGGGGCCCTGGTCCTTGGTGCCGCCGCCGCCTGGCCAGGAGCGGGGTTGGATCTCGTCCGTCGTCCGGAACGCGGACGCCGTGTGGACCGCGGGGCGCGGCGGTCTGGCGGTCTGGCGGTCTGGCGGATGGTCGTCTTTTGGCAAGGCGCAAGGGCTCCTGGACGGGCGCTTGTCCTACCTGCTTGCCCAGCGCGATGGCCGGATGTGCGCGGCGTACGACGAGGCGCTGGGCCTGATCTGCTTCCGCGAGCGCGCCGGCCAGCTCTCCGAGCTGCAGACGCTGGGGGAGGCGGACGGCCTGGCCACCGGCCTCGTGTACTTCCTGGGAGAGGACGCGCAGCGACGGCTGTGGATCGGCACCGGCGCTGGTGTGGATGTCCGCAGCGAGCAGGGCAGCGAGCCCCGCATGGACCACTTCACCGAGCGCGACGGCCTGGCCGGAGACGACGCCTCCGCCAATGCCTTCTTCGCGGATCACGACGGCTCGGTGTGGCTGGGATCGAGCTCCGGGCTGTCTCACGTGCTGGCGCAGCACTATCGCGGCCCCCCGGAGCCGCCGGTGGTGGTGATCGATCAGGTGCGCGTTGGCTCTCGCCAGCGGGTGCTGCGCGTCGGCGAGTCTCTGCGGCACCGCGATCACGACGTCACGGTGGAGTTCTCGGCCGCCAACCTCCTGGGCGCCGGGGCCTTGGAGCTGGGGGTCCGCATGTTGCCGCAGGCGCGCGAGTGGACGCAGACGCGGCTTGGCGCGGAGCACTACGTCTCGTTGCCGCCAGGGAGCTATCGCTTCGAGGTGCGCGCACGGCTGGGAACCGGGACCTGGGGGCCGGTTGCCTGGCGGACGATCACCGTGCTGCCGGCGTTCTGGCAGACGCGCTGGTTCCAGGCGCTGCTCGGGCTGGCGGTGCTCGCGCTGCTGACCGGCGGGTTCGCCGTGCGTCAGCGCGCGCTGTTGGCGCGTCAGCGGCGCGTCCACCTGGCCCACGCGGAGGCCAACTTCCGCGACCTCATCGAGGCCTTGCCGGAGCTGGTGCTGGTGCAGCGCGGCGAGCAGATCGAGTATGGCAACCAGGTGGCGCGCAAGCTCCTGGGGGTGCGCGCGGAGGCAGGATGGCAGCCAGGGTTGCTCGAGCGTCTGCACCCGAGCGACCGCGCGCGCGCGGCAGACCTCCTGGTGGGCAGAGCGCCCCTACTGTCCGGAGAGCGGGCCGTGGGCGCCGACGGCGACACGGTGGAGGTCCGGCTGCGCGCGGCCGATGACACCTGGCGCTCCGTCGAGCTCACCGTGCAACTCGTCGAGATGACCGGACGGGCCGCGCTGCTGGTGATCGGCCGCGACATCACCGAGCGCAAGCGCCTGCAAGGCCAGGTGCTGGTGGCCGATCGCATGTTCAGCCTGGGCACACTGGCGACCGGCATCGCGCACGAGATCAACAACCCCCTGGCCTGCGTCATGGGCAACCTCGCGGTGGTGAGCGATGCGCTGGCCCAGGAGGGCCTGGCGATCGAGGGCGAGGAGCGCGCAGAGCTGCGGGAGGCCCTGCGCGACGCCTACGAGGGGGCCGAGCGAGTTCGCAAGATCGTCCTTGGCCTACGCAGCTTCAGCCGCACCGACGCAGAGCGCGCCTCGGTGGACGTCAACCAGATCGTCGAGCGCGCCATCGCGCTCACCGGCAACGAGCTGCGCCACCGCGCCGTGGTCCGCGAAGAGCTGGCGACGGTGGGGCTCGTGCTCGGCGACGAGAGCCGCTTGACGCAGGTGGTCATCGCGTTGCTGGTCAACGCGGCGCAGGCCATCCCGGCTGGGAAGGCGGACACCAACACGGTCACGGTGCGCACCCGGCAAGAGCGCGACCACGTGATCCTCGAGGTGCAGGACACCGGGGCGGGCATCCCGGCCAGCGTGTTGCCGCGCGTCTTCGATCCGTTCTTCACCACCAAGCCGGTGGGCGGTGGCGCGGGCCTGGGGCTCTCCATCTGCCACGGCATCGTCACCGGCCTCGGCGGTCAGATCGCGCTGGAGAGCCAGGAAGGGCACGGCGTGCTGGTGCGCGTGAGCCTGCCGCTCGCCCAGCCCGCGGCGCAGGTGGGGCAGGGTGCCTCGGCCGCAACCGGCGTCGCGGCCCAAGGAGGCGGCGACTGCGCCGACTCGGCGCAGCCGCGGTCGCTTGTGCAGGCGGTCGCGCAGCCCGCGTCATCCCCATCGGCCCCATCGGCGCCAGCCGCATCGGATCCTGCCGCGCCCGTTCCCCGTGCCGCGCCGCCGGCCCAGGGCTCCTCGCCAGTCAGCCTCCAGCAAGCGCCGCATCGGTCCGTGCTGATCGTGGACGATGATCCGATGGTCGGCCAGGTGCTGCGCCGCATGCTCGACCGCCAGGAGAGCGCCACGGAGGTCACCGTGGTCACCTCGGTGGCGGAGGCGCTCTCGGCGCTGCGCGGCGGTCGTCGGTACGACGCGATCGTCTCCGATGTCATGATGCCCAATCAGAGCGGCCTGGAGCTCTACGATCTGGTGCGGTCGTTTGATCAGCCGCAGGCGCAGCGGCTGATCTTCGTCACCGGCGGCGCGTTCACCTCGGAGTCGCAACGTCGGCTCGAGGAGCTCGGGCTGCCGTGCTTGACCAAGCCGGTGCGCGCCCAGGAGCTGCAGCGCGTCATCTCGGAGGTGGTGGCGGCGCCGTCGAAGCGAGCTCCTGCTTAGTCAGCGTCGGTGCCGCCGGGCGACGCTCACCGGGAGTGAGCGCCGTCGGGCCAGCTCCCCTCCAGCCCCACTCCAGTCCCACTCCGGACCACTCCGGACCGGCCCTGGATCCCCTGTCAGACCCGCGTACTACATCTGCCGCCGATGCGAGTCTATTTCGTCGGCAGCCACGCCACCGGCAAGACCACCCTCTGTCGTTACGTCAGTCGCCGCTATGGCCTGCCGATGATAAGCGAGATGGCGCGCGCGGTGCTCGCCGAGATGGAGACCTCGCTCGACATGTTGCGCACGGACATGGATCTGGTAGCCGAGTACCAGGAGCGCGTGTTCGCCCGCCAGGTCGAGGTGGAGCGCATGCATCAGGGCCGGTTCGTTTCGGACCGCGCGTTCGACAACCTGGCCTACGCCGCCGAGCACACCACGGTGGCGGCGGAGATGCTGGGAGATCCGGCGTTCGCCGAGTACATGCGCTGGGTCAACGCCGGCGTGGTGTTCTTCCTGCGCCCGCACCCCAGCTTGCTGCGCGAAGACGGCACGCGCGCGGGGGTGTCGTGGGATTCGGTGTTGCGCATCGACGGAATGATAAAGCTCATGTTGGAGCAATATCGCGTGAGCTATCTGCCGGTGGAGTCCGTGTCGATGCAAGAGCGGGTGCGCGCGGTGGAGTTTGTGCTCTCGCGCGCCGGGCTCGCGCCGGTGGTGACGCGCCGCGCGAGCACCGCGCTGCCGAACGTCGCGGTGGCCTGGTCCAGCGTCGACGCTGGCGTCCAGGTAGCGCCGCAGCCAGCGCCCTCGGCGACCGCGCCGCGCGTCGCGGAGGAGCCACCGCGGCTGGGGTTGTCGGTGGAGGCCTGGCCGCACGCGCTGCGGCCCGCGCGCGACCGCGACATCTATCGGTTGAGATCGGTGCCGCTGAGGGTGGACGGACGGGTTTCGGGTGCCGCGGCGCACGTTGGCGAACATGGCTGGCGAGTTCGCGACCGATGTTGCACAGTCACACATTGTGTCTCCTTACCGCGCGCCCGCTCCTGCGCTGCTGTGCCCCCGCTGCCTTCGGGCGATGCCTGACGAGCCCGGTGAGATCTCGACCTGTTCGCTGTGTCATGGCGTCTGGTTGCCTGCTCGCGCGATCTCGCAGTGGTTTGGCGACGACGACTGGCCGCGCGGCACCTCGATGTGGTGGCGCAGCAGAGCTGTGTGTCCGCGGTGCGCGCAGATCCCTGGAGGTGAGCCCCAGGTGATGCTGGTGCGCAACGTCGGCGGCGTGCTCATCGATCGCTGCGCTCGACACGGCGTGTGGCTGGACGCTGGTGAAGTCGGGCGTTTGGTCGCCGAGCCTGGCGTCGGCGATGCCGAAGTGCTTCAAGCGCTGCGCGCACGCATCGAAGTCGCGCCACGACCGGGCCACGCCGGAGCCGTGGGCGGCGCGGTGAGCGCCGCTGGCGATGATGAGCACCTCGCGCTCGAGCGCGAGGTCGCCGCGCTACAGGCCGAAGTGTACGCCAGGCGGCAGGAGCTGGCCGACCTCGAGCGCATGCTCGACAGCAAGCGCTCCTTGTTGGCGAATGATCCCGGCCAGGAGACCGTTTGACACCAGTCTCTTGGTGTCGGGTTGTCGGATGGATTCCGCGGTTTCCTGTGCGCCTTCCTGTGCGCCTGGCGGGGCCATGCACCTTGGCGGCGCCAACCTGGCCGCGGCGAGCTGTCGCGGCCGTCGCAGGTGTGCAGACGGTTTCACACCTCGCATGAGCATGTAACTATTGCGGATTCGTCCAGCGGCGTGCGCGCTTCTTGCGCAACCCGCCGGGCTGCCCCTCGAGCGGGGAGCCATTCACGAAAAACCAGCAGGTTCGACTGCTTATCTCGGGTTTCCAGCGCCGCAACTTAGGTGTAAGGTGCGCGCCCCAAGCCGTTCAGGCTCAGGTGAGCAGTACCGCAGGAGAACAAGGATCTTCGTATGGCTGAGACCAAGAACCTCGATCGCGTGGTGATTCGCTTTGTCGGAGATTCCGGCGACGGCATGCAGCTCACCGGCACGGAATTCGCCAAGGCCGCAGCCGAGGCCGGCAACGACATCTCCACGTTCCCCGACTTCCCGGCCGAGATTCGCGCGCCAGCGGGCAGCCTGTTTGGAGTGTCGGGCTTCCAGCTCCACTTCTCCTCTTCCGACATCTACACGCCGGGCGACGCTCCGGATGTCCTGGTGGCGATGAACCCGGCCGCGCTCAAGACCAACATCAAAGATCTGGTCGACGCGGGCACGCTGATCGTCAACACCGGCACCTTCATCGACGCCAACCTCAAGAAGGCGGGCTACGCGCAGAACCCGCTCGAGAGCGGGGACCTCGAGAAGCGGTACAAGGTCCACCTCATCGACATCTCGCACCTGACCAGCGCCGCGCTCGATGGCACCAGCCTCTCCACCAAGGAGAAGGGACGCGCCAAGAACTTCTTCGCGCTGGGCCTGGTGTTCTGGATGTACGGCCGTGATCCGGAGTCCGAGATCCGGCGCATCCACCAGCAGTTCGCGAAGAAGCCGGAGTTCGGCGAAGCCAACGTCAAGGTGTTCAAGGCTGGCTACCACTACGGCGAGACCGCCGAGGTGTTCCAGACCGTGTACAAGGTGCCGCCAGCGAACTTCGCGCCGGGCATGTACCGCAACATCACGGGCAACGAGGCCGCGGCGCTGGGCCTGGTGGTCGGCGCGCACCTCTCGGGCAAGCCGATGTTCTTCTCCGGCTATCCCATCACGCCAGCGTCCGCGATCTTGCACAGCCTGGCGCGCTACAAGAACTTCGGCTGCATGACGTTCCAGGCCGAAGACGAGATCGCCGCCATGGGCGCGGCGATCGGCGCCGCGTACGGCGGCTCCGTCGCGGTCACCGCCTCCAGCGGTCCGGGCATCGCGCTCAAGGGCGAGGCCATCGGCCTCGCCGTGATGACCGAGCTGCCGGTGATCATCGTGAACGTGCAGCGCGGTGGTCCCTCCACCGGCCTGCCCACCAAGACGGAGCAGTCCGATCTGTTCCAGGCCATCTACGGCCGCAACGGGGAGGCCCCGCTGCCGGTGATCGCCGCCAAGAGCCCCGGCGATTGCTTCTACTGCGCGGTCGAAGCCACCCGCATCGCCATCAAGTACATGGTGCCGGTGATCTTGCTCTCCGACGGCTACATCGCCAACGGCTCCGAGCCGTGGCCGCTGCCCAACCTGTCGAGCCTGCCGCGCTTCGACGTGACGCACCGCACGGATCCCAAGGACTACTTCGTCTACGAGCGGGATCCCAAGACGCTGGCTCGCCAGTGGGTGGTGCCCGGGACCCCGGGCCTCGAGCACCGCATCGGCGGCATCGAGAAGGACGCGCTGACCGGCAACATCAGCTACGACCCGATGAACCACGAGAAGCAGGTCCACGTGCGCGCCGAGAAGATCGAGCGCGTGGCGCAGGACATCGGCGAGCTCGATCTGCGCGGCGAGGAAAGCGGCGACGTGCTGGTCATCGGCTGGGGCGGCACTTTCGGCGCGCTGCGCCAGGCCACCGACGGCTTGCGCGCGCGCGGCAAGCGGGTGAGCCACGCTCACGTGCGCTGGCTCTCTCCGATGGAGCCGGGCCTCGCTCGCGTCATCAAGAACTTCAAGCACGTGATGGTGGCCGAGCTGAACCTCGGTCAGCTCCGCGCCATTCTCCGCGCCACCTTCCTCGTGGATGCCATTGGCCTCAACAAGGTGCAGGGACAGCCGTTCAAGGTGCGCGAGGTGGAGCTCGCCATCGAGAACCTCCTGGGCGCTGATGCGCCGCTTCCCGAGGGAGTCACCCAGACTCGCTCGGCCAACGCCTGATCCCCTCCAGCGATCGCGATCCAAGGACCAATTCGATGAGCGAAGCAGTCAAGATCAAGCTGAGCAAGAAAGACCTGGAGTCGGACCAGGACGTGCGCTGGTGCCCGGGCTGTGGCGACTACGCCATCCTGGCCACCGTGCAACGCACCCTGGCCACGCTGAGCGTGCGGCGTGAGAACACCGTGTTCGTCTCCGGCATCGGCTGCTCCAGCCGCTTTCCGTACTACATGAACACGTACGGCTTTCACACCATCCACGGCCGCGCGCCGGCGGTGGCGTCTGGCCTCAAGATCACGCGGCCGGACCTGGACGTGTGGGTCGTCACCGGCGACGGCGACGGCCTGTCGATCGGCGGCAACCACATGTTGCACGCGCTGCGCCGCAACATGGATCTGAAGATCCTGTTGTTCAACAATCAGATCTACGGCCTCACCAAGGGCCAGTACTCGCCGACCTCGGCGCTGGGCACGCGCGCGGCGTCCACGCCCACCGGCTCGGTGGACCACCCGGTGAACCCGATCTCGTTTGCGCTGGGCGCCGGCGCGACGTTCATCGCGAGGGCCGCTGACACCGACGCCAAGCTCATGGCCGCGGTGCTGGAGCAGGCGTATCGCCACAAGGGCGCCGTGTTCATCGAGCTGTTGCAGAACTGCCCGGTGTTCAATGACGGGGTCTGGGAGGCGGTCAAGGACGATCCGGCCGGCAAGCAGATCATCCTCGCCGAGGGCAAGCCGCTCCTGTTCGCGGGCGGCACCAAGGGCATCCGGCTGGGCGCGGGGATGGTGCCGGAGATCGTCGAAGTGGGCGAGGGGCCGGGCAAGGTGCCCCAGACGGACCTCTTGGTCCACAGCGAGCGCGGCTCGCGCAACTACGCGCACCTCCTGGCTGAGCTCGTCCACCCGGCGTTCCCCATGCCGATGGGCGTCCTCTATCGCGAGGACAAGCCGACCTACGACGGCCTGGCCAACGCGCAGATGGCAGAGGCGCGGCAGAAGCAAGGCCCGGGCGACCTGGAGAAGCTGATGCTCTCCGGCATGGTGTGGGAAGTCGGCGCCGACGGCACCCGGCACTGAAAAGACGTGATCGAGGACGTGGCCGCGCGGCGCGTGTGGGCCCCGTGTGGTCCTGCTCGGCGCGTTCGGGCTCGGGCCGCGCAGCTCCAACGAGGTCCAGCGCGTTCGGGTGAGTTCAGGCGAGTTCCAGCGCGTTCGGGCGCGGGCCGCGCGCAGTTCGGGCGAGTTCGGGCGACTTCCGGCGGCTGCGCTTGCAATTTTCCCCTCGACGGCGAAAATCCTCGGCCTGATGGCCAGCTCAGTGGTATCGACCGAGGACGTTGAACGCACGATCGTCGCTTTCACCAAGCTCGATCGTCGCGGCGACAAGAAAGCGATGAACAAGCTGGCGGCGCGCTTGCAGCGCGAACAGCCGTTCCTCTTGCAGTATGCCGCTCAGCTCCGCACGGAGCACGGGGACATGGTGGGCGAGGCCTCGGTGTTCTATGCCACGCTCATGTGGGCGATGTTCGATCGCGTGCGGGAGTCAACGCTGCCGCGGCTGTCGCAGCAGAACCTGGCCGACGCCGAGAAGGCGGTCACCGCCGCTCTCGCCGAGGTGCCCGGCCTCGATGACAAGCCTCCCTACGAGCGCATGTCCGAGGCGCTCTGGGCGACGCAGCCAAACGTCTACTCCAAGCTGCGCGATCTGCTGACCGAGGACGTCAAGGAGGACGCGATGACCGCCGAGACGTGCGGGCACATCGTCCGGCCAACCCAGGTGGTCATCGAGGCGTTTGACGCCGCGCTGACCGGCCGGCGCCCCGGCGAGCTGCAAGGCACCGTCGTGGCCACCGTCAAGGTGGGGCCCAACGAGCCTTGTCCCTGCGGCTCGGAGAAGAAGTACAAGAAGTGCCACGGCGCGCTGGCCTAGCCAGCGGAAGGTCAGCAGAGGTCAGCGGAGTTCAGCGGAAAAGGGCGCGCCTCGCGCAGCCAAGCACGGCGTTGGCTGCGGTACCCTCCTGCAGATGGTCCCTGGCTTCTCTGCAAGGCGCGCGGCGCTCGTCTCTGGAGTGCTGCTGACGCTCCTCGCGTGTACCGAAGATGGCGGGGAGGCCACCGACCCTCATGACGAGGCGCTGTGCAAGGTCCCGGCGGCGTTCCCAAAGGTCGCCGCCGCCAGCGCCACCATCGGTGTGGCGGGCGGCGGTCACCCGACGCTCACCATCACGCTCGACGCCGGGCCTCCGCGCGACACGCTATTTTTCAAGCTCATCTCGGGGGCCGGCGCCTTCGTGGGCGGCCTGCGCGCGGGGACCTTCGCCATCAGCGGGCCGGACGCCGGGTTCTCTTCGTGCGGCCTGTGCGTCAACGTGGTGGCTGACATCGTGGCTGGGCAGGGGCCCACCAAGTTCTATCAGGCGACCGCGGGCGAGGTCACGCTGACCAGCGTCACCGCGCCGTACGCTGGGTCGGTGGCGAACCTGGTGCTGGGAGAGGTGGACCTTCAAGGCACGGCGATCCCCGGGTGTAGCACCAAGGTGCCGTCCGTGACCTTCTCCAGCAACTGACCGCTCGGTGACTGCTTGGCGACCGCTCGGTGACCGCTCGGTGGCCGCTGGCGAGCCCGCGGCGCCCGATCAGGCCGGCCGCTTCAGAGCGCGCGCCGCGGCGAGACCACCGAGTTGGCGAGCAAGAGACCGCCGACGATCACCGTGGCCACCACGAACATGGCGAACATCGCGTCCACCCCGGACAGCGTGTTGCGCTCCAGGAGCGAGCTCATGCCGCGAAAGCCGATGCTGCCTGGCACCAGCAGGATGGCCGCGGGCACCAGCACCGCCTGCGACGGGCGGTCCAGCGCGCGCGCGTAGACGTTGGCGGACACCCCCAGCGCGAACGCGCCGAACAGCGTGCCCAGGTCATGTCCCAGCCAGTGCGCGCCGACGCGGCTGCCCAGCGTGCCAGCGAGGCACGCGAGCACGATCCAGCCGACGGTGCGCCAGCGGCTCTGCAGCAGCACCGAGACGCCAAGCGCGGCGGCCAGGAGCGAGATCCACACGGTCCACTCCGGCAGCGGCGCCGAGAGCTGCCGCGGGATCATCACGAGCTGCGCCGCCAGGCGCTCGCCGATGGCCACGCCCACCCCCAGCTCCAGGAGCACGATCACCGCGGCCAAGAGGCGCGCCGTGCCAGAGATCAGGCTGCCAGTGGCGAGCTCCGTCATCGCCACGGTCAACGACAGGCCGGGCAACAGCACGACCAGCGCCGCCACCGTCACCAGCGAGGCAGACAGGGAGTGCCACTGCGTGGCCGCCAGCGACGCCGCGAGCGCCGCGATCATGGCGGCGATGAGCTCGAACACCCTGGCCAGCGGGTGCGGCTCGCCGGGCGGTGGCCCGCCGTCTTGCGCGGCCATCCGACGAGACGGTCGCGCCCGGCGCGGCGCGCCCGGGCCGGGCCGCGCGGCGGCCACAGGGGGGCGCAGGCGGTTGGCCCACCGCGCCAGCAGGCCCAAGACCAGGCCGATGGCGGCGGCGACCATCACGTCCGCGGGGCCGCCCCCGAAGAACACCGCCATGGCTCCCGAGGACACCGCCTGGGCCAAGGTCACCGCGCGCGCCGAGTACGCCGGCGCCGCGGCGGTGATGGCGGCCAGCTCGGCGCGGCCCCGCGCCGGGGTCAGCTCGAGCCTTGCCACCTGGCCGGCCACCGCGTCCACCGCCTCCAGCTTGCCCATGTTGAGCTCGCTCGACTCCACCCGCATCATGCGCGTGCGCAGCTCGGCGGGGGCGCCGAAGCTGAGGATGATCGTCGTCGGGGTGGAGAAGACTTCGCACGACAGCCCGAGCCGGTCGCACACCACCTCGATCGCGTCTTCCAGGCGGTGCGCCGGCGTGCCGTAGCGGTGCAGCGCGCGCGAGAGCGCCAGCACGAAGCCGATCTCCTCGGTGGGCTCGGCGCTCGTCGACGAGCTGGCGCCAGCGCCTGGGCCGGCGAGCAGCAACGGATCCGTGAGCATGCCTGTCGCTTAACACGTCGCGGGCGGACGTCCAGCTTCTGGCGTCGCCCGGCCAAGGCCGCGCGTTCAGCAGCCGCAATCGTTGAACGGGAACGACAGCGAGCGCACCGAGGAATACCCCGAGGCGTCGCGCTTCATCACCGTGGACAGGGTGCTGAAGTCATCCGGGGTTCCGACGAGCTCGGCCACGCCGTCGCCCTCCAGATCGACCACGAGCTGCACCGCGAGGTAGGCCTGGTTGTCGGAGGAGCGTAGCTCGAGCTTCCCCCCAACCTCCTCGAACACCGCGGTGAGCGCCCCGTAGAACTCGGCGCAGCCGGTGCCCTCCTTGGCGGAGACCACCACCAGCCGGTGGGTCCCATCGGTCATCACCTGGACCTTCGGCTGCGCGGACCACGCGCCCTTGCCGTCATAGGTGCCGGCGTACTCGCGCTGGATCGCCAGGTAGCCCGGCAGCTTGCGAAACGCGGCGAGGGCGGCTGCCTCCAGCGCGCTGGCCGCGCCGGCCGCGCCTGCCGCCGGGGCCGGCCGGTAGATCACCGCGGTGAGCTCGGCGTCGGTGACCAGCGCCGGCGCGCAGGCGCCCTCGATGGCCAGCTCGCCGGCCAGCACCGGGGGCGCGATGCGCAGCACGGCGCGAGCGCGCTGGAGCTGGGTCGCCGGCGGGGTCCCCTCGGCGCCGTCCCAGGCCTGCACCTCGCCGAAGTGCGGCGTGCCGCCGCCCAGCACGTGCAGCGCGCGAACCGTCGCGGGGCAGCGCTCACCGGTCGGCGAGTAGACCGCGAGTTGCCGCGCCTTCCACGCCGCCGGGGCCTTGCCCGCCTCTCGCATCGCAAAGAGCACCCCGCCGTCGCCGGGCAGCGGTCCGCGCAGGCCGCCGGTGGCCCAGGCGAGGTCGGCCGCTTCATCGAGCACGACATAGGCCTTGCCGTCGATCTGCACGGGCAGCCACGTGCTGCCAGCGCTCGCTGGCAGCGCGCCAGCGAGCACCGAGCGCACCATCTCTTCGCGCGCGATGGTCAGGCCAGCGGCGCCGCGGGTCAACACCATGCGCTTGGGCCCTTCGTCGGAGAAGGTGCCCTGCTTGAAGGTCTGCACCAGCTCGATCGTGGGGGTCTGCGCGCTGCCGGAGATCTGCACATCGCGCGCGGCCACGGTCATCGGCCGCTTGAACATGCGCTCGCGATCAGCGAGCCAACCCTTGCGATCGAAGCGCCAGGTGCGGGGGCCGACCCGCTTCACGCCCTCCATCTTCTCGGCGTAGAGCCCCTGGTACGCGGCGAAGTCGCCAGCGTTCTGCGCGGCGAGCCAGGCCGCCAGGAGCTTGTCCACTGCGGCCCGGTCGACCGGGGCCGCCTCGGCCCCGGCCGGCGGCTCGGCGGCGGTCGCCGCGGCGCCTGGGGCAGCAGCTGGGGTGCCGGGGGCGGGCGCGGCGGATGGGGTCTTGGACGGCTCCTCGCCAGCGGGAGCCGGTTCCTGGTTCTTCTTGGGTGTGCAGCTCGCGAGGGCGAGAGTGGCCGCGCTGACGGCGGCGGCGGCAGCGACGAAGACGACGGCAGATCTGGGCAGCAGCATGAAGGTCCCCTCCCGAGCTCGTGAGCGGCAGAGGATACCCGCTCGGTTCGTCTCGCGGGGGCGGTGTCCACCGCGCCGGGCCATGGCGTCTGGGGTGCCGAGGCTTGGCGCCGGGCGTTGACCCGGGGCGCCAAGCCTTGGCCCCGGGGCGCCGTCGTCGGTCGGCCGTCGTCGGCGTCGGGCGGCCGATCTCCCGGTTCGGGCCTCGACTGCAATGCCTTGTATTCATTCCGGTCGTGTGCTACCGAATCCGCTTGACCGCCGGTTGGCGAGTCGCCCCCATCCCCCATCCGCCCGCTCGGGACCCTCGCTCGCACCTCGCGGCTTGGTCCGCCCGACCAGGGCACCACGATTGAGCTTATGCAGAACACGCTGGTGATCAACGCCGAAGGGCCCGAGGTCCGGGTCGCGGTGGTAGAAGAAGGATCGCTTGCCGAGCTTTTCGTCGAGCGAAAACGAGACCGCGGCCTGGTCGGCAACATCTATCGCGGCAAGGTCTCGCGGGTCTTGCCCGGCATGCAGTGCGCGTTCGTCGATCTCGGCCCCAAGGTCGAGCGCGCCGCGTTCTTGTACGTCGCGGATGTCGTTGGCTCCGGCGAGGAGCGGCGCCTGTTCGAGGACTCCGAGACCGACAGCGACTCGCCTGACGGCCAGAGCCGCGGCCGCGCCCGCAAGCAGCTCGCGGCCCGCAAGATCGAGGAGCTGCTCAAGCCCGGGCAGGACATCTTCGTCCAGGTGGTCAAGGACGCCATCGGGCAGAAGGGCGCGCGCGTCACCGGGTACGTGTCGCTGCCCGGCCGCTACAGCGTCTTCATGCCCAACGTCGACCAGGTGGGCGTCTCTCGCCGCATCAGCTCCGAGAAAGAGCGCAAGCGACTCCGCGAGCTGGTCAACGGCGTGCGGCCCAAGAACGCCGGCTTCATCATCCGCACCGCCGCCGAGGACGCCAACGACGACGAGCTGCGCGACGACGTCGACTTCCTCGCCCGCCTGTGGGACGAGATCATGCGCCGCTGCGACGAGAGCCGCACGCTGGGCCTGGTGTACGCAGATCTCGATCTGCCGTTGCGGGTGGTCCGAGACCTGCTGCGCGAGGACACCAGCGAGATGGTGATCGACGACGAAGAGCAGTACGAGCGGGTCCAGAAGTTCACCACCGCGTTTCTTCCGCGCTTCGCTTCGCGCATCAAGCGCTACGACAGCAGGCGCCCCATCTTTGACCACTATCACATCGAGCCCGAGCTACGGCAGGCGGTGCAGCGTCGCGTGCCGCTCAAGTCGGGCGGCTACCTGGTGATCGATCAGGGCGAGGCGCTGACGGCCATCGACGTCAACACCGGCAGCTTCGTCAACGCCGGCAGCGGCAACCTCGAGGACACGGTCACCGTGAACAACCTCGAGGCCAGCGACGAGGTGGCGCGCCAGCTCCGGCTGCGCAACATCGGCGGGATCATCGTCATCGACTTCGTCGACATGGACAAAGAGGGCAACCGCAAGAAGGTCTGGGACGCCTTTCACAAGGCGCTGTCCCGCGATCGCGCGCGCACCAACGTCACCAAGATCAGCGAGCTTGGGCTGGTCGAGATGACGCGCAAGCGCACGCGCGAGTCCCTGGTGCAGCTCCTCACCGAGCCCTGTCCCACCTGCGATGGCGCTGGCGTCGTCAAGTCCGTCACCACGGTCGCCAACGAGGTCCTGCGCGAGGTCCGCCGCTCCGGCGCGCTGGTGGACAACGACAAGATCGAGCTGGAGTGCGCGCCCCGGGTCGCCGACGTGCTGTCCCGGGAAGAGCGCGACTACCTCGATCACCTGGAGAAGCGGTTCCAGCGGAAGATCGAGGTCGTGCCGCAGAAGAGCTGGAAGCCCGACCAGTACCGGGTGGCCGGCAAGATGTCGACGGAGATCGCGGCGCAGGAGGCCGCGGCCGCCGGTCACGGCGGCGGTGGCGGTAGCGGCGGCAACGGCGCCCGCAGCCCGGCCCGCGAGACGCGCGACCTGCGGGGCGCCGACAACGGCCGCAAGCGGCGTCGGCGGGGCCGTGGCCGGGATCGCCAGGCCTCGGCGTAGCGATCGTCACGTTTTGGGCCTGCGCGAAAAGTACGGCGAAACACGCGCCGCGGCGTAAGTTAGTGGCGACTGGTTGAGCCGCAGGCTATTCTGCGGCCTTCTCCGGGGGAGCTACATGACCCGCGTCTTCTACGCGTTTTGCCTAGCGCTATGCATCGCCATCCTTCACCTCAGCCCTGCCGCTGCGCAGAGCGCTGACGCCCTGAAAAAAGCGCAGGACGCTTTCGACAAGGCGCAACAAGACTACCTGGCCGGCAACTACGACGATGCCGCCGCCGGCTTTCAGGCCGCGTTCGCGGCGCGGCCCTTCGCCCAGTTCCTCTACAACGTCGGCGCCTCGTACCACATGAAGGGCAAGAAGACGTCGGACCCCAAGGCGTACAAGAGCGCCGTGGAGTTCTACCGACGTTATCTCTCGAGCGATCCGCAGGCCGCAGATCGCGTGCGCATCGAGAAGACGGTGCTGGTGCTGGAGAACGAGTCCAAGCGCCTGGCCGAGCTGCCCGCGACGCCGCCGCCGGTCGATCCCAACGCGCCCAAGGATCCAGCGGCGCCGCCACCGGCGACCGCCCCACCCTCGGCGTCGGACGAGATCCAGCAGCTCGGCGACGTCAAGGTGCGCGGCCTGGTGGTGCTCGACAGCGAGCCAGCCGGAGCCACCATCTACCTCGACGACAAGCGCAAGGGCGCGTTCGGCACCACCCCGTGGAGCGGTAGCCTCGACGGCGAGCACAAGGTCATCTTCGAGAAGCGCGGCTACAAGCTGGTGGAGACGCGGCTCGCCGCGGATCCCAACCGCCTGGTGGCCTTCAAGGCTGGCCTTCCGGACGCGGACTACCTGGGCTTCATCGAGGTCACCTCGAACGTCCCGGGCGCGGAGGTGTTCATCGGCGACAAGTCCGTGGGCGCGGTGGGCAAGACCCCGTTCTCGGAGAATCGCCCGCCGGGCAAGTACAAGGTCTGGGTGACCGCCGACGGCTACGACGAGCACTCGCAGGAGATCGAGGTGGTGCGCGGAGAGGCGCTCTCCATCAAGGCGCAGCTCAAGGGCTCGCCGGTGGGCAAGCTCAACATCACCGGGCCTTCCATCGAAGAGGCGGCGGTGTACCTGGATGGCAAGCTGTTCTGCGAGCGCGGACCGTGCCTCAAGAGCGTGCCGGAGGGCCGACACGAGGTCAGCATCCGCCGCTCCGGGTTCAAGCCGTACACCAAGAACGTCAACATCCAGGCCAAGACCGAGACCGCGATCAAGGCGGGCCTGGCGCCCAAGCCGAGCCGCACCGACGCGGTGGTGGCCTATGTGCTCGCTGGCGGCTTCGCCGCTGGCGGCGTGTACCTGGGCATGCGCGCCAACGACCTGCGCGACGAGCTCAAGAAGGAGATCGACCTTGGGCAGCCGCCGCCTGATCCCAACGATCCGCGGTTTCAGCGAGGCAAGATCTTCGCCATCGCCGCCGACGGCATGTACGCCGTCGCTGGCATCACGGCGTTGACCGCCGTGTACTACACGTTCCGCGACAAGGGGCAGCCGTCGACCGCCTTGATCGACGTCCGCGCCCTGGCCCTCACGCCACAGATTGGTCCGCAGTACGCGGGCCTCGACATGGAGGTACGCTGGTGATGCGCGCTCGGCAAATGCAGGTATCCACCGCCAGCCGCGCTGGCTCCCTGGGGCTCCTCGGTCTGGCGGCGGGCGCGTTCCTGTCGTTGACCGCTGGCGCTTGCAACTGGATGGAGTTCGACGACATCGCCAAGGACACCTGGGTCGACACGACCGGGGCGCCTGGCGGCATCAGCAGCAGCGACTTTGCGCTGGCGGTGGTCGAGGCCAACAACGAGCTGGCGTCGCCGGCCGAGACCAAGCAGCTCGCGGTCATAAGCCGCAGCGATCTGACGTTGGCGTTTCTGTCGTATGACGCCGACGGCAAGCTGAACTCGCGGCAGACCATCGGGCTCGCCACCACCTCGGCGGGGCCGTTCGACTCGCTGCCGGCCTCGCCCATCTACGCCTCGGATCCGCGCAGCGGCCGCGTGGCGGTGACGGCGCTGGGCAAGCTCGCGGTGGGGGATCCGTCTCGCTCCACGATCGACTCCGTCATGCTCGGCAACTCCGCCAACTCCGCGGGCGTGGCGTTTCTCGAGTCGGGCGGCAAGACCTACGTGATGGCCTCCACCGAGCGCGGCACGTTCGCGGTGGACCTCAGCGTGAGCACGCTGACCGCCACGCTCTGCACGGCGCCGACGGCCATCACGCGGGTGGTGGCGCTGGGGGCGACCTTGGGCGCGACCGGGCAGCTCGTCATGTGGTACCAGAACGCGCCGATGATGCGCGCGGAGCTGGCGGTTCACACCGTGGCCATCGCCGGCGCCACCTGCACGCTCACCGCGGTGCCCGGCGCGTACCTGGACCTGTCTTTGCCCAACCGCGATCAGTATCCGCTGATCGAGGGCGCTCGCATCGTCGCGATGCCAGAGGGTGACGCGATGGCGATCTCCGATCCGATCAAGGGCCAAGTCACGCTCCACAAGGTGGCCATGTTGTCGTCGGTGTCCACCATCTCGGCGCCGGACGTGGCTGCGCTCACGGTCGGAAAGATCGGCGCTGACACCTACGTGGTCTCCGGCGCCCCCAACCAGGACATCGACGGCGTGGCCAACGCGGGCCGGGTGCTTGTCACCAAGGTGACCGCCGGGACGCCAGCGGCGACGCCTGAGCTCACCTTGTTCGATGCGTCGCCTGACACCGAGCAGCGCTTTGGCCGCGCGGTGGCGCTGCTGCCGTTCGCCGATGCGGCCTCGCCGATCGTGGTGGTGGGCGCCGATGACGAGCTGTTCTCGTACTTCCGCACTTCCCTGTACGGGGAACGAAGGGCGCGCTAGCGGCGAGCGCGGAAGCCCTGGGTGAGCACCTTCGTCTGCCCGAGCTGTCAACGGAGCTTCGCCGAAGCGGGGTTTTGTCCTTATGACGGCAGCGCGCTGGGATCGGCCGTCCATCCCAGCGACGCGGCGCCGCTCATCACGGCGCGCGAGCTGTCGGTCCACACGTCCAAGACGGCGGTGCGCACGCTGACGATGCCGCAGTTCAGCAGCACGATCGACACGGCGCCACCAGGGCCGCCGTCTCACGCCGCTGGTACGCCGACGTCCAGGCCGAGCTCCACGCCGATGTCCGCGCCGAGCTCCGCGCCGATGTCCACACCACCCGGCGCGGCGGCGGGGACGCCGTCGGGCGCGCCGCCAGCGACGGGGGCGGGGGGCGGCGCTGCCGCGCTGATGCGGGCGGATCTCCCGACGCACCGGGATCCCGTGCTGGCCGCCGCGGCGCCGGCCTCGGCCAAGCCGCCGGTGGTGCGCGCCATCTCGGCCGCCGAGGAGACCGAGTCCGCGGTGTCGAGCCTGGGGCGGCGCGGCACGGTGTACGATCAGATCGTCGGGCAGACGCTGGATGGCCGCTACTTCATCGAGCGCAAGATCGGCGAGGGCGGCATGGGCGTGGTGTACGCCGCTCGCCACGCCGTGATCGAGCGCCCGCTGGCCATCAAGGTGCTCAAGAAGGAGGCGCTGCGCGACGCCGCCACCATCACGCGCTTCGTGCAGGAGGCCAAGGCGGCCTCGCGGATCGGCCACCCCAACATCGTCGACGTCACCGACTTTGGCACCACGCCCGAGGGCCTGACCTACTCGGTGATGGAGTACGTCAAGGGCACTACGCTGTCGATGGTGATAAAGACCGCGGCGCCGTTGCCGGTGATGCGCTCGGCGGGCATCGCGCAGCAGCTCGCGCGGGCGCTGGGGGCGGCCCACGACAAGGGGATCGTCCACCGAGATCTCAAGCCGGAGAACATCTTCCTGGTCGACCGCGACGGGCGGCCTGACTTCGTGAAGATCGTGGACTTTGGCATCGCCAAGGTCACGCCCATCGATGGCACCGCGGCGGGGCCGCGGCTGACGCGCGCCGGCTCGGTGTTTGGCACGCCGGAGTACATGGCGCCGGAGCAGGCCGCGGGCCGCAGCGACATCGACGGGCGCGTCGACATCTACGCGCTGGGCGTGATCCTCTACGAGATGGTGACGGGCAGGTTGCCGCTCAAGGGGGACACCGCCGTGCGCACCATCGCGATGCAGCTCCTCGATCCGATCATCCCGCCGCGGCAGCTCCGACCGGACCTGGACATCAGCGCGGAGTGCGAGGCCATCATCATGAAGGCGCTGGCCAAGCGCCGCGACGAGCGCTACCGGACCATGGCCGAGCTGCAGGCGGCGCTGGAGCAGCTCCTGCGCAGCCGGCCGGCGCGCAGCGCGGCCCAGCCAGTGGCGGGGCTGGCGCCGCTGCCGCCAGGCGCCGATCCGCGCCTGATGATGGACAGCGTGATGGTGGAGGTCACCACCGGCACCAGCGCGCCGACGACGAGCCTCGGGCCAGAAGCGACGCGAGGCCTGATGCAGCGCTCGGACGAGCTGCGGGCGCGGCGCGGCAGCGAAGGTCCGCCCGTGGCGGCGGTCCCTGGCTCGGCGCCGCCCGGCGCGATGCCGCCGCGACTCCACCGGCCAAGCGACGTGCCGCTGCCGGTGGGCCATCTGGCGGTTCGCCATGAGCCGGAGTTCGTCAAGACCGGCGTCTCGTCTTTCGATCACGTGTTCCTCGACGCGCCGCCGCCGCCGCGATCTCGACGCATGGTGTTCGTGGTCGGCGCGCTGGTGGTGGCAGTGGCGGCGGGCGCGACCGTGGCGGTCCTCGTGCAGCGCAAGTCCCCTGGCGCCACGACCGGCGCCCAGACCGGCGGCGTGGCCGCGCTTGGCGGTCAAGCGGATGCGTCGCCGGAGTCACCAGGCAGCGGGGGCAGCGGGGATTCACAGAGCACCGGGGGCACGCCGATCACCGGGGGCACGCCGAGCTCGGGGGGCACGCCGAGCACGCCTGAGCAGCGCGATCCGCCAGGCACCGGCGCAGGTGGCACGGCGCCTCGTGACGCCGGCGCGGCGCAAGACGGCGCCAGCCGCACGGCTGGCGGCGACCGCACCACCAGCCGGCGCAAGGACGCGCGGGGCAGCGAGGCTCCGTCGCGAGACGTCACGGTGCAGATCATCACGTATCCCGACGAGGGCACCGTGTATCGCGGGCGGACCTATCGCGGGCCGGGTGGCACCACGGTGCAGGAGCCCTTTGGAACGGTGGCGCGCTTCACCTGCACCAAGGTCGGATACAAAGAGGGCTTCGTGGACGTGAAGTTCGATGACAAGACCCCGATCGCGGTCTGCGTGATGACGCGCAAGAAGGTCTGCGTGGATGATCTGAAGAACCCGTACGACAACTGCCTGGACGCAGGGCCCAAGGCGCGCTGAGCCGCGCGCCTTGGCGATCGCGGCGCGCGGCGCGCTGCGCCGAAAGCACGAAGAGACGAGCAACGGGCTCGTCTCTCGTTCGTCGCTCGTCGCTCGTCGCTCGTCGCTCGTCGCTCGTCGCTCGTCGCTCGTCGCTCGTCGCTCGTCGCTCGTCGCTCGTCGCTCGTCGCTCGTCGCTCGTCGCTTGGCGGTCGAGCTCGGTCGCCAGCGGCGCCGGCGGCGGCGGCGCGGATCGGTTGCCTTAGCGGCCGGGCGGCCGGGCGAAGCGATCGCCAGGGAACGGATCCGCGGTCTCGCGCAGCATGATCTCTTCTTCGTCTGGCGCCGGCGCCACCGCGATGCCCAGCGCGCCCAGGCCGGAGCGGTCGTTGTAGCGCAGCTCAGCGATGGCGATGGGCTTGCCGGCGGCGCGCACGAAGCGCGTGTAGCTGGCGGCGGAGTAGCGCTGCTCGCCGAACTCGGTGCCAAGGCCAAGGCGCTCGCGCTGCTGCTGCACCGGCGGCTGCGGATCGCAGCAGCGGTCCCACTTGCCCGGCGGCGGCGGCGGGGCAGGCGGCATCGGGCGCGGCGCCGGCCGAGAGGCGACGGCGCCTCCGACGGAGGCGGGGGCCTCGGCCTCCGCGGCGCGGTCCTCGACCGGCGACGCTGGCATCTTGGCGCGGCGGTTGGCGCCGCTGCTGGCGCCGCTGCTATCCGACGGGCCGCCGGCCTTGCGGCTGGGCGCCAGGTCGTCGCGGTAGTCGTAGTCGCGGCGCTGCTCGCGGCGGCCGTACGCGATCTCTTCCTCGACGATCTCCGGCGCGGCCTGCTCTTCGAACAGGGCCACCGCGATCACGCCGACGTTGCGAGCCTTGCCCTTCTTGCCAGCGTACGAGCCGCCCACCGAGGAGAAGCGGAAGGTGGCCACGTCGCTCTGCGAGGTGCGGAACCCCTCGATGCGCAGGTCACCGTACGGCGGCACGATGTACCCGCGCTTGCCGAGGTCACCCGACTCGCCATCGATGACGTCGAGCCCATCGACCGCGACCACCGCCTCGATGCGGTTCGGCGTGGGGTTGGAGACGCGGATGACGTAGCGCTCGCCGGCGTCGCCCATGACGTAGTAGCGGCCGTTGTGCGCGTAGGTCGAGAGGACCGAGCCGTCCTCCGCGACCAGCGATACATCGTACGGTGCGCGGACTCGCTCGGGCGCCAGCGCCAAGGCCGTGCGTGGCGCGGCGATCGCCACCTGGTGGCGTGGGCTGGGCTGATCGGCGTAGGCCGCCGAGCAAGCGGTGGTGCTGACGAAGGAGAGGGCCAGGGCCAAAACGCGCATTCGCAACATGTGGGAATGAACGAGCCAGCCTGTGCAGCGATCTGATTTTCTTGCCGATGGGCGAAGGAAGACGTGAAGGCAGCCGCGAAGGACGCGGCGAAGGACGCGAGGGGCCAGGGAGGCGCCGCACGTCGGCGCGTGAACTGCGTTAGGTTCCGGAGAGTTGGGGCGTGAGCGCGGCGGGTGGCTCGCCGTCTGGGGTGTAGGCGTTTGTCGGGGAGCGCCAAGGCGTGGCGGCCGGGAACGTGTATATTGCGTGGCATGTCGCGACCTTCCAAGGCCTCCAAGCAAGGGACGGCAGCCAAGGCGGGGGCTGCCGCCGCCAAGCGCTCGATACGAAACGTCGCTCGCGCCACGTCGGCGGCGCCAACCGGGAAGAAGCGGGCCAAGGCGGCGCCGGCCAAGGCCGCGCCAGCGAAGGCGGCGCCAGCGAAGGCCGCGCCAGGCAAGGCCAAGTCGGCGGCGGCCAGGGCCGCGGCGGCCAGGACCGCGGCGGTCAAGCAAAGCTATGCCGATCCGGCGTTGTTCGCGCCGCTGACCGCCGGCGAGACCGCCGACGCCTTGCGCACGCTGTCGGAGGATCGTCGGCTGACGAACATGTACAAGATCGGGCGCTACCGCGTGATCTGCACCGAGCCGCTGGTGGTCAAGCCGCCGCACTGGATGGCGACCCACCGGCTCGCGCGCGTGGTGGTGTATGACTACGCGGCCGATCGCTGCGTCGATAGTTGCGTCGATCTGGACGCCGGCGTGGTGGCGCACCTGGACATCAACAAGAGCCAGCCCATGCTGTCTCGTGATGAAGAGGCGGTGGCGATCTCGGTGGCCACCTCCGACGAGCGCGTGCGGGAGCGGCTGGGTATCGGCGATGAGCCGGCGGCGGCGCTGCACTACTGGGGCCGGGACGCGGGCGAGCTGGCCTTTTCACGCCGCTCTGCGGCGGTGCTGTTCCGACGGCCCGGCGGCCATCCCACGCTGGTGGCGGTGGTGGACCTCCTCGACAACTCGGTGACCCAGGTGGTCACCGCCTCGCAGTGGTGAAGCCATGAGCAACGTAATCGAAGAGGCCAACTGGCGCTTTCACTGGCGGCTCACCGAGTCCGCCGGGATCATGATCTACCTGGCCGACTACAAGGGCCGCCGGGTGCTGTGGGAGGGCTCGATGCCCTACGTCACCGTCGATCACCAGCGGCAGACGCTGGAGGTGGAGTCCGAGCAGAGCCAGGAGACCCACGGTCCATGGTGGGCGCCGCTGGGCCACCGCACCATCGACGGCCCGGTGCGCGTGCAGTCGTTTCGCGGCGGCGTGGAGCTCTCGGCGACCTTCGTGGCCGGCCCGTACAGCTACACCCAGCTCTGGCGCTTCCACGACGACGGGCGGCTGTGCCCCTGGCTCACCGTGTACGGCTCCGGCGTGCATGACCAGCACACCTACCATCCGCACTGGCGCTTTGACTTCGATCTGGACGGCGCGCGCGACGACGCCTTCGAGCGCTTCGATGACGGGCGCTGGGTGCGGGTGGATCGCGAGGGCTGGTTTCCCGCCGGCGGCGAGGCCGATGAGCATGGCTACGTGTGGCGTCAGGTGGACTTTGGCTCCGGCGCGGCCATCAACATCCGCCCGCACTCCTGGGACGACGCGGAGATGTTCGCCATCCGCTACCACGATGGCGAGTGGGCGCCGTTCTCGCCGCGCAGCGCGGCCGGAGCGCAGCCCTTCCCCGCCGCGTACATGGGCGACGAAGAGCTCGACGGTGACGACGTGACCCTGTGGTACGTGGCGCACGTCCACTTCGATCAGTCGTTCCCTTACACCGCGGGGCCGTGGATCCGGATCGAGGGCTTCTGACCACGGGGTAGCGCAGCGAACGAAGAGAACAGACCGGGGCCTTGCGAATATTCGGCTCTGGCGGTCCCCGCGCCAGAGGCGCGCAGGTAGGATCCTCGGCGATGGTCCAAGCTCCGCCCGCGCCGTGGATCGGCGCCTCGTTGCCGCGCGTCGACGGGATCTCCAAGGTCACCGGTCGCGCCCGCTATCTGGATGATCTGCCCGCCGCGGGAGCCTGGCACGGCGCCACCGTGCGCTCGGACATCGCGCACGGCGTGCTCGAGGCGCTCGACTTCGATCCGGCGTTCGACTGGTCGAGCGTGGTGGTGGTGACCGCGGCCGACATCGCCGCGCAGGGTGGGCACAACGTGATCCGGTTGATCCAGGACGATCAGCCGGCCCTGGTGCCGGTGGGCGGCAAGGTGATGCACGCGCACGAGCCGCTGGCGCTGGTGGCGGCGCCGAGCCGGGCGCTGGCGCGGGCCGCGGCGGCGGCGGTGCGACCGCGGATCCAGCCGCTCCCCGCGGTGCTCTCGGCCAAGGACGCGCTGGCTGGCTCCGTGGCGCTCCATGGCACCGACAACGTGTTCAAGTCCTTCTTGATCCGCAAGGGCCACCGCGAAGACGCCGAGCTGGAGCGCGCCCTGGCCTCGGCGGCCCTGGTCATCGAGGGGGAATACACCACCTCGCCGCAGGAGCAGATGTACATCGAGCCGCAGGCGATGATGTCGTCGTGGCACGACGGGCGCTGTCACATCGTGGGCTCCATGCAGTGTCCGTACTACGTCCACAAGGCGATGAAGACGCTGCTCGCGTGCAAGGACGATGAGGTGGTGATCTCGCAGTCGGTCACCGGCGGCGGCTTCGGCGGCAAGGAGGAGTACCCGTCGATGATCGCCGCGCACGCCGCGCTCCTCGCCCGCAAGGCGGGGCGGGCGGTCAAGCTGGTCTACGATCGCGACGAAGACATCGCCGCCACCACCAAGCGCCACCCGGCGTGGATCCGGCACCGCCTGGGGGTCGACGCCAGCGGCGAGCCCGTGGCGATCGACGTCGACGTGGTGATGGACGGCGGCGCGTACCTGACGTTGTCCCAGGTGGTGCTGTCGCGCGGGGTCTTGCACGCCGCCGGGCCGTATCGTTGCCCGGTGGTGCGCGTGCGCGGCCGGGTGGTGGCGACCAACCACCCGCCGCATGGCGCGTTCCGAGGCTTTGGCGCCCCGCAGACCACGTTCGCCTACGAGCGACAGATGGACAAGCTGGCGCGCGCGCGCGGAGAAGACCCGCTGGCGCTGCGCAAGCGGCTGGCGCTGCGCTCGGGAGACACCACCGCCACCGGGCAAGCGCTGACCTTCAGCGTGGGCACCGACGCGGTGCTGGCCGCCATCGAGCGCGCGGCGGGGCCGCCGCCGCAGCGGGCGGGCCGCTCGTTGGCCGGCTCGCCGTTGCGTCGCGGGCGCGGGGTCTGCTTCTACTTCCATGGCGCCGGGTTCACGGGCTCGGGCGAGGCGCGCCTGGCGGGGCGTGCCGCGGTGGCGGTGGTGCTGCCATCTGGCGCGGAGGCCGCCAGCGCGGCGCCGGTGCGCTTCGAGGTGCGCTCCAGCTCGACGGACATCGGCCAGGGCTCGATCACGATGTTCTCGCAGATCGCCGCGGCCTCGCTGGGCTGCGACCCGCAGCTCGTGCGGGTCATCGATCCCACCACGGACAAGGTGCCCGACAGCGGGCCGACGGTGGCCAGCCGCACCTGCATGGTGGTCGGCCGGGTGGTGGAGCAGGCGTGCCGCACGCTGCGCGGGCGGCTCGAGGCGTGGCGCGCCGCGCGAGGGCCAGCGGCGGAGTCGCTGTCGTTGCCGGAGGTCGCCGCGGCCATGGCTCGCGAGCTGGCGAGCGACGGCAAGGAGCTGGTGGAGCTGGTGCAGTACGAGCCGCCGCCGGGCATCGTCTGGGACGACGATTCGTACACCGGCTCGGCGTACCCGGTGTACGGCTGGGCGGCGTGCCTGGTGGACGTGGCGGTGGATCTCGACACCTACGAGGTCAGCGTGCTGCGCTGCGTGCAGGCGGTGGACGTGGGCAAGGCGATAAACCCGGTGATCGTGCGCGGCCAGATCGAAGGCGGGACGCTGCAGGCGCTGGGCTGGGCGCTGATCGAGAACGTGATCTACAAGGACGGCAAGGTGGCCAACGCGAACATGACCAACTGCATCGTGCCGACCTTCGCCGATGCGCCAGAGCTGGAGACGGTGCTGGTAGAGGAGCCCTATCCCTACGGGCCCGGCGGCGCCAAGGGCGTGGGCGAGATCCCCATGGATGGCCCCGCCGCGGCGGTCGCCAACGCGGTGGAGGACGCGCTTGGCTGCGCCTTCGACTCGCTGCCCATCTCCCCTGAGAAGATCGCCACGGCGCTGCGCCAAGCGAGCGCGCGGAGCGACGGCAAGGCAGGTGTGCCATGAAGGTGACGCTCACGCTCAACGGCCAGGAGGCCGCCGTCGAGGTGCCGCCGTGGCGGCGCTTGCTCGATGTCTTGCGCGACGACCTCTCGCTCACCGGCACCAAGGAGGGCTGCGGCGAGGGCGAGTGTGGCGCATGCACCGTGCTGCTCGACGGGGAGCCGGTGAACTCGTGCCTGGTGGCGGCGGGGCAGTGTGATGGGAGGGCGGTGACCACCGTCGAGGGGCTGGCCACCCACCGGCGCGGCGAGGAGATCTTGCACGCGGTGCAACGCCAGCTCGTGGCCTGCGGCGGCGCGCAGTGCGGCATCTGCACCCCGGGCATCGCCGTGTGCGCGGCGCACCTCCTGGAGCGCGGCCTGGGCGCGCCGGGCGACGGCGCGAACGACGGCGCGAGCGACGGCGCGGGCGTCGGCGCGCAAGCTGCGCTGCCGCTCGCTGGCAAGAGCGAGGCGGAGGCGCGCGCCGCGGTGCGCGAGCTGCTGGCCGGCAACATCTGCCGCTGCACCGGCTACCAGCTCGTGGTCGAGGCGGTGCTGGCCGCGGCGCGTGAGGTCGCCGACGGTGACGCCGGCGCCACCGGGAGGCCGTCATGACCGCCTATCTGCGTCCGCGCTCGCTGGCCGAGGCGGTGGCTGCGCGCGCCGCCGAGCCTGGCTACCTGGTCTTGGCCGGGGGCACCGATCTGATGGTCAACGCCAACCACCGGCCGGCGCCCGCGGGCCTGATCGATCTGTGGCGTCTGCCCGGCGCCGGGGAGATCTCGCTGGACGCGGAGCGCGGGCAGCTCGCCATCGGCGCGGGCGCCACCTGGCTGCAGGTGCAGCGCCACCCGCTGGTGGTCCGCCACGCGGCGATCCTGGCCGCCGCGGCGCGCGAGATCGGCGCGCTGCAGATCCAGGCGCGCGGCACCATCGGCGGCAACGTCGCCAACTCGTCGCCGGTGGGCGACAGCCTGCCGGTGCTGCTGGCGCTGGAGGCGGAGCTCGAGCTGTGCTCGGTGCGCGGCACGCGGCGCCTGCCGTACCGCGAGTTCTGCACCGGATACCGCACGACCGCGCTCGGCGCCGACGAGC
The DNA here is from genome assembly GCA_016706545.1 of Myxococcales bacterium. GTDB lineage: Bacteria > Myxococcota_A > Polyangia > Haliangiales > Haliangiaceae > JABFXX01. Next base: position 248,250 of record JADJJK010000006.1, read on the forward strand.
TGGTGAGCGCGGTGCTGGTGCCGGTGGCGGCGCCTGCGGTGCGGCTGTTCTGGCGCAAGGTCGGGACGCGGCGCGCGCAGTCGATCTCCAAGGTGATGGCCGCTGCGGCGATCCATCTCGAGGACGGGGTGGTCCGGCGCGCTACCGTGGCGTTTGGCGCCGTGGCCGATCGGCCGGTGCGCCTGGCGGGCGTGGAGGCCGCGGTGGTCGGGCTTGCGCCGGCGCAGGCCGCAGAAGCCGCGCGCGCGGCGGTGGCCGGCGCCATCGCGCCGATCTCGGACGTGCGCTCCACCAGCGACTACCGGCTGCAGGTGGCGGAGAACCTGGCCGCCCGTATGTTCAGCGAGCTGTCGTAGCCGCCGGCGCCGCCGCGCCAGGAGCGGTGGCCGAAGCGGCCAAAGCGGCCGAAGCAGCCGGAGCGGCCGAAGCAGCCGGAGCAGCCGAAGCAGCAGGAGCAGAAGAAGCGGCCGGCGTCGTCGTGGGCGCAGCGGGCGCAGTGGGCGGCGGGCCTGGCGCGCCCGGGGCACCACCGCCGGCCGAGCCTGACGGCGGAGCTGTCGACGGCGGGGGCGGCGGCGGGTTCGACGGTGCGCCGGAAGATGGAGCTGACGACGGTGCGCCGGAAGACGGAGCCGACGACGGAGCTGACGACGGAGCTGTCGGCGGAGAGCTCGACGGCGGAGCCGGCGGGGCGCCAGCCCCAGGGCTCCCCGGCGCCCCGCCTGGGGCCGCGCTGCCAGGAGCTGGCGGTGCCGCGCCGCCCGCGCCGCCCCCGGCGCCCGCCCGCCCTCGCCGCCCTCGCCGCCCTCGGCGGGCGAATCCGACGGGCTGCCGCTGCGCGGCGCGCGCGCAGGTCTTGGTCGGCCTGGCGAGCGCTCGCCAGCGCGGTCGTCGTCCAGGCCGCCTGGCTGCTCGGTGTCGGCGAACGTGGGCTCGTCGGCCCGAGGCATGGGTAGCACCACCTTGAAGCTGCTGAGCAGCCAGGGCGCTCGCTCGTCGGTGCGCGCGAAGCCCACCGCCGCCGAGACCACGCCGCTCTGGTACTCGACGAGCCCCGTGAAGGTGGCCGAGAGATCACCGAACTTCTTGGAGCCGCTCTTGTACTCGATGACGCGCAGGAAGTTGCCCAGCGTCTGGTGCCGCTCGCGCTGTAGCCGCACGAACTCCGACTTGGACGCGGAGCTGCGAAAGACATCGGACGCCGTCTCCCAGAGCTGCTCGCTGCGGCGGTCGCGCACAGCGTCCGGATCCTCCGTCGCGGCTGGGCGCGCGCTGCGCGCGTCGCGCGCGTCGGGGCGCTCGGCCGCTGGCGCTGCGTCCACGTTGCCGGCCTGCAGGGCGCTGATCGCCGCCAGGCGCACCTCGTCGGGGAGCTCGCTGCGCTCCTTGCGCGACTCCTGCGTGATCGGCAGCTCCGGTGGCGTGTCCACCGTCAAGCCCAGCAGCTTCCAGCGGCCAGCGTCGCGGTGGAAGCTCACGTTGGCGCGCGCGCGGCCCTTCTCGAACTGCAAGGTCAACGCGACGCGCCCGATGCGGCCGCTGGGACCCGTCGTCACGATGGTCTCGTTGACCGCGGCGATCTCGCGGAACAGGCCCAGCGTGTTCTTCATGTCCGCCATCTCGTCGAGGAAGCGCTGCTCGCGCACCACCTCCTGGAAGCGCGGCGAGGCGTCCGCCCACACCGCGCTGGCGTTGCCGTCGCGCACCGCGATCAAGATCTTGCGCGACAGCGGGCGGAAGTCCGGCTTCTTGCTGTCACGGAGCTGCAACAGCACGATGGCCGTGATCCAGGCGAACACCAGCAGAAACGCCACCAGCATGCTGCGCACCAGCACGCGGCCGCGCCGGCTCTGGGTGACCGCCGGCAGCTCATGCAGGCTGGCGCCGACCTCGCTGAGCCCCTCGCCGAGGTTGCGGACGCTCTCGCCCAGGACCGGCACCTTCGAGGCGCGCTCGCCGATGCGCGAGACGCCCTTGCCGATGGTGCCGATGCCCTCGCCGATCTTGGAGACGCCCTGGCCGAGCAGCTCTTCGGCGCGCTTGGCGACGATGAGCGCGGAGGAGCGCGCGTGCCCATGCTCTGGCTCGAGCGCGTCGGGGTCTAGCCCGTCGTCTTGCTCCAGCGCGGCCTGCGCGCTGCGCGCCGCGTCGGTGGTCGGGGCGCGCGTGACGTCGGTGGGCTCGTCGAGCGAGTCGAGCGCCGCGCCGCCCGGCAAGCGCGGGCTCGAGAACTGCACGTCGATGGAGCCCGAGGAGCCCGAGGAGCCCGAGGAGCTGGCCGCGCCGGGGACGGCATCCTGGGTGCCGGCTTGGCCCCGGTTGCCCATCGCGCCCGGCAGGGTCGACGGTGGCCGTTGCCCCTCGGCTCCCTCGGTGGCGGCCCACTCGCCAGCCTGCCCAGGTTCGCCCGGCTCGGGCGCCGTCGTCGTGGCGCTGGCGTCGCGGCCGTCGCGATCACGCGGCGCGCGCGGGGCCGGGCCCTCGCCTGGGTTGGCCGCGCGCTCGCCGCGGTCCTTGCCACCTTTGCGCCGGTCGTTTGCCACGGCTGGATTATGGCGCGTTGGCCGGGGAAGTCGAAGGGCGGCGTGACACCAGCGCGCCAAGAAGGGCACAGCCTGGCCACAGCAGCCAGGCCGCCAGCGCCCACCAGGGCCGGTCAAAGCGCAGCGCGATCACGTGCGCCCCCGCCGGCACGTCGAGCGCGGCGAAGCTGGGGGTGAGCCGGCGGACCGGCGCAGGTTGGCCGTCGATGAGGCCGGTCCAGCGCGGGTGCCAGCTCTCGCGGAACATCAGCGTGCTCGGCTGCTCCACCCTCACCTCGGCCACCAGATCCGGCGCGTCGCCCGGCGAGCGCTGGCGGCGCACCGCGAGCACCTTCGCCTGCGGCGCGGGGCCGGCGCCGCCGGATCCGGCGTACGCCAGGTGCTGGTTCTTTTGCCCCAGGTCCGTGCTCAGCCAGGCCAGCGCCGCCTGGTGGCCCGGCTTGCGCCCGGCGGGCAGGGTGCCCACCACCTCCACCGGCGACACCAGCCCGGGCGCCGGCAGCTTCTTGACCTGGTAGTGCCTGGTGCGGAAGTACGGCTCGCCCGTGGGATCACCCGGCTCCTCGGGCAGCCCCAGCACCACGAACGGCGCGTCGAAGAGCCAGGCGTTGCGCAGCGGATCTCGGTTGGTCCACAAGAAGTCGTAGCTTGGGCTCGCTTGCAGACCGCCGCCGCCCATCTGCAGCAGCGCCTGGCGTTCGCCATACACATATGGCAGGAGGTTCCACCAGTGGCTGGTGGCGCCGCGCAGCGCTTGCTTGCGCCCCGGCGGCGCCTTGGCGAGCGCCTCGATCACCGCCATCAGCTCCGGGCGGTGGGTCTTGCGCGAGTCCTTGGCCACGTACACGCGGCGGGCCTGCACCCAGCCGCCCCACCCGACGAGCGCCGCGAGGACCACCACCCCCAGCGCGGCCACCGTCACGCGCCCGGCCAGCGGGCTCACCCATCGGCCGAGCGCCATGTGGAGCCACCCACCCACGGCCACCAGGCCGGCGCCGATGCCCAGGCCCAGCGAGATCTGCAGGGCGCCCAGGAAGCGCACCGCGGGAAACAGATCATCTTGCGTCACCAGGTGCGGGCCGATCGACAGGAAGAACGCATAGGCCAGCGCCGCGCTCCACAGCCAGCGCAGGTGGCGCGCCCTCGCGAGCAGCAGCACCAGCGGCAACGACACGGTCAAGACCAGCAGCCGTCGCGCGTCGAGGATGCCGCCGCGGGTGAGCCACTCGAGCAGGACCCAGAAGCCCGGCCCGTCTTCTCCCTCCACGCGATGCGGGAACCCGCCGAAGCCCTCGTAGTCCACCAGCACCGGCAACCACGACGACGCGCTGGACAGGATCAGCGCTGCGCCAAGCAGCATCAGCCGGGATAGCGCGCGTCCCGGCCCGCTGGGCGCTGGCGAGGGCTCCTCGGCACACGGCGCTGGCAGGTGGAGGCTGGCTGCGAGCACGCGCCAGCGCGCCAATGCGCCCCGGGGCGCGCCGGGCGCATTGGGCGCATTGGGCGCATTGGGCGCATTGGGCGCATCCGGCGCACCGCGTGCATCGGGCGCATCATCTTGGGCGCGAGATGCACGTGGCCTCCAGCGCCGACGCGCCACGGTCCTCGCCTGCTCGCCGCCGAGCCCCGCCACCACCGCGACGCCCAGCGCGATCCCGGCGAAGGGATGACACAGGCCGACGAACGCGCCCCAGGCGATGGCCGGCCCCAGCCGCTCGCCGCAGGTGAGGAACCGCATCGCATAGCCGATGGCCAGCGGGAACGCGGCGAACGCCCAGGTCTGCGTGTACAGGCCCACCAGGAAGGTGCCGTCGGCGCCGTGGCCCCACTTCGAGTTGGAGAGGGTGAACGCCACCGCGACGCCGCCGCAGACCGCCGCCCAGCGGGTGGCCCACATGAGCCGCAGGCCGCGGTACGCCGCCAGCGGCACCAGCACCAGCGGCAGGAAGATGCAGAGCTGAAACCAGGGCAAGACCTGGGTGTGGGTCAGCGCTGCCAGCGCGGCCGGCACGGCGAGTGGCACCACCTGGTAGTAGTAGGCGGAGGCAAAGCCAGCGTTGGCGCTGTCGTTCCACAGGTCAAAGTCGCCCACGCGAAAGCAATCGGCGAGGCGGCGCAGCTCGGCGAGGTGGAAGGTCAGGTCATCGCCGGCCGGCTCGCCGCGAAAGACGCCGGAGTAGATCACCCCGAGCACCACGGTCACCGCGGCCAGCGCCAGGGACGGCGCGGCGCGGTCGCCAGCGAGCCACAGCCGCAGGTGCCAGCGCGCCGGCCGGGCAGGCCGCGCGGGGTCGGGCGTCGGCTGGGCCATGGCTTCTAGGCCTCGTCCCAGCGTTCTGATCGGTGGCAGGCCGCCGATCCATCGCCTTTCGCCGCGTTGCCGCTCCTCGCGGGCCGTCCAGGAACGCCTCGTCGCGGCGCCTTGCGCTCGGCGCGCCTCGGCACCCTCCATAGATCATTTCCGCTGGGACGAGGCACTAGCCGTCGCTTTCGCTGGCTTCATCACCTTCGAGCAGCGCGGCCACCAGCTCTTCGTCGAACAGCGGCGTCGCGCCTCGGTGGCTGGCGACCTCCGCGGCCCACCGGCTCGCCGCCGCGCCGGTGTCCTCCAGGCTCCAGCCGGACAGCGCGCCGTGGACCAGGATGGCCAGGTAGGCGTCGCCGCAGCCCACGTGATCGCCGCCGGGCCGCGCGGCCACGCCGGGGATCTGCAGCACCCGACCCTCGGCGTAGATCGTCGAGCCCTCGGCGCCGCGGGTCACCACCACCACACGCGGCTTCTGCAGCAGCACGTGCAGCGGATCGGCGGTGCCCAGCGCCGCGCCCACCAGCGTCAGCTCGCGCTCGTTGAGCTTGATCACGTCCGCGGCGGAGAGCGCCTCGCCCAGCACCTGCGGCGAGAGATCCGCCGGGCGCAGGTTGGGATCGCACACGCGCAAGCAGCCCGCCGGCAGCTCGGAGAGCGCGCGCCGCCACGCCGCCAGGCCGCCCGCTTGCCGCTGCGCCAGCGTGCCATACACGAAGGCCCCTGCGTCGGCGAACGCGGCGCGCACCGCCGCCGTCAGCTCGAGGTGTTCCCACGCGCGCCCCGGCACCAGGTGGTAGCGCGGCTCGCCGTCCTCCAGCGTGATCGTGACCTCCCCGGTGGCGCGCTCGCGGTCCACCTGCACCAGCGAGATGTCCACGAGGGGCGCGAGCTGGGTCAGCGCGCGGTGGCCCCACTCGTCATCGCCCACCCGGCTCACGAGCTGCGCCCACGCTCCGGCTTGCCCCAGGTGCCAGGCCACGTTGCTCGGCGCGCCGCCGAGCTTGGGGCCATCCGGGAAGCGATCCCAGAGGACCTCTCCCCACAGCAGCACGGCCTGGCTCACGCTCGCCTCCGGCCGCCGCCAAGCGGCAGATCATGCAGTCGGGGCGCCGCGTGCGTGAGAGTCGTGCGAGATCGTCCCAGCCCGCCCAGACCCGGGCTGCCCAGACTGCCCGAACCGCCCGAACCTCGCAGACGGCGTTGACATGTGAGATGTTCGTGTAAAGAATACACTAAAAGGAACCAACGATGGAAACCCTGGGGAAAGACTACGGTAGCTCAAACCGAGGCGCCAATGAGGCTCCGGACGCGACTTCCGGCGCGTACACCGGGGAGCTGGGCGCCGCGGCGGGCGCCGGGCCCAGCGCGCTCGCGCTGCTCACGGATCTGTACCAGCTCACCATGGCGCTCGGGTACTGGGCCACCGGTCAAGCCGAGCGCGAGGCGGTCTTTCACCTGACGTTCCGCCGGCCGCCGTTCGCGGGCGGGTACGCGATCGCCGCGGGCATCCAGCCGGCCCTCGAGTACCTCACCAAGCTGCGCTTCTCCGACAGCGACCTTGCCTATCTCGAGACCCTGCGCGACGCAGACGGTGCGCAGATGTTCCCGCGCGGCTTCCTCGACTACCTGGCCGCGTTTCGGTTTGGCTGCTCGGTGGACGCGGTGCCGGAGGGGACGCTGGTGTTCGCGCACGAGCCGCTGGTGCGCGTGCGCGGGCCGATCCTCGCGGCCCAGCTCGTCGAGACGCCGCTGCTCACCATGATCAACTTCCAGACGCTCATCGCCACCAAGGCGTCGCGCGTGGTGGCGGCGGCGGCGGGCCAGCCGGTCCTGGAGTTCGGGCTGCGCCGCGCCCAGGGCATCGACGGCGGCCTGGCCGCGTCGCGCGCAGCCTACCTGGGAGGCTGCGCCGCCACCTCGAACGTGCTGGCGGGCAAGCTGTATGGCATCCCGGTGCGCGGCACCCACGCCCATAGCTGGGTGATGTTTCACGACGACGAGCTGGCAGCGTTTCGCGCCTACGCCGACGCGCTGCCCGGCAACTGCACCTTCCTCGTCGACACCTACGACACCCTCGAGGGCGTGCGCCACGCCATCACCGTGGGCCGCGAGCTGGCGGCCCGCGGGCGGCGGCTGCTCGGCATCCGGCTCGACTCCGGCGACCTGGCGTACCTGTCCATCGAGGCGCGGCGCATGCTCGACGAGGCCGGCTTCTCGGACACCCGCATCGTCGCCTCCAACGACCTCGACGAGACCTTGATCGGCAGCCTGCGCGAGCAGGGCGCGCGCATCGACACCTGGGGGGTCGGCACCAAGCTCGTCACCGCCTACGATCAGCCGGCGCTCGGCGGCGTGTACAAGCTGGGCGCGATCCGCGACGACGACGGCGCCTGGCGGCAGGCCATCAAGCTGTCCGAGCAGCCGATCAAGATCTCGAACCCCGGGCAGCTCCAGGTGTGTCGGCTGCGGCGCGGCGACCAGCTCGTGGCGGACGTGATCTACGATGAGGTCAGCGGCCTCACGCGCCCGCTGGTCTTGCACGACCTGGAAGATCCAGAGCGCGTCCACGAGCTGGCGGTCGCCGGGCTGTCCGAGCAGCAGCTCCTCGAGCCGATGCTCGATCGCGGCCAGGTGGTGCCGCGGGACGCGAGCCTGGCCAGCGCGCGCGCGCGCGCCGCCGCGCAGCTCGCCGAGCTGTCGCCGCGCACCCGGCGCTTCATGAACCCGCAGCCCCATCCCGTCGGGCTCGACGCCAAGGTCCACGCCGAGAAGCGGCGCCTCGTCGAGGCCGCGCGCCGAGCCGCCAGGAGCGCGGAGATCCCCGGGACGGCAGGCGGCGCGCCGGATTCCCCAGGCGCGCCGGATGCCCCAGCCCCCGCGAGCGGCCAGGGCGGTGCGTCGTGACCCCGCTGGTCTTCTCCACCGAGGCCTACCAGTACCTGGCCCACCGCGTGGTCGAGCTCGGCGAGTGGCAGCTTGGCCAGGTCACGCGCAAGTGGTTCCCGGACGGTGAGCACTACCAGCGGGTGGACACCGACTGCGCGGATCGCGACGTGGTGCTCGTCGGCGGCACCATCACCGACCACGACACGCTCGAGCTCTACGACCTGGCGTGCGGCCTGGTCACCGAGGGCGCGTATCGCCTGCGCCTGGTGATCCCGTTCTTTGGCCACTCCACGATGGAGCGCGCGGTGCGCGCCGGAGAGGTGGTCACCGCCAAGACCCGCGCCCGCCTGCTGTCGTCGATCCCGGTGGCCAGCGGCGGCAACCAGGTCTTCCTGCTCGACCTGCACGTGTCGGCGGTGGCGCACTACTTCGAGGGCGGCATCCGCCCGGTCCACGTCTACGGAAAGCCCATCGTGATGGAGGCGGCCACCCGGCTCGGCGGCGACGACTTCGTGCTGGCCTGCACCGACGCTGGTCGCGCCAAGTGGGTGGAGTCGCTGGCCAACGATCTCGGCGTGCCGGCCGCCTTCGTCTACAAGCGCCGGCTCGACGGCGCCTCCACCGAGGTCACGGGCGTCAGCGCGCAGGTCGCCGGCAAGCGCGTCGTGATCTATGACGACATGATCCGCACCGGCGGCTCGCTGTGCAGCGCGGCGCGCGCGTATCGCGACGCCGGCGCTGCCTCCATCGACGCCATCGCCACCCACGGCGTGTTCCCCGGCGACTCGGCGGCCAAGATCGCCGCCACCGGCCTGTTCGGCAAGATCGTCGTCACCGACAGCCACCCGCGCGCGGTCGCGCACCAGGGCGCGGGCCTGGAGGTACAGTCCGTGGCGGGCCTCCTGGTCGAGCACCTCCGCAGCAACCGCTAGCGCGTCGCCTCCGTCGGGCCGCTCCTCTCCTTCTCTTCCTCCTCGTCCTCCTTGTCCTCCTCGTCCCTGGAGATCTTCCCCATGAAGCTTGTCCGCGTCGCCGTCGCCGTCTTGAATCAGACCCCGCTGTCGTGGGACGAGAACCTGGCCAACGTGCTCGCCGCCGTCGAAGCGGCCCGAGCGCAGGACGTCTCGCTGCTTTGCCTGCCCGAGATGGCCATCACCGGCTACGGCTGCGAAGACGCCTACTTCATGACCGGCCTGCAGGACCTGGTGTGGTCGCAGCTCGAGCGCGTGGCAGAGCAAAGCCGCGGCCTGGTGGTCGCCATCGGCGTGCCGCTGTATCACGAGAAGGCGCTCTACAACGCCGCGGCGCTGCTGGTCGACGGGCACATCGTCGGCTTCGTCGGCAAGCAGTTCCTCGCCGGCGACGGCATCCACTACGAGCCGCGCTGGTTCAAGGAGTGGCCCGCCGGCGAGGTCGACTCGATCGAGCACGAGCGCGCCGACGGCACCGTCGAGCACTACCCCATCGGCGATCTGGTGTTCGACGTCGGCGGCATCCGCGTCGGCTTCGAGATCTGCGAGGACGCCTGGGTGGCTAACCGGCCAGGCACGGGCCTGGCGCTGCGCGGGGTGGACGTCCTGCTAAACCCGTCCGCCAGCCACTTCGCCTTCGGCAAGTTCGCGGTGCGCCAGCGCTTCGTCATCGAGGGCTCGCGCGCGTTCGGCGTCGCCTACCTGTACTCGAACCTGCTCGGCAACGAGGCCGGCCGCGTGGTGTACGACGGCGGCGGCCTCATCGCGTCCGGTGGCGCGCTCCTGGCCCGCGGGCGGCGCTTCTCGTTTCACCCGTGCGAGCTGTCCTGTGCGGTGGTGGACATCGAGGCCAACCGCCGCGAGCAGGCGCGCCGCGGCAGCCACCGCCCCCGCCACGACAGCGACGACAGCGTCGTCGAGGCGGCGTTCTCCTGGCCTTCGCTCTACCCCGCGGCGGTCCCGGCGCTGCCCCGAAGCTGGGAGGACGAAGCCCATGTCCGCGAGGAGGAGTTCGCGCGCGCGGTCGCGCTCGGCCTGTGGGACTACCTGCGCAAGAGCAAGAGCCAGGGCTACGTGGTGTCCATCTCCGGAGGCGCAGACTCCGCGGCCTGCGCCGTGCTGGTGGCGCTGGCCATCCGCCTGGCGATCTCGGAGCTGGGCCCCGGCGGGGTGCGCGCGGTGGTGGGCTTCTTCCCGCGGCTCCTCGACGCCATCGATCAGGGCGCCGAGCCGGCCGCGCTGGTGCGCGCGGTCCTGTCCTGTGCCTATCAGGCCACCGAGAACTCCGGACCGGTCACCCGCACCGCGGCGCGCGAGGTGGCGCAGGCGCTCGGCGCCGAGTTCCATGAGCTCGATGTCGACGCGCTGTACAAGGGTTACGTGGCGCTGATCGAGCAGGCGGTGGGCCGGGCCATGGACTGGAAGCGCGACGACGTCACGCTGCAGAACATCCAGGCGCGCGTGCGCGCGCCGTCGATCTGGATGCTGGCCAACCTGCGCGGCGCGGTGCTGCTCACCACCTCCAACCGCTCGGAGTGCGCCGTGGGCTACGCCACCATGGATGGCGACACCGCCGGCGGCCTGGCGCCGCTCGGCGGCATCGACAAGACCTACCTGCGGCAGTGGCTGCGCTGGATGGAGCACACCGGGCCAGAGGGCCACGGGCCCATGCCCGCCCTGTCCTTCATCAACGCGCAGCAGCCCACCGCCGAGCTGCGCCCGCCGTCCTCGGCGCAGACCGACGAGGGAGATCTCATGCCCTATGATCTGCTCGAGGCGGTGGAGGACTCGGCCATCCGCGACAAGCACACCCCGCTGGAGGTGTTGCTGGAGCTGATGCCGCGCTATCCGCAGCATCGTCCGCTGCAGCTCGGCACCTGGATCGAGCGCTTCTTTCGCCTGTGGTGCAAGAACCAGTGGAAGCGCGAGCGCTTCGCGCCCTCGTTTCACCTGGATGACCGCAACGTCGATCCCAGATCCTGGTGCCGGTTCCCCATCCTGTCCGGCGGCTTCGAGCGCGAGCTGGCGCAGATGCGGGCCTTCGTCGCCCAGCAGGGCGAGCACACCACCACGCGAGGGAGCTTGCCGCAGCCATGACCGCCGGGCTTCACAGCTACGAGTATCCGCGCGCGGCGCTCACGGTGGACTGCGTGGTGTTCGGGCTCGATGAGAAGGACCTCAAGGTGCTGCTCATCCAGCGCCGGCTGACGCCCTTTCAGCACGCCTGGGCGTTGCCCGGCGGCTTCGTGCGCGTCGACGAGACCCTGGACGAGGCGGCGCGGCGCGAGCTGGCCGAGGAGGCCGGGGTCACCGACGTGTACCTCGAGCAGCTCTACACCTTCGGCGAGCTCGACCGCGATCCGCGCGAGCGCGTGGTCACGGTGGCGTACTACGCGCTGGCCAAGCTCAGCGATCACCGCATCCGCGCCGCCACAGACGCGCTGGGGGTGGGCTGGTTTCCCCTCGAAGATCTGCCTGCGCTCGCGTTCGATCACGTGAACATCGTCAAGGTCGCCACCGAGCGGCTGCGCGGCAAGGTCCGGTATGCGCCGGTCGGCTTCGAGCTGTTGCCGCCGCGCTTCTCGTTGACCCAGCTCCAGCGGCTCTACGAGATCATCCTTGGCACCGAGCTCGACAAGCGGAACTTCCGAAAGAAGATCTTGTCGATGGACCTCCTGGTCGAGACCGACGAGATGGAGCGCGGCGTGCGCCACCGCGCGGCGCGCCTGTATCGCTTCGACCGCCGACGCTACGACAAGCTCGCGCGCTCCGGCTTCAGCTTCGCGATCTGAAGCTGCTTCAGGCAGATGTCAGACGAGGGCCGTCGAGTCCCGCGATGTGTGGGCGCGTCGTTGACGCGGGTGCGAAGGTGGCACGTGTCGTCGTGAAGGATTGATCCATCGACGTCATTGCCGGGTGGCGCGCGCGAGGTCTCCCGATACACTAGCTCGATGTCCCGTGCATTGATCGTGGTGGATTTGCAAAACGACTTCTGCGCCGGTGGCGCGCTTGCTGTGAAGGACGGAGATGCGGTCATTGCTGTCGCCAATCGCTTGATGCCCCACTTTGCGACCGTGGTGGCGACCCAGGACTTTCACCCAGCGGATCACGGCAGCTTCGCTACCAACCAGCAGGGCGTGGCGGTTGGCCAGGTGTTCCAGCTAGGCGGCTTGCCGCAGGTCGCCTGGCCTGCGCACTGCGTGCAGGGGACGCGAGGCGCGGAGCTGCACCCGGAGCTGGTCGCCGGATCGATCTCGCAGGTGTTCCCCAAGGGCACCGACGCGGCCGTCGACAGCTACAGCGGCTTCTTCGACAACGGGCGGCGCAAGTCGACCGGGCTCGCGGAGTGGCTGCGCGAGCGCGGCATCCGCGACCTCTACGTCCTTGGCCTCGCCACCGACTACTGCGTGAAGGCCACCGTGCTCGACGCGATCGACCAGGGCTTCTCGGTGTGGCTCATCGAGGACGGCTGCCGCGCCGTCGATCTGGCCGAGGGCGACGGGGAGCGGGCCATCGGCGAGATGCGGGCCGCTGGCGCCACGATCTTGTGGAGCGGCGCCATCGCGACCTAGGAGCGTGGTGTCAACACCACGCTCCTAGGCTCATTGTTGGGCAAAGCCCTCCGGACGGGCGCACTCGCGCCCGGGCTGCGCCGCCAACCTCGCCGAGCGAGCTTGGCGTGCTCGGCCAGGAGACTGTTTGACACCAGTCTTCTGGGCGCCGGACTTGGGCCTGGCGCGCTCGGTGGGGCAGGCGAGTCACTTGCCCTGGCGCCGGCCCAGCAGGCCGCGCACCGCGGCGCGCGCCGAGAGCCGTGGCAGGCTGCTGATCGAGCGCGCCAGCGCCAGGGCCAGGGCCAGCGGGCTGTCGCCCCGCGCCTCCACCGCCACCCGCTGTCCCATCACCGTGTCTTCGATCGCGCCGCGGGCGATGGTGCGCGAGCCGTCGCTGCGGATCTCCACCACCAGGCGCGCCACCACCGGCAGCGCGTCGTCAGGATGACCGGGGCTGGCCGGCCGCGGCGCTAGCTCGGCACGGTCGGCACGGTCGGCGTGGTCGGCGTGTTCGGCGTGTTCCGCGTGGCTCGCCGGCTCGGCTGCAGCCCCCCCTGCTGGACGCGCTGGGTCAGCCGGCGGTCCTGAGGGCGGTCCCTGCGGGTCAGCCATGACGCATGCCGCCACTCTTGCTGTCCATGCGCGATTCTCGCCCCTTACGCACCCGTGCAAGGGATGCGGTGATTTGTCGCGTTCCCAGCTCAAGAAGCGCGGTCTCGGCACCAAGTCGCTGCATCAGGACAAGATGCCACATTCGCAAGCCCAAGCGATTCCATGGATAACCGGCATCCATTCGGGCAACCCCAGAGACGATCTATCTCCATGGTCTTCCGCGAAGTTTCGCAGGCCAAACCTTGCGGAGACAGGTCTCGCTGTGGTGTTAGAGAAGCGCTCCGAAATAGAGCAAAACACACCGGTTCCTACCGGCAGGTTCGAACAGGGAACGGAACATGGCAAGACTGATATTCCCCGAGTGGACCGAGACCCTCAAAAAGTGGATCAGCCTCCTGTTGCTGGGCGCCCCGGTCTACCTGGTTCTCCTCATCATGTACGGCGTCAAGCCGGAGGCAATACGGATCGGCTACCAGCCGGACCAGCCTGTCCCCTATAGCCACGCCCTTCATGCGGGCGAGCTGGGGATGGACTGCCGCTATTGCCACAGCACGGTGGATCGCGGCGCCAAGGCCGCCGTTCCGCCGGCTGGGACATGCATGAACTGCCACCAGAGCGTGCTGCCGCAGAGCGAGAAGCTGGTGCCTGTGCGCCGCGCCTTCTCGACCGGCGAGCCGCTGGCGTGGACCAGGGTCACGGATCTCCCAGATTACGTGTACTTCAACCACAGCGCCCATGTGAACGCCGGCGTTGGCTGCGAGAGCTGCCACGGTCGCGTCGATCAGATGGTCAAGGTGTTTCAGGCCATGCCGCTGACGATGGAGTGGTGTCTGGCCTGCCACCGCAATCCCACGCCCAACCTCCGTGACCCCAAGAATGTCACGAAGATGGGATACAAGCCTGCCCCTGGGGAAGCTCGCAAGGACGTGCGGCCTCCACTCAACTGCTCGACGTGTCACCGCTAAGCGCGGCGATTGCGGAATCGACGAGGAATCCGATGTCGAACCAACAGACTCCCCAGCATGGTTACTGGCGCTCCCTGGTCGAGCTCGATGCCGCCACGTCGCCCGAAGACGTGGTCTACGACGAGCTGCCCCCGGAGGCCAAAGGCCAAGGCGCCGCCGAGCAAGACTTGGTCTCGCGCCGCAACTTCTTCCAGCTCATGGGCGCGAGCATGTCGCTCGCTGGCGTCGCCGGTGTAGCTGGCTGCAAGCGCTACGAAAAAGATCACATCGCCCCGCTGGCGCGCCGCCCCGAGGACCAGGTCCCGGGCGAGACCCAGCAGTACGCGACCATGATGGAGCTCGGCGGCGTCGCGCAGGCGCTGCTGGCCACCTCGTTCGAGGGGCGCCCCATCAAGGTCGACGGCAACCCTGAGCACCCGTTCGCCGGGGGCCCGGTGGTGCAGGGCACCAAGCGCCATGGCGGGTCTTCGGCCTTCGCGCAGGCCAGCGTGCTCCACCTGTACGATCCGGACCGCTCGCAGAACGTGCTGCAGGGCGGCAAGGCCACCACGCTGGAGGCGTTCCGCACCTGGCTCGACTCCACGCGCGCGCAGCTCGCCGAGCCCGGCGCGGTCGCCGTGCTGTCGGAGGCCTCGTCTTCGCCCACCGTGGCCCGCCTCCGCGCGGAGCTGCTGCGCGACGTGCCCTGGTACGAGTGGGAGCCGCTGTCCTGGGACAACGAGCGCGCCGGCACCAAGCTGGCGTTTGGCCGGCCCATGCGCCCGGTCGCCAAGCTCGACCGATGCCACACCATCGTCGCCCTGGATTGCGACCTGTTCGTCGAGCATCCGGCGTCGCTGCGGTACAGCCGCGACTTCGCCAAGAGCCGGCGTCCGTCGGGCTCGCTCGGCGGCTTCGAGATGAACCGCCTGTGGGCGGTGGAGAGCACCTTCACCAGCACCGGCGCGGTCGCTGACCATCGGTTGCCGCTGCGCTCGGAGCTGGTGCTGCCGCTGGTGATGGCGCTCGACGCCACCCTGAGCAACGGCGCCGTGCCGGCTTCGGAGTTCTTGCGCGAGCCCAAGGTCGCCGACTTCGTGCGGGTCCTGGCCGAGGAGCTCAAGGAGCACGCCGGCCAGTCCGTGCTGGTCGCCGGCCGTCGGCAGCCCGCCGAGGTCCACGCGCTGGTGGCCAAGATCAACGAGGCGCTCGGCGCCGTCGGTCAGACCCTCGACTACGTCGAGGATCCGGAGCCAAACCGGCCCTCGCACCTGGCCGCCATCACCGAGCTCACGGGCAAGATGGCCGCTGGCGCCATCAAGACCCTGTTCATCCTCGGCGGCAACCCGGTGTACGACGCGCCGTGGGACCTCGACTTCGAGGCCGCGCTCGCCAAGGTTGGCACCACGGTTCACCTGTCCGAGTACGCCAACGAGACCTCGGCCAAGGCCACCTGGCACATCCCGCGCGCGCACTACCTCGAGAGCTGGGCGGACGCCCGCACCTGGGACGGCACCGTCACGGTGGCGCAGCCGCTCCTTGCCCCCCTCTACGGCGGCATCTCCACCGCGGAGCTGCTCACCCTCCTGGCGGGGAAGCCGGAGACCGGCCGCGAGGTGACCACCGCCACCTACCGCTCGCTTGGCATCTCCACCGCCTGGGAGCAGGTCGTTCATGACGGCTTTGTCCCCGGCGCCGTCGCCGTGGCCGCGCAGGTCAAGGTCGGCGCGCTGCCGGCGGTGTCGCTCACGCCGAGCCAGCAGAGCGGCACCCGCCGCAAGAACGGCGAGCTCGAGGTGGTGTTCGCGCCCTCGGCCTCCACCTTCGATGGCCGGTTCGCCAACAACGCATGGCTGCAGGAGACCCCGGATTTCCTCACCAAGGTCACCTGGGACAACTACGCGCTGGTCAGCCCCGCCACCGCGACCGACCTGGGCCTGGCCAATGACTCGCTCATCCAGGTCAAGGTCGGCGATCGGTCCATCGACGTCGCCTGCTACGTGATGCCGGGCCAGGCCCGCTACTCCATTGGCCTCGTGCTAGGCGGTGGTCGCACCCACGCCGGCAGGGTCGGCGGCGACGGCAAGAAGCAGGTTGGCTTCAACACCTACAAGGTCCGCGGCGTCAACGGCTTTGACATCGCGACCGCGTGTTCGGTGGCCAAGACCGGCAAGGACTTCACGCTGGCCAACGTCCAGGAGCACTGGGACATTCGCGGCCGCTTCAGCAAGTTCAAGAACATCGCGCAAGAGGGCACCGCCGAGCGCTTGCCGCAGATCGTCCGCGAGGCCAACCACGACGACTTCGTCAAGGACCCGTCGTGGAAGGCCGAGCCGGAGATGCCCTACACCAAGGAGCAGCAGCGCGGGCTGTCGCTCTTTGCCGAGCAGGAGTACGCAGGTCACCGGTGGGCGATGTCCATCGACCTGGGCAACTGCACGGGGTGCAACTCCTGCATGGTGGCCTGCCAGGCGGAGAACAACGTCCCGGTGGTCGGCAAGGACCAGGTGATGCGCAACCGCGAGATGCACTGGATCCGCATCGACCGGTACTTCTCTGGCTCGCCGGACGAGCCGCAGATCGTGCATCAGCCGCTGGGGTGCCAGCAGTGCGAGAACGCGCCGTGTGAGCAGGTCTGCCCGGTCGGGGCGACCACCCACACCGACGAGGGCCTCAACGACATGGCGTACAACCGCTGCGTCGGCACCAGGTACTGCCTCAACAACTGCCCGTACCGCGTTCGCCGCTTCAACTTCCTCGACTACCACAAGGACTTCTCCGAGGCGCGCAACCGCGTCCGCAAGCTCCTGTTCAACCCGGACGTCACCGTGCGTTCGCGTGGTGTGATGGAGAAGTGTACGTTCTGCGTGCAGCGCATCCAGAACGGCAAGATCCAGCACAAGGCGCTGGTCCGCTCCGGTCAGCTCGCCGCGGAGACCCTGCCGGCGGCCGATGGCAAGGGCCCGAACGCCCTGGTGGAGTACAAGATCCCCGACGGGCAGATCGTCACCGCGTGCCAGGCAGCCTGTCCCACCGAGGCCATCGTGTTCGGCGACCTCGCTGATCCCGACAGCCGGGTGGCGCAGCTCCACAAGGACCGCCGCTCGTACGACCTCCTCGAGGAGCTGTACACCAAGCCGCGCAATCGCTACCTGGCCCGCGTCCGTAACCCGAACCCCAAGCTGGTCGCCGCCGCTCCGGCTTCGTCCCATGAAGGTGGTCACTGATGAGCACCGACGTCCTTTCCAGTGATTCGCACGAAGAGCGCAAGATCGGCGCGACTCGTGAGGTCTTCCGTCAGGTCACCCGCGATGTCGCGTGGGTGGCCGAGAGCCCCAAGCCGCCCAAGGCGTGGTACGCCGCGCTCGCGGTCTCGGTCAGCGCCCTGCTCCTGGGCGTGTACTGCGTCACCGTGCTGTTCCAGCGAGGCATCGGGGTTTGGGGTAACTCGAACACCGTCGGATGGGCCTGGGACATCACCAACTTCGTGTTCTGGATCGGCATCGGTCACGCCGGCACGCTGATCTCCGCGGTGTTGTTCCTGACCCGGCAGAGCTGGCGCACCAGCATCAACCGCGCCGCCGAGGCGATGACGATCTTCGCCGTCTCCGCCGCCGGCATCTTCCCCATCATCCACACCGGCCGCCCATGGTTCGCGTGGTGGATGATCCCGCACCCCAACGACATGGGTATGTGGCCGCAGTTCCGCAGCCCGCTCATGTGGGACGTGTTCGCGATCTCCACGTACGCCATCACGTCCATCCTCTTCTGGTTCATGGGCATGGTGCCGGACCTGGCCACCTTCCGCGATCGCAGCACCAGCAAGATCAAGCAAGCCATCTACGGCATCCTGGCCCTTGGCTGGCGCGGCTCGGCGCGACAGTGGCACCGGTATGAGCGCGCGTATCTCATCCTGGCCGCGCTCTCCACGCCGCTGGTCTTCTCCGTCCACTCGGTGGTGTCTTTCGACTTCGCCACCTCCCAGCTCCCGGGCTGGCACACCACCATCTTCCCGCCGTACTTCGTCGCTGGCGCCATCTTCTCCGGCTTCGCGATGGTGCTGACGCTGATGGTGCCCGCGCGCTACCTGTTCAACCTCAAGCACATCATCAAGGACTCGCACATCGAGGCGATGTGCAAGATCATCATCGCCACCGGCCTGATGGTCGGCCTCGCCTACGGCATCGAGTTCTTCATCGCCGGGTACTCGGGCAACCTCTACGAGCAGTTCACCTTCATCAACCGCATGTTCGGTCCGTACTGGTGGGCCTACTTCGCGATGGTGAGCTGCAACGTGCTGATCCCGCAGTTCTTCTGGTTCAAGAAGTGCCGGACCAACCCGTACATCATCATCATCCTCTGCATCTTCGTGAACATCGGCATGTGGTTCGAGCGCTTCGTCATCATCGGCACCTCGCTGGTGCGCTCGTTCTTGCCGTCGAGCTGGGCGATGTACTCGCCGACCTTCTACGACATCGGCACGTTCATCGGCTCGTTCGGCCTGTTCCTGACGATGTTCCTCCTCTTCTTCCGCTACCTCCCCGTGATCGCCATCGCCGAGGTCAAGGGCGTCCAGCCTGAAGCCCACGCGGGCAAGGCGCACTAGCTCGTCGAGGATTTCCACCATGGACAAGCACAACCCTCACGACGAAACCGCGCACAGCGAGCCGGCGGAACAGCCGAACGGCGAGCTGTATGGCGTCCTCGCCGAATTCGACACTCCGGGAGAGCTCATCGAGGCTGCCCGGAAGGTGCGCGATGCTGGCTACACGGAGTTTGACTGCTACAGCCCGTTCCCGGTGCATGGCATCGACGAGGCGATGGGCATCAAGCGGACCATCTTGCCGCTCCTGGTCTTCGGCGGCGGCTTCACAGGCCTGCTCCTGGGTCTCCTGCTGCAGTGGTGGACCAACGCCTACGACTGGCCGTGGCTCATCTCTGGCAAGCCGATCTGGTCGCTGCCGGCGAACATCCCCATCGGGTTCGAGACCACGATCCTCTTGTCGGTGTTCACCACCTTCTTTGGCATGTGGATCCTCAACCGGCTGCCGCAGGTGTGGCACCCGTTCTTCCGCCTGGATCGGTTCGCTCGGGTCACCGACGACGCCTTCCTGCTCGGCATCGAGGCGCGCGACGGCAAGTTCAAGGCGGAGTCCACCAGCGAGCTGCTCAAGAACGCGGGCGCCATCGCGGTGGAGTCTTGCTATCTCGATCCGCGGCCGGAGTCTCGCACGGTCCCCAAGTGGATCTACGCGGTCATCATCACCACGGGCGTGATGGCGCTCATCCCGTTTGCCATCATCGCCAAGGCGCGCGCGTCCACCAGCTCGGAGCCGCACTACCACATCTTCGGCGACATGGACTTCCAGCCGAAGGTCAAGAGCGACGCGACCTTCGAGCTCTTCGGCGACAGCCGTGGCAACCGCGGCGTGATCGCCGGCACCCTGGCGCGTGGCTCGCTCAACGCGGACGACACCTTCTATCGCGGCCTGTCCCGCGCCGGCGACGGCAACCCAAGCTGGCTGGCGGAGCTGCCGGCCTCGCTGGAGGTGGACATGAAGCTCCTCGAGCGAGGGCGCGAGCGGTACGACATCTACTGCGCTCCTTGCCACGGCTATGACGGCCGTGGGGAAGGCGCGATCCCTCGCCGCGTCAAGACGCTCGGTGGCGTCTGGCTGGCGCGCAACCTGGTTGATCCGCAGGGCGCGGTGGCCAAGATGCCCAACGGCCAGCTCTTCAACACGATTTCCAACGGCTTCAACACGATGATGGGCTACGCCGCGCAGATCCCGCACCGCGACCGGTGGGCGATCGTGCTGTACGTGCGGGCACTGCAGCGCGCGCAGAACGCGGGCCCCCAAGACGTTCCGGCTGATTGCCGCAACGAGGTCCGGTAGGAGACCGCCATGAGCAACGCCGAAAAGACCTTGCATCCTGAAGAGAAGTTCAAGGCTGGAAAGCTCGCCGGCTCTTTCACCAAGACCGGCGCCGGACTGGCGGTGGCCTTTGGGCTCATCTCGGTGCTCCTTGGCATGTCGCAAGGCGACCACTGGAAGCGCTTTTTCTTCGCCTATGTGACCGCCTGGAGCTTCGTGCTCAGCCTGGCCATCGGCGCGCTGTTCTTCGTGATGTTGCACCACCTGGTTCGCGCGCGCTGGAGCACCGTGCTGCGCCGGCTCGCCGAGATCATGGCCAGCACCTTCCCGGTGCTGGCGGTGGCGGGCCTGGGCATCTTGATCCCGCTTCTGGCTGGATACGGCGACCTCTACTACTGGGCGCATCACGACGCCCACAACCACACCATCAACCACCACCTCATCTCCAAGCTCGGCTGGTGGCTGAACCCCTCGTACTTCGCCATCCGCTACGTCATCTACTTCGCGATCTACATCGCGCTGGCCCGCACCTTCATCAAGAAGTCCCGCGAGCAAGACGAGAGCGGTGACCCGGAGCTGTCCAACCGGATGCGGGTGCTGTCAGCGCCCCTCATGATCGTGTTCTCCTTCAACACGGTCTTCATCAGCTTCGACGTGCTGATGTCGCTCGCGCCCAAGTGGTACTCGACGATCTTCGGCGTCAACTTCTTCGGCGGCGCCAACATCGCGTTCTTCGCCGCGCTGATCTTGATCTCGCTGGTCGTGCAGCGCTCCGGTCGGCTGACCCGGGCGATCACCACCGAGCACTATCACGACCTCGGCAAGTGGCTGTTCGCGTGGACGTTCTTCTGGGCGTACACCGCGTTCTCGCAGTTCATGCTGATCTGGTACGCCAACCTCCCCGAAGAGACCATCTTCTACAAGTACCGGATGTTCTCGGAGTGGCAGTGGGTCACCATCGCCGTGGCGGTGGGCCACTTCGCCTTCCCGTTCGTGTTCCTGCTGTCCCGGTGGACCAAGCGCATCCTGCCGTCCTTGAGCTTCTTCGCGGTGTGGCAGCTCGTCTTCCACTGGGTGGACCTGTACTGGAACGTCATGCCCAACTACCACTGGGAGAAGACGCAGGTGGATGGCCAGACCGTGTTCTCGGGCCCGATGATGGGCGACCCGATCATGCACTCGGTCGGCTTCTCGCCGGTCGATGTCACGATGTGGCTGGCTCTGGCCGGCGTGTTCTTGTTCGCGGTGGGACGCTCCATGACCGGCAACCTGATTGCCATCAAGGATCCGCACCTGCCGTCCAGCCTCTCCTTCGAGAACTACTGAGGTCCAAATGTCCGGTGGAGCCAAGCGAAACTCTGACACGCTGAACACAATCGGCATCGTCGTCATCGGCCTCTGTGGAGCCGTCCTGGTCTATGTTTCCATCGTGCTGCTGCAGGCGTTTTACATAAACGACAGCAGCACGGTGCAGCTCATGGCGGACTACGGCGGGCAGGACACGGACTTCCAGCGCGGTCGCGCCGACGAGGTTGCGCGCATCTCGCAGTGCTCGAACGTCATGGGCGCCGCCGGCACCAACACGAGCAAGCACACGATCCGCATCGAGGACGCCATGCGCCTCGTGGTGGAGGGCGCTCGTCGCGACCCAGCGACCCTGGTGCCGGAGCTTGGGCGCGCCGATCAACCGACGATCCAGGCCAAGCCTGGTCGTCCCACGCCGCTGGCGGCGCCGGCCCCGGCAGACGCGGCCCCGGCCGTTGCCCCGGCTGCCCCGGCGGATGCCACCGCCCCGGCGACGCCCCCGGCCGCCCCTGGAACCACCAGGTAGGCGCTGGACCCGACGATGACCTCGCTTTGGCAACGCGCAACCAGGGGCCTTTGGGCGCTTGGCTTTGTCGCGTCCATGCTGGGCACGTTGGGGCAGGTACGGGCGAGCTGGGCGCAGAGCGCGCCCGCGAACGCCGCCACGACGGCGACCCCGCCACCCGCCGCCCCTCCCAGCTCGACCGCACCCGTTGCCGAGAGCGCGACCGACTTCGTCCCTGCGCCGCTGCCCACGTACAAGGGCGACAAGGTGACGGTGGACGAGAAGCTCGGAAACGTGGTGCCCAAGGAGCTGCGATTTCGCGACCACGAGGGCAAAGAGGTGACGTTGGCGGAGGTCTTGAAAGGCGATCTGCCGACGATTCTGACCTTCAACTACTCCGACTGCCCCATGCTGTGCAGCCTGCAGCTCAACGGGCTGTCCATGGTGCTCGAGGAGCTGGCCACCCCGACGGTGCTGGATGCGGCGACCGCCGCGCGGCCAGAGCTCGTCCTTGCCGGCCGCAAGGCGGTCGTTGCGCTCGGTGCGCAGTTTCGCGTGGTCACCGTGGTCCTGGAGCCGACCCAGCCGCTGACGAAGACCCAGTCCACCCGCAACGGCTACCTTGAACGGTTGCCCAAGGCCGGGCAGGCAGCGGGCGCCAAGGGCTGGACCTTCCTGTCAGCGGTGGATCCCAAGGACAGTCGCGCCATCGCGGCGCTGGCTGACTCGGTGGGGTTCCGATACACCTACATTCCGGAGCGCACCGAGTGGGCCCACCCGGCTGCGCTGATTTTCCTCAGCTCGGCTGGCACCGTCACGCGGTACGTATACGGCACGCAGTTCGAGGCCTCGGTGATCCGTGAGTCCGTCGTCAAGGCGGGGCTCAGTGAACCCTCGACTGCTATCGGGTTCATGAACCGCTGTTACCACTACGATCCCGATGCCAACAACCACGCGCGCGCAGGCGTGTTGACCCTGCGAATTGGCGCGCTGGCGTTTCTGGGACTTGCGATTCTAGCTTTTGCCGGTCGACGATTTCTTCGTCGCCAACCGAGAGACCCTGGAGTGATACAGGCATGAAGACCTTGTCCTCGTTCCTTTGTACGGTTCGCGGCGCTGTCGCCACATCGGTGCGGGCCGCCGCTGTCACGGCGCTCTTTTTGGCCGGTAGCACGGCGCTGGCTCAGCCGGCGCCCGCTGCGCCGCCAGCTGCTGCTCCGGAGGCCGCGCCGGCTGCTGCTCCGGAGGCCGCGCCCGCTGCGCCGGCGGCAGCGCCGACGGTGCCAAACCCCACCGACCCTGCGGCCATGGGCGCGCCTGCCGCCGCTCCGGCTGCTGCGCCGGCTGCTGCGCCTGCCGCCGCTCCGGCTGCCGCGCCTGCCGCCGCTCCGGCTGCTGCTGCGCCTTCCAGCGGGGAGAAGCCCTTCTACGAGAAGGAAGCCGCCAAGCCGCACAACACTGAGGGCACGTACTGGCTGCCCAAGGGCGTCAACGGCGCCACCGCCGGCACCGACACGATGTTCTACGCGGTGCTGGCCATGTCGTTCTTCTTCTTCTTTGGGATCTGCGGCGCCACCATCTACTTCGTGATCAAGTATCGGCACCGCCCGGGGCACAAGGCGCAGCCCTCCGCTTCGCACAACGACGTCATGGAGATCACCTGGACGGTGATCCCCTCGCTCATCTGCGTGTTCCTGTTCATCTACGGCTGGCGCGGGTATGTCCACGGCGCCACCCCGCCGCAGAAGGCGGTGGAGGTCCAGGTGCTGGCGTATCGCTGGGGCTGGAACTTCACCCACAACAACGGCGTGCAGGACTCCGATCTTCACGTCCCCGTGAACGTGCCGGTGCGCCTGGTCATGACCGCCAAGGACGTGCTGCACAGCTTCTTTGTCCCGGTGCTGCGCTCCAAGCAAGATCTGGTGCCGCGCCGGTACACGTACACCTGGTTCGAAGCCACCAAGCCAGGCACCTACCGCCTGTACTGCACCGAGTATTGCGGCCGTGACCACTCGCAGATGAAGGTGAAGTTCGTGGTCCACGCGACCGGCGGCTACGAGCGGTACCTGGCCGAGAAGGAAGCCGCGACCCGGACGCTGCCGCCGGTGGAGCTTGGCAAGTCGCTCTACGAGAAGAAGGGCTGCAACGCCTGCCACTCGCTGGACGGCTCACCGCGCGTCGGCCCGAGCTTCAAGGGCACCTTCGGCACGAAGGTCACGCTCGCCAGCGGCGCGGTCGTCGACATGGATGAGACGTATATCCGCACGGCGCTCCTGGCGCCGGCCGCACAATCTCGCCCAGGGTTCGCGCCCAGCATGCCTTCGTTCGAAGGTCAGCTGAAGGAAGCGGAGATCATGGGCCTCATCGAGTTCATCAAGTCGCTCAAGTAACGAGAGATCCACCATGGCGACCAATCACGAGACAAGCGGCCACGAGCCGAACTTCTACGAAGTCAAGCGCGGTCTAAAGAGCTGGCTGTACACGCTCGACCACAAGCGCATTGGCCTCATGTACCTCTGGGGGATCCTCGGCTCGTTGCTCCTGGGCGGCGCGTTCGCGCTGCTGGTGCGCATCGAGCTGTTCTCGCCAGGGCAGGACATCGTCGGCCAGGACCGGTACAACCAGTTCTTCACGCTGCACGGCGCGGTGATGGTGTTCCTCGTCATCGTGCCTGGCATCCCGGCGGCGCTCGGCAACATGATCATGCCGATCCAGCTAGGAGCGCCGGATGTCGCGTTTCCCAAGTTGAACCTCACCAGCTTCTACTTCTGGTGCATCGGCGCCACGCTGCTCCTCGTGTCCATCGCGATGGGCGCGGTGGACACGGGCTGGACCTTCTACACCCCGTACTCGCTGCAGACGCCCACGGCGGTGCTGCCGGCGGTGATGGGTGTGTTCGTGCTGGGCTTCTCGTCGATCTTCACCGGCCTGAACTTCCTGGTCACGGTTCACAAGTTCCGGCCGCAGGGCATGGGCTGGTTCCAGCTCCCGCTCAACGTGTGGGCGCTGTACGCCACTGCGATCATGCAGATCCTCGCCACGCCGGTCCTGGGCATCACGGTGCTCCTGCTCTTCGTGGAGACCTTCATGAAGATCGGCATCTTCGATCCGCAGCTCGGCGGCGATCCGGTGCTGTTCCAGCACTTCTTCTGGTTCTACTCGCACCCTGCCGTCTACATCATGATCATCCCCGGCATGGGCGTGATCTCCGAGCTGATGACCACGTTCTCGCGCAAGCCGGTGTTCGGCTACCGCTTCATCGCGTACTCGTCGGTGTCGCTGGCGTTGCTCTCGTTCTTGGTCTGGGGCCACCACATGTTCGTGTCCGGGCAGTCTCGCCTGGCCACCATGGTGTTCTCGGCGCTGACCTTCACGGTCGGCATCCCGTCCGCCATCAAGGTCTTCAACTGGACCGCCACCTTGTACAAGGGCGACATCCGGCTCAAGACGCCCATGCTCTACGCGCTGTCGTTCTTGCTGCTGTTCACCATCGGCGGCCTCACCGGGCTGTTCCTGGGCATCCTGGCGGTGGACGTCCACCTGCATGACACCTACTTCGTGGTGGCGCACTTCCACTACGTCATGATGGGCTCCACGCTGGTGGCCTTCCTCGGTGGCCTGCACTACTGGTGGCCCAAGATCTCCGGTCGCATGTATCCGGAGCGCCTGGGGCAGCTCTGCGCGGTCGGCGTGTTCTTTGGCTTCAACCTGACGTTCTTGCCGCAGTTCGTGATGGGCTCGCGCGGCATGCCGCGTCGGTACTGGGACTATGATCCGGAGTTCACCATCTTCCACCAGCTCTCCACGGTGGGGGCGTTCGTCCTGGGCATCTCGCTGTTCGTGGTGGTCTGCTACACGCTGTGGTCGGCCAAGAACGGGCCCCGCGCCACGGTGAACCCCTGGGGTGCGACCACCCTGGAGTGGCAGGCGCCCACGCCGCCCACCCTGTACAACTTCGAGACGCCGCCCGAGCTGCACGAGCTCTACAACTACGATGACCTGGAGCAGGTCGCTGACGTCGAATGGGTTCGCGTCTCGAAACCCGAAGGCGCCGATGCGGTCGCCAAGTCCTCGGCCGATCACTAAGAGCGGCTCCCGAGACCTCCAGAATCTCAGCGTAGACCGGCAAGGCCCAACCCCCAACGGGAACGACCACCATGAGTCAGTCACACGATCACGACGGGCACGGCCACGGCCACGGCTCGCGTTTCATCCAGCACCACTACGACGACGCGCAGCACCAGTTTGATTCCGGCAAGCTCGGGATCTGGCTGTTTCTGGCGCAAGAGATCTTGTTCTTCTCGGCGCTGTTCGTGGCGTACATCCTGTACCGCTCCCATCGCCCCGAGATCTATGCGTACGCTCACTACTACCTGGACGTGAAGTTCGGCGCGATCAACACCGCGGTGCTGATCGCCTCGAGCTTGACCGCGGCCTGGGCGGTGCGCTGCGCGCAGCTCGGTCAACGACGCGGGCTTATCCTCAACCTGTCGCTCACGCTCCTGTGCGCGTTCGCGTTCCTCGGCATCAAGTACGTCGAGTACTCGCACAAGATCCATGAGGGCATCCTCTATGGCGCCAAGTTCGACCCGTGCGTGAGCTCGGGCGGCAGCCCGCTGGTCACCAAGCGCAACCACTGCGATGGCACCAAGTCGTCGGTGGTCTGGGACAAGCTCGCGGCCAAGGCGTCCGAGGGCTGTCTGGAGAGCGCCAAGATCGATCAGGACGCATCCACCCCGGGCCTGCAGGCCAAGTGCGTGGTCACCGAGCTGCGCCGCAACGGCGCGGCCTTCGAGCCCACCGGCAAGACCTTTGATGAGTGCGCGGCGTCGGCGCTGCTCGGTCACGGCAAGGCCAAGGACGTCAAGTACCCCTGCTACACGCTGTCGCTGCAGCCGGCGGTGTGCCCCAAGGGGCCAGCCGCGCTGGTCCTGTACGGAGATCACACCAAACGGCCGGACGTGGGCATCAAGGTGGAGTGCGAGCCGTCTCCGCCGGCCAAGGAAGCCGACCCGTTTGCCGAGGCTGCCGGACCGGCCCCGCTCGGCACCCGGGCGCTCACCGGCGTCGAGCCGCCCACCAAGCACGAGCTGAACGAGCGCTTCGCCGCTGGTCCGCCGCCGCCCAACACCAACATGTTCTTCAGCATCTACTTTGCGATGACCGGTCTGCACGGCATCCACGTGCTGGCGGGCGTGGTGGTGTTCCTCTGGCTGTTGTTCCGCGCCATCCGCGGCGACTTCACGCCGGACTACTTCGGTCCAGTCGACTATGCCGCGCTGTACTGGCACATCGTCGACCTCATCTGGATCTTCCTGTTCCCGCTGCTCTACCTCATCCACTAAACCCCTGGACCCAGAGACCAACGTGACCGACCAACATCACGACGATCACCACGGGCTTGCGCACACCGCATCGCTCAAGGTCCTGCTTGGCACCGGCGGCGCGCTGCTGGTGCTCACCATCCTCACCGTCCTGGCGACCAAGGTCGATTTCGGTACCAACCTGAACCTGGCGCTGGCCATGTTCATCGCGGTAGTCAAGGCCACCTTGGTGGTGCTGTTCTTCATGCACCTCAAGTACGACAAGGGCTTCCACAGCGTGATCTTCGTCGCCGCCTTGCTGGCCGCGGCCTTGTTCGTTGGCTACATCCTGCTGGACTCCAACCAGTACCAGGCGACCATCATCTGGGATCCGCTCAACCCGCCGGTGGCGCCGGTGGGTCCCAAGCTGATTCCCTGAGCGGTGGTCGACGGCCGGTCGGCGTTCGGTAGACGCTCGATCGGCGCTCGGTCGATGCCCCGTCGGCGCTCGGCCGACGCTCGGTCGGCGCTCGGCCGGCGCTCGGCCGACGCTCGGTAGACGCTCGGCCGACGCTCGGCACTAGCGCGCGGCGAGCTTGGTCGGCCCAGACCGACGCGGCGACTCGTTGAGCTGGGTCATGATGGCCCTGGCGATGGCCCGCGCCAGCTCGCGCTGCAGCGCGGGCTCGGCCAGCTCGCGGCCCTCCTGCGGATGATCGACGAAGCCGACCTCGACGAGGATGGCTGGCATGGTGGCCCCCAGGAGCACGTGGTGCGCGTCCTGGCGAACGCCGCGGTCGCCTGCGGCGCCGCGCACCTGGCGTAGCTCGCGTTGCACGGCGACGGCCAGGTCGGCGGCCTCCCACTGGGTGGCGCCACGCTCGATGTCGTCGAGGACGCTGCTGATCTGCGGCGTGGTGCCGGGGCGCGGCGTGGCCTGATCGCCGCGCAGCGCCAAGGCGATCCCCTCCACCGCCGCCGGGGTCAGGACGTAGGTCTCGAAGCCGCGCTGCGCTCGCGACACCGAGGCGTTGCCGTGCAGGCTGACGAAGAGGTCGGCGCCGCGCAGGTTGGCGATGTCCGAGCGCTGGCGCAGCGTCAAGGTCTGGTCGGCGCGCCGGGTGAGCGACACCTCGAGGGCCAGGCCCTCGGCCTTGGCCAGCTCGGCGAGCTCCGTGGTCACCAGCTCGGCCAAGGCCAAGGTCAGGTTCTTCTCCAGGACCAGGCTCCCCAGCGCGCCGGCGTTGCTGCCCCCGTGCCCCGGATCCAGCACCACTTTGCGCGGCGCGACCACGGGCTCATCCGCCCACGCGATGCCCGGCGCGAGCGAAGCGACAACCGCGGAGGCAAGCAGGAGTGTGTTCACGACATGTAGGATACGAGATGACACCGAAGATGGTCCATAAAGTGGTAGCGCCTTGACGCAACTAATCTGAACAGCTAACTTTTTTCCCTTGTCCACCCGCTGGTCCCAGGCGACCGCCACTTCTCCCCTTCTCTTGCTACTGCCCGTGGGGCTCACGGAGCTGGCGATAAACCGCGTGGCGGTGCCCATGCTGCGGCCGCTGCGGGGGGAGCCGCCGCCGTGGCACACCGCGCTGGACTACCTGGGGCTGTTCCTCTTTTACTTCGCCTCCTTGCTCGCGGTCGTCGGGTGCGGGCTGCGGCTCTTTCGCGTGCTGGATCAGCGCGGCGCCGCGCGGCTCCGCGAGCTCGTGGTGTCCGGGCCGCTGATCGCGCTCGGGTTGTGCTCGGTGTGGGCCATCGTGGTGGCGTCGAACCAGGGGCTGACCCTGGCGATGGAGCTGTGCCTGGGCGCGGTGGTGCTGGTCGCCGCGGCGCGCGGTGTGGGGCACTTTCTGGGGGCCAGGCGAGATCTCGGAGTGGCGCTCGGGGTGGGGTTTCTGATCTTGCCGGTGCTGGCGCATCTGGCGATGGTGCTCGGGGCTCGCTGGCTCTGGGCCGACGCGGCGTATGACGGCGCCCCGGTGCTGGCTCGATACGGCACGCTGGCGCTCACCATCGCCGGCCTGGTGTCGCCGTACTGCCTCGCGCCGCGGCCGTTTGTTCGCTCGGTGACGCGGCTGCCGCCCGTGGCGGTGGCGATCTCGGTGGCGCTGCTGGCTGCCTGGCTCTTGCGCGCGGACTACTTCACCGCGGCGCGGGTGCTCAAGCTGTCCATCGGCTTCGAGCTGGAGACCGGGCGGGCCGATCCGCAGCTCACGTTGTATCTGCTCGCCACCGCGACGATGGCGTGGACCATCACGTCGTGCGCCATGTCGCCTCGGCCCGGCCGCAAGACGGTGGCCGTGGCGCTGGGCCTCCTGGCCCTCGGCGGCACCGCGTACCAGTGGCCCCTGCACTACCTGCTGCTGGCGCTCGGCGCCACCATGCTCGCCGACGTCGCGGCGCCGCTGCACGCGGCAGAGAACTCCGCGCTGGCGGTGGCTCGCGGCCACGGCCTCTCGGTCTCGCCGGTCGATGACGCGACCTGGGGCCGATATCTGGCGACCGTGGCGACCGTGCTGCGGCGGCGGGTCACCTCGTTGCACACGCTGACCACGCGGGCGCCGGATGGCTCGACCAGCACGGTGCTCATCGGTGAGGCCGATGGCCGCACCATCCGCGCGCGCATCGACCGCGAGCAAGGGGCGGTGCTCGGCGTGGATCTGGCGCTGGGCAGAGACCTGGAGGCGGTCCCTTCGACGCCGACGCTGACGGTGGTGTCCGATGACCCGCTCCTTCTGGCAGACGCGCCCAGCGCGGGGCCTGAGCTGACCACCGCCGACCAGGCCTTTGACCACCGCTTTCGTTGCCAGGGCTCGGCGGCGGCGCTGGCGCAGCTCTTCGATGACGGCCTGCGCGCGCGGGCGACCGCGCTGCTCGACGGCTGGCTGGTCTTCGTCGAGCGTCGCAGCCTCCGCTATCGCTCCTACCCGGGCCGAAGCGGCGCGGTGGAGCACTTCCTGCCGCTCGCCGATCTGGCGCAGGGCAGGGTGCCGCCAGGGGCAGGCGAGCGCGCGCTGGTGATCTTCGAGCTGCTCCTCGAGCTCGCGGCGCGCGGGCAGCTCGAGAGTGCGTCCGACGGCGAGTCCGAGAGCGCATTCGAGAGCGCATCAGAGATGGCGCCCGAGAGCGCATCTGAGATCGCGTCCGGCGCCAAGGACGAGGCCCTTGACGCGAGCGCGGCAGCGAGCGCGGCCGAGCCAGTGGTCGCGACGACTGGCGCCGCGACGACTGACGACCTGGCCGCATCCGCTGCATCCGCCACCGCCCCTTCGCCTCTGGGAGACAAGTCATGACCGCCGCGTGTCGTTTTCTCACCACGGCGCGCGCTCGGGCCGACGGGGTCACCAGGAACGCCGCCCTGGCGCTGATCTCTGCCCTGGCCGCTTGTGGCGCGCCGTCGTCGAGCGCGAGCAAGCCCGCAGCCTGGATCGACGACACCCAGCGCGGCGTGGACCTGGGCGCGCCGCGCGAAGATGAGCGCGGCGTGAAGCTGCCGGCGCCCGGGGCGCGCGCTGGCGCCGCTCCTGGATCTTTGCCGGAGGTCTCCTCCCCCGCCGCAGACGTCGCCCTCTTGCTCGATGGCGCCGACGGCTATCGCGCCACCGCCGCGCGCATCATCGCCGCCGCGCGCGCGGACGACGGCGCCTACCGCAAGCTCGCGCACCTGACCGACCGCATCGGCCATCGCCTGTCTGGCTCGCCAGGGCTGGCGGCCGCCATCGAGTGGACCGCCGCGGAGCTGGCGCGTGATGGCCATGTGGCTCGCAAGGAGAAGGTCATGGTGCCGGTGTGGCGCCGCGGCCACGAGAGCGCCGAGGTGGTGGCCCCGGTGTCTCGACCGCTCCCGGTGCTGGGCCTGGGCGGCTCGGTGGCCACGCCGCGCGGTGGGCTCACCGCCAGGGTGGTGGTGGTGCAGAGCTTCGCCGAGCTCGCCGCCAAGGCGGCGCAGGTCAAGGGCGCCATCGTGCTCTACAACGTAGCCTTGCCGGCGTACAGCGACGTGCATGGCAGCGGCTATGGAGAGGTCGTCCAGTATCGCGGCGGCGGCGCCATCGCCGCCGCCAAGCTCGGCGCGGCGGCGGTGCTGGTGCGCTCGGTGACCGCGCACAGCCTGCGCACGCTGCACACCGGCGCCATGCGCTATCAAGAGGGCGTGGCCAAGATCCCCGCGGCCTCGGTGACCACCGAGGACGCGGACTGGCTGGCGCGGCTCGCCGCCGACGGTGGCGAGGTCAAGGTGCGCCTGACCCTGGAGTCGGCGCAGCTCCCCGACGCGGAGTCTGCCAACGTCATCGGCGAGCTGCGCGGCCGCGAGCTCCCCGAGGAGATCGTGGTGATCGGCGCCCACCTCGACTCGTGGGACGTCGGCCAGGGCGCGCACGACGATGGCGCCGGCTGTGTCGTCATGATGCAGGTGCTGACCACGCTGCGGCGCCTGGGGCTGACGCCGCGGCGGACCATCCGCGTGGTGCTGTTCACCAACGAAGAGAACGGCGTACGCGGCGCCCGCGCGTACGCCGAGGCGCACCGCGAGGAGGGATCCCGGCACGTGCTGGCCATCGAGTCCGACAGCGGCGGCTTCGCGCCGCGCGGCTTCGACGTGGAGGTCAAGGATCCGGCGGCGCAGCGCCGGGTGGTCGGCCGGGTCGCCGCCGTCGCCAGCCTGCTGCGAGAGCTGGGCGCCACCACCGTCAAGCCCGGCCACAGCGGCACCGACATCGAGCCGCTCACCGCGTACGGCGTGCCGGCGCTTGGGCTGCGGGTGGACGGCCGCACGTACTTCGATGTGCATCACACCGCGGCTGACACCCTGGACAAGGTGGATCCTCGTCAGCTCGCCGACAACGTGGCCGCGGTGGCGGTGATGGCGTATCTCGCGGCGGATTGGCCCACCCGCTTCGATGCGCCGTAGGCTCCTGCACACGCTGGCTCAGGCAGCCGCCAGGCCGCTGGCGTGTCCGCCGTCGGCGCCGGCTCGAGAAGCGGGGCTGGCGGCGGACGCGATCATCGTGCTTGGCGCCGGGCTGGATGCGCGTGCCGAGATGACGGCGGCCAGCCGTGAGCGGGTGGACGCGGCGGCGGCGCTGTGGCGGCTGCAGGTCGCCACGCGGGTGGTGGTGACCGGAGGCAAGACCCGCGGCGCCGCGCGCAGCGAGGCAGAGGTGATGGGCGAGGGGCTCCTGGCGCGCGGCGTGCCCGCGGAGGCGCTCCTGCTGGAGCCGCTGGCGATGACCACGCGCGACAACGCGCAGCGCTGCGCCGAGCTGCTGCTGTCCGACGCGCGCTCGACGGCGCCGCCGGTCGTGTGGCTGGTGACGCAGCCTTTTCATGGGCGCCGCGCGCGCTGGCTGTTCCAGAAGGCGGGCTTTGCGCCGATGGTGTGGCACATCGTGGATTCCCTGCAGTATCGAGATCCCGGGCAGGCCCTGCAGTGGACCGTGCGCGAATATCTGGCCTGGGCCAAGGCGCTCACCCTTCGCTGACCGGCCGCGGCGCCGCGGCGACCGGTGGTGGTGGCGCTGCGCGCTTGCGCGTCCAGGCAGCCGGCGGCACTCTTGGAGGAGCCGTCATGCTCACCTTCAGCCAGGATCCAAACGTCGCGGAGCAGCAGATGACCGCGCTCATCTTCTACCTGACGGCCTTTGGGTACGTGGATGGGAACTTCGACTTCACCGAGAAGACCTTCGTCCGCTTCTACATCCGGCAGCTCGTGACCGCACGCGCGCACGCGCTGATGCCGTCGGACACCGCCGAGCAGCGCGCGTCGGCCGGCGAGGTCATCGAGCGCTTCGTGGCGCACTTCCACGAGCTGTTCGAGCAGATCGACCGCCACGTGCGCGAGCTGTTCTCCGAGGCGGTCGCCGACAAGGAGCAGGTCGAGACCTTCGTCTACGCCAAGCTCAAGCTGCGATGCTACGAGATCTTTCGCAGCTTCGACGCCGCCAACCAGCGCGCGTTGCTCGACACCCTCGATGAGCTCATCTACGCCGATGGCACGGCGCACCCGGCGGAGACCAAGTTTCGCGCCGAGCTGCAGGCGCTGCTGGAGAGCGACGATCCGCTGTCGGCCCAGGACCTGGCGGCGCTCGCTGGCGCGGACATCCTGGCGCCGGTCAGCCTGAGCCCGGCGGTGGAGGACCACCCCTTCTTCGCGACGTTCGAGCACCACTACTCCGCCCAGCCCGAGCGCATCCGCATGCAGGCCGACGCCGATCGCGAGCTGATGCAGCGCTTCACCAGCAAGCTCGCCGAGCTGCGCCGCGCAGGAGCCGGCCAGCTCACCGGCAAGCGCCAGCTCTCGGAGCTGGCCGCCAGCGCGCCCCTGCTCGACGGTCACATCTTCGTCCACCCGGCGCGCGCGAAGGCCCGCTACGAGCTGATCGTGCTCGGCGATCTCCACGGCTGCTATAGCTGCCTCAAGGCCGCCGTCCTGCAGTCGGACTTC
Source organism: Myxococcales bacterium (assembly GCA_016706545.1). Taxonomy (GTDB): domain Bacteria; phylum Myxococcota_A; class Polyangia; order Haliangiales; family Haliangiaceae; genus JABFXX01. The sequence continues at coordinate 281,511 of JADJJK010000006.1, forward strand.
TTCGCCAAGCTCGAGGCCTGGCGGCTCGACCCCAGGAAGCCGGAGCCCAAGCTTGTCCTGCTGGGCGACTACATCGATCGAGGTCGCTTCAGCTACAACGGCGTCCTGCGCACGGTGATGCAGCTCTTTCTGGCCGCGCCAGATCATGTGTTTCCGCTGCGCGGGAACCACGAGTACTACGTGGAATACGGCGGTCGCGTCTATGGAGGGGTCAAGCCGGCGGAGGCCATCAACAGCCTGGTGGGCTACCTGCCAGACTCGATGTTCGAGGCGTACATGCGCCTGTTCGAGGACCTGCCGACGCTGCTGTTCTTTGACACCTTGATGTTTGTTCACGCGGGCATCCCGCGCGACAAGGACGTGCAGGCAAAGGTCACGGATCTGGCGTCGCTCAATGATCCAGAGCTGAGGTTTCAGATGCTGTGGAGCGATCCAGCGCACGCAGAGGCCATCCCGGACGAGCTCCAGGCGCAGAACGCGCGCTTCCCCTTTGGGCGCCGCCAGTTCGAGTCCTTCATGAAGCGCTTTGGCGCCACGGTCATGGTGCGCGGGCACGAGCGGGTCGATGAGGGCTTCCGCGATGTCTACCCGGGCAACGCGATCACGCTCATCAACCTGTTCTCCGCCGGCGGCGCCGACAACGGGGATCTGCCGCCGGACTCGAGCTACCGCGCGGTCACGCCGATGGCCTGCACCATCCAGCTCGCCGACGGCACCTGCCAGATCACGCCGTGGGCCATCGACTACAAGCGCTTCAACGCGCCCTCTGTGAACCGCTTCTTCGCCAGCGAACCGGAGATCTCCCACAAGGGCTAGAACACCCCGGGGCCCGCGCCGCTACTTCAGGTTCTCCCAGCGACCGCCATTGACCACCTGCTGGTATCCCGCAGCCAGCAACATGGCCTTGGCCTTCTCGGAGCGGCCGCCGCTGCGGCAGATGATCACCACCGGCTTGCTCTTGTCGCCGCCCACCAGCGCGTCGATCTCGGAGATCCGGCCCGCGAACTCGGTGACCGGGATGAGCTTGGCCTGGTCCAGGTGGCCAGCGTCCCACTCCTCCTGCGTCCGCACGTCGATGACCGGCGCTCCAGCGGCGGCGAGCGCTCTCGCGGCAGCGGGATCGGTGACCCGCTCTCCGTTCGCGTTGATCGGGCCAGAGCGCGCCGGCGCCGATGCGCTCGCTTGCGCGGAGGGCTCCTCTTTACACGCAGCGCCGGCCGCAAGGAGCCCAAGACAGAGCGCGAACATTCGGAAGCGAGAGAGCATGCGGCAGGGTAGCCCGGAACGTCGGGGGCGACAACCGCGCGTCAGCTCACGGGCCATAGCAGGTCAACGCGCCGGAGATCTCGGTGCCGCAGGGTGGCGCGTCGGGGATGGTCGGCGCGCTGCATGGGGTGCCGGGCGCGACGCAGGACACGGAGCTCTTGCAGGTGCCGTCGAAGACCTGCAGGCAGCGCTGGCCCGCGGCGCAGGCCTCACAGCGCAGGTCCTTGGCCGCGCTGTCATCACCAGCGCAACCGAGCTTGGGGAGCCAGGCCAACAGGAAGAGGAGCAGGATGCGCATGCGGCCATCATCGCAAGAATCCCCGCAGGTGGGGGCGCAGCTAGCCTGGTTCCACAGGAGCGCAGTCGTGTGTGATCTTGGCTGCACCACGCGCGGCGGGAGCCCCGGGCCCGCGAGCGCGCCTGCGCGCCTGGCCGCCTGCGCGCCTGCGCGCCGGCCTGCCTGCCCGGGCGCCGCGGCGGACCTTTGCTGGACATTGCCAGCCTCTCCGAGCAGCGCGCGGCGCGCTGGCCGTGCAAGCTCTCGCGTATGAGGCTGTCCACTACCGCCGAGCGCGTGGCCGCGTCGAGCCTGGGCCACGCCGGGATCCCTCGGGGCCAGGCCTCTCGCTCGCCCGGGATCCCGGGCCAGGTGGCAGTCGCCGCCAGCCCAGCGCCCAGGAGATTGGCACCGCGCCCGTTCTCCGCGCGCTATCGCGCGATGCGCGCGCGCTGGAACGCGGAGTGGTGGAGCATCGCGTTTGGCGGCCCGGTGGGCAACCTGCGTCGCCGC
>JADJJK010000007.1 GCA_016706545.1 Myxococcales bacterium
CCCGCATCTCCGCATCTCACATCTCCCGCCTCTCCCGCATCTCCCGCATCTCCCGCATCTCCCGCATCTCCCGCATCTCCCGCATCTCCCGCATCTCCCGCATCTCCGGCAGCAGCCGCCGCCAAGCAAGCCGATCCCGCACAGGCGGCGCCCGCGGAGGGCCGCGCCGCTGGTGACGCCGCGACGTCCCCGACACAGAGCGCAGACCCAGGCGACGCCGGTCTGACCATGGAAGAGGCCGCCGCGCTGTCGGAGGCCGAGGTCATCGAGGTGTGGGCCGAGCGGCCGGACAAGCCCTTTGACCGCGACACCAAGCTGCGCCTCACCGGCGCAGAGCTCGCAGCTCGCGGCGCCACTGACCTTGGGACCGCGCTGGCGCTGTTGCCAGATGTCACCGTGCGCGAGGGAGGGCGAGGCGGCTTCAACATCGACGTGCGCGGCGCGCGCAAGGGCTCGGTGCGCATCCTCCTCGACGGGGTCAGCGTCAGCGATCCGTATTACGGCACGTTCGATGTCTCCACCATCCCGATCACCGACATCGAGCAGATCCGAGTCTCGACCTCGCCGTCATCGCCCATCGACGGCCCCGGCGGGCCGGGCGGGGTCGTCGAGGTCCATACGCGCGACGCCATCGGGCCGCAGCTCGTGCGGGCCCGGCTCACCACCGACAGCGGCCCCGGCGCCAGCGTGTCGACCTCGGCGCGGGTGGCGCTGGGCGCGCATTCGGCGCTGCGGCTGTCGATGGCCGGCGCGGCCGGGGCGCGGGACTTCTCGCTGCCCATGGACACAGAGCTCGGGGAGTCGCGCCGCAGCGCCACGTTCGCGAGCCGCCTGGAGCACCGGCGCGGGGATCGCCGCCTTGCCCTCGACGCCGGGGTGGATGATCGGCGCTACATCTCGCCGCCCAGCGACGAGCGCATCGGCACCATCTTGCTCATCGACCGCGAGACCACGCTGCGCGCCCAGGCGGCGGCCGATGACAAGCTGGGCGCCCTGCAGCTCCAGGCTCGCGGGTGGGTTGACCGCTTGCACCGGCAGTCTCGCTTCTTCCTGGATCCGGCGCTCACCGACCAGTCCTCGGCCGAGGATCTGCGCGCGCTGCGGGTGGGCGGACAGGCGCTGGTGACCCGGCCGCTCGGGCGCTGGGCGCGCTGGGCCGCGTCCGCGACGGTGGATCGCGACTCCGCCGACGTGTCCTACGGAGAAGGGCGCGTGGCGAAGGGCGACGCCACTCTCACCGAGCTGGCGGGCGACCTGCAGCTCGAGCGGCCAGGCCTGCTCGTCGATGGCGCGGTGGGGGTCGCCGTGCCCTTTGGCATCGACGCCAGCCCGTGGCTCGAGGGCAAGCTCGACGTGCGCTACCGGCCCGCCACCGGGGTGGAGCTCGCGGCCATCGCGGCGCGCAAGGGCCGCACGCCGAGCCTGCGCGAGCGCTTCGATCCGCAGACCGGCAACGAGGAGCTGTCGCCCGAGCTCGCCCATCACGCCGAGCTGCGCCTGGCCATCGAGCAGGAGCGGCCGGTGGGCGGGCGGCGCGCCAGCGTGCGCCTCGAGGCCGCGCCCTATGTGCGCCGCACGCGCGGCACCGTGCGCATGGATCCCAAGCTCGGCATGCAGGTCAACCTTGGCCAGCTCGACGTGCGCGGGGTGGACACCAGCGTGCGCGTGGCGCTGGACGCCCGGCTCGAGGCCGGCGGTGGCTACTCCTACATCTTCGCGACCAGCGATCTCACCGGCGACGATCCGCTGGACCGGCTGCCGCGCCATCGCTTCGACACCTGGCTGCGCGTCACGCCGCCGGGGCCGATCACGGCGCTGGGACACCTGCGCTACCTCGGTCGCCGCATCGATCAGACCGAGACGCTCGGCGCCTACACCACGCTCGAGGTCAGCGCCACTGCGCAGCTTGGCTCGGCGTACCTGGCGGTCGTGCGCGTCGACGATGTCCTGGACGTGCGACCGGAGACCCGCAGCGGCTATCACGCCGCGGGGCGCGTGGTGACGGTGCTGCTGCAGGGCACCTGGCAGTAGCGCGCCGCGGCGCGAGCTGGTGGCGACAGGCGGCCTGCGCCGTTGGCTCACGCGGGATTGCGAGCTAGCATGCTCGCGATGGCCCGCGTGACAAAGCGCCCATGATTCGGTGGCTTCGATTGGCCGCGGCGGCGACCGTGATCGCCAGCTTGATCGCGCTGGGGATCGGCGCCGGCCTGTTCGTGGTGGCCAACGGCGGCTGGGTGCCGGTCCGGGTGCCGCCGTGGCTGACCCAGCTCCTGGGCGACCGCCCGCACGAGGTCTGGTTGCCGGCGTTGTTCATCGGGTGGCTGGCCAGCGCGCTGCTGGCTGTCGCGCTGCTGCTCGGCAGCCTGTCGTACGTGTGGCGTCGGCGACAGTACGAGTCGCTGATCGGTCGCCTGGAGCGGGAGCTGGCCAAGCTGCGCAACCTGCCGTTCACGGAGCCCGCGCCGCTAGAAGACCTGCCCGAGACGCCGGATCCGGAGGCCGCCAGGGTGATGGCGGAGTTCATCGGCGGGCCCCCGCCCCTGGAGGGGCCCGCTCACCAGGCGGAGCTCGAGGACGCGCCAGCCGAGCCCGATGAGCCGGGCGCGCACGATGAGCCGGGCGCGCACGACGAGCGCGGCGAGCGCGGCGCGACGGCACCTGGCGCCGCACCTACCCAGCAGGGCGCTGGCTGATGACCACCGCGCTGGTCCTCGCGCTGGTGGCGGTGGGTGCGCTGGCAGCAGGTCTGCTGGTCGGGCGCTACTACGTCCCCGACGATCGTCAGGTTCGCCGGGGCGTGCGCCATGGCCGCGCGTACCTGCGCGCGCTGTCCAGCGTGCTGGCACGGGACGCCGAGGGCGCGATCCTGACGCTGCGCGAGGTGGTCAACGAGAACATCGACGACCCGGAGCCGTACTTTGCCCTGGGCGCGTTGTTTCGCAGCCGGGGCGAGACCGAGCGAGCGATCCGCGTGCATCAGGCGCTGGCGCTGCGCTTACGAGGAGCAAGGGCGCTTTGGCGACGCCGCGGGCATGCTGCGCCGGCTCGCCAAGCTCCTCGGTGAGGAGCCAGGCGCCCGCGAGCATCACCTGCGCGTGGCCGCGGCGCAGACCGCGGTGGCGCGGGGCGATCTGGACTCCGCCAGGCACTGGCTCAAGGAGGCCAGCGACTGCCCAGAAGGCGAGTCCGCGCACTACCTCGTGGCGGCTGCGGAGCTGGCCAGCGCTCGCGGCAAGCCGGCTGGCGCGCGTGAGCACCTGCAGGCGGCGCTGCGCGCAGCGCCTGGGCTGGCGGTCAAGCTATGGCCTCGCCTGTGGACCGCGGAGCTCACGCTCGCCCAGGAGCGCGCGGCGCACGGCCGCGGCGGCGCCCCGGACGAAACCGAAGCGCTCGACGAAGCGGCTGACGAAGCGGCTGACGATGCGGCCGACGGCGCGCTGCCCCAGGGCAGCGACGAACGAGCCAGCGAACGAGCGAACGAACGAGCCAGCGAACGACCTGTTGACGGCCCCGCCCAAGGCGCGCTCGCCGAACTCGCCGAGCCCAGCCGCGAAGCAAGCGCGGTGGCCGCCGCGCCCGCGACCGCCTTGACCTCGGCGCCGACCGTCGGAGGAGCCGCCACGCTGGCGCTCGCGAGCGATGACCCCGCCGCTGCCGCCGCGTGCGCGCGGGTCGACGCGCAGCTACGCGCGCTCTCGGCGGCCGGGCAGGAGAGCGGCGCCGACACGCTGGCGCTGGCGCTGGCGCGGGTGGCGCTGGCGCAGGCCGAGCCGACCTCGGCGGTCAGCGCCCGCGCGCTCGCGGCGCTCGCCGAGGCCCATCCCGGTTCGCTGGTGGCGCAGGTCGTCGCCGCGCGGTTGGCGCTCGCGCGCGGCGATCACGCCGAGATCGCCGCGTGCCTGGCGCGCTTGACGGCCGCCCCGGGGCCTCTGGCGCAGCTCGCGGATGGGCGCTGGCGCTGCCGCGCGTGCGGCAAGGTCACCTCGCAGTTCGCGTGGCGCTGCCCCGGCTGTCGTCGGTGGGCGACGATGGCGTTCGACGTCGACCTCGAGCGCACGGCGGTGCTGCCTCGCGAGCGCCGCGGCGGCCGGCGGCGGCCAGACGGCTCGTCGCCAAGTGCGTCGCTCGCGTCGTCGACGTCGTTCGCGTCGGGGGCAGGCGGGCAGGGGGCGTCGCAGTCGCTGCCGTCGCCTGGCCTCCTGGGCGGCTTGACCGAGGATGAGATCGCCGCGCGAGACCGTAAGCGATCGGTGCTGGGCCGTGCCGCGAGCTGGATCTCCGGAGTATGGTCGGGTACCAGAGGGCCTAGCTCGAGATGACTTCCACCGAACCGCGTGATCCTTCTTCGTCCCAGACCTCGCCGGGGGCCTCACCCTCGTCGTCTGGCGCCTCGTCTGTTTCGTCGGGCTCGTCGGGCTCGCCGTCTGGCGCCTCGGCCGTGCCGGCCGGTCCCAGCGCAGATCTCGGCGGCAGCGGGCCGGTCCGCCGCTTGCCGGGCCAGACCGGTGGGCCGCTGCGTCGGTTCCTGTCGCGCTGGGGCTTCCCGCTGTTCTTGCTCCTCATCTTGGTGCTCGGCCGGCGCGTGCTGCTGCCGTTCGTGTTCGCTGGCCTCATCGCTTATATCCTCTCGCCGGTGGTGCGCTGGATGGCGGAGCGCCGCGATGGCACGCGCCGCCTGCACCGCGGCATCGCCATCGTCCTCTGCTACATCGTCTTCATCTCGGCGATCGTCGGCTTCTTGTTCCTGCTGGTGCCGCGCTTGTCCAAGGACGTGGCGCGCATCGGCTCGGAGGCCCCGGCGTTGCTCAAGCGCGTCAATGAAGAGTGGGCACCGCAGGCGGCGCAGTGGGTGGAGAAGCGCGTGAAGCTGTCCCCGGCGCAGCCAGCGCCAGCCGAGCCTCCCATCGTCGCGGATGTGCCGCTGCCGCCTGGCACCGCGTTCACGCTGACCCCGCTGCCCGATGGCCGCTACGCCATGAGCATGACTCCAAGCGGCGTCCAGGTCCGCCCGCTCCCCAACGGCGGCTTCCACCTGCAGACGGAAGAGAAGCCGCCTGAGCCCGCGACCATGGAGGACAAGATCCGCGCCCTGGCCAGCAAGGGCCTGGCGTCGCTGCAGTCGCGCCTGGACGACGTGGTGCGGCTGGGCCAGCGGCTGCTCGCCGGGATCATCAAGGGCATCTTCACGTTCTTCCTGACCCTCATGATCGGCGCCTTCATCCTCATCGACATGGAGAAGGTCCACGCCTTCCTGCGCAGCATGTTCCCGCCCAACGCGCGCGACGACTATGACGTCATCATCGCCGGGATCGACCGCGGCCTCTCGGGCGTGATTCGCGGCCAGCTCCTCATCTGCCTCATCAACGGCATCCTGACCTACATCGGCCTCATGATCTTCGGGATCAAGTACTCGCTGATCCTGGCGGTGGTCGCGGGCGTGATGAGCCTCATCCCGATCTTCGGCTCCATCCTGTCGACCATCCCCATCGTGCTGGCGTCGCTGGTCTCCGGTGAGCATGGGCTCGACATCTTTCGCGCCGTCGCCATGACCGCGTGGATCGTCGGCATCCACTTCATCGAAGCCAACCTGCTCAACCCCAAGATCATCGGCACCGCCGCCAAGATCCACCCGGTGCTGGTGATCTTCTCGCTCATCCTCGGCGAGCACAGCTATGGCCTGGTCGGCGCGCTGCTGGCGGTGCCGGTCTTGTCCACCATCCAGGTCGTGTTTTTGTTTCTGTACCGCAAGGCCTGGAAAGAGGTGCCGCGGCGAGGCCCAGACTCCGGGTCAGCTCCACGCATCGACAGCGGCCCCGTGGCGCGGCCGTGATCTTGGCCATGCTGGCAGGGGACGCAGGTTGAACCACCGGCTCCTGGGTGGTACGTCCTTCTGCATGAGTTGCTCGCCGCTGGCACTGGGAACCTTGGCAACCCTGCTGGGCGCGACCACGGCGCTGGCGGCGCCTGGTGCGCCGGCGCCCGCCGCGCCAGCTCCCGTCGCGCCGACAGACGCGCCGACAGACGCGCCGCTGGATCCCTACGCGCCCGTCGCGCCGGCCCCAGCCGCGCCCGTCGCGCCGGCCCCCGCCGCGCCCGTCGCGCCGGCCCCCGCCGCGCCCGTCGCGCCGGCCCCAGCCGCATCCGCACCCGCACCATCGGCGCCAGCGCCCGCCCTCGATGCAGGGGAGGCTCGCCTCGCCGAGGAGATCGCGTTTGCGCTGGCGACGCGCGCGCAGGAGCTCCTGGACGCCAAGCAGTACGCTGACGCCCGGCAGCTCGCGACCGAGGCGGCGTCGCGCAGCCCTCGAGGAGTTGCAGCCGAGCGCGCGCAGCTCATCATCCGCGCGGCCAACGCCGCGCTTGGCGTGGCCACCGCAGAGCCGGCGCCCCCGCAGGGGGACGTGGGCTCCTCTGAAGTCCCTGATGGGCCGCCGGTGGAGCGCGACCCGGACGACCACGGCGTCGCGGCGGATCTGCCCTCGCCGCGCCTGCACGCCATGATCCACGGCGGCCTGGCCGGCGGCCTCGCCGGCGCCACGCTCGGCAGCCTCGCGGATGACTCCGCCGGCGTCGAGGTCGCGCTGGGCGCCGCTGGCGCCGCCGCCGGCGCGTACTTTGCGCCACGGCTCCTGCGCCGGTTCGATGTCGAGCAGGTTCGCACCATGGGCAGCGCGGCCCTCTGGGGCGGGGTGGTCGGCGGCATCCTGGCTGACGTCACAACCAGCCTGACGGACACCTCGCCGCGCGAGGTCTTGCTGGGCGCCACGCTCGGCTCCGCCGCGGCGTCCGCGGGCGGGTACTACCTGGCCCGCGCTCACACCTACACGCGCGGCGACGTCGCGCTGATCGACACCCTCGCCGGCATGGGCGCCGTGGGCGGCCTCACCCTGGGCCTGGCCATGCAACCCATCGAGACCGAGGGGTACTCGCTCAACGCCGCGTTCGGGGTCTCCGCCGGGGTCCTCGCGGGCATGTTCTTCGCGCCCAAGACCAACACCACCCCTCGTCGAATGTCCCGGGTGGCGGGGCTCGCCGCCGCGGGCGCCGCGCTACCCTGGCTCGCGTCCCCGCTGTTCTCCGCGGGGGACACCAACAACGACGAGCAAGTGGTGGGCCTCGTGTCCACCGTGGGGCTCCTGGCTGGGGCGTACCTCGGCTTTCGCTTCACCGCTGGCCTTGACGTGGACAAGGACGTGCCGCTGGGCAAGCGCAAGCAGGTGGATGACGCGCCGCTGGCGCTCTTGCGGCGCTCGTCGGCTGGTCGCCTCGCGGCTGGCGGCCTGGCCGTGCGGACATCCCAGCAAGCCCCGCAGCCGGCCTATCTCGTGGACGTGGTGGCCGGCCGCTTCTGACCGGTCACGGCCGGCGCGCGCGAAAGATGATCGCTCCGCCGACGCGCAGATCTTCGTAGTCAGCGAAGCCAAGCCGCTGCAGCCACGAGCGCAGCTCCGACGGCGCGAACCGCCGGATCCCGGCCGCGCGCGCCACCACCTTGCCCACGATCGACGGCGCCTCGGCGAAGGTCGAGCCCACATAGATTCCGCCGGGACGCAGCACGCGCCAGATCTCGCGAAACACCTGCTCGGGATCGTCGTACACGTGCAGCGCGCCGGCGTTGTTGACCCCGCCAATGCTGCCATCGACAAACGGCAGGGCGTGCGCGTCGCCTCGCACCAGCGCCACGTTGCTGTACGCGCGCGTGCGGGTGGCCGCCACTTCGAGCATGGCGTGCGAGATATCGAGCCCCACCACCAGCGCTCCGGGCGCCGCGGCGCCGATGGCGCGGGTGAAGGCGCCGGGGCCACAGGACAGATCCAGCCACGGGCCTTCTCGCTCCTCGATGGCGAGGCTGTGCTTGTGGATGAACATCTCGCCGCCCACTCCGCCGAGCTCCGCGCTGGCGCCCTTGCCAGCGAACAGGCGGACGAAGGCAGGCCGCCAGGTCCGGTCGTAGAGGCGGGCCACGAGCTGGCTCTGCATGAGCCGCTGCTCAGCGCTGGAGGCGGTGGGCTCGGCGCTGGCCTGGATCACATCCAGCACCCCGCCGGAGAGCCCGATGGTGACCCCGCAAGCGGGGCAGTGGGGGGCTCGCAGGTCCGAGAGCCCGGAGGCCTTGCAGCCAGGACAGCGCAGGATGGTGAGGAGCGCGGGATCCACAGCGCCTGGGTTATCGCATCGGCGGCGCCGCGAAGCCCAGATCCGGTCGCCGGTTTCGCCGCGGTTTCGAGCCGCAGCGTGGCGTCCCGTCTATCGGGGCGGGCCCGCGACCGCTGGCAAGACGTCGAGATCCACCTCGAAGGTCGTGTCATCGACGGGGACGTTGACCTGGATCAGGTGGTGCCCCGCGACCTCGAACTTGTGGCTGAACGAGTAGCCGGAGAGGGTCTTGGCCTTGGCGTCAAAGCCGGCGAACTTGCCGGCCGGATCTTGCACCGTGATCACGATCTCTTCGTCGGTGAGCGGGGTGCTCTCGTTCCACAGCTCCAGCTCCACTGCCGCCGCCATCCCGGCGGTCAGTCGGGCCGGCAAGCGCATGCGCATGGACACGTTCTCCGACCCCATCATCACGTCGCGCTGCTCGGGCTGCTCGGGCGCCGCGGGTCGCGCGGGTTCACGCATCCAGCGCAGCGCGACGACGGCGCACAGCGCGATCGTCACCACCGCGCCAGCCCCCGCGGCCACTCGCCAGCGTGGGGCCTGTCGCGCCGTGACCATGGTTCGCACTTGCCCTGCGCTGTGCGCCTTGGCGTTCGCGTTGGCGCGCGTGGCGGCCTCGCCGCGTGGCGACAAGGCGATGGGATCCGCCAGGCTCCAGGGCGCCAGCGCGGGGAAGCCGGGCGCCGCCCTCCCGTCCGCCTCCGGGCGAGTTGCCGACGCAGGCTCTCCCAGCGGGGCTCGCCAGGTGGACGCCGCGCCAATGGCAGCGGGCGCGGCTGCGCCGGGCTTGCCCGGCTGGCCGGCGGCAGGCGGCGAGCGTCGGGCGGGCGGGGCTTCATGCCCGGCTTTGGATGCGTCGCCGGTCGCGGCGTCGGTCGGGTTGCCGGTCGCGTTGCCGGTCGCGGCGTCAGTCGCCTCGTCGGCTGGCTCCGCCTCGCTCATCGTCGCCAGCGCCGGCACCGTCACCGAAGCGCTCGCCATCGCGGGGTCGGTTCGCTCCGCCCCGCCGGGGCCAAGCTGGGCGAGGATCTGGTCGATGCGCGCCACCACCACCTCGGCGGAGCCGATGCGTTCTTCGGCGCGCTTGCGGAGCAGGCCCGCCACCAGCGCGTCCACCGCAGGGGGAATCCCTGGCCGGCGCGAGCTCGGCGCCGGCGGCTGGCGCGTCATGTGCGCCAGCACTACCTCGAAGCCCGCGCCGTCGAAGGGCACCTCGCCGGTGAGCAGCTCGAACAACACGCACCCGAGCGCGTACAGGTCGGTGCGGTGATCGATGTCGCGGTGCTCCCCTTGCGCTTGCTCCGGTGCCATGTAGTGCGGCGTGCCGATGACCTTCCCGCCCGCGGTCAGCCGCGTGGCGTCGGCGCTGCCTTGCTGGCCAGCGGCGATGCCGAAATCGACGATGGTGATGGTGTCCGCGCCGGTCCGATCGGTCTGCCAGATGATATTGCTCGGCTTCAGATCGCGGTGGACCACCCCCGCGGCGTGGGTCTCGGTCAGCGCCAGCGCGATCTTGCGAGCCAGCCCCAGGGCACGGTCCACCGGCAGCGGTCCGTCGTCGAGCACCTGCGCCAGCGAGACCCCACCTAGCAGCTCCATCGCCAGGTAGGGACGGCCATCTGGCACCTCGCCCACGCCGTAGATGGTCACCACGCTGGGGTGGCGCACCCGGGCCGCCGCGCGCGCCTCGCGCAAGAAGCGCTTCTTTAGCACCGGATCGTCCACCACGTCGAAGGTGGGGACCTTGATCGCCACCGGCCGATCGAGCCCAAGCTGACGCCCGCGGTACACCGTGCCGCAGCCGCCGCTGCCCAGGATGGCGTCGATGGCGAAGCCGTCGACCACGGTTCCAAGCAGCGCGGCGCGCGGATCAGGGATGGGGATCGAGTCGGCGGTGGTCGCGCCTCGCGGCAGCGCCGGAGCAGCGTCTGCGGGCGAAGCGGGGGTGCTCGCCGCGGTGCGCGGCGAAGAGGGCAGGCCGGTGCCGGACACCGTGATCCTGGCGCTGCTGGGCCGGGCGTCGCCAGGCCCGCCGGGACCGGGGCTGCCAGGTGCACCAGGTGCGCTGTCCGGTGGCGAAGAGTTTCGTCGCGCAGCGACCGCTGGTGGGAACAGGACCGTCTCCGCCAACGGTGCTACCCGCGCCGCCGCCGGGGCCGGCAGCGGCTTGCCACACGTCGGACAGAAGCTGCCGGCCTCCGTCGTGGTGTGGTGGCAATGCGGACAAGAGCGCATCGGGCTACAACCTACTACGCGCCGCAGCGCCCGACGAGTCCCCTCGCCAGGCTCCGCAGCGCACGGCTCGACGCAACCAGCCGCGGTGCCTTGTGTCCAAGGCTGGTTCGCGCGTGGCCTTGTGCAAGGTCGTGGCGGCGCTGATGGTCGCCTGCCCTCAGGCCGCAGCGCTCGACGGCGCCAGGGCGTGCTCGACGATCGCGAGTCCCTGCTGGGCGCGCACCGCCAGCGGCGCCAGCGGCCGGCCGAGATTGGCCTCCATGTCCCCGGTGTCCAGATAGCCAAGCAGCAGCGCCCACAGGAGCTCAGCCACCTGCACCGCATCGACGGGGCGGTAGCGTCCGACGTCGCTGCCCGCTCGGACGCAGGTCGCGAGGTGTTCGATGACCCGCTGCGTGCCGCGCGCCACCGCCGTGGCCACCTCATCCGAGAGCTGCGAGCGCACTTTGGGCTGGGCCAGCAGACGCAAGATCTGGGCATGGTCACCCTCGTCGATCCACGCCGTCAGCCGCGCCCACGCGCCGCCAAGCCCTTGACGATGCGGCGCGTCCCCGCTGGCCATCTCGCCAAGCACCTGGGTCAGCGCTCCCTCCACCAGGGAGACGCAAAGGTCGTCCTTGGAACGAAAGTGCATGTAGATCGCGCCCACCGAGATCTGGGCGGCCCTCGCGATCTGCTCGATCGACGAGCCCGCGAACCCCTGCGCCGCGATCACCTCGCGCGCGACCTCCTGGATCCGCCGCCGTCGCTCCGCCCGCTCCGCCACGCGCCGCTGGTGAACCATGCTCAACGCTCTAAGGCAGGCCCCTGCCGTGGTCAAGTGAATTGGATCGGTGGTTGGTCCAATTTGCTTGGGCTGAATCCAACAAATCGTCCATGGACCCCAAGCCAAAGTGTTCGGGGCCGGGACCGCCGCTTGGGCGCTGCGCTCCGACCGGATGAAAAAGTGCCCACCAGCGAGCGAAAGGCGCCTCGCGCGCGGCGCCGCGACGGAGCGTTCGTGGGTGGCGGCGAGGAACCGCGACGCGCGAAAGGCGATGCATCTGCTCGTCTGGAATCGCCTGGTCGGAGCAAGAACACCGAACGGTTTGAAATGCCTGCTACGACGAGACCTTGCGGGCGCCGCCGGGCGTACGTCCGATGCTCGCTCGTCACGTAGGGCCACTACGCTCCTCGCTGCGCTTCGGGCGTGCGCCCGAATCCACCTCGCAAGGTCTCGTCTCGCGACGGCATTCAAACCGTTCGGTGTTCTAGTCGCACAACGAGCTTGCACTCCTGGCCACCACGGATATCCTGCGCCGCCTATGGGTTCGTCGGGAAAGCGTCTTGCAACGGTCACCACCACGCTGACCTTCGAGAAGTTCTGGCAGTGGCTGGGCGGCCACGCCAATTGCATCCTGCGAGCCGGTACGCCTGAAGCTGTGCTGCTCGATCACGAGGACTTTCACTGGACCCTGGTCACCGAGGCCGATGGCACGCTGGTCGTGCAGCTCTCACGCGCCAAGGAGCTGGTGGGCGAGCTGGTGGTCTTCCCCAGCGAGATTGCCTACGTGCAGGCGGAGGCAGGGGAGGCTGAAGGGGAGTGGCTCTTCGAGTGCGTGGTGGAAAATGAGAAGGCTCGCGAGGTTGCGTACCATTTCGTGATGGCGCATGAATACGACGACGCAGAGCATCGAAGAGAAGAGAAATGGACCCACTAGTCCTGATCCGTCCCGGCGCAGAGCGCGCCGCGCGGTCCTCTATCCAGCCGTTATGCGACGTTGGCAGCCCCAACGCACCGAGATCACCCTGAGATGGCGAGGGTCCAGCAGCCCGTTGGACTCACCTTGACGCCAAAGTACCTTGACACTTAAAGGCCGATCCATAAGATTTCGCGACCTCCAATGGCCCCCGCGTTGGACACTACGGAACCCCGATGCCCACTATCAATCAGCTCGTCCGTCGCGGCCGCGAGAAGGTTCGCTCCAAGAGCGCTTCGCCGGCTCTCAAACAATGTCCCCAGAAGCGCGGCGTCTGCACGCGCGTGTACACGACGACTCCCAAGAAGCCGAACTCGGCGCTGCGCAAGGTTGCGCGCGTGCGGCTGACCAACCAGATGGAAGTGACGTCGTATATCCCGGGCGAAGGGCACAACCTGCAGGAGCACTCGGTCGTCCTCATCCGTGGCGGCCGCGTCAAGGATCTGCCGGGCGTTCGCTATCACATCATCCGCGGTACGCTGGACACCACGGGCGTGCAGAACCGCAAGCAAGCGCGCTCCAAGTACGGCGCGAAGCGTCCCAAGTAAGCGAGAGAGTGAGCTATGCCCCGTAAAGGTGAAGTCGCAAAGCGTAAGGTCCTGCCCGATCCGAAGTTCACGGACGCGCCGGCTGATACTCGTCGTCGCATCACGAAGTTCGTGAACGTCGTCATGCGCGACGGCAAGAAGTCCGTGGCCGAAGGCATCGTCTATGGTGCCCTCGACCTGGTCGCCGAGCGCGCCAAGGACGATCCGCTGAAGGTGTGGGACCGCGCGCTGTCGAACGTGCGCCCCCGCGTCGAGGTCAAGAGCCGTCGCGTCGGCGGCTCCACCTATCAGGTCCCCGTCGACGTCCGCCCGGACCGCTCGCTCGCGCTGGGCATGCGCTGGCTGGTCGAGTACGCTCGCGGTCGCAACGAGAAGACCATGGTGGATCGTCTCGCCATGGAGATCGTGGACGCCGCTCAGAACCGCGGAAACGCGGTCAAGAAGCGCGAAGATGTTCACAAGATGGCTGACGCCAACAAGGCGTTCGCGCACTATCGCTGGTAACTTCTCCACTCATCACAGAAATCAGGAGGCGCGAACGACGTAAGCACTTTCAGTGCGGGGCTCGACAGGCGGAGATCTTCTCCGAACCAGCGGGCTTACCTCGGCAAAGCCGCCAGGCGTAAGGCCTGGCCCCTCTGCCACCGTCGCTCGCCTCGCGAGCTGTCGCCCCGCCGCTGTTCGTCGTTCTCGATGATCACGTGGCGTCCTCCGCTGTCCTCCTCCGTCCGGCGCTCACCCAGGTCCGCAACCTGGGCATCATGGCGCACGTGGACGCGGGCAAGACCACGACGACGGAGCGCATCCTCTTCTACGCTGGCGCGATCCGCCGGCTCGGCGAGGTCGATGACGGGTCCACCGTGACCGACTGGATGCTGCAGGAGCAGGAGCGCGGGATAAGCATCACCGCCGCCTCCACCACCATCGCGTGGCGCGACCATGTGGTGAACCTCATCGACACCCCCGGGCACGTCGATTTCACGATGGAGGTCGAGCGCTCGCTGCGAGTCCTCGACGGCGCGGTCGCTGTGTTCTGCGCGGTCGCCGGCGTTCAACCGCAGAGCGAGACGGTCTGGCGTCAGGCCGACCGGCACGGCGTTCCTCGCCTGGCGTTCATCAACAAGTGCGACCGCGTTGGCGCAGATCCGATGGCCGCGGTGGCCTCGGTGCGCGAGCGCCTTCGCGCCAACCCGATAGCGCTCCAGCTCCCCATCGGGGCAGGCCCCGAGTTCTCGGGCGTCGTCGACCTGCTCCGCATGACGGCGCGCACGTGGGACCAGTCCTCGTTTGGCGTCCGCTTCACGGACTCAGAGATCCCCGCGGAGTTGCTCGGCGTGGCGACCCAGGCCAGAGACGGCCTCGTCGAAGCCATCGCCGACGTCGACGACGCTGTGCTCTCCGCCGTCGTCGCAGGCACCGTCACGACCGACGACCTGGTCGCTGGGCTCCGTCGTGCGACCCTGGCCGGCCGCGCCGTCCCCACGCTGTTTGGGGCCGCCTTCCGCAACCAGGGCATCCACAACCTCCTTGACGCCGTGATCGACTTCTTGCCGTCCCCGGCCGATCTCGGCCCGGTGCAGGGCGAGGTCCCTGGCACGGCCGAGGCGCTGTCGTTGCCTCTGTCCTTGCCTCCGGGGGACGCTTCCCCGCTGTCGGCGCTGGCCTTCAAGGTCTCGTTCGAGGGCGACCGGCAGACCACGTACGTCCGCGTCTACACCGGCGTGCTTCGCCGCGGCGACCTGGTGCTCAACGCCACCCGCGGCACCCTGCTGACGGTGGACGAGCTGTCCCGGGTGTTCGCCAACCACAGCGATGAGATCCCGGCGATCGAGGCCGGGATGATCGGCGCGATCGTCGGAGCCAAGATCGCCACCGGCGACACCCTGTGCTCTCCCGCCGCTCCGATCGCGCTCCACCGCATCGCCGTGCCAGCGCCGGTGATGACCGTGGCCGTCGAGCCGGACACCGCGGAGGACGAGGCCCGGCTGGTGCGCGGGCTCGAGCGCCTCGCCCTCGAAGACCCGTCGTTTCAGGTCCGGATCGATCCCGAGACCGCCCGCACCGTGATCGCGGGCATGGGCGAGCTCCACCTCGAGATCGTCGTCGAGAGGCTCTGCCGCGAGCTGGGCGTCAACGCCCGCGTCGGTCGCCCCACCGTGGCGTACCGCGAGACGGTCACCCGCCGCGGCGACGGCGAGAGCGCGTTTAGCCGCAACGTCGGCGGCAAGGGCCAGGCCGGCCACGTCCGGCTGGTCGTCGAGGCCACCGGGCGCGGCACCGGCTATGTGTTCGAAAACTGCGCGCCGATCTCCGAGCTGCCGCGACAGCATGTTCCGGCGGTCCAGGAGGGCGTGGACGAGGCGGTGGAGCGGGGGGTGCTCGCCGGATTCTCCATGACCGACCTCCGAGTGTCCGTCGTCGGTGGCGGCTATCATCCCGTAGATTCTTGTGATTTTGGCTACAAGGTGGCAGGGGCCAAGGCCTTCGTCGAGGCCGCTCATGCCGCTTCCCCACGCTTCTTGAGCCAGTGATGACGCTCGAAGTGGTCACTCCGGACGACGCGATCGGCGATGTACTCGGCGATTTGCATGCGAGACGCGGAAAGATCACTGGAATTGCAGCTCATCCTGGTGTACAGACCGTCGCCTGTTTTGTCCCCATGGCCTCGATGTTTGGATACGCCACTGACTTGCGCTCCAAGACCCGAGGCCGAGCTACCTACGCAATGGAATTTCACCACTACGCCGAAGTCCCTCACCAGCCACGTGAAGAGCTGGTCGCACGGCGCAGCGCCTAGTCACGAGGCAAGGAGATCAATCGATGTCGAAAGAAAAATTCGTCCGCAACAAGCCACACGTGAACATCGGCACGATCGGCCACGTTGACCACGGCAAGACCACGCTGACGGCGGCGATCACGAAGGTGCTCGCGGACCGCGGCCAGGCGAAGTTCCAGGCGTACGACCAGATCGACAAGGCGCCGGAAGAGAAGGCGCGCGGCATCACCATCGCGACCGCGCACGTCGAGTACGAATCGGACAAGCGCCACTACGCGCACGTCGACTGCCCCGGCCACGCCGACTACATCAAGAACATGATCACGGGCGCGGCGCAGATGGACGGCGCGATCCTGGTGGTCGGCGCCCGACGGCCCGATGCCGCAGACCCGCGAGCACGTGCTGCTGGGTCGCCAGGTGAACGTGCCGGCGATCCTCGTCTACCTGAACAAGTGCGACATGATCGCCAAGGGTGACGAGGAGTTGCTCGACCTGGTCGAGATGGAGCTGCGCGAGCTGCTCTCGAAGTACCAGTACCCGGGCGACGACACCCCCATCATCCGCGGCTCGGCGCTGAAGGCGCTCGAGGGCGACACCAGCGACCTCGGCACGCTCGATCCAGAAGCTGATGGACGCGTGTGACTCGTTCATCCCCGAGCCCAAGCGCGAGGTCGACAAGCCGTTCCTGATGCCGGTCGAGGACGTGTTCACGATCACCGGTCGTGGCACGGTGGTGACCGGCCGCATCGAGCGTGGCATCGTCAAGGTCGGCGACGAGCTCGAGGTCATCGGCCTCGGCGACACCAAGAAGACGACCTGCACCGGCGTCGAGATGTTCCGCAAGCTGCTGGACCAGGGTCAGGCTGGCGACAACGTCGGCCTGCTGCTCCGCGGATCCGCATCCGGCTCAAGGCCTACGACCACAAGCTCCTCGACCAGTCTGCGGGCGAGATCGTCGAGACCGCCAAGCGCACCGGCGCCAAGATCGCCGGCCCGATCCCGCTGCCGACCAAGATCAACAAGTACTGCGTCCTGCGGTCTCCGCACACCGACAAGAAGTCGCGCGAGCAGTTCGAGATCCGCACCCACAAGCGCCTGCTCGATATCCTCGAGCCCACCCAGCAGACGGTCGACGCGCTGATGAAGCTCGACCTGTCGGCCGGCGTGGACGTGGAGATCAAGATCTGACGGCCGTCATGCCCAAAGCTAGACGTCAAGAACACCGCAGGAAGCAACGTCGGCCAGATCGACCTGGCCGACGACGTCTTCGCGACCGAAGTCCACGAGCACCTCCTGTGGGAGGTGGTCAAGTGGCAGCTGGCCAAGCGCCGCGCCGGCAACGCCTCGACCAAGCGCATGAGCGAGGTCAACGGCTCGTCGAAGAAGGTGTGGAAGCAGAAGGGCACCGGCCAGGCGCGCCAGGGCTCGAAGAAGGCGCCGCACTGGGTCGGTGGTGGCTCGGTGTTCGGCCCCAAGCCGCGCAGCTACGAGTACGCCCTGCCCAAGAAGGTCAAGAAGGCCGCGCTGTGCGCCGCGCTGTCGCTGCGCGCCGGCGAGAAGAAGCTGATCGTCGTCGACAAGTTCCCGGTCGCCGAGAAGCAGCTGACCAAGTCGGTCGCCGCCGCGCTGAAGAACCTCGGCGTCGCCCAGCCGACCTCGAAGGTCCTCGTCGTCGACACCAAGGACAACACCGGCCTGGTGCGCGGCGCCAAGAACCTGGCGTCGTCGCAGTGGCTGGCCCCCGAGGGCCTCAACGTCTACGACATCCTCCGTCACGAGACCGTCGTGATCTCCCAGGGCGCCGTCAAGCAGGTCGAAGCCGCCCTGCGCGCGGCCGAGTAGTCCAGGGCCCCAAGGAAACCGCCATGCGAGCTCCTCAATCCATCATCAAGCGCCCGCTCCTCACCGAGAAGAGCGCGCGCCTCCGCGAGACCGGCGGCGCCGCGGCCGCCCCGGCCGAGGGCGACGACTACGCCCAGCAGGTCATGTTCGAGGTCGCCAAGGACGCCAACAAGGTCGAGATCCGCCACGCGGTCGAGACCCTGTTCAGGTGGTCACGGTCGACCATGGTCCGCGGCGTGGTGCGGGCGGCGAGGCGCAAGCGCCTTGGCCGGAGTTCTCGGGCCACCGCCCGGGCTGGAAGAAGGCCTACGTCACGCTCAAGGCCGGCGACAGCATCGCCTTCTTCGAGGGAGTCTGAACCATGGCGATCACCAAGTACAAGCCGACCTCGCCGGGTCGCCGCGGGATGTCGACGCAGGACTTCGCGTCGATCACCAAGGGCACCCCCGAGAAGAGCCTGCTCGAGCACAAGCCCGAGAAGGCCGGCCGTAACAACCACGGCCGCATCACCTCGCGCTTCCGCGGCGGCGGCCACAAGCAGCGCTACCGCAAGATCGACTGGAAGCGCACCAAGACCGGCGTGCCGGCCAAGGTGCTGGGCATCGAGTACGATCCCAACCGCACCGCGCGCATCGCGCTCCTGCAGTACGCCGACGGCGAGAAGGCCTACATCGTCGCGCCGCAGAAGCTCGAGGTCGGCGACAAGGTCATCGCCGCCAACTCGGCCGACATCAAGCCTGGCAACAACCTGCCGCTGCGCTTCATCCCGGTCGGCACCGAGATCCACGCCGTCGAGCTCAAGATCGGCGCCGGCGCCCAGCTGTGCCGGTCGGCCGGCACCCGCGTGGTGCTGATGGCGAAGGAGGGCCAGCAGGCCACCCTCCGCCTGCCCTCGGGCGAGATGCGCTACGTCCACATCGACTGCCGCGCCACCATCGGCGTGGTCTCGAACTCCGAGCACGCCAACATCGAGTGGGGCAAGGCCGGCCGCAAGCGCTGGCTCGGCATGCGGCCGCACAACCGCGGCGTGTCGATGAACCCGGTCGACCACCCGATGGGTGGTGGCGAGGGTCGCAGCTCGGGTGGTCGCCACCCCTGCACCCCGTGGGGCGTCCCCACCAAGGGCTACAAGACCCGCCACAACAAGCGCACCGACAAGAACATCGTCCGTCGTCGGACCAAGTAGAGCCGAGGAAGCCATGCCCCGTAGCGTCAAGAAGGGTCCGTACGTCGAGTCGTTCCTCCACAAGAAGATCGCCGCGGCGCTCAAGGAGACCAACCCGAACAAGCGCGTGATCAAGACCTGGTCGCGCCGCTCCACCATCACCCCCGAGATGGTCGCGCTCACGTTCGCGGTCCACAACGGCCGCAAGTTCATCCCGGTGTTCTGCACCGAGAACATGGTCGGGCACAAGCTCGGCGAGTTCGCCCGACCCGGACCTACCACGGTCACTCCGGCGAGAAGAAGGGCGCCTCTCCCGGGCGCTGAAGCCAGCGTGCACAAGGAAGCCAGAGCCCACGTCCGTGGAATCCGATGTCGCCGCGCAAGATGCGGGTGGTCGCCAACCTGGTCCGCGGCAAGTCGGTCGAGCAGGCCGTCGGCCTGCTCGACACCCTGCCCAAGCGCGCGGGCCGCATCATCTCGAAGGCCGTCAAGAGCGCCGCCGCCAACGCCGAGGAGCGTTCGGGCGGGGACGTCTCGGTCGAGGACCTCAAGATCGCGGCGATCACCGTCGACGGTGGTCCGATCGCCAAGCGCTGGATGCCCCGCTCGATGGGCCGCGCCAACCGGATCAATCACCGCACCAGCCACCTCACCGTCGTCGTCACGGACGAGTAGTCGACGCGCTCGAAGGACACCCCCCATGGGCCAGAAAACGCATCCCACAGGCTTTCGCCTCGGCATCATCAAGACCTGGTCGTCTCGATGGTACGAGGAGAAGAACTACGCCAAGTGGCTTCACGAGGATCTGAAGCTCAAGGGCTTCATCAAGAAGAAGCTGGCGTTCGCGGGCATCTCGTACATCGAGATCGAGCGCGCGGCCAACAAGTGCAAGATCAACATCCACACCGCGCGCCCGGGCATCGTCATCGGCAAGCGCGGCGCGGGTGTCGAGACGCTCAAGAAGGAAGTCCAGGCCCTCACCGACAACGAGGTGTTCCTGAACATCGTCGAGGTCCGCAAGGCCGAGACCAACGCCCAGCTGGTGGCCGAGAACATCGCCACCCAGCTCGAGCGCCGCATCGCCTTCCGCCGCGCCATGAAGAAGGCGGTCCAGACCGCCATGAAGTTCGGCGCCAAGGGCATCCGCGTCGCCTCGTCGGGTCGCCTCGGCGGCGCCGAGATGAGCCGCCGCGAGTGGTACCGCGAGGGTCGCGTGCCGCTGCACACCCTCCGCGCCGACATCGAGTACGGCTTCACCGAGGCCCACACCACGTACGGTTCGATCGGCGTGAAGTGCTGGATCTTCCACGGTGAGGTCCTCACCGCCCGCAAGACCGAGCCGCGCGCCGCCCGCTGCCCGCCGCCCCCGAGCGTCGATGCTTTCTCCCGAAGAGCACCAAGTACCGCAAGCGCCACAAGGGCCACATGGCCGGCCGGGCGAAGGGCGGCGACGAGGTCTCCTTCGGCGACTTCGGCCTGCAGGTCCTCGAGCCCGGGTGGATCACCGCCCGCCAGATCGAGGCCGCCCGCGTGGCCATCAGCCGCGCCGTGAAGAAGAGCGGCAAGATCTACGTCCGCCTGTTCCCCGACAAGTCCTTCACCAAGAAGCCCGCCGAGACCCGCATGGGTACCGGTAAGGGCGCGGTCGAGGGCTGGGTCGCCGTCGTCCGGCCCGGCCGCGTCATCTTCGAGGTCGAGGGCGTCGACGTCGCGACCGCGAAGGAGGCCTTCACCCGCGCCCACCACAAGCTGCCGATCAAGACCGCCCTGGTCGCCCGCGGGAGTGCGCTATGAGCAAGGCCAAGGAATCGATCACCAAGCTCCGCGACCTGCCGGTCGACGAGCTGCGCGGCGCACTGGCCCGCGTGCGGGACGAGCTGTTCCGCCTGCAGCTGGGCCGGCACACCAACCAGGTGGCGTCCGTCGCCGAGATCACCAGCAAGCGCCGCGAAGTCGCCAAGATCCTGACCGTCCTCGCGGCCGTGCCCGCGGCTCGAGACCCGGGGCGCAAGGCCGCCATGAGGCCAAGAAGACTCGCCGCTCGAAGAAGGAAGGCTAGCCCGTGTCCGCCCCCGCTCAAGCCACCGCCACTGCCGCCGACGAGCGCGGCAACCGCCGCACCATCACCGGCACGATCACCTCGAACGCGATGGACAAGACCGTCGTGGTCTCGGTCATCCGCCGCGTGCGCGACCGCCGGTTCCACAAGTTCGTGACCCGCCGCGTGAAGTACAAGGCCCACGACGAGCACAACGCCGGCACCGTCGGCGACGTGGTCGAGATCATCGAGGCCCGCCCGTACTCGAAGACGAAGCGCTGGCGGATCCTGCGCACCATCACCAGGGAGGCCGGGCACGAGTCGAGCAAGGGCCCGCGTTGATCCAGCAGACCAGTGTCCTCGATGTCGCCGACAACAGCGGCGCCAAGAAGGTCTACTGCATCAAGGTCCTGGGCGGCAGCCGCCGGCGCTACGCGTCGATCGGCGACGTCATCATCGTCAGCGTCCGCGAGGCGATCCCGGGCTCCAAGGTGAAGAAGGGCGAGGTCGCGCGCGCGGTCATCGTCCGCACCCAGAAGGAGCTGGCCCGCCCCGACGGCAGCTCGATCCGCTTCGACGGCAACTCGGCCGTCCTCATCAACAAGGAGAACGAGCCGATCGGCACCCGCATCTTCGGGCCGGTCGCTCGTGAGCTGCGCGCCAAGCGCTTCATGAAGATCATCTCGCTGGCGCCGGAGGTGCTGTGATGGCACACGTTCGCAAGGGCGACCTCGTGGTCGTCACCAAGGGCAAGGACAAGGGCAAGCGCGGCAAGGTCCTCCGCGTCGTCGGTCAGCGCGTGATCGTCGAGAAGGTGAACATGGTCAAGCGCCACACCAAGCCCACCCAGAAGAACCCCCAGGGCGGCATCGTCGAGAAGGAGGGCACGGTCGCGATCGCGAACGTCCTCCTGTGGGACGAGAAGCTCGGTCGGGGCACCCGGACCAAGGCCGCCACCGATGGCGGCGACAAGATTCGCGTCGGCGTGAAGACCGGCACCAAGTTCCCCACCGCGGGCATGTAGACAACCCGCAGACCCCGGCGAGAGCGCGACCGATCGCCCAGGACGAAGCCAACGAGAGCCATGGCAAGGCTGCCGCCGGCCAAGACGGGCAAGACCAAGCGCGAAGAGGCCAAGGCCAACAGAAGAAGGCGGAGCCCGACGGGCCCGGCGCCGAAGTACAAGCGCGAGCAGCCGCCCCGGCTGCGTCGGCTGTACCAGGACACGTGCCGGGCCAGCTGCCCAAGGAGTTCAACTACTCCTCGTCGATGGAGATCCCGCGGGTCGTCAAGATCTCGCTCAACATGGGCCTGGGCCGCGCCGCCCACGAGGCCAAGCTCATCGACAGCGCCGTCGAGGAGCTCAAGCAGATCGCCGGCCAGGCGCCGGTGGTGTGCAAGGCCAAGAAGGACATCGCCAACTACAAGCTCCGCAAGGGCCACAAGATCGGCGTGATGGTCACGCTGCGCCGTGAGCGCATGTGGGAGTTCCTCGACCGCCTGTGCAACATCGCGCTGCCGCGCGTGCGTGACTTCCGCGGCGTGTCGAGCAAGGGCTTCGACGGCCGCGGCAACTACACCCTCGGCGTCCGCGAGCAGATCATCTTCCCCGAGATCGAGTTCGACAAGATCGACGCGGTCAAGGGCTTGAACATCAGCATCGTCACCACGGCCAAGACCGACAACGAGGGCCGGGCGCTGCTCGCCCACCTCGGCATGCCGTTCCGTCAGGCTCCCGCGCAAGGACAGGCGTCATGAGCAAGCTCATCGACAGGCTCCCGAAGAAGCACAAGTTCAAGGTCCGTCAGCACAACCGCTGCAAGCGGTGTGGTCGTTCGCGCGCGTTCCTGCGCAAGTTCGAGATGTGCCGTCTCTGTTTCCGTGAGCTCGCCCTGCGCGGTGAGATTCCCGGCGTCATCAAGTCGAGCTGGTAGTCACCTGGCGAGGAAGACGAACCCACCGTGTCGATGACTGACCCAATCTCCGATTTCCTGGCCCGCCTCCGCAACGGCATCCGCGCGCGCAAGCGCGAGGTGGCGTGCCCGCGGTCCAACCTCAAGCTGCGCATCGCCGAGATCCTCCGTGAGGAGGGCTTCCTCGACGGCGTGGCCACCGCCGAGGACACCAAGGCGGGTTCCATCACGGTCACGCTCCGCTACGACGGCCGCGCCTCGAACGCGATCACCGGACTGCGCCGCGTGTCCCGTCCCGGCCAGCGCAAGTACGTCCCGTCGCAGCAGGTGCCCCGAGTCCGCAATGGCCTCGGCATCGCGATCATCTCCACGTCTCAAGGCATCATGACCGATCGCGAGGCGCGCAAGCGCGGCGTGGGCGGCGAGGTCCTGTGCGAGGTCTGGTGAGCCCATGTCCCGCATCGGTAATCGCGCCATCGAAATCCCCAAGGGCGTCTCCATCTCGATCAAGCCCCAGGCGATCGAGGTGAAGGGCCCCAAGGGCACCCTCACCGTCAAGCGCCACGAGGCGGTCGAGATCAAGGAGGAGAAGGGCCAGCTGGTCTTCACTCGCTCCGGCAACACCACCCCCGAGAAGGCCGCCCACGGCCTCATGCGGGCCCTGACCAACAACCTGATCACCGGCGTGACCAAGGGTTTCGAGCGCACGCTCGAGATCAACGGCGTCGGTTATCGCGCCGAGGTCAAGGGTTCGAACATCATGCTGACCCTCGGCTACTCGCACCCCATCGAGTACAAGCTGCCCGAGGGCGTGGCGGCCAAGGTCGACAAGAACAACCTGATCCTGTCCGGCATGGACAAGCAGGCCCTCGGCGCCGCCGCGGCGAAGCTGCGCAGCTTCCGCGCCCCCGAGCCCTACAAGGGCAAGGGCGTGAAGTACGCCGAGGAGAAGATCATCCGCAAGGCCGGCAAGGCCGCAGGCAAGGCAAGTAGGCCCTGGTAGGGGGCACCCCGCGCCACTCCCAGCACACCCGGAGAACTGTCATGGCTGGTCACGTCAAGCACCCCGACGAACGCGTCCGCAAGCGGCTCCGCCGCAAGGTCGCGATCCGCAAGTACATCACCGGCACCGCCGAGCGTCCGCGCCTGTCGGTGTTCCGCTCGGCCAAGCACATCTACGTGCAGGCCATCGACGACACCACCGGTGCCGTCCTGGCCGCGGCGTCCGACCTCGAGGCCGCGGTCAAGGCCGCCGGCGAGGGCAAGGACAAGAAGGCCAAGGCCCGCGAGGTCGGCAAGGCGATCGGCGCCAAGCTGCTCGCCAAGCAGGTCTCGTCCGTCGTCTTCGACCGCAACGGCTACCTCTACCACGGCCGCGTCGCCCAGGTCGCCGACGGCGCCCGCGAAGCCGGTCTCGCCTTCTAGACCCGACGAGCAGGAAGAAACACATGTCCATCAATCCCGAAGAAGTTGGCGAGCTCGTCGACAAGGTCGTGTTCATCAACCGCGTCGCGAAGGTCGTGAAGGGCGGCCGGCGGTTCTCGTTCTCGGCGCTCATCGTCGTCGGCGACCAGAACGGCCACGTCGGCGCCGGCCTGGGCAAGGCGAACGAGGTGCCGGAGGCGATCCGCAAGGGCACCGACCGCGCCAAGCGCAACCTGTTCCGCATCCCGCTGATCAAGGGCACGATCCCCCACGAGATCATGGGCGAGTTCGGCGCCGCCTCGGTGCTGATGCGCCCGGCCGCCCCCGGTACCGGCGTCATCGCCGGCGGCGGCGTCCGCCCGGTGCTCGAGGTCGCGGGTGTCACCGACATCCTGACCAAGTCGTTCGGCACCTCGAACCCGCACAACGTGATCCACGCGGTCGTCGTGGCGCTCAAGGCGCTGCGTTCGCCCGGACGTCGCGCGCGTCGGCCGCACGTCGCCGAGATGCGCGGCACACCCGCGGCAGACGGTCGCGGCTCGCTGAAGGACTGATCGTCATGGCTCTCAAGATCAAGATCACCCAGACCAAGAGCGGCATCGGCTGCCCGGACACCCAGCGCCGGACCCTCAAGGGCCTCGGCCTGAACGGCCCGCACAAGACGGTCGTCCGCGAGGACACGCTCGCGATCCGCGGCATGATCCGCAAGGTCAGCCACCTGGTCACGATCGAAGCCGCCGAGTGAGCCGGGCAGGGCGTCCGGCCTCCTGACCCGGCCAGTGGCGCGCTCGTCACGGACACCAGTTTCCGAGGCGGCCCGGGCGCGCAGGACGCTCCCATGGGCACCACTCTCCACACGCTCTCGCCGAACCCCGGCGCCACCAAGACCAAGAAGCGCCTCGGCCGCGGCCGCGGCTCGGGCACCGGCAAGACCTCCGGCAAGGGCGTCAAGGGCCAGAAGGCCCGCCCGGGCCACCACGGCGCGCGCATCGGCTTCGAGGGCGGTCAGATGCCGCTCAAGATGCGCATCCCCAAGCGCGGCTTCAAGAACCCGTTCCGCGTCGAGGCGTTCCCGATCAACGTCTCGACGCTGGAGAAGGCCTTCGACAGCGGCGCGGTCGTCGACCTCGACGCGCTCAAGGCCAAGAGCCTCGTCCCCAAGCGGGTCGCGTGCGTCAAGATCCTCGGCGAGGGTGACCTCACCAAGAAGCTGACCGTCAAGGCGCACCGCTTCTCGGAGATGGCCAAGGACAAGATCGCCAAGGCCGGCGGCCAGGCGCTGTCGCTGGACACCGCGGCGGCGGCAGAGTAGTCGCCAGCCTGGCCCGTGGCCGGCGCGGTTCCCCCTCGGCAGGGACCTCGTGGCCAACAGCTTCCGAAACATCGGCAAGATTCCCGAGCTCCGCAAGCGGATCCTGTTCACGCTGGCGATGCTCGCGGTCTACCGGATCGGCGTGTTCATCACGGTGCCCGGTGTGAACCGGGTCGAGATGGCCAACGTCATCACCAAGGGCGGGTCGGGGTCGCTCCTGGGCATGTTCAACATGTTCTCGGGCGGCGCGCTGCAGCAGCTGTCGATCTTCGCCCTGGGCATCATGCCCTACGTCTCGGCGTCGATCGTCATCCAGCTGTTGACCGTCGTCATCCCCAAGCTCGACCAGCTCAACAAGGAAGGCGAGCAGGGGCGTCGCAAGATCAACCAGCTCACCCGCTACGGCACTATCCTCCTCGCCGCGGTCCAGGGCTACTTCATCGCCCAGTTCCTCGAGGGCCTGTCGACCCGCGGCTCCGAGGTCGTGGTCGATCCGGGCTGGGGCTTCCGGGTCATGACCGTGCTGTCGCTCACCACGGGCACCGCGTTCATCATGTGGCTCGGTGAGCAGATCACCGAGCGCGGCATCGGCAACGGCAGCTCGATGATCATCTTCGCCGGCATCGTCGCGGCGCTGCCCGACGCGCTGACCCAGTACCTCGCCAGGGCGGCGCAGCGCCGGCGGGCCAGCCTCCGCGGCATCATGCTGGTGCTCCTGGTGGTCGGCACCGTCGCGGCGATCTGCTTCTTCGAGCGCGCGCATCGGCGCATCCCGGTGCAGTACGCCAAGCGGCAGGTCGGGCGGAAGCTGTACCAGGGGGCGCAGAGTTCTCTGCCGCTCAAGATCAACGTCTCGGGCGTCATCCCGCCGATCTTCGCGTCGTCGTTGTTGATGTTCCCGACGCAGATCGCCTCGATGTCGGGATCGCTGTTCCTGCAGGACGTGGCGTCGGTGCTGCACCCGGCCGACTGGCGCTACAACGTGATCTATACGGTCCTGGTCGTCTTCTTTGCGTACTTCTATACCGCGGTGCAGTTCAACCCGGTCGAGGTCGCGGACAACCTGAAGAAGGGTGGCGGCTTCATCCCGGGCATCCGCCCCGGCAAGAACACCGCCGAGTACATCGAGCGGGTGCTGACCCGGATCACGTTCGCCGGCGCGATGTACCTGTCGGTCGTCTGCATGATCCCGGCGCTGCTCCAGAAGTACATGTCCGTGCCGTTCCAGTTCGGCGGCACCGGCCTGCTCATCGTGGTCGGCGTCGCGCTCGACACCGTGCAGCAGATCGAGTCGTACCTCATCACGCGGAACTACGAGGGCTTCACCGGGCCCAAGGGTCCGCGCATCCGCGGCCGCACCGCCGCGCGCCCGGCGCGCTAGGAGTCGCGGTCGGCGCGGTCGCGCGTGCAAATCGTCTACAAGAGCCCGGGACAGGATCGCCGGATGCGCGAGACCGCCTGGTCGCCGCCGGGATCCTGGATGAGATCTGCGCGGCGGTCGCCCGGGGTCTCGACCTGGGAGCTCGACCGCCTGGCCCGCGCCGCGATCAAGCGCGAGGGCGTGGTCAGCGCCTTCCTCGGCTACGCGTCGCCGCCGTACCCCGCCGTCACGTGCATCTCCGTGAACGAGGAGATCGTCCACGGCATCCCGCGCAAGACCAAGATCCTCCGCGAGGGGGACGTCGTCGGGATCGACTTCGGCGTGTTCAAGGCGGACCTGTGCGGCGACTCGGCGCGGACGGTGATCGTCGGTCGGGGCAGCCCCGAGGCGGTCAAGCTGGTGACCGCGACGCAGCGGGCCCTGGACCTGGCGATCGACCAGTGCCGGGTCGGCAACCGGCTGGGCGACATCGGGGCCGCGGTACAGCGCCACGCCGAAGGGCAGGGATTCTCAGTGGTTACAGTCTTCGTCGGGCACGGCATCGGCCGGCGCATGCATGAAGATCCCCAGGTCCATAACTACGGAGAACCAGGGACGGGAAAAGGCATCAAAGCCGGCCTTGTCATCGCCGTAGAACCTATGGTAAACGCCGGCCTCCCTGACGTCGAGGTCCTCGACGACCGCTGGACTGCGGTCACCAAGGACCGAAAACTCTCGGCGCACTTCGAGCACACGATCGCCATCCTCGACGAGGGCCCCTGGGTTCTCTGACCGAGCCTCGTCGACGCCCGGCAACCCTGGCCACGAGTCGCCCTAACCTCACCACCCCCTTGGAACCGTCATGAAAGTTCGAGCGTCGGTCAAGCCCATCTGCCCCAAGTGCAAGGTCATCAAGCGCAAGGGCGTCGTGCGGGTCATCTGCACCAACACCCGCCACAAGCAGCGCCAGGGCTAAGGGCCTCACGGCAGCCATCCATCGCACGGAACCTCGAAGGACCACAGGAGAGCCCAGACCATGGCTCGCATCGCAGGCGTCGACCTCCCCCGCAACAAGCGGATCGAGATCGCACTCACGTACATCTACGGACTCGGCCGCCACGCGGCCACGGTCGTGCTCAAGCACGCCAACATCTCGCCTGACAAGCGCACCGACGATCTCGACGAGAACGACGTGCGCAAGCTGCGTGACGCGATCGACGCCAACTTCCGCGTCGAGGGCGATCTGCGCCGCGACGTCCAGCTCAACATCAAGCGGCTGGTCGACCTCGGTTGCTACCGGGGCTCGCGCCACGCCGAAACCTGCCGGCGCGCGGTCAGCGCACCCACACCAACGCCCGCACCCGCAAGGGCCCGCGGCGCATGGCTGTGAAGAAGCAGGGCGGCGCGACCAAGAAGTAGTCCGGACCAAACGAGGAATCGACATGTCGACCACCAAGGGTAAGCAGAAGAAGAAGGTCCGGAAGAACATCCAGACCGGCGTCGCGCACATCGCTGCGACGTTCAACAACACCATCGTCTCGATCACCGACGTCTCGGGCAACGTCGTCGCCTGGTCGTCGTCGGGCACGTGCGGCTTCAAGGGCTCGCGCAAGTCGACGCCGTTCGCCGCGCAGCTCGCGGCCGAGGACGCCGCCAAGAAGGCGATGGAGCACGGCGTCCGCAACGTCACCGTGTACGTCAAGGGCCCGGGCGCCGGCCGCGAGTCGGCGCTCCGCGCGCTGAACTCGGCCGGGTTCAAGATCAACCTCATCCGCGACGTGACCCCGGTGCCGCACAACGGCTGCCGGCCGCGCAAGCGCGCCGTCGCGTGTAACCCCCGACTTCGACCACCTCGCGAATCTTAGGAATCATCATGGCTCGTTACACTGGTGCGGTTTGCCGGCTTTGCCGTCGAGAAGACATGAAGCTCTTCCTCAAGGGAGAGCGTTGCTACACCGACAAGTGCGGCTACGAGCGCCGGAGCTATCCGCCGGGTCAGCACGGCCAGGCCCGGCGCAAGAAGCGCTCGGACTACGGCGAGCAGCTGCGCGAGAAGCAGAAGGTGAAGCGCATCTACGGCATCGCCGAGCGCCAGTTCCGCGGCTACTTCTTCAAGGCGGCCCGCATGAAGGGCATCGCCGGCGAGAACCTGATCCAGCTGCTCGAGCGCCGCCTCGACAACGTCGTCTACCGGATGGGCTTCGCGTCGGACCACGCCGAGGCGCGCCAGCTGGTCCGCCACGGCCACTTCACGATCAACGGCAAGAAGGTCAACATCCCGTCGTACCTGGTCCGCCCCCGGGACGTGGTGCTGGTCCGCGAGTCCTCGCGCACCATCACCCGCATCTCCGAGGCGCTGGCCGCGGTCGATCGCCGCGGCGTGCCGCAGTGGATCGAGCTCGACAAGGACGGCTTCCGCGGCGGCATCAAGCAGCTGCCGGCCCGCGAGGACGTGACGCTGCCGATCCGCGAGCAGCTGATCGTCGAGCTGTACTCGAAGTGAGCGGTGACGCGCCGCGAGCCCAGGGCTCGACGGCGTACGCGCCGAGAGGCGGGATTCGACCCGCTCACAGGCTGAGCCGCGACGAACGCGACTCGACCAAGGAGTCACGATGGAACCGACCCCCGGAACAGACTGCCTTCATGGCCAAGAACTGGCGGGATCTCATCCGTCCGCGGATGCTCGAGATCGAGGAGCGGTCCGAGACCTACGGCAAGTTCTCCTGCGAGCCGCTCGAGCGCGGGTTCGGCACGACGCTCGGCACCGGCCTGCGCCGGGTGCTGCTGTCGTCGCTGCAGGGCGCCGCGATCAGCCAGATCGCGATCGAGGGCGCGCTGCACGAGTTCTCGTCGCTGCCGGGCGTCGTCGAGGACGTCACCGACATCATCCTCAACCTGAAGGAGACGCTCCTCAAGGTCGAGGCCGACAAGACCTACAACCTCCGCCTCGAGAAGCAGGGCGAGGGTCCGGTGACGGCAGAGGACATCCAGCTCCTGGATGGCATCACCTGCTTGAACCCGCAGCACAAGATCTGCACGCTGGCCAAGGACGGCCGCGTGGCCATGGACCTGACCATCACCACCGGCCGCGGCTATCAGCCGGCCGAGCGCCACTCCGCCGGCCTCGCGGTGGGCACCATCGCGATCGACGCGCTGTACTCGCCGATCAAGAAGGTCAACTTCATCGTCACCAACGCCCGCGTCGGTCAGCAGACCGACTACGACAAGCTGACGCTCGAGGTGTGGACCAACGGCGCCGTCCGCCCGGACGACGCGGTGGCCTTCGCCGCCAAGATCCTCAAGGAGCAGCTCAACCTGTTCATCAACTTCGAGGAGATGGCCGAGCCGACCGAGCCGATGCGGGACGAGGAGCAGGAGAAGCTCAACGAGAACCTGTGGCGGACCGTCGACGAGCTGGAGCTCTCGGTGCGGTCGGCCAACTGCCTCCAGAACGCCAACATCAAGTACATCGGCGAGCTGGTGCAGAAGAGCGAGTCCGAGATGCTGAAGACCAAGAACTTCGGCCGGAAGTCGCTCAAGGAGATCAAGGAGATCCTGGCCGAGATGGGCCTGTCGCTCGGCATGAAACTCGACAACTGGCCCGGCCCCAATCCGCTCAAGAAGTAGCGCGAGGAACAGCGAGAGAACGTCATGCGTCACCGCAATTCAGGAAAAAGGCTTGGTCGGAACGCCTCCCACCGTGGAGCGCTCTTCAACAACCTGGTCACCGCGCTGCTCACCTATGGGCGCATCGAGACCACGGAGGCCAAGGCGAAGGAACTCCGGCGCTTCGCCGACTCGACGATCGCCTGGGGCGTGTCGGTTCATGAGCTGCTCGCCAAGGGCGACAAGATGAACCAGGCCGAGCGCGCCAAGGTCCTGCATGCCCGCAGGATGGCGCGGCGGACGGTCACCACCCGAGGCGCGCTGGAGCGTTTGTTCTCCGAGATCGCGCCCGCCATGGCCACTCGGCCGGGTGGCTACACCCGCGTGCTCAAGTCGCGCATCCGCAAGGGTGACGCGGCGCCGATGGCGCTCGTCGAGGTCATCGGGCTCGCCCCGACCCCGTCTGCCGCCCCGGCAGAGTAGCTCCAGACGGCGCGTTAAGCGCGTCAGATTTGGGCCGAGAGCGCTGCCCCCACTTGGGGGCTTGTGTCGTTTCGGCCCTTGCTAGGCCCCAGCAGGCGCTCCAGGCAGCCCCAGGCGGGCGCAGCAGGCAGGCCCACCCGGTAGCCAGGCAGCCAGGCAGCCGGCAGCCAGGCAGCCGGGCCCCAGCGCAGCCAGCCAGCGGCGTCCAGGCCCGCAGGATCAGTCGAACCGCATGGCGAAGCCGAAGTGGATGCGGCCTCTGGGGTCGTCTCCGAGCTTGGTGCGCAGCGGGATGGCGTACTCGAGCGAGATGGCGCCGACCGGGAGCAGGGCTCGCAGCGCCATGCCGGTGCCCGGGCGGACATCTCCGAGGCTCGCGGCGCGCCAGTCGTTGGTGATGACGCCGGCGTCGAGGAACAAGGCCGCGGCCATCGGGCCGGCGATGAGGACCTGGCTATCGATGCTGCCGATCGCCCGGATGTTGCCGCCGGCGGCCAGCACCCGAACTTGCTTGACCCCGGTGAAGGGCGGGACCTCCTGCTCGACGATCTCGGTGGCGAGCCGATCCTCGTCGTAGCCGCGGACGGTGCTATCGCCACCGGCGAAGAAGCGCTCGACCTCCGGCAACACCACCTCGCCGCCCAGCGGGATGCCGTGATCATAGCGGAGGTCGGTGCGCACGAGCACGCGCTCGCCCAGCGGCCAGTACACCTGCGCCGATCCACCGAGCTTGAGGAAGGTGTCCTGGCCCAGCAGGTACGGGCTGGCAAACGAGATGCTGGCCTGCAAGCGGAAGCCGTCTTCAGGAGCCAGCGGGGACAGCGCGCCGGAGCGCTTGACCCGCTGCTCCCAGTCGAAGGTCAGCGCCAGCGCGCCGGCGCGGGTGGTCACCGGGATCCGGTTGTCTGCGGCCCCGGGGCCGGCGGGCCGGATGGTCTCCACCTGGCGGTCGCGCAGCCGAAAGTCGTAGCGCAGGCCGGTCGACAGTGCGCGGGCGGCCCGGCCGCCGGTGTTGTTGCGCTGCCACGATCGCGACGACGCCACCGTGAGGCCCTTGGTCAGGAGCGAGCCGAACCGGTCGGTGTCCTGCTGGCGCCAGAAGGTCGACAGCTCGGCGTCGAAGGCCAGCGGCAGCCAGCGCCGGACCAGGAAGCGAGGCACTCGCACGGAGGCGTCGATGAAGGTCAGCTCGGTGCCCAGGGTGGCGGCCAGGTCGAGCTTGATGCCTCGGCCACCCAGGTTGGGCAGGCTGACGCGACCTTTGAGGAACAGGTTGGGATCGTTGCCATTTAGGTAGGAGGCGCCGCCCTCCAGATCGAGCTGTGCGCGCGCGTCGAAGCGCTCCTCGACATGAACCACGGCGTGCGAGACCCCATCGCCGTCAATGTACGTGACGTTGACCGCGTCGAAGAGCCCGGTGGCGCGCAGGCGGCTCTGGCCTTCGCTCGACAGGTTGGCGGTGAGCGGCAAGCCTTCCTTGAAGCCAAGCTCTCCCAGGATCACGTCGCGGTCGGTGCGGAAGTTCCCGCGCAAGATGACCCGGCCCATGCGGCGCGGCTGCAGGTGGCGGAGGCGGAAGCGCAGGGCGAAGCCCGTTCGGTCCGTCCGCCGGGTCTCCATCTCCACCGACGAGTTCGAGCGCCCCTGGCTGCGCAGCAGGTCGCGCACCACGTCGGCGGCGGCCTCCACCTCTTCTTCGAGGTAGGTGATCTCCGCTGTCGCCACGCACTGCGATGGGTCGCGGCGGGTGGCCAGCGGCGCGTTCAGCTTCTTCTGCAGGTCGCTCAGGATCTGGTCGCAGAGCTGCTTGCTCTCGTCGGTGGTGAGGCTGATGTCCTCGGCGGAGCCGGACGGGTCTTCGTTGATGGGCAGCGCCACCTCGATGGTGCGCAGGAAGGTGAGGTTGCCTTCGTCGATGGTGAACCGCACGTACATCCCGCCGTCGCTGCGCGAGGTGGCGATCTGCGCCAGGCCCAGGCTCAGGCTGGACAAGGACTGGGGGGTGGGGCCCGCCGCGATCTCGATCTTGGCGTCTCGGTATCCGAGCCTGCGGTACTCGCGCAAGATGCGGTCTGCGTCGTGCTCGAGCTGCTGCGCGGTCACCGGCGGCGCGTTGCCGAGCAGGCGCACCACGCTGCCGTAGGGCCGGGTCGCGATGAGCTCGGTGAGCTGCTCGTCGGTCCGCTTGTGGTTGCCCTCGAACTCCACGCGGCTCACTCGGCGCGACTTGCCGGCGCTGATACGGAACACGAGCTGATCGAGGTTGCGGAAGCGCTCGCGCTTCCAGGTGACCCGGGCTTCGAAGTAGCCGCGGCCCTGCAGGTAGGTCGTGATCGCCGCGGCCGACGCATTGGCTTCGACGTCGTCTGCGCTGCCCGCTTCGCTGAAGGTGAGCAGGCTGCGCAGCTTGTCATCGGTGAATCGGTCCGGGTCGTGGCCCTCGAAGACCACGTCGATGTGGCGGCGCTCGTCGATGCGGACGTACACGTCCACCGTCTTGGTTCGTCGCTTGAAGTCCGTGGTGGTGTCGATGCGGACGGAGGGGAAGCCGCGCCGACGGTAGGACTCCTCGAGCTGCTTTTTCTCTGCGTTGTGCTGGGAATGGGTGAAGCGATCGTCGCAGCCGGCCCGCACCGGGACGGTCAGCAGGCAGTCGCGCTCCCTGCCGAAGTGCGCGCGGATCTCCTTTTCGGACAGCGCGAGGCCGCCTGGCTGGGTCACGATGATGCGGCCCAGCCGGTACGCCGGCCCGAGCTTGAGCTGGAGGCGGGCGCGCGCTGCGCTCGCGCCTTCGAAGTCGATGTCCAGCTTGACCTGTGCCTCGATGAAGCCCTCGTCGTGCAGATACTCGAGGATGCGACCTTCCTCGCGCTGTTGCTCGCAGATCCGGGCCGCCGACGCCCAGGGCAGGTAGGTGCCGGAGCGCAGCCGCATGCGCCGCGCGACCTCGTCGTCGAGGAGCACCGTGCGGAAGGGCTTGAGCAGCACGATGTCCCAGAACCCAAGGTCGACCTGGGTCGTGACCTGGACGGAGCGGATGAGCGGCTTGGGCTCGACCTGGAGCACCGCCACCGTGGCCCCGTTCCGCGCCGCCGCCTCCACCGCCACCAGGTGATAGCCCATCGTATCGACCAGCTTGGCGATCTCGAGCCGGCCTTCCACGGTGAGCGGGCGGCGGCGCGGAGCTCGTCTTCGAGCACCGCGCGGAGATCCTTGGTGTCGTCGATGAGCTTGCCTCGGAGCTCCCACGCGGTGAAGCGAAGCGGGAGCGCCGCGTTGTTTCCAGCTCCGGTCCCCGCCCAGCCCCCGCTGGTGCTGGCGAACTCCTCGCAGGTCGGCGCGCGCAGGAGCCCGTCAGGTTCGCCCGCCGTGCTCGCCGGGTCGCTGGCCGGGTCCGCGACGGGCTCGGGCTCGGCGGCCTGGGGGTCGCTGGAGCCGGTCGGCTCGCCCGTCGGCGCGCCTGATCCCGTCGGCGCGCCTGGTCCCGTTGGCGCGCCTGGTCCCGGCGGCGCGGCGGCGGCCGGCGCGGTGGGCCCTGGTTGCTCGCCCGGCGCGGGCGCCTGCGCGTAGGACCTCGCGGGTACCGCGAAGTACACGACGCCCAGCAGGGAGAGGAGAACCAGGCGCTTCACGGGAAGAAATAACGATACACCAGCTTGGCCTGGAACTCCTGGATGTCTTCCTCGGCTTCGCTGTCGAAGTCCTTGTCCAGATAGGCGCCTTGCAGGGTCCACCGAAAGGGGGTGCGGAGCTCGCCGCGCACGTTGACCGTGGCGCCGCGCACCGTGCGCTCCCAGTCAAGCACTCCGCGCAGGTTGTCGGTGAGCTTCTTCTCGCCGCGTAGGCCAATGGAGCCAAAGTCGAACTGGAAGCGCAGGACGTCCAGGCCGGTCAGGTCCTCGAGGGAGTTGCCCAGCAGCAGCGAGACCCAGTTGCCGGCGAAGTCCTTGATGAGCTGGTCAGCGGCGCCGGCCGAGGGGTTGGTCGTGGGATCGATGCGGGTCGGATCGCTGCCGAGCGCGGTGTCGCCGATGGACTGACGGACCTGATCGGGGGTCTTGCCGAAGAAGATGAGCGCCAGGGTCTGCGACTTGTTGTAGCCGGTGGAGGTGCGCAGGTCCCACTCGGGCTGGAAGATGGTGCCGCGCAAGCTCAGGGTGATCAGGTGATCTCGGCCGCTCGGATCCCGGTAGTCCGCTTCACTCTCGACGTTGAGCTGGGGCGTCTGCGCCGGGAAGCGCTGGGCCTGCGAGAAGTTCAGGTTGCCGCGGGTGCGGGTGAAGGCGGCGCGGGTGCCCTGCATGCGGAACGTGCCGCGCTGCACCGAGATGGTGCCGGCGATGCGAGGATCTCGCGGGGTTCCGCCGACCTCGAGCTCGCCGTCGAGCTCGATGTCGGCGATGTTGTTGGCGACGGCCATCTGCCGGATCCCGACTCGCAGGTTGAGCGCGGCGGCGCCAAGCTCAGGCCACTCTTCCCAGAACGGGCGGTTGCTGCCGGCCGGCGGGGTGGTGGGGCGGAGCACCTCCCCCAGATCGAAGTTGCGAATGAACTTGCCGTTGACGATCTCCACCGCGCCGTCGGCGCGCAAGGTGCGGTCGTCTTTGGAGTAGCGCACGCTGAGCCCGCGGCCGGTGAGCAGCAGATCGAGCGTGCTGGGGACGCGAAACGGGATCTCGTCCACGTCGAGCCGGACGCTGGCCGCCACCGGTTTTAGGTCCCGGATCGTCACCGAGCCGCTGACGT
Organism: Myxococcales bacterium; assembly: GCA_016706545.1. Lineage (GTDB taxonomy): Bacteria > Myxococcota_A > Polyangia > Haliangiales > Haliangiaceae > JABFXX01. The sequence goes on from JADJJK010000007.1 coordinate 35,346, forward strand.
TGCTGAGGATGCCCTCGCCATCGATCACGGCGCTGACGTCCTCGATCTCGATGTCGTAGGTGGGGATGCCCGAGTTGCTCGAGCTGTCGGCGCTGCTCGAGCTGATCGAGAGCCCACCGCTGCGGAAGGACACCTCGCGTGGCAGCGCGCGCGGGATGATGGACAGGGGCGCGGCGGGATCGAAGCTCAAGGTCGCCGACAGCGGGGGCCACACCCCCTTGCCCTGGATGGCCGCCCACTCGATGGTGGCGACGCCGCTGGCTTGCGAGATCGCCTGCGGCGCGAACGCCATCAGCATCTTGCCGGCGATCTTGCCGTTGATGATGAGCCCCCACTTCGAGGGCGTCAGGCCGTCGAGCACGATGCTGCCAGCGATGGTCACCTCTCCGCTCTCTCGCTGGTGGATGTCGTCGACCAGGACGCGGACGCCGGTGAACCCCAGGTTGCCTCTGGCCAGCTTGATGCTGCCGCTTGGCACCTGCACCACCGTCTCCAGCCCCGCGGGGCGAAGGTGGACGTTGGTGGGGCGGAGCTCGAACTCGGGCACCGGCTTGTCGACGGTCCCGGAGAGCCGCATCTGAAGAGCCAGCGTGCCTTTGAGGTGGTCGAGCTGCAGCGGGGACAGCGTGCCCAGGAGCGAGAGGTCCAAGAGCGAGAGATCCAGGTCACCCTCGGCGGTCATGGCGAGGAGATCGCGGCTGGCCGTCCCCTGCAGCAGCAGGTCGCCGATGGGCGTGACCAGCCGGATGGGGCAGGGGACGCGGCTGCTTGGCGCCGGGCCGCGACACGCCAGCTCGAACGTCTTGGGGGTCAGATACACCGAGACCGCGGGCGCGCCCTGGGTCAGCGGCACCGCGGAGAAGTGCTGCGGTGACAGCAGGTCGCCCGCTCGGACGTCGACGATGGCCTCGAGCTCCGTGAGCTCGATCCACACCTCGGGGCCGGTGAGCGCGGCCGGGGAGCCGGGGGCTGGCGCCAGCTCGGCCTGCAAGCGGACCTCTCCAGAGGTCCACGCGCGCAGGGGGTACGGCAGCGCCGCCAGGCTGCCGCCCAGCAGTGGATCCAGCTCGATCCGGCGCCCGGCGACGCGGACGTCCACCGCGAAGGGCGCGACCGTGCCGATGGTCGCGGTCAGGGTGAGGCGCCCGCCCAGCGCGCTGCCGGCGATGTGCAAGGCGCGAGCGGCGGGGGTCACGGTCAGCCGGCTGTCGCCGAAGAACGCGCCCTTGGCCCAGCCTCGCAGGATCTCGATGGCGCCGCTCGCGGTGGGCGCCGCGGTGGTGCCGCCGATCGACATCCGGGCACCCATCGTGCCGCCGAAAGCCTCCGGTCCGGTGAAGCGGTCGAGGATCCGCAGCGGCAGCGCCGAGATGTCGATGGAGCCCAGCAGCTCCGATGGCGGCGGCGGGCCTCGGCGCGGCGCGAGCCCCGGGATCTTGGCCAGCAGCACGTCGATATCTCCGCCATCGGCGCGGGTGGCGTGGGCCACCACGCAGGTGCCGCCCTTGCGCCTGGCCTCGTCGCAGCGAGCTTCGTCGGCGTCCCCCAGCGCGGCGTCGCGTCTCCTGCACAGCGGCCGCGAAGCCTGCCCGTGGCTGACGCACAGGCCGATGCCGTCCCAGGACTCACCAGCCACCGTGATGCGGTCTGCCTGGGCATAGGCGTCGACGAGGTCGAGCCAGTCGAGCGGATCGGCGCGGCGCGCCAACGACCCTCGCAGGGCGATGTCCAGCGCGTTGATGGTGCCCTTGGCCTCCGTCGCAAACCCGGAGGCCAGGGCCAGCTTCTCCACCGACAGGTTCTGGCCGTTGATGGTCAACGACTCGACAAACGGCGTGCCGCCCAGCCGGATCCGTCCCTTGCCGGCCAGCGAGCCGCCGAGGGTGGCGCTCTCGATGGAGCGCAGCTCGAGGACGCGGTTCTCGAAGCGGGTGTCGAGCTCCGCGTGGCCCAGCACGGGGACCCCGGACAAGGCGGCGCGCGCGTCGACCACCGGCGAGTCCATGCGACCGCTGATGGCGATGGTCCCGGCGGTGGCGGAGGTCGCCAGCGGCGAGATGCCAAACCTGGAGAGCCACCTCCCGAGGTCTGGGGACTCCACGTTGCCAAGCTTCAGATCGAGCCAGCGCGCGCGCGCCAGAACCCGGCCACTTATCGCGGTGGTGGTCTCGCCGAGGTGAGCGGTGAGCGGCTGATCTTTGGCCACCTCCAGCGTGGAGAAGTTGTCGGTGGTGAAGATCCGACCACCGTGGAGCCGCGCGCGGACGTCGGCCGGATCATGGCCGATGGACAGATCGATGTTCCGGAGCGCGAAGCCCGAGGTGGTGTCGCCGTTGCCGCTGAAGTGGCCGCGGACAAAGCGCCCCAGGTGCTTGCGCGCGGTCTCTGGCAGGAAGCGCCCAAGGTCGATGGCCTCGAGGATGTGAACGTCGGCCTTGTTGACCTGGTACGGCTTGAGGCCAAACGTGGCGTCGATGCGGATCTTGCCTCGGCTGGGCTGCCCGTCGTCCCCCAGCACCTGGGCGATGGTCTCATCGAGGTGGCCCTGGTCGTTGACCAGATCCAGCTCGCCCTTGAAGTTGGCGAGCGACAGCCGCAAGGCCGGTGGATCGGTGGGCTCTTTGGGGCGCAGCGTCTCGTACTGCAGGCCGGCGAGCTGGTAGGAGATCTTGGGGTTGGCGACGAACGGGCCGCGGAGGCTGAGGTTGGCAGAGACGTCCTTGCCTGACAGGGCGGGATCGATGGCGGCGGTCAGGGTGGGGCCGAGGTTCTTGCCGACGACATCCAGCGCCCAGGTGCCGGAGAACGCGCTGTCCTTGTAGTCGCGGAGCTCGCCGGAGACGTCGATGGTGCCGCCGTGCGCGGTGCGCGCCGTCAACCGTAGCTCCAGGGTCCCGGCGATGGGATCGCCCGCCGCCCATCGGCGCGGTAGCTGGGCCAGCCGCTGCACGTCGATGGTGTCGATGGGGATGATGTAGCGCGCCTTGCGCTGCTGGGTCTGCTCTGCGGACAGGCGGCCCAGGGCAAAGGCCTCGGCGGGCCCTTCGTCGTCGATGCGCAAGGTGGCAGGCCCCGCGGTGATCGGCACGCTCAGGTACAGCTTGCCGAGCAACGGGTCGTGGTTGTTGGCGTAGAGGAAGGCGTGGTTCTTCGGGCTTGGGCCCGAGTCCACGGCGACGTTCTCTACCCGCAGGGTCACCGGATACCGCGCGCGTCCGCCCGGGCGAAACTCCGGCCGCTGGTGATAGGTGAGGCCGATGCCGTCGAGATGCACGTCGCGCAGGTCGAAGATGGGGGGCGCCTTGTCGGCGGTGATGCCAGCGCGAAAGCCTGGCGTCATGCGCGGCTGGAAGGCGGAGATCAAGCTGATCGTGGTCTTGTCGTAGTCGTGGAGCGGATAGGGCTCGGCCGAGTGCTCGAGCAGCACCTCGCCGCCATGGACCCGCAGGTTGCGGAACACCAGGTCGTGGTTGCCGAAGATGAGCGCGTGGATGTCGATCTCGGCGGTGAGCTTGCTGGTCTCCAGCAGCTTCTTGCGCGGCGTGAGCCCAGGCGCGCGGCGGCCGTCCGGGGAGCAGGGCAGATCGGCGACAAAGACCTGGGTTCCAGCGGCCGACCTCCTGGCGCGCCCCTCCGGGGACTGCATGCAGTCATCCCAGAGCGTGACGTCGCGCGCGGTGACCGGCACCCAGCCGCCGCGGAGCACGGTGGGCAACGCGGAGATCGGCCACTCGATGGCCCCGACCTCGATGCGACCTCGCATCCTCCGGTTGAGCATGCTGGCGACGAACTCGCCCAGATCGTCGCCATGGAGGAAGACCCGAGCCGAACTCAGCACGAGGGCCAGCAATGAGCTGACCAGCGCGAGGGCCAACGCCCACCGCCGGAACCGTCGGTTCGGCATCGTCACGGGTGTCGTGGAAGGTAGCACGTGACCTGGAGGAGATTTCTCGATAGCCTGGGAATCAACCTGCTTCTATAATGGTCGTAACGGATCGGAAAGCGAGGTATTCACATGTCCGACGAGAGTCACGTCTCACCAGGTGGCACCGAGGAGCCTCAGAGCATCGCTCGCGTGGAGAAGCCGCCGGTGCTGTGCCGCGAAGCCATTCTTCCCAAGGAGCGGGGTCGAGGTATGGCAGGGGTCGCCATTGTATGCTCCATGGCCGGGGTCGCCTCTGGCCTTGCCTTGGCCGCGACGCTGATGGCGGTCCAGATCGCGGATCGACCGAACGTTCGCGCGAGCTGCTGGCACCGCCAGGCCGTGGTCCCCGAGGTGACCATGATCGAAGCCACCCGCGACACCCGCGGTTGGCTGGGCGTCGAGTTCGTCGGGCGGCGTGACGGCGCGCTCGTCCGCCAGGTGTTTGCCGGCACCGCCGCGGAGGCCGCTGGCCTGCAGCCTGGAGACGTGATCCGGGCGGTCGACGGGGAGCTGATCGACCGGCCCTCCGAGCTGCAGTACCTCATTCGCCGTGCAGGTCCCGGCTCTCGACCCGCGCTCATGATTGACCGCGAGGGGCAGGCGCTCGAGCTCCGACCAATGCTCACGGATCTGCCGCTCGTCATCCGACGCTAGAGGGCTGTGTCAAACCCTGGTTGAGCGCCAAGCTTGCTCGGCGAGGTTGGCGCTTGGGCTGCGTCGTGAGCGCGCCCGTCCGGAGGGCTTTGCTCAGCCATGACGAAGGAGCCTTCACTCTCAGATGTTGGTCTCCGCCAGGTCTCTGCCTGGTCTCCGCCAACATCTGGTGGCAATGCCAACCTGGTTGGCGGCCCGGCCTGGATAACTCTTGGAAACATGCAGGATAAAGAGGCTGGCGTTCATGGCGCGTTTCTTGCTATCTTGACTGGCGTGTTTGTTAGCTATCGAGCCGTCGGGGCGTTGGCTCTGGTGCTGTGCGCCGGGTTCGCTGGGTGCATCACGCCCTCCATCCCGATCCCTCCTCCAGATCCCGAGCAGATGACCTTCGACCTGGAGTTGACCACCGGCAACGCGCGCTTCTCCTATGCTCCCTCGGGGGTCTATGAGGGCGCGGTGGTGTACGTGTTCAACCGCAATCGCAGCACCGGCGTGATCGACACCGCGCGCGCCGATGGCGGCGTGGGCCCGACTCTCCCGTTCCCGACGGCGGCGGGCGATCTGGTCGTGGTGTCGTTTCAGCGGGACACCCAGACCGTGTCGACCTGCATCGCCGTCCGTCAGGGCCGGCAGAGCGCCGCCGACCTCTGCCGCTAGGAGCGTGGTGTCAAACACCACGCTCCTAGCCTCATTGTTGGGCAAAGCCCTCCGGACGGGCGCACTCGCGCCCGGGCTGCGCCGCCAACCTCGCCGAGCGAGCTTGGCGTGCTCGGCCAGGAGACTGTTTGACACCAGTCTCCTAGGGCTGGTCGCTTTCACGGTCGCGCACGGCTGGCCAGCGGCTCATGGCGATGCGATAACCGCGCCGCATGACGGAATCGACCTCGTATGACTGTGTCGTCATCGGCGCCGGCCCCGGCGGCTACGTCGCCGCGATCCGCGCTGCTCAGCTTGGGCTGCGCACCGCGTGCATCGAGCGCGAAGGCCTCGGCGGCATCTGCCTGAACTGGGGATGCATCCCCACCAAGGCGCTGCTGCGCTCCGCGGAGGTGCTCGAGCTCATCCAGCGCGCCGCGGAGTTCGGCATCATCGTCGATGGCGTGCGGGCAGACTTCCCCGCCATCGTCAAGCGCAGCCGCGAGGTCGCCGAGAAGATCTCCAAGGGCGTGGCGTTCCTGTTCCGCAAGAACAAGATCGATCACCTGGCGGGGACCGCGCGCCTCTTGCCTCGCCAGAGCGCCTGGCGTCCGCACGAGATCTCCATCGAGGGGCAAGGCGGGACCCGCATCGTGACCGCCAAGCACGTCATCCTCGCGACCGGCGCGCGCGCGCGCTCCTTGCCTGGCATCACGCTCGACGGCGAGCGCATCATCGAGTACCGCAAGGCGATGACGCTTCCGACCCAGCCCAAGTCGCTGGTGGTGCTAGGCGCTGGCGCGATCGGCGTGGAGTTCGCTTCGTTCTACCGAGCGCTCGGCGTCGAGGTCACCATCGTCGAGTACTTGCCGCGGCTCGTGCCCAACGAAGATCCGGAGATCTCGGCGGAGCTCCGCAAGGCGTTCGAGAAGCGCGGCATGTCTGTGCGCACCGGCCAGAAAGTGACCTCCGCGCAGAACCGAGGAGACGGCGTGGAGCTGACGGTGGAGCCGGCCGCCGGCGGAAACGCGGAGACGCTGCGCGCCGACGTGTTGCTGGTCGCCGTCGGGGTGACCGCCAACACGGAGAACCTGGGGCTCGAGCACCACGGCATCGCGCTCGAGCGCGGCTTCATCAAGGTAGATGCGGCCCTGCGCGCGGCCGATGGCATCCACGCGATCGGCGACGTCATCGGACGCGGGCTGGCGCACGTGGCCTCCGCCGAGGGGGTGTTCGTCGCAGAGTCGATCGCCGGGCAGCACGCCGTGCCGGTGGCCTACGACGCCATCCCAGCCTGCACGTACTGCCACCCCGAGATCGCGTCGGTTGGACTGACCGAGGCCAAGGCCGCGGAGCAGCGCATTCCGGTCAAGGTGGGGCGATTTCCGTTTCGCCCGCTCGGCAAGACGATGGCCGCAGGCGAGTACCCGGGCTTCGTCAAGGTGATCTGGCACGCTGAGACCGGCGCGCTCGTCGGCGCGCACATGATCGGGCCCGCGGTGACCGATCTGATCGCCGAGCTGACCTTGGCCAAGACCACCGAGGTCAACATGGAGAGCCTCGCATACACGATCCACGCCCACCCCTCGTTTGCGGAGGCTGTGAAAGAAGCCACCGAGGACGCGCTGGGCCACGCGATCCATCTCTGACCGAGATCGCGCCTCGATCACATCTCGATCGCGCGCGCATGGGCCCGCGACGCGTTGCGTCGCAGGCGACGTCGGCGTTGATCGCGCCAGCGCACCGGCACCGGAAAACGTAACCGATGCGCAGTGGCGAGGGCGAAGAAGGGCAAGTATGGTGGGCGTCCTCATGACGACACCGGAATCGGCCCGAGTCGAGCCTGAAGCCGCTCAGCCCGACGTGGAAACCACCGTTGCGGAGCTGGCGCCGCTGTACCGCCAGATGCTGGCGATCCGCCGGATGGAGGAGGCCTGTGCCAAGGCTTACTCCCAGGGCAAGATCGGCGGCTTCCTTCACCTCATCATCGGCCAGGAAGCCGTGTGCGTTGGCGCGGTCGCGGCCATCCAGCGCGACGACTACGTGGTCGCCACCTACCGCGAGCACGGCCACGCCTATGCCAAGGGCATCGCGGCGCGGCCGATCATGGCCGAGCTGTATGGCAAGAAGACGGGCCTGGTCAAAGGGCTCGGCGGCTCCATGCACCTCTTTGACAAGGCCACCAACTTCCTCGGCGGCCACGGCATCGTCGGTGGCCACGTGCCCATCGGCGCGGGCGCCGCGCTGGCCTCGAAGTACCGCGGCGATGGTCGCGTCACCTTGTGCTTCTTCGGCGATGGCGCGTCCACCATCGGCGGGTTCGCCGAGGGGCTGGCGCTGGCGGCGCTGTGGAAGCTGCCGCTGGTGCTCATCTGCGAAAACAACCGGTACTCGATGGGCACGCCGCTGTATCGCAGCCTGGCGGTCGAGGACGTGTCGCTGCGCGCGCTGGCCCACGGCATGGCGCGCGACCGCTTCGACGGCGACGACGTGGTCAAGGTCAAGCGCCGCATCGCCGAGGCGGTGGAGCGCGCCCGCACCACCGGCGAGCCGACCTTGGTCGAGATCGTGACCTATCGCTTCCGCGGTCACTCCATGAGCGATCCGGGCCTCTACCGCACCAAGGACGAGGTGGAGGAGTGGAAGCGGCGAGATCCGCTGCACCGCAGCCGCGACCGGCTGCTGACGCTGGGGATGGCGCCGGCCGAACTGGAGGCGCTCGAGGAAGACGTCCGCCTGGAGATCGAGGACTCGGTGCGGTTCGCCGAGGAGTCCCCTGCCGCTGATTCTTATCTGCCCTACGTGATCAAGGAGTGAGTCCGTGCCGATCATCAGCTACCGGGAAGCGCTCAATCAGGCGATGCGCGAAGAGATGGAGCGCGACGCCTCGATCTTCGTGATGGGAGAAGAAGTCGGTCACTACAACGGGGCCTACAAGGTCACGCAGGGCCTGCTCCAGCGGTTCTCCGAGCGCCGCGTCATCGATGCGCCGATCGCGGAGATGGGCTTCGCCGGCATCGGGGTCGGCGCGGCGATGGTGGGCCTGCGCCCGATCATCGAGTTCATGACCTTCAACTTCTCGCTGGTCGCGATCGACCAGATCGTCAACAACGCCGCCAAGATCTTTCAGATGAGCGGCGGGCAGTTCAACATCCCCATCGTGTTCCGCGGCCCCGGCGGGCCGGCTGTGCAGGTGGGCTCTCAGCACTCGCAGGCGCTGGAGAGCTTCTACGCGCACATCCCCGGGCTCAAGGTGGTGATGCCCTCTACCGCCTATGACGCCAAGGGGCTGCTCAAGGCCGCGATCCGCGACGACAACCCGGTCATCTGCATCGAGGGCGAGACGCTCTACGGCACGACCGGAGAGGTGCCCACCGAAGACTACATCGTGCCCATCGGCAAGGGCGACATCAAGCGCGAGGGCAAGGACATCACGCTGGTGGCGTGGTCGAAGATGGTGTGGACGTGCCTGGACGCGGCCAAGCAGCTCGAGGCGCAGGGCATCTCGTGCGAGGTGCTCGATCCGCGCAGCCTGCGTCCGCTCGACGTGGAGCTCCTGGTGTCGTCGGTGCGCAAGACCGGCCGCTGCGTGGTCGTGGAGGTGGGGTGGCCGATGTGCGGCTACGGCGCCGAGATCGCGTACCAGGTGCAGCGCCACTGCATGGACGCGCTCGACGCGCCGGTGGAGCGGGTGACCTCGGACGACGTGCCGATGCCCTACGCCAAGAACCTGGAAGATAGGTGCAGCCGCAGCCGCGAGACGTGATCGCAGCGGTTCGCCGCGCGCTGTATCTGGACTAGCGGCTCACTGCGCGTTTGCCGGCCGCCAGCCGGTCCCTCTACACGACCTTGTCAGCGAGAAGAACCATGGCTCAGATCATCGGATTGCCGAAGTTGTCACCGACGATGGAAGAAGGCGTGCTCGTGCGGTGGGTGAAGAAGGAGGGCGACAAGGTATCTCCTGGCGACCTGGTCGCCGAGGTGGAGACCGACAAGGCCAACATGGACTTCACCATCGAGGACGAAGGCGTGCTGCTGCGCTTGCTGGTGAAGGAAGGAGACACGGTGAAGCTCGGCGCACCGGTGGCCATCCTGGGCAAGGCAGGCGAGGACGTATCGGCGCTCTTGGCCAGCGCTGCGGCGCCTGCTGCGGCGCCGTCGCCTGCTGCGGCGGCGCCGGCGCCAGCTGCGGCGCGCCGTCGGCACCTGCGCCGGCTGCTGCGGCGTCGGCACCTGCGCCGGTCTCCACTGCGCCTGCGAGCACCGTGTCGCCAGCTCCTGGCGCTGACGCATCGGGGCGTCTGCTGGCGTCGCCGCTGGCCAAGACGCTGGCCGCCGAGCTTGGCGTGGACCTGCGGCGCCTCAGCGGCTCGGGCCCTGGGGGGCGCATCGTGGAGCGCGACGTGCGGGCCGCCGTTGCAGCCGGCGCCTCGGGCGGCGCGGCCGCTGCACAGGCCGCGTCAGCGCCTGCGGCGCGGCCGACGCCGGCCACGCCAGCGCCGGTCGGCGCTCCCGGCGCGGAGTACGAGGACGTGCCGGCCTCCAACATGCGCAAGCGCATCGCGGCCCGTCTGACCGAGGCCAAGCGCGACATCCCTCACTTCTATCTGCAGCGTGAGCTCGACGCGGCGCCGCTCCTGGCGTTCCGCGCGCGCATCAACGAGGTGGCGGGCGAGGGCGTGAAGATCTCGGTGAACGACCTGGTGGTGAAGGCCACCGCGCTGGCGCTGCGCCGGGTGCCCGAATGCAACGCCGCATGGATGGGCGAGTCGATCCGCCGCTTCCATCAGGTCCACGTCGGCGTCGCGGTGGCCATCGAGGATGGCCTGGTCACCCCGGTGGTGCGGGACGCCGATCGCAAGGGGCTGGCCGCCATCGGCGCCGAGGTTCGAGATCTCGCGGAGCGCGCCAAGCTGCGCCAGCTAAAGGCCCACGAGATCTCCGGCTCGACCTTCACCGTCTCGAACCTGGGGATGTTCGGCATCGAGCGCTTCACCGCGATCTTGAACCCGCCCGAGGCCGGCATCCTGGCGGTGGGCGGGGTGCTGGACGTGCCGGTGGTGAAGGACGGCGCCGTGGTGCCGGGCAAGCGGATGACGGTGTCGATGTCGTGCGATCACCGGGTCATCGACGGTGCGCTTGGCGCTCGCTGGCTGGCGGTGTTCGCTGGCCTCCTCGAGCACCCCGAGTCGCTGGCGCTCTGACCGGGGCTGCCACGCGCGCGAGTTTCCTCGGCGATTCTGATGGGTTGGCTCCGCTTGACAGCGGGCCTTCTATCTCTATACTTCGCGGCTTGTCTCAGAGCCCCTATCAGATCCTGGTGCGTGACCTGCCGCTCTCGCGGGAGTTCGACGTGCCTGCCAGCTTCATCGCCGAGGCGATGCGCGGACTCCCGGTGCGGGAGGCCCTTGGCGGCACCGCCGACGATGCCTCCTCCTGCGCCGGCCACCTGCAGCTAGACCTCTACGCCGAGGGCGTGCATGTCTTCGCGAACGGTCGGATAAGCGGTGTGGTCATGGTGGCTTGCAGTCGCTGCATCGAGCCGATGCGGATCTCGTTCGACGAGCCCTTGCGGGTGACGTTTCTGCCCAGCGCGGAGCTGCCGGCCGACGAGGACGAGCCCGATGAGGACGGCGTGGCGATCACCGAGGACGATCTGGATCTGTTCGCGTATGACGGCGAGGTGATAGACCTCGAGCCGCTGCTGCGCGAGCAGTTTGTGCTGGCTGTGCCATACGCTCCGCTGTGCGCCGAAGACTGTCGCGGGTTGTGCCCGCAGTGCGGAATCAACCGAAATCAGGGGACCTGTACCTGTGAAGCGCCGGGCGATCCTCGTCTTGCCGCCCTAAAGGCCTTGAAATTCCCCTCCTGACCTGAGAGAAGAAGTGCCCCATGGCTCTGCAAAAACGTCGTCGCGGACCCGCCGTCACTCGTCACCAGCGGTCTGCATGGATGAGGAAGTCCGGCGAGAATCGCCCTCAAGTACAGGCCTGCCCGTCGTGTGGCGCGCCGCGAATTCCGCACCGCGTGTGCCTGGCCTGTGGCCACTACGGTGGCAAGGCGATCTTGGAGTCAAAGGCTGAAGCAGAGTGAAGCAGCGTGAGCGCGGGCGAGCCGATTGGCTTGCCGGCAGCTCCAGATAGCAGATCTTTCGACCTTCGCAGGGCGCGCACTGGCGACCCTGCGTTTTGTGTTTTCGGTTTCGCGACCTCACGATCTGGTCCGTACGTCGATGGCAAGCTGGCTCGGGGGACGGGGTACGGTCTGGACAGGCCGGAGTGCAAAGACCCCAGCGCTCGGGGCCGCGGCGCCAGCCGCTGGCGTAGCTGTGCATAAGATCGCACAGCTACTGGCTTCCTGCTGGTGCCCTGCGCGATCCCGATCCGTCGGGTCTGCCCCTCCGGAGGAGGTCATATGTATTTAAAAATATTAGATGAAAGGCGCTGTCGGGGATGCCCTGAGGGGGCGACCCAGCACAGGATCGCCGCTCCCTCGGCGCCCCGACGAGACAGCTGCGCTCCTCGCACGGAGCGAGTCATCGTGGCGTGTATTTTGCTATAAGTGCAAGCTATGGCAATGGCGCAGCTTCCTTCGCCTCGCCCAGTGAGGGCAGGCAACGGCCGATATGAAGTCGGGGAGCTGCTTGGCCGTGGTGGGATGGCGGAGGTGTTCGACGGCAGATCGCTTGGGAGCCACGGCTTCGAGAAGCGGGTCGCCATCAAGCGGATCCTGCCAGAGCTGGCAGGAGATCAGACGTTCACCAGCCGGCTGGTCGTGGAGGCCAAGCTCGCGGTGGCGTTGCAGCACGCCAACGTGGTGCAGGTGCTGGACCTGGTTCGCGACGGCCAGGACGTGTTTCTGGTCATGGAGTTCATCAACGGGCCGACCCTGCGCCGGCTGCTGCAAGAGCGCTATGTGTCGGGCGCTGGACCGCTGCCGCCGGGGCTCTCCACCTACGTGCTGCACGAGGCAGCGGCGGGGCTCGACTACGCGCACTGCCAGCCTGGCGGCGCGGTGATTCACGCCGACATCAGCCCGAGCAACCTGCTCTTGTCGCGCAACGGAGAGGTCAAGCTCGCGGACTTCGGGATCGCGCGGCGCGAGGGCATCGCCAGGGCAGCGGAGGGCAAGTGGGGCTACATGGCGCCGGAGCAGGAGCGCGGCGAGGCGCTGTCTGCGCGTGCTGACCTGTACGCGCTGGGGGTCGTCCTCTACGAGCTCTTGACGGGGGTCCACCCGTTCAACCACAACGGCGGCGGCGCACCGCGCGGCGCCGCGCCGCTGACGCCCCCGCAGGCGTTGCGTCCGGATCTGCCGCCGCGGCTTGGGCGCCTCTGTTGCGAGATGCTGGATCCGCAGGTGTCGGGCCGTCCAGCGAGCGCGAAGGAAGTGATGGACCGCATCGCCGAGCTTCGCTACCAGCAGGCCTGGCGCGAGAGCCGCTCGGAGCTCGCGGCGGCGATCGCCCGCGCGGTGCCCCTTGGCGAGCCCCCTTCGCGGCCTGCGCCGGTGCGCAGCGCGACGGAGCGCACCAATCACCCGCTGACCCTGGTCACCCGGTCGCTGCTGCTGGACCGGGGGCGCTCGCCGGTCGAGCAGGTGACGCCCAGCGTGTCGTCGCCGTCGCCCAACATCGTGGTCTCGGAGGCGTTGATGGCGCTGTCTGCGGGGCGTGAGCTGCCGCGCGCCGCGGACCTGGTCAGCCTCGGCGAGCCGTGGTCGGCTCCAGCGGTGGAGTCGACCTCCGCGTCGCTGGGGGCCTCGTCGGCCGCGACGCTTGCGTTCTCCAGCGGCGGCGCCGCTCCGCGAGCCTTTGTCGCCGACGTGGCGCCCTCGCTGCCGACGCGATCGGCGCCTCTGGTCTCGCCGCGAACGTGGATCGTGCTGGGGCTAGCTGCGCTGGTGGGGGTGCTTTGGGGCGTCAGCAGCGCGAGCCGGCAGGCGCCGGCCTCGTCGAGCCGGCCGACGGGCCAGCCCTCGTGGCGGCGGCCTCGGAGCTGTCGCCGGTCGCCGCGCCTGGAGCGCCAGCGCCTACGCAACCTGCGCTTGCGGAGCTTGGAGCGCCGCTGCCGCGGATCGACCCCGCCGTGGCGACCGCGCCGACCGCAACTGTCGAAGCCGTGCCTGCCATGCCGGCGGTGCCTACTGTGCCGGTGGGACCCGAGCTGGCGGTCCCGACCGCCCCGACCGAGCCTTCGCCCACGGGGCTGGCGCCCGTCGGAGAGCTGTCTGCCGTGCCTGCCACGCCCGCGGTGCCTGCGCCCGCGCCGGGGCCTGCGCCCGCGCCGGGGCCTGCGCCCGCGCCCGCGCCGCGAGCTCGCCCGGAGGTGGGCGAGCCGCCCGGGACGTTGCGCGTGTACTCGGACCCCTGGGTCTACGTGTACGTGGGCAGCCAGCAGATGGAGACGCCGGCTCGGTTTGCCTTGCGTCCAGGGCGGCACGTGGTGCGGCTGTCGAACCCCGAGCTTGGGCTTTCCAAGACCTCGGTGGTCCGCGTGCGCAGTAAAGGCCGTCACCACGCTCACCATGCGGTGGCCCGAATGAGCAGGGCACGGCCGGCGCTCGCGGCGCTCGTGGCGCTCGCGGCGCTCGTGGCGCTGGTGCCGTCGGCGGCCGCCGAAGAGAAGCGCGCGTCGGTGGTCAACGTGCTCGGCCCAGAGGCTGCGCCGGTGGCGGCGCGGCTGCGTCGCCTGCTCCAGGACCAGCGCAGGCTGGCGATGCTTCCCGAGGAGGTCACCGTCGCGCTGGAAGGTCAGCCCCCGCCGAGGCCTGTCTTTGACGACGTACGCAAGGCGCTCGCGGACTTTCGGTACCAGGACGCGGAGCGCTTGCTCGGCGAGCAGATCGATGAGCTGCTTCGGCGCAGCGGAGCCAACGTCGCCCAGCCGCTGGCCGAGGTGCTTGGCTGGCGAGGTCTGGTGGCGGCGGTCGACGACCGGGAGAAGCCCGCGGAGCAGCGGCGCCGGGCCAAGCAGTACTTCGCCGCGGCGTTCGCGTTGAACGCGGAGCTGGTCATCGATCCCTCGATGACCTCGCCGCGCGTGCGGCTCTTCATGGAAGAGGCCAAGCGGCAGCGGCCAGAGATGGGGACGTTGGCCTTGACGGTGACGTTGCGGCGGTCTGGCCGGCGGATCGGACCCGCGCGCGAGGCGAGCGAGGCGCGCGAGGGTGAGGCGGCGAGCGAGGGGGCTGGGGCTGCCCAAGCTCGACGGACGCCAGCGCGAGGCTCCAGGGGAGACGGCGCCAAGGACGGCGACGAGGGCGGCGCTTCGCCGGCTGGCAACGAACCCAAGGAGGCTGCGGCGGCGAGCGCGGCTACGGCCGAGCTCTCGATCGACGGCAGGCCGTCTGCGCCGTTCGCCGAGTCCTTGGAGCTGCCTGTGGGCTTGCACCTCTTGCGCGTGACCGCGCCGAAGCGCGCGTCGGTCCTGCGCCTGGTGGAGATCACCAAGGCCGCGCCGGTGCGCCTGCAGGTGGAGCTGGCCCCCGAGACCACGCAAGACAAGGTGCTCCGGCTGGTCGGCGAGACCGCGTCGGTGCCGGAGGGCCGTCCGCGGCTGGCAGCGGCGTCGCGGCTCGGCGCGGCGGTGGGCGCGTCGCAGCTCCTCATGCTGGAGGCCTTCGAGTCGCAGCGGGCGAAGATCCGGCTCTACGACGTCAAAGGAAAGCGGCTGTCGCAGCAGTTCTCCTTCGCGCAGACGGACTCCTCGGCGGCGGTGGCGGCGGCGGTCGACCGGGCGTTCCGGATGTCCGGGGGAGATGGACTTGAACCGCAATGGTACCAGCGCTGGCAGGTCTGGGCCGGCGTGGGGGCGGTGGTCGCTGGCGGGATCGCTACCGCGGTCATCATCAGCGCTACCTCAGAACCCAGGATCCGAGGCTTGTGACATGCACCAGGCAGGGAGCGAAGGTCATGCATAGAGGGCATAGAGGACTTCTGGCAAGCGGAGCCGTGCTCGTCGCGGTCGCCGCGGGCGCCTGCGACTCCGGTTACGACGTGACCCTCTCGGTCAGCGATCAGATCAACACGGTCTGCACGACGTCGTGCGTCGGCTCGGTCGGCGTGCTGGCGATCGGCAACGGCGACAGCCCCTCGAAGTGCATCAGCGGCGTGTCCATGAAGTCGCTGCGGGACCACGGGCTGCAAGGCAAGTTCGATCTGCGGGTGCCTGATGAGTTCAGCGGGATCTGGATCACCGGATATCGCGGGCAGGACTGCCGAGACATGGCGATCTTCGATGGCATCGCTGGCGTCACCGGCTCCGAGATCAAGGTCCCGATCGACTGCGTCGCGAGCTGCAAGGACATGGCGACGATCACGGTGAAGACCACCAACATCATCGCCGCCATGCAAGGCCGGTGCGAAGTCGGCACCGCCACCGCCGTGGCCTCCGGGACCTTGCGCTCGGATCGCTGGGATGAGGTGTCGCCGGCGCCCGCCAGCAGCGAGTTCACGGGAGGCGCGCCGGTGGTGTTGGCGGCCGGCAACGCGACGCTCCCTGGGGCCACGCTCCTGGTCGGCATGGAGCGCGCTTGCGCGGCAGTCGCCACGTTCACCAACGGCGCGCCCTCCACCTTGGCGTGTGTCCGTGGATATCGCGGGCTGTGCCTGAACCCGGCCACGGACGCGGGCAAGATCGAGGTGCCGACCTACCCCGCGCAGCCGGTGGCGCCCACGCCCAGCGGAGAGGTGCGCAGCATCGCGTTGTTCGCCGAGCGGGATATCGCCACGATGACGCCGCGCCCGTTGGCCGGCGCCACGGTCGCGCTCGATCCGCTGAGCCCGCCTGCGCGCATCGAGTACACCGATCTGACGCTCGATCAAAACGGCGCGGCGGTGCTGTCGCCTCGCGCGGGCACCTCCACCGGCCCCAGCGGCTCGTTTGCGGTGTACTCCAGCGAGCCGGTCTCGGTGACCATCACCCACAACGGCAAGCAATACCGTCGGCAGATCGGCGGAGGCGTGATCTACGGCGAGGTGAGCAGCTCGCTCGTGGCGGGCGCCCAGATCATCACGCCGGAGTAGTCGCGGCGCGGCGCCGAGCGCTCGCTCGGCTCATGGCGGCAAGATGAGGTGCGGGATCCTGCCATTTTGCCGCGCTCCATCGCCGTTGGGGATGTAGGCGTTCATCGAGGCCGCACTGGCGCCGGTGTAGCGGAGCACCAGCACGTCGCCGTCGCGCTGGTCGATCGCCAGGCCAGCGGCCGCTGCTTCAAACGGCGTCGCATCGAACGAGCCGCCCGCGCGCGGATCGAAGTGGTGGTCCCAGCTCACCACCGGGAGCTCGCTCGCGCCGCGCCGCACGAAGACGTCAAAGCTCACGTCCACCGGCTCGATGATGATGCCATCCCCAACGAGGGTCCACTGGCCGCCGGGCAAGTCGCCGCGCAGCACAAAGGTCGCTTCCTGGGAGCGCCCGGCCCCCACTCCTGGCGCTCAAAAGGGGACCGGCTCTCGCTCCACGAGCCGGACCTTGATCTCGGAGCCGTCCAGATCGAGCCACAGCACGCCGGGGTTGGTGCCTTCCGAAGAAGGACACGCGGTGAGCCCCAAGGCGGCTGCCAGCGCCGGGATCGTGGCGAGCATGCAGCGAGCGATGCGAGGCGACCGACCTGGGTGACATGGGAGTCATGGGCGTGGCGCGGTCGCCGACGAGAGCGGCTGCAGCCGGAAGACCGCGAGGAAGGTGCTTGGCACCGGGCTGTTCTCCGACACCAAGTGTAGCCCTGCAGCCTTGGCGGCGGCCAGCCCGCGTGCGCGATGGTGGATGCGGTTTGTGATCGCGATCGCACCGTCTGGCTTGAGCGCGGCCTTGGCCACGCCCAGCCACGCCTCCGGGTCGGAAAAGTAGTGATCCACCTCGGAGAGCAAGATCACGTCGTAGCTGGCAGGCTCGAGCCCTGGGGTGTCCGCCTCCACCACGCGAGGCTCCACCACGCCGGAGAGCTTGGCGCGGTCCAGCCGATTGCGCAGCAAGTCCAGCACCGCGTTCTCGATGTCGGTGGCCACCACCTTGCCACCTGGGGCCACCGCGCGCGCCAGATGCACGGTGAGCAAGCCAGATCCTGCGCCGATGTCGGCGACCTGCGCGCCTGGCTTGATGCCCAGGGTCGCGACGATCAGATCAGGCCGGCGCTCCTCGTCGAAGCGGGCCTGTTCTGGATCCTGCTGACGCGGCGGCGGCTGCGGAAGGGAAGGCGCAGGCTCGGCCAGCGGCCTTGGGTCCTGACGCGAACAAGCCAGCCCTGCTAGCGACGCGACCAACCACACGGCGAACGACACGAGCAGAGCGCGCAGCACCCCTGGGTTCTAGCAGAAATCCCAGGGGCTGGCGTCGCGATCATGCGCTGCCGCGAACCTGCTTCGTTTCCGCGGAGCCGGCCCAAGCCGCTGCACGTGAGCCCGCCTTCCGGAAAGCAAAAACGAGGGACACCCAGCGGGCATCCCTCGTTCTCACACTCATTCACTCACTCGTTCGCGCACCGCGTGGCGGCGGCGAGGTCGTGATTTAGCTGATGAGCGGACGGTAGTGAATCATCAGGTCATCCATCGGCCCACCGAGGTAGGTCTCAGCCGCGCGCTTGTCGCGGTTGGTGAGCGAGTACGCGATGCCGCCCATGGCAGCGCGCAAGCCGAGGTTGGCGTTGTACGCGATGTTCTGGCCTGCAGCGTTGAGGACCGTGGGGCCGCCGGCCTGGGTGACGTTGCCGTGCCAGCCCGACTTGATGTCGCCACCGCTGTAGGTGAAGATGATGCTGGAGTTGCCGGGCGTCCCGTCGCCCCAGCCACCTTGGTTGAACGGCGCCTTGTAGGTGTCGCCGCTGCCTGCGATCACCAGGTTGCGCGACAGCGGAGCGCCGCACACCGGGTCGATCACGGTGTCAGCCTTCTCGATGAAGGACTTGACGATCTGGCGGATGACCTTGAGCTCCGCGCGAGCGCCAGCGATGCCGCTGTCGAAGAAGCCGTGCGGATCGTTGGTGAAGCCGCGGAACGCGATGGTGTGGGTCAGGCCGAGCTGCATCGCCTTGAGGGCGAAGATCAGGGCCTGGGCATACCGGGTCGCGCCGTTGGACAGGGTGGAGGTCCCTGCGAACTGCAGGATCTCCGCGGCGGTGACCTGGAGCTGCGCCGCCAGGTTCTTGCCGACGAAGCGGGCCGCGCCCTTGATGGTGTCGACGCCCTGGACGGGGTTCTTGGCGACCTTGTTGAGGGCGACGAGGACGTCCTGGTGCTGCGCGTACAGGTCGGCGTTGCCGCTGATGGAGAGCAGGCCGTTGGCGCGCGAGGCGAGGCTGTCAAACAGGGCGGTGGCGGCGGCCACGTTCCCTGCGGTGGCGAACGGCACCGACGACGGGCCCGGGTTCACGCCGATGGCGAGCGCGGGCACGATGAACGGCAGCGACTGGACCTGCAGCTCGGCCGCGAAGGCCGGGATGCTCTTGCCGTTGATGCCGAAGGTCGTGGTGGTGACGTCGTCGTTGTGGGTGGTGTTGGTGCCACCAAAGAACGCCGCCGGGTACATCTCGGCGGTGCGAGACTTCCACGGGTCGTCGCCGTACGTCCAGGCGGGGAAGTCGGTGCCGACCATCGCCGAGCCCAGGTCGCCGGTGGTGGAGTCGCCGGCCCACGAGAAGGCCGGGTTGCGCGCAGACGCCACGCCCTGGATGGGCATGAAGAACTGCGTCATCATGGAGAGACCACCGCTGCCCTCAGCCATGAAGATGAAGTTCTTGGTGTTGCAGGTCGCGGCCGCGAGGGCTACGCCCTTGCCGGAGTGCTTCTCCAGGATCTCGTAGACCTTGGAGCGCGAGACGCCGAGGCCGGCGCCACACGCGAGCGTCCACTTGATGAGCGCACGGCGTGAAACCTCGCGCTGTTCGTCACGTCGGGTAAATGGAGACTTTGCCATGGTGATTCCTCCTCACTCGCAGATGTGGGTCGCGGCGAGCATCACGGCAACTGCCAGGCGCTGGCCAAGGGCTTGGTCGTTGGCGCCGGCGGCGTTCTTGGCGCCAGCGATGGTCTTGTCGCAGATGTCCAGCTCCGCAGGCGCCACCGGGGCGCCAGCGAGGCAGGTGAACGCCTGCGCGTTGCAGCGGGTCCCACCAGCGTCGAACAGCGGGGCGCCACGCCACCGACCTTGCAGGCTTCGATGTTGGCGAAGCCGGCGATGATCTCGGTGGAGGCCGAAGCGAAGATGTCCATCAGGCGCGACGCACCCGAGGTGGTGGCGGCGAGGTTCTCACGGACACGCGCGTTGTAGCTCGGGGCGCCCATCGGGCCGGCGCCGCTGGTGTACAGCGACCCTGCGCTGTTGGCAGCGCCCGGCAGGGCCACGCCGCGCGAGCGGAGCAGGTTGCCCACGGTGGTGTAGCGCATCTTGGCGCAAAAGTGGATGCGCGAGGTGAAGCGGGGCCGGGCCCTGCGCCTGCTGCTCCGCCAGGATCTCGAACGGCGACTTGCCGTCGTTCTCGTGGTCGAAGGTGTTGTCTTCGCCGCCCGAGTGTCATTGGGGCCGGGCTCGATGCCCGGATCTTCCTCGATGTCGCTCGAGCACGCAGAGGCACTGGCGACCAAGACCAAAAAAAGGCTCTTTGTAATGCGGGTCATGGGGATGCCTCCTTAGAACTTCACGAAGTCATCCGAGGTGAACACACCGCGGATGAGGTCCTTGATCTTGAAACCGCTGGCGACAAACGCCTCGGTCTGCGTCTGGATGACCGTGTCCGGCACCAGCGTCAGCGCGGTCGTGATTTCTTCCTTGCCCTGCGCCCAGTTGACGAAGCGCTTGACGGCGCAGCGAGCAACTTCCGGGTCAGCGGCCATGGCGGTGCCGAGCGACGGCAGGTCCGGCGTGGCCTGGCCAAGGCGGTAGGCGAAGGGCTCGCCGGCCGGCAAGAAGTCGGTGGCGCGGGCGAGGTCGTTGGCGCCAAGCGGCGTCTTGACCGCGATCGCGGCCGTCATCTGGCCGGTCTCGTTGAAGTTGGCGAACAGCGGCGCGATGTGGTTCATCACGTTGTGGCAGCTCATGCCACCACCGACTGGACGTCGGAAGTCCACTCGACCGCCGTTGGTCTTGCCGGCCACCGACAGCCACGGGAACTTGCCGGTGTAGAGCTTGCCGCCGTAGGTCTCCGGGGTCTCGGAGAGGTCCGCGGGGAACTTCTGGCAGTTGAACGTGCGCTGCACCCAGTCGACGCGACGGAACGCGAAGTTCGAGGTGAAGTGCGCGTTCATGCCCGGGTTGGTGAGCACGCCAGCGTGAGTGGTCACGTTGTTGGCGCAGTTGGCCGCCGTGAACGTGTTGGTCGCCGCGTTGAACGTGGGGCACGTGCCGGTGGTGGCCGTCAGCAGCTTCATGTAGCTGTCGTTGGCGACCGCGAGCGAGGCCGCGAACGCCGGCGCCGTCTCCAGGTCCACCGTGTTCACCGTGCCGCCCATGCGGAACAGGTCGCGGAAGTACACCATCATCTGGCGCGAGAACCGCGGGTCAGCCAGGAAGGAGTCGACCAGGCCTTCGTACGCGGCCTTCTTGCCGGCGTCGTCAGCGGCGTTCGCCACCAGGTTGATCTGCGTCATCGTCGGCAGCTCACCGATGAGCCGCAGCGAGGCGATGCGCAGGGCTGCGTTGTAGTCCGGCTTGCGGGCGTCGAGCTTCTTGTTCCACTCGTCGGCCGGAGTTGGTCGGTCGTCCGGATCGTTGTTGTCACCGGGACCGTCGACGCCGGGGTCACAAGCAGGGGCCACGACGCTCGCCAGCCACAAGGAGGAATGCTGAGATCCTCTTCATGGGGCTGACCTTCATAATCGTGTTGATATTGCGCATGGGTTCTCTTGGGGCTAAGGGGCAGTTTTCTCGGCGGTGAGCCACGTCGTAACCGCGGTTTCCCACGCGGTGGACGGATTGAGCTTGACGGGGTGGTTGCTGGCGCCCGGCTTGGGGCGATGAAGATCGCCGTCGACGGGATGTTGTTGAGGTCGACCGCGTTGCGCTCTTCTGCTGGCAGCCCGCGACGTCGTCGGCGGGGGGATGTCATGTAGCCCTTGGCGCCGGGCGTTGTTGGCGGCCGCGCCGTGGCAGTTGTTGCAGCTCGCGGCCAGGATGGGCTTGACGTTGGCGACGTACGAGGCGACCGCCTTGCACACGCTCGGGTCCACCGCGCCGCCCTCGGGCTTGTACTTGTCGATGACCTGGAACGAGATGGCCATCTCGTTGGGTGCGCCGGTGTCCGACAGCGCGCGCAGGTCGGTGAGCCCGGCGAACCCGCCGCCGATGGTGCCCGACATGTTCGCGGCCACGTTGGTCTTGATGGCGAAGAAGGCGTCGCCCGTCGATGGTCGGCGTGGTGTTGCCGCGGTGTAGCCGGAGGAACACGGGGTCTCGACGTCCGCGCCCTCGGCGCCGGCCTTCACCTTGAGGTTGGCGAGGTACGGGGAGTTCGACAGCGGCAGCACCTCGTAGAGGAACTCGACGTCGGCTTCGATGCCGGTCTTGTCCGGGCGGATGCCGCGCAGGGGACACCGTGTTGACCTGGCAGGCCGCCCGCGCGCCCACGCACACCGTCGGCGGAACTTGGCGGTCACGATGTACGAGGGGCCGTCGCCACCGACGACATCGCTGCCCGCGCGCGCTGCTCGGCGCGCAGCCAGGCCAACATGACCTCGTAGTCGCTCTCGGTCTGGCCGTTGCGGGTCGCCAGCGCAAACTCCGGCCCCGAGTGCACGCCCTTGGTCAAAGAGCCGGCTCTTGGCCGCGTCGATGAAGTTGATCATCCAGGCTTGAACTCCTTGATGGTCTGGTAGACCTCCAGCGGAGCGTTGCCCTTGAGAAAGTCGGAGTTGGCGAGCGTTGTGTGGCAGCCGCCGCACTGCTCCATGGCGACCGTGTAGGCCTTGCCCCTCACGAACAGGTCCCGGGCCTTGCGCTGGTTGACCGTGAGGCCGTCATCGGAGGGGGTCAGAGATGAAACCCACGCACCCCACGAGCAGCGTCGCGACCGCGACCCGCGCTCAGCGTCAGTCGGACCATGTCCAGATGCCGGATGAGGGTCTCAAGCATCGACCGGCGGACCGGCTTGCGCTGCGAACCATCAATTGTGACGCCATGCCGGGACCCTATCGCAATGACCGTGCCCAGCCTGAGGTGATCCCGGAGCGCCGCCAAGTCCTTGAAATGCAGCGGGGCGAAACTGGCCCCAGCCCTGGGGGTTGAGGGAAGGAATCCCAGTGGGGTCGAGTGTTCCCAGATCGCAACCATTTGGAATTGCTATGTCGCAATGAGGCAGGCGCGACACCGGAACGCCGTGTGTGGTTGCGATCTTTTTTCCAGCTCACGAAAATGACATGTCGCGTCACCGAAGTGTTCCACGGCCTCGGTCTTTATGTGCTGAATTTTGCACAGCACTTTAGCTGGAGGCCAGGCCACCAGCTCGGCGCCCTGGGGAGCGAAGGTGTCGACCTGGGTCTACAACCCGACGGATTGGAGGCTGGTGCCCAGGCCCCCAGTCAAACTCGATGAAATGCGCATTATATTGCTACCTCGCTTTGGTCGCGCCTGGACGGCCGAAGACCGCGCGGAGAACGTCGCGAAGGCTGCGACTGGCTGCCACGTCTCTGGACATGTCGGCGAGGTCGTGAACGGCGATGCGCCAGGGATGAAAGGTGTGGAGGTCCTGGGTGAGCCCGTAGGTGACGCGCTCTCGCTCGAGCGCGAAGGTGCCAAACCAGCGGTCCCACAGGATGAAGATGCCGCCGTGGTTTCGGTCGAGGTACTGCGGGTCCTTGCCATGATGCACGCGGTGGTGAGAGGGCGTGTTGAAGACCCACTCCAGCGCGCCGAGCTTTGGCACCGCCTCGGTGTGCAGCCAGAACTGATAGAGCAGGCTCACGGCCTGGGCCGTGAGGATCATCGCTGGCGGAAATCCCAGGAGCGGGAGTGGCAGCCAGAACCAGGGGGCCGTCAGCGGGGTGAGCACGGGCTGCCGCAAGGCCGTCGAGAGGTTGTAGTGCCGGCTCGAGTGGTGAACGACGTGGACGGCCCAGAGCACCCGCACCTCATGGTGCGCGCGGTGAAACCAGTAGTAGCAGAGGTCCTCCGCGACCAGCAGCACGCCCCAGGACCAGGGCCCCAGCGCGAGGGGGACATCGATCAGCCGGAACTGATAGAGCCAGGCCCACAGCGGGATCGTGGCCAGCTTGGTCGCTGCCGAGAGGACGACGTTGGCCAGGCCCATGGTGAGGCTCGCGGCGGTGTCGCGAAGCTCGTAGCCGACAGCCGTGGGGTGGCGGCGCGCCCAGGCAAGCTCCAAGGCGATCAATAGGAGGAAGGCCGGGATCGAGTACAGGACGAGGTTGGACATGGGAGCTCGCGATCGATAGTACCTTGCAGCCGTTCGAATCCTGTCGTGGGGACAAGCGGGGATTTGGTGTACATTGGCTCACCAATGCTCGGCTTCGTCCTGGACGACGTGTTCATGCAACATCGCTCCCCGACGGGGCATCCCGAGCGAGTGGCGCGGTTTGAAGCTGTGGCGACCGCGCTGCGTGCCGCCAACCTCGCCGGGCGCGGCAAGCACATCCCGATCCGGTCGGCGAGCGAAGAGGAGCTGTTGCGGGCGCACAGCGCGACCTATCTGCAAGAGCTGACGCGCACCGTGCCGGGCAAGAGCGGATGGCTCGACGCCGACACGTACTTCTCCCCCGGGACCTGGGACGCGGCGCTCGCGGCCGCTGGCGGGTTGACCGAGCTGACCGTGCGCGCGCTGCACGGCGAGCTGACGCGCGGGCTCGCGGTGGTGCGGCCGCCTGGCCATCACGCGACCCGCGACCGCGCGATGGGGTTCTGCTTGATCAACAACGTGGCGGTCGCCGCGGCGACGGCGCGCGCCCAGGGCGCGGCGCGGGTGGCCATCGTCGACTGGGATGTGCATCACGGCAACGGCACCCAGGACATCTTCTGGGGAGGACCCCGCGGTCATGTACCTGTCCGTCCACCAGTATCCATACTATCCAGGGACCGGCGCGCCCTCTGAGGTCGGCGGCGTCTCCGCGCGCGGCAGCACGATCAATGTCGGCTTGCCGCCTGGCCTTGGCGACGCCGAGTACCTGCACGTGTTCGACACCGTGTTCGTCCCGGCGCTGCGCCGGTTCCGGCCGGATCTGGTCCTGGTGTCGGCGGGGTTCGATCCGTACCGCGACGATCCGCTCGCCCAGATGAGCGTGACCGCGGCTGGCTTTGGCGCGATGGCCAGGCGGCTGCGGCTGGTGGCCGATGAGGTCTGCGAGGGCCGGATGGTGGCGGTGCTCGAGGGCGGCTATGACCTGCACGGCCTGGCCACCGGCATCACCTCGGTGCTCGACGCCATGGACGCGCCCGCCGCGGGGCCGCGCCTGGTGGAGCCGGGGGCCGCCCTGCCCATCGCCGGGGATGCGGCGCCCTCGATCCTGGCCACGCTGGCGGCGCATCGCGAGGCCACGCCATGAAGCCGCCGCCGATGGCCTTGCCGCAGCCGGTGCCGGTGGGCGAGCGCTACTTGCTCATCCGCCGCCTGGCGGTGGGGGGCGTCGCCGACATCTTCCTGGCCCGGCAGTCCGCGACCGCCGGCTTCGAGAAGGACGTGGTGATAAAGCGGCTGCGCCCCGAGCTCCGCAGCAACTCGCGCGCGGTGCGGATGTTCCTTGAAGAGGCCCGCATTGGCGCGCTGCTCAATCACCCAAACGTGGTGCATGTCTACGACGTCGACGTGGCCGACGGGGCGCCATACATCGCGATGGAATACATCGTGGGCGGTGAGCTGGGGACGCTTTGTCGGCGAGGGCTGGCGCAGAAGAAGTTCCTGCCGCTCGAGCACGCGGTGGAGCTGATGCGGCAGGCCGCCGCGGGCCTTGGCTACCTTCACGCCAAGCGCAGCACCGACGGCCAGGCGCTGCAGATCTGCCACCGCGATCTGTCGCCCAACAACCTGCTGGTCACCGAGGACGGCTTCCTCAAGATCATCGACTTTGGCATCGCCAAGACGTGGCGCTCGGACGCCGCCGCGGACCGCGTGTTGCCAGGCAAGCTCGGCTATCTCTCTCCGGAGCAGGTGGCGCGCACGGCCGTCGACCAGCGCACCGACATCTTCTCGCTGGGCGTGGTGCTCTACGAGATCACCTTGGGGCGGCGGCTGTTCAAGGGGCCCGCGCACGAGGTGGTGCGCATGATTCGCGAGCACGTGGTCGAGCCGCCGACCTTCGTCCGTCGCAGCTATCCCCCGGCGCTGGAGGAGATCGTGATGCGGGCGCTCAGCCCGGCGCCCGCGCGCCGGTACCAGAGCGCCTATGATCTGGCCGATGACCTCGAGCAGTTCCTGCAAGACGCCAAGCTGTCGTCGGGACCTGTGCGGATCGCGCGCTACCTCGACGAGCTGGCGCACGCCGAGGGCGGCAGTCGGCGACCGGAGCTGGTGAGCTCCACCGGGCGGTTTAGCCGGGTGGATCTGGACCTGGAGGCGGCGCCGTTTCGCAGCTTCCGCGCGGCGCCGGGGCGAGAGTGGGATGACGCGGAGGAGCCAGTGGCGGACGTGGCCTCCGCGCTGGGGATCGACGTGAGCGAGCTGCGCGCGATGCGGGTGCCACCGGCCGAGCCCAAGGGAGAGGCCGCGGGGCAGCCGGTCAGCGCGGCGGTCGCCTCGGTCGGTTCGGCGGTCAGCGCGCCGGTCGCGTCGGCGGTTAGCGCGCCGGTCGCCTCGGTCAGTTCGCCGGTCGCCTCGGTCAGCGCGGCGGTCGCCTCGGTCAGCGCGGCGGTCGCCTCGGTCAGCGCGGCGGTCGCCTCGCCGGTCAGCGCGCCGGTCACCGAAACCGCGCCAGAGGTCAACGTCGACTCCAAGCGGACGGTCAACCCCGACGTCGTGTCAGGCGACAGCCTCGCCCCAACGTCAGCGGCCAAGCCAGCCGCTGACTCCGACGGTCCAGACGACGACGCGAAGACCGACCGCGAGGTCGCCACCGTCGACGAGGTCCGTCCCATCGCGGGCTCGGCTCGGCCCCTCGCGCCCATCGACAGCGGCGCCGCGACCTTCGGCGCGGCGTTCATTCATCGCGCGGCCCCTCCGCGGTCCCGCTTCCTGGTGGTGGCCGTGCTGGTTGCGCTGCTGCTCTTCTTCCTCTACATGACTGCTTGCTGATGCACACCCCGCGAGTCCCTTGGCTCTTGGCCTTGCTCTTGGCGGCGGCGTGCCGAGATCCGGCGGCGCCTGCGCCCAAACCGCGGGAGGCCGCGCCGCCGCGCAGGGTGATCGACCCTCCCGGGACGGTGCGGCCGCTTCCGCCCTACGCCATCTCCAATAGCGGGGTCGGTCCCTATCAGCTCGGCGCGTCGCTGTCCGCGGTGCTCTACGAGCTGCCCTCGGGGCCGCGCATGGTCCTCCTCGACGTCCCCGAGCTGGTGAAGCAGAACGTGATCCGCGCCGAGGACGACGCGATCTTGGTGAGCGGCGCGGTGATGGGCGAGGTCAAGGTGGTCGCGGTGGTCCGAGAGGCCGTGGCACGCACGGAGTCGGGGATCGCCGTCGGCACCACGCGCGCGGAGCTGGCGGCGGAGCTGGTCACCGACGGCGCAGACTCCACGGTGGCGCGCGATCCGCGGCTGGCGGTGACCCGCCGGCTGCCGGCGGCTCGGATGGTGCTGCGCGGCGACAAGGTGCAGGCGGTGGTGCTGGCCTCTGGTGGTCCGCCGCAAGCGCCGGTGCCCCAGGTCGCCGCGCCTCCGGAGAAACCGGCGCCGCCGGTCAAGGTCGACAAGGAGGGCGCCGGCAAGGAGCCGCGCGCCGTGGTCGCGCCGCGGTGCGCAGCTCCAAGGCCCGCGGAGATGGAGACCGGGCCGTGGATGGCGGCGTGCTTGAGCGCGAGCGGTGAGGTCGTCCGCGTGCGCGACGAAGAGGTGAGCGTGCGCAGCGGCGGGGATGGCAAGGAGCGGCCGCTCGCGGTGCTGCGCGTACGCGGCCTCTTGTTCGCGGCGCCGCTGCGCGCCAGCGAACGCGCGGAGGAGCGCGATGACCTGGTCGTGGTCTCCAAGGTCGCGCGAGCCGAGGACGTGACCTGGACGGTGGCGATCTATCACCTCGAAGCCGGACGGCTGGTGCGGGTGGCGGAGCAGATCGTGTATCGCCTCAGCGCTGAAGGGGCTCGCTGGATCGGCGTGTCGCTGGAAGAGGCAGAGATCTACCTGGAGCTGGCGGCGCGTGAAGACGGCGTGGTGGTGGGTGGGTTCCTGGTGATCTCCGCGGGGGACCGCATCCGAGACGTGGTGGCGCTTCGCGAGGTGTCCATCAGCCGACGCCGGGGGATCCCCGAGGCGTCTGCCTTGCCCATGTCGCCCAAGGACGGTGGCGCGGTGGACTCCGCATCGCCGGTAGACGCTGGGCCCTGACCGGCCCTGACCGGTCATGCAGGCCTTGGGGCTGTGACGGGTTCACGACGGGGCCGGCCGCGCTCGCGCAGACGCCGCGCGCGCGACGAAAATCGCGGCGAGTCGGCTGGCGGGAACACCTCGCCTCACCTCGGTGTGCGAGCGATCTCACAATTGTGAACCGGCAGGCTTTCCGCGAAAGGGCATTTCGGTGCCAGCGCGCACCTCCAAGCTGGCATGGGCCTGGCAGCGTTCCTTTCCTCAAGCTGCGCGGGGCTCGCGCTGGCTTGCGCTCGCTTGGGCCGGGTGCGGTTGCGGGAGCGCAGTTCTTTCTGCACAATAGGGTTGGTTCGATGTTTTCTCCTACAAGCCAGCGAGGTTGGGCCGGTACGTCTTGCTACGGGAGCCCAGCGTGAGATTCGCGTGCGATCGATGCAAGACCCGTTACTCGATCGCAGATGAGCGGGTTCGCGGCAAGATTCTCAAGATTCGCTGTAAGGCCTGCGCCAACGTCATCACGGTGCGGGAGGGCATGGACGCGCCAGCGGAGGGCGAGCGGGTAAGTCGCCCCACCACGATGGCGCCGCAGGCGACCGTTGGGTCGGGCGGGGTGGCCTCGCCGCCAGCGCCGGCGCCAGCACCAGCGCTTGGTAGCGCGTTTGCATCCGCGATGCGCGCGCCCGCGCCGTCGCAGCTCGAGGACGAGTGGTACGTGTCGCGGGATGGGGAGCAGCAGGGCCCCTTTGACCTGCCGACCGCGCAGGCGTGGGTCTCCCAGCAGCCTTACGACGCCGAGCTGTACTGCTGGTGCGAGGGCTTCGACGACTGGTTGGC
The DNA here is from genome assembly GCA_016706545.1 of Myxococcales bacterium. Lineage (GTDB taxonomy): Bacteria > Myxococcota_A > Polyangia > Haliangiales > Haliangiaceae > JABFXX01. The sequence continues at coordinate 63,786 of JADJJK010000007.1, forward strand.
CGTGGAGCGCATCGCGCACTTTCGGACGCTGCGCACGCGACCAGCACCGCCTCTGGCGCCGCCGGTGGCTGCCGCTCCGCTACCAGCAGCCGCGGCGGTGGCGACCCCGGCGTTGTCTCCCCAGTCCCCCGGGCTGCCTGGCCCGCGCGGTGGGGCTGGCGCCGCGCTCGCGCACGAGCCATCCGGCGCCATGCCGGTGCTACGTGAGCCGGGGGCGCGGATGCCCACCGGGAACGTGGCGACGATGATCGGGGCTCCGCCGGCTGGTGCTGGCGCGGTCAGCCCCGGGCCGGGGCGCAGCGTCGCGGCGGTGCTGCCTCACGGAGCGGCGCCTGTGACCGCGGGTGCCGCCGGCCGGGCCGTGAGCGGCCCGCTAGCGCACGCAGCGCATGCCGCTCACGCCGCGCTCACGTCGCGCACATCGCTCCGGTCGCTCACGTCGCTCCGGTCGCGCACGTCGCTCCGGTCGCGCACGTCGCTCCGGCGGCGCCTGCCAGCTCGCCAGAGCCGAGCAGCGCGTCCAGCTCTGGCGGGTTCTCGCTCGAGGATCGCCCCAGGTTCGCGGCCTCGATGGCGACGCTCGAGCTCGCGCCGCACGGTGCGCGCAACGAGGCGCCGGTGAGCCACAACGCCGCCGCGGCCCAGAGCTTCGGTGCGCCCGCCGGGCCGGCGCCGGTCGCCAACGGACACGCCGCGCGCGGCGCCTTCGACGCTGGAGATCTCGGCAACGAGGGGTTCTCTCCGGCCGGGGCCTCGGGGTTGCGACCCGCGGCCTTGGCTTCTTTCGACGACGATGAAGACCTCGAGTTTGGCGAGGTGTCGCGCGTGGTCCGCATCGCGGATCTCAACAAGAGCGCGCCGCGGCCGGCGGCTGGCGCGCGGCCGGCGGCCTCGGCGGTGCGCCGCACCGCCGCCAATGACGCCCTGCCTGCGACGCCGGCATGGGGCGCGCTGAGCCAAGGGCAAGGCGCAGGTCCTGGGCTCGGCGGCGTCGAGGGCACGGCCGCGCCGGTGATGCCGGCGCCGGCCCCAGCCTCGCAGCGCCGCAACCACACCCTGCTGCTAGGACTGGTGGCCTTTGGCCTCATCGGCGCGGGGGTCATCACGGCGCTCTTGCTCCTGGGCGGCACGAGCCCCGAGGACCCGCTGCTCATCTCGTCCTCCAACCGCGACGTCCGCGACCTGACGATCCGTCCCGACGATCCCCGGCGCGCGCCGCCCGGCGCAACTGGCGGCTCGCAAGAGCACACGCCCGCGACCCGACCGGTCGCGGGCACCGGCAAGCGGGTGACGACCGGGGGCCCGGGCATCCCGGTCGCGCCGACGCCTCCACCTGGCGGCAAGGTGGAGACCGTGCCTGGCGCCGGAGCGCTGACCCCGCTTGGGCCAAGCGAGGTGGAGGAGATGTCCCAGCGCAACTCGAGCGGCCTGCAGCGGTGCTACGAGCAGGCGCTCAAGAAGGACATCTTCCTCGAGGTGAAGAGCATCAAGGTCACCATCTCCATCGACAACAGCGGCGCCGTGAACAACGTCACCATGTCGAGCCACGCCGAGCACGTGCTTGGCCAGTGCATGAGCACCAGGATCCGCAACTGGCGATTCCGCCCGAGCCCGCGCGGGCTCGACGCCAAGTTCACCGTCGCGTTCGGCAAGTCCTGAGCCTCTAGCCGCGCAGCTCGGTGACGATGTCGGCGAGGTGGCGCGCCGCCAGCTCGACCTCGGACAGCTCATTTTGCCAGCCGAACGACAGCCGGACCATGGCGACGTCCGGCGTGAGCCCGGCGGCCGCCAGCGCGGCCGAGCCGTGGCCGCCGTCGGTGGCGCACGCCGAGCCGGTGGACACGGCCACTCCCCGGCTGGCGAGCGTGTTGCGCAGCGCCTCGGCGCTCACCTGGCGAAATCCCAGCGCCAGGATGTGGGGGGCGCGCACCGGCTCGGGAAGGAGCCACGCTGGCGAGGTCTCGCGGTGACGCAGCACGTCCAGCACCCGAGCGCTCAGGGCGCGCCAGCGCTCCTGCGCGGCTGACCGGCGCGTCATCGCCAGCTCGGCGGCCAGCCCAAGGCCCGCCGCGCCCGGCGCGTTCTGCGTGCCGGAGCGGAGCCCGCCTTGCTGGCCGCCGCCTCCCCACAACGGCGCGAGGTGCGCGTCGCGATGCAGCCAGAGCGCGCCGACGCCCGGGGGGCCGTGGAACTTGTGGGCGGTCAGCGCGATGGAGTCCACCGGCAGGCGCCCGGCGCAGAGCTCGATCTTGCCAAAGGCCTGGGCCGCGTCCAGGTGCAGGTGGCATCGCGGGGCGCGCGCCTTGATCGCCGCCGCCAGCGTCGCGATCGGTTGCACCAGGCCCACCTCGTTCTGCACCGCCACCAAGCACACCAGGCGCGCTCCGACGGCGGCCTCCGCCAGGGTGTCCGGATCCATCACCCCGTCGGGGCCGGGCGGGATCCGGCGGACCACGCGGCCGGCCGCCTCCAGCCGGCGCGCGTTCTGCTCCACCGCCGGGTGTTCGAGGGTGGTGAGCACGACCTCACCGGGCCCGGTGGCCGCGGCGCCCAGCACCGCGAGCGCGTCGGACTCGGTGCAGCCGGAGGTCCAGATCACCTCGCCGCGGCTGGGCGCGCGGTCTGCATGGCCGGCGGCGCCCGAGGGCTCACCGTCGCCGAGCGCCGCCAGCACCTGGCGTCGCGCCTCGGCGATCACGTGCCGCGCGCGCGCTCCCTGCGGGTTGCCGGCGGAGGGGTTGCCCCAGGTCGTCCGCATCACTGCGACGATGCGCTCCACCACCGCCGGATCGGCTGGCGTGGACGCGGCATTGTCGAGGTAGATCGAGTTCGTCATAGTGGGCATCGTGCCGTCATTGCCGTTTGGGGTCTACGTCCACTTCCCGTGGTGTCGGCGCCGCTGTCCTTATTGCGACTTCGCGGTGGAGGTGGCGATCGAGCCGCCGCACCAGGCGTACCTGGAGGCCGTGCTCGGCGAGCTCGCGGAGCAAGCGCCCAGCTTCGGTGGACGACAGCTCGTGTCGATCTACTTTGGCGGCGGGACACCCTCGCTGTGGAGCGTTGACTGCGTGGCCGCGGTCATCCGCGCGGTGCGTGAGCGCTGGGCCGCCAGCGGGCCGCTCGAGATCACGATGGAGGCAAACCCCACCGACTGCCAGCCGGAGCGGGTGGAGGCGTGGCGAGCCGCCGGCGTCAACCGGGTGTCGGTGGGCGTGCAGTCGACGCGCGCCGAGGAGCTGGCGGTGCTCGGGCGCGACCATCGCATGGGCGACGGCGTGGCGGCGATCGCACGCCTGCAGGCCGCCGGGGAGCTCCGAGTGTCTGCGGACTTCATCGTCGGCGTGCCGCGGCGCGGCCCACGTGGGGGCCGCGCGCTGCCAATGCTCGCGCCCGCCGAGCTTGCCGTCGGGGATGGCGCCGCCGCCGCCGCCGACCTTGGCTGGGTGGACGTGCTGGCTCGCTCCTTGGCGCAGCACGCCTCGGTGTACGAGCTGACCGTCGAGGACGGGGCGGCCTTCTCCAAGCGGGTGGCGGACGGTCGCCTGATCCCGCCGCCGGCCGACGATCTGGCAGAGCTGTACGTGGCCGTGCATCACGCGCTGGCGGCGCGGGGGTTCGAGCACTACGAGATCTCGTCCTTCGCTCGCCCGGGCTTTCGCGCGGTCCACAACAGCCTGTACTGGAGCGGCGGCGAGTTCCTGGGCCTGGGCGTGGGGGCCGCGTCCTATCGGCGAACCGAAGGAGGCGCGGTGCGCTGGAGCAACCGTCGCCGCTTCGCGCTGTACCAGCGAGAGCGGCTGGCCGAGCGCCGCGACATCTCACCGCTGGAAGACGCGGGGGATCGGCTCTGGCTTGGGTTGCGCACCAGCGATGGCGTGCGGGCGCTGGACCTGGCGGAGCGTCCGGGGGTCACCGAGTGGCTGCTCGGCGATGGGCTGGCCGAGCTGGTGGACGGCAACGTGGTGCCCACGGTGCGAGGCTTTCTGTTTGCGGACGCGATCGCGGCGCGGATCGTGGGCGCGGCCGGTGGCCGGTAGCGGCCGGTAGGGCAAGGACGGCGCGATCACGTCGCGCAGGTTGTCTGGATGTCACGCGATTTCGGCAGTGGCTGGCGAATCAGCTCCGACCTGCGCCGGTGACCTCTGGCGCTGCATGGCCGGCCTCCAGCCCCCCAGCAGCGCTGGTTCTCTCCGCGCGCTTTCGTGCATACTAGCCAGGTGCTCCCAAACGCCCTGCCAGCTCAGCTTCGACCTCGCGGGCCGTGGTCCGTGGCGCTGCGCCGCAGCCCCAGGCCACCGGTGAGCGCCAAGATGGTGGGGCAGGGCGGCCCACCGCTTCGCGCGGGGCTTGGCTCATGAGCGGCGCCGATCTGTCCCGGCGGGCGCAGCGGATCCTGCAAGCGGTGGTCAGCGAGTATCTGCAGAGCGGCGACGCGGTGGGGTCGCGCACGGTGACTCGCCGTCATGATCTGGGGCTCTCGCCCGCGACGGTCCGCAACGTCATGTCGGACCTCGAGGAGCTGGGGCTCCTCGAGCAGCCGCACTCGTCGGCCGGGCGGGTGCCCACCCACACCGGGCTGCGCTTTTTCATCGATGCCCTGCTCAAGGTCAAGACGCTGTCGCCGCGCGATCAGGAGGACATCCGTGGACAGATGCTTGGCTCCCTGACGCCAGGCCCACGGCCGCGGCCCTCGCCGGAGGACGTGATGCTGCGGGCGTCGAGAGTGCTGTCCAACCTGACCCACCATGCGGCGGTGGTGGTGGCGCCTGATCCGGACGCCCAGCGGCTCTCGCAGATCGAGTTCGTGCCGCTGCGCGACGGCAAGTTGCTGGCGATCCTGGTGACCTCGGATGGTCGCATCGAGAACCGGATCGTCGCGCTGGATGGCTCGCTGGATCCGCGCCGGCTCGAGCGCATCCACACGTACCTAAACCAGCTCCTGTCGGGGATGACGCTCGACGAGGTGCGCGAGCGCGTGATCCGCGAGATCTCCGATGAGAAGAACCGGTACGACTCCGAGGTCTCCCAGGCGCTGACCTTGGGCCACACGGTGTTCGTGCGGGCGCCGGAGCGCCCCGCCGAGGTGGTGGTGACGGGGCAGGCGAACTTGCTCGAGCCCGGGGTCACCGCCGATCCGGACCGCGAGACCCGGATGCGCGAGCTCCTGCGCACCCTGGAGGACAAGGAGACGCTCTTGCGCCTGCTCGACCGGACGCGCAGCGGCGCCGGGATGCAGGTGTTTCTGGGCGCCGAGACCGCGCTCTCGGCGCTCAGCGGCTCGTCGGTGGTGGCCATGCCCTACGGCCCCGAGGACACGCCCATCGGCGCGCTGGCCGTGATCGGACCCATGCGCATGAACTACGGCAAGGTGATGTCGGTGGTGGACTTCACCGCGGAGATCATGACCGAGCTGCTCACCGACGCTGGTGGGTAGCGCGGCTGGTGGGCGGTCGCGGGCGCCGCTGGTCCGCCGCCCGCGGGCGCAGCCTTTGGCCGAGGGCTCCCGGTCGGATCGGTGGCCGTGGCCTAGTCGCCCGCCGCCATCCTGGGTAAAGTGTGGGCGATATGAACGGAGACCCGAACGGAAGTCCCGATGGCGTCGGTGACGCGACGATCCCGGTGGAAGTGGTCGAGGGCGAGGCCCACGCGGGGGCGACCGACGCCGCCACCGACGCCGCCAACGACGCCGCCACCGGCGCCGCCACGGATCCCCCATCGGCAGGAGGGGCGGTAGCCCCAGCCAGCGAGACGGGGGCGGTGAACGAGGCGGCAGCGGACGGCGAGCTGGCGCGGCTACAGGCCCGCGTGGAGGCGCTGGAAGGGGAGAAGAAGGACTACTGGGACAAGCTCTTGCGCACGGCGGCGGATCTGGAGAACTTGCGCAAGCGCCAGCGGCGTGAGCTGGACGACACCCGCCATGACACCAAGCAGCGGGTGCTCAAGGAGATCTTGCCAGTGGCGGACAACCTCGAGCGAGCGCTGGCGGTGTCGACCGGAGAGCCCGACGCGGTGCTCGACGGCGTGCGGCTGGTGCAGCGGCAGCTCCTGCAGGCGCTGGAGCGGCTGGAGGTGGTGCCCATCGAGGCGGAGGGGCAGCCCTTCGACCCGAACCTGCATGAGGCGATCTCGCAGCAAGAGAGCGACGCACACGCGCCGGGCACCGTGATGACCGTGCTGCAGCGCGGATACAAGTCCGGGGACCGCTTGTTGCGCCCCGCCATGGTGGTGGTGGCCAAGGCCAAGGCCAAGGTTGGATGAGCAGGGTCGTCGGGATCGATCTCGGGACCACCAACTCCTGTGTCGCCGTGATGGACGGCGACACGGCGGTGGTGATCGCGAACTCCGAGGGCGCGCGGACCACGCCCTCGGTGGTCGCGTTCGCGCCGACCGGAGAGCGGCTGGTCGGGCATCCGGCGCGCCGGCAGGCCATGACCAACGCCGAGAACACGGTGTACGCCGTCAAGCGCCTGATGGGCCGCAAGTTCGACGACGCCGAGGTCCAGCGCCACATCCTGACCACGCCCTACGAGATCACGCCCTCCGACAACGGCGACGCCTATGTTCGCATCCGCGGACGCGACTACTCGCCTCCGGAGATCTCGGCGGCGGTGCTCGGCAAGATGAAGCAGACGGCCGAGGAGTGGCTGGGCAGCACCGTGAGCGACGCGGTGATCACCGTCCCGGCCTACTTCGATGAGGCCCAGCGTCAGGCTACCAAGGACGCTGGCCGCATCGCCGGCCTCAACGTCCTGCGCATCGTCAACGAGCCCACCGCGGCGGCGCTCGCCTACGGGGTGGAGACGCAAGGCGCCGCTCGCGTGGCGGTCTACGATCTCGGTGGCGGCACCTTCGACATCTCGATCCTGGAGATGGCGGACGGCGTGTTCCGCGTGCGCTCCACCGCCGGGGACACCTTCCTGGGCGGGGAGGACTTCGACAGCGCCATCGTCGAGCAGCTCCTGGCCACCTTCGCCGCGGAGAACCCGGGCCGCGATCTGCGCGGCGACCGGCTCGCGCTGCAGCGGCTCAAGGAGGCCTCGGAGCGCGCCAAGATCGAGCTGTCGTCGAGCTTCTCCACCGAGATCAACCTCCCGTTCATCGCGGCGGGCCCCAGCGGCCCGCTGCACCTGCGCGTGGAGCTGACCCGCCGCGAGCTGGAGTCGATGGTGGAGCCGATGCTGCAGCGGACGGTGCCGCCGTGCCAGCGCGCGCTCAGCGACGCCGGCCTGACCTCGGCAGACATCGACGTGGTCATCCTGGTCGGCGGGCAGACCAGGATGCCGCGCATCCAGCAACTGGTGGCGGAGCTGTTTGGGCGGGAGCCCAGCCGCCGCGTCAACCCGGACGAGGTGGTGGCGGTGGGCGCGGCGATCCAGGGTGGCGTGCTCACGGGCGAGGTGCAAGAGGTGCTGCTCCTGGACGTCACGCCGCTGTCGCTGGGCGTGGAGACCGCAGGCGGGGTGTTCACGCGGCTCATCCATCGCAACTCCGCGGTGCCCACGCGCGCCACGGAGGTGTTCTCCACCACCATCGACAACCAGCCGTTCGTCAACATCCACGTGCTGCAGGGCGAGCGCGAGATGTCCATCGACAACAAGTCACTCGCGCACTTCGAGCTGACGGGCATCCCGCCCGCGCCGCGCGGCGTGCCCAAGATCGAGGTCGCGTTCGACATCGACGCGGATGGGCTGTTGCGAGTCTCGGCGCGCGACCTTGGCACCGGGCGCGCGCACAGCGTGATGGTGTCGCCCACCAGCGGCCTGTCGCACGCCGAGCTGGATCGGCTGCTCAGCGAATCGGCGGAGATGGCGGAGCTGGACGTGGTCCGGCGCCGCATCGCGGACGCGCGCGTCAAGGGCGAGGGGCTCATCCACACGACCGAGCGCGCGCTCGGCGAGTTTGTCCACGTCGTCGGCGAACGCGAGCGCGAGCTGTTGCTCGCCGAGATCTCGGATTGCCGCGCGGCGCTCGACACCGATGATCTCTTGCTGGTCGAAGAGGCGCTGGCGCGGCTGGAGGTCTCGGCGCAGCAGCTCGGCGAGGTCATCTATGCGACCAGCAGCGACGACGGAGATGCGTGATGGCCAAGCGCAGGCGAGACTACTACCAGATCCTCGGCGTGAGCCGGGACGCCAGCGAGGCGGACATCAAGCGCGCGTTTCGCGAGCTGGCCCGGCGCCACCACCCTGACGTCAACCCGGACAAGGCCGACGCGGGAGAGGTCTTTCGCGAGATCAATGAGGCCTACGCGGTGCTCTCGGAGCCAAGCGCTCGAGCGCGCTACGATCGCTTTGGCGCGGCCGGGGACGCGGCGGCCGGCGGGGTGGGGTTTGGCGCGGTGGTGGACGCTGCGCAGGAGATGATCGGGGACGTCTTGCGTCGGCGCAAGGCCAAGCAGCGCGGCCGCGACCTGCGCTACACGCTCGAGGTGACCTTCGAGGAGGCGGCGTTTGGCACCAGCAAGACCATCTCGGTGCCGGACCAGCCGCTCGAGGGCCAGACGGATCCAGGCGGGGGGCGTCGGCGCCAGTTCACCGTGGTGGTGCCGCCGGCCACCAAGGACGGCGCGGTCAAGCGGATCGCGGGGGAGGGGGAGCCCGGCCGAGGCGGCGCGGCGCCAGGGGATCTCAACGTGATCGTGCGGGTCGCCGAGCACTCGGTGTTCCGGCGCGACGGCTTCGACGTGCGCAGCGAGCAGCTCGTGTCGTTCTCGCAGGCCGCGCTTGGCGCGGTGGTGGACGTGCCCACCCTCGACGGCAAGGTCAAGATGCGCATCCCGGAGGGCACCCAGCCTGGCCGCGCCTTTCGCATTCGTGGCAAGGGCGTGCCGCATGGCCCCGGCAAGGCGGCGCAGCGGGGCGATCACCTGGTGAAGGTGATGGTGGCGGTTCCCACCGAGCTGAGCTCGCGCCAGCGGGAGCTCATCGAGGAGCTCGCGCGCACCATGGGCGAGACGCGCCCGTCGACGAGCAAGAAGGGGCTCCTCGATCGAATGCGCTCGCTCCTGGACGAGTGACCGTGCGACGCCCGGCGCAGGTGACGGCAGCTCGAGGCGCGCGAGGTGCGCGAGGCGCGCAGGTCCTGGCTGCTGCTGCGCTCGGCGTGTTGGGCTGCGGCGCGGCGCCGGCTTCGGCGCCTGGGCCCGCGTCCTGGCTCGAGGAAGAGCTGGGCGATCGTCACGAGGCGGCGACGGGGGCGGAGCCATCCCCCGAGCCATCCCAAGCATCCCCCGACGCGGCGAGCGGTGGCGAACCGGCGCCGGGCCAAGCGTTGGGGCCGGCGCGCCGCACCTCGCCAGGGCCCGATCGAGCACTCGCCGCCGTGCGCGTCGCGCTGCGCGAGCTTGGCCGCCCCGGCGCGGGGCCGGCGCAAGAGGCGACCCTCGCGCGCGCGCTGGCCCAGGTCCCGGCCACCAGCATCGGCGCGCTGGAGCAGCTCGCGGTGGCGCGGGCCACCGAGCCCGGCGGCGCCCAGCTCGCGCTGCACCTGGCCAGGTTCTGGCTGCACGCGCGCGCCCAGGACCTCGCGGCGCCGCATCTGGCCCGCGCCGAGGCCGCGCTCGCCGGCTCGTCGCCGTCGGCCGCGCTGGCCGCGCAGCTCGCCGAGCTGCGGGCGGCGTCGCGGCAGGCGGCGGGGCGGGCGCGGAGCGTGGCGGTGCTCTTGCCGATGAGCGGCCGGTTCTCCGCCATCGGCCAGGAGCTGTGGCGCGCGGTCAAGCTGGTGCCCGGGGTGCAATGGCAGGTGCTCGACACGCGAGGGGAGCCGGCGCAGGCCGCGGACATGGTCGACCGCGCGGTGCAAGACGGCGCGGTCGCCATCCTGGGCCCGGTGGGCGACCGCGAGGCGCTGGCGGCGGCTCGGCGGGCCGCCGCGCGCGGCATCGCCATCGCCCTCTTGGCGCCCGGAGAAGGCGCCACGCCGGAGCTCGGCGTGTTTCGCCTGGCGTGGTCCGCGGAGGACGAGGCCAGGGCGGTGGCGCAGTGGGCGGCTGCCAACGACTTCCGCTCGGTCGCGGTGTTCGCGCCGCGCGACGACGTTGGCGAGCTGGCCGCGGCCGCGTTCGTCTCGCGCGCCGAGGAGCTGGGCCTCGAGCTGGCGGCGCGGGGGCGCTACGACGCGGCTGGCGGCTCGCTGGAGGCCGACGTCAAGGAGCTGCTGGGCCTCGTCCCGGCGCGCAATCCTCGCCTGGCCGCGCACCTGCGACGCGGCGGCAAGCGCGCCTGGCAGACGTTCGTCCCCGACGTCGCCTTCTCGCTGCTCTACGTGCCGGATCGCGGTGAGCGCGGCGCGCTGGTGGCGGCGTATCTGCCGTACTTCGGCGTGGAGCTGCGCACCGAAGAGATCATGGATCCGCTCCGGCTGCGGCGGAAGTACCGCGGCGCGATCCCCACGGTGGTGCAGCTCGTGGGCGGCGCCGGCTGGAACTCGCCGAGCTTGCCAGCGCGCGGCGGCGCCGCGGTGCAAGGGGCGCTGGTGATGGAGGTCTGCACCGCCCTGCGCGATGACGTCGCGGCCGAGGCGACGGCCCAGCTCGCGACCGCGCTTGGGCACCCGCCGAGCGCGGCCGCGGTCCAGGGGTTCGACGCCGCGACGTGGATGGCGCAGGCGCTGCAAGCCGGTGTGGACGGAGATCGCGAGCGGGCGAGGCGCGCGCTCTTGCACGCGCGTCTCGAGCTGGGGGCGTGCGGGCCGCTGAGCCTCGATGACCGCGGCGAGGTGGTGCGTGAGCCGACGATGCTGCAGGTGGATGGCGAAGATCTGGTGCTCGCCCCGTGACGCGAGGGGATGCGCCTGTCAAGCTTGTCGCGGTGAAGGAGACCTTGGGCCCCAGCGCCGACGGCGAGGCCGAGCCTGCGCCCGACGGCGAGCGAGGCCAGGCAGCCGACCCCGAGGGCGAGGTCGGCGAGGTCGGTGAGGTCGGCGAGGTCGGTGAGGTCGGCGAGGTCGGCGCCGCTTCGGAGCCCGAGGCCGAGCTCCCCAAGCTCACCCTGCGACAGCTCGCGATCCACGTCGGCCTGTTCCTCGCCGCGTGCGTCACCACCTACAGCTTTGGCGGCGCCTGGTTCTCCGCCACCTTGATGAGCATCCTCGTGTGCCACGAGTTCGGCCACTACCTCGTGGCGCGGTGGCACGGCGTGCCGGTGTCCCTGCCGTACTTCATCCCGCTGCCGCCGCAGGTCTCGCTGGGCACGCTGGGGGCGGTCATTCGCATGCCGCAGGCCATCCGCGAGCCGCACCGGCTCTTCGATGTGGGGGTGGCCGGGCCGCTGGCCGGAGTCGCGGTGGCGCTGCCGCTGCTCGGCCTTGGGCTGTCGTGGTCCGAGCTCGGGCCGGTGCCGCCAGGGAACATCCTCGAGGGGAACTCGCTGCTCTACCTCGCGTTCAAGCTGGCGGTGTTTGGCCGGTACCTGCCGGCGGACGGGATCGACGTGCAGCTCCACCCGATGGCGTTCGCCGCCTGGGTGGGCCTCCTGGTCACGATGATAAACCTCATCCCGATCGGACAGCTCGACGGCGGGCACCTGGCCCGAGCGGTGCTCGGCGGCCGCCACGAGCAGTGGTCCCGCCGGCTCCACGTGGTCATGCCGGCGCTCGGGGTCGCGCTGGCATCGATCATGTTCGCGGTGGCGCTGGAGCATGGACTGTCGCTGGGGGCCGCGTTGCGCTACGCCTCGTACGGCGGCTTGCCGTGGTTCACCTGGTCTCTGCTACTTCTTCTCATGCGTCGCTCGGCCGGGGAATATCACCCCGCGGTCGACGACATCGCGCTCGATCCGGCGCGACGACGGCTGGCGGTCGGGGTGGCGATTCTCTTCCTCCTCATCTTCACGCCGGTGCCGTTTCGGCCGCCGTTGTGAGTGTGGCCAAGCTCTGTCATGCTTTCGGCGTGCGGCTCCTCTGCGACTCCTGCGGCGAGATCGGCCCGCTGGCGCTGGCCGCGCGCAGCCTCGGCCCCGAGGCCAAGGCGCAGGTGCAGTGCGAGCACTGCGGCGCCATCGCCCAGGTGCCGGTCCGCGAGCCAGCGGGCCGAGGCGCCGGCCTCGCCAGAGACAGTGACAGAGCCGGTGACAGGCCCGGTGACAGCGCCGGTAACAAAGCCGGTGACGCGGCCAGTGTCGGCGCCGAGGTCGAGGTAGCGCGCCACTGCCCCAAGTGTCACGCGGCGTATGGCCAGCGCGCGGCGTGTCCCGGTTGCGGCCTGGCGGCGGAGCGCATGGCCGGCTTCTCCGCTGCCCAGGAGGCGGAGCTCTCCGACACCCTGCGCGCGTCCTGGAGCGCGGTGCTCGAGCGCTGGGACGATCAGGCTCGCCACGATGCATTCGTGCAGGCCGCCACGGCGGCTGGCGCCTTCGCCTGGGCCGCCGGCAAGTATCAGGACGCTCGGCGCAGCCGGCCGGGCGACGCCCTGGCGGAGCGCCAGATGGCCAGGGTGCGCCGCACCGCCGAGGCGGCGATGCTGGCCTCCGCGGCGGTGCGCCAGGTCGAGCGCGCGCCGTACCGCGGCGCCACCGCCGTGCTCATCATGCTGGTCGTCGCGCTTGGCGCCGGCGCGATGTACACCGCGTTCTTGCGCGGCTCGCGCGGCTCGTCGTCGTCGGACGCCGGGCGGGCGCCTTCGCCGGCCCAGAGCGAGCGCGGCCCAAGGGGACGCTAGCGCCGGGCCGCCCGCGGCGCCTGCTGGGTGAGCGCTGGGTGAGCGCAGCCCTGCGGTGGGGCGCTCGGTAGTGCATACTGGGGCCACGTGGCGCGTTCGCACACCATCCCCATCCCCTTGAGCCGCCTGCTCACCGCTGTCGAGTGGCGCGCCCTGTGCTCTTCCATCGCCGCCGCGACCAAGACGCACCTCGCGGTCGTCGATCGCGACGGCTGGCAGCTCGGCGGGCCAGTCGGCCCGACCGCCGAGCGCCGCGAGATCACCATCGACGGCGAGCGCATCGGCACCTTGCTCGCGGAGGGCGACGCGGCGATCGAGGCGCTGTCCTTGACCGAGACCGTGCTGGGAGCCGTCATCCGCCAGGCCCAGCTAAGGCTCGACGCGGTGGCCGAGCACGAGCGGCAGATGGCGACCACCATCGGCGAGCTCAACGACAAGCGCGAACGCCTCGACCGCGCCGTCCATCGGCTCGAGGAGCTGGACCGGCTCAAGTCCAACTTCCTGGCCAACATGTCCCATGAGCTGCGCACGCCGCTGACCTCCATCATCGGCTACGGCGAGATGCTGGCAGAGGGGCTGGCCGGCCCGCTGAGCCTCGATCAGCGAGACTACGTGCAGACCATCCTGGGCAAGGCAGATCAGCTCCTCGGGCTCATCTCCGCCGTCCTGGACGCCTCCTCGATCGAGTCGGGGCAGCTCTCGCTGGATCGCATGCCCGTGATGCTGACCCAGCTCGTGCGCAGCGAGGTCTCGAGCTTCGTGACCGCCGCGCAGAAGCGCGGCATCCAGATCGCGGTGGAGGCGCCGGTGGACGGCATGATCCTCGGCGATCGCAAGAAGCTGCGCCAGGTGGTGTCGTGCCTCTTGTCCAACGCCGTGAAGTTCACGCCAGACAGCGGCCGCGTCGATGTGACCGTCCGCGGCGGCACCCTCATCCCCGGAGATCCCAGCTCGCCGCCAGCGGTCCACCTGGTGGTCACGGATTCCGGAATCGGCATCTCTCGTCAGCTCGTGCCGCAGATCTTCGAGCCGTTTTATCAGGTGGACTCGTCCTCGACCCGCGCCTTCGGCGGCAGCGGCGTGGGCCTGACCCTGGTCAAAGCGTACGTCGAGGCCCATGGCGGATCCATCTGGGTAGACAGCGATCCTGGCGCCGGCGCAACGTTTTTGGCCGCCTTCCCCACCGCCCAGGTGGCGGGCCGCTGAGCCGCGCGATCGTTGCGCCGCGACGTGGGCGACACGCCGAGGATTTCCCTGCTATTTTGCGGGCCTCATGAAGCGCTCGCGCAGGTGTGGCAGGACGAGGTTCCGCCCGGAGACGACGTGGAGATAGTCATTGTTGCGGTGTGCGTCCTGGTCTCGGCGTTGTTCTCAGGAACCGAGGTCGCGCTGTTCGCGTTGCGCCGGGTGGACCGGGAGCAGCTCTCGCGGTCCGAGCGCCCCTCTGACAAGCGGGTGCTGGCCATGCTCAACCAGCCCCGTCGCCTCATCACCACGGTGCTCATCGCCAACGAGAGCATCAACAGCGTGATCACGGTGCTGGTGCTGGGGCTGGTGGTGAGCCACCTGGAGCTGGCTTCGTGGGCGCACGCCACGGTGGCGATCGCCATCATGGTCCCGGTGCTGGTGCTGCTGGGAGAGGTCACGCCCAAGGCGGTGGCCCTCAAGTCGCCGCTGTCCTGGGCGCGCATCGCCGCGGCGCCCCTTTCGCTGTTTCACGCCCTGGTCGCGCCGGTGCGATGGATCATCGGCGGCCTGGTGGAGCTGCTGCTGCGACCGCTGGGCGGGGCGCGCAGCGCGCCCCAGCGGGACCTCTCGGAGGAGGAGTTCCGCACGTTGATCGACGCCAGCTCCGCGCAGGGGCAGGTGGACGCGCGCGAGCGCCGGCTCATCCACAAGGTGTTCGAGTTCTCGGACAAGAACGTGGGGCAGATCATGACGCCGCGAGACCGCGTGTTCGCGCTGTCCTATGACCTGCCCACCGCCAGGCTGCTCAAGGAGGTCGCCGGCCGCGGCTTCTCGCGCGTGCCGATCTACCAGAAGTCGCTGGACAACGTGCGGGGGATCCTCAACGCCAAGGACCTCCTGCGCCCGCAAGGCCAGGGCCGGCCCCTGGGTGAGCTCCTGCACGAGCCGCTGTTTGTGCCGCGCACCACGCCAGTCAAGCGCGTGTTTCTGACCTTCAAGCAGCGCAAGGTCCACATGGCCATCGTGGTCAACGAGTACGGCAAGGTGCTGGGCCTCGTGACCATGGACGATGTCCTGGCCCAGCTCTTTGGCACGCTGCGCGACGAGCGAGAGGGCCTGCAGGCGCGGCGCGGTCGGGTGGAGCGGACCTCCGCTGGCGCGCCCAGCGCCGAGCCCGGCGGGCGGAGCGAGGGCGCTGCCACCGCGGATGAGGGAGACGAGGGAGACGAGGGAGACGGCGGACACGGCCGACACGGCGTGGTGTCGCGTCTCGAGGACGATCCAGAGCACGAGCCGCCCATGCGCTCGCGCAAGTCGGCGCGGGTCGAGGTGCATGAAGAGGTCACGCCGCCGGCCACGGACCTCGCCGATCTCGAGGCGCCGTCGCCGGAGCGCGACGGGGAGGCTAGCCCCCGGGCGGCCGGCGAGGTGCCCGGCGAGGTGCCCGGCCAGGTGCCCGCCGAGTCGCCCGCTGCCGACGCCGGCGAGCGCAAGGTGCGGTCATGAACGCGCTCCCCATCAGCTCGCTGGTGTTTGCGCTGCTGGCCTGCATCGGCACGCTGGCGCTGTTTGTCGCCGGCGAGGTCTCGCTCACCGCCTGCGATCGCGCGCGGCTGCGCCAGCGCGCGCTGGCCGGCAGCAAGCGCGCCAAGCTCACCGAGCGCCTGGTGTCCGAGCCGCAGATCACGCTGTCGACCACGCTGCTTGGCGCGAACCTGGCGGCCATCGTCGCGGTGGTGATCCTGGCGATGCAGCTCTCGGCGCGAGGACTCCACCCGCTGTGGGCCGTGCCGATCCTGGTGCCGGCCATGCTGGTCTTTGGCCACCTGCTGCCCAAGGGCGTGGTCCAGGGCAACCCCAATCGGCTCGCGGAGCTCCTGACCCCCGCGATCGCCGCGTGGTCGTACCTGCTGCGGCCGATGGTGGTGATGGTGGGCTGGTTCGCCACCGCGCTGACCCGGCTGACCCACACCGACCGCAAGAAGGCCTTCGCCACGCGCGACGAGCTGGCCTTGCTCATCGAGAGCGAGCCCGAGACCGACAAGCCGCAGATCAGCGCCGACGAGCGCGAGATGATCGCCAACGTCTTCGAGCTGTCCGAGTACACGGTGCGCGAGCTGATGGTGCCGCTCTCGGAGGTCACCGCGCTGCCAGAGGACACCGAGCTGTCCGAGGCCGTTCGCGAGGTCGCGGACAAGCAACACTCACGCATGCCGATCTACCGGTCGCGGGTGGATGACGTGGTGGGCATCGTGCATGTGTTCGATCTGCTGACCGCCGCCAGCGAAGGGCCCAGGGACAAGGACGGCGCGCCGCGCACGCTGGAGGGGCTGGCGAACCCGCCCATCTACGTGCCCGAGACCATGCGCGCCAGCGAGCTTTTGCGCGAGCTCCAGGCGGAGGGGCAGCACCTGGCGATCGTGGTGGATGAGTATGGCGGGGCGGTGGGCATCGTCACCATCGAGGACCTGCTGGAGATCATCGTCGGCGACATCGACGACGAGTACGATCGTGAGCCGTCGCCCATCAAGGCCGAGAAGCCGGGGATGTGGCGGGTGGCGGCGCGCACCAGCGTGACCCGGATCAACGCGGAGCTGGACCTGGGACTTGCCGAGAGCGACGACTACGAGACGGTGGGTGGGCTGCTCATCGACAGGTTCCGGCGGATCCCGGCGGTGGGCGAGACGCTGGTGGTGGGGAGCGCGACGCTGGAGGTCATCGCGGCGACGGACCGCGCCATCGAGACGGTGCGCATCACGCGCAAGCGCAAGTAACCTTTCCCGAGTTGGCAGCGCCGACGATTCGGGCTAAAGACGAGCCCGTGGACCGGCAGCAGCTCCTGGATCTCCTGCGTGGCGTGGAGGAACGTCGCGTCACGGTGGAGGCCGCCGTCGAGCGCCTGCGGGAGCTGCCGTTTCAGGAGGTGCCGCACCAAGGCGGCGCCACCCTGGTGGATCACCATCGCGAGCTGCGCACCGGCATCCCCGAGGTGGTGTTTGGCGAAGCGAAGACGGCCACCCAGATCGCGCAGATCCTGGTCGCGCTGGCGCGGCTCGGCAACGGCGCGCTGGCGACCCGGGTGACCCCGGACAAGGCCGCGCTGGTGCTCGGCCAGGTACCGGAGGCCGAGTACCTGGAGGTCGCCCGCGTCGTGCGGATCGCGCCGCAGGCGCCGCGGCCGGCGGCGGCGCCGGTGGGCGTCATCTGCGCGGGCACGAGCGACCTGCCGGTGGCGGAAGAGGCGGCGGCCACCTGTCAGTTTCTGGGCGCGCCTGTGCTGTCGCTCAGCGACGTCGGGGTCGCCGGGGTGCATCGCCTGCTGGCGCGGCTGCCGGAGCTCGAGGGCGTCGGGGTGCTGGTGGTGGTCGCCGGCATGGAGGGCGCGCTCCCCACCGCGGTCGCGGGCCTGGCGCGGGTGCCGGTCATCGCGGTGCCCACCAGCGTCGGGTACGGCGTGGGGTTTGGCGGCCTGGTCGCCCTGGCCAGCATGCTGACCTCCTGCGCGCCGGGCATCACCACGGTGAACATCGACAACGGCTTTGGCGCCGCGGTGGCGGCGGTGCGGATTGCCCGCCTGGCCCACCTGGCGCAAGCGGAGCCGAGGTCGTAGGGTCCCCGCGGAGCCCAGATGACCAAGCCTCCTCATCCTCTGCACGGCCTGCATCTTCATTTTGACTGCGCCAGCGGCATCGCAGGCGACATGACGCTCGGCGCGCTGCTCGATCTCGGCGTGCCGATCGAGGTGGTGGGCGACGCGCTCGAGCTGGTGGGCGCGGGGCGCCGCCGCCTGTCTGCCGACCGCTGCGTGCGCGGCGGCGTGGCGGCGGTCAACGTCACGGTCGCCACGGACGGCGGACTCGATGGCCTGCCAGCGCACGAGCACGACGCTGGCCATGCGTCTGGCGCGGCCGCCGAGCACGGGCACCATGAGCATCATGGGCACCATGGACACCATGAGCACCATGAGCATCATGGGCACCACGAGCATCATGGGCACCATGACGAGCCCGACCACACCCACCTCGAGCACGGTCACTACGACTCAGGTCACGCCCATCCGCCGAGCCACGACCATGGCGGCCACGTCCACTACCGTGACCTGCGCCAGCGCATCGACGGGAGCCAGCTCGCGCCGGACATCAAGACGCTGGCGCTCGACATCTTCGATCGGCTGGCGCGCGCCGAGGCCAAGCTCCACGGCAGCACCCTCGAGACCGTCGCGTTCCACGAAGTCGGGGCCATCGACTCGGTGGTGGACATCGTCGGCACCGCGGCGGCGTGGGCGTACCTCGCGCCGCGGAGCGCGTCGTGTGCGCAGGTCGCCATGGGGCACGGCACCCTGCGCTGCGCGCACGGGATCCTGCCGGTGCCCGCGCCGGCGTCGCTGGAGATCTTGCGCGCCGCCGGTGGCGTCATGACCGACGGCAGGTGCGCGCGTGAGCTCTGCACGCCGACCGGGGCCGCGATCCTGGCCGCCACCGTCACCCACTGGACCCCGATGCCCACCGGGCGCGCCGTGGCGGTGGGCTGGGGAGCCGGCGATCTGGAGCTGACCGACCGTCCCAATGTGCTGAGGCTGTGCGCCGTGGCCCCGGTCCTCGAGCGCGCGCTGGCTCCCGACCCTGCGTCTGGCCTGTCGCCCGGCCTGTCTCCTGGTCTGTCACCTGATCTGTCTCCTGATCTGGGACAGGAGCAGGTCTGGCAGATCGAGGCCAACATCGATGACATGAGCCCCGAGCTTTGCTCGGTGGCCCTGGAGGCGGCGTTCGCGGCCGGCGCGCTCGACGTCTGGTGGACTCCCATCACCATGAAGAAGGGCCGCGCGGCGCTGTGGCTGTGCGCGCTCGCCCCTGCGGCGCAGCGCCAGGCGGTGATGGCTGCGATCTTGCGCGAGACCACGTCGATTGGCGTGCGTTGCTCGCCGCGCTGGCGGCGGGTGCTGGACCGCGAGATCGTCACCGTGGAGACCGCGTTTGGCCCGCTGTCGGTCAAGGTCGCGCGCGACGGTGGCGCGGTGATGAACGCCGCTCCGGAGCTGGACGACTGCGTCCGCGCGGCGCAGCGACATGGCGTGCCGGCCAAGGAGGTGATGGCGGCGGCCATGGCGGCTTGGCGGCGATTGGCCGAGCGCGCGTGATAGGCTAGCGCCATGCTTGCAGCAGGGGCGAAAGGCGTAGCCATTCGCGAGATTCGCGCGATCAGGTGGCAGACCCCACCGCGGGCCGGGGAGGGCGGCGAGGTGGGCGTCGATGTCGACGGCGCGGGGAGCGCGGGGAGCGCGGGGAGCATGGGGGGCGCATGCACACGGTAGTCATCGTCGGAGACTCCGAGTCGGAGCGAGAAGCCATCGCGGATCTGTTCGCGCAGGCGCGCATGCCCGCCACCCCCAGCGCCACCCTGGACACCAGCGCGCGACCGCACCTCCTGGTGATCACCGGCAGCACGGTCTACGACCTGGTGCGGCAGGCCCGCGCCGCGCCGCACCTGACCGATGTGCCCATCCTCGCCGTGCTGCCGATGAACGCCGGGGTGCCGGAGGTCGCGCCCGAGGACGTCGTGGAGGAGCTCGCCCACGACGACGTCATCTCCTCGGATCACACGCGGCCTCACCAGGCTCCCCACCTGGCGCCGTACCCCGGGGCCACCCCCGAGGCGGTGATGGCGGCCGGGGAGGTGTCGTCGCCAGCGGGCGGCTGGCTGTCCCTGGTGGATGACGTGCTCGAGGCCGGGGCCACCGATATCATCCGGCCACCGCTGTCGCCGCGGCTCTTGCGCGAGCGCGCGGAGACCTTGCTCACCGCTTCCCGTCGGGTGGACCTGGCGCCCATCCCGGCCGAGCTCATCCGGGTCAACGATATCCTCACCAACCACGGGGATGACGTCGACGCGCTGGTCGCCGTGCTCGAGGTCGTGCAAGAGGCGCTGCGCTTCGATCGCGCGTCCCTCATCGCCTGCATCGAAGGCTCCGATCACGGCTTTGTCATCGCCGCCACCGACGCCCCGACCCGCCGGCAGTTCACGCTGGCCATGGCGGAGTACCCCGAGATCTTGCACGCGATGAAGACCAGCGCACCGGTCTTGATCGACGACGTCATCACCCATCCGCTCACCGAGCGCCTGGGGCCCATGCTCGCGGAGCGCGGCGTGCGCGGCAGCGCGGTCCTGCCCGTGCAGTGGCGTGGGCGGCTCCTGGGCGTGATCCTCTTGCGCCGCAGCACCCCGGGCGTCGGCCATGTCGCGGGCCGCGGCCTGGAGCTGGCCCAGCTCGTCACCAGCATCACCGCCGCGCACCTGCGCCACGGGCCGGTCCTGGCCAGCCTGCGCGAGCAGACCCACCGCATCTCGCGCGACCGCTACGAGGCCGAGCGCCGCCTGCGCGGCATCGACTCGCTCAAGGAGCACTTCGAGGCCGGCACCGACGGCGTGGTGGTGCTCGACGAGAGCGGTCGCATCCTGTTCATGAACCGCGCCGGCGAGCGAATCACCGGGTTCGCTCGCGACGGGCTCATCGGCACCATGCTGGTGGAGCAAGCCCCGCTGGAGCAGCGCGCGCAGATCGAAGAGGGCATCACCCAGGTGCTGGCCGGCGCCAACGTGGCCCCTTTTGACCTGTCCCTGAGCACCACGGTGGGCGCGCCGGTGCAGGTCTCGGTCTCCACCTCCACCGTGCTCGCCGGCACCGGCGCCGTCATCTTCTCCTTCCGCGACGTCACCGCCGAGCGCAAGCTGGAGCATGAGCTGCGCTCGACCAAGGAGTTCCTGGAGCGGCTCATCGACTCCACGGTCGACGCCATCATCGCCGCGGATCTGCACGGCACCATCATCCTGTTCAACCAGGGGGCGGAGCGGCTCTTTGGCCTCCGCGCCGAGGACATGATCGGCAAGCGTCCGGTGTGGGACCTCTACGACAAGAACGCCGCGCGTCAGATCATGCGCATGCTGCGCTCCAACGCCTACGGCGGCGGCGGCAGGCTGGACGCCACCCGGCGCGAGGTGCGGATCCACACCGGCGACATGGTGCCGGTGAGCATGACCGCCGCCATCATCTACGAGGGCGGCGAAGAGGTCGCCACCGTGGGCATCCTGACCGACCTGCGGGAGCGCATCCGCATGGAGCAACGGCTGGCCCAGGCGCAGCGTCAGCTCCAGCTCACCGAGAAGCAGGCGCTGGTGGCAGAGCTGGCCGGCGCCGCGGCGCACGAGCTGAACCAGCCGCTGACCTCCATCCTGGGGTTCTGTGAGCTGCTGCGGCGGCAGAGCAAGCCGGACGCGCCCCACATGCGCGCGGTCACCACCATCTCGGAGCAGAGCGAGCGGATGGCCGCCATCGTCAAGAAGATCGGCCGCCTCACCAAGTACGAGACCACGGACTACGTTGGCTCCGATCGCATCCTGGATCTGGATCGCGCGGCCGATCCAGAGTCCGGGTTGGTGATCGATCCGGTGGAGGAGGGACAGACCGGCGAGTTCACCGCGGTCTTGCCAGGTGGCCTGGCGGCCGCGCTGGGGCGGGAGGACTTCGATCTCAAGTGGCCCGCGGGCGCCGGCGACGAGGGCCGCGGGCGCGAAGGCCACCGCCCGCCGCTGCCGGGCCTCCCGTCACCCGCTGAGCCGCCGAGGGCACCCCACGCGAGCGCGGGTCCTTCGCTCCCTGACGAAGCGGTCGCCTCGCCCAGCGAGCCCGCCTCCGCGGCCCCTGACAGCGAGCTGGTCGTCGAGGAGACCAAGCCTCGCCTCACCCGGTGATCGCGCGGGAGAGATCTCTCCCGCAGAGCGGGGAGATCTCCTGGGTCCGAGAACCGGACACGCGCACCGGGCAGAGCAGATCCCGGGACGTGTTTTCTCCGCATTTGACGAAGTCCTGCGTTGCTGTGGCGAGATCGCCCATCTAGGGTGAACGCCACATGAAGCCTGAAGCGATGCTCGAGCTGCTGGAGGCCGTGGCAGCACAGCTCTCCATCAAGGTGAGCTACGAGCCCCTGCAAGCGAGCGTTGGCCATGGCGGCCTGTGTCGGGTGAAGGGGCAGTACCGCGTGATCATCGACAAGCGCGCGGTGTCCGACGAGCGCGTCACCACGCTGGCCAATGCGTTGGCTGGCTTTGACCTCGAGCCGCTGCAGATGCCCAAGTCGGTGCGCGCGCTCCTGCGCCTGCATCGTCAGAACCAGACTCGTCCGCGCGCCGCCTAGCTTGGCTCGAACGCGCGAGCGTCGTGTCACTGCTGGCGTCGAGCCTCACGTGATCGCCGCAGCGAGCGCAGAGAATTTCCGGTCAGTACACGAGATCGCCAAGGAAGATCATCCCGCTCCGCGAGCCCTGGGGCCCGACGAAGCGCAGCGGCAGCCGGCCTTGGGCCTCGATGGGCACCGAGGTGAAGGGTCGCGCCATCGGCTTTTGCCGGGCGTCGTAGAACGCGGCGAACACCATGGCTTTGCCTGGCCGATCGGCGTCGTTGACCAGCGTGGCCACCGTAACGGTCTTGCCGAAGTCGTCGAAGCTACGCTCGTCGATGACGCGCATCACCGGGCGCGCCGCCAGCACCTTGGCGCCGCTCACCAGGAGCTGCGCGCCGCGGGCGCCAGGCCGCGGCTTGCGCTCTTTGTCCACCAGCGCGAACATCCGCCGGCCCCCGGCGGGGACCCACAGCGACTCCGCTCGGAGCTTGCTCAGGCTCGCGCCGCGCTCATCGCGAAACGTCCCCGCGAGCGTCACCATGGCGGCTTCGGAGGAGCGGTTCTCGGCGTCCACCAGCACGAAGCTCGCCTGCGAGTCGAACGGCGCTTGCCCCACGGTGTCTGTGCGCATCGTCACCTCGGAGGACACCCAGATGGCCGCCGGATCGAGCTGCGCGGGCGGGCTGGGGAGCTGGCAGGCGCCAAGCCCCAGGCCAGCGAGGCACAGCCAGCGGGCGGCGTAGGGCACGGCGAGCTGCGCTGCGCGGCGCTGCGCTCGACGACGCGGGGCCAGCGTGGCGACCGCGCGGCGCGGCTGCGACGCCGAGGCGGTGGACGCGAGATGCGGCACAGGGTGGCGGTTGGCCATGGCCCATCATGCCCTTTTCGTTTTGCACCGCCCAGCTAGCCGGTGCCAGTGGGGGGATGCTACGGTGCGCCCGTGTCTGGGTCGCCGGTCATCTGCGTTCGCGACGTCGAGAAGAGCTATGGCAGCGGCGCCGCGCGTACGCAGGTGCTGCGCAAGGTCTCCGTGGAGATACAGCCCGGGGAGATGGTGGCGCTGGTGGGCCAGTCTGGCTCCGGCAAGTCCACCTTGCTCAACATCATCGGCGGGCTGGACCAGCCAGATCAGGGCGAGGTCAGTGTCCTTGGGCTCAACCTGCAGACCGCCAGCGAGCCCGAGCGGGCGCGGTTGCGCAACGAGTCCATCGGCTTCGTCTTTCAGGCCTTCAACCTGCTCGATCACCTGACCTGCCTTGGCAACGTGGTCTTGCCAGCGGCCTTCTCGCAGAAAGATGCCTCCCACGCCCAGGAGCGCGGCATGGAGTCGCTGCGCCGGGTCAAGATGGCCGAGCTGGCGCTGCGCCGCCCCTCGGAGCTGTCCGGAGGGCAAAAACAGCGGGTGGCCATCGCGCGCGCGCTGTTTGCCTCGCCCTCGCTGCTCTTGTGCGACGAGCCCACCGGCAACCTGGACTCGCAGACCGGCAAAGAGGTCATCGACTTCTTCCGCGAGCTCAACTCCAAGGACAACGTGACCCTGCTCATCGTCACCCATGAGCGCCGGGTCTCGAGCATCGCGCAGCGCGTGATCGCCATGCGCGATGGCAAGATCGTGGAGACCACGGATGAAGCTCTCGCGGAGGCAGGTCCGTCATGATGCCCGCTCGCAGCATGGTGCGGATGATCGTCGCCAACACCCTGCGGAGCCCCAAGCACTTTGTGCTGTCGGCGTTCGGCATCGTCATGGGGATCGCGGCCTTCGTGTTCTTCCTGGGGCTCTCCACCGGCGTTCGCGCGGTGATCCTGGGCAAGATCTTTCCGCTGGAGCAGGTCCAGGTGGTCGCCCCGCGCGCCTCGCTGCTCCTGGGGGAGAAGCGGCTGGATGACGCCATCGTGGACACCATCCGCAAGCGACCGGAGGTGGCGGAGGCGCTGCCCCGCATGAACCTGAACTTCCCGGCGTATGGCAAGGGCCGCTTTGAAGGGCAAGATCTGCGCTTCGAGGTCGGCGGGTTCGCCGATGGCATCGACGCGGGCTTCGTGGGCGATAGCCCGCGCACCGCGGAGCTGTTCCGGGACTGGGAGATCGTGGAGAAGGACCAGCCCAAGGTCGCGTGTGAGCCAGCGCCGCCCGACCCGGACGAAGACGACTACTACATTCCGCCAGCGCCAGCCGCGCCGGCCGCGCCAGCGGCAGGAACGCCTGCTGGACCGACGTCTGGAACGACGGCCAGCCCGGCCGCCGGTTCGGTCGGTGAACCGGCCGCCGCTCCCAGACCCCGCGGCTACAAGAACACGTGCCCCAAGCCTGACCTGTACTACTGCGACGAGTCGACCAGGGTCTGCACCCGGCGGGTGCCGGTGGTGGTCTCGCCGACGCTGCTGGAACTCTACAACGGCCAGTTCGCCAAGTCGCATGGCCTGCCCACCATCAACTCCGATCTCGCGGAGTTCATCGTCAAGCGCGGCGGCCTTGGCAGGATGCGGTTCACGATCGGGCTCGGCAGCACGATCGTCACCGGCTCCAACGCCAAGATCGATCGCTCGCAGCGGCGCCGCATCGAGGCGCAGCTCATCGGCATCAGCCCCAAGGCCATGCCCATCGGCATGACCATGCCCATCGACTACATCCGGCGCTGGAACCGCGAGTACCTGGGAGAAGAGGCGGCCGGGACGTACTCCTCGATCATCGTGACCTTGAAGAACAAGGACGAGCTGGCGGTGTTCAGCCAGTGGCTGCAGGATGATCTGGGCCTGCGGCTCGAGGACTCGCTGGGGGAGCGCTTCGCCACCGCCATCTTCCTGGTGACGTCGCTGTTTGTGCTGATCTCGTTCGTGATCATCACGATCTCGGCGATCAACATCGCGCACAACTTCTTCATGCAGGTGTCGGAGCGGCGGCGCGAGCTTGGGATCCTGCGAGCGGTGGGCGCCACCCGGCGCGACGTGCGGCTCATCATCCTGGGAGAGGCCGCGTTCATCGGCGTGATAGGTGGCCTCATCGGCGTGGGCCTGGCGGTCTCCTGTGGCGCGCTGGTGGACTGGGCGTCCTCTTCCTACCTGCCAAGGTTCCCCTTCAAGCCCACGACGTATTTCGCGTTCGAGTCCTGGATCTGGCTCAGCGGTCTGGGCTTCTCCACGTTCTTTTGCATACTTGGCGGATTCTTGCCGGCGCGGCGAGCGGCGCTGCTGGAGCCGGCCGCCGCCCTGGCGCAGACCTGAGCCAAAAGCGCGAGCGGTAGATCTCCTGCTGGGCCAGGCCCCTGGAACGCCGGCTTGTTTCCGCGCTGGCGCGGCGCTAGAACGTCGCGCATCATGACCCAAGGGCGCCTGGCTATCTCCCTCCGCAAGATGTGAGTTGCAACGCACAAACGCGGTAGCTCGCCGAGGTCGTTTGAGGTACCTTGCGGAGACGCTGCGGCGGGACCGCCCACGGACTTATGAAACAGCCGGTTCCCTTTGGAAGTTACAAGCTGCTCGAGCGCATCAGCGTCGGCGGCATGGCCGAGGTCTTCCGCGCGATCACTGCGCGCGCCGACGGCGACTACCGCCATCTGGTCGCCATCAAGCGCATCCTGCCAAACATCGCGGAGGATGAAGAGTTCATCCGCATGTTCCTGGATGAGGCAAAGCTCGCGGCGCAGCTCCACCACGCGAACATCGCGCAGATCGAGCAGATCGGCCAGAACGACGGCGTCCACTACATCGTCCTGGAGCACATCCACGGGCGAGACCTCAAGTCGGTCTTCGAGCGGCTGCGGTACCACAACCAGCCGATGCCGGTGGCCCAGGCCTGCATCATCGCGATGAAGGTGTGCGAGGGCCTGGACTACGCGCACAACAAGCACGATCAGACCGGCTCGGAGCTGGGGCTGGTGCATCGCGACGTCAGCCCGCAGAACGTGCTGGTGTCGTTCGAGGGCGAGGTCAAGCTCATCGACTTTGGCATCGCCAAGGCCACGAGCAAGGGGGGCGGCACGACCCAGGCCGGCGTGCTCAAGGGCAAGCTTGGCTATATCTCGCCCGAGCAGGTGAGGGGGCTGCCGATCGACCGCCGCACCGACATCTTCGCGTGCGGCATCGTCCTCTACGAGATGCTGACGGGCGAGCGGCTGTTCGCGGGTAACAGCGACTTCTCCACGCTGGAGAAGGTTCGCAACGTGGAGATCTCTCCGCCCACCGTTCACAACCCAAAGCTGCCACGAGAGCTCGAGCAGATCGTCCTCAAGGCGCTCGCGCTCGATCCCGCCAGCCGCTATCAGCACGCCATCGACCTGCACGATGCGCTGCAAGATCTGGTCTACACCACCGGCGCGTTTTGTTCGCGCAAGGACCTGGCCGCGTGGATGAAGGCGCTGTTTGCCAGGGACTACGAAGAAGAGTCCACGCGCTTTGCCTCGTACTACCAGACCGACGACGATCGAGCCGGTGAGCCGACGACCGACGTGACGGTCCATGACGACAAGGGTGGCCGCGCGCCAGCCAACGGGGCGCACCGCAAGGGACCCGCCTCGACCATCGTCGCGCCCGCGGGACCGCCTGCGATGGCGGTGGTGTCCCCGGTGACGAGCTTGCGCGCGGTGCCTGCCAAGGCAGGCGAGTCGCCGCGCCGGACCTTGGCGATGGGCAGCCTCGTGGGCACCAAGCCGCCGCCGCCGCCCCCTGGGCGGTCGCAACAGCTCGCGGTGCCTGCGGTGCCGTCGTCGATGCCGTCCGTCTCGGCTGTCTCGGCTGTCTCGTCCGTCTCGGCTGTCTCGTCCGGGCAGGTGGCGGCGGACGAAGAGCCAACCGCGCTCACGCTGGGCGGCGGCGTGGCGAGCGCGCCGGCCAAGTTGCTCCTGGTGCCACCGCCCCGGGACACGTCGGCGAGCGATTCGGCCGACGGCTCGGCCGACGGCTCGTTCGATGACTCGATCGACGAACCGATCGACGATCGCAGCCACGATCGAAACCACGATCGCATCGGTGACCAACACCGTGATCCAAGCGACGACCGGACCCATCACTCGTTTGGCAGTTCGCTTGGCAATTCGATCGGCAATTCGATCGGCAATTCGATCGATGACTCGATCGGTCCGGCGATCGGCCCGCCAGTGGCGCCGTCTTTCGGCGCTTCCGTCGGCGCCTCCGTCGGCGCCTCCGTCGGCGGCTTGCAGGGTGCGTCAACAGGGACCTCGATGAGCGCAGCTAGAGATGACGACAGCAGCAGGGGACCGCGCAGCGCGCCACGTGACAGCGCGCCGGTTCGGGACGGCCGAGAGGCCCCAAAGAGACGAGAGGCTCGCGTGACCCGTGAGGCCGGCGCGTCGTCAGGGGCGCCTCGCGTGGAGCGTTCGGGGGACCGCCGCGAAGAACGTGCATCGGGACGTGCGCCGGAGCGGCCCGCGAGCCGCGATCGGCTGGCTGACTCTTCTCCTGGCGCCCCGGACGACGAGATGTCGTCGTGGGAGGACGAAGAGGAGATCGAGACCCAGATCTACGACAACGACTTCGAGTCGGCGCCGGTTCCTCGCGCCGACCTGCGACCTGCGTCGCAGAGCGCGCGGGTGCGGCCGGTGGCGCAGAGCCCCGCGGCACCTCGCGCGGCCTCGGGGCCGGTGGCGCAACCAGCCTCGACGCGGGCGGCCAGCCGGCCGGCGGCCGAGGCGCCACGGAGCGCCGCCAGCCGGCCCATGGCCACCGCTGATCTCTCCGCCATGCGCCCGGGCACCACGCGCAGCACCCAGTCGGTGGCGGCGCAGGCTCCTCGAGTCGCGGCGGAGGTCGCCAGCGGGCCAGCGGGCAGGGCTGCGCTCGACAGCTACGACGAGCTGCCAGCGCCGATCAGCCGCTCGGCGGCGTCGGACGATCGCCGCTCGGAGCGTGAGCTCTTGACCTCGCGTTCGTTTGGCAAGTCCGTGGTTGGCAAGCGCGGCAACCGCTCCATGCTCGCGCTTGGGCTTGGCGGCGCCGCGCTGGTCATCGGCGGTGTCGCGCTGGCCCTGAGCCTCGGCGGCGGGCGCGCGAGCGGCACCTCTCCTGTGGTCGCAGCGGCGGATGACGCCACCGGCTTCGATCTGTACGTCGATCCGGCCGGCATCACGCGCTGGCGTCTGGATGGTGAGCTCCGCACCGATCGGCTGCCCTCGCGCATCCGCGGCATCGCGCCGGGCGTACACGCAGTGGTGATCGAGGCGCCTCCTGGCTTCATGAGCCAGAGCCAGAACGTGACGGTGGCCGCTGGCCAGGCGCAGCGGGTCAAGATTGAGCTGCCGGTGATGGAGATAACCGGGGTGTTCCAGAGCGACCCGCCGGGCGCCAGCATCACCCTGATCACCGAGGACGAGCGCAAGCCGCTCGGCCCAAGCCCGGCCACTCACAAGCTCGATCCGCGCAAGCAACACTCCGTGCTGTTCGAGATGCCAGGGTACGTCTCGGCCAACCGGCCGATCACGCTGTCCGGGCTCGAGCGCGAGTCCATCACCGTGGTGCTCGAGCGCGCAGCGCTCGGCAGCGAGGTGGACGCGCGTCCCTTGCCCACGCCCGCCGATCCGGCGGCCCCGCCAGCGCGCCCTTCACCCCCGCCAGCCGCCGCTGTCGTCCGTGCGCCCGTCGCGCCGGTCGCGCCGGTCTCGTCTAGGCCCGCGGTCACCGCCAAGCCCGCGGTCACCGCCAAGCCCGCGGTCAGGCCCACCCCGGCGACCAAGGTCAAGCCGCCCGTCGAAGACCCAGATCCAGGCGCCACCAGCGAGGGCACGCTGCTTTTGAGCGCCAAGCCGCCGTGCGAGATCGTCATCGACGGCAAGTCCACCGGGTTGACCACGCCGCAGCGCGAGATCCTCCTGTCGGTGGGCAGTCACCGCATCACGCTCATCAACGAGGAGTACTCGATCAGGGAGACGTTCTCGGTCGAGATTCGCGCCGAGACCCCAGCCAAGGTGATCAAGGACTTCAGCGACCGCCTGTCGAAGGATCCGTAGCGCCCGTCGCCGTGGCCTTCGCCATGAGGGCCGTGAGGGCCGTGAACGTGAAGGAATGACGGCGTGCTCGTGGAGCGGGCGGCGCCAAGCGAGGCCGCGACCTCAGGCCGCGGCTTCAGGCAAACAGCGCCGGCACCACCTCGCTGGCCTTGCCGAGGATCGTCTCCTGGAACTGGTAGCCGTTGTCCGACTCCTCGAGGTTGGCCAGGTAGGTGTGGCCGCCGATGCCGCGCACCGCGTTCACCAGGCCGGCCGCCGGGTACACGTTGCCCGAGGTGCCGATGGCCAAGAAGACCAGGTCCGCATATCCAGACGGGGTGCGCCGGGTTGACGCGGTGGCCAGGAAGCGCGAGATCCGGTTCATCAATTGCGGGTTGATAGCCTCGCCAAACCAGACGATGTCGGGTCGCAGCAGGCTCTTGCGTCCTCGGCCGTCACAGGTCTCACAGGTGGGGAGCTTGTCGTTGTACGTGGAGGTGTCGGCGAACGACGGTCGGTCGCACACGCTGCAGCGGGTACGCATCAGGTTGCCGTGCAGCTCGATCATCCGCTCGCTACCAGCGGCGGTGTGCAGCGCGTCGACGTTCTGGGTGACCAGCAAGAACCGGTCGCCGAGGCGCTTCTCCGCCGCCACCAGCGCGTGGTGCGCCGCGTTGGGCGTGACGCCCGTCATGTTTCGCCGACGCTCGCCATAGAAGCGCCAGACCTGCTGCGGGTTCGCGGCGAAGCCCTCGGGCGATGCCACCTCCGCCATGCTGTGCCCCTCCCACAATCCGCCAGCGTCGCGGAACGTCGGGATGCCGCTCTCCGCCGAGATCCCAGCGCCGGTGAGCACGAGCAGAGACGTGGTGCTACCCAGAGGAAGTCGTGACATCTCCTATTGGTGTCACGTGTACACTATTCATGTCAAGCGCCGTCTTGGGGGCCGACCTTGGGCGGCGGTGGGGCGCCGCGTCCCATCCGCTCCGCCAACGCGCCCATCCCCCACAGGACCAGCGCCAGGCCGCCAAAGGGCAGCGCGAAGACCCAAGCGCGGAACGACTGGGAGTCCGCGGCGCCGTAGTACGCGAGGGCAAAGAACATGGACACCGCCCACACCAGCAGGCCGGCCAGGTAGCCCCAGAGCTGCAGCCGGCGCTTGGCGATGGCGCGCTCGAGCTGGCGCAGGAAGTGCTCTGCCTCCTCGGGTCGGAGCTTGCGGATCGCTTCGGCGATCGCGGCCTCATCGACCGGCGCGTCATCGGGGCGCTTCATGGCGGCACCGTACCATGCGCGCGTCGCGCCGGTCGTAGCGGCAGGGCGGTGGGCGTGGCCGCGAGGTTTCTCCGCCGCCAGGCTATAGTGCGGCCCATGATCGGCCGATGGATGCCCAGCTCGGGGCCCGACCTTTGGCGCGGCGGCGTGCGCGGCTGTGCGCGCGAGGCCGTGCCATGACCTCCCCACCGCCGCCGCGGTCGCGCTACCTGGCGCTGCCTACCGGGCTGACCTATCACGTGCTGGAGTGGCCGCACCCGACGAGCGAGACCACGGTCGTGCTGGTGCATGGGTTTCTGGATTTCGCGTGGGGCTGGCGCTGGGTCGCCCAGGAGCTCGCCAGGTCCTTCCACGTGGTCGCGCCCGATCTGCGCGGCCACGGCGACACGGACTGGATCGGCGCTGGCGGCTACTACTACTTCTTCGACTACCTGGCGGATCTGGACGCGCTCTTGCCGCGGCTCTGTCGCGGCAACTTGATCCTGGTCGGGCACTCGATGGGCGGCTCCGTGGCATCGTACTGGGCTGGCGTGAGGGCCGGCGATCCGCGGCGACCTCAGCCCGCGGCGCTGGCCCTGCTGGAGGGGCTGGGCCCGCCGGAGATCGCAGAGGAGGGCGCGCACGCGATGCCTGCGCGCGTGGGCCGCTGGATCGATCAGTGGCAGCGAGCGCGGGTCGAGCCGTCGCGCGCCCTGGCCTCGCTGGAGGACGCCATGGGCCGGCTCATGCGCCATGATCCGATGCTGAGCGCCGAGCACGCGCGCGAGCTGGCGGAGCGCGGCACCCGGGTGGAGCGGGGCGGCCTGCGCTGGAAGCATGACCCGCTGCACGTCACCGCCGGTCCGATCGCGTTTCGCCGCCAGGTGGCAGGAGAGCTGTGGAGCAAGATCGCTTGCCCGGTGCTGGTGGTAGACGCGCGCGAGTCGACGCTGCGGCTCCCGGACGCGGAGCTGGCCGCGCGTCGCGCGTTCTTTGCCCGCTGCACCCACGAGGTCATCGAGCAGGCGGGCCACATGATGCAGCGTCACCAGCCGGCGAAGGTGGCGGAGCTGGTGACCTCGCTGGCGCTCGCCACGCGCTGACGGTGCCTCGATAGCGCTCAGGTCGGGGGCGCGTCGTGGGCGTCGTGGGCGTCGTGGGCGTCGTGGGCGTCGTGGGCGTCGTCGGCGTCCGGCGGTGCGGCTGGCTTCTCGAAGTCAGTCTGATAGTGAGAACCGTCGCAGATCGGCGCTTGCTTGCTATGCCCACAGCGACACAGCAGCACGCGCGTCTTGCCGGCCAGGTCCAGGGCCACGCCGTCGAGGCCGTAGAGCTCGCAGGGCCCGTGAAGCTCCACCGCGAGCGGGCCGCGCGCGCGCGGGCGAATGCGGATCATGGGGCCTCTAGCCCTGCGCTGGCCTTGGGGTCGAGGATCTCGGTCTGCTGCGCGCAGCCAGCGCAGCGCGTCTCGCCGGTTCGCAGGTGGTACCAGGCCAGCGCGTCACGCGCGATCTCTCCGCCGCAGCGGTCGCACAGCGCCCCGGCGGTCATCGGCTCGGCGGCCCAGCCGTCGAGCGGCAGCGCCACTCCGTTGCGCTTGCGTGGGAAGGGCTCGCCCTTGACGATGTTGGCGCGGAACGACTCGTCGATGGTGCGGAAGTCTCCGATGAGCGCATCGGAGAGCCCGTGTCGGCGCAGCACCGCCTCCATCAGCGCCTCTCGATAGTCGAACAGCTCATCGGAGATGACCATCCAGTGGTGCGCGTTGCGCGGCCGGTCCCCGAAGTACACGTTCTCCCCGGTGAGGATCTGGCAGAGGAACGTGTATTGATGATCGATGGCCCACTCCTTGGTGGTGTTGACGAAGAACGGCGACAGCCGTGGGTCTGCATAGACGCGCTCGTAGAACTCGGTGAGGACGGCGCGGAGGCCAGGGCCGTTGGCGAACGCAGCCCACAGCCCCGGGTGGGGCTCCAGCGCGCGTCGCGGCCTTGCTGTGGAGCTTTGCATGCAAGCCAGCGTACCACTCGCCAGTTCGGCAGCACGGAGCGCGCCGGGGTAGCGCTCGCGCGCCGCAGCGGCGCTGACGCCAGTCAGCGATTTCCGGTGATCGTGACGGGGCCGCCCACCTGCAAGCGGGCCGCGAATGCTCGCGCCACCGAGGTGAGAAGCTGAGGGTTGTTGGTAATGGTGAGCTTGCCACCTACCTCGGTAAGCGCGGAGGTCCCGGTGAAGGAGGTGAGCGACGAGTTGTCGGTGACGACCAGGTCGCCCGCGATGAGGCGCAGCGCAGCGAGGCCGGCGAAGCCGGGCAGCGAGGTGTTCCCGGCCACCGTGAAGTTGCCGCCGATCGTGGTCAGCCTCGGCAGCCCGCTCAGCGAGGAGAGCTGGGACAGCGAATGCAACACCAGATCTGTGCCGACCGAGGTCAGGTTGCCCAGCACGAGCTGTGACAGCGCCGGCATGGCGCGCAGGTCAACGCCGCCGGTGACATAGATGAGGCCAGGGAGCTGTAGCGTGGTGAGCGCGGTGTTGCCGGACGCCAGGACGCCGCCCGCGGTGAGGAGCCTCGGCGCCTGCACCGCGGTGAGCGCGGCGTTGCCGTCGACGCGGATGAAGTCGCCGGTGGAGGTGAGCTCGGGGAGCGAGAGGTCGGTCAGCGCCTGGTTGCTGGTGACGAGCACGCGCACCGCCACGGTCTGCAGCGAGGGCAGGCTCATGGTGGTCAAGGCGTCGTTGCTGCCCACCTCGATCAAGCTCACCTCGCGCAGCGCCGACAGGGCGTCCAGCGAGGTGAGGGAGCGGTTGGCGCGCACGATCAGGCTGCGACCGCAGCGCGTGAGGTTCTGCAGGCCCTGCAGGCTCTGCAGCTCGGCGTTGTTGGAGATGCGCAAGGTGCCGCCGAAGTCGCTGAGCGCCTCGAGGCCGCGCAGATCGGTGAGCTGGTTGTTGGCCACGATCGCGAGCGTCTCGACGCTGCGCACGCCTCCGACGCCGGTCAGCGAGGTCAGGCCGTCGTTGCCTTGCAGGAGGTAGGTGCCACCCACCGTGTGCAGGCGGTCAAGGCCAGCCAGCGACCGAAAGCCCGGGTTGGCGGCGATCACCACGTCGCCGGTGACGATGCCAAGGTCGGGGAGCGCGGGCAGATCGCCCGTCGAGACCCCGGCGATGAAGAGGTCACCTTCGATGCAGTGGATGCCGCGGAGCTGGTCGAACTCCGCAGCGGAGCGCACCGCGATGGCGCCACGCAGGATCTGGCCGCCCTGACAGGCGACCGGCGCGTCGCCGTTGCACGAGTGCTGCGTCGAGGTGATCTCCTCGTCGTCGAGGAAGGTGTCGTTGTCGCGGTCGAGGCCAGTGTGGATGGCGACGCCCCCGCGGGCACACACAGGGCCCGGCGGCTCCGGTGCGATGCGCACCAGGGTGGCGGGCCCGCCGATGGCGACGTCGTGGACGCCGCAGGCCGCGAGCGGCGAGGCGGCCAAGATCAGGAGCATCGGTAGGAGCAAATGCAAGCGGGTCATGGGGTCCTACGGATTCGCGAGAGGTGGGACGCCGACGGCGTCAGGCGTCAGCGCGGGCGAGATCGCGCGAACTCGATGTGCCAGCGGCGAGGATGGATAGCGGAGCAGGAACGCCGCGGCGCGCGCGCGGGCCTGGTCTCGTTGCTTGGTCTGCACCAGCACGTCGATCCGGAGCACCTCGGCCTCGGCGGTCAGCACGCCATCGTCGAAGGTGCGCGCGTGCTCGGACAGGGCGTCCGCGGCGGCGGTGAACGCGCCGCTAGCCAGGTGGGCGCGCGCGCGGTCGAGCAGGGCGACCTCGGCGGCCAGGCGGCGAGCCTGTTCGCTCGGGGGCGCCTCCTGCTTGGCGCAGGCCGCGTCACCGGCGCAGTCCGCGGAGACCTCGTCATCGGCGCCGCGGCTTGGCGCCGCGGTCGTCGTAGATAGCGCTGGCGCGGCGGCTGCGCTCGCTGCGCGGCTGGCCTTGGGGCGTGGCGTTGCGGTGGGCACGGCTCGAGCGACGGGGGCTGGCGTCGCGCCGTCGGTCGCGCCGTTGGTCGCGCCCGGTCGACACCGCCAGCGCGGGCGCGCCGTTGGTCGACACCGCCAGCGCGGGCGCGCCGTTGGTCGACACCGCCAGCGTGGGCGCGCCGCTGGCGTTCGGGGTCGCCGCGGGCGAGGGCACCGCGAGGCTCGCGGGGGCGGTGACCGCGACGGCGGCTCGCGCCGTCGTCGCAGCTCCATCGCCCGCCGCGGTCGCGACCTTCGCGCGGCGCGTGGCCCGCGTGGCCAGCGAGACCTCGTCTGGTGTCCAGCTCGCCACGCCAAGCACGCCCAGGCTCGCGCCCACCACCAGCGCCACCGCCAGCTTCCAGGGCGCGGCGCTGGAGACCACCGCGGCGCTGCTCACCGCGTGGGCGCCGGCGAGCGAGCCCAGGCCCAGCGCGCCGGCGAGCGCGGCGCGGCGCGGCGCCGACGGCTCTTCGTCCTGACCGGCGCGCAGCAGGGTCTTGGCCAGCGCGGAGGCCTGCGGATCTTCAAGCAGGCGAGGTGGGGTCATGGGGCGCTCCGCTTCTGCAACGTCGCGACGCGCTGGGTGAAGTCCTCGCGCGCTCGGCGCAGCCGCGAGGCCACCGTGCCAGGGGGTAGATCCAAGAAGACGGCGATCTCCGCCATGGTCAGGCCTTCCAGTTCGTGCAGGATGAAAACGGGTCGGGTGTCCTCTGCCAGCTCGCCGACCAGGCGATCCAGGAGGGCGCGCGCTTGCTGCTGCTCCACCATCTGGTCCGCTGCCGCCGCGCGATCGATCGCCTCGGGCACCGAGTCGAGGGGCTCTTCTCGACGACGGGTGCGGCTGCGCCGCGCGTCGGCGGCCACGCGCATGGCCACGCCAAAGAGAAACGACTTCTCCTTGCCCACCTCGATGGACGCGAGCCGGCGGGTCGCGACGATGAAGACCTCCTGCGCGGCGTCGTCTGCGGCCGCGTCTGCGACGCCGAGCCGGCGCAAGGAGCGCCACACAAACCCCAAGTATTGCTCGAACATGGCGCGCAAGCGCGCCTCGGCTTGGCTCGGCTGCGCCGACGCCTTGGGGGCGTCCGCGGTCGGCGGCAGGGCCAAGGCGGTGGTGGGCGAGGCGAGCACACGAGCAAGATGGCCGCGCCGCGGCGAGTTGATCATGGAAAGCGCACTCCAACGCCCAGCGTCGTCCACGGCACCACGGCCGGCGTGGTGTGGACGTTGACGTTCGGGGTCAGGTACACATGGTCTCGCAGCAGCGGGGCCAGCAGGCCGGCTTGAAGCTGCACGAAGGCGCGCGAGGTCTTGGGCCAGGCGAGGCCGACGTGTCCACCCGCGCCGAGCCACAGCCGGCGCGCGGTGGTGGCGCGCACGGCGTGCGCTGCTTCCACCCGCAACCTCCCGACATCGACGTCGGCGCACAGCTCCGCCCACAGATCCTCTGGGTCGAGGTTCCAGCACAGTCCGCCGCGCGCGGTGGTCCACAAGAACGACACCTCGCCTTGCTCGGTGGCCGAGGTATGCGCGCCGATCGCGACGGCGAGCCAGCCGTGGAAGAGCCGCCTGCGCTCGACCCGCGCGCCGGCCAACGCCGCGACCATGGGCTTTGGGCTGACGCCGCGCGTGAGCAGGCCGGCGGTCAGCGCGTGCCACTGCCAGCGCGGCTCGCGCGCGGTGGACGAGCGCGGCGCGGCGGCGCTGGCGGGTCGGCGCGCCGGGGGTGGCGCTGGCGGCGCTGGCGGGTCGGGTGCGGGCGCCAAGCCGGCGGGGGGCGCAGCGCCCGCGCCAGCGCGGTCGAGCGCGAGCGCGGCGATGAGCGCGAGCGCGTGCACCACGTCCTCGCAGCGCGCGCCGCTGATCTCGCGCTGCGAGCGCTCGTCCTCGTCGAGCCACAGCCGCCCGACCACGCGATCGCCTGCGCTCACCAGGCTCATGCGCACGAGGTGCTGGCCCGTCAGCCGGATCCGCTGGGTCAGGTGAGCCCGGACCTCGGCCGCCGCAGGGCACTGCGGTGGCGCAGCGTACTCGAGCCGCAGGCCGCCGTCGCCTGGTAGCGTCGGCGCGCCTGCGCTGCGCTGCGCCGGCTGCGCGGGCAGCGTTGGCCACGCGGACGCAGGCGCCGCGTGGAGAGCTCCTCCAGCGAGGATCGCCGTCCGCAAGAGGAACCAGACGCGCGCGCTCATCGGTGAACCAACCTTGAGTCTACGCGACGCTGACGCCTCATCGCGCTCGCGGCGCCGTCATCCCATGGTGCTCCCGCCATCCTCGCCCCTGGCCGTGACCAGCGTCACTTGCGGGGCTTGGCGCGGGGCTTGGGCAAGGTGGCAGAGACCACCGTGTTGTCCGCCTGCGGATAGATCTGCATGGTCTTGATGGCGCCTCCGTTGTGGCTGAGCACGATGGTGCCGCGCTCGAAGGCGTGGACCTTGGCCTGCGCTGGCGTCTTGCCCAGCTCGCGGCCGTTGACCCGCACGGTCGCGCCTGGCGGGGTCGACAGGATCTTCACGGTCACCAGCGGGCGCGTTAGCCGCAGGGCGACCTCGGTCAAGCCTGCGGTGGGGGTGACCCGTCGGCTATCGGCGCTGTAGCGCGGGTGGCGCAGGGCGACCTCGGTGGCCTGGCAAGGCACCTCCAGGAGCGCCGGCACCTTGCCTTTGCGAACGCCGTCGATCCAGATGTCGGCCAGGCTGGCGTTGGAGGTGATCTGAAGCTGACATCCGCTCGCGCTGGCCGCGGTCGTCGCCGGGAGCTGCGCTGCGGCCGGCGCTGCGATCGACGGATCGATCGGCGCTGCGGTCGATACGGCGGTCGACGTCGCTGCCGAACCTGCGACCGGTCTGCCTGCGCCTGGCGCTGCGGCGCTGCTCGTGAGCTTCGCCGACGCGGCGCCAGTTACGCGCGCGGCGGCAGCGCCGGCCCCGGCGGTGTCGCTCGCGGGGGCCATCGCGGTGTCCGTCGGGCCGCAGGACGTGGAGGTCGCGGCGAGGGCAGGACCGGCTGGCGCGCGGGTGCTGACCGCCCACCACACCGCGCCGATCGCCACCGCGACGCCAGCGCCGGCGATCGCCGCTGCCGCGGCGAGGATGCGTCGGTTCCCTGCTGGCGATGGCAGGGTTGCCGCTCGCGCAGCGCGCGCCGGATCGATGCGCGCGCCAGCCAGCGGCCCGAGCTGCGCCTCCCCGAAGATGGGGAGCGAGTCGCTGGCGCGGAAGGGATCTGCAGCCGGGTGTCCGGCGGTCGCCGGGGCTGCGCTCGCCGCTTGGCTCGGCAAACGCGGGGCCCTCCTCGCGCTTGGCTCGGTCGCCCTCGACGTGTACCGAGGCTGCAGGATGGGCCGTGGGGGACGGGAGCAGGGCAGGGCCAAGGGAGGGCGCCGCCGTGGACATCGCAGGTGACAGCGGCGGGGGTGGTAGCGGCGCGGGTGGCAGCGGCGGCGCCTGGTTCCACCACTCCGTCACCGACGCCAGCGCGGGCATGGGCAGCGGACGAGCCGGCTCGGGTGGCGCGGCGCCCATGGGCGGCTCCGCTTGTGCCGGCGGCTGCGTCCGGGGAGCGGACATCGCCGCGGACATGGCTGCGGGCATCGCGCTGGGCATCGCGCTGGGCATCGGGTCGGGCAACGTGCTGGGCGCTGCCCTCGGCACGGCTTCGAGCGCGACCTCGGGCACCACCTCGGGCATCACCTCGGGCACCACTTCGAGCGTCGTGGTGCTGCGGAGCCTGGGCGGCACCGAGACCACGCGCGAAGGAGAGGCCGGGCCTCGGGTCCCGCGCGCTGGCACCTGGGGGCGCGCGCCGGCCGCCGGCTCCGCCGGGTGAGCGCGGCTAGCTGCCATGGGGCCTGCGCTCGAGGCGGAGGCAACCGGGGCCGCCGGCGTCGAGGCGGGGGCAAACGGGGCCGCCGGCGTCGAGGCGGGGGCAGCCATGTCCGAGGCAGAAGGGCCAGCAGACTGAGCGGCCGCGGCGGCGCCCGGCGTGGCGGCGCGCGCGCTCGCCGGACCGCGGGTGGAGGTGGGGGCTCTGGGCGGCAGCGCGCGCGGCGGTCGAGCCGCGGGGGTTGCCAGCTCCACCTCCACGTCCTCGAGCACCAGGTTGGCCTCGGAGGTGCCTTCGGCGCTGGCTGAGAGAAAGCGAACCCAGGTGCCGTTGCCCTCGAAGCCGAGGACCTCCGCTGCCCCTTTGACCGCGACCACGCCGGCGCGGGTCAAGATCACGATCCGGGTTGGTCGGCCAGCTTGGAGGCGAGCCGGGACGCGGAAGGTCCCGTGCTCCATCGCGCGGCCCACCGCGTTCATCAGCTCCGCGGGGTCCGCGAAGTTGGTCTTGATCCGTACATCGAAGTCCAGATCGGCCATTGCTTCACATTACGTCAACCGCGATGACTCGAACAGCAGATCTTCCGACGAGGGCTCAAAGGGAGTGTGGAGCCATTCTCCGACGACAGCGGTGAGCTGTGGCTGCGTCGGATGATGTGAGATGACAGCCCTGATACTGACTGATCACGTGTCTATTATTCCGTGTGGCCACAGTGAAACTCTCGCACCTGGCTGTCGCAGCCCACGGTTGCGCTGCATGTGGGCGCGCGGAACACTCAGGGCGCGACGACCTGCAACTCAGGGCCAAGCGTCACCTCCACCTTGTCCAGCGCCCCCAGCGATTCGCCCCCGGCCTCGAACGCCGCGGCCGGCGTCATGCGTAGCTCGACACGGTCTGCCAGGAAGTCGTGGACGTGGTCGCTGGTGTAGCGGCCGGCGAAGGCGGCGCGCGTGTTGCGCACGATCTCCAGCAGGCCGGCGTCGGACGCGCGCAGGTGGAAGCGATCGACGCGGCGGTCGGCATACTGGAACATGCGGAGGCCAAACCCAAAGCAAGGGATCGACGCCGCGGCGGCCATGGTGCAGGTGCCCTGCCAGAGCACCTCTCCGGCCGGCACCAGCTCGCCCACTTCGCGGCCCTCTGGATCGATGCGCTGCGCGGGCGACCCGAGGTTCCTCAGCTGCACCTGGGTCCGGCCCTTCATGACGAGCTGGGGCAGCGAGCGCGTCGCGATGGCGAGCGCGTAGCGTCCTCGGTGCCCGATGAGCCGGCCAAGCCCGCCGAGCCGGTCGAGCTGGGCGCTGGTGGCGGCCTCGTCTTCGATGAGCCGCGCGTCCACGCCAACCCCGCAGAACGGCGCCCACACGCCGGCCGCTTGCACCGGGCGAAAGCGCCGCAAGCGGTGGCCTGGGTCCCGGGCGCGGTCGAGCTGTTCGCGCGCTCCCTCGGGGCCTGGTCTTACGCCAAAGGCGTGCGCGAAGGCGTTGCCGGTCCCCAGCGGCAAGATGCCCACCGCGGGGACCGCGCGCGTCCTGCACGCCTCCGCCAGCAGCGACAGCCCGAGCGTGAGCGTGCCGTCGCCGCCGGCGAACAGCACGACCTCGAAGCCAGCGGTGACGGCGCGGTACACCGCGCGCCGAGCCTCTGCCAGGTTGCCGGTGGCCAAGAGCTCCGTGCCCGGCGCTGCCAGGCTGGACGCCAGCGCGCGCACCGCCGCGGCCACGCCTGGCCGGCTGGTGTTGGCGATCACTGCGACGCGACGACTCCGCATCTTGCAAGGCGCTTCGCTGCCGCTGCCTGCCGCTACTTGAGCGTGGCGAGCAGCGCGAGCACGTGCTCGTCAGCCGTGGAGGGATCCCCTGCAAGACGCCCAGCATGCGATCGATCAACACTGCCTGATCTGGATGGATGATCCGGCGGGCGCGGGTGATGTCGATGAACTCGGCCTTGTCCACTTCCCAGGACGCGCAGTGCGGTGCGGCGTCCTGCGGCGCTCGACCGACGAAGGCATAGACGCGCTTCTTGGAGCGCGTGTAGTCCACGAAGCCGATGTCCACCAGGTCGCCGCAGATGACGCCGGTCTCTTCCATGGTCTCGCGGCGCGCCGCTTCTTCCATGGCCTCGCCCGGGTTGGGCTGGCCCTTGGGAATGCCCCATGGCGCGCGGCGATTGTAGTTGCCGGCGGGGTGGACGAGCAGCACCTCCACCACGCCAGCGGCCTCTTCGCCCTTGGACACTAGCCGGTACAGCACCGTGCCTGACGAGAGCTTTCCGCGCGGCTCAACCATCGGTTCCACCCTGCGGCGGATTCGTCAAAGATGCAAGGAGCCTTCTTGCCAACAACGTTATCTTTCAGAGATCCAAGGCATTTCGAGATCTCGGAAGCGCAGGACGCGCGCGAAGCTCGCGAGGCGCGCAGTCCGCTTCCCGGACCAATGAACGGCGCCGCTCCATCGCCGCTCCATCGCCGCTCGCCTGCCGAGGGCTCGAGGCACGAGCCGCCAAGCTAGCGCTTGAGCCGATCCAGCGCGTCGCCGTTGGCGGTCTCTTCGGCAGACGGCCAGTCCACCATCTCATCTGTCACCGGGATGGGCTCCTTGTCTTTCCAGTCCGTGTGGATATCGGTCTCGACCTCGAAGTCCAGATCGTCGCGGCGGGCTGGCGGGCGCGCAGGCGCGGGTACCCCCGCTGCTGGCGTGGGACCCGGCGGCGGCGTTGGTGGGGTGGCCGGGACCTGCGGTCGCCGCGAGCTGGCGCCGGCCGCTGACAGGCTCCGGCTGGTCCCCAGGCCACGGGCCGGCGGCCTGGTGGGCGTGCGGGTGCGGGCGGCATCGAAGATGGAGCCGGAGTCCGCGGCCCCGGCAGCGGACGGGTTGGTGGCCGAGGTGATGACCGAGTGCGTGCCGGTGCTCTCGGCATGCGCCGCTCCTGGCGCGGTGCCCGCGGGCTTGGCCATGGGCGGCGGCGGCAACAACGTCTCCGGCGCAGAGGCGGCCGCGGCGAAGGAGGTGGTGGCCTTCGTGGGCGAGGCGGGCGAGGCGGCGGGCGTCGAAGGTCGCGCCCCGCCAAGCGCCGTGGCGGCGAGGTCTGCCAGGCAGCCCCACAAGAGCGGCTTGGGCAGGTGCTCGCAGAGGTTTCTCACACCAACCGTGTCGACGATCGTGCTCGCGTCCACGCGCGCCGCGCCAAGGCACGCCGTCAGGAGGCGTGCCCACAGCGTGCGCGGCAGGTGCGCCGCCAGCACGTCAGGGGTGATGTGACGGATGAGGGCGTCGGGAGTTGCGATCCCTCGCTCGAGCGCTGAGGTGAACGCATCGACGAAGAACAGCGTGATCGACACTCAGGACTTCCCCGCGGTGGTAACTCCTGCTCTTGCCGCGGCCGCCGCAATACACGCCCACAAGACCTCGTGCGGCACATGCTTGGACATCTCCATGGGAGTGACCGTCTCGAGCACCCGCTCTGGAGTCATCGCCCCGGCCGCCAGCGAGCTGGCGAGCACCTTGCTCAGCAGCTCGGGCGGCAGGTGGTTGGCGAGCACGTCCGGGGTGGCGTGTGCCAGCACGTCGCTGGGGGCGAAGATCTTGTGCTCGAGTCCAGACTCAAGCATGCGAGCGAACCAGGCTTGTCGCGATTCCGACATTCCGTAACGGTACACCGCTTTGTGAAGCAGATGCCAGCGCGCCGAGCCGAGGTCTTCGTCGGTCGCCTCGCCTCGCGACTGCTACCGTGGCGCACACCGCGGCGCCGCCCTGGCGCGCGCCGGGCGCCCTGCGCGTTTTCCCTCAGGGGTCGTCGTTGCCGCGTCGTTGCCGCGGCGTGGCGCGTGCGTCCCGCGGCCGAGCCTGGCTTGCAGGGCAAAGCCCTCGGTCAACGGCGGGTGGCCGGGTGGGAGAACGGTCGGGCCGCCTCGAGCTGGGCGGCCACGCGCAGCAGCACGTCCTCTCGTCCATAGGCGGCGGCGAGCTGCACCCCGATGGGCAGGCCAGCCGCGTTCCGGTGCAGCGGCAGGGACACCGCAGGTTGTCCGGTGGCGTTGAACACGGCGGTGAACGGGGCGAACTCGCTGGCGGCCAGGATCCCGGCCAGCGGGTCGTCGGGCGAGGACTGGAAGGCGCCAAGGAGCGGCGGCGGGGTGGTCACGGTGGGCGTGAGCCAGAGGTCGTAGGTGTCCCAGAACGTGGCCATGCGGCGCGCGGCGCGCTGGATCCACCGCCAGGCGTGGGTATACCCGCTGGTGGTGATCAGCTGGCCCAGGCGGTACAGCGCCATGGTGAGCACGTCGACATCGTCGTCTTCGATGGGGCGGCCCAGGCCCGCGGCGATCTCGTCGAGGTTGGTCACCACGGTGGCCGTCCACAGCGCGATGAAGCGCGGCACCCATTCCGGATCACGCAGCGTGTCAGGCTCGGCCGGCTCGACGTGGTGACCCAGGCTGCGCAGCAGCGCCGCGGCCTCGGCGACCGCGGCGACGCAGTCCGGGTGCGACTCGGTCATGGTGCCGTGCGGCCCCAGGTGCTGGGTGGCAAAGCCGACGCGCAGCGTCCCCACCGGCGCCCCGACCTCCTGGGAGAATGGCCGCAGCGGCGTCGGGGCAGCGTACGGATCGCCGGGGGCGGCGCCGGAGAGCAGCTCGAGCAGCGCGGCGGTGTCGCGCACCGAGCGGGAGAGCACCAGCTCGCTGACCAGGCCGCCGTTGATGTCGCCGAAGTCGGGCCCCAGCGACACTCGCCCTCGGCTGGGCTTGAGGCCCACCAGGCCGCAGCAGCTCGAGGGGATCCGGATCGATCCACCGCCGTCGCTGCCGTGCGCGATGGGCACCAGGCCCGCGGCCACCGCGCCGGCCGAGCCGCCGCTCGAGCCGCCGGTGGTGCGGGTGAGGTCGTAGGGGTTGCGCGCGGCAGGCCAGCACGGCGGTTCGCAGGACGGCACGATGCCAAGCTCGGAGGTGTTGCTCTTGCCCAAAATCACGAAGCCGGCGCGGCGCAGCGCTCGCACCAGGTAGCTGTCGTGCGGGCTGCGGTAGCCGGCGCGCTTGAGCGCGGGGACCCCGCCGGCGTAGGGCGCGCCCTCGACGGTGGCCACCAGATCCTTGATGAGGATCGGCACCCCGCGAAACGGGCCGTCGGGCAAGCCAGGGACGCTGGCGCGAGCCTCCGGAAACAGCGGGGTGACCACCGCGCCGAGCTCTTCGTTGTGGCGCTCGATGCGCGCGATGGCGCTCTCCACCAGCTCGCCGGGGGACACCTTGCCCTGGCGCACCAGCGCCGCGGCGCCGGTGGCGTCGAGATCGGAGAGCTCCATCGCCGCACCTTATCATGCAGGGGGCGCTGACCTCGGGCGCGGCTGGCCCGCTGGCTCGCGGCTTTCGATTGATCGGGGGGAGGCCGCGTGGGCTTGCTCGGGGCTCGCTATCCGCGCTATCAGGACGCCATGGACCTGGCGAAGCGACGCGCCGTGATCACCGGGGGTGGGCGTGGCATCGGCAAGGCGATTGCCCTGGCGCTGGCGAGAGCTGGCGCCCAGGTGGTGGTCACCGGGCGAGGGCTCGAGGAGCTCACCGCGGTGGCCAAGATCACCTCCGGCCACGCGATCCGCGCAGACCTGGGCCAGCGCGCCGACGGCGACCGGCTCGTGGGCGAGCTGGCGGCGCTCGGCCACGTCGACATCCTCGTCAACAACGCCGGCATCGCCGACAGCGCTCCGCTCGAGGACACCGATGACGCCATGTGGGACCGCATCATGGAGCTCAACGTCACCGCGCCGTTTCGCCTGACCCGCGCGCTGGTGCCGGCGATGGTGCGCGCGGGCTTTGGCCGGGTGATAAACATCGCGTCCAACGCTGGCCTCACCGGCTACGGGTACACCGCGGCGTACTGTGCGTCCAAGCACGCGCTGGTGGGCCTGACCCGCGCGCTGGCGGTGGACCTGGGGCGCACCGGCGTGACCGTCAACGCCTTGTGCCCGGGGTGGGTGGAGACGCAGATGGCGGCCGAGGCGAGCGCGCGCATCGCCGCCAAGACCGGGCG
Organism: Myxococcales bacterium; assembly: GCA_016706545.1. Classification (GTDB taxonomy): domain Bacteria; phylum Myxococcota_A; class Polyangia; order Haliangiales; family Haliangiaceae; genus JABFXX01. The sequence goes on from JADJJK010000007.1 coordinate 107,862, forward strand.
CAGCGACAAGGACGCGACCGCGGCGCTGGTGGCGATGTCGCCGCAGCGCCGCCTCATCACGCCGGAGGAGGTCGCCCACGCCGCGCTGAGCCTGTGCGCCGACCTGGCGCGCGGGATCCACGGACAGACGGTGGTCATCGACGGCGGACAGGTGATGAAATGAGCTCGGACGCTTCTTCCAAGCCGGCGGTGACGGAGGTGGTGGTGGCCCAGTGGCCGCGGCCACGAGGCTACGCAAACGGCACCGTCGGCGTCGGCCGCACGCTCCACGTGGCGGGCCAGATCGGCTGGATGCCCGACGGAAGCTTCCCCTCGGCGGATCTCATCGCGCAGTTCGCGCTGGCGCTCGACAACGTCCTGGCCGTGGTGCGCGCGGCGGGCGGCGCGCCAGAGCACATCGCCTCCATGACCGTGTTCGTGACCGAGATCGAGACCTACCGCGCTCGCGCCAGCGAGCTGGGGCCGATCTGGCGAGATCGGCTGGGCCGACACTTCCCGGCGATGGCGCTGGTGGCGGTGACCGCCCTGGTGGAGCCTCAGGCCAAGGTCGAGATCCTGGCGGTCGCGCACCTGCCGCCAGCTTCCTAGCTGTCCCTCTCTCTCACCGCTCCAAGGGAACCGACATGCCCCTGACCCCCTCGTCGTTTTCGTACGCCGTGACCGGCAAGGTCGCCACCCTCACGCTGGACCGGCCGCAGCGGCTCAACGCGCTCACGTTCGAGGTGTATCGCGAGCTAGCCGAGACCTTCGAGCGCCTCGCGGACGAGGACGAGGTGCGCGCCGTGGTCATCACCGGTCGCGGCCGAGGGTTCTGCTCGGGCGGCGATCAGGACGACATCATCAAGCACCTGCTGGGCCGCGACACGCCAGCGCTCCTGGCCTTCACGCGGGCCACCGGGCGGCTCATCGCCGCCATGCGGCGGTGTCGGCTGCCGATCGTCGCGGCGATCAACGGCATCGCGGTGGGGGCGGGCGCGGTGATCGCGTGCGCCGCGGATCTGCGCATCGCCTCGGCCGCGGCGAGCTTTGGCTTCATCTTCCCCAAGGTGGGGCTGTGCGGCGCGGACATGGGCATCACGTACCTGCTGCCGCGCCTGGTCGGGCTTGGCCATGCCAGCGAGCTGCTGTTCTTTGGCGATCGGGTGAACGCGGAGACCGCCTTGCGCATCGGCCTGGTCAATCGGGTGGTCGAGACGCCGGAGGCGGCGGTGGCGATGGCGCAGGAGTGGGCCGCGCGGCTCGCCAGCGGGCCGGCGTTCGCGCACGCCATGACCAAGCAGATGATCGAGAGCGAGCACACGATGGGCCTGGCCGAGGCCATCGAGGCGGAGGCGCAAGCCCAGGCGCTGTGCATGCAGCACCCTGACTTTGGCATCGCGCACGAGGCGTTCAAGGCCGGCCAGCCGCCGCGGTTCTCCGGCGCGCCCGACGCGGGCGCGGACAAACCCCAAGCGCCTGGCGGCGAGCGCTAGCGCCATGCAGCTCTCCATCGACGATCTGCCGATGTTCTTTGGCCCGGAGCACCACGCGCTGGCGGCGCGACTCCGCGAGCTCGCGCCCGCCATCGCTCGCGTGGAGCGGGTCGCCGGCGCGGAGGCAGCGCGCGACGCCGCCGCGGTGGCGGCGCTCGCCGAGGCGGGGCTCTTTGCCCACGTCGCCCCGCTGGGCGGCCAGGTGGACGCGCGCGCGCTGTGCCTGTGCCGCGAGATGCTCGGCTACGTGTCGCCGCGGGCAGACTCGATCTTCGCGGTGCAAGGGCTCGGCGTCCACCCGCTCCTTTTGGCGGGCAGCGAAGCGCAGCGCGCGCAGGTGCCGGCGTTTGCCGCCGGCGCGCGGATCGCCGCCTTCGCCCTCACCGAGCCAGAGGCGGGCTCGGACGTCGCGGCCATCGCCACCTCGGCTCGCGCCGACGGGCAGGGCTACGTGCTCGACGGTGAGAAGCTCTTCATCTCCAACCTTGGCGTCGCCGGGGTCGCCACGGTGTTCGCGCAGGTGCGCGGCGAGACCTCGCCCGGCGGCCGGACGCTGACCGCGTTCTGGGTGCCGCTCGACGCGCCCGGGATCACGGTGACCGCGCAGACCGCCATCGCGCCGCACCCCATCGGTGCGTTGACGCTGCGCGGCGTGCGCGTGCCCTCGGAGGCGCGCGTTGGCCAGGTCGGCGACGGCTTCTCGCTGGCGCTGCGCACCCTCGATGCGTTCCGGGTCTCGGTGGGCGCCGCCGCGGTCGGCATGGCCCGGCGGGCGATGGACGAGGCGCTCTGTCATGTCACGTCGCGCGTGCAGTTCGGCAAGCCGCTGGCGGAGCAGCCGCTGGTGGCGGCCCACCTGGCCGACTGCGCGGTAGATCTGGACGCGGCCAGGCTCCTGGTCCTGCGCGCCGCGCACGCCAAGGACGCCGGGGCTGGCCGCAGCGCCACCAGCGCGGTCTCGATCGCCAAGCTCGGGGCGACCGAGGCGGCGCAGCGCATCATCGATCGCGCGGTGCAGCTCTTCGGCGGGCGCGGCGTGATGGCCGGCGCGGTGGTGGAGACCCTGTATCGCGCGATCCGACCGCTGCGCATCTACGAGGGCACGAGCGAGATCCAGCGCACCATCATCGGTCGCGCGCTGGTGGCCGGGCCGTTGCCCGACCTTGCGTCGCTGCGCGGAGAAGGTGGCGTCGCGCCGCCGTCGGACGGATCAGGGTAACGGCGGCGAGGGTCGTCGCCGCCACCTCCCTCACCGTTGTATCGTCAACGGACCACCTGCCAGGAACTCCCGTGCCCCACTCTCTGCCGCCCACCTCCGCTTCGGCTTCCGCTTCGGCCACCTTGGCGGTCTCCCACGAGTCCGCGCAACCCGGGAGCGCGGCGGCGTCGGCGCGGTTCCCCGACGAGTTCAACCTCGCCAGCTACTTCCTGTTCGACCGGCTAAGCGAGGGCAAGGGCGACAAGGTCGCGCTCTTGTACGGCCCGCGCAGCTACTGCTACCGGGAGATCGCCGAGCGCGCGCGCTCGCTGGCGCGGCTCATGGTGGCGCAAGGGCTCTCTCCAGAGGAGCGGGTGTCCATCGTGCTTCCGGACGTGCCCCCGTTTGCCTGGGCGCTGTTTGCCACCCTGGCCGCCGGCGGCATCCTCACCATGGGCAACCCTGCGGCCCCCGCCGAGGACCTCGCGTACATGCTGTCGTACGTCAAGGCCCGGGTGCTGGTGACCACGCCCTCGGTGGCCGCCGCCATCCTCCGGGCCTGCGAGGAGCTGGGCGTCACGTTGCCGCAGCTTCGCACCGTGCTGCTGTGTCCGGACGTCAGCACCGAGGAAGATCCGGAGGCGCCGCTGCCTGGGTTGCCCGGCATGCCGCACGGGGTGAACGCGCTCGCGCTCACCGACGCGATCTTCGCTGGCGGCACGCTGGAGACGCCGCTGCCGCGGATCCACCGGGACGACCCGGCGATCTGGCTTTTCACCTCCGGCTCCACCGGGCGGCCCAAGGCCGCGATGCACACGCATCGCGACTTCGCCTTCAACACCGAGGTGTACGCCAAGCGGACGGTGGGGTATCGCGCCAGCGATGTCACCGTCAGCGTGCCGCGGCTGTTCTTTGGCTACGCCACCGGGACCAACCTGTGGTTCCCGTTCGCGGTGGGCGCGACCGTCGGCCTGTTCTCCGAGCGACCCACGGCCGAGTCGGTGGCGGCGGCGATCGCGCGCTACCAGCCCACGGTGGTGACCAACGTGCCGACCATGCTCGGCAAGCTGCTCGACTTCGACGACGAGCGGCGAGCCGCCGGCGCCCCCGGGCTCGATCTGTCGTCGGTGCGCTTCCACCTGTCGGCCGGCGAGGCGCTGCCGCCGGCGCTCCTGGAGCGCTTCGTCGCGCGCTTCGGTGGCGAGGTCTACGACGGCATCGGCTCGGCGGAGATGTTTCACATCTACTGCTCCAATCGCCCAGGCGACGTCAAGCCGGGCTCGCTGGGCAAGGTCGTGGAGGGCTACCAGCTCAAGATCTTGCCGGAGGAGGCCACCTGCCCTGGAGGGCCAGAGGTGGCCGCGGGCGAGATCGGGGTCCTTTGGGTCAAGGGCGACAGCGTCTCCTATGGGTACTATCAGGATCGCGACAAGAGCTGGCGCACCTTCCACGGTCACTGGTGCCGCACGGGCGATCTGTTCCGGATCGACGACGAAGGCTACCTGTGGTTCGCCGGGCGCGCCGATGACCTGTTCAAGGTCGGAGGCATCTTCGTGGCGCCGCTCGAGGTGGAGGAGTGCCTCCTGACGCACGAGGCGGTCAGCGGGGTCGCGGTCATCGCCGGTCAGGACGCCGGCCTGACCAAGCCCAAGGCGGTGGTGGTGGTGCGGCCAGACGCGCGGGCGCGGCTGATCAGCGCGGCCTCGCGCCAGGCGCTGGCGGACGAGCTCAAGGCCCACGTGCAGGCCCGGCTGTCCAAGCACAAGTACCCGCGGTGGGTGGTGTTCGTGGACGAGCTGCCAAAGAACGATCGCGGCAAGGTGGACAAGCAAGAGCTGGCGCGACGCGAACGAGCCGGCGCCCTGGTGGAGGCGTGAGGTGACCGCGGCGGCCTGCCCGACGCGCGAGCGCGCTCACCTCCTGGCGGCGTACACCACGCGCGAGCTCGGTCCGCTGCTCGAGCAGGGCGCGGTGGCGTTGCTGCCGGTGGGCTCGGTGGAGCCGCACGGGCCGCACCTCCCGCTGGCCACGGACACGATCATCTCCGAAGCAGCGTGCGTCGCCGCGGTGCGCCTGCTCGCCGCGGCGACGCCCGCCGTGGTCGCGCTGCTGGCGCCGGCGGTGCCCTACGGCGTCACGGACTACGCCGCGGGCTTCGCGGGCGCGGTGTCCATCCCGGCCTCGGCGCTCACCGCGTACGTCGGCGCGGTGGTGGACGCCCTCCTGGCGGCTGGGTTTGTCCACGTGTGCGTGGTCAACAATCACCTGGAGCCCGCTCATGATGCCGCGCTTCGCTCGGTGCAGACCCCAGCGCGAGGCTGGCGGGTCAGCGTGGCTTGCCCGCTGACCCGGCGCTGGGCGCGGACGCTGTCGCAGGAGTTCCGGAGCGGCGCTTGCCACGCCGGTCAGTACGAGACGTCGATCGTGCTGGCGGCGGCGCCCGCGCTGGTCCACGACGTGGAGCGCGCCGCCTTGCCGGCGGTCCCGGTCAGCCTGTCGCAGGAGATCGCGGCGGGGAAGACGAGCTTCGCGGCGATGGGCCTGGCCCAGGCCTACGCGGGCGCCCCGGCGCAAGCCTCGGTGCAAGAGGGCGAGGTGCTGATCACGCGCCTGGCCGAGATGATCTGCGGCGAGGTCACGGAGGCGCTGGCCGAGGCGCTGGCGTCGGCCCTGGCGGCGGCGCCGCCGCCGGCGCCGGCGGCTAGCAGGCTCGACGGGAGAGCCGCCAGCGGGCGCACCGACCTTGGGGGCTCCCTTGTCATCGACCGCTGGGCCTTCCGTCAGCGGCTCGACGGGCTCGGTCAGGTCGCTGCCGAGCAGGTCGCGGCCCCCGCTGGCGATCACCGCCAGGTCAAAGCCGGGCGGCGGCCGGTCGCCGAGCAGCACGTACATCGTCGGCGGCAGGCCAGGGCGTTCGCGCTTCCACTCCGCCTCGAAGCGCTTACGCTCCCCCAAAAGCTCGGCCGCGATCTCCGCGGAGTCTTGCTGTTCCAGCGTGGCCAGGCGGTCCAGCATGCGCTGCCGCGCCTTGTCATCGCGAGTGATGAGGAGCATCTCGCGCAGGCCGGCCACCGCGGCCTCGCGCTGCCCCAGCTTGGTGCGCAGATGCGCGGCGTAGACCGCCGCGTCCGCCGAGGCGCCAGGCTTGCGGATGGCGCGCTCGATGAGCAGCGTGCCGCGCTCGTTCCACAGCCGGCGCTGGGCGGGGTCGTCGCTGGAGAGCTCGAGCGTGTAGAGCTGGCCGGCCAGGTACGGGATCTTCCAGTCGTCCGGCAGCTCCTTGCTGCCTCGCTCGAGCAGCGCGATGGCCCGCAACGTCGAGGCTTGCCCGGCGCCGTGGTCCGCCATGGTGATGGCGCGCGCGCCGTACTCGTACATGCGCTGGTAGCGCGGATCGAGGGCGATGATGGCCTCGGCCAGATCCGCGGAGGCCGAGGCCTCGTCGGTGAGCCCGCCAAAAGTAGCCTCGGAGGCGGAGCGCCAGCGCGTCGGCCATCGCCTCGCGATATCCAAGCGCCACAAACGGCGCGGCGGCCGCGCTCGGGGCATACGGGCGGTCGAGGTCCAAGGCCTCGCCGCGCTCACCGCGCGCGTACGCCTCCACCCAGCGCGCCGCGGCCAGGGCGAACACGGTGAGCGCGAAGAAGCGCAAGGACCGCGACATGGAACCCTGAGCATAGCGCCGTCGCGGCTGGCCGGGCGCGCGGCGGAAACGAAAAGCGAAGGCGAGCGCTCGAGCGCCACGCTCGCGCCGTCGCGCTCGAGCGCCACGCTCGCGCCGTCGCGCTCGAGCTTCGATCCTGGCTCGGTCCAGGCTCGGGCCAGGCTCAGTCCAGGCTCGGGCCAGGCTTGGTCAGCGTGGACGTCGGATTGCCGTTGAACACGGAGCCCACCAGCGTGAACGCGATCGCGTCGGTGTCGCAGTCGAGGTCGCCCACCGCCCACGCCGTGTACGCATTGCCGCTGGCGTCGCCCGCGTACTCGTACTGGAAGAAGAAGGGCTCATCGATCTGAAAGCCCAGCGCCTCCCATCCCCCCACCGCCCAATCGGCGGGATCCGCGGCACAGCGCTTCTTGCCGTCGCTGTTCTGGCTGCAGCAATCCGTGGCCGGCGTGAGCACAGCGCTCTGCACCGGGTAGGATGCGTCGATGTTGTAGGACGCCTTGGCGTTGAGCTTGATCTTGGCGAGCTGCAGCTCCGCCTCGGAGCGCTTGGCTCGCTTGACGTAGTCCATGAACGCCGGCACCGCGATGGAGGCCAGCACGCCGATGATCGCCACGACGATCATGAGCTCGATGAGCGTGAACCCGCGCGTTGCCCTGGTTGCTCTGGAGACGGTTCGCATGGCTGCCGATCTGTCGCACCCGAAAAAGCCGAAGGGGACGAAGCGAGGGTCCTCTTGTGGACCTCTGCATCATCCCCTGAAAAGTCGCGCATGCAAAGCGCGATTGCTGGTCAGGCTCGACCGACTAGTCAGTGTTCGGCGCCGGCTTGGTGAGCGCCGAGGACGGGTTGCCGTTGGTCACGGCGCCCGCGAGCGCATACGTGATCGTGGTGCCGTCGCAGTCGAGGTCGCCTACCGCAGCCGCGGTGTAGCTGTCACCAGCGGCCACGCCGGTGTACTGGTACTGGAAGTAGTGGGCCTCGTCGAGCTGGAAGTCCAGCGCCTGCCAGGCGGCCACTGCCCAGTTCGCGGCGGCCACCGCGCACTTCTTCTTGCCACCGTCGTTCTGGGTGCAGCAGTCAGCGGCCGGGGTGAGCGCGGGCGTCACCGACGGGTACGCCGAGTTCTCCACGTACGCCGTCTTGGCGTTGATCTTGATCTTGTCGAGCTGCAGCTCGGCCTCGGTGGCCTTGCCCTTCTTCATGTAGTCCATGAAGGCGGGGATGGCGACCGCGGCGAGGATGCCGATGATGGCGACCACGATCATGAGCTCGATGAGGGTGAAGCCCCCCTGCTTGGAACGGCGTGCCAGAATGCGCTTCATTGAAATAGACTCCTGCGAGAATGGGGTGCCTGGTGGCGAGTTGACCGGCACGAAAGAGGAAGGGAAGAACCCGCCCGATGAAGAGTCTATAAGCACCATCTGTGCCATCGAAGCGCGATGCTAAGGCATGGAAAGCTCTTGAGGGGGCAGGAGGCAGCGCGCGAGAGCGCCGAAAAATGTCACTTTCGTGGCCGTATTCCGGCTCACGAGCCGCGAAAGGTCGGTGCGCCAATGGTGGCCTCCTTGCACACATCGTCGCTGCAAGGCGCGACTCGCTCGACGCTTGCCATCGCGATGGAGACCCGATGGAAGCCGGATGGAAGCCGGATGGCCTCGCGATCTGGCACGACGAGCCAGCACCGCCGGACCGCTGCGAGCAAGTCCGCGGCGGCTGCTGCTTCAGCGGCACCGCTCGACAGATCGGCGCGGCCAGGTCGTCCGCAGCAAGCACCAAGCGCTGTTTGCGCGCGCTCGCTACTTCCCAGGGTTCTGCTTGCGGATCGCCGTGTTCACGCTGTCGGTGAAGTAGTAGCCGTCCGTGCCGGAGTCGCCGTCCATGTTGCACCAGGCGAGGATGTAGTACCAGTCGGTCAACGGCGCGGTGTATCCAAAGGCCGTACCCTTGGCGCCGATGTTGCTGTCATCATCCCCGTCGCCGCGGATGACTCCGTAGCTGCAGCGCGCGGTGCCGCGTCCTCGGTAGCGCAGGTTCTGCCAGGCCGCGGGCAGCCCACCCAGGAGATCTCTCTCCTGAACGGCGGGCGTTGCCGGGTAGAGCTGGGACTCATCGTTGGTGGTGCCCAGATAGGCGCCGTTCTCGAACTTGTACTGCTCCTGCCGAATGCGCAGCTCGGCAAAGATCTCCATGACCTCCGTGTCGCTCTTCGTGCGCGAGGTCTGGCTGACGAAGTTCGGGATCGCGATCGCGGCGAGCACGGCGATCAACGCCACCACCATCATGACTTCGATGAGCGTGAACCCTCGGTCTGATCGTACGTGGCCCATTCACTCGTACTACAGCACAGCTTCCGGCGCGCGGGAACTGGCAATCGCGAAGGAACCTCGCCGGACTCAGGTCCTGTCCGAGATGCGCAGCTTTGACGACAGCGCTCTTCTCAAGCTTCGCTTGATCTCGGCAGGAGATCTCGCAGCGCGGGCCTCGCGACGCCTCGTTGCGCCTCGCGACGCCCGCAATACGCTGTCATGCCGCGCGACGTCTCGCGATGCCTCGCGATGCCCGCGATGCGCCGTCATGCCTAGCGATGCGTCGCGATGCGTCGCTACGCCTCGCTATGCGTCGGGCTCTTCGTCGCCGCGGTCGATCCCCAGCTTCTCGAGCCGGTAGCGTAGCGAGCGAAAGCTGATGCCCAGGAGCACGGCGGCCCGCTTGCGGACACCCTGCGATCGCTCCAGCGCTTTTTGCACGAGGCCTCGCTCGAAGTCGGCCACCAGTCGCTCGAGATCGACGCCGTCAGCCGGGAACTCCTCTTTGAGCTCCGCGGTGCGCGCGGGGGCACGCAGCGGCGGAAGATCATCGACGTCGATGATCGTGCCGCTGGCCAGGGTGACCGCGCGCTCGATGATGTTCTCGAGCTCGCGCACGTTGCCCGGAAAGTCGTACGCCTCGAGGCGCCGCATGGCCTCCGCGCTGATGCCGGTGACCTTGCCGTAGTCCGCCGCGAAGCGACGGAGGAAGTGCTCGATGAGCAGCGGGACGTCCTCATGGCGTTGCCGCAGCGGTGGCAAGCGCAGCTCGATCACGTTGAGCCGGTAGTAGAGGTCCGCGCGAAAGGCGCCGCGCGCCACCTCCGCCTCCAGCTCTCGGTTGGTGGCGGCCACCACCCGGACATCGACCTCCAGCTCTTCGTTGGCCCCCACCTGCTTGACCTTGCGCTCTTGCAGCGCGCGCAGGAGCTTGACCTGCAGGCCCAAGGACAGCTCACCGATCTCGTCGAGAAACAGCGTCCCGCCATCGGCCTCGTGAAAGAGCCCGGTCTTGTCGGCGACCGCGCCGGTGAAGGCGCCGCGCTTGTGACCAAACAGCTCCGACTCCATCAGCTCCTCGGGGATGGCGCCGCAGTTGACCGCCACGAACGCCGCCTTGGCGCGGTTGCCCTCGGTGTGCAGGGCGCGCGCGACCAGCTCCTTGCCGGTGCCGCTCTCGCCGGTGATGAGCACCGACGTCCTGGTGGAGTGGACCTTGCCGATCAGCTCGAACACCTTCTGCATGGCGCGGCTCTTGCCGAGGAGCTGCGCGAGCCGCACCCGACCGGCCACCTGCTCGCGCAGCGCGGCGTTCTCTGCCACCAGCGCGCGCTTCTCCATGGCGCGGCCGATCACGGCGTTTATCTCGTCGACCTTGAACGGCTTGGTCAGATAGTCGTAGGCGCCTTGCTTCATCGCCGAGATGGCGGTGTCCGCGGTGGCATACGCGGTGACGAGGATGACCTCCGGATCGACGGTGGTGAGGGTGAGCCCCGCGGCGTCGCCGGAGGGGACCGCGCGCGCCACGGTGCCGGACTTGATGGCGGTCAAAAGCCCAAGGCCATCCAGCTCGCCGGGCATGCGCAGATCGGTGACCACGACATCGACCGCGTGCTGGCGCAGCTCCGCCAGCGCGTCGGCGGCCGATGACACCGCGCGCACCGCGTGGCCAGCGCGCCGAAGACAGATGGCGAGAAACTCGCGCATCGATTGTTCGTCATCGACGACCAGGACGGTCCCCACGTCTCGTAAATAGCACGCGGCGGGGCAGGCTCGGGGCAGGAAGTCACCGCCGTTGCGCGCACACCACCAGGAATCCTCCTAGATCCCTGGCGCCAGGCAGGTCGGCGAGCGCGTGCTCGAGCGCGCGCACCGCTGGGCCAAGCACCGGCACGCGGTGGACCATCGCAGCCGGAGTCAGGATGCGGATCCCTCGGGTGGCTCGCCAGGTCAGCTCCGGGGGCAGGGCGCGACGGATCTCGGCGTGGCTGTCGTACCGGGTGTACACCGCGCGGTCATTGGTGGTCGGCGCCACCGCGCGCGCGGGCCCCACCGCCTTGAGCAGCCGCCGCAGCGAGCGGGCGTTGTAGAACTCCGCCAGGACCCAGCCGCCTGGGCGCACCACCCTGGCCATCTCGGCGAGCGCGGCGGCGACGTCTGCGACGTGCGCCAGGACCTTGAACGAGTAGACCAGGTCCTGCGAGGCGGTGGCCACCGGCAGCCGGGTGGCAGCGCCAAGGGCCACCGGCAGGCCGCGCGCCCGGGCCTTCGCCAGCATGCCAGGTGACAGATCCACGCCGAGCGCGGCGCGCGCGATCTTGACGGTGCGCTCCAGCAAGAGGCCGGTGCCGCAGCCCACCTCGAGCACGCGACCGCCACGGCCGTAGCGCTCGATCAGCTCGAACTCGAAGTCGTCGAGCATGCGGTGATATGGACGCTCTCGCTCGCGCTCGTACCAGCCCGCGAACTCATCGTAGTACGTGCGAGGATCCAGGCGAGTCATGGCAGGGGAGGGCCGCGCCAGCGATGCGCCAGCGATGCGCCAGCGCCAGCGCCGCGCTGGAGTGGCGCGCCGCGCTGGAGTGCCGCGCGACGCGCGCCAGGCGGCTTGCCGCCGAGCGCGAGGGCTACAGCTTGGCGAGCAGCTCTTTCTTCTTCGACTCGAACTCTGCGTCCGTCAGGATGCCGGCGGCCTTGAGCTCGCCGAGCTGCTTGAGCATGGTAATGATCTGGTCCTTGCTCTCGGTGGCGGGCCGCTGCTGCCCACCGCCCATCATGCCACCCATCTGGTTGGCCATGGCAAAGCCCATCCCGATGCCCGCGCCGTCCAGCGCGCTGCCGCCGCCGCCGCCCTTCTTCATGCCCTCCGCGGCGCCGAGCATCATCTCGGCCTGCGCCATCTGGTGATAGCCGCCCGCCATGTTCACGTAGGCCGCGCGCTCGACCAGCTTGTCCAGGCGATCTTTGTCCGCCTGGTCCATGGAGATCGTGTAGTCACCAAAGCGCATGACCTCCACGCCGTAGGGCTCGATGTTCTTGCGCAGCGAGGCCAGCGTGAAGGTCTCGATCTCGTCCGTGTATGCGCCGGAGGTGACCTTGAGCAGCGGCCAGTTCTCCTTCACCACCAGCTCGGCGATGTGGTCCTTGATGGTCTTCTGGACCTGGCTCTTGAACCACCCCAAGAACTGCTCGTTCTCGGTGGAGCGCTGGCCGACCAGGCCGATGAGCAGCTTGGCGGGATCGATGACCCGCGCCGAGAACTCGCCGTGCACCATCAGGCGGACGCGCAGGTTGGTCTGCGGATCCATGACGTCGCCGACGCTGGTGCCGAACTTGATGGACGGCATCTCGCGCGTGGTGACGAAGAACACCTCGCAGATGAAGACGTTGCCGCCGGTGAACTTGTCGATGAGCTGGCCCAGAAACGGGATGTTGGACGCATCCAGCGTGTGACGTCCGGCGGAGAAGCTCCCGACATACGCACCATTCTTGAAGAACAGCGCCACCTCGTCGGAATCGACGGTGAGCTGCGCCTTCATCGGGATGGTCTGATCCGGATGCTTGTAGACCCATTGGCTCTTGGCAGCGTCGGGCCGCGCAATCGCCAGCTCTTTGACTCCACCTTTGACGAAATCCAGAATGCCCATTGCGGCTCCTTGGAGAAACCCCGGTTCACGGGTGCAGACAACGTAGCACACTGCGCGCGTGGAGCAGGTGCGAAGCGTCCACTTGGGAGCGCCGTCCTGGCGCTCCCTCGCCCGGGGGAACCCCTACATCGCGTCGGGGGCGCCCATGCCAAGGAGCCCCAGGCCGCGCGCCATGGTCGCGCGCACCGCGGCGGTCAACATGAGCCGGACCCGGCGCGTGTCCTCGTCGTCGCACAGCACGCGCAGCGTGGCGTCGCCGTTGCCGGCGGTGTACCAGCGCGAGAAGTCGCCCGCCAGATCGAGCAGGTAGTGACAGATGCCGTGGGGCTCACAGGACTGGGCGGCGCGCGCGACGATCTCGGGGAAGTCGAGCAGCCGGCGGGCCACCGCCCACTCGGCGTCATGTGCCAGGCGCGAAAAGTCGAGCTGCTCCGCCTCCGCCGCCGCCTCGACGTTGGACGAGGTCCAGCCGGCCTTGCGCAAGATCGACGCGCAGCGCGCGTGGCTGTACTGCAAGTACGGGCCGGAGTCTCCATCGAGCGAGACCACCTTCTCCCAGGTGAAGTCCACGTCCTTCTCGCGCTGGGTCACCAGGTTGGCGAACACCACCGCGCCGATGCCCACCATGCGCGCGGTCTCGGCCACTTGCTCGGGCGGTAGCTGGGCCTGGTTCTCGGCGATCCGCGGGGTCACGTCGTCGGTGGCGTCCGCGAACACCTCCTTGAGCAGGACCACGTTGCCAGCCCGCGTCCCCGTCTTCTTGCCGCCCAGCCGGACCAGGCCAAAGGGCACGTGCTCACATCGGCTGGCCCACTCGTGGCCCGCGAGGCCAAGCGCGGCGAAGAGCTGTCGGAAGTGCAGGGCCTGACCGCGGTCCACGACATACAGCGAGCGGGTGAAGTGATAGGTGGTCCACCGGTACTGCGCGGCGGCGAGATCCCGCGTGGCGTACAGCGTGGTGCCGTCCTTGGTCTTCAGCAACAGCGGCGCCTTCTCGCCGGGCAGCTCGATGACCAACGCGCCCTCGCTCTCCTTGCTGAGGCCCTTCTGCGCCATCTCCTCGAGCACGCCGGGCATGGCGGCCTCGTACGCGCTCTCGCCGCGGACCTCGTCGAAGGTGATGCCGAGCTGCTGGTAGACGGTCTCGAACTCAGCCCAGGAGATGTCCCGGAAGCGCTGCCACATCGCGCGGGCCTCCGCGTCCCCGCGCTCGAGCCGCCCGAACCACTGGCGCGCGAGATCTTCGAGCTTGGGGTCGGTCTCCATCTCTTTTCGGTAGCGCTGGTAGAGCGCTCCCAGCGCGGCCACGTCCACCGGCTCCGGCAGCGCCTCGGGCCACAGCTTGGCGCCGGCGATCAACATGCCGTGGGTGGTGCCCCAGTCGCCGAGGTGATTGATGCCGACGGTGCGGTAGCCCAGCGCGCGGAAGATCTGCACCAGCGAGTGGCCGATCACCGTGGAGCGGATGTGGTGGTAGGCCAGGCTCTTGGAGATGTTCGGGGAGGAGTAGTCGATGCAGATCGTCTGGCCGGCGCCCAGGGCGCGCGGCAGGAGCTGATCGGTCAGCGCGGCGGTCACCACCCAGCGAAACGCTGCAGGCCGGGCGGCGCGGAAGTTCACGAACGGGCCGGTTGCGGTGGCGGAGGCGAGCCACTGGCTGGGGGCGAAGGAGGCGGCGATCTCGGCCGCCAGGACCGCCGGGGACTTGCGCTGGGCCTTGGCCGCCGCGAAGCAGCCGATGGCGAAGTCGCCAAGCTCGGCCTTGGGCGGGGCTTCGACCTTGAGGTCCTGGGCCGCCACCGCTGCCGCGGAGGCAACCGTCGACGCAGCCGCGGAGGCGATCGGGGTGTAGGGCATGGGGCCCCATAGTGCCGATTCATCCGCCGTGTGGCCAGCCGGTTGCGGAACAACCCGGAAAACACGCCTTGGCCTGCCGAAATCCCCTCTTCCATAAACGCAGGCAAAAGGCGCTTGGTTTTGGGCAGTTGAATTGACCGTCGCGAATTGGCCGTGGTACCACAAGGCGAGTCGTCCCAAGGAGCGCCGGACGCGGTGACGACTCGGCCCAAAAGGATCACGCGATGAGCAAGATCGTTCTCCATGTCGACGACAGCGTCACGATGCAGATGGTCGCCGACATCACGTTTCGCGGCACCGAATACACGTGCGTAGCGGCCCGCTCGGTCGACGAAGCGCTGGACAAGGCCCGGTCGCAGCGGCCCGCTCTGGTGCTCGCGGACGCACAGATGCCCGGAAAGACCGGCTATGATCTGTGCCTCGCGATCAAGTCGGATCCGAAGCTCGCGGACGTGCCCGTCGTGATCATGTGCGGCAACGCCCAGCCCTTCGACGGGGCTAAGGGCGGCCAGGTCGGCGCCGATGCCACCCTGCCCAAGCCCTGGGATTCTCAGGTGATGCTTGAGAAGGTCGGCGAGCTGATCGAGAAGGCATCTCAAGGCGTGGCCAAGCCAGGCGCGCCTGCGCCGGCGGCTGCCCCTGTGGCAACGGCCGCGGTCGCGCCCACCGCGGTCGCCGCCGCTGCTGCCGCGGCCTCCAAAGGGGTCCCGCAGCCTCCGCGGTCCGCCACGATCATGGGCATGCCCACCATCAAGATGCCGGCCGGCACTGCGCCCACGGTGTCGGTGACCTCCGCGACTCCTCCGGCGGCCGTCGCCCCGGCGGTGGCCGCGACGCCACGTGCGCCGGCCGCTGCGGCGCCCGCCGCGCGCCCGGCGGCACCGGCAGCAGCGCCGGCTCCGGTCGCGCTGCGCCCCCTGCTGCTGCGCCTGCGTCATTCGCGGCGAGCGGCGCAGCTCCGGCGCGCCCCCCCATGGTGGCTGGCTCCTCCACCAAGCGCTCTGCGCTGGTCGAGCGCACGCTCGCCAAGATGGCAGCCCGCCTGGCCGAGGCCACTGGGCTGGAGGCCGGCTCGCCGGAGCTCCTGGCCTTGCTCAAGCTCTCTACAGAGGTCGTTGAGCGCGTGGTCTGGGAGGTCGTGCCCGAGCTCGCCGAGCAGATCATTCGCGAGAACCTCGAGCAGCTCGCCGCTGCTCGCCGCAACTAAGCAGGGCGATCGCGGCTCGCCTTACGCCGCGTCGCGGCTCAGGTCGCCTTACGCCACGTTGCGGCTCAGGTCGCCTTACGCCGCGGCGCGGCTCCAGGTGTTCTGACCCGAGGCAAGCGCGCCGCCGGATCTCTGCTCGCTGCCTTCGCCTTGCGAGATCCTTCGAAGGGCCTCGCTGAGGAAGGAGGCTGGCCTTTGGGCGGCGCTTCCCTCCGAACCCCCAGAAGCACCCGGAAGACCGCGGGGTTGCCTGCAATGGCGTAGCGCGTCGTGGTAGCGTCCCACGCGATGAGCACGTCGGTGGCGCTCCCCAAGCAATATGAACCGTCCGAGGTGGAGGCGCGCTGGCTGCGCGTCTGGCTCGAGAACGGCTACTTCCATTCCGATGAGTCGACGGCCACGGTGCCGTATGCGATCACGTTGCCGCCGCCCAACGTAACGGGGTCGCTGCACATGGGGCATGCGCTCGGCTCCACGATGCAGGACATCCTGATCCGGTGGCGCCGCATGCAGGGCTTCAACGCCATGTGGATGCCTGGCACCGATCACGCCAGCATCGCGGTGCATCATCTGCTCGAGCGCGATCTCAAGCGCCGCGAGGGCAAGAACCGCTTTGACCTCGGCCGCGAGGAGTTTCTCAAGCGAGCGTGGGCCTGGCGCGAGAAGAGCGGCAGCCGCATCAGCGAGCAAGAGAAGCTCATGGGCTTCTCGCTGGACTGGCAGCGCGAGCGCTTCACCATGGACGAGGGATCCAACCGCGCGGTGCGGGAGGCCTTCGTCAAGCTGCACGAGGACGGGCTGATCTTTCGCGCCATGCGCATGATCAACTGGGATCCAATCAGCGAGACGGTGGTCTCGGATCTCGAGGTCGACGTGGTGGACGAGGCCGGCAGCCTCTGGGAGCTCAAGTATCCCATCGTCGGCGGCGGCGAGATCATCGTCGCCACCACCCGCCCGGAGACCATGCTGGGCGACACCGCGGTGGCGGTGCATCCCCAGGACGAGCGCTACCGCGAGCTTGTGGGCAAGGAAGTGGAGCTGCCGCTGTGCGGGCGGCGCATCCCCATCGTGGCCGACAGCTTCGTCGACCCGGAGTTCGGCTCCGGTGCCGTCAAGATCACGCCGGCGCACGACCCCAACGACTACGACTGCTCGCAGCGCGTGGGCCTGGCGGTGTTGCAGGTCATCGACCGCACCGGGCACATGTGCGATCCGTCGCCGGCCAAGTATCGCGGGCTGCCGGTGGAGCAAGCGCGCAAGGCGGTGGTCGCGGATCTCGAGGCCGGCGGCTTCCTGGGCGAGGTCAAGCCGCACAAGGTGCCGCGCGGCCGCAGCCAGCGCTCCGGCGCGGTGGTGGAGCCGATGCTCATGGAGCAGTGGTTCGTCAAGGCCGCGCCGCTGGCGGCCAAGGCCATCGACGCGGTGGAGCAGGGCAAGACCCGCTTCGTTCCGGAGGACTGGACCAAGACGTACATGCACTGGATGCAGAACATCCGCGACTGGTGCATCTCTCGTCAGCTCTGGTGGGGCCACCGCATCCCGGCGTGGTACTGCGACGACTGCGGCCACACCATGGTGCTGCGCGAGGATCCGTCCTCGTGCAGCGGCTGCGGCAGCAGCAAGCTGCGCCAGGACGACGACATCCTGGACACCTGGTTCTCGTCGGCGCTGTGGCCGTTCTCCACCCTGGGCTGGCCGGACAAGACCCGCTCGCTGGCCACCTACTATCCCAACGCGGTCTTGGCCACCGCCCCGGACATCATCTTCTTCTGGGTCGCGCGGATGATGATGATGGGCCTGCACTTCACCGGCAAGGTGCCGTTCAAGACCGTGTACCTGACGGCCATCGTCACCGATGAAAACGGCGACAAGATGTCCAAGGTCAAGGGCAACGTCATCGATCCGCTGGACGTGGTGTTTGGCGCCACGCTGGAGGCGATGCTGGCGCGCGCCGACGCCGAGAACGCCCCTGAGGTGGCGGTGCGCGGCATCAAGAAGAACTTCGCCAAGGGCGTCCCGGCGATGGGGGCCGACGCGCTGCGCTTCTCGCTCGCGGCGCTCAACACCTCGGGCCGGTACCTGCGGCTGTCGCTCGACCGGGTGGAGGGCTATCGCCACTTCATCAACAAGCTGTGGAACGCCTCGCGCTTCGCGCTGATGAACATGGACGGCTACGACGCGGAGCGCTTCGTGTCGCAGCGGGCCAGCCGGAAGTCGTGGAGCCTGGCGGATCGCTGGATCCTGTCGCGCCTGCAGCGGGTGGCCGCCGAGGTCGACACCGCGCTGGAGGCGTTCCGCTTCAGCGACGCCGCCAACACCGTCTACCAGTTCGTCTGGCACCAGCTCTGCGACTGGTACATCGAGCTGGCCAAGCCCACGCTGATGCAGGGCGAGCTGAAGGACGCTGCCCACACCGCGCGGCGGCACATCGTGCAGGGCGTGCTGGCCACCGTGCTCGAGCAGGTGATGCGCCTCTTGCACCCCTTTGCGCCGTTCGTCACCGAGGAGATCTGGCAGAAGCTGCCCAAGCAGGCCCAGCTCCCGGAGTCGCTGATGGTCACCGTCTATCCGCGCGGCGATGAGCACTTCACGGATCGCGAAGCCGAGGCGCAGATGGAGCAGCTCCAGGAGGTCGCGGTGGCGGCGCGCATGTTGCGGAGCACCTACGGCGTGCCGCCGGCCCAGACCGTCGAGGTCGAGGTGCGCGTGCGCAACGCCGCCGTGCGAGAGCTGATCACCGAGCATCGCGCGCTCATCGAGCACTCTGCCAAGCTGCGGATGATGCTGGCGGACGCAGACACGCTCGCGCCCCCCGGCGTCGCCAAGGCCGTGGTGGGCGGCGACATCGAGATCGCCATGCCGCTTGGCGGGCTCATCGACCCGGTGGCGGAGCGCGCGCGCATCAGCAAGGACCTGGCCAAGACCGACAAGGAGATCTCCGCCGTGGAGAAGAAGCTCGGCAACGCGGACTTCTTGGCCCGCGCGCCCAAGGACGTGGTGGACGAGCAGCACGCTCGTCTGGCCGAGGAGCAAGCGCGTCGCGGGCGCTTGCTGGAGGCGCTGCAGATCCTGGGGCAGGACGGTTCGTGAGCGCGCTCGCCGGTCTGTCCTCGCAGCGCGCCGCGCTCTTGGTGATCGACATCCAGGAGCGGCTCGCGGCGGTCATGCCCGAAGAGATCGTGGCGCGCTGCGTGCGCCACACCTCGATCTTGCTCGAGGCGGCGCGACGGATGGGCCTGCCGGTGGTGCTCAGCGAGCAGTATCCCAAGGGGCTCGGCTCGACGGTTGAGGCGCTGGCGCCGGCCCTGGCCGCCCTGGCACCGGACCAGCTTCATCGGGTGGAGAAGCTGGCGTTCTCCGCGGTGGCGACGCCAGAGCTTGGGGCGCTCTTGCCAAGGCTCGGTCGAGACCAGTGGATCGTCGTGGGCATGGAGACGCATGTCTGCGTCTTGCAGACCGCGCGCGACCTCTTGCGCCGAGCGGTCGACGTTCACGTGGTCGTCGACGCGGTGGCCAGCCGGAGCAAGCACAACTTCCGGGTGGGGATAGACCAGATGCGCGCGATGGGCGCGGTGATTAGCTCCATGGAGCTCGTGGTGTTCGACCTGTTGCGAGGCGCGGGCACGGACGACTTCAAGGCGCTCTCGAAGCTCCTGCGCTGAGCTTCCCGCACGCCGACCAGCAGCGGCGGAGACGACGAGACGCTCGGGCGACGGGCTCGCTCGATCGGTGGCCCCGGCTGCGCGGTCGGCAGGCCCTGCGACAAAGTGCCTGTTGGCGGGTAGGTAATTCCTGACGTCGTCGCTGACGTCTTTTTCCGGAACTGCAAGAAGGTCGTGATTCGCGGCCCAGACCTCAGGTACATTCGACGCATCGTGTCGAGACCCCAACTCCTCGAGCTTGGTCAAGTCCCCGATCTCGGTGTGGTGCCAGAGCGCATGCACGCCCAGCTCATTCGCGCCTCCCGCTTTGGCGAACCAAAGGAGGCCTTTCTCGACGAGTCCGTCGCGGTGCCCGAGGTTGGGCCTCGCGACGTCCTGGTCTATGTGATGGCCGCGGGCGTCAACTACAACAACGTGTGGGCCGCGATGGGCATCCCAGTGGATGTGATCAAGGCCCGGCAGAAGAAGGGCGAGCCGTACGACTTTCACATCGGCGGCTCGGACGCCTCGGGCGTCGTGTGGAAGGTGGGCTCCGACGTCCAGAACGTGAAGGTGGGCGACGACGTCGTGGTGCATTGCGGCCAGTGGGACGCCGACGACCCGCACGTGCTCGCCGGCAAGGACCCCATGCTGGCGCCAAGCCAGCGCATCTGGGGGTACGAGTCCAACTGGGGCAGCTTCGCGCAGTACGCCCTGGTGCAGGACCACCAATGCCTGCCCAAGCCGCCGCACCTGACGTGGGAAGAGGCCGCCGCGTACATGCTGGTGGCGGCGACGGCGTATCGCATGCTGCACGGGTGGGCGCCCAACGTGGTGGGCGCAGGGGATCCGGTGCTGGTGTGGGGCGGCGCTGGCGGCCTTGGTTCGATGGCCATCCAGATCGTCAAGGCCGCTGGTGGCCGCGCGGTGGCGGTCGTCTCCGGGGACGACAAGGTGGAGTTCTGCAAGCGGCTTGGCGCCGTGGGCGTGATCGACCGCCGCAAGTTCAGCCACTGGGGCAAGCTGCCGCGATGGTCAGACGAGATCGAGTATGCGCAGTGGCTCAAGGGCGCGCGCGCCTTCGGTCAGGCCTTCTGGGAGGCGCTGGGCGAGCGCCGCAGCCCGACGATCGTGTTCGAGCACCCCGGCGAGTCCACGCTGCCGACCTCCAGCTTTGTCTGCGACACCGGAGGCATGGTCGTCATCTGCGCCGGCACCACGGGCTTCAACGCCACGCTGGATCTGCGGTACCACTGGATGCGGCAGAAGCGCTTCCAGGGGTCGCACTTCGCCAACGATGAGCAGGCCGCCGGCGTCAACCGCCTGGTCATGGAGGGCAAGGTGGACCCGTGCCTGTCGCGCACCTTCTCGTTCGCCGAGACCGGCGAGTGTCACCAGCTCATGCGCGACAACCAGCACCCCTCCGGCAACATGGCCATCCTGGTCAACGCGCCGCGACCTGGCTTGCGCACCCTCGACGAGGTCCGGACGGCGCGCTGAACTCGCCCGTGCTACAAGTCGGGCATGTCGCGCCCGTTTCGGATCCTCGGCGTTCAGCAGATCGCCATCGGCCATGAGCAGAAGTCGGCGTTGCGAGCGCTGTGGGTCGACCTCTTGGGGCTACCGGTGACCGGCAGCTATCGCAGCGAGCGGGAGAACGTCGACGAGGACATCCTGCGCGTCGGCGCCGGGGCGGCGGCGGTGGAGATCGATCTGATGCAGCCCATCGATCCGCAGCAGAGCCCCAAGGTCCATGAGCCCCGGCTCAACCACCTCGGGCTCTGGGTGGACGACCTGCCGGCGGCGGTGGCGTGGCTGGGCGCGCAAGGCATGCGCTTCACGCCAGGCGGCATCCGCAAAGGCGCCTCGGGCTTTGATGTCTGCTTCCTGCACCCCAAGGCCTCTGCCACGGAGCCGCGCTCGGGTGAGGGCGTGCTGATCGAGCTGGTGGCGGCGCCGCCCGAGCTGGTGGCCGCGATGGATCGGCTGGCCGCCGAGGCGCCGTAGCACCGGCGGGTCAGCTCGGCGGCTCGTCGGAGGGCTCGCGGCGGCGCGGCTCTGGATCGATGTCCAGCGTCTGATCGACGTCCGGCGCCCCGGGCGCGTGGCCAGCTTGCGGGGCCCCGTGCAGCGCGACCAGGGCCTCCTGCAAATCTGCGGTGGTCCGACGCAGCCGCGACGACAGCACCGTCACGAAGCGCCACAACATCTTCACCGCGGCCTGCGGCTCGCGGCGGACGAGGTCATAGAAGTCCTTGCGCTGCATCACCAGGAGCCTGGTGTCCGCGGTCGCCGCCGCGGTCAGCGAGCGCACCGATCGATCTACCAGGCTCATCTCGCCGAAGTGCTGGCCCTTGGTCAGCTCGCCGACCTGGGTGCCCGCCTTGCTGAGCTTGACGGCGCCGTTGACCACCACGTACATCGCGTCGCCGGGCTGGCCCTCGGAGAACACGACGTGACCAGCCTCGGGGTCGAGCAGCTTGGCGATGCTCGAGACTCGCACCAGCTCCTTGTACGAGAGGAACTGGAACATGGGCAGGCCCTTTAGCACCTCGAGCTTGAGCGAGATGTCCGTGGCGTGCGGGTCGGTGGTGGCCGCTTCGCCGTTGACCCGCACCACCACGGCGGTGATGTTGTCGTGGCCGCCGCCGCTGTTGGCCAGGTCGATGAGCTTCTGCGGCACGTCCTTGATCTCGCCGTCGGCGAGGGTGGTCGGCAGCGCGGCCTCGCTGAGGTATCCGTAGAGGCCGTCGGTGCATAGCAGGAAGCGGTCACCTGGCAGGATGTCGAAGTCAAAGGTGTCGACCTCGACCGAGCTGTACACGCCGACCGCGCGGGTGACCGCGTTGCGATACTGCTTGTACGGCGACTGCTCGATCTGATCCCGGGTCAGCTTGCCGCGCCGGATCAGCTCGTTCATGAGCGAGTGATCCTCGGTCAGCATGTGGCACTGGGACTGCCGCGCCAGGTAGACCCGGCTATCGCCGACGTGGGCGATGAAGCCGTGCAGCTTGTCGCCGAGGCCCGCGATGAGCAGCACGGTGGCCGTGGTCCCCATGCCGCGCTTGTCAGTCTCGGTCTGTGCTCGGCTGTGGATGGCGCCGCACGCGGTCTGGATGGCGTGCTCGAGCACCTGCAGGATCTCGTAGGCCTGCACCGCGGGGTGCTCCGCGCGGTACCGGTCGATGAGGTCCCGGCTCTTGTTCACCGCGTCGCGGATCTCATGCACCGCGATCGAGGAAGCCACTTCACCCGCGGCGTGCCCCCCCATGCCATCCGCCACCAGAAAAAGTCGAAGCCGCTTGTCAATGAGGAAGTTGTCCTCGTTGTGCATTCGCTGCCGCCCGATATCGGTAGCTGCCGCGAAGGTCAACTCCATCGTGTCTCCGGTAGCATAGCAGGGGATCGCGGGTCAACGTTCGGCAGCAAGGCGGCAGTGCGACTTGCTACCGCGTCGATGATCGCTCGCAGAAGATACCTGGTATGCGAACCTCGCACTTGTAGCGCGCTCAAGGCTCGACGGAGAGCTGACCCAGCCAGCCCTCTGCTAGTTCGTGCTCGACCAGGGCCTGCAGGGTGCCAGGGCTCACACCGCCCGGATACATGCGACCTCCGACTACCACTGTGGGAGTGACAGACAACCCAGCGCTGCGCAGCTCCTCGACGCGGCGCACCGACTCGCCCGCGCGCGCGGCCAGGCAGGCTGCGAGCCGAGGCCCATCGAGATCCGCCTCGGCGATGAGGTCATCGATGATGCGCTCGGGCTCGATGATCCGGCCGCGGCGCCGGTTGGTCTGGGCAGTGAGGATGTCCAGCGCAGCCCAGCCGCCGCCGAGCACCTCGGCGCACAAGATGGCGTCGGATGCGCGCGCCGCGTTGATGGCGTCGCGTGCGCGCGGGTCAAACAGCGGCGCCCACAGCACCCGCACCCGATGCTCCAGCAGGCCGGCGGTGGCGCTGGCGATCTGGAGCTGCCGGTAGCAGAGCACCGACAGCGGGTTGCATGCGACGAGGACAGGCGCCGGGCGGCGGTCGGGCGAGCTTTGGGACGGCCAGGTGGCGTCGGGGCGCTGCGCGGTGGGCGCGAGGCGTGGTTCCCGCAGCACAGGCAATCCGGCGCTGGTTATAGGCGCCAGGAGCAACGTGGTGCCGGGCTCCGAGCGGACGGCGTCGTCATCCTCGCTGCGATCGTCGGTGGGGCCCAGGCTCACCGTCGGCTGCGCCCGCTCGGCTTGCACCGCGCGCTCGAGCCAGGCGGCGAGGTCACCTGGCGCCACCCCGCGGTCGAGCGCGTCCTGCGCGCGCTCATAGGCCTCGCGATACGCCGATTCGAAGTCGTTGCCGCCGAGCAAGGTGACCGGACGTGAGGTCAGCTTGCCCGAGAACAGCACGTCCGGGATCTGGCGCGCGCGGAGCCGGGTGCGGCGCAGCTCGTTGGCGTCGAGATCCGCGACGTGGCGGTTGTCGTTCCAGGCTGCGTCCAGCCGCTCCACGTCAAGCTCTGCCGCTTGCGCGACCTCCCGGATCTGCGCAGGCAGCGCGCCGCGCAGGCGCGTCGCCACCGCCTCCATGAACGGGAAGAATTTGCCCTGCGCCGCCGCCTCGAGCGCCGCCGCCGGCAGATGGTACTGACCATGACGAGACAGCACCCGGAACACCACCCGCACTCGGGTAGGGTGACTACGCCATAGCTCCATCGCGAGCTGATAGGGCGCTCTCGAGCTGGAGGCGCCCGGCAAGAAGAACAGCTCGACCTGGACTGGCGCGTCGGGCGGACCAAGCGTCGGGGGCACGCCGGCGGGCCGGTGCTCGATTCGGGTGACGGCGCGGAACCCCTCGCCGGCCACCGCCGCGTCGGCCGCAGGCGGCGGGGTGGGGACGTCTTGCGCGTAGGCCTGGCCAGCGAGCAACGCGGTCGTCAGCGCGGTCGTCAGCGTGGTCGTGAGCGTGGTCGTCGCCGTGACCCGGCGGATCGCCCGCGCGACATGGGCAGCCAGGACGGCGAGCGAGCAACGCACCCGCAGAGCATAGCAGACGGTCGGGCCGCGCCTGGCCGGCGCCGCGACAGGATCCGGAGCCGGCAGGGGCGCGCCGCGGCCGATTGGTGTAGGCTCTTCGCGCATGCTCTCTGTGCATTCGCTGGCCACCGCGCTCCCGTACATCACGATTCCTCACCTGGATCTCGTCGGCGGGCTCAAGATCGAGCCCTTCGGGGTGCTGGTCGCGATCGGCGTGCTGCTGGGCACCCGGTTGCTCGACAAGTACGCGGCCTGGCACCGCGCGGATGAAGAGCACACGCGCGGGCTCACCTGGTGGCTCCTGGTCTCCGGGTTCGTCGGGGCCCATGTCTTCGATGTGCTTGCCTATCAATGGGACAAGCTGATGGAAGATCCGGTGCTCTTGCTCAAGCTCTGGTCTGGCATCTCGTCCTACGGCGGCTTCATCGGCGGCTCGCTGGGGTATCTGATGTTCGTGTGGTGGAAGCGGCTGCCCTTCGGCCTGTGGGCGGACATCGCGATGGTCGGCATGCTGCCCGCGTTCACCATCGGCCGGATCGGCTGCACGATCGTCCATGATCATCCTGGCTCGCCCACCACCTCGGCGCTGGGCATCGACTACCCGGCGGAGTTCACCGACAACCTCGGGTTCTCGTCGGCGATGCGCCTGCACAACCTGGCGCTCTACGAGCTGCTGTACCTGTTGCCGGTGTGCGCGCTGATCCTGTGGCTGGCGTTCCGCAAGGGCAAGCGGTTGCCGGCAGGCGTGCTCGCCGCGCTCACCGGCGCGCTCTATGCGCCGGTGCGCTTCTTCCTCGACTACCTGCGGCTTGATTCCACGGATCCGCGGTACGGCTCGCTCACCTTCGCGCAGTGGTCGTCGATCGCGTTTCTGCTCCTGGCGGTCTACGCCGCGGTCCGGGTGTTTCGCACCGGCGCACCGGCGCCGACCCTCGACGACGAGGTCCCAGCTAAGAAGCCGCCGGCCTCGTCGGTGCCTGCCTCGTCGTAGGGCTCGTCGCTCCTTGGCCTCGCGGTTCGCGTCGAGCCAAGCCGTCCCTGTTGCCGCGTTGCGAGGTGCTGCCGATGCCCCAGTGGCTCTATCTCTTGCTTGCTGTCCCCTCGGTGAGCGCGGCCATCGGCTGGGTCACCAACTGGCAGGCCGTGAAGATGATCTTCTGGCCCGAGCGCCGCCTTGGGTGGGGGCTCCTGTCCTGGCAGGGCATCATCTTTCACCACGCCGACAAGTTCGCCACCAACCTGGGCCGCATGGCCCAGCAAAACTTGCTGTCCGGCTCCGATGTGGTCGCCCGGATCGACCTGGGCGTCGTCGAGGAGCTGGTGGCGCGCCCGCTCGAGGCCAAGGCGCCCTCCCTGGTGGAGCGCGCCGCCGAGAGCCTGCGCCCTGGGGCGTGGCAGATGATGCCGGAGCCGATGCGCGCGATGGTGATCTCGCAGGTCAGCGCCAAGAGCCGCGCGATGGCGCGCGAGCTGGCCACCGAGCTGGCCCCGGTGCTGGCCGCGGATCTGGACATCGAGGCCGTGGTGCGAGCACAGCTCTCGGGGCCCAACGTGCGGCGGCTGTCGCGGCTCACCCACGAGATCGGGCACAAAGAGTTCCACTTCATCGAGTGGTCCGGCGGGGTGTTCGGGCTGATCATCGGCGTGGCCCAGCTCGCGGTCTGGAACCTCATGCAAACCTGGTGGCTCATGCCGATCTTCGGCGTGGTCGTCGGGCTGGTGACCAACTGGCTCGCGCTGCAGATGATCTTTCGCCCCCACCAGCGCACCCGCTATCTTGGGATCCCGTACCAGGGGCTCTTCCCCAAGCGCCAGGCCGAGATCGCGCGGGACTATGGCCGCACCACCGCCGCCGAGGTGATCACGCCAAAGACGCTCATCGACTTTCTGTTGCAGTCGCCGCGGCAGGAGCGGATTGTCGCGCGGCTCGAGTCCTCGATCGGCGCGCGCATCGACCAGGAGTGGGCAGCGGTCAAGGCGCTGGTGCCGTTTCCGGTCTCCGACCAGCAGCTAGGCGAGCTCAAGGCCCTGGTCACCCAGCAGGTCTATGCGGCGGCGGCGGAGCTGCGGCCGGAGATCGAGCGCGAGCTTGGCCTCAAGCTCGAGATCCAGACCACCGTGGAGACCCGGCTGGCGTCGCTGTCCAAGCCGGAGTTCGAGCGGCTCCTGCGCGGGGTGTTTCAGGAGGATGAGCTGACGCTCATCCTGGTGGGCGGCGGGCTCGGCGGCCTGGTTGGCCTCCTGCAAGCGCTCCTCGTGCTCGCGCAGTGAGCCCCCAGGGCTGCTGCGGCTGCGGTCGCGGCGTCCTGGCGTGCGATCTTCGCGCGTCCTGCTGTGAGCCTCAGTGCCCGGCCAGGAAGGCCTCGGCCTCCAGCGCTGCCATGCAGCCGGAGCCGGCCGCGGTGATGGCTTGCCGGTAGCGCTTGTCTTGCACGTCGCCGGCGGCGAAGACGCCAGGGATATTGGTCTGGGTGGTGCCGGGCTTGGTGACGATGTATCCCTGCTCGTCAGTGGTGACCTGGCCCTCGAGGAACGCGGTGTTGGGCACGTGTCCGATGGCAAAGAACAGGCCCGCTGCTTCGATCTCCCGTTCGGTGCCGGCCTTGAGGTCCGCGACCCGGACGCTCTGCACCACGTCCTTGCCGGAGACCTTGATGACCTGGTGCGAGAGCAGGATCTCGATCTTGGGGTTGTCCTTGGCGCGCTGCTGCATGATGCGGGAGGCGCGTAGCTCGTCGCGGCGATGCACGACATAGACCTTGGAGCCGAACTTGGTGAGAAACGATGCCTCTTCCATCGCCGAGTCGCCGCCGCCGACGACGAACAGCGGGCGGTTGCGGAACATCGGGATGGCCCCGTCGCACACCGCGCAGGCCGAGACGCCCTTCTGCCACAGCTCGCCGTCCCGGGTGCCCGGGATGGCGTCACGCTTGGCGGTGGCGCCGGTGGCGATGATGATGGCGTCGGCCTCGCCGCTGCGCTCGTCGGTCTGGTAGCGGAAGGGGCGGCTGGAGAGATCTAGCTTGGTGACGGTCTCGGTGTGGATCACCGTACCAAAGCGCGCCGACTGCGCGCGAAAGCGATCGGTCAGCTCTGGTCCAGAGATGCCCTCGGGGAACCCGGGGAAGTTCTCCACGTCCGTGGTGGTCGTGAGCTGTCCGCCGGCGGCGATGCCGCCAGCCATGAAGCCCTCGAAAAGGACGGGCCGCAGCTCCGCGCGAGCAGCGTAGATGGCGGCGGTGTGTGCCGCAGGTCCACTTCCAATGATCACTACCGGGTCAGCCATGGCTGGTACTGTACGCAGGATTGTCGCTGGCGCCAGGAGCGCGGTGTCAAACCACGCTCCTTGGCCTCATTGTTGGGCAAGCCCTCCCTTCTTTCCCTTGAGCGTCGCGGAGTTCGCGATGATGCTGTGCCCATGCAGCCTTCCTGCCTGGCCTCGCTGGAACGATCCCACCTTCGTCACGCCGAGGTGATGTCCAAGCTCCTCGCGGCTGCGCGCCGGCTGGCGGACGGCCCGGATGCTGATCATGGCGAGCTGTCGGAGGTGTCCGCCGGCGTCGAGTACTTGCATCGCTCGGTGCCCCGGCACTTCCTCGATGAAGAGCAGTCGCTGTTCCCGCGTCTCGAGCGACGGATGCCGGAGCTTGGCGCTGCGCTCTCGAAGCTGGTCGCAGAGCACGCGGTGCATCGACGCCTGCATGAGCGGATCGCAGAGGCCTCGTCCGAGCTCGCGCAAGGAGCGCGACCCGGCGCCGCCACGCGCTTGCTGGAAGCGGTCCGCGAGCTGGCCGCGTTGTACGAGGCACACGCCGGGCAAGAGGACGAGTACTTCGTCCTCGCCGCGCGGGTGCTCTCGCCATCCGAGCTGCTGGAGATCGAGGACGAGATGGAGCGGCGTCGCGCGGGCGGCGGAGGCGGCGGCGGGCGCGGAGGAGGAGGTGGTGGAGGTGGTGGTGGGCGCGGGCGAGGGCCAGGCGGGGGCGGCGGCGGAGGAGGGCGAGGGCCAGGCGGTGGCGGCGGCGGCGGCGGCGGCGGCGCGGGGCGGTGGCGGGCGAGGGCCAGGCGGTGGAGGAGGCGGCGGCGGTGGCGGGCGAGGGCCAGGCGGGGGCGGGGGCAGTGGCGGCGGTGGCCGAAGCCGCGGGTGAACATCATGGCGCGCCGTCGCTCGGGCACTCTGGCGAGGCCCCAAGCGCACGGCAGCGAGCAACTCGCCTGATCAGCGCACGCGCTCTTTGACCAGCTTGAACTCGGCGGCGATCGCCACCAGCTCGCCGATAGTGCCGGCGCTGCGGGCCGAACGAGGCACCATGAGATGGTCTCGCTGTCGGCCTCCCAGCACCACGGTGGTGCCGTTCTTGCTCAGGTCATCGCAGAAGCTCTCGAGGATCGCGAGGGTCTCCGGCGCCGGCGGAGAGGTCACGCTCACCCAGGCCAGCTGCGCCCGCTCCTCGCGCGCAGCCCGCGCGATGATCTCCAGGGGAGACTCGGGCCCCAGGTTGACGGCTCGTATGCCGACATCGTGCAACGCCGTCGCGCACATCATGCTGGGCACGAGGTACGGATCGCCCGGCGGGGCGCCGCCCACCGCCGAGAAGGCGTCCGGCGCAGAGTCAGGCAAGAGCGTGCGCAGCGTGGCGAGCGCGTCGACGCACACCGACGTGGCGCGATGCTCCACCATGACGCCCTCGACCGTCTCGCGCCACAGCTCGCCGATCCGCGTGAGCGCGGCGCGCAGCGGCCCATCGCACAGCGCCGCCACCGGCACGCCATCGAGAAACTGCGCCGAGATGTGCGCGATCACCGCGCGCGACTCGCCCTTGACCAGGAGCTCCGTGAGGGCCTCTCCGGTGGCTGAACTTCGGGGCAACCCGAGCAGATCCGGCCGCACGACGTGGGCCCGAGATGCTCGGATGAAGCGCACAGCTTCGCCGATGGCGATCCGCCGGTGCCCGCCCTCTGTGCGGCTGACCTCGATCTTCCCCGCATCGGACCAGCGCTTGAGAGAGGACTCGCTCACGCCGATGGCCTCTGCAAGCTGACGGGGAGTGACCTGCCGTACTGTCATGGCCTCGTGGATGAAGCTGCGCCAGCGCAGGTTACATCTCTGGTTGAATTGGCCGAATATTTAGAATGAATCGGTTCCCGATGTGAACGCTTTGGACGGTTACCCGTCGCATTTCGGCTTGACGTGAACGATTTGGACGATATATTGACGACCATGAAGCCAACGGATGTCGCGCCGATGTCCCATCACTCGCAGCGCCCCTTGGAGATCAAGGGGTTGGAGCTGAGCGCAGAGGATCGACGCTACGCCTACGCGGTCGCGAGGCGCATCGTTCACAACGACCAGGACGCCCAGGACGTCGTGCAAGAGGCGCTGCTCCTGGCGTTCCGGTACCGCGACTCCTTTCGCGGCCAGTCCAAGCCCCGCACCTGGTTTCACCGCATCGTGGTCACCAGCGCGCTGAGCCATCTGCGCTCCTCGTCACGCCGACAGAAGCACATCGAGGCGCTGGGATGGCAGCCAGCGACGCCCCACCCGACGCCGGAGCAAGCGCTTTGCCATCGGCAGCTCGAGCGGCAAGTCGCGGCGGAGGTCGAGCGGCTCGGCGAGCCGTACCGCGCGGTGATCGCGCTGCGGATCGCAGATCTGTCGGACGCAGAGATCTCCGCGCGGCTCGCCATCTCGGTTGGCAGCGTGAAGGTGCGGAGCCACCGCGCCCGCCATCAGCTCCGCGCGGTGCTCTCGCCGGCCGCCCACTGTCGCGCTGCCTGAGCCGGCGCCACGGACGGTGACCTGCTGGCTTGGTGAGCCCGCCGGGTTTTCGCCGAAGTTCGCCGGGTTTCGCCTGCGCTTGGGCAGATCTCCTTTGAACCCCGCCGCCGGAGCGCGCTGAGTCCAGCGCGGATCGCGCTGGCCCAGCGGATCTCGCGCGAAAGGTTCCAGCTACCTGCAGGCTCCCCCCGGGCCCATGAGCCGGCCGGCGAGGCCAGCGGCTGGCGGTTTGACGAGCCCGGTCTGGGCGCGAATTTTTCCACGCGCCAAGCAACCCAAGTTCGCTGATCTCTAGTCCCATTGCGCGTTGACAGCTCTCGAGCAAGTTAGTAAGCCTCTGCACTCTTTAGCGTTTCCAGCCTTTCGCAGCCCCTGGTCCTCGTCCGTGTCCTCCTCCTCCGCCGTCGAGCGTCTCCCCTTCGCGGTCACCTCCCCATCGGCTGGTGCCGCGGGCGCGCGTGTCGTGATCTCGAACCTGTCGAAGACGTACCACCACGGTGGCGTCGATCTGCCGGTCTTGCAGGGCCTCGACCTGACGCTGGAGGCCGGCGACATGGCAGCGGTCGTGGGGGCCTCTGGCGTTGGCAAGTCCACGTTTCTACAGATCCTCGGTACGCTGGACCTGCCAAGCGCTGGCTCCATCACGTTCAACGGCGAAGAGCTGACGATGATGTCGGCGGCGCGGCTGGCTTCGTTTCGCAACCGTCAGATCGGCTTCGTGTTCCAGTTTCATCACCTGCTCCCTGAGTTCACCGCGCTGGAGAACGTCATGATGCCAGCGCTGGTGCAGCGGTTGCCGCTGGCGGTCGCCCAGCGACGGGCCACCGACATCCTCTCTCGAGTCGGCCTCGGCAAGCGCCTGACCCATCGGCCCGCCGAGCTCTCTGGTGGAGAGCAGCAGCGCGTGGCGCTGGCGCGGGCGATGGTGCTGGAGCCGTCCTTGCTGCTGGCTGACGAGCCTACCGGCAACCTGGACCGGGCCACTGGCGAGGCCATCCATGAGCTGTTCCTGGAGCTCAACCGCGAGCGCGGATCGACGCTGCTGGTGGTGACCCACAACCCTGACCTTGCGGCGCTGATGCCCCGCAAGCTCCGCATGGTGGACGGCGGCAGGATCGTCGATGAGACGCCGGCGCCAGCGGCGGCGTCTCCTGAGCGCGTCGGCGAGGTCGCCGACGTCGCCGACGTCGGGCTACCGAGCGCCGCGAGCGCGGCGGACCCAGCAATTCCCACACAAGCCAGTGCCTTGGCGCACGCAACGCCGAACCTTAGCGAGGGTTCGACCTCCCCGGAGAGTCCGGGAAGCCCGGCGAATAGTGAGTCCGGGAGCACGACCGGAGGCAGGATATGAAAGGCCAGTTTCTCGAGGCCGCAGGCGATGGGCTCGACGGTATCTGCACGCGCCGCGGTGCCAGGCGGATGAGCCTGGCGTTGACGCTGGCGCTGCTGGCGCTGTCGAGCGCCTCGGCGGTTGCGCAGCCGGCAGCAGGAGCGCCAGCTCCCGCCAAGGCGGCCACGCCGACGAAAGCGCCAGCCAAGGCGGCAGCGCCAGCCAAGGCTCCAGCAGCGCCAGCCAAGGCTCCTGCGCCGGCCGCGACGCCTGCCGGGCCTGCCGCGGCAGCGCCCGCACCAGCGGCGCCGGCGCCCGCTGCGGCGCCTGGGCCTGCGGCGCCCGGGCCTGCGGCGCCCGCAGCACCAGCACCAGGCCTCGATGATAGCGAGGAAGAAGACTCCGAGCTGGTCAAGCTGCAGGGCCGCCCCATCGAGCGCATGCAGTTTCGCGGCAACCGCAAGGTCGAAGACGACGCCATCCGGATAAACCTGGTGACCCGCCCCGGGGCGCTGCTCGACCCATCCAAGATCCGCGACGACCTGCGCGCGATGTGGAAGATGGGGTTCTTCGCAGACATCGTGGTGGAGGCCGAGATCTCGGCGTCCGGCAGCGTCGTGTTGACCTTCGCGGTCAAGGAGCGTCCCTCCATCCACAAGGTGCTCATCTCCGGCAACGACGAGCTGGGGCTCGACAAGATCAACGAGGTCATCGACCTCGAGCTCGACACCATCGTCGACGTCACCAAGGTCAAGAAGAACCGCGACAAGATCGCCGAGCAGTACGTCAAGGAGGGGTTCTACCTCGCCACCGTGGACTACGAGCTGCGGCCGTACAACGAGACCGAGGTGGACGTCTGGTACCTCATTGGCGAGAAGAGCAAGATCAAGATCCGCGACGTCCAGTTCATCGGCAACACCGCCATCAGCGACGAGGATCTGCGGGCCAACATGGAGAACCGCCGCGCCGATGCGCTGTCGGTCATCAACGACTCCGGCACCTTCAACCAGGAAGCCTTTGACCGCGATCTGGAGCGCCTGGTCGCGGTGTACTGGGATCGTGGCTATGCGGCGGTCAAGGTCGCCAACCCGCAGGTGCGCCTGTCGCGCGACAAGAAGTACATGTACCTGGCGGTCCCCATCGATGAGGGGCCGGTGTTCACCATCGCCAAGGTCGACTTCAAGGGCGATCTGCTGGGCGATCCCGCGGAGCAGATGAAGAAGCTCCGCGCCAAGGCGGGTGACAAGTTCTCCCGTACCGCCATCGCCATGGACCGCGAGCGGCTCTCTGCCTACTACCAGGATCAGGGCTACGCCTACGCCAACGTGATTCCGGTCACGCCGATCGATCCAGTCAAGAAGACCATCTCCCTCACCTGGGAGATCTCTCGCGGCAAGAAGGCGTACTTCGAGCGGATCAACATCCGCGGTAACAGCAAGACCCGCGACAAGGTCATCCGCCGCGAGATGAAGATCTCCGAGGGCGAGCTGTACAACGAGAGCAACCTCAAGGCGTCCGAGCGTCGCATCAACGCGCTGGGCTTCTTCGAGAAGGTGGACATCTCGACCAAGCGCGGGACCTCGGACGAGTTCGTCGAGGTGAACGTGGAGGTCGTGGAGCGGCCCACCGGGACCTTCCAGATCGGCGCTGGGTTCTCGTCGGTAGAGAACTTCATCGCCCAGGCGCAGATCTCGCAGAACAACCTGCTGGGCCGCGGCCAGACCTTGTCCATCCAGGCGCAGCTCTCGAGCTTGCGCCAGCTCCTGTTCTTGCGCTTCGTCGAGCCCTATTTCCTTGATACCGAGTGGCAGTTCGCGTTCGACGTCTACAACCAGAGCCGAGGCTTCAGCAGCTTCTCGCGCAACGCCTATGGTGGCGCGCTGACCTGGGGATACGCGCTGTCCTACGAGGCGCGCGCCTCGCTCACCTACCGGCTGGAAGACGTCAGCATCAGCACGGGCAACCGCGGCTTCGCCGATCTTGGTGCGACCCGGGTGCCCATCGAGGCGCAGAGCGTGGCCAACCTGTTCCGCGGCGGCGTGACCTCGTCGCTGCGCGCGTCGGTCAGCTGGGACAGCCGCAACAACCGCCTGTTTCCCACCGAGGGCTGGTTCAATCAGCTCTTCGCCGAGTACGCGGGCGTGGCCACGCAGTCCGAGAACAAGTTCATTCGCTGGGGTGGCTTCGCCCGGCACTATCGCGAGCTGTGGGGGCCCTTCGTCTTGCACCTCAACAGCGAGATCGGCGTGACCACCAGCACCGATCCGCTGGGGGTGCCGATCAGCGAGCGCTATCTCATCGGCGGAATCAACGACGTCCGTGGGTACAGGCCGCGGTCGCTGGGCCCCATCCTGCGCACCAGCACGCCGGGGGATGTCGGCTTGCCGCTGGGGGAGCTGTCGCTGGGTGGCAACCTGCAGCTCTTGTTCAACAGCGAGGTCGAGTTCCCGCTGTTCAAGCGAGTGGGCATCTCGGGCGTGGTGTTCTTCGACATGGGCAACGCCTACAACCTGGAGGAGCGATACTGCTCGGGCCAGCAGCGCAAGAGCCGGTCAGAGGCCATCCAGTTCGATCCGTGCTTCCGGTTCCCGGAGTCCGTGGTCTCAGGCATCCGCAAGTCAGTAGGCTTTGGATTTCGCTGGGTGTCCCCATTGGTCCGCTGCGGTTTGAATGGGGGCATTCCCTCGATCGTCAGGAGCAGGCGGACGAAGAGCCGCTCGTGTTCGAGTTCACGATCGGCAACTTCCTGTAGTCCGCACTTTGACGACTCGACCGCTGTGTCGTACATGTCACCTGTCGGAGGACGTATGAATCGCTTCGCTGCTCTTGGATGTCTTGGAATCGGCCTCATGCTCAGCCCGGTGCTCGGTGGGCTCGCCACCGGCGCAGTGCCGGTGGCAAAGATCGGTGTCATCGACATCGAGCGCACGCTGTACGAGACCCCGGCCGGCAAGAGGGCCAACGAGCAGTTCGACAAGACGCGCAAGGACAAGCAGTCCGAGCTCGACCGGCGCCAGCAGGAGCTCAAGAAGCTGGACGCCGAGCTAGGCAAGCAGGCGACGCTGCTCAAGCCAGAGGTGCTGGCACAGAAGCGCGGTGAGCTGGAGAAGAAGTTCGTCGAGCTACAGCAGCTCTACGTCAAGCTGGAGCGAGACCTGGCTGGCGAGCGGACCAAGCTCGTGCAAGAGCTGCTCAAGAAGGCCAACCCGATCATTCAGGACATCGCCAAGGGCGAGGGCGTTACGCTGATCGTCGACCGCAACGCCGCGGTGTGGTGGGATCCCTCGGTGGACCTCACCGAGAAGCTCAACGCCAAGATGAAGTGAAGCCAGCGGAGCCGCCGACACGGCGGTCCCTGGTTGGCTCCTGGTTCCGGTTCCTGGCGCCGGGCGTCGCGGGGCAGGGCTCGCCGTGCTACCAACGAACGCATGGCGGATAGTCCGACGGTGCTAAGTGCGACGCAGATCCTCGAGGTCTTGCCGCATCGTTACCCTTTCTTGCTGATCGATCGCGTGATCGAGTTGACGGATGAGCACGTCGTCGCGATCAAGAACGTGACCTGGAACGAAGGGTTCTTCCAGGGGCACTTCCCCGGCGCGCCGGTGATGCCCGGGGTGCTGCAGGTGGAGGCCATGGCGCAGGCCGGCGGCATCCTGGGGCGGCGCCTCGTGCCCTTCAACCCCGAGACAGACACCATGCTGTTCATGGGGATGGACGAAGTTCGCTTTCGCAAGCCGGTGGTGCCAGGCGATCAGCTCCACATCAAGGTCTGGCCGCTGCGGATTGGCCGTATCTTCAAGATGAAGGGCGAGGTCCGGGTCGATGGCGCGGTGGTCTCTTCCGCCGAGTTCCTCGCGGGCATGGTCGATCGTTCCAAGGTGGTGTGATGCGCCGGCGCGAGCGCGCTGGAGGGCCGTGGCGAGGGGCTCCCTCTCTCCCGGCGCTCTTTGCGCTGGTGGCGCTCGGGGCAGCCTCGGCCGGCTGCAAGGGACGGTCGCGTGAAGAGCGGATCCGGCGCACCTCCGACGAGGCGCCGGTGCAGGTGGTGACCCCCGCCGAGCGCTCGTCTCGGCCGCGCAGCACGGTGGCGGAGCGGGAGCCCAACGATCAGGCCGCCGAGGCCAACGAGCTCGCGCTCGACGCGCTGGCGCATGGCCGGCTGGAGGCGCCAGCGGACGTCGATCGCTTTCGCCTCACCGTGGGCGCTCCCGGCAAGCTGACGGTCATGGTCACCGGTGTCCCTGCGGTGGACACGGTGCTGGAGCTCTGGGACAGCCGCGGCGCGCTGCTCGCGCGGTCCGATCGCGGCGGCGCCAAGGTCGACGAGGGCGTCGGCGGCTTCGCGGTGGACGCTGGGCGCTACGACGTGGTGGTGCGGGCTTTCGTCAAACCTGCGGGCAAGAGCAAATCGAAGAAGCCGGCCGCGCCGGCCCCGGCGCCAGGCGTCGCGGCGGCCGCTGCGCCCGGCTATCCCTCCGAGGAGTACGAGCTGACCGCCACCCTGGCCGGGCCGGCCACAGGTGGTGAGCTCGAACCCAACTTCGACGGTGGCACCGCCACCGATCTGACGATCGGCGAGCCGGCCACCGGGCTCGTGGGCTGGGCGGGCGACGTCGATGTCTGGAAGATCGGCACCGAGGTGCTCGCCGCCAGCAACGCGCTGGATCTGGAGCTGTCGGCCGTGGAGGGGCTCGCGCTGCAGCTCGAGCTGCGCGATGGGCTGGGCCGCGTGGTCGGGGCGCGCAAGGGGGGCAAGGGCCAGCCGCTGTCCGCGCATGGCTGGGTGCCGGCGGAGAAAGAAGGCGCGCCGCCGTTTCTGTACGTCGCGGTCAGCGCAGATCGCTCGCACCCGGCGACGCCCTACCGGCTCTCCGTCACCGCGCGCATCCTCGGCGAGGCGGACGAGCGGGAGGGCAATGACTCGCCGGAGTTCGCCCAGCCGCTGGGCGAAGAGGGCGAGCCGCTCCGCGCCACCTGGGACCGCGGCGACGTCGACTGCTTCGTCATCCCGGTGGCGGCCTTTGCGCGGCGCGTGGAGATCTTGGTGGACGCCGAGGCGCCGGAGGCCGGGGCCACCGGAGGCATGCCCAACCTGGCGATCGAGGTGGTCGTCGGCGGGCGCACGGTCGCCACCTCCGATGAACCGGCGGGCAAGGCCGAGCGCGCGTTGGTCGAGGTCCCAGCGGGGGCGCGCGCGCTGCTCTGGGTTCGCGGCGCCGCCAAGCCGGGGGCGCCCGCGCGCTACGACGTGACCTGGACGCAGGCCCAGGGCGATGCCATGCCCCCCGAGGGAAGCATCGCCCGGTGAGGAGCCGAGCTCCCCTCGATGACGACGCGGGGCGCGCGCCTGCTGGTGCTGGGGCTGCTCACCGCGGCCAACTTCATTGGCTACGCGGCCCGCAACGCGCTGTTCTTGGCGTACGACGACCTGCGCGCCGCGTTCTCGGTCGACAACGCGACGCTGGGGGCGCTGGGCACCGCGTTCATGATGGCGCAGGCAGCAGCGACGATCCCGTTTGGCTGGGCCGGCGACCGCTTCGATCGGCGCCGGGTGATCGCCGCCGGCTTGCTCCTGGCCGCGGCCGCCGGCGTCGCCGGGCCGCTCGGGGGCTCCTTTGGCGCCTTGCTGGTGAGTCGCGCGCTGGTTGGCCTTGGCCTGGCGGCCATCGTGCCGGTGGCCAACTCGATCTTGGGAGAGCTGTTCGAGGGCGACGTCAAGGCCAGCCGGATCGCCATCTTCAACCTGGGCCTGTTCGTCGGTGGCGCGGTGGGCCTGGTCGGCGGCGATCTGCTCGGCTATCCGTGGATCCTCTACGTCTGCGCGCTGCCCGGCTTCGCGCTGGCGCTCGCGGTGGCCCGCCTGCCGATCACATCGCAGCGGCGAGGCGCGCCTGTCGCGAAGGTCCCCGGCGCGGCCGTGCCGTCCGCCGTCGCCCCGGTGGCGCTCGTCGCCCTGGGCGAGCCGGTCCCCGGCGGCGATCCGGCGTCCGCGTTGCAGCAGGTGCGCGCGCTGCTCGCCAGCCGCACCCTGCGGCTCGTCATGGTGTCGACGACCGCGATGGCGTTTGCCGCTGGTGGCTTCGCCGCCTGGTTCGCCGAGTTCCTGCGCACGGACAAGCACCTCAGCGAGGCACAGACCGCGGCGGTCATGGTGGCGTCGCTGGTGGCCGGGCTGGTGGGGGTGGTGGTGGGAGGTCGGCTGGGCGATCGCTGGGCGCGGCGGACGCGCGCTGGCAGGCTGTGGACCATCGTGACCGGCATGTCGGCCACGGTGCCGAGCGTGGCCGCCGCCATCCTGTTGCCGGCCGGGGCAGCGCTGGTCCTGGCCAGCATGGTGACGATGTTCTTTGTGTCCTGGTATCACGCGCCGATGGCGGCGACCGTGGACGACCTGGCGCGACCCAAGCAGGCGGCCACCGCGCAGGCGCTGGTGGTGTTCACCATGCACATCCTCGGCACGTCGTCGTCCTCGTGGGTGCTGGGCTGGCTCTCGGATCGCACGGGGCTGGCCGCCGCCATGTGGCTGCCCACCGGGGCGCTGGTGGTGGCGGCGCTGGCCATGACGCTGGCGGTGCCGAGCTTTGCTCGCGACGCCCAGGCTGCGCGGGCGAGCTGAAGCTCTCCACGCGGAGTGCTGCCCGCTGTCGGGACCTCGTTTGGTCCTATGCGACGTCCTTGCTCTTGAACTCCAGCGCGGCGCTGGTCTCTGCCCCGAGCGTCACCAGCGCGAGGAGCTGGACCTTGGGCGGATCGGGCGGCTTCTCGTTGTTGGGTCCGCCCAGGAGGAGCTGGACCTGCGTGTCTTGCGTGTCCTGGTCGCAGGGGTGGCTCTGCTTGCCGAACCACTCTGGCGCCAGCGAGATCGTGCGTCGGGTGTCGTGGTCGCGCGGCGCCATGAACGCTGCGCAGAACGAGCCAAGCTCGAGCTCGTTCATCCAGATGCGCGCAGCCATTGCACCCCGGTTGGTGTCGATGACGGTGGCGAGCACGCGCCTGCCGAGAAACTGCAGGAACGCCACCGCCCTCGCAGGCGCGGTGTGCTCGTCGGCGGTCCAGCGTTCGAAGGAGACGACCTCGGGGAGCTGGACCTCGCGCGACGGGTCAACCTCGAGGGCGGTCGGGACGGTGACCAGGCTGGGGCGACTCGGCAGCGCGCTCTCAACCCGGCTGGCAATTTGATCGGCGGACATGGAGGCTCCTTGGGGTTGGCTACTCGAACACCACGATGTTGCGCACCCAGGACGTCGGATCGGCCGAGATCTTCTCGGCGCGAATCCGTGACACTACGCGGGCAACATTCGGATCGTGACGAAGACCTTCCCGGATCTCGGCAAAGACCTGGGCCCCTTCCACGTCAGGGATATCGGTGAGCGCGGCGACCACGGCGCGGGCGCCAGCGGCGCGGAAGGCAACCGGCAGCCCCCACACCAGGTAGTCGTAGCCCGCCGGCACCGCGCCCACGCAATCGGCCAGCAGGACCACCGGGCGGCGCGGCAGCTCCCAGCTCGCGAGATCCTCGGCGGTGAGCGCCCAGCCAGCGGGCGACTCGCTGAGCGCCAGCGCAGGCGCGTCCGAGGACGCGACGCGGGTGGTGTGGACATGAAACTCGATCAGGGTGGCGCCCTTGGCCTCCATGGCCGCGCGCTGGGGCGTGGCGACGGCGCCCACCAGCAAGGTGGCGTCCGGCGGCGCGGTCAGCGGAGCGAGCGCCGCGAGCTGCAGGCTCTGCGGTGGCTCGGTGTTGGCGATGATCACCGTGCGCGGGGAAAGCTCCGGGCTGGCCGGCTGGGGCTGGCCCAGCAAGAACGCCCACGGCAAAGTGCCCGGGAGCGGCGGCGCGCTGGTCGACGGAGGGTATGCGATCACCCCCACCTGCGCGCAGCCAGCGAGGCGCTGCGGCCACTCCTTGGGCAGGCTCCAGGTCTGCTCGACGCGGTAGGTTCCCGTCAGGCTGCCGTCTGCGCTCACCAGGACCGCGGCGGCGTGGTACCGGTCGTGGACCAGCGCCAGGGCGCATCGGGTGGGGCGGGGGACCCGGTGGCTTTGCGTCGCCAGCGCCAGCGCGTCGTCCCAGCGCTCACGTCGCGCGGCGTCCACGAACAGCGCTCGCTCCGCCTCCACCTGGGTCCGGCGGGCGGTGGCATCTCCCGCGAAGGCCGCGGCGCGGCGCGACAGCTCGACGAGCTGCTGGCGAGCAGCGAGCTGGGGTTCGGCCTGGTCCGCGCGCAGGTCGACGCGCGCCGCCAGATACTCGAGATACAGCCGGTCCGTTTCGGAGCTGCCGGCCGCCGCGAGCGCGGCCGCCAGCGCCTTGCGCAGGTCGTCCCGGCGGATCGCAAGCCCAGCCTCCAGCAGGTCGACCTGCGTGGACAGCAGGGCGCGGCCGGGCGGCGTGTCGCTGGCCTGCAGTTTCTCGACGATCGCCTCGGCCTCGGAGATCCGGCCGCGCTCGAGCTCCATCAGCGCCACGGTGGCGATCGCCTTCTGCTGCAGGTCAGGATCGCTCGACGACAGCGCCCACTCCTCGTAGTAGGCGCGGGCCAAGCTGAGATGCTTGCGGAAGCGGTGGGCCTCCGCGGCGAAGAACACGGCGCGACCTCGCCAGTCAAACTCGCCCTCGGCGGTGGCGGTCTGCAGCGCCTGTTGCGCAGCGCGCAGCGCCAGCGTCGGCTGGCCGGTGTCGGTCGCCACCTCGGCGCGCTTGATCTGCGCGAGCAGGCAGATGTACGCAGCGGCGCCCTGCGCGCACAGCTCCTCCAGGGTGGCCACGTGGCGGGCGGCGGCGGCGTGGTCGGCCTGCTTGCTGCGCGCGTTGAAGCGCTCCTTCTCCAGGAGCCCTCGCATCCACGAGTCTCCGCTGGCCGCCGCGAGCTCGGCGGCTTCGTCACTGTCGCCGCGCGCGAGGTAGAGCGCACCCAGCAGCAGATCGGTGGCGCCCGCGGCCTGCGCGCGCGCCTTCCAGGTGCGCCAGCGAGCCTCGTCCGCGATGCCCTGCTGGCGCAGGATCTCGACGTACAGCGGCGCCAGCGCCGCGCGCGCCGGGGACAGCCGCTTCCTGGCGCCGGCCAGGGCCGCCACCAGCTTGCTGCCGGTGCGCTGATCGAGCACCTCGGCCAGCGGCCGCAGCTCGTCCAGGCGCCGCGCGGTGGTCGCGGTGCGCAGGGCGTCATCGAACCGCAGGCGCGCCCGCGCGGGCACCGCCTTGGCCAGCTCGAGCAGGCGCGGCGCGAGCGGACCTTCGGGGATGATCTGGTTGCGGTCTCTCAGGATCTCCTGGTAGCGGTCCCGTACGCGCTGCAGCTCGCCGAGCGCCTCGGCCCTGGCGGCCGCCTCCTCGCGGAAGTCAGAGCTCATCGCCGCGAGCTCGAGGAAGGTCGCTCTGGCCGTCAGCCCAAGGCCCAGGTCGCGCAGCGCCAAGGCGCGATTCCACAGCGCGACCTCGTGTCGGGGACGATCGGCGAGCACGCGGTCTGCCAGCTCGAGCGCCTGCTCGGGCTGGCCGCGGGTCACCGCGAGGGCCGCGCGGTCTGCGTCGAGGATCGGGTCGTGCTGGCAGCCAGGCTGCTGGTACTGCTGCTCGGCGAGCTCCAGCGCGCCGGAGAGCAGGTACATCGCCGCGACGCCCGCGCAGTCTCCTCGGCGCGCCAGCGCCGCGAGGGTCTCGGGATCCAGCCGCTCCGCGCCGTGGTCGGCTGCGCTGCGGGTGGGGGAGTACTCGCGAAACTGCGCGGCGTCCTGCCAGGTCAGGCGCGCCTCCAGCGAGCGCGTGGCGGCGAGCGCGATGATCGGCATCGGCGGCGGATGCTGGTGCGCGGGGAGCCGCACCAGCGTCAAGCTCGCGGCGGCGGCGGCGCCCAGCGCGCCCGCGGCCATGATCCATCGGCGTCTTTGGCGGGGCAGGCGCGTGATCGGGATGACGCCGCGCTCGTCCGAGGGAGCCACGGTGAGCGCCGCCGGCTCTCCGCGCGGCGCGACGACGGCCGCGACGATGGCCTCGACAGGGGTGATCGCGGCGATCACCGGCGGCGGCGCCACCTCGGGCGAGCTGGCGCGGGCCGCGGGCAGCTCGCCTTGGCGGGCCGCTTGCTTGCGGAGCGTGTCTTCGCGATCGCGGAGCTGGACCTCGCCGTGCAGCGCGAGCTGACAGCGCGCGCAATCGACCAGGTGATCGACGAACGCTTGCTCCGCCGCGGCGGCCAGCTCACCGTCGAGATAGGCGCTCACGCAGTGGAGCGCATCGTCGTCTCCGGCTCCTCCACGGCCGCCAGGGTCCGCGCCGCCGCCGTGGAGGTCATGGTCGGATGCCTCCTGGCCGTCGAGCCCTTGCGCCGACGCGCGGCTGGGGGGGCTTGCGTCACGCATGGCGGGCCTCCAGGCGAGCCAGCAGGAGTTCGCGCAAGCGCTTGCGGGCGCGCAGGATCCTCGTGCCCACCGTCGCCTTTGGGATGCCGAGCTCGGCGGAGATAACAGCATAGTCTTTGCCTTCGAGCGCGAAGCGGCGATAGGTCTCCTGGACGTCGTCGGGCAGCTCGTCGACCGCGGCGCGGATGTCCTCGAGGCCAAGCTCGGACCACGCCTCATGGTCCTCGACGACCGGGGCCGGGGGTTCCACCTCGAGGGCGACCTCCCCGGGGCGGGCGCGCCGCCGACGCACGGAATCGAGAAACGTGTTGGTGACGATGGTGAGCAACCAGCCGCGGGCCTTCTGTGGGTCTCTCATCTGATCTCGCGCGACGAACGCGCGCAGCAACGCATCCTGAACCAGATCTTCGGGATCGCCCTGGCTCCTGCACATCTGCGCGGCGCGGACGCGCAGCGCCGGCAGGTGCGCGGCGGCGACCTCATTGAACCAGCCAAGGCGGCCCGGCCCGCCACCGCCGCCGCCATCGAGGCCATCGCGCCGCGGACGAGCGCCGGGCGCGCCGCGAGCCTCGCTCTTGCGCGCGGGCCCCGGCTCGATGGATTGGGCAAGCATCGCGTCACCATCCTGGACGCAAGCTCCCCGCAGATCTTCGCGATCTTTTTCGGGCACGCGCTGAGCAGCCTATCACGCTAGGGCTTCTGCGCAGTTGCGACCTTGCCTTGGTTGCAGTGGCACGGTGTCTTTGCGGGCTGGAGCGCGTTGCTCGCTGGCGCGCGCCGCCGTTCCCGAAGAACTCGGACTACGATGGCGAACCGGCATGCCGCAGGATCGGACCCCTCGTTACGCCCCTCGTTACGCCCCCGCCGCGCTGGCGGTGCCCTCGCTCCTGACCGAGCGCCTCTCGTTGACTGGGCCGCGCCGCGATGACTTCGACGACATCGCCGCGCTCTGGGCGGAGCCCAAGGTCGTCGAGCACATCACCCGGCGCCCGCTGAGCCGCGAGGAGTGCTGGAGCCGCTTTCTGCGCAGCCTGGGCCACTGGATCCACCTGGGGTTTGGATACTGGGTGGTGCGCGAGCGCGCCACCGGCCGCTTCGGGGGGGAGGTTGGCCTCGCCGATCTGCAGCGCGACATGGTGCCGTCGTGCCACGGCGTCCCCGAGGCCGGCTGGGTGCTCGCGCCCTGGGCGCACGGCCAGGGCTACGCCACCGAGGCGGCGCTGGCGGCGCTGTCCTGGTGCCAGGAGGTGCTGGCGCCTCCGCGCGTGGTGTGCCTGATCGATCCTCGGAACCACGGGTCCTTGGCGGTGGCGGCCAAGTGCCAGTTCGAGGAGGTGACGCGCGCGCCGTACGCCGGCGCGGAGGTGGTGCTGCTGCAGCGCTGGTTCGCGCCGCCAGACGGCGTCACTGGAACTTGATGGTGCGGTAGCCAAAGAGCCGCACGCGCTTGGCGTACAGATCGAGCAGGAACAGCCCGGCGACGATGAGGAGCACCCAGGGCCAGAGATCCTCGGTCTTGTCCACCGTCTGGCCATCGGCGGACCACACCGCCTTGGCCTCCGCCTGGTCGTGCCCACCGCTCACCTTGGCGGCCATCCGCAGCGGCTCTGGGTTGGCGCTGCTGCGCAGGTACTCGAGGGGATACGACAGCGCCACCGAGCCCAGCGACTCCGCCACGGTCTTGCCGTTGCGCTTGTGGACGGCCTTGAGCAGGTAGCTGCCGTAGCGCTGGATCTTGAAGTCCGCGGTGTAGCGGCCGGCCGCGGTCTGATCCATCGCCACCGCCTGCATCACCTTGCCGGACCTGGGATCGATGATCTCCAGGTCGGTGTCTAGCTGGTTGACGAAGCTGTTGTTGGCGTCGATGGCATCGACGGTGATGAGCGCGCGCCCGTCGGTCACCTGCGAGGTCAGATCGTAGGAGTCGTAGACCTTGCGGCGCATGCTGGTTCGCACCACCTGGGCCCAGAACTTGGGGTACCCGTTCCAGCGGATCCAGTCCACGCTCCAGCGGTTCTTGACGTCGCTCGTCCACGCCACCGAAGTGCCCGCGCCGTGGCGCCAGCGAGCCAGCATGGGCTCCCCGAGATCCGAGATCAGGATGACCTCCGAGGTCGGCTTGGGCTTGGTCGAGACGTAGCCGCGCAGCGGTGGCGCGGTCTCCACGCCGGTGCCCTCGATGGCCTCGACCTGCTTGGCCACGCGCACGCGGATGATGTCTTCCACGAGCTGCGACTTCTGGGCCTCCATCGTCTCCTTCATGAAGATCTTGGGCAGCGCGCCGATGTCGTCCACCATGTACAGGCGGCCGTCGCCAGCGTCGGTGATCATCGACAGGAGGTTGCGATCTGCGCCGTCCACGCCGACCGCCGAGACGGTGATGCGCGCCGAGCGCATGTCGCTCACCAGATCGGCCAGGCCGTCGGTCGGCGCCTCGCCGTCGGACAACAAGATGACGTGCTTGACCTTGGCGTTGACGGCCTGGA
This sequence comes from Myxococcales bacterium, assembly GCA_016706545.1. Lineage (GTDB taxonomy): Bacteria > Myxococcota_A > Polyangia > Haliangiales > Haliangiaceae > JABFXX01. The sequence goes on from JADJJK010000007.1 coordinate 151,832, forward strand.
GGATCTCGCTGGCCTCGCGCAGGCCGGGGTAGATGTTGGTGCCGCCGCCAGACTGCAGGCGTGAGATGTCAGCAGAGATGCGCATGCGGTTGAACGCGCGCTGCGGCCGCACGTACACGCTGGCCTCGCTGTCGAACGCGACCACCGCGATGATGTCGTTGGGGGACAGCACCTCCGCGGTCACCCGCGCCGACTCCTTGGCCGCCTCGAGCTTGGCGCCCTGCATCGAGCCGGAGCGGTCGATGACCAGCGCCAGCGCGATGTCTGGCTGCTCGCGGATCTTCTGCGAGTCGAAGCGCACCGGCATGATCTGCTCGATGCGCGTGCCCTGGTACCCTCCCGAGCCGAAGGAGTCCTCGCCGCCCGCCATGATGAGGCCGCCGCCGAGGTCCGCGACGTAGCTGTCGAGCGCCGCCATCTGTCCGGTGTTGAGGAAGTGCGCCGGCACGTCGGACACCAGCACCAGGTCGTACTTCTCCAGCTCCTTGGCGTTGGCGGGCAGGCCGCGCGGGCCGCGGACCTCCACGTCGATGTTCTCGTGCTTGAGCGCGCGCTCGAGGTATCCGGCGCTGCCGGGCTCGCGCAGCACGCCGCCCTCGACGTACAGCACGCTGGGCCGGCCGCGCACCGGGGCGGTGGTGACCGCCTCGTTGTTGGCCTTCTCGGTGTCCTTGGCCGCTCGCAGAAGCCGCGCTCGGTAGGTAGTCGCGCCCGCGCGCTTGGCCTCGCTCTTGAACTTGATGAAGTTCTTGCCCTCCTTCACCGTCACCGTCTTCTGCGGCTCCAGCGGGTTGTCAAACTCGTCCTGCCGCAGCCCCAAGGAGATGGCTTGCTCCTCGGTGGACCAGACCTCCGCGGTGACCTCGAACGGCTGGCCCACCTTGACCTCGTCTGGCACCGTCAGGCCAACCACCCGCACCTCGGAGGTCCGATCTGCCTCGAACGTGCGCCAGGAGATGCGGACCCCCAGGTCCTTGGCGCGGTAGGCCTCGATCGCCACGTCACCGGAGGTCTGGTTGCCATCGCCCACGATCACGATGCGCGGCAGGTAGCCGTCGGGGAAGATGCCGTACGCGAGCTGGATCGCGCTCTGGACGTCGGTGCCGGCGCCGGCGCCGGCGTGGCGGGCGATGCGCGCCGACAGCGCGCCTTTGCCGCGCGCGACCTGCGCCTTCTCGGCGAAGGTGATGAGCTGCAGGGAGCCGTCGCCCTGGGCGGCGGCCAGCTCGTCGACGTAGCGCCGGGTCGCCTCGAGCTGTCGCTCGGAGATGGAATCGGAGACGTCGACCAGCACCACGGTGGCCACTTCATCGGCGCGCGTGATCCAGGACGGCCGCGCCAGCGCCAGCGCCAGCGCGGCCAGCACCAGCGAGCGCAAGGTGGCCTGCAGCACCTGCTGGGCCAGCGACAGATCGGTGAGCGAGAAGACGCGCAGCAGGTAGAAGAGGGGGACCGCGCAGGCCAAAAACAGCCAGCGGGGGGCCAGGAGCTCGATGGGCCTCGCGCCCGCCGCGATGGCGACGCTGCTGCGGTCGCCGATCCAGTGATCGATCAGCCACCACAGGGCCAGGCCAGCGAGCACCGCGACGCCCAGTCTCGCCAGCGAGGCCGGGCGCGCCAGCGCGACCAGCGCGGCGCGGATGGTGGCGAACGACGGGAAGGGGAGCTTGCGCATCAGACGGTGACTCGTCGGTGATAGGTGATCCACTCGAGGCCGATGAGCAGCGCTGCGAGCAGCACGAAGTAGATCCACAGCTTGCGGCTGCGGGAGACGGTGAACGGCTCGGGGGCGGCCAGCGCCTGTCCGCCCAGCGTCAGCTTGCTCGCGGGCGCGATGTCGGACTCCCCGGGGCTGGCCAGGTTGGCCGCCAGCTCCAGGCGCAGCGGCTCGGCGCCGGTGGTGGTCAGCTCGTGGAAGCCCACGCGCGAGGCGTAGAACGTGGCCTGCCCATCGAGCACCGGGGCCGTGGACCGCTTGCCATCGGGGCCGGTCACTTGCACCTCGCCGGAGCCTTGCACGCCGTCGAGCAGCACCCGCTCGCGGCGGCCGGTGGCGTACGTGGTGAGCAGATCGACTTCGTCGCCGGCGAAGTAGTCCAGCGAGTTGACGAGGAGCAGGGGGAAGGCCACCCGCAGGGGCAGGTCGGTGGCGTCCTGCCGGCCGGGCGCCGGCAAGGAGAAGCCAAAGACGACGATCTTGCGGCCGCCGTCCCGCTTGGCGACCGCGATGGCCTGGCGCACGCTGCTGGCCAGCACGGCCTCGCCGCGATCGCGGTCCGCCGCGAACACCGCGCTCTTGTCGAAGTTGACATCGGAGAGCCCGACCCAGCGCATCACCGGGTGGGTCTCGTCGAGCTCGGTGATGCGCGGCCGCTCGATCACGCCGGTGACCCGGACCGGGGACCGGTCTTTGTCCGGGTGGAAGTACAAGAGGTGGGCCGGCGGCGGCGGCACCTGCGCCGGCGTATGCTCGTCGAAGATCACCACGGAGAAGTCCGCGGCGATCGCTGGGTTGGCGTCGTACTCGGCGGGGGTGACCTTGGCCGGTTCGATGTTGTCGTACACCATCACCGCGCCCTCCAGGTACAGGTTGTCCTCGGTCACCAGGAGCACCTTCTGCTTCTTTCGGGCCGGCAACAGCGCGAACGCCTCGTCGTCGAGCGGGAACGGATCGGTGGTGCCGCCGTCCACCGGGCGCAGGGTCGCGCGCAGGCGGTTGTCTTCGCCGCCCGGCAGCTCGCGGTAGATCTCGCGATGGCGCTGGCCAGGTGCCAGCGTGAGCTCCCGCACGTCCACGGCGGTCGCGCCGTTGTACAGGGTGAGGCGGCGCTGCGCTGGATCGCTGCCGAAGTTCTGCAGCTCGATGAAGACCTCGTAGGCGGCCTTGTTGGCGACGTAGCGGCGGACGTTGAACGCGATGATGCCGGCGTTGTCGCTGCGCTGCCCCACCGGCAGATAGCGCACGTCGATCCCTGACAGGTCCACGGTGGCGAGGTTCTTGTCGCTCCACCGGGTGGCGCCCGCGGCGGGGGCGGCCGGAGCTTGGTCGGGGGCCGCGCCGGACGTCGGCGCGGTGAAGCTCGCCAGGCCGAGCTGCGCCTCCGGGAAGGCGCCGTCGGAGATGAGCACGATGAGCGGGTTCTGGCGGTCGCGCAGGGCATCGGCCGCGGCGCCGAGCGCGCGCGGCAGGTCAGCGGGGGTGTCAGACGCCGTCACGCCATCGATGACCTTCTTGAGCATCGGGCCGTCTCCGGAGAAGCGCGACAGCGGGGTCGCCTGTCCGTCGACCTGGATGATCATGGCCAGATCACCGCCGCCCAGGCTGTCGATGAGCTCCTTGGCTCGACGCTGGGCGTGGGCCAGGCGAGTCTCGGCGTCTCGCTCCTCCGCGCCGGCGGCATCGGAGGCCTTGGCGCCGGAGGCCTTGCTGGCCTTGGCGTCGGGCTTGCCGTCGGTGGCCTTCATCGACGCCGAGGCGTCGAGCAACACCACCACGCTGCGCGCCCGCCGGTCGGTGGCGCCAAGCGTTGGGTCGAGCGCCGCGAAGAGGATGAGGCCCAGCACCAGCAAGATGAGCAGGAGCGACAGCATCCGGCGGAGCTGCTTCCACAGCGCGCTGGCGTCCTTCTGCTCCATCACGCGCTGCCAGAGCTTGGAGAACGGCACCTCGAAGCGGCGGCGCCGCATCTTGATGATGTACGCGCCGACGGCCAGCGCGGCGGCGGCGATGGCGATGTAGCTCCAGAGCGCCAAGGAGATCGGCGTGAGCAGGCTCATCGCAAGAACCCTCCCGCGCGAAAGATCTTCAGCACCAGCTCATCAAAGGGGATGCCGGTGTGGGTGCGAAAGAACGGCGTCGCGCGCGCGGTACAGAACTGCTCCAGCTCCGCGCAGTAGCGGTCGTGCTCGCGCCGGTAGGCCTCGAGCAAGGACTTCGAGACGGTGACCTCCCGGGCGTCGCCGGTCTCGCAGTCGACCAGGGTCAGGTCGCCGTGCAGGTCGGGGGACGCCTCGCGCTGGTCGTAGACCTGCAGCACGAACGGCTCGAACCGGTTGTAGCGCAGCGTGTTGAGCCCCTGCTCGAAGCCATCTGGATCGTAGAAGTCGGAGATCAAGACGGCCAGGCCGCGCCGCTTGTTCTGCGCCACGAAGGCCTTCATGCACTCGGCGAGCTGGGTCTGTCCGCCGAGCTCGCAGGTCCGCAGGAAGTCAAAGACGCGGAAGATCCGGTTCTTGCCGCGCGACGGCGGCAGCCGGCCAAGCAGGCGATCCGAGAACGGGATGATCGCCACCCGGTCGAGGTTGGCGAGCCCCACGTAGCTGAGCGCCGCGCCGACCTGCATGGCGTAGTGGAGCTTGGGCGGCGTGCCGATGGACATGGAGTCGGAGACATCGACGAGGATATAGATGTGCAGGTCCTCTTCTTCCTCGAAGAGCCGCAGCAGCAGCCGGTCGAGTCGACCGTACAGGTTCCAGTCGATGTAGCGGAAGTCGTCGCCGCGCGCGTAGGTGCGGTGGTCCGCGAACTCGATGCCGGAGCCGACCTTGCGGGTGCGGCGCTCGGCGCGCAGGTTTCCCGAGAACACCTTGCGCGCGACCATGTGCAGGTGCTCGAGCGTCTTTAGGAACCGCTCGTCAAAGAGCCGGGAGCGGTCCTTTGCGCGGTTGTCACGGCTGGGCGCGGCGGCGGTCACCACGGGGCACCCCAGGCCAGGGACGCTGGCTGGCAGCGCCACCGCGGCGGCCGGGGCTGGCGACACGCGCGGCCGTCACGTGCGACGGTCATGGGAGGGCGGACTGAGGAGGTCACGCGCGTTCACACTTCCGGGGTGGCCTTGAGGATCTCGGCGATGATGGCGTCCGGGCGGATGCCCTCGGCCTCGCCCTCGAAGTTGAGGATCAAGCGATGGCGCAGCGCGGGCGCGGCGACGTGGCGGATGTCGTCGATGGCCACCGCGTAGCGGCCCTGCAGCAAGGCCCGGATCTTGGCGGCGAGGATCACCGCCTGCAAGCCGCGCGGCGAGGCGCCATAGCGCAGGTACTTCTTGGAGGTGGGCGTGGCCTCCGCGTTCTCTGGGTGGGTGCCCAGGAGGACCCGCACCGCGTAGTCCTGGATCTGGCGGGTCAGCGGGACCTTGCGCACGAGCTCGCGCATCTCCAGGATGCGCGCCTTGTCGATCACCGGCTGCGGCTGTGGAATCTCGTCGCTGGTGGTGCGGTCGATGATGGTGTGCAGCGCCGCGTGATCCGGGAACTCGACCACGAGCTTGAAGAAGAAACGGTCGAGCTGCGCCTCTGGAAGCGGGTAGGTGCCCTCCATCTCCAGCGGGTTCTGGGTGGCGAGCACGAAGAACGGCTTCTCCAGCCGGTGGGTCTGCTTGGCCACGGTGACCGAGCCCTCGCTCATCGCCTCGAGCAGCGCGGACTGGGTCTTGGGGGTGGCGCGGTTGATCTCGTCGGCCAGGACGACGTTGGCGAAGATGGGGCCGCGCTGAAACTCGAAGCGCTTGCCCCCATGGTCCTCGACGATCACGTTGGTGCCCACGATGTCGGCGGGCATCAGGTCCGGGGTGAACTGGATGCGCGAGAAGGTCGCGTGCAGGCACTCGGCAAGGGTGCGCACCAGCATGGTCTTGCCGAGCCCAGGGACCCCTTCGAGCAGCGCGTGACCGCCGCCGAGCAGGCAGGACAGCACGCCCTCGACGATCGCCTCCTGGCCGACGATCATCTTGGCGATCTCGTCGCGCAGGCGGCGGAGATCGGCGGTGAAGGAAGAGACCGTGGCGGTGACGTCGGCGGCGGCGAGTTGGGTCATGGCTTGGGTCCGATGCGACAAAAGATGGCGGCGGGAAGTCGGCGGAGAGCGGCGACAGGTCGAGGGGAGGGCGAGCGCACCCGGGCGGCAGCGCCCGCGCGTCGACCCGCTGATCGGGATCCACCAGCGAGGGGCGGCGACGCCTCCGCTCGCCGGGTGGGGTCACTATCACTCTGTCGACGCACTAGTTCTTGGGCTTTATCTGGTTGAAGTAGCGCTTGACGTAGTACTTGTAGCTGGCCGGCACCTTCTCGCTGCGCATCACCTCTTCGACGATGCGCTTGTAGTCGGTGTAGACCTCCTGATACTTGGCAGAGGCGAAGCCTTTCTGCGCGGCTGACAGGATGGTCTCGCGGCGTGATGGGCCCTTGCCCTGGACCCCTTGCAGGTCCTCGTCCTTGGTATGTCCGCCCTTGGCGGTGGCGTCGCCGGTGAGGTTGTCATCGTGGCCGGTGCCCCATTTCTGGCCATCTCCGTCCTGCCCTTGGCCCTGGCCATTTTGCCCTTGGCCCTGTCCCTGTCCACTCTGGCCCTGGCCCTGGCCCTGACCTTGCCCCTTGCCCTGCTTGCCGGCGCCGGGCTTCCACGCGGTGCGGCTGCCTTGCTGGCCGCGCGCGCGCGCCATGAAGTCGCTCTGCTTCTGGTCCTTGCCAAAGGGGTTCTGCGGGCCCTTGTTGCCTTTTTGCTTGGCGCGGCGCATGGCCTCCTTGAGGTCCTCCATCTGCGACGCGACCTTCTTCTGCGCGGCCTGCTTGCGCTGCTCCTTCTCGACACGGCCGGTCTCGCGGGCGGCGTCCTTGAGGTTTCGCGAGGCCTGCTGTTGCTGATCTTGGTCGTCCTGGTTCTGGTCCTTCTGGTCCTTCTGGTCCTTCTGATCCGGCTTCTGGAGCTGCTCGGCCGCCTTCTCCAGGTCCTTGTGCAGGCGCTTGACCGCCTCGCGCTGCATGGACTGGTCGCGCTCCTCTTGCTTCTTCTCCAGCCGGGCCAGCTCGTCTTTCTTCTTCTCTAGCCGGCGCTCCGCGTCTTCGCGTTCGCGGTCGTTCTTTGCTTCCTGCTTCTCTTTCTCCAGGCGGCGCACCTGTTCTTCCAGGTCCTGACGCGCCTGCTCCTGCTTCTGCTGTTGATCCTGCTGCTTCTTCTCGAACTGCTTGGCCACCTGCTCCATGGTCTTGGCCAGCTTCTCCTGCTCTTTTTCGCTCAGCTCTTTCTTGTCCAGCTTGTCCGCGAGCTTCTCCAGCTCCTTGCTGGCCTCTTCGAGGTCGCTCTTCTGCAGCGCCTTGCCAAGATCGCGGGTCAGCTCGTTCTTCTCCAGCTCCTTGCCGGTCTCGGCGAGCTGCTTGGCCACCTCGTCCTCGCTGGGCTCGGCGCCCTCGTCCATCTCGGTCTGCGCCTTCTCCAGCTCGCGCAGGAGCTGCTCCTTGGTGAGCTCGCCGCGCTCGGCTTGCTCCAGCAGCTTCTCGATCTTGGCGGCGTACTCCTCGAGCTCCTTGGCGTTGTCTTGCTCCGCGGTCATGCGAATGTCGGAGAGGAGCGCGCGCAGGTACTCGAGCTCCGGATCTTCGAGCGCCACCGCGTCTTCCTTGTGGAAGCGCTGGTCGCGCGCGTCGACCACCACGAAGCGCACCGGGCCAAGGGCGCGCTTGCCCAGGTAGGCGGTGAAGCGGGTCTCGCCCAGCGGCGCCTCGGCCGGCACCTCGACCGCGATCTCGGCGGCGGTCCAGCGCTTGATCTGCACCGGGCGCGCGGTGGCGCCCTCGCCAAGGAACACCGAGCCGTTGGCCGGCAGCGCGCGGTCCAGAGTCAGCTCGGCGCCAGAGAGCAGGTGCTCGCCGCGCAGGGACACCAGGGCCCCTGGGGGGGCGTGGTCTGGCGCCGCGAGGAGGAGCCTTGGGCCTCGGGAAGCAGACGGCAACGCCACGCCGGCGACCAGCGCGCACAGCGCGGTGAAGGCCAGGGCGGCTCGCAGATCGCGCGGCCAGCGAAACGGGGTCGCTGCCTCCACCCGCGCGCGCGGCACCGCGGCGACGCCATCCCGGATCGCCGCGCGCATCAGCTCGGCGGTCACCGCGGGGTCATCGCCGTCGCCGGTCTCGGTCAGCTCGCCGCGCTCCATCATGCGCGTGAACGCGATGGCGGTGGACAGGCGATCGTCGAGGCCGGACGCGCGGTCCACGCGCCGCGCCACCGTCTCGTCGGGCTGGCGGCGCCGAGCGCCAAGGGCTCCGCCCAGGATGACGATGAGCGGGGTGGCCAGGAGCGCGGCCACCCCGGCGCCGGTGGCGAGGTACTCGGCGCGCACCAAGAACACCAGGGTCAGCGCGGCGGCGGCGGCCAGGACGGTCGCGGTGGCGGCGCCTTCAAAGGCACCCTGCCAGCGCAGGCGGCGCGACGCTCGCTGAACCAGGCTCTCGATCGCTTGGATTTCGACAGACTTAGCCATTCGCTCGCCTCGTGCTCGCAGGGGCCACGCTGCCCGCGGCGCGGGCTGTCGTTACAACGGTTGAGGATAGCACCAACATTCCACGGCTGACGCCCGTTCCCGATCTACTGACACGGCGCGCTGTCGGCTTTGGGCCTGGCGCAGCCTCAGACGATGGACAGCCGAAGGGCTGCTCGGGTTGCCGGAACCTCGCGAACTTCGCCGGAACGTCGCCGGAACCTCGCGAACCTCGCCGGAACTTCGCCGGAACGTCGCCGGAACCTCGCCGGAACCTGGCCAGAACCTCGCGAACTTCGCGAAAGGCTGGAGATGTGCCGCCGCGCGCCGGCCTTTGGCGGCGGCGCCTCAGCGATTGTGCCGGGTGCGGACGCGGGCGATGAGCTCGCGTAGCTCGCTGTCCTCGACCACCGCGGACTCTTCGAGGATCTGCGCGCGTTCCAGCTCGCCGGCTGCCATCGGCATCACGGGCTGCGGCGGCGGGGGCCGCCTGGCCGGGGGCGAGCCTGGATCGTCCTTGTCCGCGCGGGTGCGCCCGGCGAGCTGAAAGGAGAGGTCGTCAAATAGCCGGGGCTCGCCGGTGGCGCGCCACAGCGCCGCCAGGAGCTGCTGCTTGAGCAACCCCAGCTCGTGCATCCAGGCCGAGCTCGCCACCCGCACGACCAGCACGCGCCGGACCACGCCCTCCGGGCGGGCCCGCTTGGCGATGCGCTCACCGACGAGCTGATCCCACTCGGCGACCACGCGGTAGCTTCGGATCTTCTCGGTGAGGCCGTACGCCGACAGGGTGTCAGCCACGAGCTGCCCGGCGCTGGTGGCCTCTCGCCTCCGGCCGGCGTTCTTGTGCTGAGCGCGGCGCTTCTTCCTCGGCGCGCCGGCCGCGGCTTGGCTCACGAAGCGCGGAGGCGGCGAATCAACTCGCGCAGCCGGCGCGCGCCGTCGCTGTCGCGGCTGACAAACTTGAGCCCAGAGCCGCCAGCGGGCACGTGATACGAGACCTTCCCGGAGATCGCGATGGGCGCGGCTGCGCCAGGCGGGGTCACCTCGAGGATCAGATCCGTGTCGATGGGCAGGGGCGTGGGGGTGGTGAGCAGCGCGCCGCCGACGCCGATCTCCGAAATGGCCGAGTCCACGTACGACGCGGTGTTGGCGATGCGGTAGCGCACCGCCACCGAGACCGGCAGGCGGTTGTGGCGGCGGCGTGGCACGTCCTGTCGCTTGCCGCTGAACACGTCGCGGACAAACGCCAGCTTGGGTTGTTCTTCTCCTTCGAACACCACCACCGCGCCGGCCCGGATGCGCATGCGCGGCAGCGCCGGCCGCCAGGAGCGGACCTGTCCGCGAATCATGACCTTGTTGGGGAGGCGAGGAGACGACAGCTCGATGATGACGGGCTGATCGATCGCGAGTTCGTCCGTCGTAGGCACGAACATCGCCTCTTCGGATTCCGCCGAGGCCAGCTCCTGCCACTCTTCATCCGTTCGCACCCGTAGCTTGATGATCTTCATGCGAGCCGGCGCAACGTAGCAAAAATCCGAAGGCAATGCCCAGCGCTTGCGGGGCGGGGATCGCGGACCACGGTGGAGAGTTGGGTTGATGGAGAGAAAAGCTCGGGGAATGTGTGACCTGGCTCGCACCGAAGATCGAGAGCGAGAGGCGAGGTACAGAAAACGGCCGTGGCGTTGTGGCCGGAGTGGAATTTTTTCCTAGCCCGCGACCGCGGCGTGGGGCCGCGCGGCGCGACGACTCCGCCCGAGCAACCCATCGAGGGCGTCTCCCGGTGCGGCTTCGACGACGCCGATGCCATGGCGCGTCAGCAGCTTGCGATCCGCGGCCATGGTGGCGGCGGCATCGGCCAGGAGCAGCGAGCGGGTACGCGCGCCGTAGCTGGACGTCGCCGCGGGCAAGTAAGCCGCCGCGGCGGGCACCACGGCGACCACGCTGCCGGCGGCGCGGCGCAGCCGGGACAGGGCGCGCGTGGTCTTGGCCTCGTCTTCTGCCCATCCGGCGAGGTCCGAGAACAGCACCACCAGATCTGGCCGGCCGAAGCTGACCGCGCGCTGGACCGCTGCGTGCAGCCCGCCGGCCCGCCGCGCGTGCTCCCAGCTGCTGCGATAGGGCAGCTCGATGCCGCGCAGCCGGCAGAACCGGCGCAGCAGCGCGAGCTGCGGCTCTGGATCCGTCGGCACCGGGAGCGGGGTTGGCGTGCGCCGCGAACCGTTGTTGTTGCCGTTGCCGTTGCCGGCCCCGCTGCGCGCGGCGTTCTTGCCCAGCCGTCGATCGCTGACCATGACCTCGATGAGCCGGGACACCAGGCGCGCGGTGCCGGCCACGTCATAGAGCTGGCCGTCGGGGCCGCCCTGGATGTGGCTCCAGCGAGGGTCGTCCAGCGGCGGCGCGGTGCGGATGCGCACGTCGACGGCCTCCTGGTGGGCGAGGTAGCGCGCCACCAGGGCGACCAGCTCGCCGGCCGTGACATCGGTCAGATCTTCGTCGACCACGGCGCGCAGATCGATCAAGCGGTCGACCACCTGCAGGTAGTGGTGGTTGCCGGCGTCCGGCGCGGCCTCGGTGACGGTGCGGGTGTCGAAGCCGACCAGGCCGAACCTGTCGCCCGCGGTCAGCGTGGCCCTCGACAGCCCCGCCACCGCGTCGCACGCCCAGTCGAGCGGCGCGCCGCCGGGCGGACCGCTGCGCATCGACGCGCCGGCATCGAGCAGCACCACGATCGAGCTGACGATCTCGGTCTCCAGATCCCGGACCATGAGCTGGCCGCGCTTGGCGGTGGCCTTCCAGGCGATGAACTTGAACGGATCGCCGTGGCTGTGCTGGCGCAGCTCGCGCAGCTCGCCGGCCAGGCCGCGCCGGCGCACGTGGTGCATGCCGATGTGCTCGTGCAGCGCGCCGCCGACCGCGCGCACGGTGGCGCCGCGGCTGGGCAGCGCGCGCGGGAAGACCTTGATGGCGATGGGGTTGGGGAAGTAGGCCTCGATCTCGAAGAGGCCCAGCGCCTCGCCCAGGGTCAGCGCGGCGCCGTGAAACACATGGTGCCCCATGGTGCGCGCGGTGACTGACGACACCACCTCCACCTGCTGGCCGGGACCGACGGTGGCGATCGCGTTGCCATCGACGTGCAGGCCGGTGCCAGCGAGCACGCGCGTCGACAGCACGCGCAGCCGCCGGCTGCCGTGGTTGCGAAACGCCAGGTGCAGCGCGAACGGGCGCTCGACCGACAGCGCGCCGCCGGGCTGATCGCCGGGGGGCACCCACCAGGACAGCTCGATCTTCTTGCGGCGCAGCAGGATCGCCGTGGGGAAGAAGCTCAGGTACACGGCGAGCAGCACCGCCAGCACCATGCCGCCCATGCCCACGAGCGGCGGGGCCGCGTGCAGCGCGCCGACGAGCAGGAACAGCAGGATGCTCGAGAGCACCAGCTTGCCGCGCGTGGTCAGGCGAGGGATCATCTGGCGTGGCTTCGAGGGGCGCGGTACCCGACCTTCTCCAGCGCCTCGGCGACCACGGCCGAGCCGGTGGCTCCCTCGAGCTCGGCTTCTGGAACCAGCATGATGCGATGGCCAAGGACCAGCGGCGCGAGCGTGCGGATGTCGTCGGGCAAGGCGTAGTCTCGGCCGTGGATCAACGCGACCGCCTTGCTGGCGTGCAGGAGCGCCAGCGCGGCGCGCGGCGAGGCGCCCAGGTAGACGCGCGAGTGGCTGCGGGTGAACTGCACCAGGGCCAGGATGTAGTCGATGAGCTCCTCGGCGACGTAGACCAGCTCGGCGAGCGCCTGCAGCTCCAGCACGTCGCTGGGCCCGACGATGGGGCGCACCGGGGGCGGCGGGCGGTCGTAGGTGGAGAGCATGCGCTTTTCGTCGGCCGGACCTGGGTATCCCACCTTGAGCTTGATGAGAAAGCGGTCGACCTGCGCCTCCGGAAGCGGGTAGGTACCTTCCTGCTCGATGGGGTTCTGGGTGGCCAGCACCAGGAAGGGGCTCCGCCAGGGCGCGGGTCTCGCCTTCGATGGTGACCTGGTGCTCCTGCATGGCCTCGAGCAACGCGGACTGGGTCTTCGCCGGCGCGCGGTTGATCTCGTCGCCCAGGAGGATATGGGTGAACACCGGCCCTTCGCGCAGGACGAAGGTGTTGGTCCGCATGTCCAGGATGTACGTGCCGGTGATGTCGGAGGGCAGCAGGTCGGGCGTGAACTGGACCCGGCGGTAGTGGCAGCCCAGGGTCGTCGAGAACGCCTTCACCAGCGTGGTCTTGGCGACCCCGGGGGCGCCTTCGATCAACACGTGCCCACGGGCGCAGAGCGCGACCAGCAGCGCCTCCGTGATAGCTGGCGCGCCGATGAACGCGCGGCCAACCTCCTCGGCGATCGAGGACGCTAGCTGGCGCGCTCGCGCGAGCCGTTCGGGGGTGAGGTGGGCTGCCATGGAACTCCTTGCGACACCGAGAACCTGAGGTTACGAGATCTCCGCTCCGAGACTACGACACAGCTCTTGCGTCGCCGCGAACAGCGCATCGAATTCAGCGCGCGAGAGCTGCGCTGCGCTGGTCCACGGCGCGGCGGCCTGGCCACGGCTGGGCAGCGCCTTGAGGCGGCGGTAGAGCCCCGAGAGCTGCTGGGCGGCGCTGGCGCCAAAGCGGGCGCGGACCGCGTCCACCAGCTCGGCCTGTGGCAGGCCAAAGAAGGGCTCCGGCTTGCCAAGGGCGTTGGCCAGGAAGCGCTGCAGGTGATCGCGCAGGAGGCACGCGCTGACCAGCAGGTCTCGGCCTTCGTCCGCCGCGCCCACGAGCTGGCGCGGGGCGTCGCGGCGCGCCGGCCTGGAGAAGCGCAGCCAGGCGCCGTCGATCGCGGGGCCGCGTCGCAGGGGCAAGGCAAAGAACGTCAGGCCGAGCAACAAGAGCGCGAGGCCGGCCGCCACCGCGCGCATGGCGGCCGGGGTCAAGAGCCAGGCGCTGCGCTCGTCGAGCCAGCGGTTGACGTCGGCGATGTCGCGGCCCACCTTGCCGGCGCGGGCGTCGTCGATGAAGGGCTTGGGGGTGCCGTACATGGGGACGTCGCCGCGCAGCAGCACGACCCGCCGCGCGCGACCGCCGCGGCCAAGCCAGCGCAGCATGTTGGTGGCGAGCTGCAGGTTGCCTCGAAACTGCATCATGCTGTTGATGAAGATGCTGGGGTCAGACACCGCGATGAAGCGGCCGGTTCCCCGCTCCGCGGCGACCACCAGCGCGCCGTCTTCGAAGCCCACCACCTCGGTGGCCCCGCGCACGTGGCGAAGCGCCGCCGGGTGGTTGGTGATGACCTCCGTCACCTGCGCGGTGAGCGGGTGCGCCTGCTTGGGGGTGGCGATCGGCGCGAACGGCATGTCGGCGTAGTAGCGCGCGGCGCGCGGCGTCCCGACCTCGGCGCGCAGGAGGCCCAGGCCCGCCAGCGCGTCGGCGGAGTTGCCGAAATCGTCCGCCACCAGCACGTGGCCGCCCGCGGACACGAAGGCCTCCAGCTTGGCCGGCTCGACGTGGGTCAAGGGGTACATGAGCACGAGCACGTCTTCGGCCGACAGCTCGCTCCAGTCCAGCGACGCCACCGCGGTCACCGGCAGGCCGCTGCCGCTGCACAGCGCCGCCCAGCGCGACAGCCCGTACCAGTCCTTGCTGAGCGGGTCGTAATCCACCAGCGCCGCGTCCTCTGCGGACGGCTCTTGCGCCAGCGCGTCGCCAGCGGGCGCCGCGGCGAGCGCGGTCAGCGCCAGGGCCAGCGCCAGCGCGCGGGGGCAGGGGCGGCGGCCAGGGCTCACGCCATCTCCTTGGCCAAGAGCTCCGCGGCCTCGCTGAGCGCGGCCAGCGCGCGGGCCAGCGGCGCCGGCTTGCGGCAGGCCAGCAGCGCGAAATACCCAGCGGCCACGGTGTGGACCACGACGTCCAGCTGCTCGTGCTGGGCGATGAAGTACGTCGGCCCGCCGAAGTGCCAGGTGTCGAAGGCGCTCTCGAGGTGGCGCAGCACCACGCCGTAGTGCGCGGTGACGATGGCCCAGTGCTCCGGGTCTCCTTCACTGTACGAATCGACCATCTCGCCATCGGCGGCGGCGAAGGACCCGCCGACCGCTCCGGGCGTGGTCTCCACCACGTGGCGCAGGATCTTTCCAAACGGCGTCATCGCGGCTCCTTCGCCGGGGCCGTCATGCCCAGGGCGCGATCGAACGCCTCCGGGAACACCTCGACCTTGGTGCTCTTGCCAATGCTCCTTGACCACGCCACGAAGTACATCTGTCGTAGCTCGGGAAAGAGCTCGAGCGCCAGCTCGTCCGGGGTGATGTCGCGCGCGGGCAACACGCCGGTCCACAGGATGATGTCCCATCCCCAGTCGGTGCGCACCGCGCCGGAGGTCCGCCCAAGCTCGGGCAGGGCAAACAGCGCGTCGGAATAGGCGGGCACCAGGCGCGGCGGATCGGAGAGCTCCACGGTGCCGTCTTCCATGGTGGCGGCGCCGATGAGCTCGCGCGCGCGCTGCCGGACGTGGTGCGCGAACAGGCCTCGCTCGCCAGCGAGCGCCTGGGCCACGCGCTCGGCGTTGGCTCTGGCGGCGCGGTCGGCCGGCCCCTCGCGCGGCTCGCCCTTGGCCACCGGGAAGCGCACGAAGAAGGAGGCGCGATACTCCACGCGGTGCAGCCGCCAGCGGTTGCGCTCGAGCAGCCGCCGGGTGAGCGAGTCTGGCAGATCGGCCGGGGTCTGGATCTTGCGCTCCACCTCTTGCTCGACGAGCGCGCTGACCGCGGCGCGGGTCCTGGCCTCGGCGACCTCGGGCGCGGTCCCAAGGCCCCGGCGCGCGGCCTCTTGCGCCAGCAGCTCGAACGCGAGGCACTCCTCGAACGCCGCCTGCCGGCGCTCGCCCTCCGAGGGCAGCGGGGCGGCCTGAGCGGCGCGCGGCCTGGGCGCGGGCGGCCTGGGCGCGGACGCAGGAAGCGTAGATGGGCAGGCCCTCGACCCTGGCCACCACGACGTCCGCCCCGCCGTCGAGGCTCGCGGCGGCGGTGGCGACGACCGGGGCGGCGCTCGGCTGCTGGGCCCGCTCGCCAGATCTTCCGGCGCCACCGACTCGGTCGGCGTCGCCGTCGCTCGAGTCACTCGAGCACGCCCACACCAACGCAAACGCCAACGCCAGGAGCGGCGTGACGTGACGCGAGGGGACCTGAGGAGCTCGAGCCATGGGACGCTAGTCTCGCTACACCAGCGCGAGCCGAGCCATCTCCTTGCCCACCGAGGTGACGGCGACGCCGATGAACATCACCAGCACCGCGGCCACGTAGTCGCGGCGCGCCAAATAGTCGAGGCACTCCTTGAAGAAGAACAAGGATCCGCCGATGAGGGCGACCGCGAGGATCTCGAAGAAGTATCGACGCATGGCTATGGGCTCACAGGTGGCGGGCAAAGAGCAGCACGGCCATGGCGCCTAGCGCGATGGCAACCCCGACGTAGAAGCGCAGCCGCGGCCGGCCGACCTTGGCCTCGGCCTGGGCCTGGGAGAGCGCCGCGACGATGTCGCGGTCCCCGGTTCGGTGGGGCCGCAACACGCCAAGAAACAGGTAGTGATAGACGCCCAGGTACAGCGCGATGGCGCCCACCGCGAGCATGGTGGTCATGAGCGCGAGTCGGCCTGGGTACATCTGCTCGAGGTAGCTCTGGATGGAGGGCTCAAAGAGCACCCACGCCAGCAAGATCGCCGGCATCAAGACCGACATCGCCACCATCATCCAGTAGACGCGCTCTCGTCGGCGCCAGCGCTGGGGCCGCCCGGCTTGCGCGGAGGTCAGGGTGCGCACGGAGCGCGGCGCGGGCGGCTCGTGGAACGTTGCAAAGAAGGAGACGCCAAACAGGTAGGCGATGACGCCAGCGACCACCAGCGCGAACCGGACCGGGCCATAGACGTGGCTGCCGCCCATCGCCGGGGTGACGGCCATCGGGAGCAGCACCACGGCGGGGAACAGGCCCAGTAGCACCGTCTCGCTGCCGCGCAGGAGACCCCAGCCCAGGACCGCCAGGGGCAAGAGCAGCAGGACCAGCCGCGCGCCTCCGGTGGCGTCGACGAACACCGCTGGCAACACCACCACCGAGATCCACACGTTGATCCCCAGGAGCAACGCCACCAGGTCGGCAAAAGCGCGCCAGCGGTCTAGAAAGCGGGCAGGCACCTACCGGGAATGTACAATGCCGGGGATAGCCGCGCTCTTCGCATGTCCGCTTTCCGCCACTTCCCGCTGGTTGAGTCGTCGCGCCAAGTGACGTAGGGTGCGCCCCATGAGTCGCCGTGTAGTCGTCACGATCGATGGTCCAGCGGGCGCGGGCAAGTCCACCGTGGCCAAGCGGCTCGCCGCTCGGCTGGGCTACGGCCTGCTCGACACCGGCGCCATCTATCGGTCAGTGGCGCTTGGTGCGCTGCAGACCGGGGTCGACCTGCTCGATGGCCGGTCGCTTGGCGACCTGGCGCGCAATCTCCAGATCCGGTTCGAGCTGGAAGGTGACGTGAATCACGTTCTGGTGGATGACATCAATGTCACCTCCCAGATCCGCAGCCCCGGATCTCTCAGGCCGCGTCGCGGGTGTCTGGTCACCCGGAGGTCAGGGAAGCGCTGCTGGGATTTGCAGCGTCGTCTGGGCGCGAGCGGCGGGGTGGTCGTGGAGGGCCGCGACACCGGGACCGTGGTGTTCCCCCAGGCCGCCGCGAAGTTCTTTTTGACCGCCTCTCCAGAGATCCGCGCGACGCGCCGGG
The DNA here is from genome assembly GCA_016706545.1 of Myxococcales bacterium. Classification (GTDB taxonomy): domain Bacteria; phylum Myxococcota_A; class Polyangia; order Haliangiales; family Haliangiaceae; genus JABFXX01. Next base: position 168,854 of record JADJJK010000007.1, read on the forward strand.
TCGCCGAGCTGCAGGCAGCGGGCAAGGACGTGGATTTTGACACCACCGTTCGCGAAATTCGCGAGCGAGATAAGCTGGATAGCGAGCGAGCCGTGGCCCCGATGGTGGCCGCTGTCGACGCCCAGCTCGTGGACTCCTCGGGCCTCGCATTAGATGATGTGGTGGCGACGCTGGAGGCGCGCGTGCGCGCCGTGGTGAGCCTGCCCTGAGCTGCCGGGACGCCGGGCGCCACGTAGCGAGGGCGGCGCTTGGGCCAAGCGAGATGGCCGTGGCGTGCGGCCGGGAGTGCCCGGCTCGCGGGGGCGCCAGGCACCCAGATCCCCCTTGTGGTTCCAGCCGCCTGCGAAATCGGTGGGGGTGGACCTGAGGTTTCGTAACACCCTGCTAGACGCAGGTTGACAAATGCAGCAGGCGAGAGTACCTAGAGCCCCCTGTCTTGCGGCTCTTCGGGGCTCAAGGCAAATCCAATTCGTAGGAGATCTGCTTGAACATGGTGGAAGCCGAGGGCCAGGGCGAAGAGAACTTTGCTGCACTCTTCGCTGAGAGCCTCAACCAGGAAGACATCAAAGAAGGGGAAATCCTTCGCGGCACCGTTATTGCGGTTGGCAAGGACTACGCCATCGTTGATATCGGATACAAGTCGGAAGGACAGGTCCCCCTCGAGGAGTTCCGCGGCGCAGATGGCGCAATCCATGTGCGCCCCGGCGACGTGGTCGATGTGCTCCTGGAGTCGCGTGAGAACGACGCCGGGATGTGCGTCCTCTCGAAGGAGAAGGCGGATCGATTCAAGGTTTGGGACGAAATCTCGGCCGCGTGCGAACGCGACGAGTTGATCGAAGGAACGATCACCGCGCGCGTGAAGGGTGGCCTCTCGGTCACCATCCGCGGCGGCGTCAAGGCCTTCTTGCCCGGCTCGCAGGTTGACCTGCGCCCGGTGCGGAACCTTGATGCGTTCCTGGGTCAGGGGTTCAAGTTCAAGGTCATCAAGTTCAACAAGAAGCGGGGCAACATCGTGTTGTCGCGCCGCGTCCTCCTCGAGAAGGAGCGCGCTGCATTGAAGGAGTCGACGCTGGAACGCCTCAAGGAAGGCCAGATCGTTGAAGGTATCGTCAAGAACCTCACCGAGTACGGCGCCTTCATTGACCTTGGCGGTATCGATGGCCTGTTGCACATCACCGACATGAGCTGGGGCCGGGTCAATCACCCGTCCGAGCTGTTTCAGGTCGGTGACCACGTGCGGGTCAAGGTCCTCAAGTTCAATGCTGACACCGAGCGCGTCAGCTTGGGCCTCAAGCAGATCACCGAAGATCCGTGGAGCCGCGCTGCAGAGCGCTACGTTCCCGGCACGGTCGTCCGCGGCAAGGTGGTTTCGCTCAAGGACTACGGCGCCTTCATCGAACTCGAAGAAGGCATCGAGGGCCTCGTGCACATCAGCGAGATGTCCTGGACCCGTCGCGTCAAGCACCCGTCGAAGATGGTCGCCGTGGGCGATGTCGTCGAGGCAGTGGTGCTGGACGTCGACGTCAAGCAGAACCGCATCTCGCTGGGCATGAAGCAGCTCGAGCCCAATCCGTACGAGCAGCTCACCGAGAAGTACCCGCCGGGCACTGTGGTCCGCGGCCTCGTTCGCAACATCGCCGACTTCGGCGTGTTCGTCGAGATCGAGGAGGGGATCGACGGCCTCGTTCACATCAGCGACATGTCCTGGACGCAGCGGGTCAAGCACCCAAGCGAGCTGTTCCAGAAGGGCGATCCGGTCGAGGCCGTGTTGCTCAACATCGACACCGCGGATGGCGACAAGCCGAAGATCTCGCTGGGTATCAAGCAGCTCGTGCCCGATCCGTGGGATCGGATTCCGCACGACTACCCGACGGGCAAGGTCGTCGACGGCAAGGTGCTCAAGGTCCTCGACTTTGGTGCCTTCGTGGAGCTGGAGAAGGGCGTCGAGGGTCTGGTGCATGTCTCGGAGATCTCCGAGGAGCATGTGGAAGATCCTCGCACCGTGCTGCAGCCGAACCAGACGGTCAAGGTCCAGGTGCTGCACGCCGACGGGGCGGAGCGCAAGATCGGTCTCTCCATCAAGGGCGCCACGCGCGCCAAGGAGACCGCGGATGCACAGGGCTACGCGACGCCGAACGCCGGCGGCGCCACCCTGGGCGACAAGTTCCGCGGCAAGCTCGACAAGCTGAAGCCGAACGCGACCTGAACCAGGCGCGGTGAGGAAGCGAGACGGGGCAGCGCTGCTGCCCCGTTTTGCGTTGGTGCGTCCGATCGCGACCGATTCCCTTCGCGGCTCGCGCCGGCCGGGCAGGCGTACGAGGTCGGCTCTGGCGAGCCAAGGGCTACGTCGAGCCGGTCAGGGTCGCTTGGCGGAGGGCAGGGTGCCCGAAGCGGCTTCGGCCTCGGCCCCGGCTTGGGCGTCGGCTCCGGCTTGGGCCTCGGCTCCGGCTTGGGCCCCGGCCCCGGCTTCCGCCTGGGCCCCGCCAGTCTCTGGCGGCGGCGGGGACTCGCCGACCCGCGCGACGCAACGCAGGATCTCGGCTGCCACGCGCTGCCCAGCGCGCCGGTTGCGCGGGCCAGCGGCAGGCATCCGGGCCAGCGCAGCGTGGACGCAGGCAGCGTCCTGGCAGCGGCAGACCTCTTCGTGAACCCGCTCGAGCTGGGTCAGGTGCCGGTCGCGACAGGAGGTGAGCAAGCCAACGAGGGCCAGCGCGGTGGCGCCGAGCTGGCGCGCAGAGAGCATCAGATCGTCTCGCAGAACTCGATCCGCCGCGGCACCTTGTAAGGGGCGAGGTTGCGCGCGCAATGATCGATGATCTCTTCCGGCTTGCACTTGGTCTTGGCCACCACGCGGGCCACCACCACGGCGCCGGCCATGGCGTCGGTCTCCACGGTGGCCTGCGCAGCCTTGATCTTGGGGAACGACTCGAGGCACCCCTCCACCTCGCCCAGCGCGACCCGCTTGCCGTCCACCTTCACCACGTCGTCTTCTCGCCCCGTGAGCTGCAGGCGGCCGGACTTGTCGAGCTTGCCCAGATCTCCCGTGCGCAGCCAGCCGTGCTTGTCGGTGGCGCCGATCGCCACCATGCCCGAGGCGCGGCTTATCGGAACGCTCTCGCCATCGAACGGGCCGATGGTCTTGGGGGAGAGCGTCTTGCTCTTGACCCAGATCATGCCTTCTTTGGCCCCAGCCGGCTTGCCGTCCGGCGTGGTGATGCGCAGCTCGACGCCGTCTATCACCTTGCCGACGCTGGTCGGGTACTTGCCGCTTTCCTCCAGCGCGATGGTGGCCGCCTCGGTGGAGTGGTAACAGGACATCAACCGGACGCCGTAGCTGTCATGAAAGCCGTCGGCCACGCTCTGCTCGAGCCGGGCGCCGGCGGCCAGGTACTTGGGGTTCTTGAGGTCCAGCTTCTTGGCGGTGGGCAGCCTGGACAGCTCCGCGTACATCTGCGGCGTCCCCGGCAGGATCTCGATCTCGTGCTCGCGGATGAGCTTGCCGATGCGCCGCGCCGAGACCTCTTCCTCGAGAAACATGCTGGCGCCGAGCTTGAGCACCGGCAAGAGGCCCAGGTCCCAGCCGTAGGCATGAAACAGCGGCACCGCGACGAGGATCTTGCTGGCGCCGGTGAGCGACAGCGCCGCGATGGCGTGATCGACCGCCGCCACGGTGTTCTTCTCGGTGCGGAGGATGCCCTTGGGGTCGCCGAGCGAGTCCGAGGTGAACAGCACGGCGGTCGGGTCATGGCCAAAGCTGCGCTCGCTGCGCTTGTACACGCTGCAGGTGAGCAGCGTGCCCTGGAGCCGACGACGCACCTCGGCGGCGTCCGCGGCCAGCGGCGGCGGGCTCGCGACCACCTGCGGGATGGGGCCGGTGGGGCGCTGGACCCGGGAGCGCGGCAAGGTCGAGGGCGGGATGGGGTTGGTGGTCCCGGTGGCGCTGATGGCGCCCTCGCTGCCGCGAGGTCGGGTCACCAGGGCCCGCAGCGGCGCCGCGGCCAAGATGAGCTCCAGCTCGCGACCTCCGGTGGTCGGATCGATGGGCACGATGGCCGCGCCGAGCTTGGATAGCGCGAGCGCCAAGATCACGAAATCCGGGACGTTCCCCAGCATCAACCCCACCCACGCGCCCTCGCGGATTCCCATGCTGCGAAACTCTTCGGCGCGTCTTTCCACCCGGTGAAGCAGGCCACGCCAGGACAGATAGTTGTCGCGATAGACGACAGCCTTGTTGTTGCCCTGGGCCTTGGCGGCCTTCTTCAACCAGTCGTAGAGCAGGGTCATGTCACCTCGAAATGCCCGAGATCGTGGGGAGGCTGCACTCTACCAGCCTGGGTGGGGCGGGACAACCGGCCGGCTGGTTGGCACACCGGCTTGGGGCCCTTTGGGGCAGGTTTCTCGAGAAACGGTGGTGCTTTTCGCCCAGGTCAGCCGAAGCCAGAGGTCCCCTTGGCCCTGGGGAGCGTCGGCGCTGGCTGGCGCACCGCCCAGGCGAGACCTCACGACGCGAAGCGTGATTGCAGGGCCGACCCTTGACGCGCCGGCCAATCCTCGAAATAACCGAGCCGATGGCGGCCCCCGTGGAACCTCTGGTTACTCCCTCCGGCCGCGCTGCGGGCGAGTCCTCGCACGACGGTCGGCGTCGTGCCCACGCGGGGGGCTCCGCGGACCCAAGCGTGGAGCAAGAGCCCGCGCTCGTGGACGACGCGGCGTCGACTCCTCCGGGATGGGCCGACGGGGCGAGCGAGCTGGCCGCGCTGCGCCGCCGTCTCGACGATCTGTCCTCGCAGCAACGCAAGGGTCACGCCACCACGCACCAGCTCGCGGAGTCGATCGCCGCGCTGGTGGCGGGGCAGCGGCAGCGACTGCGCTGGCTCAACCTCAACTCTTTCATCGCGTACGTGATCTTCACCTTGCTGCTGGGCGCGGCGTTCTACACGCTCTATGCCCGGCGCGCCGATGCGCTGGGCGCCGAGCAGCGAGCGCTCCTCCAGGCCCGCGATGAGGCCACCGCGCGGGCCGAGCGGGCCAGCGCGACCCTCCTTTCGTCCCAGCAGAGCTCGCAGCGAGCCATGGCGGCGTATGAGCTGTACGCCCAAGGCCAGAGCGAGCGAGCTGCCGCGGCCCACGCTGCGCTGGCTGGCCAGCTCACGCCGCTCGAAGACGCGGCGCTCGCGGCGGCGCGTGAGCAAGCGGCCAAGGCCGGCTTCGATCGCGCCTTCGAGCAGGGCCAGGCGGCGTTTCGCGCCGGCAACTTCGCGGCGGCCGCGGCCCCGCTGCAGCAAGCGGTGGCGGCGGGCGAGGGCTCCGCGACGACGGTGCCAGCGGCCCGCGTGGCGCTGGCCAGGTACTACCTGGGCGCCAGCCTGGCTCGCACAGGCGAGCTGGCAGCCGCCACCGCCGCGCTCGAGGCTGCGCTCAGCGAGGGCGTGGACGTCGCGGACGCCCGCTATCAGCTCGCGATGGTGCTCGATCGGGCCGGCGAGCTGTCCCGGGCGCGCGCCGAGTACGAGAAGTTCGCCACCGCCCATCCAAAGCTCATGCTCGGGGTGTGGGCCATGCGCCGCGCCGCGGTGCTCGCGCGGTGGGGCAAGGCGGCGCCACCTTTGTCAGCGGCGGGCGCCGCGCCCGGGCCCGCGACGCTTGGCCCTGCGCCTGGTGCCGTTGCTCCGTCCTGGGCGCCGCGCGGGGCGCAGCCATCGCCAGCGCGGCCAGCCGGGGCCGCTGGGGCCGCCGTGCCGCGTCCTCTGGCCCCGTCGAACTCGCCGAGCCCGCCAAGCCCATCGAGTGCGCCGAGTGCGTCGAGTTCGTCGAGTTCGTCGAGTGCGTCCGGCCGAGGCGCGCAGCCAGCGGCGGAGGCACCTGGGGCCGCCGCAGCACAGCCCGCCGCACCTGGGGCCGCCGCGCCCGCGCCAGCGCCATGAGCGCGTTTCTGAGGCCGCCGCGCGGCGAGCCGCGGTGCGAGGTGAGCGACCTCCCTCGAGAAGTCGCCGCCGCGATGCGCGGCGTGTCATGGCGAGACGATCCTCGTTGCCCGCCGCTGTCCGCGCTCGCGTACCTGCGGCTGTCGCACGTGGGCTTCGATGGGGTGCCAGCGCTCGGTGAGTTGATCGTGGCCAGGCCCGTGGTCAGCGCGACGCGCGCGCTCTTTGGCCGGCTCTGGCACCTGGGCTTTCCGGTGCGCAGCCTGCGCCTCATCGACGCGCACGGCGGCTCCGACGACGCCTCGATGGCCGCCGACAACAGCTCGGCTTTCAACTTCCGCACCATCGCCGGCACCGACCTCTTGTCTCAGCACGCGCTCGGCTACGCGATTGACATCAACCCGGTCGAGAATCCCTGGCTCGCGCGCAAGTCCGTGGCGCCTCCGGCCGGCGCGGCGTTCCTGGACCGCCAGCGGGTGCGCCCGGGCATGATCGTGCGCCCGGGGCCGGTGACGGCGGCGCTCGATGAGCTGGGGTGGGAGTGGGGCGGCGACTGGCCTGTGCCTGACTACCATCACCTCGTCTGGCGCCCGAGCGCTGGAACCGCGCGCCGGCCGTAGCCCGGGGAAAGCTGACCGGCGACTGACCGCGGGCTGACCGGCAGGCTGACCGCGGGCGCAGCGAAGGGACCTGACCGGCCCGCAGGAAGCACCGCGCCAGCGCGGCAAAACCCTCGGCGAAGGATGATAGGGTAGCGGCGATGCCACAGGTGATCGAGTTTCCGACGCTGGGAAGCGATGCCCGTACCGCGCTGGCCACGGTGGTGCGGATCTGCAAAGAGACCCGCCGCGGGGAGCCGTTTCGCGAGCTGCGCAGCCGGCTGCGCGCCGCCAAGGTCTGGGACAAGGAGCGGCCCACCGTCTCGCTGCGGTTCTTCGGGGTGTCCGGCACCCCCATCCGACCGTCGCCGTTCATGGAGGCGGTGGCGGCGGCCGCCAACGACGATGATATCGCCACCGCGATCCTCGACCGGATGTGGCGGCTAAACCCCGTGCTCATGAAGTCGGTGCTTGATCTCGTGGGGCAGCGCGCCTACGGCAAGGACGAGATCTCCAAGTTCCTGGGCTCGTCCGTGTATCGCGGCCAGGTGCCGCCGCGCCCGTCGCTGGAGACGTGGCTGCAGCTCTGCATTGGCTGCGGGCTGCTCAAGGCGGTGGGCATCGCGGTCGCGGTGGGACCGCGCGCAGCCCCCTGGGTGGCGCACGCCGCGGACCTGGACATCGACGAGTTCTTGCAGGAGGACCGGCCAGAGCCTGAGCCGGTGCTGCCGGTGGCCGGCGACGATGATCCGGCCGGCGGGGCGGACTCGCCAGGCGTCGGCGGTGCGGGCGCCGCGAGCGCGGCGCAACCGTCCGGGCCGATCGTGCCGGTGCCGCTGCGCCACGTCCTGGCGCTGGAGACGCCCAGCCCGCGCGGCAAGGAACGGCCGGTGCCGGTCTCTCGCTTTGCCTTGGAGTTCTCATCTGAGCTGCTGGATGAGACCCGCCAGCGCATCACGTCGTGGTGGAAAGAGGTGAAGCCGGAGCGAGGCGGCTACGAGCCCAAAGACTTCGGCCTGGAGCCGGAGGCTTGGGTCGAGAGCGCCGACGAGGTGGTGTACCGCCTGGCGGTGGCGGCCGCGCTGGTCTTTCGGCTCGACAAAGATCGCGCCGACGTGCTGCAGAGCTTCACCGGCCTCGATCAGGCCGGCGTGCTCTCGGACCTGTATCAGGGCAACGTGCCGGAGACCATCCCGGCGGCGGTGGACGCGCGAGCGCTGATGCTGGCTTCGCTGGCCGCTCGTCGCTGCGCGGAGGTCCCCGAGCTGGCGGCGTCGCTCGAGTCGCAGCCCTCCGCGGAGGGCCTGTTTGCCACGCTCGATGGCGCGCTTGGCCGGGGGCTCTTTCGGATCGAGCTGTTCTGGATCCTCGATCAGCTCCATCGCCTGGGCGTCATCCGTCCGCCGGACATCGACGAGGTGACGACCACGCCGTACCGCCTGGTGCGAGACACCCTCTTTCGCCTGGGCTTCCTCGCCACCCCTTACGCCCATGACGCCGCGGGGCTGGCGGCCGCTGCCCGCGCCGCCAAGCTCGCCTGCGGCGAGGGGGCGGCTGACGAGGCGCTGGTCCGCTTCGCGCTGGCCGCCGGGTGTGGCTACGACTGCCAGCACCGCAGGTCTTGCGACTTCGCGTGTCGCGAGCGCCTGGAGTAGCGGCGAAGCCGGCGTGGGCCTGACCGGGGCCGTCGTCAGCGTCGTCAGCCACCGGGGCCGTCGTCAGCCACCGGGGCGGCGTCAGGCATCAGTGCCGTCGTCAGCCACCGGGGCGATCGAGATGCCCCGGTGGAAGCAACGCGCTCGCTTACCGCTGGTGGACCGCGCCGATGGCTGCGGTGCGGCCAGGGCCGTGGCAGAGCATGCACTGCTCCTGCGCAGCGCCCGGCGCCAGCACGGTCGAGCGCGGCGTGTAGAACCGCCCGCCGTGCGCGGTCATGTGGTCGATGGCGATGCTCGAGTCATGGCACGAGACACAGGCCCCGGTCACCGCTGACAGCACCAGGGTGGTCCCGGCGGCCGGGCTGGTGGTGTTGGTGGCCGCGTTGTACGAGAAGCCGGCGCCATAGTCCGTCACGTTGTCGGCGATGACGTACGGCGACAGCGTGTAGTAGCTGCCGTTCTGCAGCGGATCGGAGTTGTAGCGGCCGGTGGCTACCGTGGTCAGCGGCATCTTGGAGACCGCTGCCAGGTTGCCCGAGTTGGTGAAGTCATACGTGCCCGGCAGGTGGCACGTGGTGCAGGTGTTGAGCGTGCCCGGGAACTCGATCTCGTTGTAGCCCTCGCCAGCGGCCGCCGCATGCCAGGTGAACGGCACCGTGCGCTTGCGCCCCGCGTGGACCGCGTGGATGAAGTACTTGGAGCCAGCCGACCACCCAGAGCTCGTGCGGTTGGGGTTGTGGCAGAACGAGCAGGTCGGTCCATCATTGCGCTGGCCAGAGTGGAAGTTCGGCGCGACGCCCAGGGTGGCGTGGCAGCTCTTGCACTTGCCGTTGTCCACGATGGGCCGACGACCGGTGTAGCCGGTCGCCACCTTCCAGACGTTCGGCGCCGGCACGCTCAGGCCGCCCTGCGCCTTGCCATCGGCCGGGACGTTGGGCACCCAGGGGTACTCGGGCACGTTGGTCTGCACCAGCGGCGGCGCGCTGCTCAAGGAGTAGGTGTAGCCAAGGCCGCCGGTGAGCATGAGCGCGTTGTCCGGGACGCGGACCCCGGTGAGGCGGACGGTGTAGTAGCCGGTGGCGTCGGGGCCGGTGATCGTCCCGGCGCCGGATCCGGTGGCGGTGCCATCCCAGATCTTCTTGATGTAGCCGCTGACGGTGGCGTTGAAGTCCGTCGGGGTCAGGTTGCCGTCCTGGGGCACCGCGAAGGCGAAGTACACGCTGGGCGAGCCCACGAAGTTTGGCATCAGCTCGGTGACCGGCGGCGTTGCGCCTGGGGCGTAGGTCTGGAACACCACGTCGACGCCGTTGTTCTTGAGCTTGAACGTCATCTGCGGGCGCTTGATGCCGCCCGTGTCGGCCACGGCCTCCACGGTCTTTAGGTCATACGTGATGACCTGGGCCCCGGCCGGAACGTAGCCGCTCGCCGCCACGAACGAGGCGTGCGTGTTGTTGTTGCCGCCAGGCACGAGCCAGCCGTTGTTGGCATCGGGGCTGACCACCGGCTTGTGGTACCGCGTGGTGGCGAAGGCACCCGAGGGGCCGTGGCAGGTCGGACAGCCAGCGTCGGGCTGCGGCCCGGCGACGTGGTTGCAGGGCAGCGGCTTGCCGTCGGGGCCGCGGGCCAGGTTGCCGTTGATGCCGCAGACCGCGGCGGCCGAATCGGTGTACGAGACGTAGTCGTGGCAGCCGTTGCAGGCGAGCTTGGAGGGGTTGGTCAGCGCCTGGTTGCCCTGCGCCGCGCCGCCATGGCAGGTGTCGCAGTTGCGGACATCCTGCGGATACGTCGCCGCGATGCCGTGGAACAGGTTCGCGGTGGCGACCATCGAGCCGTTGTGGATGCGATGCACGAAGCTCGCGGAGTCGGCCAGCAGGTTGGTGGTTCGCCCTGGGTTGTGGCAGACATTGCACATGCCGGCCGCCACGCGACCACCGCCGTGGAAGTTGGCAGAGGACGTGGTCTCGGCCTTGAACTTGGCGTGGCAGTTGTCACATTTGGCTTGCGCCACCACCTCGCGAACGAGCGGCGCGCCGGCGCCGCTGGGCACGTAGTAGTGGGGCAGGTTGCCGGCGTGGAACGTGTTGGCGTTGGACGGGAACACCAGATCGGTCTGCCGCGTGGTCTGGATCCAGATCACGTGGGTCTCGGTCATCTTGGTGGGGTCGTAGGTCACTGCCACCGGCCCGTTGGGAGTCGAGGTGGACGGGAAGGTATACGTGTAGTCGCCGGCGCCCAGGCCGTTCTCCACCAGCCGGCCGTTGCCAGCGGCGGATCCCAGCGGGTTCAGCATGGTGGGCAGTCCTGCCGGCGCCGAGGCGCTGACGGACTTGGTGTACATGGTGAGCGGCGACACCACGTTGGTGGTGGCGTTCTTGGTGAAGTAGCCGATGCCAAAGCGCGGCTGGATCGGCGTGTTGGCCGAGTACACCCCGGCGATGTCGAGCGGGAAGCCTCGGTCATCCTTGAGGGTGAAGCGCAGCGAGATGGGCTGGCCGACGATCGTGGTCACGCTGCCCGGCCGAACCGCCATATTGACGCCGGTGCTGGGGGAGATCGCGCCGCTTGGGCCGAAGGTGCAGACGTAGCTGCTGGAGGTCTCGTTGACCTCGCCAGCGTCGAGCATGCCGTTGTTGTTCACGTCGAGCCCGGACTCGAGCTTGGTGCCGCCGAACGGGCAGTTGGTGCCGGCGGGCTCCACCTTGGTCTTCACCAGCGAGTTCTTCCCAGCACCGTTGCAGATGTAGGAGGTGCCCCCAGCGGAGACTTCGGAGGGGTCCAGCGCGCCATTGCCGTTGGTGTCGACTCCCACCTCGACCTTGGTGCCGCCAAACGCGCAGTTGGCGCCAGCGGCCTCGGCCGTGGTGTTCACCAGGGCGGAGGCACCAGCCTTGCCACGTTCTCCCTGATCGCCGGTACACGCAAAGAGCGACAGGCTCGTTATTCCAAGCAAGCTGACTACGAGAGACTGGGTACGCATATCTCCTCCGGCTATCGACCACGTGAACGGCCCGTGACAGGTCACGGAGCCCAACTCGCCGTCATGCAACGCAAGTGCCTATCACGCATTGGATAAGTTCTGTTTATTGCTTCACCACAGGGCTGACCGGACGAAGAACCTGCGTTGCCAAAAAAAAGGACGTGCAAGGTCTGCGCGGCCGGGCCGGGTTTCGCGGCGCGCCAAGGGCGAGATCTCGAGGGCCTTCGCCTTGTACGGAAGGCGGGGAGCGGGTGCGAGGGCAGGCGAGTGCAGCGAAAGCGGCTCAGGGAGCTCTGGCGTCAACTCTGGTGTCAACTCTGGCGTCGTCTCTGGCGTCAACTCTGGCGTCGTCTCTGGCGTCAGGCCAGCATCTTGACGACGAACCCCACGCCGATCCAGAAACCGCCCGCGGTGCCGAGCCCGGAGGCCACGGCGATGAGCAGGGTGCGGGTGACGGGGTTCTTCCAGAAGCCGCGGAGGGTCTGGATGTCGTCGGCCAGAGCTTCGCAATCCCCGACGCTTGGCTTGCGGCGCCAGGCCTCCACCAGGCCGGTGACCATGGCGGTGCCGAGCAGCGGGTGAACCGCGGCGATGGGCGCCACCAGCACGGCGGCGAGCACCGTGAGGATCGACCCGCCAGCGAGCAGCGTGAGGCCGCCGGCGGCGATGGAGGTGGGCGCGATCCAGGCCATCATCAGCTCGAACAGGGTGTGCCCGTCGCGGCCGGCGCGCGTGACATCGTCGATGCGGTGGCTGCTGGCCTGCCAGCCCCAGAGCAGGCCGGCGAGAAAGAGGGCAGGGATGAGCCACTTGAGCGCGGTCCACACCAGCGACGGCGGCGGCAGGGTCTCGAGCGCCTTGCGATCCACCGGCTGACCAAAGGTCGCGCGCATGCCTGGCACGTGCGCCGCGCCGACCACGGCGACCACCCGGCGCGGCGCGCCGACGGAAGCGGCGCGCTCCTGGGCAGCCTCGGTCACCGCCAGCGGGCTCCGCTCGTGCGCGACGTCCACCATCTTGGAGGCCATGTAGCGGTCGCGCTCGTCGATGAGCGGCCCCTTGACCTCCGGCAGCGCCTTGGCCAGCTCGTCGAGCATGGAGGACAGCGCCTTCTGGTCTTTGAGCTGCTCGATGCTCTCGGCGGTGACGGGCTGGCCGTTCTTGTCCTCTTCCTCGCCCACCACCAGCGAGCTGAGCAGCATCGAGCGCTTCCAGAAGCCGATGTTGGCCCAGGTGCGCTTGAGCGTCAGGTTGATCTCGCGATCGATGAGCTCGACGCGAGCGCCAGCGGCCTTGCCGGCCTCGACCGCCGCGAGCAGCTCTGCGCCTGGCTTGACGCCGAGCGCCGCGCCCATGCGCCGCTGGTACGAGGCCAGCGCCATGTGGGCCAGCAAGTATAGCGTCCGGCCCTCGCGGATGACCTTGAAGATGTTGAGATCGCGGAACGCGCGCTCCTGGCTCAGCGCCTCGTAGCGCGGCTTGCAAAGCTCCACCGCCACCACGTCCGGCGCCAGCCGTCGGATGACGGACCGCACCTCATCGACGCTCTGGGCCGAGACGTGCGCGGTGCCGATGATGTGGTAGGTGACGCCCTCATGCTCGATCGTGGTCACCGAGGCGGGCAGCGACGAACCATCGGCGGGCGCCGCGGCGGCGTCTGGGCCAGGGGACGCGGCGGGCATCGTGGGCATCGTGGGCGTCGTGGGCGAGACGCCAGCGTCAGCCGAGGGTGCGGGAGTCGGATCCGACATCGGCGGTGTTGATAGCACGGAGACCAAAGACGGGGCGGTCGCCCCGGCCCGGGTTTCTAGCCGAGCAGCGACTTGAGCACGCTGGCGTCGCCTTCCAGCGCCAGCCGCTGCATGTAGAAGCCAAGGCCGCGCTGGCCGCCGAGCTCCTCGCCGCCGCCCGCGCGGCCCGGCCCGCCATGCACGAGCTGCGGCAGCACGGTGCCTGGTCCTGGCGACTGCGCGGCCATCTTGGCCGAGCCCAGAAACAGCCGGCCATGCCACGGCCCGATGCCGGTCACCATGCGCGCCACCCAGTCGCGGTCGTCGCTGTACACCGAGGTGACCAGGCCGCCCATCCCGCGCGCCACGATCGCGGTCGCCGCGGCGCTGCTGCCGTCGTAGGCGGCCAGGGTGGACACCGGGCCGAACACCTCGTGGTCATTGAGCGCGCCGCACTCGAGCGGGGCGCGGGTGCTGCGCAGCACGGGACCCACGAAGAAGCCGCGGCCCTCCGCGATCCCGCGCGGCGTGACCTCGCCGGTCCCGCCGAAGACCGCGGCGGTCTCCGCCGCCAGGCGCGCGATGCCCGCGCGCACGTCGCGGAGCTGCGCTGCGGTGGCCACCGGGCCCATGCGCACGTCGTCTCGCGAAGGATCTCCCACCACGATCGTGGCCAGGCGCTCCGCCAAGATGGCCGCCACCTCGTCGAGCCGCTCCGCGGGGACCAGCACGCGACGGATCGCCGTACACTTCTGGCCGGTCTTCTGGGTCATGTCGCGCAGCGCGTCGGCCAGGAAAAGCTGCCCGGTCTCGCTGCCCAGGTCGACGTCCGGCCCCAGCACGGCGGCGTTGAGGCTGTCGGCCTCGATGTTGAGCCGCACCGAGTGCTCGATGACGTTGCGGTGGCCGCGCAGGGCGCGTGCCGTCGCCGACGATCCGGTGAAGGCCAGGACGTCCCCAGGTCCCAGGTGGTCGAGCAGGTCCCCAGCCGGTCCGCACAGGAGCTGCAGCGCGCCCTTTGGCACGAGCGGGGCAAACAGCTCCATCAGGCGGTGTGCCACCAGCGCGGTCGCGGTGGCCGGCTTGGACAGGACCGGCATGCCGGCGAGCAGCGCGCACGCCGCCTTCTCGCCGAGGCCCCAGGCCGGGAAGTTGAAGGCGTTGATGTGGACCGCGAGGCCAGGCCGGGTCAGCCAGGCGTGGGTGCCGCCCATGCGGGCGGTGCGGCCGACCTGCAGCACCTCGCCGTCGGCCAGGAGCTTGCCGTCGCCGAGCTTGTGGCCGAGCTCCGCGTAGTAGGCGAGGGTGGCGCTGGCGCCGTCGATGTCGAACTTGGCGTCGCTGCGCGTGTTGCCGCCGTTCTCCACCGCCAGCGAGATCAGCTCTTCGCGCGCGCCGTGGATGGCCTTGGCCATGGTGGAGAGCAGCTCGCCGCGCTGGGCAAAGGTCAGCTCGGCCAGCGCGCTGCGGCCGGCGGTGCGGCCGTGCTCCACCGCCGCGCCGAGGTCCTGTCCTTGCGAGTGGACCTGGACCAGGACTTCCTCGGTGGCGGGGTTGACGAGCGGAAGTTCTGGGCCGTGGCCGGGGCGCCATTGGCCGCCGAGGTAGCTGGCGAGCACTCTCATGGTGCCGTGTTCTTACCGCATCTGCTGGCGGCGGGCGCATCGCGCGCCGCGTACTTTCGGCGTCGGCGCAGCGCGAATTTGCGCGTTTCAGGCTCCAACGCACCGCGCTGTGCTGGGCTGGTTTTGGGTACAATGACCGCGCTTCATGATCACGTCCCTTCCCAAGCGGCTGCTCGGCGGCCTGGTGGCGCTCGCGGTGGTCGTGGCTGGTGGCACCGCGGGCTACTGGGTGATCGGCGAGGGCCGATGGACCCCCATGGACTGCCTGTACATGACGGTGATCTCGGTGACCACCGTGGGGTACGGCGAGATCTTGACCGGCATGGACCAGGTGGTCCACGCGCGCCTGTTCACGGTGGCCCTGCTCATCCTCGGCACCGGCAGCATCGTGTACTTCGCCTCGATGATCACGGCGTTCATCGTGGAGGGCGAGCTTCAGACCTTGCTCAAGGCGCAACAGCTAAAGAAACGGATCCGGCGCATGAAGGAACACATCGTCGTCTGCGGCGCCGGCTCCACCGGCCGCAACATCATCAAGGAGCTGGTCGCGGTCGACGTGCCGGTGGTGGCCATCGACACCAACGAGCACACCCTGCGCGAGCTGGTGGACCGCTACCCCAAGGCGCAGATCAGCTACCTGGTGGGGGACGCCACCGACGACGAGATCATGGCGCAGGCGGCCATGGCCACCGCGCGCGGCGTGGTGGTCGCGCTGTCCTCGGACAAGGACAACCTGTACGTGGTGGTGTCGGCGCGCCAGCTCAACAGCAAGGCGCGCATCGTCGCGCGCTGCGCGGAGATGGCGCACGTGGACAAGATCAAGCGCGCGGGCGCCGACAGCGTGGTCTCGCCCAACTTCATCGGCGGCGTGCGCATGGTGTCGGAGATGCTGCGGCCGACCGTGGTGCGCTTCCTTGACGAGATGCTGCGCGATCGCCGCGCGACCTATCGCATCGACGAGGTCTCGCTGGTGGCCGGCTCGCCGCTCATCGGGCAGACGTTGCGCGGCGCCAAGATCCGCGACCGCTTCGGGATGTCGGTGCTGGCGCTCAAGGGCACCGATTCGCCCTGGCAGTACAACCCCACCGCCGACGATGTGCTGGTGGCCGGCATGATCGTGGTGGTGCTCGGCTCGGTGCGGCAGGTGGCGGAGCTGCGCGCGGTGGCGGCGGGCGCGGCCATGCCCAGCGCGGTCAGCGCCGCCTCGGCCGCGCTGCCGTAGCTGCGTGGTCCGATCTCCTCCTCGGGAGACGAGTGGCGTGAGCGCGCGCGTGCGCCTATCCTATCTCCATGGAGACGGTGGCACACGTGCGGGAGGCGCTGGCTGCTTGCGGCTCGCTGTCGTCGGCCTTGCGGGTAGGGCTGGCGCAGCGTCCGCCTTGGCTGGTGGTGGAGGTGGTGGTGCAGGATGAGTTCACGCATGATGTGGTGTTCGCGCCCTCGCCCCAAGGGGAGCTTGGCTCCCCGCCCACCGCCGAGCCCGGGCCGGCGCTCGTGCTCGACTGCACCTGACTTGGCGCGGTCAACGCGGTCTCCGTGTGGGACCACCACCCTTCGGCTGACGAGCTGCTCGCATCCCGCGTCGCCGCTGGCTGGCGCCCCACACCCACGGATACCCGGGAGGGCCCGGTGATCCTCGGGCACGCCTGCAAGCTGCCCGTCCGGTAGCTTGGCTCGGGGCCTACTTCACGACTTGATAGGTGACGTAGGTCAGCAAGTCGAACAGGATGATGCCGCCGAGCATGACGCCGGTCGCCGGCACAAACCCGCCGTACTCCTCGGAGGTCAACACCCCAAGGAGCGCGGCCCCCGCGACCTCGGAGCCCATCAGCGCGAACTCCGTGGTCGGGTCTGGCGAGGTGGCCATCGTCGAGTACGTGAGACATCCCGAGGCCGAGGCCAGCAGCGCCGCGAGCCCCAGCGCGCTCACGGCTCTTGCTGCCGAGTGACGACCGCCAGTTGACGTTCCCATGCGACCTGATGGGACCACGAGCCGGCGCCGCGTGCAACCGTCGGAGACGGACAGGCGCCAGGTGCGCGTGGTGCGCCAGGTGCGCGTGGTGCGCCTGGTGCGCGCAGCACGTCCGCGTCGTGCCTCGCGGCGAGGGCGGCCCCGTTGCGTGACGGAGCGCTACCGTGATCCCTGCAGGGCTCGAACCTGCGGCCTGCGGTTTAGGAAACCGCCGCTCTATCCACCTGAGCTATGGGATCGGGTGGGGGCACAATGTGCCGGATGGGGGCGGCAGATTCAAGGCCGCAGGGGAGGCATGGTGGCGCGGGCGCGACGCGACGCCGCCTTACCCCAGCTTGACGAGCATCTTGCCGACGTTGCCGCCGGAGAGCAGGTCGAGGAAGGCGCCGGGCATGGCGTCGAGCCCGGACACGACGGTCTCCTTGACCACCAGCTTGCCGGCGAGCAGCAGGGGGCCGACCTCGGCGAAGAAGGCGGGCAGCTCGCTCATGTGATCGCTGACGATGAAGCCCTTGATGGTGAGGCGCTTGCCGATGACCATGGCCAGGTTGGACGGGCCGGGCGCGGGCTTCTCGTTGTTGTACTGGGCGATGGCGCCGCAGGCGATGACTCGACCGCGCGGCCGCAAGAGTGGCCAGCGCCGCCTCCAGGTGATCGCCGCCGACGTTGTCGAAGTACACGTCGATGCCCTGCGGCGAGGCGGCGGTGATCTGTTCGACGAGGTTGCCGGTCTTGTAGTCGAACGCGGCGTCGAAGCCGAACTCGTCCTTGACCATGGCGACCTTGGCCGGGCCGCCCGCGCTGCCGATGACGAAGCAGCCGCGGTGCTTGGCGATCTGGCCGGCGATGGAGCCCACGGCGCCAGCGGCGGCGGAGATGAAGACGCGGTCGCCGGCCTTGGTGTCGACGAGGTTGAGGCCCACCCAGGCGGTCATGCCGGTGACGCCGAGGACGCCGGAGGTAGTCCGACATGCGCGGCATCTTCTTGTCCACCACCTGCACCGCGGCGACCGGCGCGGTGAAGTCCTCGCGCCAGCCTTGCATGGACAGCACCCACGCGCCCACCGGCACCTTGTCCGAGCGCGACGCCACCACCTCACCGACGGCGCCTCCCTCCATGGCCTTGCCGAGCGCGAAGGGCGGCACGTACGACTTGACGTCGTTCATGCGGCCACGCATGTACGGATCCACGGACAGGTAGTGGTTGCGCACCAGCACCTCACCCTCGGCGGGCTCGGGGACCTCGACCTCGGCGAACTCGAAGTTGTCGGCGGTGGGCCAGCCTCTGGGGCGAGCGCGCAGGCGGATTTCGCGACTTTTCATGACGGCACTTTGCCACCGCTGCCGCGCGGATGCACCGGCTCGCGGTCAGCTCATCGCGAGGGGCGCGGTGTGCAAGCGAACCTGCAGCGCCAGGGTGTGCAAGTCTTCGTCGCTCTGGTGCAGGACATCGGCGCACAAGAGGCGCACAGCGGTGGCGCCGCAGCACTGCCAGGCCCAGGCCTGGAAGTCCACGGGGTGGAGGGTCAGGCGCGACAGGGAGATCACGCCGGCGGGGCGGGTGTCGAGCGCGGCGATGCCGGCGAACACCAGGGCCTCGAGGCCCGGCGCCGCGTCGTCGGCGGGGACGTCGACGTGGACCTCGAGGCGCGCGCCGAAGGCCGGGGCAGGCGGCGGGGTGAGGACGGCGCAGAGCTGCGCGAAGTAGCTGGCGCCGGAGGCGTTCCATGAAGCTAGCTGCACCGCCACGGCGCCCGGCCAGCCCGGCGCGGTGGCGGGAAACTCGCGCACGGCCTCGCGGACACGCGGCGAGCCCTCACGCAAGCGGGGCGGCCACTGCTCCGGGGAGGAGGCGAGCCAGGCCTGGCCCTGCGGCCACACCAGGTGTCGTGCGGCGGTCATGGTCGCGAGGATACTCGGTCGCCGCGCTCACGGCGCGCCGCAGCGCAGCCACTCTTCGAGCAGGGCCCGCTCCGCGGCGCTGGGCCCGCCGGCTGGCGGCATCGTCGGGGCCTCGCCCACCGAGCGCGCCAGGATGCGCGCGCGCTGGCTGCGCGCGGCCTCGGCGTCATCGAAGTTGATCTGCGGCGGCGAGCCCTGGCGCATGTCCAGCGGCAGCGCGCTGGCGTGACAACCTCGGCACCAGGTGGTCAGAAACGGCGCCCCGAAGGTCTGGTAGGTCAGGTACGAGGTCTCGCACGCGGGCGGCTGAGCGTCATCGGGCTGGTCTGCCGGATCGGCGCAGCCGGTGACCAGGAGGGCCCCAAGGGCAACCCAGAGCACAGCGGACACGCTAGCTGGCGAACGCATGGAAGCCCTCCGCGTCCAGGTGGGCCGACGGATCCACGCCGCACAGCGAGAGGATCCCGGCGGCCAGGTTGCCGGCGCCCAGGCTGCGCCCGCTGGCGCTCACGCTGCCGGACGTGAAGTCGATCATGGTGGCGTTGCCCTCTGGCGTGGTGCCGCCGTAGCTGTGGCCGCCGCGCACGCCGGCGCCCGCGATCACCGCGGCGCCCACCGGCCAGTGGTCCTTGCCCGCCTTGCTGTTGCGCTTGGGGGTCCGGCTGAACTCCGACAGGCACACCACCACGGTGTCATCGATCATACGGGTTCCGACCTGACGGCCGGGGCGCAGGGTCAGCTCATCCATGATCCGGGCCAGGCCGGCGAAGGTGAGCTCCTGCGAGGCCGCCTGCTCGAAGTTGTCGGCGTGGGTGTCGTAGTCCAGGCGGGTGTTGAGCATGACGGTCTGGCTGAGGTCCTGCTCGAGCGCGTCGAGCGCGAACGAGATCTGGTCGTCGAAGACCAGCGTGCGCCCCCGTCGGCCCAGGCCCGCACGAGCGGCGGCGAGCTTCTGGCCGCGGCCCACCGACTCGATGAAGTCGTCGATGCGGCGGCGGTTGTAGCCGTGGGCGCCGCGCACCGCGCGCTGCCGCGCCGCCGAGGCCTGGGCGTAGCGCTCGATCACCGCCGCCTCGCCGTCGGTCTCCCAGAGCGGCGCCGCGAGCTCGGCGTCATAGGCCTGCCGCGGATCGAGCAAGGTCACGAGCTGGTTGCGCATCCCCACCCGCCCGGCGCTGGCGGAGAACGGGCCGGTGAAGGCCAGATCGCCCAGCACCAGGTACGGCAGCGGCAAGTCGTTGCCCAGGTCGTGCGCGACGATGGCCGGCAGATCCGGGTTGCTCTCCGAGCGCGTGCCGGTGGCCATGCGCTTCTGGCACTCCGGGTGGGCCACGCTGCCCACCAGCACGCCGCGGACGGTGGCGGTCACCGCCGCGTGGCGCGTGAAGTAGTCGAGCGCGGCCGGTCGCGAGGCGTGGGTGAACGCCTCCAGCTCGCCGAAGCGCTGCAGCGCGCCCTCGGGCACGTCCACCAGCGGCGCTTGCTTGGGATCGAGCGCGTAGCTCGTGTCCCAGCCGCCCTGGGCAAAGACGAACAAGAGGCGGCGGGCTGTCCGGGCGCGGGGCGCAGAGGCCGCAGGAGCCAGGCGGCCCAGCGCGGCGAGCGCGGTCAGCCCGGCGCCCCAGCGAAAGAGGTCACGGCGTTGCATGATGAACTCCTCGAGAAAGAAGTTGAAGGTGTCGACGGTGAAGGAGAAGGGAAGGGGAAGGGATGACGACGCGCGCGCGCGGTCGGCGTCGGTAGTATCGGTACCGGTCGGTGTCGGTACCAGTACCGGTACCGGTCAGTAGTAGAGGGCGCGGGAGTCCGCGAACAACCCAGCGAGGGTCAGCTTCCAGGCGCGCACCGCGGAGCCGCTCTGCGCCAGGAGGTCGCGGAACATCGCGTAGGCCTCGTCGACGCGCGGATCATCCTCGGCCACCAGCTCGCTCGCGGTGCGCGCGAGCAGGTAGCGGAGCTGGCTGCGCACCATGGGCTCGGCGGCGTCGGTGACCTCGGCCTTGAGAAACAGCCTGCGCTCCGTCGCGGGCGAGGTGCGATCGTGCTCGACGACCCGGTCGGCCAGGGCCACGGCGGCGCGCCGGCTCACCAGCGCCGAGGTGGCGCCCATGGTGGTCTGGTTGCGGGTGACGTAGTACGAGTCCATGCCGCCGCCGAGCACGCGGTAGCCGATGGTGTCGTTGTCGAGCAGGTCCACCGGTCCAAGCGGCACGCCGCTGATCTTGTCGGACTGCAGCGTGGACCAGCGCTCACCGGTCAGCTCCAGGAGGGTGCGCGCGAGCTGCCGCGGGCGCATGCGCAGGAGGCCGACGGTGGAGTCGGCGGCCTCGGCGGCCTCGGTGTGCGAGACCGCGAAGGCGTCGGAGAGCACGATGGCGCGCACCAGCGCGCGCGCGTCGTAGCCGCTGTCGACGAACGCCGTCTGCAGCCGGGCGATCAGCGCGGGATCGAGGTCCTCGATGGGCACCTGGGTCAGGTGCGAGGTGAAGCGCTGCGCGGCGCAGCGGGCGAACCGCGGATCGTCGGCGATGGCGCGCGCCAGGCCGGCGAGCC
This sequence comes from Myxococcales bacterium, assembly GCA_016706545.1. Classification (GTDB taxonomy): domain Bacteria; phylum Myxococcota_A; class Polyangia; order Haliangiales; family Haliangiaceae; genus JABFXX01. The sequence goes on from JADJJK010000007.1 coordinate 189,794, forward strand.
CCTGGGGCGCGGCGCCGAAGTACATGGGCGGTCGCTTGTTGGTGGTGCGCCACTGCTCGGCGAAGCGCGGCTTGTAGCCGCTGTATGGATAGCGGGTGATCGCGTTGGGGTAGTCCTTCGGGGCGAAGGTGAAAAAGTAGCTGGCCAGCGGATCCAGCGTCTGGTGACAGCTCGCGCAGGATGGGTTCTTGGTGACCGCCTCGGCGACCACCTCGGGGTCGGCCAGGTTGATGGTGGTGTCGAGCACGACGTCGGAGTCGAGGTAGTCGTGGCACAAGAGCGCGCGAGAGATCAGGTTGGCGCGCCCGCGATGGTAGTTGTCGCCGGCGGAGACGTGGCGCTGGTACAGCGCGTTGCTGGCCAGGATGCCGGCGGCGGGCCGGCCGTCTGGCCACGCGGTCACCTCCCAGACCTCGGCGGCGCCGGCGTGCGGCAGGCCGAACGCGGTGGCCACGGTGCCGTTGGCCATGGTGTAGGGCGCGGTCACGATCTCCGTGTACGGCCGCCCGGTCACCACCACGTGCTCGATCAGCCGCAGCGGCTCCTGCATGATCGCGCGGAGCTGGGCGTAGGTGGCGTCAGCGAACGGGCCCAGGTTGGGATAGATGAACTTGGGCGCCTCCAGATCCATCAACAACGTGTCGTTGTGCAGGTCGCGGATGGTGTCGCCGAACTCGGGGGCGCGCAGGTACTCATCGACCAGCGCGGCCAGCCGGTCTGGATCGGCGGCGACCGCCTCCAGCTCAGCGAGCGAGGGGCGGTATCCGCGCACGGCGAGCGAGGCGCGCGCCAGCCGCTCCACCGGGGACAAAAGGACGAGCGGAGAGGGGGTGGGAAGAGGCGGCGCGGGTTGCTCGGTACACGCGAGCAGCGTGAGCGCAGAGACCGCAGCGCATCGTCGGGCGAGGCTTGACATCTGGACGCATCCTGGTGAGTGGGCACGCAAAAGGCTTGCTCCCAGGACGCGGCGGCGCCGCCCGATGTTAGAGCGGATGCTGCATTTCCTCGTCGAAGATCAGCGAGTTGGCTGTGGGGGCCGGCCTGCAGGGGAAACCCTACAAGCGCGCGGCGAGCTGCCGCCGCGGCGCGCGGCGGCGGGAGCCAGCGGGCCGGGGCGCCGCTGTCCGGGGCGGTTGGCTGATTCCTCCGGGGCGTGCGTGCGGACTTCCTTTGGGGAAGCGCTCGGCAGGGGGCCAGCCGCGCGGGGCCGGGGCGGGCGGCGTGGCCCGGGAGGCGGGGGGCGTTTCTCGGTGTGGGTCGCAGCGCGCGATCCCGGGGCCCGGGCAAAGGATCCCGCTTTGAGGTCGGCGGGTCGGGCGCTGGGCGGGCGGGCCGCCCCCCACCCAGGCGGCGAGCGTCTGGTACTTGCCCGTCCGCGGGTGACGATGCCGCGACCACGGCACCCGTTTGCAAACCGAGGGGCCGCCGCGGGCGCGGGGGGGGGGCCCCGCCTCTCAGGGGGGGGATGGCGATCGTGATGGCGTTGTTGAAGTTGGATGCGGCAGAAACTGATGAAAGTTGCGGACCATCCGCAGCTGGACAACAGGTTGCGACCTCAGCTGGAAATCGCCGCGATCGGTATCACCCAGACGCCGGGGGGGTCGCAGAAGGGTGCACGTTGCAGCCCTATTGAAGCAGTAACAGGGAAGGGCCCTGGTGCGCCGGGCCGTGGCGCCCTGTCCACGAGTGCGATCACTCAGTGTTTTCGCACCGCCGCGCGATGTGCACAGATGGCTACCGGTGAAGACCAAGGTTGCGTACTCGCACCATTCGCTTGGTGCCATGACGGAGAGCGGGATGTGCTACTTTGGTCGGACTACTGCGGGCTGTTGTGAAGGCAGGCAAGCCAGGGTCGCTTTTGGAACGGCAAACGGTTGATTGCTCGGTGAGTCGATCGGGGGGGCGGGCGGGCGCGCTCGGCGGGGGCCCGCCAGGAGGCGCTGCGCGCGCCTGGGAGTCACCTCGCCGCGCCAGGTTCAGGGGTGGGAGCGACCGGCCGCGAGCCGTGTGCCCGCCCAGGCGGCTCGGCGGCCCGCGCCACCGCCTCCCCCGCCCCCCGCGGCCGGCGGCGCCCCCAGCTCGTCCGACGACGGCACTGCGGCGACCCGGTTGCTGCGGGACTGCGGCCGTGGATTCTGATGCGTGCCTCAGACAGGTTGGCTGACCGGGCGAGGCTACTTTCCGGTGAAGTTCCCCGGGCGGCGCTCGAGGAAGGCGCGCAGGCCCTCCGCGACGTCGTCGCTGCGCATGATGGGCACCAGGTCGGGCAAGAGGCGAGCGCCGGCCGCGGCCTCGGCGGCGGGCAGCGCGGCGCGGCTGGAGGCCAGGGTGGCGACCACGCCCTGCGGCGCCTGCGCGGCGATGACCTCGGCGAGCGCCAGGGCGCGCGCGAGCTGCTCGCCGTGCGGCACGACCTCCTGCACCAGGCCGATGCGCAGGGCCTCGGCGGCGTCGAACTCGTCGCCGGTGAGCAGCCAGCGCATGGCGTTGCCCCAGCCGCACTCGCGGGGGAAGCGCAAGGTGGCGCCGCCCACCGGGTAGATGCCGCGCTTGATCTCGATCTGGGCAAACCGCGTGGACGCGGCGGCGATCCGGAGATCGCAGGCCAGCGCCAGCTCGATGCCGATGGTGAGGCAGGTGCCCTGGACCGCGACGATCACCGGCTTGCCCACGCGCTTGCCGACGAGGCCCATGGGATCGAGGCCGTCTTCGGGCACCGGCCAGGAGCCGGAGGCAAACGCGCTGCTCCACTGCGGCAGGTCGAGCCCGCCGGTGAAGTGGTCGCCGTGGGCGTGGAGCACGCCGACGCGCAGGTCCGGATCTCGATCCAGCTCGCCGTAGGCGCGGCAAAGGCCCATCCACAGCGGCAGGTCGAAGGCGTTGCGCTTGGCGGGGCGATCGAGCCCCATCAACAAGACGTGGCCGCGTCGCTCGAGCGAGACCACGCCGGCCGAAGCACCAGAAGAAGCGCCAGAAGAAGAGGCAGGAGGCATGGCGCCCAGCATATGTCAGCAGGCTGGCGCCTGGGGCCGGGGCGCTCAGCGGCCGGAGATCACGACTCGAGCGCGGCGGGGTGATGCGCGAGCCAGCACAGGCGGCCGCCGTCCAGGCGGGCGAGCCAGAGTCCGCCGTTGCAAAAGTCCTTCACCGTGATCGTGTACTCGACGCGAAGCGCCGCGCCGTCGAGCGCCGCCGGGCCGGCGAGCGAGAACACCGTGCCGGCCGGGGAGCGGGTGAGCCACCTGGCCACCGCGGCGGTGCCCCGCAGCTCTTCGGCGCGCGGCGCGGTGCCAAGCGAGGCGCGCGCGATGGGGTGGTGCCGCTCGAGGTGGAAGTCCTCGGTGACCGCGGCGCGGAGGAGGCCGGGATCGGTGGGGTGGTTCATCGCCAGGAGCCAGCGCTCCAGCGCGGTCTGCACGTCGGACGGGGAGTGGAGGGCGCTCATGTCATCGGGTCGGGGAGGTGTCGGCATCGGCACATTCGTCGGCCATCGTCGCTTGGGCCGCGTGCCGGCGCGTGGGCCGCGAGCCGCCGCCAAGCGTACACCAGCTAGGCGCGCCAGGTCAGGCCGAGGGCGCGAGGGCGGCTGGCTGCGGATCGAGCGCCAGGCACTCATTGCCGGCCAGGCGCCAGCGCTGGCCGGTGCGCGGATCGCACAGCGTGGTGTCATCCTCGTACACGCGGGCGGTGCGGTGCAGCGTCCGCAGGGCGCGCCCGAGCGGCATCGAGCGATAGCGCTCGGGCCAGCGCCGCACCAGCTCGTCGCGCACGCGGCCGGCGTGGCGCGCGCTCATTGCCGGGAACAGGTGATGCTCGACGTGGAAGCCAAAGCCCATGGTGAGCCAGCGAAACCAGCCCGGCACGGTGACGGTCAGCGAGTTGGCCAGCGGATCGTTTATCTCGGTGCGCGGCGACAGCGAGTGGTTGGTGAGGATGTGGGCCATCACCAGCGCGTTGCCGATGAGCAGCGGCACGCCGTACGCAAAGGCGAACGCGGCCGGCCCGATGACGATGGCCAGGGTGGTCCACAAAGCGAGCGCGGCGGCTGAGCTTGCCAGGGCCAGGTGCCACTCGCGCCGGCCAAGGAGGCCGTCCTTGTGCCCGGTCACGAGCAGCTTGGTGCTCTGGATGGAGAACCCGATCACGAGCGCGAGCACGCCGGTCACCCGGCGTCCACCTGGCGAGAAGTGGTCCACCATGAACCGCACGCGGCGGCTCGAGCGGTAGGTCTCGAGCGTGGGGTAGGCGTCGGGATCCGTGCTGCCCTGCGCGTGGCCATGGTGGGCCGCGCCGTGCCAGCGCATCCACAGCACCGGGGACAGGAGAAACGGAAGAAAGCCAAGCGCACCCACCGCGGTGCGCGCCCAGCGCGCCTGCACCACGGCGCCGTGCATCGTCTCGTGGGCCAGGAAGGCCAGCCCGCCAAACGCCCCGCCGATCGGCACGGACAGGGCCAGCCGCAGCGGCCAGCTCGGGGTCTGGGTGATGGCCCAGGTGGCGGTGGCGATCACCGCGAGGTGAACGGGCAGCCACCACAACCTGGAGCTGGCTCTCCCGAAGGTGGCGCGGGGCAACACCTCGGTCAAGGCGCGGACATAGTAGGCTCGAGGTGAAAGCGACATGCCCTCACTGTGAGGCCCTGCCGCGCGATCTGCTGACACGATCCTGTCAGCGCTTGGTCACCTTGTGGTCCGACAGCCGACCGGCCTGGCGCGAGGCGTCGTGAAAACTGTCCTGGCGGCGTGGCAGGGGAGGTCTGGCCGTGGCAGTGTGCGCCTCTTGCAACGTCCCACGGAATCTAGCTTCGACTCTCTCGGGCTCATCGAACCCCTTCTGGCTGCTGTACGCGAGGAAGGGTACGAGCGTCCTACACCTATTCAGGCACGCGCGATCCCTCATGTTCTCGCCGGAAAGGACCTGCTGGGCCTGGCCCAGACCGGCACCGGAAAGACGGCCGCATTTGCGCTCCCCATCCTGCAGCGCCTGCATGAGGGGCGGCGGGGCGCTGGCAAGCGACCCATCCGCTGCCTGGTGCTCACGCCGACCCGCGAGCTGGCGTCGCAGATCGCCGAGGCGTTCAACACCTACGGCAAGCACCTCGGGCTGCGCTGCGCGGTGATCTTTGGCGGCGTGGGACACGAGCCCCAGCGCCAGGTGCTGCGGGTGGGCATCGACATCCTCATCGCCACGCCGGGCCGCTTTCTGGATCTGGCCGGCGAGCGCTTGATCGATCTGTCCTCGCTCGAGGTGTTCGTCCTCGACGAGGCCGACCGCATGCTGGACATGGGGTTTATCCACGACGTCAAGCGCATCATCGCGTTGCTGCCCAAGCAGCGGCAGACGTTGTTCTTCTCCGCGACCATGCCGCCGGAGGCCAAGCGCCTGGCCGACGTGCTGCTCAACTCGTCGGCGGAGACGGTGGCGGTGACGCCGGTGTCCTCGACGGTGGAGCGCATCGAGCAGAGCATCTACTTCGTGGAGAAGGCGCAGAAGCGCACGCTGCTCGAGGACATCCTCTACGACAACGCCGACATCACGCGAGTACTGGTGTTCACGCGCACCAAGCACGGCGCCAACCGGGTCGCGGAGCACCTGGTGAGCGCCGGTGAGAACGCCGCGGCCATCCACGGCAACAAGTCGCAGAGCGCGCGCGAGCGGGCGATGTCGCAGTTCCGCGACGGCAGCATCCGCGTCCTGGTGGCCACCGACATCGCGGCGCGTGGCATCGACATCGACGAGATCTCGCACGTCATCAACTTCGACCTGCCCGAGGTTCCGGAGACCTACGTGCATCGCATCGGCCGCACCGCGCGCGCAGGCGCCGACGGCGTGGCCATCTCGATGTGTGACGTGGAGGAGGTCGATCTCCTGCGCGACATCGAGCGGCTCATCCGCAAGCCGGTGCCGCTGGCCGAGGGCCATCAGCCGCCGTCCTGGGCGTCGCGGCGCGCGAGCCCCGGGTCGTCGCCGCCGCCTGCGCGCTCGTCGCCGCCGCCGCGCTTGCACGGTGGGCGCGGCGGTGGGCATGGCCCCTCCCGCGGGGAGCGCGAGCCGCGCGGCGTGCATGAGCCGCGGCGGGAAGAGCACAAGCCGCACGCCCGGCGAGAGGACGCGGCGGCGCGACCCAGCGAGCCGCGGCCCCCGGCGCCGCCACGCCACCTGGCGCCAGCGCCTGGCGCGGCGGTGCCCGCCGACGGCGCCAATCCAAACCGTCGTCGTCGTCGCCGTCGCCGCGGTGGCGGTGGGGGCGGCGGACAGGTCGCGGCGGACTGAGCCGGCGGCCTGAGCTGGCGGCCTGAGCCGACTCGCGCTCAGGCGCTCACGGCCTCGGCGTCACGCGCCTTGGGCGCTCAGGTCGGCAGCGTGCGCTTGGGCGGCGCGGCGGAGGCGCCGGGGGAGGCGAGGGCGGCGGAGGACGGCTCCGGGCGGCGCGCGGTGACGAAGCCAAACACCGCGCCCGCGATGCCGCCCATCAGGTGGCCGAGCTGCGAGACGTTGTCGGCGCGGAAGGCCCCGACGACCTCGCGGCCCAGGTACAGGAACGCCACCGCGAGGAAGGTGAGCGGGATCTCGCCGTGCCGGATGTTGGCGGTGGACGCCAGCAGGATGAGCATGAACACGATGCCGCTGGCGCCGAGCAGGTACGTGTCCGTGAAGGCGATGTTGGCCAGGCCGGTCACCAGCGAGGTGACCACGAACATGGTGAACAGCGCCCGCGAGCCGTGGCGCTCTTCGAGGATGGGCCCCAGCAGCAAGATCAGGCTGAAGTTCGCCAGCAGGTGGTTCCAGTCGGCGTGGCCAAGCGGGTGGGTGAAGAGCCCAAGATAGGTCCGCCAGTCGCCAAAGGCCGGCGCGGCGGAGACATACGGTTTGGCAGCATCTCCAAAGAGCTGGACCACCACCGCCAGCACGGCGAAGGTGAGCACCACCGGAGCGTTGTACGTGATTCGCAGCTTGGCCACGAAGACAAGGTAGCACGGCGGCGCAGCCGCGCCCGTGATTCCAAGGGGATGTGCCCACAACGCGAGGCCCGGCGGGGGCGGCGCGGCGCTTTTCGCCATTTCTGCACGCGCCCTGGAATGCGGCGGTGGGCAGCCCCGGTACAACGCGGCGAAAAAATCCAGGTTGGCCATGAACGCAATCGAAGCCTCCCATCTGAGCAAGCGCTACGGACCCATCCAGGCGCTGCGCGACGTCAGCTTCACCATCACCAAAGGTGAGGTGATAGGTCTCCTTGGTCCCAACGGCGCCGGCAAGACGACGCTGATGAAGATCCTCACCGGTTACCTCGAGCCCGACGACGGCGACGCCTCCATCCACGGCGTCGACGTCATGGAGGCGCCGCTGGCGGCGCAGGCCCGGGTTGGCTATCTCCCGGAGAGCGCGCCGCTCTACGGCGACATGCTGGTGCAAGAGTACCTCGACACCATCGCGTCGCTGCGCGGCGTGCGGCCGGGCGAGCGCCGCGACGCCATCCTGGAGGCGGTCCGCGCCACCGGCTTGACCGACCGGCTGGTGCAGCCGATCGGCACCCTGTCGAAGGGCTACCGGCAGCGGGTCGGCATCGCGCAGGCCATCGTCCACCGGCCCGACGTGCTCATCCTCGACGAGCCGACCACCGGCCTTGACCCGACGCAGATCGCCGAGATCCGCGCGCTCATCAAGCGGGTGGCCGAGAACAGCACCGTGCTGCTGTCGACCCACATCCTGTCCGAGGTGGAGGCGACCTGCGAGCGCGTGCTCGTGATCATGCAGGGCCACCTGCGCGCGGACGCCAAGCTGGCTGAGCTGCGGTCGGTCAACGCCGCGGTGGTGGCCATCGAGGCTGGCGCGCAGGGCGTGGCGGAGCTGCTTGGCCAGGTGGCGGGCGTCACCTCGGTCACCGCGGTGGCCGCCGAGGCCGGGCACCAGGCAGACGGGTTTCAGCGCTGGCGGGTCACCGGGGACGGCGCGGACGGGCTGTGCCCGGCGTTGTTCGAGGCGCTGCGCGCGCGACCGTGGAAGGTCAGCGAGCTGGTTCATGACGCCAAGACGCTCGAGCACGTGTTCCGCGATCTGGCGGCGACCTCGGCGACCTCGGCCAAGGATCCCTCGGAGGTAGTGTCGTGAGTCATGTCTTGACCCTGGCAAAAAAGGAGCTGCGCGGCACCTTCGGCTCCGCGGTGGCGCTCATCTTCCTGGGCACGTTCCTCGGGATCACGCTGTTCACGTTCTTCTGGGTGGACAAGTTCTTCGCGCGCGGCGTCGCCGATCTGCGGCCGATGTTCGACTGGCTGCCGCTGCTGCTGATCTTCCTGGTCGCCGCGCTGTCGATGCGGATCTGGGCCGAGGAGCGCAAGGCCGGCACCATAGAGCTGCTGCTGACGCTCCCGGTGCCGCGCGTCAAGCTGGTGCTGGGCAAGTTCGTCGCTGGCATGGCGCTGGTGGGCCTGGCGCTGGCGCTGACTTTCGGCCTGCCGCTGACCATCTCCACCATGGGCGACCTGGACCTTGGCCCGGTGGTGGGCGGGTACCTGGCGGCGCTGCTCCTGGCCGCCGCCTACCTGTCCATCGGCATGTGCGTGTCGGCGGCCACCGACAACCAGATCGTGGCGCTCATCGGCACCTTCGTGGTGTGCGGCCTGACCTATCTCCCTGGCACCTCGTGGGTGGCAGATCTGGTGGGCTCGGGCGCCGGGGACGTGCTGCGCCGCCTGGGCATGGGCAGCCGCTTTGCGTCGGTGGCGCGCGGGGTCCTGGATCTGCGCGACCTGGTCTACTACGCCAGCGTGGTGGTGGTGTTCCTCGGCCTCAACGTGGTGCTCCTGGGGATGCGGAGCTGGAGCACCGGGCCGCGCGCCGCGGTGCGCCGGCGCAACACGCTGCTGGCCCTGGGCCTGGCGGCGGCCAACGCGCTCGTGCTCAACGTGTGGCTCGCGCCGCTGGGCCGGGCGCGGGTAGATCTCACCGAGCACAACGACTACAGCCTCTCGCCAGCCACCGCGAAGATCCTGGCCTCGCTCGACGAGCCGCTGCTCGTGCGCGGCTACTTCTCCGGCAAGACGCACCCGCTCCTGGCCCCGCTCGTGCCTCGCATCCGCGACCTGCTCGACGAGTACCGGGTGCTGGGCGGCGGCAAGGTGCGGGTGGAGTTCCTCGATCCCGGGCAAGACGAGGCGGCTGCGCGCGAGGCCAAGGAGCGCTTCGACATCGAGCCCAACCCGCTGCGCTTCGCCAGCCGCGTGGAGAAGTCTGTCATCAACGCCTACTTCTCGATCGCCGTGGCCTACGGCGACCAGCACCAGGTGCTGGGGCTCGATCAGCTCATCGAGGTCCGCTCGCTGGACGTGGGCGAGGTGGAGGTGTCCCTGGGCAACCTGGAGTATGACGTCACCCGCGCCATCAAGAAGACGGTCACCGGGTTCCAGAGCCTGGACGCGCTGTTCGCCTCGCTCCCCGCGCCGGCCGAGCTGACGGTGTACGCGACGCCGCAGACCCTGCCGGAGAACTGGAAGGTCGGGCCCGAGCGCATCAAGAAGATCGCCGACGAGCTGGTGGCCAGCGCCAGCGGCAAGCTGGTGGTGAAGAACGTGGAGCCCAAGGGCGACGCGCAGGTCCGCGAGCTGTTCGAACGCTACGGCCTTCGTCCGTATGCCGACCTCGGCGCCGACCTCGGCGCCGGCTCGTACTACTACCTGCACCTCATGCTCAAGGTCGGCGACCGGCTGGTGCGCATCGTGCCGCCGGAGGATCTGAGCGAGGCGGGGGTAAAGACCGCGCTCACCGACGGGCTGCGGCGGGCCGCGCCTGGCTTCACGCGGGTGGTCGGCCTGTGGACGCCGCCAGCGCCGCCGTCGATGCCGCCGATGGAGGGCATGCCCCCGCAGCCACAGCAGCCGCCGCAGACCTTCGAGGGGTTGCGCGCCGCGCTGAGCGCGGAGTACGAGGTGCGCACGGTGGACCTGGCGCAACGCCTGGGCGACGACGTGGAGGTGCTGGTGCTGGCCGGGCCGTCGCAGCTCGACGCCAAGGCCGCCGAGACCATCGATCAGTTCGTCATGCGCGGCGGCGCGCTGGTGGCGCTCACCGGCAACTATCGGCTGGCGCCCAGCCAGCGCGGGCTGGCCATCGAGAAGGTGGACACCGGGCTGTCGAGCTTGCTGGCGGCCTGGGGCATCAAGCTCGGGGACGAGCTGGTGCTCGACGATCAGAACGACTCGTTTCCGGTGCCGGTGATGCGCGATCTGGGCAACGGGATGCAGGTGCGCGAGATGCGCGAAGCGCCGTATCCGTTCTTCGTCAAGGTCGCTGGCGAGGGCATCGCCAAGGGCACCGTGATCACGGCAGGGGTCCCTGGCGCGGTGGTCCACTGGGGCACCGCGGTGACGGCCGAGGACAAGGTCGGCGACGACGCGCGCAAGGTCGAGCGCCTCTTGCGGTCGTCGTCTGCGTCCTGGCTGTCCTCCTCCACCGAGGTGCAGCCAGACTACGCCGCGTATCCGGATGTGGGGTTCGCGCGGCCCACCGAGCTGCCAGCGGACAAGCGGGGTCGGCAGGTGCTGGCGGTGGCGCTCACCGGCGGCCTGGCCAGCGCCTTTGGCAAGGCGCCGACGTCGGCGGCGCCGCCGTCGGTGGCGCCGGCAGCGCTGCTCCCAGCGCACCCACGCCCGCCGCGCCCGCCGCGCCCGCCGGATCTCGCCTGCTCTCCCATTCTCCCCCTGACGCGCGGGTGGTGGTGTTCGGCTCGTCGTCGTTCGTCAGCGATGACCTCCTGGGCCTGGCCAAGCAGCTCGGCTCCGACCTGGCCGCGTCCAACCTGGCGCTGGTGCAAAACGCGGTGGACTGGGCGCTGCTGGACACCGATCTAGCCTCCATCCGCGCGCGCTCCACCGCGAGCCGCGCCTTGACGGTGGCCGAGGACGCTCGCAGCTCCTGGGAGTACGGCAACTACGCGCTGGCGTTGCTGGGCCTGGGGCTGGTGGCGGCGGTGGCGTACTGGCGCCGGCGCACCGTGCTCCCGCTGACCACGCCGCGGCCGTGAGGCTCTTGCAGGTCGACCGCGCGATCGCCCTGACCATCGACGACCATCGACCATCGACGACCATCGACGACCGTCCCGACATCCACGACCACCGACGACCATCCCCGAGAACTCGGCGGGAACCCGACGAGATCCTGACGAAAGCTCGACGAGAAAATCGACATGAACCGCCTCAACAAGATCCTCTCTGGCCTCCTGGCAGTGCAGCTCGCGATCACCGGGCTCGTGATGAGCTCGACCGGCGGCGTGACGCCGCCTCGCCCCGCGCCGGTGTTGCCGGGCCTCGACGTCGCGAAGGTGACTCGCCTGCAGGTGTTTCCCTCGAGCGGCGACCAGCGCGGCGTCACCGCTTCGCCGCCCGTGGGCGCGGTGGACCTGGTCAAGCGCGGCGAGGGCTGGGTCCTTTCCTCGGGCCATGATTATCCCGCCGAGTCCACCCCGATAAACGAGCTGCTGTCGAAGCTGGCGGGCCTCACCCACACAGGTCCCATCGCGCGGAGCGCGGCGCGGGCCAAGCAGCTCGGCGTCGCCGAGGAGGACTACCAGCGCAAGGTGGTGCTGACCGTGGACGGCAAGGAGCACGCGCTCCTGGTCGGCGAGGCCGTTGGCGGCCGGCAGACGGCGGTGCGGCTGGGCGCCGTTCCCGAGGTGATGGCGGTCAGCGGGCTGTCTGCCTGGGCCATCGATCCGCAGGTTCGAACCTGGGTCAAGCCGGTGTACTCCGAGGTCGCCCGCGATCAGCTCTCGCAGGTGCTGGTGCAGCGCGACGGCGACAGCGTGGAGCTGACCAAGGACGGCGGGCAGTGGAAGCTCACGTCGGCAGGGGCGCCGGTCACGCTGGGCACCGGTGAGGTGCTGGATGTTCAGGCGGTGGAGGAGGTGCTCGGGCAGGTCAGCCGCGTGGAGCTCACGTCGATCGGGGATCCCAAGCTCGCCGGCAGCAAGGCTTTGGCGACGATCTCGGTGTGGACCACGCCTCCGAAAAGCGCTGAGGGGGCTGGCAGCGCGACGGCGACGCCTGGGGCGGCGCGACGGCGACGCCTGGGGCGGGCGCGACGGCCGGCGCGCCTGGGGCTGCGGGGGCCGGCGCGAGCTCGGCGCCAAGCCTCGTGCTCACCGTGGTCGAGCAAGGGGGTAGCTACTGGGTACAGAAGCGCGGCGACACGCACGCGGTCCTGGTGGAGGCAGGTCAGCTCCGCGCAGCGGTGGATCTTTCGCGCGCCAAGCTAGTGAAAAAAGAGACGAAGCCTGCCGCAGCGCCGGCCGCGGCGGGCGCGGTCCCCGCCCCAGCGGGCGCCGGGGCGCTGACCCCAGACATGGTCCCTGGCCTGGTCACCCCTTAGGAGACTGGTGTCAAACGGTCTCTGGCCGAGCACGCCATACTCGCTCGTCGAGATTGGCTTCGCTGGCGGCCCAGCTCGTCAGGATGCTGAAACGATTCTGGAAGATCTGGCGCGGCGGCGCTTGGGCGATCTTGGGGGGTGATCTGCAGGAGGAGGTAGGATTTGCGGCACGTGGATTTGCAGATCCGCTCCAAAGCCATGATACCGTGGAAAAAACTGGTCAACGGGCCAGTTCGTATTGCGCAAGAAGGAGAATGGCGACATGGCGCGCATGACCAAAGCGGACATCATCGAGGCGGTCTACGAGAAGGTGGGCGGCTTTTCGAAGAAGGAGGCCGCTGAAATCGTCGAGACCGTGTTCAACGTGATCAAACAGACGCTCGAGAAGGGCGAGAAGATCAAGATCTCGGGCTTCGGCAACTTCTTGGTTCGCGACAAGAAGGACCGTATGGGCCGAGATCCACAGCGTTCCGTGCCGATCTTGATCCCGGCGCGGCGCGTGCTCACGTTCAAGCCGAGCCAAGTTTTGAAGAACATTCTCAACGGACAACCACCTCCATGACTTGAATCCTGCGCGTGAATGCAGTAAGTCCATGCTCCCTTCGGGGCGTAGCGCAGCTTGGTAGCGCACCAGACTGGGGGTCTGGGGGTCGCTGGTTCAAATCCAGTCGCCCCGACGGAATGGACGGCCACCCCCCAGGGGCCGTCCAAACTTTTTTATGAAGCCGCTGGTTCTGTGCAGTAACGACGATGGCATCCACTCGTCGCTGTTGAACCAGCTGGCTTCGGCGCTCGAGCCGCTGGCGGAGGTGCTGGTGGTGGCGCCCGAGCGGCAGCGCTCTGCGGCGTCGCACGCCATCACGCTGCACAAGCCGCTGCGGCTCGTGGAGCTGGCGCCCGGCCGCTTCTCGCTCTCGGGCACGCCGGTGGATTGCGTGTATGTCGGGTTGCTGCGCCTGGCGTCGCGCGCGCCAGCGCTGGTGATCTCCGGCATCAACGATGGCTACAACCTCGGCACCGATGTCTTCTATTCGGGCACGGTGGCCGCTGCGGTCGAGGGCGCGCTGCGCGGCTCGGTCGGGGTGGCGCTGTCGCTGGCGCCGCACGCGCCAGATCCGGACAGCGCCATCGACGTCTGTCGAGAGCTCGTCAGCCGGGCGCTGGCTCACCGGGAGTCCGGGGAGCTGGCAGATGGTTGCGTGCTGAACGTGAACTTGCCAGGCAATGGCACCCGGGAGCTTCGGTGGACCCGGCTCGGTCGGCGCCGCTACGAAGATGACGTCAAGGAGCGCAGCGATCCGCGCGGGCGGCCGTACTACTGGATCGGCGGCGGGCCCACCGGCCATGATGACATCGCTGGCTCGGACTGCGTGGCGGTGGCAGATGGCGTCACCAGCGTGACCCCCCTGCATCTGGACATCACCGATCACGGGCGCCTGGCCAAGCCGCTCTGGTAGGTGGCCAGAGGTAGTGACCCGCGCCTTCATGAAGTGGATATATAGATCCACCATGAGCAACGCAGCTTCACGTCTGGCGACCTTGGTCCTCGCGATCGCCAGCACCACGGCCTGCACGTGCGGCGCCAGCGGCGCCGGCAAGGGAGGCGCAGGCGCGGGCAGCGGGTCGGCGACCGGAGCCGAGACCGGAGCTGAGATCGGCGCCGCCCCGAGCGCGTGTGTCAACGTGAGGCCCCAGGTGGAGGCGCTCTACCGCGCCGAGGTCACAGCAGGCGGGGCGACTCCGGACCGCGTGGCCGAGGCGGTTCGCGACAACACCGCGATGGTGATGGCGGAGTGTACCGAGCGCCCTTCGCTGGCTGCTTGCGCGGCGCGCGCCCGGACCGCGCAGCAACTGGAAGCCGAGTGCCTGCAGCCCCTCTCGGACGAGGGCACGGAAGGCGCGACCATTTCACGCTGAGGGTGCTCGTGGCAGGCTGCGAAGGCGCGCGTGGTATCGGCGGCTGTTTGTCGGACGCGCCCTGCCCAGGCGGGCGCCGCTGGCTCTATAGTCGCAGCGATGACGCTTCGATCGTGCCTGCAAATGTGCATCGCGCCGGGCATCGCTCTGGCCGCCGGGTGCAGCGGCGCGCCGTCGCCGCAGGCTGCGGGGCAGCCGGGCGCTCCCCATACGACCGCGCCGATGACCGAGCCGATGACCGAGCCGATGACCGAGCTCGAGCGGCGGCAGCAGGCTGCGTGCCAGGCGGTGGGCGAGCGCACCACGGCGTGCGCGGTGGCGGACGCCAGAGCCAAGGCCACGCCAGCGGAGCTGCGCGAGCTGGCGCTCGACGAGACCGCGCCCCGCAACACCGCCAAGTTCGTGGACAAGTGCCTGGCGCAGCCGATGTCCTCGCGGCAGGTGCGCGTGTTCGAGGTGTGTCACCGCGAAGAGCGTGAGTGCGAGCCGTTCTTTGCCTGCCTGGAGCACGCAAAGCCGGTGGCGCCGCGCTGACGCGACACGCCTGCGCCCGGCGAGTTGCAGCGAGATTCGGCGAGGTTCGGCGAGCCGCGTTTGAATATTTCTCGGGGTGGACGTAGACCGGTCACGCGCGCGGTGCGTCTGCACCCGCATGCGCACATCCTCGAAGGCTCGACTGGTGGTGTTGTTGTTTGGCTTGTTCTGCGGCAGCTCCGCGTGGGCGGACAACGGCTACAAGTCGGTGCCGGCGGAGTCGGCGGATCACGCCACCGCACCCGCGCCGGCGACGGCCGGGACGCCCGGGACGCCAGGACCTCAGGACGCTCAGGCCGTCGCCAAGGCCAGCGGCCTGGACCTTCGCGTGGTCGCATATGACGGCTCGGTCAACGGCGAGCTGACGGTGGAGGTCAAGAACCCCGGCAAGACCGAGCTGACGTTCTCGGCTGCGGGCCTGTACTTCGTCCCCGAGGGCAACGCGGACCAGGCGCCGCAGCGGCTCGGCGCGGTGGGGCCGATGCAGATCGCCGATGGCAAAGCGCAGAAGCGCGTGGAGCAGCTCAAGGTTCCGCCGGGCGGCAGCATGAAGGTGAAGCTCGATGTGTTCTGCATCGACTCGCACCGGCCCGCGCCGACCTCCAAGACCGGCTTCTCGCTGGGCTCCAAGCGGTTGCCGGCGAAGCTGCGCAACACCATCGAGACCCGCGCCAAGTCCGCGGCCGACCAGGCCGGCGGCTACGCCGCGCCTGCGGCCAAGAGCCGCATGCAGTCCGAGGTGTGGGGCGCGCGCGACGCCGACTGGGTGGAGGTCGACGGCGAGGGCAAGCAAGAGCTCGGCAAGAAGGGCGGCGGCGGCGGTCCGCAGCAGCAGCGCGATGGCCAGCGCCCCCGCCGCAACCAGCGCGACCGGGCGCCGCAAGTGCAAGAGCAGCGTACGAGCGAGTAGCGCTGCTACGGCGTCCGCGCGTCCGTGGGTGACGGTGGGTGACGGTCAGTCACCGGCGGGCTCCGTCAGTCACCGACGGTCACACTCGGTCACGGCAGCTTGGGCTCTTCCAGCTTTCCGCCGCAGTCGAGGCCGCGCAGGAAGGCCAGGAGATCGGCCATCTCGGCGTCGGTCAGCGCGCGGTCGGTCAGCAAGGCGGACTTGTTCTTGTTGGCGACGCCGCCGGTGGCCATGAGCTTGACGGCCTCCTCGAGCGTCTTGACCGACCCATCGTGGAAGTACGGCGCGCTCTTGGCCACGTTGCGCAGGCTGGGCGGCTTGAAGGCGCCCCAGTCCGCCTCGACGTTCGTCACCTTCATGCGGCCGACATCGACGTCAGCCTCGGCCTTGCCGACGGTGCCGATGCCGACGTTGAAGTACGCGCCGCCGTCCACGCCCATGGCGGTGCTGAAAAACGGCGGGGCGTGGCACATGGCGCACTGGGCCTTGCCCATGAACAGGTCGAGCCCGCGCTGCTGCTCCTGGGATAGCGCGGCCTTGTCGCCAGCGGCGAACTTGTCATAGCCGGTGTCGTTGCACAGGAGCGTGCGCTCGTACTCGGAGAGCGCGCTCGCCACCATGTCCGGGGTGACCTTCTTGTCCTTGGGGAACGCGGCGGCAAACAGCTTCTTGTAGCCGGCGATCTTGCCGAGCTCTGCTGCCTTCTTCTCCAGGTTCTCTTTGCCCACCCCCATGTTGCCGCCGGCCCACGCGGCCTTGGCGTTGTCCTCGAGCGTGGCGGCGCGGCCATCCCAGTACAGGGAGTTCTTGAAATAGGCCACGTTCCAGATGACCGGGCTGTGGCGGGGCAGCGGCTTGTCGCCGGGGCCGATGGCCAGCGGATCATGGCCGCCGTTGCCGTCCTCGTTCATGTGGCAGGAGTAGCAAGCGCGGCTGCCGTCGACCGACAGGCGCTTGTCGAAGAACAGCGCGTGTCCAAGCGCGATCTTCTCGGCGCGCTGCGGGTCCTCGGCCAGATCCAGCGGCGGCAACTTGCCCAGCGGCATCTGCGAGGGCGGCGGCGGCGGCGGCGTGGCCACCGGCGGTGCCGCCGGAGTGGACGTGGACGGATCTGGCGTGCCGCTTTTGTCAGCGGGCTCGGCTGCTTTCTTGGTGCAGCCGGCGGACAGCGCCGCCAGCGCGAGCAGGACGGAGGGGAGCTTGAGCATGGCGGCGACCATAGCGCAGGCGCGCCAGGCGTGCGGCGCCTCGACCTGCGCAATGGCGCCGCGCCCAGGCCCTTGCGTGTGGCTCCTCATGATTGGCTCATCCAACGCCATGAGTCGTGGTCGCAAGGGCCAAGCGGTGCCGGCGCGTACCTTGTCTTTGCGAGGTGGTGGCGTACAGTCACCGCCACTTCCTCATGGGTTTCTCGCACAAGGGCCAAGAGCGCTCGGTAGGTTCCCGTCCCGGCTCGGATGTCGGTCGGAGTCGAGGTCGGAGTCCAGGGTGGGGCCCAGGTCGGGGGCTCGCGCGGGGAGCGGCGAGGGCGGCGGCCGTGCTCGGGGCGGTGGGGCTGGCATCTTCCGGGCTGACCTCTTTGGCGCTGGCGCAGCCAAAGGCTGAGCCAGCAGGTCCAGCGCCAGCCAGTGGCGGGATCCCGGCGGCTCGGCCCGAACTGGACGATCCCCTGCTGGCGCCGGTGCCTGCGGCGCCGTTCTCGATCTCGTCGTGGTCCGCGGCGCAGCAGACGCTCTTGCGCAGCTCGACGGATCTGCAGCGCGCCGAGGCCGCGCTGGTGCGCGCGGAGGCGCTGTGGCGCCAGGCGCTGGCGGTGCTCTTGCCCAACGCGCGGCTCACCGTGGCCGGCGCCTTCGACCTCGACAACCCCGACACCGCGCCTGGCGTGCCGCCGCAGGTGGACGGCCGCTCCTCGACGGCGCCGGTGGTGACCGCGGCGCTCTCGGTGTCGCAGCGCGTGGTGGACGTGGCGTCCTGGCGCGCGCGAGACGCCGCCGCGCTGACGCGGCGGAGCGCGACCTGGTCGCTGTTCGATGTGCGGCGCCGGGTGAGGCAGCGGCTGGCGCGCACGCTGGTGGCGGTGGTGACCGCGGAGCGGGTGGCGGAGCTTGGCCGGGTGGGCTTGCGGCAAGCGCTCGAGCGCGGCGCCCTGAGCCAGCGGACGTTCGAGCTTGGCCGCGCCACCGAGCTGGACGTGCTGCGCGCGCGCCAGGATGTCACCGCCGCCCGAAGCTCGCTCATCGTCGCGGATGAACAGCTCCGCGGCGCGCGCGAGGCGCTGGCCGTGGCGCTCGGGGTGGACGATCCGGTGGGCGTGCGCCAGGACTTCTCGCTCGATGGGCTGGTGCTGGAGTTGCGCCAGACCTGCCAGCCGCTGGCCGCGGCCGAGCGACGCGCGGACGAGGAGGCGGCGTCGGCGGCGGTCGACGCTGCGCGCACCCGCACCGCGTCGGCGCGCGCCGGCAAGCTGCCGACCTTGGACCTGTCCACCACGCTGTCGGCGCTGACCACGGATCCGGGGCCGGGGCGGGTGTCGTCGTGGTCCATCGTGGCGGTGCTCTCGGTGCCGCTGTGGGAGGGCGGCGTGCGCTCTGCGCAGGTCAAGGAGCGGTCGGCGCTGGAGGCCGACGCGCGCGCGACCGCCGAGGAGATCCGGCGCGGCGCTCGGCTGGAGATCACGCGCGCGCGCCGCGGGCAAGCGGTGGCCGAGACGCTGGTCACCGTGGCCGCCGAGTCGCGGGCGCTGGCGGAGCGGCTCGACCAGATGACCCGTCGCTCGTTCGAGATCGGCCGCGCCACCAGCCTGGAGCTGGTGCAGAGCGCGGTGGGGTTGCGCCAGGCTGAGCTGGCGCTGGCGTTGCGGCAGTTCGAGTGGATGCAGGCGCGGCTCGACGCGCTCCTTACCGAAGCTCGGTGTGATTCATGACCAGCGCGAAGCAAACCCCGTCTCGTCTTCGTCTCCGTCGTCGTCTCCGTCTTTGGCTCCGGGCTCGCCGCGTCGCCGGTCGCAGCGTCGCGGTGGCGCTCGCCTTGTGCGCAGGCCTTGCCGCTGGCTGCGGCAAGAAGGGCCAGGCCAGCGGCGGCCCCGCTGGACCGCCGCCGCCCAAGGAGATCGAGATCCTGGCGCTGCAGCCCACGGAGGTGCGAGACACCGGCGAGTACCTGGGCTCGCTCCTGTCTCGCGGCAGCGTGACGGTGCTGCCGCAGGTCGCCGGGTACGTGCGCGCGGTGCTGGTCCGGCCCGGGCAGAAGGTGGCCGCCGGCGCGCCGCTCCTGGAGGTGGACGCGCGCGAGGAGGCGGCGGCGCTGGCGTCGGCGGAGGCGCAGCGCGCGGCGGCCGCGGCCTCGCTGGGGCTGGCGCGGCAGGTGCGCGAGCGCACCGAGGCGCTGTTTCGCGAGGGCCTGGCCACCGCCGAGGAGCTGGATCAGCGGCGCGCCGCGGTGGAGGCCGCGGATGCGTCCACGCGCGCGGCCGAGGCGCAGGTCTCGCAGCGCAAGGTGGCCGTGCAGTACAACACCGTGCGCGCGGCCGTCGCCGGGGTCGTCGGCGACGTGCTGGTGCGCGTGGGGGACTTCGTCACCGCGAGCACGCGCGCCACCACCATCTCGCAGGCCGGCGCGCTGGAGCTCTCGATCTCGGTGCCGGCCGCGCGTGCGCGCAGCGTGACCGTGGGGATGCCGGTGGAGCTGGTGGCGGCCGATGGCAGCGCCGAGCTGACCACGCAGGTGTTCTTCGTGGCGCAGGACGCCGATCCGCGGACCCAGCTCGTGGAGCTCAAGGCGGCAGTGCCCGAGGGCCGCGGCTTGCGCTCCAGCGAGCTCGTGCGAGCTCGCGTGATCTACTCCACCAGGCAGGCGCTACAGGTACCGGCGCGGGCGGTGGTGCGCCAGAGCGGGCAGGCCTTTGTCTACGTGGTGGTGTCCAAAGGGCAGGGGCTCGTCGTCGAGCGCCGCCCGGTGACGCTCGGCGACCTGGGCGCGTCGGCCTTCGTGCTGGAGCAGGGCCTCGGCGCAGGCGACCGGATCGCGGTGTCGGCGATCCAGCAGCTCCGCGACGGCGCGGCGGTCAAGCTCAAGGAGCCCAAGCCGGCCGGGGCGCCGCCGTCAGGCGCGGCGGGCGCGGCAACAGGCAGCGCCGGAGCCAGCGGCGCGGCGGGCGCATCAGCCGGCAGCGCGTCGGGCCCAGCAACCGGCGGCGGCGCGGCGGGCGGCCAAGGAGCGGGGCGCTGACATGTTCGTCGAGTTCTTCCTGCGGCGGCCTGTGTTCGCCGCGGTGTGCAGCATCGTCTTGACCCTCGCCGGCGCGCTGGCGATCCCCGGCCTGCCGATCGCGCAGTATCCAGACCTGGCGCCGCCGCAGGTGTCGGTGAGCGCGGTCTACCTGGGCGCCAGCTCGGACGTCGTGGAGACGGCGGTGACCATCCCGCTCGAGCAGGAGCTAAACGGCGTCGAGGGGATGAAGTACATCTCGTCGACGAGCAGCAACGACGGCGTCTGCAACATCACCATCACCTTCGAGCCGGATCGCGACATCGACGTGGCCGCGGTGGACGTACAGAACCGGGTGGCGCGCGTGGCGCCGCGGCTGCCCTCGCAAGTCAACCAGTCCGGCATCGTGGTCAACAAGGTGTCGTCGCAGATGCTGGCGAGCTTTGGCCTGTACTCGCCAGATGGGCGCTTTGACGCAAAGTTTCTCAGCAGCTACGCCGATGTCTACCTGCGCGACGCGCTCAAGCGCATCCGCGGCGTCGGCGAGGTCCGCATCTTCGGCGAGCGCAAGTTCGCGATGCGGGTGTGGCTCTCGCCCACCGAGCTTGCGCGCCGCGGGCGCACGCCCGCCGACGTGGTGCGGGCGCTCACCGAGCAGAACCTGCAGGTCGCGGCCGGGCAGGTCGGCGCCCCGCCGACGGACCGTGACCAGCAATATCAGATCGCGGTGCGCGCGCAGGGCCGCCTGATCGAGCCGGCGGAGTTCGGGGACATCGTGATCCAGCGGACGGCCGACGGCCGGACCGTGCGCCTGGCCGACGTCGCGCGCATCGAGCTCGGCGCCGAGAACTACGGGCAGGGCCTGCTGTTCGACGGCTACGAAGGCGTGGGCCTTGGCATCGTGCCCTTGCCCAACGCCAACGCGCTCGAGGTGCGAGACGGCGTGGTGGCCGAGCTGGCGCGGCTGTCCAAGGACTTCCCCGCGGGCATGAACTACGCCGCCAGCCTGGACACCACGCTGGCGGTGCGCGCGTCCATGCGCGAGGTCATGATCACGCTGGGCGAGGCGATCGTGCTGGTGATCCTGGTCATCTTCTTGTTCTTGCACGGTTGGCGCAGCGTGCTCATCACCGCGCTGACCTTGCCGGTGTCGCTGCTGGGCACGTTCGCGTTCGTGCGCGTGTTCGATTTTTCGATCAACACGTTGACCCTGTTTGGCCTCACCTTGGCCACCGGCCTGGTGGTCGACGACGCGATCGTGGTCATCGAGAACATCGAGCGGCTCATGCACGAACGCAAGCTGTCGGCCCGGCGCGCCGCCAGCGCGGCCATGCGCGAGGTGTCCGGCGCGGTGATCGCCACCAGCCTGGTCTTGATCGCGGTGTTCGGGCCGGTGGCGCTGTTCCCCGGGACCACCGGCATCATCTATCGGCAGTTCGCGCTGACCATCGCCGCGTCGGTGGGCCTGTCCACGTTCTGCGCGCTCACCCTGACGCCAGCGCTCGGCGCGTTGCTGCTCAAGGCGACCCACGGTGAGAAGTGGGTGCTGTTTCGCGCCATCGATCGTCTGCTCTTCGCGCTGCGCAGCGCCTACGCCCGGACGCTGCAGGTGTTCTTGCGCCGGCGGCTCCTGGTGGCGCTGGTGTTCGTCCTCAGCGTGGCCGGCACCGTCCACCTGTGGCGCACGACCCCCGCGGGCTTCATCCCCGACGAAGATCAGGGGTATCTCATCATCTCCATCCAGGGGCCCGACGGCATGCCGGTCACCGAGACCCGCAAGGTCATGGACCAGCTCTCGACGATCTTGCGGAGCTACCCCGAGGTGAATCACATGTTCATGGTGTCGGGCTTTAGCCTCGGCGGCTCCGGCCCCAACTTCGGGACGGTGTTCACCACGCTCAAGCCCTGGGACCAGCGGCCGGGGGACAAGAGCACGGTGGCCGGGATGGTGGCGCGGCTGCGCGGGCCGCTGGCGTCCATCGGCGCGGCGCGGGTGGTCCCATTCCAGCCGCCGGCGATCCGCGGCGTGGGCAGCCTGGGCGGCTTTCAGTTCGTGCTGGAAGACACCTCGGTGGGACGGTCGCTGGCGGAGCTGTCGCAGGCGACCACGGACCTGGTGAGCGCGGCCAGCGCGGACCCGAGGCTGCGCGGCATCTTCAGCTCCTTCACCGCCAACGCGCCGATCTTCACGGTGGAGCTGGATCGCGCCAAGGCCAAGGCGCTGGCGGTGCCGCTCGATCAGGCCTTTGGCACCTTGCAGGTGTTTCTGGGCAGCCAGTATGTCAACGACTTCACGTACGCCAACCGCACCTACCGCGTGGTGGTGCAGGCCGAGCAGCAGTTCCGCGACAGCCCGCAGGACATCCGCGGCTACTACGTTCGCAGCGAGACCGGCGACATGATCCCGATGGAGGCGCTGGCGCAGGTCGTGCCCTCGACCTCCGCGCAGCTCATCCGCCGCTACAACCTGTTTCGCGCCGCCGAGATCAACGGCCAGGGCGCGCCGGGGGGGTCGTCCGGGCAGGCAATGATGGCGATGGAGGAGGTGGCCAGGCGAGTGCTTCCGGAGGGCCTCACGTTCGAGTGGACGGGGATCTCGCTGGAGCAGAAGCAGAGCGGCAGTCAGACGCTGCTCATCTTTGGCCTGGGGCTGGTCTTCGTGTTCCTGGTGCTGGCCGCGCAGTACGAGAGCTTCAAGCTGCCGCTGGTGATCATCCTGTCGGTGCCGCTGGCCATCCTGGGCGCGCTGGGGCTGCAGCTCTGGCGCGATCAGGTCAACGACGTGTTCTGCCAGATCGGCCTGGTCATGCTCATCGGGTTGGCCAGCAAGAACGCGATCTTGATCGTGGAGTTCGCCGAGCAGCTCCGCCGCGCCGGCAAGGCGCCCATGGACGCGGTGATCGAGGCCGCCGGCGTGCGGCTGCGGCCGATCCTCATGACCTCCATCGCGTTCCTCTTGGGCGTGATGCCGCTGATGCTGGCCACCGGCCCAGGCGCGGCGGCGCGCACCTCGCTCGGCACCGTGGTGTTTGGCGGCATGCTGGTCTCGACCGTGGTCAACCTGGTGCTCATCCCCGGCATCTACGTCATCGTGCAGCGCGGTCGCGCGGCGCCCACGCTGGAAGACGAGCCCGCCGCCGCGAGCTAGCTAGCTAGCTCGGCGGTCGGATCATCGCCGGCGTCTCCGGTTCCGGATCGAGCATGGGCAAGAGCAAGCACAGCTCGCGCGCCACCAGGCGGCAGCGGTGGCGCAGGAAATCGACGGCGTACGGCGCCTCGACGGCGACGATCAGCACCGCGCCGTAGTAGAAGGTGAGCGCGTAGGCGTCGGGGTCCACCACCTCGCCGTGCGACGAGTTCGGCGCCGGGGCGGCCAGCGCGCGCTTGCCCAGGAAGGTGGCGCGTGAGGCCCAGACCTCGTCGAGCGGGGCGGCGCTCGACAGCACGTGCCCGCGCTGCCACAGCAGGGCGTTGCCGCCGCCCGCGGAGCCAGCGAGCGCGCGCAGGAAGGACTGGATCCGCGCCTTGACCCGGTCCGCGGAGGCGTTGGCCGGCGGCACGCGCAAGAGCGGCAACACGTCCACGTTCCAGCGTCGCGCCACCGCGCGGAGCTGCCGCACCGCGACCTCCAGCATGGCGTCGATGGCGCGCGGCCGGCGGCTCTGCACCGCGGCGTCCTTGGTGCCACGGTAGACGTCAGGCTCTGCAGGATCTTCGTCCGGCGGAGCGGGGTCCGGCTTGGGGCTGCGGCTCGACAGCTCCAGCACCAGCGAGCGGTCGCCGCCCAGCGGTCGCCGCTTGCTCGGCACGCCCGTGCGATCATCGTCGGCGACGATGGCGGCGGCCAGCGAGCCGGTCTCCTCGAGCAGCGATTGCAGGATGTCGCGCAGCTCGGCTTCGATCATGAGCGGAGCCTGACCCCGCCGCCCGACCCCAACGCCCCTCTGCCGACATCCGCTGCGCGTGCGCTGTGCGAGGAGCCTGCTCGAGCCACCTCGGCGTACGCGGTGGAGACCATGGTGGCAGGCTGCGGGAAGAAGAGATAGTTGGCGATGGCCGGCGCGGAGACCCCGCCGGTCTTCACCGCGTACAGCTCAGGCCAGACGCCGGAGGAGAACCCGTCCGGCGGACCGGCGATGTCGCCGAAGTCCAGGTGCAAGAGCCCATACGCTGGCAAGATCGCCACCGCGCGCTGCATGCGAGAGAGCAGCGGCGCGTCGTAGACGCCAGCGCGCGGCAACTCGCGGACCACCAGGGAGTCTCCCTCGAGCTTGGCCGCGAGCGTCACCTGCTGCAGCGCCGCCATCGGCGCGCGATGGCTCACGCATAGCCGCAGGTACTGCTCCGTGATGGTCTCCCCGGGCTGCCACTCTTGCGGCACCGGCACCTCGTGATCGCGCACCTGCAGGATGCACGGCGCGCGGCCCAGGCACAGCACGTACACGTAGTCGCACGGCTCGTCCTCGCCGCCGAACCGCACGAACGTGGCGGCGCGCAGCTCGCTGGCCAGCTCGTCGGCCAGGCTGGCCAGCACCTCGGGGAGCTCGGCCAGCGCCGCCGCGCCGCCGCGCAACGCCAGCGCCTCCGCGTCGTCCGGCTCGCCCCAGGTCCGGCTCGGGTACAGCCGCGTCAGCGCCTCGTCCACGGCGGACATCATGCCGCCCTTGCGATCGTCGCAGCCGGACTTGCCGCCGCAGTTGGTGCATCCACCCACGCGGGCAGCTTATCACCGCCAGGCCGCGAAGGGGCACGGGTGCGTCGGTCTGCGATCAGCTATCGCGCCAGCGCCTCGGCGTGGGCCAGGACCTCGCGTTCGTACGCCAGCTCATGCTCGGCCAGCGCCAGCTCGCTGCGCAGCACCTCGAGCGTGGTCACCAGCGCGCGGGCGTACTCCAGGTTGGCCCCGCTTGGGCCGTGCGCGCGGGCGATGATCTGCGCGCTGTGGGCCGGCGTCTCGTCGGCGGAGAAGTACGGGTTGTCGGGATCGGCCACGTACACGGTGGCGCGCAGCCCGCGCTGCCGGGCGGGCCACGCGGTCGCCGCCGCGTGCACCTCCAGCTCGCGACGCTGGTACCCTTGCTGCTCGCGGTGGTCGATGCGCGCCAGGGTCGGGACCGGGTCGCGCAGGCGATAGGCGATCCCGGCGGTGCGCGCGCCTGCCACCGGCACCAGCGTGACCACGCGGCCGGGATGGGCCACCGTGCCGCGATGGTCGGTCGAGCGTTGCCAGAACCGGCGCTGGTACCCCGGCAGCACCGCCGCCACTCGCGCGGTGAACTCCACGTCGGGCCGCCACATCAAGGAGCCGTAGCCAAAGAGCCAGACCTGCTCTGACGCTCGGTGCGTCATGTCGCTGCGACGAGGCGCGCCGTGTCAGGGGGTGCGGGTGGTGAGCGAGTCCACCGCGTGGACCGGCGGCGCCGCGCCGTTGATGAGGTGCTTGATGGCGGACAGCACCAGCCGCTGGTTCTGCAGCATGCTCTTGCCGGCGAACCCGGAGGACACCACGTCGATGGTGAAGTGGCCGCCACCGCCGGCGACCTTGACGACGGCGTCCGGAAGCTGCGCCTGGATGGAGCTGGTGATGGCGTCCTCGATGGAGCCTTGGAAGTCTGTAAGGTGATGGCTGCTCATGTTGCGTTTGCTCCGGCGGTTCTAGCAGGATTGCTGCCCGGTGGCATGGTCCGCTTTGCGGGGCATCGAGTACGGTCCTCGCCTTGGCGCCTCGGCGGGATCCGTAAGGGGCGCCGGAGGTAGCGGCCCTCGCGGCCAAGGCCGCGCTCAGCGCAGGATCGGCTGGCCCTTGCGCACGGCCTCCACCAGCGCGTCGTAGTCCAGGTCCTCGCGGTCAAACGGCGCCACCAGCGCGTCTTGCGCTAGCTCCGCGGCGGCCTCTTCGTCGCAGAGACCGGCGCTGCGCTCGATGAAGCTGCCCTTGGCTTGCTTGCCAAAGCTCAGCGGCGCGGCGTCCGTTACCACGAAGGCCTTGGCGGTGGCGCGCTTCTTCACCGCCAGCCCGCCGGCCTGCGACAGCGCGGTCAGGACATGGCCGGTGATCTTCAGGTTGCCGCTCACCCAGAGCTGCGCCTCTTGCGCCAGCGCGAGGTCGCGCGCGCGCAGGTCGCCCTTGACGTAGAGCACCGAGCCGCCATCCACCTGCGTGAAGGAGAGGAGCCCACCCACCTCGAGGTCGCCGTCGATGATGTAGATGCCTGCATATTCGCCGACCGCGCCGATGGTCACGTCACCGTCGTGATGCACCGGCCCTTTGTGGACGAACACCGTCTCCGGCTCCTCGCCGAAGATGTCCTCGATGCCAATGTCAAAGCCGTCCGGCGGGGTCTCATCGACCTCGGACAGCTTGTAGCGCTCCTCCGCCTTCTCGTAAGGCATGGCGGTGAACGCGGCGAGGTGGCCAAAGCCCCTGTGCGGCTTGCTCATGGCGCAGCATGGCATGGCGGAGGCTCGCAGGCGCGGTCTCGCGGCCCCGCGGCGTCCGGGGAGGTCCCTTGGGCGCTACTTGCGCCCGAACAGGTACAGCAAGATCACGGGCATCCGGCGCGCCCATGCGTCCTCGCGGTGGATGGCGTAGCCCTCGACGTAGACCGCCAGGTCCTTGCCCGGCTTCCAGCCCTTGCCTTGCAGCAGCTTGCTGAGCTCGCGGACGGAGGTCACCGCTTCGCCGCTGCCTTCGCCGCTGCCTTCGCTGGTGCCGGTGTCGAGCCAGATCTGCGGGCGCCTCTTGCCGAGCTGCCTGGCGTCGAGGGCTCTCACCTTCTCCAGCATCACCTTCGAGTCCCACCACAGGCTCGGCGACAGGAGCGCGAGCTTGCCGAACACCTGCGGGTAGGTGAGGCCCAGGTACAGCGAGATGACGCCGCCCAGCGACGAGCCGCCGACCGCGGTGTTGCGCGCGTCTCGCTTGGTTCGAAACGTCGCGTCGATGTGCGGCTTGATCTCCTCGACCAGCAGCTTGCCGTACCGGTCGGCCTCGCCGCCCATCTCCCGGCCATCCACCTTCGCGCGCGTCGGCAGGTACTCGTCGGCGCGCCGCGCGCCGGCGTTGTCGATGGCCACGATGACGATCGGCTCGATGAGCCCAGCTTCGATCAGCGCCTGCGCGGCCTCGTCGGCCTTCCACTCGCCGTTGGGGAGAAACGAGGTCAGGCCGCTGAACACGTTCTGCCCATCGTGCAGATACAACACCGGATAGCGGCGGCTCACCTCTTGCTGGTAGCCGGGAGGCAAGTACACGCGGAGCGTGCGCGGCCCCGGCAGCGCCTTGGTCGCGAGCTCGAGGATCTGCACCGAGCCGGTGATGGAGTCCACCCGCGTCGGCCCCTGCTTGTCCTGCGCCTGCGCGGGCGTCGCGGCCAGGAGCCACGACGCAGCCACCGCAGCGATCCACGTTCTGGGCAGTGTCATCATCGCGGCATTATGCACGCGCCGCGATGGCCTCGTCGCGGCGTCGGTCACCCGCGATGGGATCTGTCGCGCGCCGCGCGCCGCTGGCCTTGCTAGTACCGGTAGTGGTCCGGCTTGTACGGGCCGTCCACCGAGACGCCCAGGTACTCCGCTTGCTCCTTGCTGAGCTGGGTCAGCTTGACGCCGACCTTGCCCAGGTGGAGGCGAGCCACCTTCTCATCGAGCTTCTTGGGCAGCACGTAGACCTCGCCGGCCTTGAAGGTCATGCCGGTGACCTCGTCCTTGCCGGTGGTGGCGTTGGCCCACAGCGCCATCTGCGCCATCACCTGGTTGGTGAACGAGTTGGACATCACGAACGAGGGGTGGCCGGTGGCGCAGCCCAGGTTGACCAGGCGGCCGCGGGCCAGGAGCGTGATGCGCTTGCCGTTGGGGAAGATGAACTGATCCACCTGCGGCTTGATGTTCTCCTCGGTGATCTCCTTGTTGTTCTCCAGCCAGGAGACCTGGATCTCGCTGTCGAAGTGGCCAATGTTGCAGAGGATCGCCTCGTCCTTCATCACCTGCATGTGCTCGGAGCGGATCACGTCCATGCAGCCGGTGGCGGTGCAGAAGATGTCGGCCATGGGCGCGGCGTCTTCCATGGTGACGACCTCGTAGCCCTCCATGGCGGCCTGCAGGGCGCAGATCGGATCGATCTCGGTGATGAGCACGCGGGCGCCAAGGCCCCGGGCGGCGTGCGCGCAGCCCTTGCCGACATCGCCGTAGCCAGCGACGACGACGACCTTGCCGGCCACCATGACGTCGGTGGCGCGCTTGATGCCGTCAAAGAGCGACTCGCGGCAGCCGTACAGGTTGTCGAACTTGCTCTTGGTGACGGAGTCGTTGACGTTGATGCAGGGGAACAGGAGCTGGCCGTTCTTGGCCATCTCGTACAGGCGATGCACGCCGGTGGTGGTCTCCTCGGACACGCCCTTGATCTCCGCGGCGATCGCGGTGAAGCGGGTCTTGCTCTGCGCCACGCTCTTGGTGAGCAGCGAGAAGATGACGCGCGCCTCTTCGTTGGGGGCGGTGGCCGGGTTTGGCGCGGTGCCAGACTTCTCGCACTCGGCGCCCTTGTGGACGAGCAGGGTGAGGTCCCCGCCGTCGTCGAGGATCATGTTGGGGCCCTTGCCGCCCTTGAAGGCGGTGAGCTGCAGCTCGATGTTCTTCCAGTACTCCTCGAGGTTCTCGCCCTTCCAGGCGAAGACCGGGATGCCGGCGGCGGCGATGGCGGCGGCGGCCTCGTCCTGCGTGGAGTAGATGTTGCAAGAGGTCCAGGTGACATCGGCGCCCAGGGCGACCAGGGTCTCGATGAGGACCGCGGTCTCGATGGTCATGTGCAAGCAGCCGGCGATGCGAGCGCCGCGCAGCGGCGCCTTGCCGGCCCACTCCTGGCGCAGCGACATCAGGCCGGGCATCTCCTTCTCGGCCATGCGGATCTTCTTGCGGCCGAGCTCGGCCAGGGTCATGTCCTTGATCTTGAAAGCGGGAAACTCGTTGCGCGTATCCATGTGGGCTCTCCAGGAGGTGGGCCTGCCGGGTAGGTCAGGCTTGGTCACGGTCACAAAGCGAAGATCGACGACGGCGATGCCGCCGGGATGACGAGGCGGTGTCAGGTGGTAGGTCGTTGGCAGGTCGTTGGCAGGTCGTTGGCAGGTCGTTGGCAGGTCGTTGGCAGGTCAGTGCAAGGTGCGTTGCGGCCGGCGCCCCAGCGCGAGCTGCAGCGGCGGGTCTGGACGAAGCTGGCTGTGATGGGCCAGGCGCGGGCTGGCCGCGGCCGGCAGCGGATGACAGGAAGAGACCTCGAGCCCTGCGCCTTCGATCCAGGCTCGCAGCTTGCCGGGGTCAAATCCAAGCCAGACATCTCCCTGGTCGCGCATGGACTCTTCTTCATGCGGCAGGTAGTCGACGAGGAGCAAGTGGCCGCCGGCGCGGAGCATGCGGGCCGCGGCGGTGATGGACTCTGCCGGGCGCGCCGCGTGGTGGAGCACGCGGGCCATCAGCACCAGATCTGCGCCGCCGCGTGAGCTTATCTCCCGCAGCAGGTCGGGATCTTCGACGTGGCCCTCGCGCAGGCGGACGTTGGGCAGGCCCCAGGTGGCGAGGCGCGCGCCGCAGCGGGCCAGCCGCGCCGGGCTGCGATCCACGGCCACCACGCGCTCGTACAGCGGGGACAAGAGGGGCAGGAGCGTGCCCTCGCCGGTGCCGACATCCACCGCCAGGGCGCGGCCGGGCAAGAGCGGCGCGAGCACGGGGAGCCATGACAAGAGCTCGTGGTCCAAGGTGGTCGCCACCTCGCCCTCGGCGGCGGCGGGCTTCTCGTCGAAGAAGCGGCGGGAGACCTCCTCGCGCTGCGCGACGACCGCCGCGACCCGGGCCAGGCTGCCGTCCTTGAGGCAGAGCGCGCGGCCCTCTTCCAGCGCGGCCGAGACCACCGCGTCCTCGGCGATCGCCGCGCGCAGGAGCGTGCGGGTGCCGTCACGCCGCGCCGAGAGGAGGCCAGCTTCGCGCAGCGGCTGCGACTTCTTGGTGACCTGCGGCTGGCTCTCATCGAGGAGCGTGGCCAGCTCGCCGACCGTCAGCTCTTCTTCCTGGCACAGCGCCAGGAGGCGGAGCCGGCCCTCATCGC
>JADJJK010000008.1 GCA_016706545.1 Myxococcales bacterium
CGCCGAGAACCCCACGCCCAGGCCCGCCGCCGCCAGGGTGGCGATGCCGATGAGCGCCAGGAAGGTCAGCCGGTATCCCTGGGGCAGCGCCGAGCGGATCTGCGACACGCGGCGGGCGCCATCGAGCGCGACCTTGAGGTCCTGGTACTCCTGCTGCAGATTGGCGCGCACCGCGAACGCCAGCTCGAGGGTGCCGGTGGGCACCGGTCGATCGACCAGTTTCTCGCGCCAGGTCGGTCCGGGTAGCGGACGAGCGGCCTCGGCGACGACGGTGCCCTCGGCCGTCCGGAGCGAGACCCGGACGAGGCCGGGCTCGCGGTCGAGCAGGCGCGGCAGGTCCGCGGTGGGCACCGCCTGGCGCGCCAGGCGGTCGGCGATCTCGGAGTGCAGGCGCTTGGTGGTGTCGAACAGATCGCGGTAGGTGGCGAGCGCGTGCTCCATGGGGAGCTGGCGCGCCGCGGCCTCGCTGGACGCGAAGTTGGCGGCCACCTTGCCGAGCTGGTCGATCAGATAGGCGGAGACCAGGAGCGGGGTGAGCACCACCAGGACCAGCGCCACCGCCAGCTTGACCTGCAGGCTGATGCGTCGCTTGCTCTTCATGGTTGCCTCTTGGGCTCTGGCCGGTAGAACGGCTGGGAGCGGATCCGCAGCACCCGGTCGGCCTCGGGTACCTTGAGGTTGACGAACACGGACACAAACGAGCCAAAGAAGGCGCCGCCGCGATCGAGGCCTCCCCCGGAGCCGTTGGACAGCCAGCGCCGGACCTCCGCGAGCGTCTCCTGCGACACCGGATTGAGCTCCACCACCATGGCCAGCACGTGGTGGCGGAGCAGCGGGAGCTTGTCTAGCCGCGCCACCGGCAGCCCATCGATCGACGACAGGAGCTTGAGCGCCTCGGCCTTGTACTTGACCTTCACCGTGCGCGTGCCCGACGGATCGGACAGCTCCAGCGTGTAGATCTCGTCCCAGAGGTTGTAGACCACGCGGCGCTGGATGAGCTGGAACGAGATCGGCTCTGCCTCGCCCTTGGGATACACCCAGGTGCGGATGACCACCGTCGACGGGAAGCCGCTGTCGAGCTGGTCGTACGAGGCGCTGTCGAACAGCTTGGTCAGCGACGTGGAGGCCAGAAGCTGCGTGCCGCGCTCGAAGAAGCGCATGCGCAAGAGCTCCGGCTTCTCCGGATCGCCCCGCGCCGGGCCAGCGAGCACCAGCAGCGACACGACGAACGCCGCGGCGCGCCAGCGGGCCGCGCGTCGGTGGGAGCCGCGGAGGGGGCGAGCGTCCGTCATCTTGGGACTCGTCCCAGGGTGTTGGCCACGGTCAGCTCGAACACTCCGATGTCGGTGTCGATGCGCAGCCCGGCGTCGAGGAACAGGTCGATGGGGAGCGAGTCCCAGAGCGCGCGGTCGCGGGTGCGCACGCCGGCGCTGTCGGCCAGCCCCCACAGGCCTGCGCCGACGAACAGGTCGCCGGCGTAGATCCGGCTGTGCTTGCGGTCAAACAGCCGGTAGACGTACTCGACGGAGGCGGCGCCCCCCAGCTCGCCTTCGGTGGCCTTCTCCGGCGCGGTGCCCAGCGCCTGCAGCGGCGCGTTGGTGGAGACCAGGAGCCCCTGCGCGCGCGGCGCCAGCATCCGGTTGACGTCGGCGATGTGGATCCAGTCGAAGCGCGGCGCGTCGCCCAGGATCAGGCCGCCGCTCACGCGCACGCCGAGCGCGTGACGCGGCAGGCGCAGGGGCCACCAGCGCTCGTAGCGGGCCACCAGCGAGGCGAAGTCGTAGCTCGAGCCCAGGAAGACGCCGGAGACCTCGGCCGCGATGGTCAGCCGAGAGCCGGAGTGGGGCAGCAACGGGTCGGCGCGGCTGTCGCGATCGTAGGACGCGAAGCCGGACAGCACCTGGCTTCGCCCCGGCTCCAGGTGCAGGGCGACCGGCACGCTGCGGCCGTCGGGCAGGACCCGGGTCGGCGCCACCGGCAGCTCGGCGTCGATGAGCTCGCCGCGTCCGCCAAACGAGACCCGGGCCAGCGCGGTGATGTCGTAGGAGGCGCTGGCCCGCGCGGTGGTGCGGCGGTAGGGGAAGGCGAGGTAGTGCTCGGCGTCGCTCTGGGAGCTGGCGCCGCTCTTGCGGTACGCCTCGCTGCCGCGCACCGCCGCCAGCGCGAACGCGAGGCTCCACGGGCCGCCGCACAGCGACGGGATGCCGAGCCGGGCCTCGCCGGCCCACTGGTCGCGGCTCCCCAGCACCTCGTCGTGGCTCGCGTAGACCAGGCCGCCGCCGATGGAGAGGCCGGTGCCCAGGAGGTTCCGCTCGGACAGATCTGCGCCCACCCACCACGGCGCGATGCTGCTGCTGCCGAACCACAGCCGGTTGAGCACCACGGTGCCGCGCTCCTCGACCCCGATGATGATCACCACCTGGCCATGCGCCGAGCCGCGCCGCATGGACATGGTGACGTCGCGAAAGAAGCCCAGCGACAGGACCTTGAAGCGCGCCTTGCGCAGGCGCGGGTCTCCGGCGGCCATCCGGTCGCCGATGGCGAACGGCAGAACTCGCAGGATGACCTGGCGGCTGGTGGTGTGGTTGCCGACGATCTCGATGTGCTCGAGGGTGATGGCCGGGCCAAACTCGCCGCGCTCGGCCATCGC
Organism: Myxococcales bacterium; assembly: GCA_016706545.1. Taxonomy (GTDB): domain Bacteria; phylum Myxococcota_A; class Polyangia; order Haliangiales; family Haliangiaceae; genus JABFXX01. Next base: position 2,651 of record JADJJK010000008.1, read on the forward strand.
CCCGGTGTCGATGGTGTGCTCGGGGGCGGGCGGGGGCTCGTCGGCGCGCGCCGGCCCGCCCATCGCCATCAGGCCGAGCAAGGCCAGCGTGGCCGCAAGCGTTCGCATGCCCAATACCTAGCACTACTCGCGGTCCTCGCGCCGCTACCTGGGGTGGCGCGGCCACGAGGTCCGGTGCTACCCTCGCACCTGTGAGGGCCCTGCGCTCTGGTCTGGCTCTGATCTGGCTTGGCGCAGCGCTCGCCGGATGCGCGGATCTGCGCGATTTTCGCGGCACCTGGCGCGGGCAGCGGGTGGGCTCGGATGCGTCGCTCCTGGTCGGGGTGCTGGGCGGGAACGTCGCGGAGCTGTCGATCGACGAGCTGGATCGGCATGGGCTCTCCGGCCACCTGCGGATCGCCGGGCAGCCCGGCGGCGATGGCACGTTTGACGCGCCCCTGGTGTCGGTGCCGGGCGCCGAGGCCGACGTGCTCGCCGGCCTCACCTTCGACGGCGCGCCGCTGCGGGTGTACCTGGGCTTCGTCGAGCCGGCGGCCGGCGACAGCGCGCTGGCCGTGGTCTCGCTGTACGACGACAGCCGCGTGGAGCTGCGCGTCTTGCGGGGCAGCCCCAACCCGCTCTATGGGATCTTCGCGCTGGCGCGCGCGGAGCCGGATGGCGCGGTTGGCGCGCGTTGGCCTGGTGAGCCGCGCGGCGCGTCGTCGGCGTCGTCCTCGTCCTCCGCTCCCTGCGCTTCGTGCGCGTCCTCCGCGTCGTCCTCCTCCTCCGCGTCCTCCGCTCCCCTCGAACCCTCGCCGGCGCGCGGCCGGCAGACGGTGCCCCGATGATCCACTTCCAGCGAGCAACCCTGTGATCTGTCCGCACTGTCAGGCCCCCCTCTCGGATGGATCTCGGTTTTGCGGCGCCTGCGGTCGAGCCACGGTGGGCACCACCGAGGCGGCGCCCGTGGCAGACGTCGGCAAGGAATGGGTTGGTCGGGAGATCGCGGGCCGGTACCGGATCAAGAGCAAGCTCGGCGAGGGCGGCATGGGCGCGGTGTTCAAGGCCGAGCAGATCTCGCTCAAGCGGGTGGTCGCGCTCAAGCTGCTCAAGCCAGACCTGGTGGCCTCGCCCACCCTCTTGCGTCGGTTCAACGCCGAGGCCGAGGCGGTGGCCAAGCTCAGTCATCCCAACACGGTCGGCATCTATGATTTTGGACAGGACCGCGATGGGTCGCTGTTCATCGCCATGGAGCTCATCGAGGGCCGATCGCTGCGCGCGGCGCTGGTGGCGGAGGGGCCGTTCCCGCTGCCCCGCGCGCTGATGATCGCGGCGCAGATCGCCGCCTCGCTGAGCGACGCCCACGCGGCCGGGGTCATCCACCGCGACCTCAAGCCGGACAACATCATGCTGCAGGAGCGCGGCAAGGTCCGGGACATCGTCCGCGTCCTCGATTTTGGCATCGCCAAGCTGCGCGACGACTCGCGCGCGACCCAGCAATCGATGACGCAGGCCGGTGACGTGCTTGGCACCCCGCAGTACATGTCGCCGGAGCAGATCCGCGGCGAGGAGATCGACGGGCGCTCGGATATCTACTCGCTGGGGGCGATCGTCTACGAGATGGTCACTGGGCGCATGGTGTTCGAGGCCGCGAGCCTGGTCGCCATCCTGTCCAAGCACCTGCTGGATCAACCGGAGGCGCTGAGCCGTCGCCGACCTGATCTGGGCATCCCGCCGGAGCTCGACGAGTTCGTGCTGTCGTGTCTGGCCAAGGACCCGCGCGCGCGCCCGCTGTCCATGGAGCGCCTGGCCGAGCGGGTGATGCAGCTCGTGCAGACGTTTGGCACGGGCGGGTTGTCGAGCGATGCGCTGGCCTACCGCCAGGTCGTCTCTGGCAGCGAGCTGCCGCTGGCAGGCCGCCCGGGCTCTTCGGCTGGCCTGCCCGGGCCGGCGAGCCCCATCGGCTACGCGCCGACCGGAACGCCGCCTGGCTCGGCGCCAGGTTCGCTGGCTGGCTCGGCGCCAGGTTCGCTGGCTGGCTCGGGGCCAGGGTTGGTGCAGCCGCCGTCTCATCCGCCGCCGGTGACGCCGGCGCCGATGGGCCAAGGGGCGCCGATGGCGCCGCCTGGTCTCGCGCAGGCCGCTGGCCCATCGAGCCACGGGTACCCCGGGTTCCCGCCCAGCGGTCCGCCTGGGTTCCCGCCCAGCGGTCCGCCTGGGTTCCCGCCCAGCGGTCCGCCGAGCTCGCCAGCGTATCTTCCGCCGGGCTATCAGGGATCGTCGTCGGCACCTGGGGCGCCTGGGGCGCCTGGGGCGCCTGGGGCTCTGGGGGCGCCGGGGGGCCTGGGGTCTCCGGGCCCGTACGAGCCCGGGGTTTCGCCGCAGGCGCCTTACTCGCCGGTGCCTCCCGGCGGCTTTGCGCCGTACGCGCCGCGACCTGATGCGGCCAGGTCCTCGAGTCGCGCGCTCGTGCTTGGCCTGGTGGCCCTGCTCCTGGTCGCGGGCGGCGGCGTGGGCACCTACTTCGTGTTCGGCAGAGATCGTGGCAAGACCTCGCCACCGTCAGAGCCGTCGGAGCCGTCGGGGACCACCGGCGGGCCCTGGAACGCGCCGTCGGCTGGCTCGTCGGATCCGTCGTCGGGGACAGGCGGATCCGACGACGACGCGCCGTCGGCTGGCACCGGCGCTGATCCTTGGGGCCCCGCGACCGGATCGGGATCGGCATCGGGGTCGGCGTCGGACCCGGCGCATGGTTCAGCGCCGAGCAACGTCTTGGCCGCCATGCGACCTCCCAAGCTCGGCGGCGTGGGCGGCAAGCTGTACTCGGCGAGGGGCTTCTTTCGCTTCCTCGTGCCAGACGAGGTCTCGGCGAGCCCGCAGCAGCAGAGCGTCCCTGACGGCAGCGGCTCGGTGTGGACGTTCATGGGCGAAGAGGGCGTGGCGGTGGTGGTGATGGCCTCGCCGCTGCCGCCCGAGGTGGACCAGGACAACCCCGAAGCGGCGGTGGCGGACTTTGGCCGCGTCCAGGGCATGCAGCTCCTGACGTGGCGCTGGCGGGAGATCCAGGGCCAGTCCGCGCTGACCGGCGTCTATCGCATCAGCGCGAAGGGCATCGAGATGCGGGCGGAGGCGGTGCTGTACGTGAAGGCCAAGGGCTTCCTCATCGTCACGTTCGTGTGCCCCGAGGCGATGTTCGAGGACTCCGAATCGTATCGCGACATTCTCTTCAATCAGCGGATCTCGTGGTGAACCATGCCGATGACACCTGAAGCCAAAGCTGCGCTGCGCCTGAGTCAGTACGCGCGCGGCGGTGGTTGAGCGGCGAAGCTCCGGCTCGGTGAGCTGGCACGTGTGCTCGATCATCTTCGGTCGCCGGGTTCGCCGGGTTCGCTGGGTCCGCCGGGTTCGCCGGGTCCGGCGGGTTCGCTGGGTCCGGCGGCGGCGTCGCGCCCTGGCGTCGGCGCGGCGGCGGCCGTGAGCGACGTGCTGGTGGATCAGGAGCACTCCGACGACGCGGCCGTGGTGCGCCCCGGGCCAGGTGGGCAGCTCCTGGTGCTCACCGCCGATGTCATCGCCCCGCTGGTCGACGACGCCGCGGTGTTTGGCCAGATCGCCGCCGCCAACGCCATGTCGGACGTCTGGGCGATGGGCGGGGAGCCGCGGTTCGCGCTCAACCTGGTGTTCTTCCCCGACGAGCTGCTGCCGCTCGACGTGCTGTACGAGATCCTCGACGGCGCGGCGGCGGCCTGTGCGGCGGCCGGCGTGGCCATCGTCGGCGGTCACTCGGTCCGGGATCCAGAGCTCAAGTTTGGCCAGTCCATCACCGGCGAGGTCGCCCCGGGCTCGGTGTGGTCTAATCGCGGTGGCAGGGCCGGGCAGGCGCTGGTGTTGACCAAGGCGCTCGGCACCGGCGTCGTGGCGCAGGCGCTCAAGCAGGGCGCCGCCAGCGCCGCCGAGATCGCCGCCGCGGTGACCTCGATGACCACGCTCAACCGCGACGCCGCGACGGTGGGCCATCGCCACGGCGTCACCGCTGCCACCGACGTCACCGGCTTCGGCCTGCTGGGGCACCTGCGCAACGTGCTGCGCGGCTCAGGCCTGTCGGCGCACGTGGAGCTGGCCGAGCTGCCGCTCTTGCCCGGCGCGCTCGACCTCCTGCGGGGCGGATTTTTGCCCGGCGGCTCCAAGGCCAATCGCAAGGGGGTCGCCGCGTCGCTGCGGTGGGCGGACGGGGCGCCAGTCGCGGCAGCGCTGCCGGCGCTGCCGGCGATGGAAGGTGCGGGCAGCTCCGTCGCCGAGCGCGAGCTGCGCCTCGCGCTGGCGTGCGACGCGCAGACGAGCGGCGGCTTGCTGCTGTGCGTGCCGGCGGAGCGCGCCGCTGCCTGCGTGGCCGAGCTTCGCAGCCTGGGCCTGCCTGCCGCGCAGATCGGCCGCTTGACCGCGCCGGAGCCGACGAAGCCGACGAAGCTGATCGAGCCGACCGAGGCCGCCGAGCCGGCCGAGCCGGGAACGGCGGGGCGCCCCGACGTCGGCGCCATCACGCTCTCCTGAGTGCGCTAGCTCGCTCGCTTGGCGACCACCGCGCCGCCCTCCAGCGTGACCTGCACCGCGCCGGTGAGCTCTTCGCCGAAGCACGCGAACGCGACCTCTTCGAGCTGGCGGGTCAGCGTGGAGGCAAGGCCTCGGGCGCCGGTCTCGCGCCGGAGCGCCTCGGCGACGATGTGGTCGAGCACGGCCTCGTCGATCTCGAGGCGTAGCCCCTCGAGCGAGAACTCCTTGCTGGTGCGGGTCACCACGTCGGCGCGCAGGATGTCCTTGAGCGTCGCCGCGTCGAGGGCCTTAAATGGCACGGCGCGGGTGAAGCGCGCGATGAGCTCGGGGAGAAAGCCATAGGCCTGGAAGTTGGCCACGCTCTCCACCTGCTCGGGGGTGAACGACACCGCGATGGCGTCGCTGGTGCTGCCGCTCGCCTGCTCGCGGCCAAAGCCGATCTGGTCCCGCATGGCGCGGCGCTGCGCGACCTGCTGGAAGCCGGAGAACGCGCCCGCGGCGATGAACGCGATGTCGGCCGTCGAGAGCAGCACGTTGTCGGCGTACGAGGAGTGGCTCATCTCCAGCGGCACCAGCACCTCGGTGGACTCGAGCATCTTGAGCAGCTCGCGTTGCACGCCCATGCCGGTGACGTCCTTGGTGGTGCCGGCGCCTGCGAAGATCGCGTTGTTCTGGCCCGAGGAGATCTTGTCGAACTCGTCCAGGCACACCACGCCGATCGAGGCCAGCATGGGGTTCTCGTCGGCGGAGTGGAGCAGGCGGGTCAGGATGGTGGAGGGGTCCTGGCCGACGTAGCCGGTCTCGGAGTAGGTCGTGATGTCCACCAGCGCGGTCGGCAGCTTGAGGATCTTTCCAAACAGCGTCTCGACGAGGAAGGTCTTGCCGGAGCCGGTGGGGCCGACCAGCAAGGTGTTGCTCTTGCGCGGCAGCTCGTTGCGGTCGATCCCGTCGAGGTAGATGCGCTTGACCCTGCGCACGTGGCGGTAGGCCATGAGGCACAGCGCGCGCCGCGCGTCGTCCTGACCCCGATAGCCGTGCTCCTCGAGCATCCGGAACATCGTGGTCGGTGTAGGGATGGGTAGGTCCCGCACGACCTTGATGAAGTGCTCAAGCCCTTGCTTGCGGACCTTGCGGGTAGGCTCCGTCGCCACGGCTCCATGGTAGCACCGCGCTGCGGCCTCGTCGCCTCTGGCGCTCGTCCCGCGCGGCGCTGTCGCGTTGATCACGCCTCGGTCACGCCTCGGTCACGCCTCGGCCGCGGCCCTTCGCGGCCCGGGCTGGACCTTCGCGGCCCGGGCTGAGACCTTCGCGGCCCGGGCCGTGAGCCGTCGGCTACACGCCGCCGCGCCGAGATCGCCCGACGTCGGCACGCCGGCGGTGATGCGTATTGCCATGGCCTGCCGAGTTTGGCCTAATCCCATGGTGTCGTCGGTCAGTCGCTTGGTTGCCACCTTCATCGAGGCCTCGCCCGTCGCCCTGCGCCCGGCGCTGGCCCGGCTGCCAGAGCTGACGGCGCGCTTGACCGCGCTGGTGGGGGACGGGCAGGCGGCGTGGCCGCAGCTCCCGCTCGATCCGTTGCTGTTGATGCGGTTCGTGGCGAGGCAGCTCTCCTCGTCGGGCGCGGAGGAGCAAGACAGCGCCGCGCGGAGCCTCGCCAGCGACGAGATCGCGGAGTCGCTCGAGGGGCTGCGCGCCGGCGACCTGTACCTGGCGTGCGCGTGCGCATCCGGCAGCTCGGACGCCATCGGCGCCTTCGATCGCGGGTACATGTCCGAGGTGGATCACGCGCTGGCGCGCATGCACATCGACGGGACCCGGCTGGCCGACGTGAAGCAGCTCGTGCGGCAGCGCTTGTTCGTGGGGCAGGGCGGCGGCAGCGGCAAGATCAGCGAGTACGCCGGCCGCGGTGATCTGCGGCGCTGGGTGCGCTCCGTGGCGGTGCGCACGTGCCTCAATGAGCTGCGCAAGGGCAAGCGCGAGGTGCTCGCGGACGACGAGACGCTGATCGCGCGCCACGCGATCCCGGTGGACGATCCGGAGGTCTCGTACATGAAGCGGACCTACGCCGCGGAGTTCCGCTCCGCGTTCTCCGCCGCGCTGGCCCAGGCGGACGCGCGCGAGCAGACCCTCTTGCGCTATCACCACGTCGACGGCCTCAACATCGACGAGATCGGCGCGATCTATCGCGTGCATCGCGTGACCGCCTTCCGGTGGCTCGAGAAGGCCAAGGAGCGGCTGGTGCGGACGACCCTGGAAGATCTCCGGGCGCGGCTGCGCCTGTCGCCGCGAGAGCTCGACAGCGTCTTGCGCATGATCCGCAGCCAGGTTCACCTCTCGCTGGTCCGGCACCTGGGCGGCGCCAGCGACCGGGTGGAGGATGACGCGATGGAGCTCGACGCGGCCGATCTCGTGGAGCTCGAGGCGGAGCCGGGGCAGCGAGGTGCTGGCGCCCTGGGCCACCACGCCGCGCCAGGCGACCTGATAGGCGAGATAAACGACCTGGTAAACGAGCCGACCAGCGAGCCAGGCTACGACGGCGAGCCCGGCGGCAACAGCGGCGGCGCCTCGCCGCGGCGCGCGCGACGTGGCGGGAGCGCCTCGGGCGGTGGTACGGGCGAGCCCCATGCCTGAGCGGAAGGTCGAGCCGAGGGCCGAGCCGAGGGCAGGCTCGAGGCCAGACCGCGCGCCCGAGGGCTGGAAGCTCGAGGTCGGCATCGCGCTGGTGGTGGTGGCCGTGGTGGCGATGATGATCGTCCCGCTGCCGCGCTGGCTGCTGGACCTGCTGCTGACCGTCAACCTCGCGGCCTCGGTGCTGCTGCTGATGTCGGCCGTGTTCGCGCGTCGACCGCTCGAGTTCACGGTGTTCCCCACGCTGCTGGTCACCACCACGCTGTTTCGCGTCGGGCTCAACGTCTCGACGACTCGGCGGATCTTGGCAGAGGCCGACGCTGGCAGCGTGGTGTCCGCGTTCGGCGCCTCGGTGGCGGCGCAGAGCCTGGTGGTAGGCCTGGTCGTGTTCGCGGTGATCACCATCGTGCAGCTCGTGGTGGTGTCGCGCGGGGCCGAGCGCGTGGCCGAGGTGGCCGCGCGCTTCGCGCTGGACGCGCTGCCCGGCAAGCAGATGGCGATCGACGCTGAGCTGCGCGCGGGCACCCTGGATGGCGCGAGCGCCCGAGCGCGCCGCGCCGATCTGGATCGCGAGTCGCAGCTCTACGGCGCCATGGACGGCGCCATGCGGTTCGTCAAAGGCGACGCGGTGGCCGCGGTGGTCATCGTCGTCATCAACCTGGTGGGCGGGCTCATCATCGGCCTTGGCTACCGCAAGATGTCCGCAGCGGAGGCGGTGTCGACGTACTCGATCCTCTCGATCGGCGAGGGCCTGGTGTCTCAGATCCCTTCGCTCCTCGTGGCGGTGGCCTCCGGCCTGCTGGTGACCCGGGTCGCCTCGGCCGGCAATCGGTCGCTGTCGGAGGACCTGGTCCCCGAGGTGCTCGCAGATCCGCGCGCGCTTGGCTTCGTCGCGGCGCTCCTGACGGCGCTGGCGGTGTTGCCCGGGATGCCGGTGGCGCCGTTCTTGGCGCTCGCCGTGCTCGCCGCGGCCCTCGCCTATTTTCGCTGGCGAGCGCGCGACCGCTCGCGAGCCGCAGGTCGAGGTTCGCTGGGCGCCGCTGGCGCGTTCGGCGGCGCGTCTGGCTCGCCTGGTTCGCTTGGCTCGGTGCTGCTGGTGCGGCTTGGGCGGTCGCTCGCGAGCTCGCTCGGGGCCGCGGGCGAGCAGGTGCCCGGCGTGCTCGAAGAAGCGCGGCGGGCGGTGGTCGCGCGCACCGGCCTGCCGCTGCCGGCGCTGGCCTGGCAGATGGACCCGGAGCTGCCCGAGCCCGTGCTGGAGCTGGACCTGCATGGGACGCCCGTGACCGCGGTCACGGTGGAGCTCACCGGCGGCGGTCCTGCGCGCCAGCGGTTGGCCGCGGCGTTGACCGAGGCGCTGAGCTCGGTGAGCGCCGACCTGGTGGACATGGATCTGGTGCAGCGGCTGCTCGACTCGGCGCGCGCGCTGCAGCCGGTGCTGGTGCGTGAGGTGGTACCGGCCATGGTGGGCCTGCCAGCGCTGACCGAGGTGGTGCGCGGCCTGGTGCGGGAACAAGTCCCGCTCGGCGACTTTGGCCCGGTCCTGGCCGCGATCGCCGGGCTGCCCAGCGCTTCGTCGAAGGAGCCCGCCGAGCTGGTGGAGCTAGTGCGCGCGCGGATGCAACGGCAGATCCGCTGGCGCTGGGCGCCGCGCGGCGAGCTCGCGGTGCTCACCATCGACGGCCTCATCGAGGATGCGCTGCGCAGCTCGCTTGATCGCCGTGACGGTCAGGTGGTGCTGGCGCTGGAGCCAGACATCGCGCAGGACATCGTGCGCGCGGTGCGCGCGGCGACCGCTTCCTCACAGACCGGCGTCATCCTGGTCAGCGGCGATGTTCGTCGGCACCTGCGCACCTTGCTGGCGCCCGAGCTGCCACAGGTGACGGTGCTGGCGCCGCACGAGCTGCCGGCCGGCACCGCGGTGAAGGCGACCGCGCGGATCACGGTGTGAGGCCCGGCGCGCCGAGCCGCCTGGCCCTCTCTTTGGCAGGTCGCCTGGCCCAGGTGACGGCGCTGACGGCGCTGACGGCGCTGACGCTCGTTGGCTCCGCGGCCGCCGACGTTCGAGTCCATGGCTCCCTTGGCGTTGGCCCGGCGCTCCTCTTGAGCGGAGATCTCGGCGATGTCTTGCGCGTCAGCGCGGTCCTCGAGTTCTTCGGGAGCCCCGAGCTCTTCGAGCGGCCCCAGCGTCTCGAGCGTTCTGCGCGTCCTGGGCGCTTCAGGCGCTGGCGCCTGGGCGGCGGCGCTGCGCTGCACGCGGTGGGCGGCGACGAGCGGCTGGGCCTGGCGGTGGCCCGCCTGTCGATGCAGGCCGCGGCCTCGCCGCCCAGGCTGTGGCTGCGGCTGCACGCCGAGGCGGGGCTGGCGCTGTCGTCGTCCGCCCCGGTCGTGGGCGCCGGCGCGTCGGCCACGGTGCGCGTGCTCGGCGCGGCCAGCGTCGTCATCGAGGCCAACTCGCACCTGGTGGTGGACGGCGTCGCGCAGACGCGCCTGCTCACCAGCGCCGCGGCCCTGGCCGCGCTGGCCTGGTGAGGCCCGGCGCGCCAGCTCCCGGCCCGCGGCCTATAGTGCGGGGATGAAGCCTCGTTCTCTCTTCGGTCACCTCGCCTGGACCATGGGCGCCCGCGAGCCGGCTCATGACTACGGCATCTTTCGCACCGCCTTTGTCGACGGCCGTCACCCGCAGGTCGATCACGGCAAGCGGTTCTCCGTGATCGATTGTGGCGACTGGGTCAACGTCATCGCGTTGACCGCGGCGCAAGAGGTGGTGCTGGTCCGGCAGTTCCGCGCTGGCACCGGCCAGGTGTGCCTGGAGATCCCCGGCGGCATGGTGGACGCAGGGGAAGCGCCCGAAGCGGCCGCGGCGCGCGAGCTGTTCGAGGAGACAGGGTATCGCGCGCCGACCTGGCGACAGCTCGGCAAGGTCGCGCCAAACCCTGCGATTTTTGGTAACCGCTTGCACGTATTTCTCGCCGAGGGTGCGGTCAGCGCCGGCGCGCCAGAGCCCGAGGGCTCCGAGGTCATCGACGTGGAGCTGCAGCCGCTGTCTGTGACCTGGCGCCTCATCAGAGAGGGCGCCATCGACCACGCGCTCGTGGTGGCGGCGTTTGCCCACCTGGCGGCGCTGCAGGCGCCTTAGGCCACGTCGCTCCACGGCTTGTCTTTGCGGGGGCTGGCGCTCAAAATACCGGCAAATGCCCCCCAAGACATCCTGTCCCGTTTCCAAGACGCAGTTCCTCGAGAAGGCTGAGCCGTTGCGCGTATCGATCAACGGCCAGGAGATGCTCGCCGAGGTCAAGGAGTTCTCGACCGGCTCCTTTGGCTGGTACATGAACGGCAAGACGGTGGTGACCATCGACGGCAAGCCCGTGTCGGTGCAGATCGGCATGAACCTCACGGTGGTCGGCAGCAAGGAAGCTGAGCGCTAGCACCGCGAGAGTCACGGCCAAGGCGAGGCCAAGCAACGATGACAAATAGTTAGCGCGCAGGCGCCCGGCGCTCGACATTTGTTGCAACCCTTCGTGGGGGCACTCCCACTAGTAGGGCATGAACAAGCTTGTCCTTGGTTCCAGTCTGGTTGCCTGTCTCATCGCGGTGGCCTGCACTGGCGGTGGCCGCGACACCATCACCGGCACCCGCAGCGATGGCGTGACCGTGGTCTGTGAGCCCTCCGACACCGGCGGGGGAGACGACGCCTATGAGTGCGTGCCGTCCGACGGCGATGACGCCTGTGAGAGCTTCGCGGAGGGCGGCACCGCGCTGGTGCTCTGGCCGCCCAACCACAAGCTGCATACCATCTCGCTCGCGGACTGCGCGGCGCTGTCTGATGACTGCCCGGCCGGCGTCTCCGCGCTGGCAGGCGGACACATCACGGCGATCACCTCCGACGAAGCGGTGGACGTGGGCCGCGGCGGTGACGGCGCGACTCGCAACTATGACATGAAGATCGTCGATGGCAGCACGGTGGAGGTTCGCTCGGAGCGGCAGGGTGGTGGAGATGGGCGCGTGTACCGCGTGTCCTTCGAGGACGCCGCGGGCGTGGCCGGGAGCTGCGAGATCCACGTTCCGCACGACCAGGGCCCGGTAGGCGGCGCGGTCGACAGCGGGGAGGCCGTGCGCGCCACTCCGTAAGGCTCTTTGAGAAGGTTCCTGACGACGGGATATCGCTCGGGCGGCGCAGGGGTAGTGAGGATTGTCTTTGACCGCAGGATCTCTAAGAGTGGCTGTTTGATGATTTGCACTCTCCTGGGGAACAAATGACGGACAGTCACGGCGGGATGTCACAAGAAGAGGCGAGCGATCTGCGCGCGGCTGAGTCGCTGATCAACGCTGGCAACTGGGCTGGCGCGAAGCCGGTCCTGCAACGCCTCGCAACCGCCAACCGCGCGGAGCCACGATACCGCGCTCTCCTGGCCTTCGTGCTCGGGCATGAGGCCAAGCTCGCCGGTGACGGGACTCGCGCACGCGCGGAGTGGGACCGCGCGCTCCAGCTCGATCCCGAGATCGCCGCGCGCGGGGTTCGCCGCCGTCGTGGTTCGATCGTGCAGCGGCTCCTGGGCAGGTAACGCCGCGCCGGCTCGTGCCGGCTCGCGCCGGCTCGTGCCGTCGAGCTTGCAGCCGAGCTCCCGTCGAACTCAGGCCAGCGCCAGCGCTCGTCGAGCGAGGTCCAGGCCGGCCGGCCCATGCAGGAGCAAGAGCGTGATCTCGTCGAGCTGGCGGCCGTCGCGCAGCCCGGCGGCGAGCTCGCCCAACGTCACGGTCGCGGCGCCGCTCATCGCCTCGCCCACGCAGATCGCGCGCGCGGCCAGCTCCGGGGTGGCGTCGGCGCGGACCAGGGTCAGGTGGCTGCCGCGGCGCACCTGCGTCAGCTCCACCGTGAGCTCGACGTCGACGCACACCACGTCGGCGGTCAGCGCCTCGGCCAGCGGGGCCGCGCGCCCACCGCAGCGCGCCAGCAGCTCCGCCGAGGCGGAAGCGGGGCCCGCCCAGCGCACGTCCACCGGCTGGTGCCACACCCGATGGCCGAGCCACAGCACGTACGCGCGCTGGGGATCCTCGGCGATGATGCCCAGCGATCTCGGCTTGCCCACCGACAGGTAGCGCGCCGCCACGGCCGCCGCCGCGGCCGCCGCGAACGCTGCGCGAGTGGGCTCCGGCAGCGACGCGTCCACCGGCAGCGGCTGGGGCGCTGGCTTGCCAAGCGCGTCGGCGATGTAGGCCTGCTCGGCGCGCTCGGCCCACGGGGTCAGCTCGGCGGGGAGCCCTGACGCGGGCACGATCAAAAGTCCGCCTGCCGCGGCGCGCGCGGAAACGGGATCACGTCGCGGATGTTCTCGAGGCCGGTGGCGTACTGGATGGCGCGCTCGAGGCCCATGCCGAAGCCCGCGTGTGGCACCGTGCCGTAGCGGCGCAGATCCCGATACCAGCCGTAGTCTTCCTTGTGCAGGCCCATGGCGGCGATGCGCGCATCGAGCATGTCCAGCCGCTCCTCGCGCTGGCTGCCGCCGATGATCTCGCCGATGCCCGGCGCCAGCACGTCCATCGCGGCGACGGTCTTGCCGTCGTCGTTCATGCGCATGTAGAACGCCTTGATGTCCTTCGGGTAGTTCATCACCGCGACCGGGCCCTTGATGACCTCCTCGGTCAGGTAGCGCTCGTGCTCCGACTGCAGGTCGATGCCCCAGCTCACCGGGTACTCGAAGGACCGGGTCGCCTTCTCGAGCAGGCGGATGGCCTCCGTGTACTCGATGCGCTCGAACTTGCTCTGCACGAGCTGGCTCAGGCGCTTCTGGCACTCGGGATCGACGAACTTCTCGAAGAACGCGAGGTCGTCCTTGCGCTGATCGAGCAGCGCGCCAAAGATGTACTTGAGGAAGTCCTCGGCGAGCTGGGCGTCCGCCGCCAGATCTGCGAACGCCAGCTCGGGCTCGATCATCCAGAACTCGGCCAGGTGGCGCCGGGTGTTGGAGTTCTCGGCGCGGAAGGTCGGGCCGAAGGTGTAGACCTTGCTCATCGCCATGCAGTACGTCTCGACGTTGAGCTGCCCCGACACGGTGAGGCGGGTCTCCTTGCCAAAGAAGTCCTGCGAGAAGTCCACCTCGCCCGCGGCGGTGCGCGGCAGGTTCGCCAGGTCGAGCGTGGACACCCGGAACATCTGGCCCGCGCCCTCCGCGTCCGAGGCGGTGATGATCGGGGTGTGGACCCAGAAGTAGCCGCGCTCGTCGAAGAAGCGGTGGACCGCCATCGCCAGGGCGTGGCGCACGCGGGTCACCGCGCCGATGACGTTGGTGCGCGGACGCAGGTGGCCGACCTCGCGCAGGTACTCCATGGAGTGGCGCTTGGGCTGCATCGGATAGGTCTCGGGGTCTTCGACCCAGCCGACGACCTCGATGGACTCGGCGCGCAGCTCTACGGTCTGGCCCTTGCCCTGCGAGGCCACGACCTCGCCGGAGATGGTGACCGCGCAGCCGGTGGTGATGCGCAGGACATCGCTTGCGTAGTTGGGCAGCTCCGCGGGCGCGACCACCTGGATGGGCTCGAAGCACGAGCCGTCATGGACGGCCAGAAACGACAGGCCGGCCTTGGAGTCCCGGCGGGTGCGGATCCAGCCCTGGATGGCCACGCGCTGACCGACCTGCGCGGTGGTCAAGACCTCGACGATACGACGAGCAGACATGGCGCGGTTCTACCATGGCTCGGCGCGGCGGTGGTCCTGGCGCGCTACACCAGGGTGGGTTCAATCAGCTCGATGCGCTTCCAGGCGCCGGAGCGAAAGCGATAGCCAAGGAGCGCGGCCAAGAGCGCGATGTACGCCGCGAGGCACAGCATGGCCCCCACCGCGCCGCCGCCCGCGTAGCGGACCACGTAGTACGCCGCCGGCACGAAGCCAAACCACGCCAGCACCAGGCGGACCAGCGCGGTCCAGGCGGTGTCGCCGGCGGCGCGCAAGGTCTCGCTCAAGGTCAGGCCGATGGCATCGAAGAGCTGCCAGGCAGCGCTGAGCACCAGCATGGAGGCGCCAAGCTCCACCACGCTGCGATCTTCGCCGTGCGCGAACAGGCCAAGCAACGCCTCTGGCGCCAGCGCGTACACCGCGCCGATGATGCCCATCCAGGTGCAGGTGGCGGCCAGCGTCAAGCGCACCGCGGGCCAGACCTGGTCGCGCCGGCCACCACCGATGGCGGTGCCGGCGAGGATCGCGCCGGAGGACGCGAGGCCAAAGGCCGGCATGAACGACACCATGTTGATGCTGAGCACCACGTTGAAGGCGGCGAGCGTGTGGGTGCCGAGCGCGCCCAGCACCAGGTTGACGAAGAGCTGAAACGCCGCGAACTCCAGGAACCAGTTGACGCCGTTGGGCGCGCCAAACCGCATCACCCGGCCAAGCTCCCGCAGCGACAGCCCGCGGGCGCGGGCGCGCGGCGCGCCGCCCCAGCGCGCCAGGAAGGGGACCAGCAAGCACAGAAAGCCCAGCGCCGAAGACAGCGAGCTGGCCAGGGCTGCGCCCTCCACGCCCATCGCGGGCGCCCCCAGGTTGCCGTCGATGAACACCCAGTTGAGCGCCACGTTGGCGACCATGGCGACGACGCCGGCGAACATCTGCATCCAGGTGTTGCCGAGCCCCCCGTACCAGTTGCCGAGCGCCTCCATGCCGACGATGGCGAACACCGCGTAGAGGCGGATGGAGACGTAGCTCGACATCTGCTCGCGCACCCCGGCGTCGAAGCCAAAGAGGTCGATCGCCGGCTCCGCCAGCGGCACCGCGGCCACGGCTACGAGCCCGGCGAGCGCCGCCACGATCATGCCGTACCAGGCATACCGCGGCGTGTCCTCGATGGTGCCCTTGCCGCGGAGCTGGGAGACGAAGCTCTGCACGATGAACACAGTGCCCATCGGCAGCATGACCAGGGCGTAGGTGTTGAGCCCGCCGGTGGCGGTGGCGGCCACCGCGTCGGCGCCCAGGTGCGAGACCTGGTAGGTGTCGGCCGCGCCGATCACCGCTTGCGTGGCGCGGGCCAGCACCAGCGGGCCGGCCAAGGTCAGCAGCATGCGCAGGGTGGGGCCGCCGGTGGCCGGCAGGGGACCAGCGACGCTGGCGCCGCCATCTGGCGCCGGCCCAGAGGTGTTCTCCGTGGAGGGGAGGCTCATGGTCAGCTCAGACGCTGAGACAGGAGCTGGCTGACCGCGGCCGCGGACGCCTTGCCGCCGCTGGCCTTGACCACCTGACCCACCAAGAACCCCATGAGGCCGGTCTTGCCGCCGCGGAGCTGCTCCACCTTGTCCGGATGCGCCGCCAGCACCTGCGTCACCAGCTCCTGGAGCGCGGCCTCATCGAGCGCGCCGCGCAGCCCACGCTCCTCCGCGAGCTGTCGTGGCGACCGGCTCTGCTCCAGGCACAGGAGCAAGAGCTCCTTGGCCGCGGTGGCGCTGATCTCCTTGTTCTCCGCCATCTCGATCAGCTCGGCGAGGTGCGGGCCGCTTGGCTGCACGTCGGCCAGCTCGCGCTCGCCGAGCGCGCGCGGCAGCTCGTTGATGATCCACTTGGCGGCGGCGCGCGGCGCCACCGTGGCGGCGACCTCGGCGAACAGCGCCGCGGTGGTGCGGTCGCCGCTGAGCAGATCTGCGTCCGCGGCGGACAGCCCCAGCTCCTGCGCGCGCTGGTACGCGGCGGCGAGCTCGGGGTCGCGCACGCGCGCTTCGGCGCGGTACTCCTGCGGCGAGCGGTTCTTGGGCCGGGTCTTGGCCTTGGCGTTTTGCTGCGGCGCGGCCGCGACGTCGGCTCGCCCGTCGGCCTTCGCCTCGGCTTTGCCGGTCACCGCGCGGGCGTCGCGCAGCGCCACGATCCGGTTCCACACCGGGGCCGCCGCGGTGTGCTCCACGGCGTCGGCCACGAAGTAGCCGAGCCGCTCGAACTGCCAGCGCGATCCCGCCGGCGCGGTGGCCAGGCTGCGCTCGAGCCGGGCCCGCGGCGCCACCTCGAGGGAGCGCGGCGTCAGCTGGGTCAGAAAATCGATCCCGCCTTCTTCTGGCTTGGCGGAGGCAAAGAGCCGCTCGTAGATCCGGACCACGGCCGCCACCGAGGTGGCCTCGTCGACCCAGTGGATCACGCCATGGACCTTGCGGCCGTCGGTCGGGTTCTTGCCGCCCATCGTCTCGGGGTGGACGCTGCAACGCAAGCGCACCACCTCTCCGGCGTCGTCGCGCACCACCTCGTCGCAGGTGATGCAGGGGCCGTAGCGCAGGCGCACCGTGCGGCCAGGCGCCAGGCGCTGGTAGTCCTCCGGCGGATCTTCTCGGAAGTCGTCACGCTCGATGAGCAGCGTCGCCCCAAGCGCCAGCTCGCGCCGGGCGTCCGCAGGCAGGTGCGCGTCGTCGGCCGGCGTGACGTCGGCTGGATAGAACGGCACCGAGGACAGGCTGACGCCCACCAGGACTTCGGGGTTGGTCAGGTCCACCGCCAGCGGCGTCAGCACCGCCAGCGCGCGGGGCGCGGTGCGGTTGAGGTCATCGCGGACGCAGTACTCGAGCTTGCCGAGGTCCACCGTGGAGTTGGCCTTGGACACGCCGATGAGGTCGCAGAAGGCCCGGATGGCGGCGGCGGAGTAGCCACGGCGCCGCATGCCGGCGATCGTCGGCATGCGGGGGTCGTCCCACCCGGCCACGTAGTTGCCCTGCACGAGCTGCAAGAGCTTTCGCTTGGACATCACGGTGTAGTCGAGGGCCAGTCGGGCAAACTCGTACTGGCGCGGCGAGGGCGCGTCGCCAGAAGCTCGGGTGTGCTCGAGGACCCAGTCGTAGAGCTCGCGGTTGTTCTCGAACTCCAGCGTACAGATCGAGTGCGTGATGCCCTCGATCGCGTCCTCGAGCGGGTGCGCATAGTCGTACATCGGGTAGATGCACCAGGCATCCCCCGTGCGGTGGTGATGTGCGTGGCGGATCCGGTACAGCAGCGGATCTCTCATCTTCATGTTGGCGGAGGCCATGTCGATCTTGGCGCGCAGCACCCGGGCCCCATCGGCAAACTCCCCGGCGCGCATGCGTCGGAACAGCTCCAGGTTCTCTGCGCATGTGCGGTCGCGCCAGGGGCTCGGCCGTCCCGGCTCCGCCAGGGTGCCGCGGTACTCCCTGATCTGTTCGTCGGACAGGTCGCAGACGTACGCATGCCCGTCCTGGATCAGCTTCTCCGCCAGGTCGTACATCCGAGGGAAGTAGTCCGCCGAGAACAAGACCGCCGTCGGGGCAAAGCCCAACCAGCGGACATCTCGCTCGATCGACTCGACGTACTCGACATCCTCTTTGGTCGGGTTGGTGTCGTCATACCTGAGGTTACAGGTGCCGTTGTAGTCCGCGGCGATTCCGAAGTTGAGGCAGATCGACTTGGCATGGCCGATGTGCAGGTACCCATTGGGCTCTGGCGGGAAGCGCGTGGCGACACGCTGGTGTCGGCCCGCGCGCAGGTCTGCGTCGATGATGTCGCGGAGGAAGTCGTGGCGGGGCTCGGACCGGCTCATACGGCGCGGAATGTACCAGGGTTCCAGGCGATAGGGTCGTCGCGGCGCCCCCGACGAGCCTCCTGCGTCCAGTCCAGGTCGCGGTGCCCCCGACGAGCCTCCTGCGTCCAGTCCAGGTCGCGGCGCGGCCGACCCTTCCTCCCAGGACCTTCGTCCTTCACCGACTCCGCCGGAATCTTCGTGAGCAAGCCTAAAGTCTGCGGAGCTTTTGTCGACTCCCCTAGATAATGCACCAGGCTCTTCAAGATCGTGCCCAGACACGAAGCCAGAGTTCCCCTGGGCGAAGCCGGCATGTAAAGTGGTCGGCGATGGAGGGGACGTTGGCGGTCACGTCCGGGATCGGGGCGCTGGAGCTCTTGCTCGATGCGTTGCCGAGTTTCGGCTTGGATGGGGCCGAGCTGGGTCGCAGCGTCGGGATGGACATCGGATCGATCCTCCGTCACGGCCGCTTGTCGGTGGCAGTGGAGACCGCGATCTGGGATCTGGCCGCGGCGCGCCTGCCGGAGCTGCCGCTGGGCATCAGCGTCGCCGAGCGCTGCTTCACGCTTGGACTACATGAGCGTTCTCTGTATGAGTTCCTGGGTTGTTTCGCACCCACCCTGCGCGAGGCGGCGGCCGCGATGCGCGCTCGTCAGCGGCTCGAGACCGACGCCTTCGTGACCTCCTTCCGAGAGGATGAGGGGGCGTGTGTAGTCCGCACGGATCTGGTGTTTCCGCGAGTCGCGGTCTCTTATGAGCGCATCGAGTTCGGCATGCTGCGGACCCTCAAGGAGGCGCGCCGGCTCAGCGGCCAGCCGCTGGTGCCGACGCGGGTGACGCTCCGCCGCGAGGTCTCTTCTCACCTGCATGCGTACGGACGAGCTTTCGGGGTCGCGGTGGAGCTTGGCTCCGAGTGCGATCAGATGGTGTTTGCGCCGGGCTCGTTTGACTTCCAGCTCGTGCGCGCAAACCCTGTGCTGTTTGCCGAGATGAAGGACATCGCAGATGGCAAGCTCGCGACGATGGCGCCGGTGGAGCTGTGGGCGGTGCTGGAGGCGGCCATCGAGCGGATGTTGCCCACTGGCGACTTCTCGATGGCGAGCGTGGCGTGCTGGATGGGGATGACCGCGGAGGCCTTGCAGCGCCTGGTGCATGGTCGCGGCCAGTCGTGGACCGCGGTGGTGGACCGGGTTCGTCGCCGCATCGCCGAGCTGCTGCTGCGCGATCTCGAGCTGCCGATCTCCAGCGTCGGTTATCGCGTGGGCTTCGCGAATCCCGCGTCCTTTACCCGGGCGTTTCGGCGCTGGACCGGGATGACGCCAGAGGCGTATCGAAGGTGACCGACTCGACCGCCTACACCGTCTCCGGCCGCTGGCTCAAGGTGCTGCTCGAGCTGGTGCGGCAGCAGGGCCTCGATCCTGGACCCTGGCTGCTAAGCAGCGGGGACGATCTCAGCGTCGTGGAGCAGGAGCGCGCGCCGTTCGCGCTCGAGCAGGCGATCTTTCGCGAGCTGGAGGCCGCCGCGCCGCAGTTTGGCGCGGTGGTGGGCAAGGCGAGCTCCTCGGGGACGTTGCCGCGGTTTCATTTCTTGCTGGCGTCCAGCGCCACGCTTGGCGATGCGCTCGATGCGCTCATCCGGATGTCACCGGCGATCAACTCCGGCTATCGCTTCGTGCGCACTCGGCGGGACGAAGGCGAGGAGATCGCCGTGGTGCAGGTGGCGCCTGGAGACGAGATCTTGCCGGTCCACGCCGAGTTCTCCGTGCTCCGCCTGATCTCGCTGGCGGCGGGCGCGACCGCTACCACCACCGAGCGCGGCGTGGAGCCGGTGCTGCTGACCTTCCGCCACAGCGAGCGCCGTGGCAGCCCGCAGGTACGCGAGCAGTGGGCTGAACGCCTGCGCTTTGGCCAGCTCCGCAACGCGGTCGTGTTTCGCGCGGTGGATCTGGCGCGGCGCTGCACGCAAGCGGAGCCTCGCCTGGGGCAGGTCCTGCACGAGGCCATCGACGCGGAGGTCAAGCGCTTGCCGGCGCCGTCGTTGGAAGCGCGGGTCCACTCGGAGCTGGCGATCGCGCTGTCCTTCGACTGTCCGGAGGCGGACCAGATCGCGGGCAAGCTGGGGGTGGCACCGCGGACCATGACCCGGCAGCTCACCGAGGCTGGTACTTCGTTCACCAAGTTGCGCATGACCTTGCGCATGGAGCGGGCGAGGTCCTATCTCAGGGGCGGCGAAACGGCCGCAGCGGTCACCCCGCTGGCGTTCTACTCGGAGGTCTCGGCGTTCTGTCGCGCATACCGGCAGCACTTCGGCCACCCGCCGAGCTTCGACCAGCCGCCGAGCTTCGACCAGGCGCCGAGCTTCGACCAGCCGCTCTAGCGGCTACTGCCAGGGCCGGCGCCTTCGGGCAGCGGCCTTCGGCCGCAGCCGCGACCTCGGCCGCTTCGGACGCTTTCAACCTCTGGCGGTGTGGTTCCGGATGACCCGCCGGCCGCGGCTCGATGGTTCGCGGGCGCTCGGGTGTCCCGAGCGCGGCAGGCGGGCCCTGACACGTATGAGACCACTACTTCTCATCGCGGCTCGTCGCCGAAATGCATGAAACGGCGGGGATCTCGGGCCTGCTGGTCGAGCGCTGCACACGGCAGTCGTCAGTGTGTCCCGCCGCCCAGCGTCGAGAGGCGTCACTCGGTGACGCCGCCGAGCGTCAGCCTTGGACGCTCGGATGCGTCGAGAGCTGACGCGCAGAATGCGTGTCTTGTTCTCGACGAATGCTCATCTGGTCTGGCAATAATGGTCAGTGATGATGGCTTCGACGTACTCGATCTTCGCTGCCCCGCGCGAGCAGGTGGTGGCGAGCGGCGATCCGGTGCGGCGCACCGGGCCTGGAGCAGCGCGCGTTGGCGGGCGGAAGGATCCAGATAGCGATCGGGTAGCGCTCGTCGAGGATCTGGACGTCGCCGACGGTGGCGCTGGGCAGGCGACGGTTCTCGCGGTTCATTCGATTCGTTCGTTTGGTTCGTTTGGTTCGTTCGATGAAACGGGTCGCTTCGTTAGCGACTCGTGCGTTGGTTCCTGGATTGGGCTTGTCGCAAGCGCGCAGGTCGAAGCGTTCGATGCTCCCCGGACGCAACTTTTCGCGCTTGCCGCGATCGCGGACAATTCGTTGGCGCTCGCGGTCAATGGAAAACGATGCGGAGAATGTCAGTGTGAAATTATGAATCACGGAATCGTCAAACAAGCCGTGGATTGCCAGGGAGGTGGGTCGTGACCCGCATTGTGCTCGCCGAGCCGAATTTTATTCTTCGTCAGGCCTTGCAGAAGCTCTTGCATGAGCTAGGAGCAGAGGTCGTCGCGGTGAAGACCGCGGAGGAGGCGGCGCAGACGCTGGCCACCTCCTCTGGGCTGCTGCTCGTCGACGGCAGCCTCGCCATCGAGCAACACGCCTTCGAGCGATTCCAGCACCTGCAGGACCTGCAGGTCATCCTGGTGTCGTGGGGGCGTCAGGGGCTGGCGTCCTGGGCCAAGCGCATCGGCGCCCTGGGGATCATCGATCTCACCGGGGAAGAGGCCGATGTCCGCAACGCGCTCGCCCGCGTCGCCCAGGGGGAGTCCCCGGGCTGGCCGGCCGTGGAGAACTCGCCGGATCTCACGCGGCGCGAGCTGTACGTCCTGCTCGGCATCGCCGGAGGGCGCTCCAACCGCGAGATGGCGGAGGAGCTGAGCCTGTCGATCAAGACGATCGACTCGCATCGCGCCGCGGTGCTGCGCCGGATCGGCGCGCGCAACAACGCGGACGCCACGCGCTTCGCGATTCGCTCCGGACTGGTTCCGCTTCACTGATGGACGTGTCGTGAGCGGTCAGGCGTGGTGGGCTCGGTGGGCTCGGTGGGCTCGGTGACCAGGTCGGCGCTGGTTCGTCCGCGGTGCGGTCGGCCGCGACAGTCCCGATGTCGCAGGTTCGTCCAAGGTGAGCCTCTTCTGTTTCAGTTTTTGCACAGGCCCAAGCTTCCCACCCCCGGGTTCTTCGGCCACGATGTGCGACGAGCTGAGGAAGAAGAGGGACGCGCTTGGCACAGGATCAACTATCTCAAGACCTGGCATCACTTCGGATTGATCGCAACCCGCGCGAGCCTTCTGGCCGCAAGGGGAGAGCGGTCCTGTGGATGGGCGCCGTGGTCGGCCTCATCGCGGTGGTGTACTTCGTGGTCATGCCTCGCGCCAAAGGCGCGCTGTTCACCACCAAGGTGGAGACCGGTGAGGTGCTGGTCGTGTCTCCGGCGCAAGCGCAGGTGCAGATCACCGCCACCGGCTACGTCGTGGCGCAGATCAACGCCAAGGTCGCCGCCAAGGTGCCCGGGCGCATCGCCGAGATCTTCGTCGAGGAGGGCCAGCGCATCGAGAAGGGCGCCAAGGTCGCGCGGCTCGAGGACGTGGATCAGCGCAGCGCGCTGGCCGCGGCGCGGGCGCGGGTCGCTGCGGCGCGGGCGCGGGCCCAGACCTCGCGCGCCACGCTCGCCGAGACCCAGGTGACGCTGGCGCGCGAGCAGTCGCTCCTGAGCAGCGGCGTCTCGCCCAAGGCAACGGTGGAAGATCTGCAGAGCCGCCTGGAGTCGCTGCGCGCGGCGGTGCGCGCGGCCGATGCCGAGACCGCCGCCTCGCAGGCGGATGTGCAGAGCATCGAGGTGTCGTTGCAGAACTACATCATCATCACGCCCATCACCGGCACCGTCGTCGACAAGCTCGTCGAGGTCGGCGAGGGCGTGTCGCCTGGGTTTGGCACGCCCGGCGTCGTGGACGTGGTGGATCTCGAGTCGCTGGTGGTGGAGATTGACATCCCCGAGAGCAAGCTCTCGCAGGTGGCGATGGACGCGCCATGCGAGATCATCCTCGATGCGTATCCGTCGCAACGCTACCGCGGGTCGGTCAAGGAGCTCGGCCGTCGGGTCAATCGCTCCAAGGCCACCGTTCCGGTCAAGGTCCGCTTCGTCGACCGCCCCAAGGAGGTCCTTCCGGACATGGCGGCGCGGGTGAGCTTCCTGCGAGAGGCGCTCACCGAGGCGCAGCTCGCGGAGGCCCCCAAGCTGGTGGTGCCGAGCGCCGCCGTGGCCGAGCGCGATGGTGCCCAGGTGGTCTTTGTGGTGGAAGATGACGTGGTCCGCATGACCGCAGTTACGCTAGGAGCGGAGGTTGGAGAGGCCCGGGAGCTAAAGAGCCCGATCTTGCCCTCTGGAACCAAGGTAGTACTACGGCCGCCGTCTGCACTTGTCGATGGCAAGAGCATCAAGGAGAAGACGCAGCAATGACGACAGGAAGCATCGAAGCCGGCGAAGCGAAGGAAGCGAAGAGCGAAGGGGGGGCCGCGAGCAAGGCCGGCGCCGCCGCCAAGGAGAAGGGCGACGGCAAGGGCAAGGCGGACGCTGGCGGTCCAAGCATCGTCACCCTGCGCAAGATCTCCCGGTCCTTCCAGCGCGGCCGCGAGACGATCCAGGTGCTCGATGGTCTGGATCTGGAGGTGCCGGCTGGCTCGTTCGAGGCGCTGATGGGGCCCTCGGGCTCCGGCAAGTCGACCTTGCTCAACATCATCGCCGGCCTGGACCGGCCCACCACCGGGGACGCCGAGGTCGCGGGCTCGAACCTCTCGCGCATGTCTGATGGCGAGCTGGCCAAGTGGCGCTCGCAGAACATCGGCTTCATCTTTCAGTCCTTCAACCTGATCCCGGTGTTGACCGCGGCGCAGAACGTGGAGCTGCCGCTCTTGCTCACCCACCTCTCGTCCGATGAGCGCAAGAAGCGGGTGGCGACCGCGCTGCGCGTGGTCGGGCTCGAGGACCGCATGGAGCACTACCCAAGGCAGCTCTCCGGTGGTCAGGAGCAGCGGGTGGCCATCGCCCGGGCCATCGTCAACGATCCGAAGATCATCGTCGCCGATGAGCCCACCGGCGACCTGGATCGCAAGAGCGCCGACGACGTGTTGACCTTGATGGAGCGCCTCAACAAGGAGTTCCACAAGACCATCTTCATGGTCACTCACGATCCTGCCGCCGCTGAGCGCGCCTCCGTGCAGCGCCGGCTGGACAAGGGGGCGCTGCAATGAACCTGGCAACCTACGCGCGGCGCAACATGTTTCGGCGACGCTGGCGGACCATCCTCACCATCGTGGTGATCGCCTTGACCGTGGTCATCTTCAGCGCCATCCGCACGGTGGTGGTGGCGTGGAGCGCGGGCGCGGATGAGGCGGCGCAGGACCGGCTGGCCACCCGGCACAAGGTCTCGATCACGATGCAGCTCCCCAAGCGCTACATCGACGATGTGCGCGCGATCCCCGGGATCAAGGCCGCCTCGTGGGCGGTGTGGTTTGGTGGAAAGGACCCCAAGAAGCGGATCCCCTTCTTCGCCACCTTCGCCGCAGATCAGCACACGTGGTTCGATGTGATCGACGAGATGAAGGTGCCGGCCGCCCAGCTCGCGGAGTGGAAGACCACCGCCAACGGCGCCATCCTGGGCGACGTCCTGGCCAAGACGCTGGAGGTCAAGGTCGGTGACCGGCTGGTCATCACCAGCGACATCTATCCGGGTGACTGGGAGTTCAAGGTGGTGGGGATCTACGAGGCGACGCGCAAGAGCGTGGATCGCAACACGATGGTGTTTCGATGGGACTTCTTCAACAACGATCCGCGGGCCTCGTTCTCGCGGGAGCAGATCGGCTGGATGATGTCGCGGGTGAGCGACCCGCGTAAAGGCGCGGAGCTGAGCCGGCAGATCGACAAGATCTTCGACGAGCGAGACGACCAGACCATGACCATGAGCGAGCGCGCGTTCCAGCTCTCGTTTCTGGGCGCGTTCTCGGCGATCCTCAAGGCCTTCGACTGGATCTCGGTGGGCATCCTGCTCATCATGGCGCTCATCCTCGCCAACTCGATCGCGATGAACGTGCGCGAGCGAACCCACGAGTACGGGGTCCTGCGCGCGGTCGGGTTCTCGGCCGGCCACGTCCGCGGGTTCATCCTCGGCGAGTCGGTGCTGATCGCCGCGCTGGGCGGCGTCATCGGCGTCGCGCTGACGGTGGTCCTCATCAACGGCCTGCTCGGGCCGGTGATCGAGGAGAGCATGGCTGCCTTCTTCCCCTACTTTCGCACGCCGCCTTCGGTGCTGCTCATGGCGCTGGGGTTGGCCCTGGCGCTGGGCGTGGCGGCCGCGGTGCTGCCTGCCAGGCGCGCGTCTCGGCTCAAGGTCACGGACGCGCTGCGGAGGCTCGACTGATGATTCCCGTGCAATACAACATTCGCAGCCTGATGGTGCGCAAGGTCACCACCGCGGCCACCGCGGGAGGCATCGCGCTGGTCGTGTTCGTGTTCGCCGCCGCGCTGATGCTGGGAGAGGGCATCAACCGCGCGTTTGGCAGCAGCGGCCGGCAGGACGTGGCGGTCGTCTTGCGCAACGGCTCGGACTCCGAGCTGTCGAGCGGCATCAACAACGATCTGGTCAACCTGCTCAAGGGCCAGCCAGGGGTGTCGCCAGACCGCGCGGGCGAAGGGGGCGTGCCAGCCGTGCCCGGCGTGATCGGCGAGGTGGTGGTGGTGGTGAGCGCAGAGATCGACGACGGATCTGGAGGGACCACCAACGTGCTCATCCGCGGCATGCCGGCGGGCGGGATGGCGTTTCGCCCGGAGGCCAAGATCGTGAGCGGCCGCGCGCCTGCGCCCGGGAGCAACGAGGTGGTGGTGGGCAAGAGCATCACCGGGCGCTTCAAGGGGATCTCTCCAGGCCAGAGCTTCGATCTGCGCCGCAACCGACCGCTGCAGGTGGTGGGCGTGTTCGAGGCGAACGGCTCCGCGTACGAGTCCGAGGTCTGGGGCGACCTGGACGTCATCCGCACCTCCCTGGGCCGCAGCGCCGGGGTCTCATCGGTGCGGGTGCGCCTGGCCAGCAACGGCCAGTTCTCGGCGTTCAAGAGCGCGGTGGAGGCGGACAAGCAGCTCGGCATGAAGGCGACGCGCGAGTCGGACTATTTCCGCAAGCAGTCCGAGCAGACCTCCGGGTTCCTGGTGGGGCTGGGCATCGGGGTCGCCATCCTGTTTTCGCTGGCGGCCATGATCGGCGCGGCGATCACGATGAACGGGGCGGTGGCCAACCGCTCCAAGGAGATCGGCACGCTGCGGGCGCTGGGCTTCTCCCGGCTCTCCATCCTGATCTCGTTCGTGCTGGAGGCGATCGCGCTGGCGCTGATCGGCGGCGTGATCGGCACCGCGCTGGTGATGCTGCTGGCGAGCGTCGAGGTCTCGGTGCTCAACTTCCAGACGTTCTCGCAGGTGGTGCTGAGCTTCCGGCCGACCGCCGCGGTGGTGGTGACCGCGCTCGTGTTCTCGGGCGTCATGGGCCTGGTGGGCGGGCTGTTTCCGGCCATCCGCGCCTCGCGCGTGTCGCCGGTAGAGGCCATGCGGGCGTAGCGGCTAGCCACCCGGCCGGCGCGCTGGCGGCGCGCTAGCCGAACGCCTTGACCACGCGCTCGATGGCCTCGTCCACCGCGGCCGCGGAGTTGAACGCCGACAGGCGGAAGTACCCCTCGCCGCCGGGGCCAAAGCCTGCTCCTGGCGTCCCCACCACGTGGGCGCGGGTCAGGAGCTGATCGAAGAAGTCCCACGACGGCATGCGGTCCGGCGTGCGGATCCACAGATACGGCGCGTGGACGCCGCCGAAGATGGTGAAGCCCGCCTTGGTCAGCCCTTCCCGCATGCGGCGCGCGTTGTCCAGGTAGAACGCGACCTGCCCCATGGTCTCCCGCAGGCCGTCGGCCGAGTAGGCGGCGGCGGCGGCGCGCTGCACGACATAGGAGACGCCGTTGAACTTGGTCGAATGCCGGCGCGACCACATGGCGTTGACCGACCGGAGTTGACCGCCGGCCCCCTGGCCCATGAGCTGCTTGGGGATCACCATGAAGGCGCAGCGCACCCCGGTGAACCCCGCGCGCTTGGAGAAGCTGCGCAGCTCGATGGCGCACTCCTTGGCACCCTCGATCTCGAAGATCGAGTGCGGCACCGCTGGATCCGAGATGTAGGCCTCATACGCCGCGTCGAACAAGATGATGGCCTTGTGCTGACGCGCCCACGCCACCCACTGCTCCAGGCCCGCGCGGCTGGCCACCGTTCCGGTGGGGTTGTTGGGCGAGCACAGATACACGAAGTCCACCGGGTGCTCGGGGGGCGCAGGCTGAAAGCCGTTGGCCTCCGTGCCCGGCATGTACACGAGCCCGGCGAAGCGGCCATCCGCGCCCAGCGGTCCGGTGCGGCCGGCCATGACGTTGGAGTCCACATAGACCGGATAGACCGGGTCGCTGACGGCGATGCTGGCCGCCGCGTCGAACAGCTCCTGCACGTTGCCGCTGTCGCACTTGGAGCCATCACTGACGAAGATCTCGTCGGCGCCGATGTCGACGCCGCGCGCGCCGAAGTCGTGCTGGCGGATGGCGTCGAGGAGGAAGTCGTAGCCTTGCTCCGGTCCGTAGCCGCGGAACGTGGGGCGCTGGCCCATCTCGTCCACCGCCGCGTGCATCGCGGCGACGATGGTCGGCGACAGCGGCTCGGTGACGTCGCCGATGCCCAGCCGGATCACCTTGGCGTCAGGGTGGGCGGCAGCGTAGGCGCGCACCCGGCGGCCGATCTCGGGGAAGAGGTAGCCTGCGGGCAGCTTGGAGAAGTGGTCGTTGATGCGGGCCATCGCGCGAAGCTACACGCTCGCGGTCGGGCGCGCAGCAAGCTGGCCGCGCTTTGGGCCTGGGGCCGGCGGCGGCCCAGGTGGGGGCTCACTTCTATTCTATGGAAGGAAGGTTGTGTGCTCCGTATGCCTCGCAGTACGCTGCCCACGGAGGGCGTGAACATGACAGTTCCTTGGGTAGTGATGGGCTGCGGCCTTTTGATTGTTGCGGCATGTGCAACCGATGAGGGTGATGACGTGCCCATCGGAGGTGGCCCCAACGACACCTCGCGATGTTCGGAGAGCGCCGACACGTGTGTGGGGGAGACCGTATGCGTTGCGGGCTCCTGTGTCGCGGCGTATCCCCGCATCTACGCCATCTCTAGTATCAACGTCACCGTGCCGACGACAAAGTCTGACGGAACGCCATGGGATATCGGTGGTGGTGCACCGGATCTCTTCGTTCAGGTCAACGTCAACGGGACGCTCACTGGGATCTCCTCCGTGAAGGCGGATGCGTTCTCTGCATCCTTTGCCGGACCATTTCCGGCGCTCTCATTGCGGGTAGCACCCTGGTGCTAAGTGCCCTGGACGAGGACCTGACGGTGGACGATCCTGCTTATTCGTGCGCGGCGGCTCCGTTGAGCATGGCGCAGCTCCGAGGGCGTCAGCTCTCCTGCGGCAGCGGCGGGTACCAGATGACGTTTCGCGTTGAGCCGCAATAGAGACCCAGGTGCGACCAAGCCCTAGATCATTTTTTCTAGGCGAGTTCTCCCCGCGGCAGGTGCTCGGCGAGCAGCGCGACGACGGCGTCAGGGGCCTCGATGTGGAGCCAGTGATCGGCGTCGATGGCATGGGAGCGCAGGTGCGGCGGCGCGACGCGCAGGGCTGCCCGATCCGCGACGCTGAGCGTGGAGGAGCGCTCGGCGACGACCACGTGCAGGTCGCCGCCCGCGGGATCGAGCGCGCTCGGCCACAGATCCGCCGCGTAGTACGACTCCAGCATCTGGCGCACCGCCGGCAAAGGCAGCCGCGAGCGCAGCCCTTCGTCGGCGGGCTCGAGGTTTTGCGCCAGCCACTGCGCCAGCGCGCGCGGCTGGTCGGCGGCGGTGAGCGCGGCCTCGAACGCCTCGCGTGAGGCGAAGCGCGGAGGCAACGACTCGAGCGTCTCCAGCACCTGGCGCACGGAGTTGTGCGGCTCGGAGAACGCCAGGGGCCGCGCGCTGGGCGAGGCGTCGAGCATCCACCACTGCGCGATCTGCGAGGCCCCAGGGTGGCGCGCCCGGCGCTGGCGCAGCGTGGCCATCACCTTGCCGCCAAAGCTGTGGCCGGCGGCGGCGACGAGCCGTACGCCCTGTCCGGCGAGCTCGCCAGCCAGCTCGCCCACGTCATCGGCGCAGGCAGCCAGGTCGTGGGGCGGGGGCGGTGAGTCGGACTTGCCGTGGTTGCGCAGGTCCACCAGCACGCAGCCGAGGTCTGGCCGCGCGCGATGCACCTTGCGGGCGATGCTGCGCCAGTTGCCTCCGGATCCAAAGATGCCATGCGTGAGCATCAGGTAACCGCGCACCGCCGCGCCCTGGGAGGTGAGGAGCTCGTGGTGCAATCGGGCCATGGGGAGAGGGTGGCGGGACAAGGGCGACCCGTCAATTCGCCGCGGCGCCAGAGGGACCTTTGGCAGGCCCGGCACGGGCGTCGCCAGGCTCTGGGGTGCCAGCGGTGATCCCGGCGAGCCGGGCGCGTGGTCAACGCTGGGCAGATCTCCCGCGGACCGCGCCGGTGCGCTACGCTCAGGGGCCGTGGTTGCCGAGTTGCAGATGGAGAGCGCCGGGCCTGCCCCGCCGCACGAGGTGCTGCGCGGGTTTCACCCGCTGGTGGCGGCGTGGTTCTGCGAGCGTTTCGGCACCCCCACCGAGCCGCAGATCGGCGGCTGGCCGCGCATCGCCAGCGGGCAGGACGTGCTGATCGCCGCGCCCACCGGCTCTGGAAAGACGCTGGCGGCGTTCTTCGCGTGTCTCGACGCGCTGGTGCAAGCCGGGCTGCGGGCGCCGCTGCCGGACCGCACGGCGATCCTCTACATCTCGCCGCTCAAGGCCCTGTCCAACGACGTCCAGCGCAACCTGGAGGCGCCGCTGGCCGAGCTGGCCGCGTTCTTCGCGCGACACGGTGAGGTGTTTCCGGAGATCCGGGTGGCGGTGCGCACCGGCGACACGCCGGCGGCGGAGCGGCAGCGCATGGCCAAGCGCCCCCCTCACATCCTGGTGACCACGCCGGAGTCCCTGTACATCCTGCTCACCACCGAGCGGGGGCGGGTCGCGCTCGGGCAGGTGGGCACGGTGATCGTCGACGAGATCCACGCCATCGCCCCCGACAAGCGCGGCGCTCACCTGGCGTTGTCGCTGGAGCGCCTGGACCGGCTGGTGGGACAGGGCGGCGGCGCGGGCGAGCTGTTCTCGCTGGCGCCAGGCGACCAGGCGGCGCGGCGCCGGCCGCTGCGCATCGGCCTGTCGGCGACGCAGCGGCCCATCGAGCTCATCGCGCGGCTGCTGGTGGGGAGCCGGCGCGAGCTGCCGCACATCGTGGACGGCGGACATCGGCGGGCGCTGGATCTGGCCATCGAGATCACGGACGACGAGCTGGGGGCGGTGGCCTCCAACGAGCAGTTCGGCCGGGTCTATGACCGCATCGCCAAGCTGGTGTCCGAGCACCGCTCCACCATCGTCTTCGTCAACACGCGGCGGCTGGTGGAGCGGGTGTCGGCGGCGCTGGAGGAGCGGCTGGGGCAGGAGCACGTGGTCGCGCACCACGGATCGATGTCTCGCGCGTTGCGCCTGGCCGCCGAGCAGCGGCTCAAGCACGGCCAGGTGCGCTGCGCGGTGGCCACCGCGTCGCTCGAGCTGGGCATCGACGTGGGCGCGGTGGACCTGGTGGTGCAGCTCGGCTCGCCGCGCGCGCTGTCCACGCTGTTGCAGCGCGTGGGCCGCTCCGGCCACCACCGCGGCGGCACGCCCAAGGGGCGGCTGTTCGCGCTGACCCGCGATCAGCTCGTCGAGTGCGCCGCCCTGGTGCGCGGCATCCGCCGCGGCAACCTGGACATCATCGAGCTGCGGGAGGGGCCGCTGGACATCCTGGCCCAGCAGATCGTGGCCATGTGCGCCGCGGAGGACTTTGACGAGGCAGAGCTTGTCGCGCTGGTGCGCGGCGCCGCGCAGTACGGCGACCTGTCCGACGAGAAGATGGAGCAGGTCCTGCACCTGGTGAGCGAGGGCGCCTCGGAGCGGCGCAGCGGCCTGGCCGCGCACGTCCACCGCGACCGGGTCAACGGCAAGCTGCGGGCCCGCAAGAGCGCGCGGCTGGCGGCCATCGTCAACGGCGGGGCCATTCCGGACAACAACAACTACCAGGTCGTGGAGTGGCCCGAGGAGGTGCGGGTGGGCGAGGTCGACGAGGACTTCGCCATCGACAGCTCGGCGGGCGATATCTTTCAGCTCGGCAACAAGGCGTGGCGGATCCGCCGCGTCGAGGTGGGCCGCGTGCTGGTGGAGGACGCGCAGGGGATGCCGCCGACCATCCCGTTCTGGATCGGCGAGGCGCCGGCGCGCACCCGCGAGCTGTCGCAAGAGGTGAGCGCGCTGCGCGGCGAGATCGAAGAGCGGCTGTGCGCCGGGCTGGGGACCGACGAGATCGCGGCCTGGTTGGCCGCGGAGGCCTCGATGTCGGCGCAGGCGGCGGCGTCCATGGTGACCTACCTGGCCGCGGGCCGCGCCGCGCTGGGCGCGCTGCCGCGCCATGACCTGATCATCGCCGAGCGCTTCTTCGACGAGGGCGGCGGCATGCAGCTCGTGCTGCACGCGCCGCTGGGTGGGCGCATCAACCGCGCCTGGGGGCTGGCGCTGCGCAAGCGCTTCTGCCGCAGCTTCGACTTCGAGCTGCAGGCCGCGGCCACGGACGATGGCATCGTGATCTCGCTCGGGCAACCGCACAGCTTCCCGCTCGAGAGCGTGTTCCAGTTCCTGCCGTCGGCGCAGGCCCAGCCGGTGCTGGTGCAGGCGCTCCTGGACGCGCCGATGTTCGAGATTCGCTGGCGCTGGAACGCGACCCGCTCGCTGGCGGTGCTGCGGCGACGGGGCGGCAAGAAGGTGGCCCCCCACCTGGTGAAGATGCGCTCGGCGGATCTGTTGAGCGTGGTGTTCCCGCAGGCGCAGGCGTGCCTGGAGAACATCACCGGAGATCGCGAGGTCCCCGACCACCCGCTGGTGTACGAGACCGTCCGCGACTGCCTGGTGGAGGCCATGGACGGGCAGGGGCTGACCGCGCTGATGGGCCAGCTCGAGCGCGGCGAGATCACGGTGCTGGGCCGCGACACGGTGGAGCCGAGCCCGCTCTGTCACGAGCTGCTCAACGCCAACCCGTACGCCTTCCTGGACGACGCGCCGCTGGAGGAGCGGCGGACGCGCGCGGTGTCGCTGCGCCGTGGCCTGTCGGCCGAGGTGGCGGAGTCCTCCGCGGCGCTGGACCCGGCGGCGATCAAGGCCGCGGTCGGAGAGTCCATGCCGGCGGTGCGTGACGCCGATGAGCTCCACGACGCGCTGCTGGCGCTGTGGCTCGTGCCCGAGCGCTGGCCTGGGGACGATCGCGGCGACGATCGCGGCGACGGCGCTGGCCTCGGCCTCTCCGACGGCGCCGCGCCCGCGGTGTTTCGCCCGGGGGCGCCGCTGGCGCAGGTGGCAGGCGAGCAGGAGCTGGCGCGCTGGTTTGCCGCCCTGGCGGACGCCGGCCGCGCCACCTGCCTCACCTGGAACGCGAAGCTTGCCGACGAGCGCGGCAACTGGCGTCGCGGCTGGGTGGCGACCGAGCGGCTGGCCAGCGTGCTGCCGCTCCTGGCTGAGGTCACCGCGCTGCCGGAGATCACGGCGCCGGCCTGGGCGGTGGCGCTCGAGCGCGAGGCGGCGCTGGTGAAGGTGGTGTCAGGTCACCTCGATCACCGCGGGCCGATCACGGCCGGCGAGCTGGCTGGCGAGCTGGGCCTGTCAGCCGCCGAGGTGCAGGCGGCGCTCTTGGCGCTCGAGGCCGACGGCGCCATCTTGCGCGGCGCCTTCACGCACGGCGCGACGGTGTCGCGGCGCGGCCGCACGGTGGCGGAGGCGGTGCGCGCCATCGTCACCGCGGAAGAAGCGGGGCTCGCGCCTGGCGGGATGGCAGCCGGAGAGCCGACGTCGGGCGCCAGCTCACCGCGGCTCGCTGCGTCCGGTGAGCATCGCCCGGAGGTCGCGCAGGTCGAGCCCGGGACTGAGTGGTGCAACCGCCGCATCCTGGCGCGGATTCACCGGCTGACCCTGGCGCGGCTGCGCGCCGAGATCGAGCCGGTGAGCGCGGCGGCGCTGATGCGCTTTCTCTTGCGCTGGCAGCGGCTGGCGCGCGGCACCCAGCTCATGGGCGCGGCGGGGCTCGAACGTCTGGTGGAGCAGCTCGGTGGCTGGGAGACCGCCGCTGGCGCCTGGGAGCGCGAGATCTTGCCGGCGCGGCTGTGCGGCTACGATCCCTCCTGGCTCGATTCGCTGTGCCTGACCGGGCAGGTCGTGTGGTGTCGCCTCAGCCCCAGGCGCCGGGAGCCTGACGCCGAGGAGGCAGAGCGCGCGCGGCTGACGGCGCGAGTGGCGCCCTCGCGCTCCGCGCCGCTGGCGCTGCTGCTGCGACGCGACGCCGGCTGGCTGCGCGCCGCGGCTGCGGTGGCCGACACGGGCGTGGACAACCTGGGCCAGCCGGCGCAGGCGGTCATCGCGGAGCTCACTCGCGCCGGGGCGTCGTTCCTCTCCGATCTGGTGCAGCGCACCGCGCTGTCCGCCGATGACGTCGAGGACGCGCTGTGGGAGCTGGTGGCGGCCGGGCTGGCCACCGCCGATGGCTTTGCCTCGCTGCGCGTGCTGGTGGATCGCGGCCGAGGTCAGGTCAAGAGCTTGCACGACGCGCCGCAGGCCAGCGCGCCGACGGTGCGGCGCTGGCAGGAGGCGGTGAAAAAGGCGCGGCACCGCGATCGCGAGCGGCCAAGCCACGCCTTGCGCTCGCTGCCGACGGCGGCCGGCCGATGGTGGCTGTTGCCTCCCGCCCACCCAGGCGACATGGATCCGGACGCCTCTGCGCGCCAGCTCCTGCATCGCTACGGCGTGGTGTTCCGCGATCTGGTGGTGCGCGAGGCCAGCCTGCCGCCGTGGCGAGAGGTGCTGACCGCGCTGCGCCGGCTGGAGGCGCGCGGCGAGATCCGCGGCGGTCGCTTCGTGTCCGGGTTCGTGGGCGAGCAGTTCGCGTTGCCGGAGGCGCTCGAAGAGCTGCGCGCGGTGCGCCGCGTCGCTGGCGTGGCCGACGCGGTGCGGGTGCCAGCGGCCGATCCGCTGAACCTCACCGGCGTGCTCTCGCCGGGCCCGCGCGTGCCCGTGGTGGTGGGCAACGCCGTGCTGTACCTCGATGGCGTCGCGGTGGCGTCGCTGGAGGGCGGCGCCGTCGTGCTGCGCGAGGCGCTGGTCGAGGGCGCCTGGGTGGACGAGCAGCTCACGTATCATCCGCCTGCCCCGCGCGCGGCGGCGCCGAGCGCGCAGGCGGCGCTGCCGCTGTGAGCACCCCACCTGGAGCCTTGCGCGCAGCAGCGGTCGCGGCCGGCGCGGCAGCAGCGGCAGGCGGCGCAGCGGCAGCCGCGGCAGCAGGCCACGCGGCGGCAGCAGCAGGCGGCGCGGCCCGCCCAGGGCCTCGGTGGACGGGCTGGCTCGCCGCGGCGTTGGTCGCCGTGCAGCTTGGCCTGCCGGCGACGTATTTCTTGCGGCGTGACCCGCACGATGAGCGCTTCTCCTGGCGGATGTTCTCTCCCATGCGGATGGCGCGGTGTGCGCCGGTGCTGCGGCTGGGCGAACAGTCAGTGGTGTTGCCCTCCCACTTTCACGAGGCGTGGATCGAGCTGGCGCAGCGCGGACGCCAGGGCGTGCTGGTGGCGATGGGGCAGCACCTCTGTCAGCGCAACCCAGGCGTGGCGGTGGTGGCGTCGATGACCTGCGAGTATCTCGGCGGGGCTCGTCGCGACTTCACCAGCGGCGATCTCTGCCAAGGGGGGGCCTTCTAGTGCCTCGCTGCGACGTCGCGTCAGTCGATCAGCCGTCGCCGCACCTGCGCGGGGCGCCGAGGGACGCTTCGTCGCGGCGCCTTGCGCGCGGCGCGCCGGGCCACCTTGCCACCGCTCATTTTCTGTGGGACGAGGCACGAGCGTGAGTCAGCGGCGAAAGAAGTCGCGCGGGGCCGCCGGGAGCAAGGCGCTGGTCGCTGGGCCCAAGCCGGCTCGCCAGGCCACGAAGGCGAAGCAGCGCGGCGGCGGCAACGCGAGGGCCAAGCAGCCACGGCCGCACGGCTCCACCGGCGCCGCGTCGCGCGCGTCGTCGGAGCTGTCGTCGTCGAGTCAGCAGCTAGAGCGGCAGCCCGCCGACGCGGGCGCATCCTCGCTGGAGCGGCAGCTACCTGCCGGCGCGGGCGCATCCTCGCTGGGGCCGCAGGACACAGCAGCCGCGTCCAGCGCGGCGCCCGCGGTCAGCGCCGCCAGCGCGGCCCGCGCCGAGGCCCGCGCCGCCACGCCGTCTGCCGAGGTGCGCGTCCACGGCGCCCGGGCTGCGGTCGCCCCCTGGGCTTGGCCGCTCGAGGTCTCGGCGCGCAAGCTGGCGCTGGCCCGGTTCGCGCTGTTCGCGCTCGTCGCGCTCGACGCCATCCTGCAGCTCCCGCACGCGCCGCGCTATGGCGCAGGGGGCTTCGCGCTGGCGCACGTGCCGTGGCTCTCCGCGCTAGGCCCCGGGCGTGACAGCTTCGTCATCGCGCAGGGCCTCATCTCCGCGCTGGCGGTGGCGGCGGCGCTGGGGCTGACGAGCCGGGCAGCGATGCTGGCGCTCTCTGGCCTCTACGGCTGGTGCTACTTCGGTAGTCAGCTTGATTCCTATCAGCACCACTACCTGGTGTGGATCGTGGTCACGCTGTGGGCCTTCGTTCCAGCGCCAGCCGCGCAGCGCGCGCCTGCGGCGCGAGGGCGAGAAGACGGCTCAGGCGACAGCCAGGCCGATGGAGGGCTCGCGTCGGTTCGCTCGGTGGCGTTGCGCCTGGTGCTGCTGCAGCTCGGGATCATGTATCTGTGGGCGGCGGTGGCCAAGCTGGACGCGCGCTGGATCGATGGCACCGCGATGTCGCAGCAGCTACGCGGAGCGCTGCGCGACTGGATCGACGCGACCATGGGCGTCGCCGTCGCGTCGCGGCTGGTGATCGTCGTCGAGCTGGTGCTGGCGGTCACGGTGTGGCGCGCTCGGGCCTGGCGCTGGGCGCTGCCGCTGGGCGTCTCGCTTCACGCGGTCATCGCGGTGAGCAGGCTGGAGATCGGGCTGTTCTCCTACTTGATGATGGCCCTGTATGTGCTGCTGTTGCCCGAGCCCCTGGTGGCTCGCCTGGCGGGGCTCGGGCGGTGGTGGCGACGGCGCTGGCCCTGGCGCGCGTGGCGACGCGGGCTGGTGCTTGGGCTCGTGGCCAGCGCGGCGGCGCTCCTGCTCCTCGTGCGTCCGCCGCTGCCGGCCAGGGTGGCGGTGGGCATGCTCGCGGTCGTGGTCCTGCTGCTCTGGCGCGCGGGCAAGGACGCCGCGGCGCTGGCGCGGGTCGGGCGGGCGGCGCTGGCCGCTGGCGTCACCGTGGCGCTCTGGCTGGTCGTGGATCTCGGCGCCGACGTTTGCGCGGACTACTACCGCTACTGGGGGGGTGCGGCGCGGCGGCTCGGCGACGAAGCCCAGGCCGAGCGCGCCTACCGCGGCCTGGTAGAGGTCAGCCCGGACCAGGAGCTTGGGCACTTTCACCTGGGGCGCTTGCTCATCCGCCGCGGCGAGCTGGAGCAGGGCCTGGCCGCGCTGCGCGAGGCCGAGCGGCTGGCGCCGCGCAGCACGCGCGCGCTCACCGAGCAGGCCCGCGCGCTCACCGCGGCTGGCCGGAGCCAGGACGCCGCCGAGGTGGCGCAGCGGGCCCGGCGGCGTGAGCGCAGCGAGCAGCCGCGCGAGGACCGTGAGCAGACCGGCGAGCGCAGCGGGCTCGATGGTGGGGCGCCGTGAGCTTGGCGCGGCCCCCGGTCCATCACCGCGCGCTCCCCGCGCCGGCCAAGGTCCGCACCAAGGCGGAGCGCGCCGCGGTCATCGAGTCCATCCTCGACGCCCACTTCCCCCAGCCCGCGATCCCGCTCGACCACGCCGATCCGTTTCAGCTCCTGGTGGCCACGGTGCTGTCGGCGCAGTGTACGGACGCGCGCGTCAATCAAGTGACGCCCGGCCTGTTCGCCTGCGCGCGCGACGCGGCCACCATGGCCACGCTGTCCGCCGCGGACATCCTGCCGCACATCAAGACTTGCGGCCTGGCCCCGAGCAAGGCCAAGAACCTGGCGGCGCTGGCCCGCAAGCTGGTCGCGGAGCACCGCGGCCTGGTCCCCGCGCAGTTCTCCGCGCTCGAGGCGCTGCCGGGCGTCGGTCACAAGACCGCGAGCGTGGTGATGGCCCAGGCCTTCGGCGTCCCGGCATTCCCCGTCGACACCCACATCTTTCGCCTGGCGCGGCGCTGGCAACTCTCGCGCGGCGACACCGTGGAGCGGGTCGAGCGAGATCTCAAGGCGGCCTTCCCGGCGCCACGCTGGAACCTGCTGCACCTGCAGATCATCTACTTTGGCCGCGCGTACTGTCCGGCGCGCGGACACGATCCGGACCGCTGCCCGATCTGCGCGTGGGCGATGTCGGAGGCGGCCAGGCGCAGGGAGCGCCGCGAGGGGCGCAGCGCGTGACAGTCAGCTCGCGGCTCGCGCCCTGGCGCGACGTCGGCGCGACAGCTCGCGGTGGATCCGCGCGGCCCACAGCGGCCCGCCGTACACGAAGCCGGTATAGGCCTGCACCAGGCTCGCGCCCATGGCGAGCCGCTCTTCCACGTCATCGGCGGACTCGACGCCGCCCGCGGAGATGATGAGCACGCGCGCGCCGACGCGCGTCGCCAGGCGCCGCAGCACCTCCAGCGAGCGCGCCTTGACCGGAGGGCCGGAGATGCCGCCGGCGCCCAGCGCCGTCACCTGCGCCGCGGCGGTGCGCAAGTGGTCGCGCCGGATCGTGGTGTTGGTGGCGATGATGCCGTCGAGCCCGAGCTCGAGCACCAGCTCGGCCACCGCGTCGATCTCTTCGTCCAGGAGATCGGGCGCGATCTTGACGAGCAAGGGCACCTTGCGCAGCGGGCTGGCGGCGTCGCACGCCTCCCTGGTGGCGCGCAGCACCGGCCACAGCTTGTCCACCGACTGCAGCGAGCGCAGGCCCGGCGTGTTGGGCGAGCTGACGTTGACCACCAGGTAGTCCGCCACCGTCGCCAGGCGCCGCGCGCTGGCGGCGTAGTCCATGGCGGCGTCGTCCTCCGCCACCACCTTGGTCTTGCCGATGTTGACCCCCACCACGCCACTGCGCGGACCGCGCAGGCGCTCGGCCGCGGCCTCCGCGCCGTGGTTGTTGAAGCCCATCCGGTTGAGGAGCGCGCGGTCCTTCACCAGGCGAAACAGCCGGGGCCTGGGGTTACCTGGCTGCGGCTCGGCGGTGACCGTGCCCACCTCCAGGAAGCCAAAGCCCAGCGCGAGCAGCGGCTCGACTCCCTCGGCGTCCTTGTCGAAGCCGGCGGCCAGCCCCAGCGGGCTCGCGAAGCGCAGGCCCATCGCCTCCACCACCAGCGCAGGATCTCGCGGCGCGAGCCACCACGCCAGCGCGCGCTGCGCCAGCGGCACCCGGCACAGGGCCCGCAAGGCGGCGAACGCCCAGCGGTGGGTGGCCTCGGCGGGCAGGTGGCGGAGCAAGAGCCAGTAGAGCAAGCGGTACATGCGGCGCGGCGGATTGTACGCATCGCCTCGGGTTGAGCGAGCCGTCGCCGCGACTTTTGCGGCCGCCAGGCGCGCGCGTCACCGCCAAGCGCGCGCGTCACCCGCGTCACCGCGGCGCGGCGCCGCCGGTGTTGCGGCCGCTGCGCCGCTCTCGGTCCTGGTACTGCCGCTCGAATTGCTCGGCTGACAGCCGGCTGCCCATCGGCGGAGGCGGATCGATCTGCACGAAGGCGTTGTCGAGGATCCGCAGCGCGCGGATCCGGCACAGCGTGGCGTCCAGGCTGAGGCTGCCGATGCTCCGCGCCAGGAGCTGGCGCGCGGCGTCGATGGCCACCGCCGCCACCGGCACGCCGTTCTCTTCGATCTGGCGGAACTCGGTGGCGGCGAGCGCGGCGCGCACTCGCATCCATGAATCGCTGTCGAGCGCCTCCGCGGCGAGGTCGGTGTCGCCGGCCTCGAGCGCCGCGAAGTCCTGCCGCTCGGGGCTGTCTTCCGAGCCGCCGGCCACCGGCATGGTCTCCTGGGCGACGATCCGCTCCATGGTCTCGTCCAGCTCGCGCGCCAGCGCCCGGCTCGGCCCAAGCTCGCGCGCCGCCTTGGCGTAGGCGTGGCCATCGACATGGCGGCCCTGTCCGGCCAGCGCTCGAGCCATGCAGTGCAGCCCGATGATCTTGGCCTCGCGGTCACCGCCGGCCTTGGCGATGAGCCGCGTGGCGATCTCCTCGCACTCGGCGAACTCGCCCACGCGCATCAGCGCGGTGGCGTAGCGGGCCAAGAGCGGCGTCTCCAGGTGGGCTCCGGCGGCGATGGCGCGTCGCAACGCCTGGCACGCGACGCGGTGCTCGCCGACCAGCGTGGCGGCGGTGGCCAGGGTCTGCCATGCCTCCGGAGTCCGGAAGCGGCGCGAGGCGTAGCGCAAGATCCGCAGCGCGGCGTCGGGCTGCCCGGACTCCAAGAAGGCCTTGCCGATGAGATATGGCGCCTCTCCGCGCTGCACCCGGGCCAGCGCGCGCACCGCTTCGCTGCCCGCGCCGCGCTGCACCAGCGCCATCGCGTGGCGCTCGACATAGGCGCTGCTCTGCGGCTCGCGCGCCGCGGCCCATCGCAGGTGGCGCGCGGCCTCCGCCGCGTTGCCAGCGCTGGCGGTGCGCAGCCCGGCTTCGTAGGCGGAGGTGGAGAACGGCCCCTCCAGCTTGGACGCGCCCCACCGCGCCTCCAGAGCCGACAGCGCGGCCGACCGCTCATCGTCCTGCAGGGCGGACACTCCACGGCAGGCCACCTCGAAGGCCTCATCGGCGAGCCCTTCATCGAACAGGTAGCGCGCCAGCCGCATCCACGGCGCGGCGACCCCGGTGGGGTTGGCCAGCGCGGCCAGCCAGTGAACGTTGATGTGCGCCTCGGGCGAGTCCGAGGTCTCCGCCGCCGCCGACCACGCCACCGCGGCCGAGCCGCCCTCGATGGCGCGGGTCACGCGCTCGAACAGCGCCGCCGCCGCGTCGTACTGCGTCGGGTCGCGCGCCAGGTCGTGCGCCAGCCGCTGCTCCCAGCCGATGCGCTCGTCACCGCGCAGATAGCGGCGCACGAGCGGCAGGTTCGCCACCAGCCCATCGAGATAGCTGCCGTGCTCCGCCTCGATGTCGAGCGCCCGCTCCACTCGCAGGAGCCAGGTGTCAAACAGCCACTCGGGGCAGTGTTCCAGGCGGTCGAGCAGGCGGAGCAGCGCCAGCACCGCGGCCGAGTCCACCTGGTAGCGCGCGCGTCGCACCACGTACAGGGCCTCGGTGGCGATGTGCCGGTACGCGCCAGCCACCGGCGTCGGCGTGCCCGAGGTGGACGCCAGGTAGCGCGCGAGCGCGATGCCCAGCGCCAGCACCGCGCCGGCGGCGTGCGCCTCGCGGCTCTTGCTGGACGGCACCAGCACGCTCCACCACTCCTGGACCAAGGCGTCCGCGGTGCGCAGCGAGTCGTCCTTGGGCTGCGCGAGGCGGTCGAGGATGGCCTGCGCACTGGCGCCCGCGCCCGGCAGCGACTCGGCCAGCTCCTGCAGCCACTGGGGCTCGATGCCAAACGGGCGGCGCAGGCCCAGCGCCTCGCGCACCAGCGGGGTATCGAAGGACGGCAGAAAGTCTGCCAGGTCGCGCGCCGCGGACATCGCCAGGTGCATGGCGCCCTGATCCAGCCGGCGCTCGATCACCTGCTCCCACTCCGGCGTGGACCAGCAGCAGGCCAGCCGCAGCAGCCGGTTGATCTCGCTCTCGAAGCGCGACTGGTTACGCCGGAGTTGCACGATCTGGATCTGCTCCATCGCGTCGTGGAGCTCGCCGGCCAGCATCATGGCGCGGGCCGCCACCAGCCGCGCCTTGCCATCTCCGACGATGCCCTCCGCGTCCACGCCCTGATAGTGCCGAAAGGCGACCAGCGCTTCGTCTTCGCGGCCCAGCGTCACCAGCGCATCGAGCAGCATGGCCAGGTCTTCTGCGTCGGCCAGGCGGCCGCGCATGAAGCCGCTCACCGCGCGGCCTGGATCTCCGCGGTGGTAGCCTTCCGTGGCGTAGGCGCGCGCGAGCAGCCACGGGTCTCGCTTCCAGTGCGTCACGCGCTTCTGCGCCCAGGCGAAGGCTTCCAGGGTCGCCGGATCATCGGGCAGCTTGGTCAGCGCCTGATCCGCGAGCGCGATCGACTCATCGAGCCGGCCGATGTCGAGGTGGACGAACGCCAAGAGGAGCGCGGCGTGATGCGGCGCGTGCGCCTCCCCGACCGGCAGCTTGCCGTCGGCGGCGCGCTCGAGGATATCGCGGCAGCGGTACTGCGCCTCGGCGTAGGCGTGTCCGGGGCGCCCGACCTGGCGCAGCCGACGCACGCAGTCGAGGTGGGCGCTGCCGAAGTCTGGGCCCGCCACGGTGGCGCGGTCGGCCCAGCGATAGCTCTCCTCGATCCGGCCTTTCTCCGCGAGCTGCAGCGAGTAGTTGTGGCAGGCGTATGGGTTGGCGGGCATCAGGCTGGCGGCGATGCCCTGGTGACGGATCCCCATGCCCTCCACCGGCCGGTCTGACGTGAAGGGATCGCCCCAGATCGAGAGGTGCGGCTTGCCGTACATCGGCGCGTCGACGACGATGGGCAGGATCTCGCGGCGATCGACGTCGCCGCGCAGGACCCCGGCGACGTACAGGTTACGGCGCGCGACCGGGTGGTTTGGCTCGACATCGAGGATGGCGTGATCGACCGCCCGGCTAAGCCGCGGGAACAGATCGGCGAGCACCCGATAGTACGGCACGGTGAGGCGCGCCGGCACCCGCCCGAGCTCAGCCGGGGCTTGCATCTGTCGGGCCTGCGCGGCGTGCGCTTGCACCGCCGCCAGCTCGGCGGCCGCGCCGCGCAGGTCGCTCAGGTCGAACGCCGGCAAGGTCGGCAGGAGCGCCATGCGGCGCTCCGTGAGCCACATCGTGATGGCGCTGGAGAGCTGCGCCGAGAGCGCGAGCCCGCGGCCCTCCCAGGCCCCGCCGTCGCCGCTCGGCACCCGCGAGCGCAGCACCAGGGCGCGCTTGCCAACACCAGCGGCCAGCTCGAGCCACAGCACCTCGTGGCGACGACTGACACGGAACAGCCAGTCCACGCTCTCCTCGAAGTCGGGGTGGCCGTAGCACAGCGGGCGACCCTGCGAGTCCAAGAGCCGGTCGTCATCGAAGTCCGTCACCGACACCGTCGGGTGGCGAAGGAACCAGTCGAACAGCAGAGCCGACAGCAGCTTGAGCGTGGGGTAGATCTGCGGCGGCGAGGTCTGCTCGTCGTCGACTACGCTCGCGAGGAACGTGATCCGATGGGGGTAGGGCAACGGACCCATGCCGCGGCCCCCAAGGATACTCGTCGCGTCCATCGCGCGCGAGTCATCTGGGGGCATTTGCGCAGGTGGACGGCGCCGAGGCCTCGCCAGGGCGGCTTTGGAGGCGCTGTCGAGGTCGCCAATGCGTGCCGAGCGTGCCGAGCGTCGTCGTCGGCGGCATGCCGAGCGTGCCGAGCATGCCGAGCGTCAGCGAGCGTCGTCGTCGGCGTGCCGAGCATGCCAAGCGTCAGCGAGCGTCGGCGCTGCGGTGCCGCCTTGGGCTCGTCCTCGCGGCGCCGAGCGGGACAAAAAATGGGACAGAAAAAGGCTAGAGAGCGGCAGCCGCTCGGAAGGGGCCCAAGGCACCCAAGGTCGCAGCGGGCGGTCCAGCGCCGCGTACCAGTCCGCCCGCCGCGTACCAGTCCGCCCGCCCCGCACCCGCCGCGCGGGCCTTCGCGATAGCGGGCGAGCGCGCGGGACCGCCCTCCGGAGATGTCTGGAGTACAAGGATTTCGATAGGCTGCGCGCAGGGTCCAGCACGATGTTTGGCGGCGTCGCGGCTCCTTGGGGAGCGCGCTGGCGCCGCTCCTTGGCCGCCGGCCTGGGCCGCTTCGCGTGGCTCCCCACGCTCGAAGACTCGTGATATGGTCGAGGCAAGCACGGGGGGAAACCGAACCTTTGCCCCGCGCGCAACCCCAACACGGCTAGCAAGCGTTCGAGGAGACTCTCGGTCCATGGGTACGAAGCTCTATGTGGGCAATCTGAACTACAACACCACGGAAGATTCGTTGCGAGAGGCCTTCTCTGCCAACGGTCGCGAAGTGGCGAGTGTGTCCATTATCATGGACCGGGAGACCGGACGATCGCGCGGCTTCGCGTTCGTCGAGATGGCCACGCCAGAAGGCGCGCAGCAAGCGCTCCAGGAGCTGGACGGCGCGGACCTCGATGGCAGAATGCTACGCATCAACGAGGCCCGCGAGCGCGACGCTCGAGCGCCGCGCCCCTTCAGTGGGCCTCGCCCCGGTGGTCCGGGTGGCCCCGGCGGTCCTGGTGGTCCCGGCGGATTTGGCGGCGG
Source organism: Myxococcales bacterium (assembly GCA_016706545.1). Lineage (GTDB taxonomy): Bacteria > Myxococcota_A > Polyangia > Haliangiales > Haliangiaceae > JABFXX01. The sequence goes on from JADJJK010000008.1 coordinate 45,767, forward strand.
TGGCGGCGGCGGCTATGCGCCCCGACCCAGCGGTGGCCCCGGCGGGGGTGGGTTCGGCGGCCCTCCCAGCGGCCCGCGTCCTTTCCCCAGCGGTGCTCCTGCTCCAGGTCGCAACTTTGGTCCGCCAGCGGACCGCGGCGGTGTCCGTCGCAAAGAGAAGGAGCGCGGTCGCGATGATGACGACCGCGGTCGCCGCGGTCGCCGACGCGATCAGGGAGACGACGGCGATGGATGGTAGGTGAACGCATTCGGTTCGAGGTCGAGGCCGCAGACGCTGGCCTCCGCCTCGATCAAGTGATCGCTCGTCGGATCGCCGACCTGTCCCGCCGCAAGGCGCGGCTGGTCATCGACATCGGCGGCGTGTTCGTGGACCGCGCTCGCGTCAAGGTCGCGAGCCGTCCGGTGCGCGCCGGCCAGCAGATCGAGGTCGTGCTCGGTGGTGCGCTGGAGAGAGCCACGCCGGAGCTTGGCCGCGCGGCCCGAGCCGCAGACGCCGAGCGCGCGCCGCCATATCGCCTGGTGTTCGAGGACGACGCGATCGTGGTCGTCGACAAGCCCGCTGGCCTGGTGACCGCGCCGACTCCGGAGAGCGATCGCGGCGACCTCTTTGATCAACTCCGACGCCGAGGCACCGGGCCCGTGTTCCTGGTGCACCGGCTGGATCTGCCCACCAGCGGGCTCCTGGTGTTCGCGCGCAGCGAGGACGCCAACCGCGTCCTGGGTGCTGCGTTCGCCCGGCACGACATCGAGCGGGAGTACGTGGCGGTGGCCGCGGGCGAGCTGTCCGGTGCCCGTACGATCGATCGGCCCATCCGCGGACGGCGCGCGGTCACTCATGTCACGTCGTCTGAAGCGCTCCCCGGCGCGACGAAGCTCTGCGTGCGGCTGGAGACCGGGCGGAGCCATCAGATCCGCCTGCACCTGGCCGGCGAAGGCCACCCGGTCCTGGGTGATTCGCAGCACGGCGGTGAGACCGCGCGGCGGTTTCCGCTGCCGCCGCCTCGGCTGGCGCTGCACGCGCGCGTGCTGGGCTTCGCTCATCCCTTGACGGGCGAGCACGTGAGCTTCTCCTCCGAGCTGCCCGACGACCTCGCTGGCTGGCTTGGTGCGCTGCGCGACCACGGCGCGCCGCCCCAGCCGGCGTAGCCTCGAGGCGCGCGTCGCTGGTCGCCGGTCGCCCGTCGACCAGCGCGCAAGAGGTGTCAGCGGCCAGGAGCGTGGTGTCAGCGCTGCGCGAAGGTCCAGGTCTTGAGCACCTCGGCCGCGCCGTCGAGCCGGTCCATGATCGCGGCGAGCGCCGGAGCGCCCGCCAGGCGCTCCCAGGCCGCCAGGTCCGGCAGCGAGATGGTGACGGCGAGATCCCAGCGGATCGCGCTGTCGTCGCCGGGCACGCCGGTCCACACCGGGTGCGGCGCGCACGCGGCGGTGAGCTCGTCGCGGAGCTTGGCGCAGAGCTCGTCGCGCTGGGCCGCCAGCTCTTGGCGCAAGCGGACAAAGCAGAAGCGCATCACCGTGGAGGAAGCAGAGCTCATGGCGTCACCGAGGAGAGGAGGTAAGTGGGTTCTGCGGCCGGGCGCCACGCGCCCGAGGAGGTCGCCGCGGGCTGGGCCGCGCGGGCGTGCAACGGATCTTGGACATGGCTCCACTGCGAGATCCCATCCACCAGCGCGCTGGCCAGGCCGGCCGCGGCTGCCGCGGCGATGTCGGTCTCCACCTGATCCCCCACCATCACCAGCCGGTCAGCCCGCAGCCCTCCCAGGATCTGTCGATGCGCGAAGTGCAAGAGCTCGGCGCCCGGCTTGCCCAGCCGCGTGAAGGTGAGCCCGAGCCCGGGGAACCTTCGCGCCAGGCCTGCCTCGATCATGCAGGCCATCCCGCCTGCGGTGAAGCCAAACTCGCCGGCGCACTTGGGGTAGAGGATGTCAGGGTTGGGCAGCACGAGCTGGAGCGGTCGACCGGCGGACACCGCGCGCACTGCAGCAGACAGCGTGAGGTCGAGCGCCTCGCGGAAGTCGAAGCCCTCGTCGTCGCAGACCACCAGCGCGTCGATCTCCATTCCCTGCCGCAATGGCACCGGCTCGCCGCCGGCCGCGGTGACAAAGGCCAGCGCATCGGGCGTCCCCAGCACCGCGCAGCGAGCGCCCTCCATGGCGTGACGGGAGAAGTAGCCGGCCAGGAGCATGCCCGCGCTGGCGATGCGCGCTGCCGGGATGTTCAGGTCGGCGCGGGCGAACCGCGCCGCGTAGGTCGCCGGCAGGCGGGATGCGTCGTTGCTGCAGATGGCGTAGGGCTTGGCGGTGGCCTCGAGCAGCTCGATGAGCTCGACGGCGCCAGGCAGCGGCCCGCTGACGTCCACCAGGACGCCATAGGCGTCGAGCAGCAGGCCGTCATGATCGTCCAGCAGGCGACGCATCGTGGTCGGGATCGGGGGCATGACGGCGGCATTGTAAAGCCAGTGGGAGAAACCGCCTCGCGCTCGGTGTCGACTTTCTGGTATGAAGCGCCGCATGCGAGCGTATCTGGATCTCGTGCAACACGTGCTCGCTCACGGCGAGCCGCGTACGGACCGCACCGGGGTTGGGACGATCTCTGTGTTCGGCGCACAGATGCGGGTGGACCTGCGGCAGGGCTTCCCGCTCTTGACCACCAAGAAGGTGCTGTTCCCTGCGGTGGTGCGGGAGCTGCTTTGGTTTCTGCGCGGCTCCACCAACATCCGGGATGAGCTGACCCAGCACACGCCGATCTGGGACGCCTGGGCAGACGCCGACGGTGAGCTGGGGCCGATCTATGGCCACCAGTGGCGCAACTGGGGCGGCACCGGCATCGATCAGATCCGCGGCGCGATCGACACCATCCAGCGCGATCCTGGCTCGCGCCGCAACCTCGTCAGCGCCTGGAACGTGGCCGATCTGCCAAAGATGCGGCTGCCGCCTTGCCACGTGCTGTTTCAGTTCTACGTGCAAGACGGGCACCTGGATTGTCAGCTCTATCAGCGCTCCGCGGATCTCGCGCTCGGGGTGCCGTTCAACCTGGCCAGCTACGCGCTGCTGCTGTCGATGATCGCGCAGGAGTGTCGCCTGACGCCGCGCTACTTCATCCACACCTTCGGCGACGCGCACGTCTATCAGAATCACGTCGCCGGCCTGCACCGGCAGCTTGAGCGAACCCCGCTGCCGCTTCCGGTCCTGCACCTCGCGGCCAAGCCAACGCTCGAGCTCGGGTACGACGACATCTCTCTAGCCAACTACCAGCACCACCCGTTCATCAAGTTCGACGTGGCGGTCTGACCAGCAGCTTCTCGATGCGGAACTCCAGGTCGTGCTCGCGGTGCGTCCTGGCGGGCCAGCTCGGATCTGGCTCGCACAGCGCGTCCAGGTCCGGGACGAAGGTGTCCGCGCCGAAGGTGGCGGCGACCCGGGTCAGGTACACCGCGCGGCAGCGTGGGTGCGCGAGCGCCAGCCGATAGATCTCGGCGCCTCCGATCACGAAGATGTGGCCCAGCTCCGCTCGTCTCCCGAGCTGGGTCAGGGCGTCCTCCAGCGAGGACGCGACCAGCACGCCATCCGGGACCACCAGCGAGCGGCTGGTGAGCACCACGTTGCAGCGCCGTGGCAGGGGCCGCCCGCCCACCTCCTTTGACTCCCACGTGCGCCGGCCCATGACCACCGCGTTGCGCCGGCCCGGTGGTGCGGTGGAGGTCAGGCGCTGGAAGTGCTGCAGGTCAGCAGACAGCTTGGGCCAGGGCAGGGCGTTGTCCTTGCCGATCCCCCACTGCGCGTCGACCGCGAGCACCAGATCAAACTCCGCGTCGGCGGCGCCATGGGGCAGGTCGGCGGGAGAGGTCAGCGGCGCGTCCATGGCAGTTCAGTTCAGTTCAGTTCAGATGGGCGTCAAGCTCAGCGGACTCGCCGAGCGCCTTGTCTGCGGCGGCCGGCGGCGCCAGCGCCACGGCGCTACGCGCTGCGACCTCGGCCTCGCGCGGGACCGTGGAGGAGGGCTGTCGCAGGTCCGCCCCGGCCAGGCGCGCTTGCGCCTCGGCCATGAACTTCATGATGTAGGGGAAGCCGACCTGGATGGTGTTGAGCTTGGGCGCGAGGGTGGCCGACAGGCCGAACATGATGACCACCGCGCGCTCCACGTAGAACCAGCCTTCAGGGTACGCGATGGACCGCATGAGCTCACGCAGCTCCTCACGTCGTAGCTCGGAGTCCGAGAGCTTCTCCACCACGTTCGAGCTGATCTTGCCGAAGTCCGAGAGGTTCAAGTTCAGCAGCTTCTCGAAGTAGCGGCGGGTGGTGCGCTCGAGCAGCTCGCGGTCGCCACCTTCGGCGACAAACCCCATGGTCTCGATGCCACGGATGACCAGGTTGTCGTCGCGCATCATCATGCCGCGCAAGATGTCGATCATGCCGTCGGCGAGGTTGTCGGCGACCTCGCTCGCCGAGCCGAGATCCAGGATGACCAGCCGCACCTGCCCCTGTGGGCCGCGCTGCACGAAGAAGTTGCCGGGGTGCGGATCTGCGTGGAAAAAGCGATCCACGAAGAGCTGCTTGTAGAACACCTGGGTGAGCTTGGTGGCGACCGCGTACGGATCTAGCCCCAGCTCCTGCAGCGCGGACTTCTTCTTGATCTTCACGCCGTCCATGAACGACATCGTCAGCACCATGGAGGAGGTCCACTCGTGGACCACGGTGGGGAAGAGGACGTCTGGATCTCCCTCGAAGTTCTTGGCCATGCGCTCGATGCACCGCGCCTCGTTGGCCAGATCCGTCTCGCGCGAGAGCATGTCGGTTAGCTGGGTGTGGACCCGCTCGATCTGCTGCACGGGGACAAACGCGCGATACACGCGCAGCGCCCACCCCAGCACGGTGAGGTCCACGCGGATGACCGTGGCCACGTTGGGGTAGAGGATCTTCACCGCCAACCGGCGGCCGTGTTCGTCCATCGCCTCGTGGACCTGGCCCAGCGAGGCCGCCGCGATCGGCGTGTGCGAGAACTGCTTGAAGACCTCTGTGGGGTGCTTGCCGAAAGACTTCACAAAGGACTTGGAGATGGTGCGGTACGGCTGCGGCGGGACCTCGTCCTGCAGTCCCTCCAGCTCCTCGGTGTACTCCTTGGGCAGGAAGGTCCCCATGATCGAGAGGATCTGCCCGAGCTTGATGTACACACCGCGCAGCCGCACGAAGCCGCGGTACATGCGTCGGGCGTTGGCCCGGTGGACTTGTCCCCAGTGCGCGCGCTGGTCATAGCGCTTGGGCCACAGCCGCGCCCACGACATCATCCACAGGTAGCTGAGGAAGATCACGGCGAACACTCGCAGGGCGCGAAGGAGACGAACGGCTGCTCTCATGGAAGGGCTTTGGTCCGCGCAGGCCAGGATCGCTTGGATGCCGGAGGAACGTTCATGGTAGCACGGCAGGTTCGCTGGCCCGTCAGGCCGCGGGCGCAGCGCCATGCCAAGATCGCGCCATGCGCGCTGCCGACGTGTGTGTGCTCGGCACGCCGGGCACGCGGCGGCTCGCGACAGGCTCCAGGTGCCTGCGAGTTCCCCGGACGCACCGCTCATCGCGGCGTGCCAGGACAAACCCTCGGTGCAGATCTCCTTCTCATGCCAGGACAAACCCTCGGTGCAGATCCCCCGCAGCGCGCAGCTCGCCCTGCCTTGGCCCAGAAGATCTGGAGATCACTTGCAGATCATCAGCAGGGAGATCTGTCGCCCCATTCCAGTGTCAGACCAGTCTGATATCTCTTGAACATTCAAGGGGAACTCCAGGGCTAGTAGGTTGACCTTGACCACCCCCTACCCCTAGCGTAAGGAAGAACCATGGCGAAGAAGCAGACTCGGCGCAGCATAAGTGTGAGTCGCGCCACCTACGATCGGTTGAAGGCGTTCTGCGAGAGTAACGGGATCTCCATGAGCCAGTTCGTGGAGAACCGGGTGGGCGATGTGCTGAGCCATGATGCTCCGGCTGCAAAGCCAGCGCCGGCCGTCACGCCTGGCGCGATGTTGTCGCCATCAGGCCATGGCGGGCAGTCGCACCACTCGAGCGTCGCCGGGCAGGCGGCGTACAGCGGTCATGCGGCTTCGGTCGCGCAGGGTGCCCATGGAACTCAGGGGACTCACGTAACTCACGTAACGCAGGCAACTCAGGGGACTCCTGCGGCTCGCTCCGCTGTGGAGCCCGCGGCGACCCGGCCATCGGTGCCAGCGCCAGCCGCTCCAGCCGCGGTGCCGCTGACCTCCGCAGCAGCGCGGATCGCCGTTGAGCCACCGCCACCAGTCATCAAGCCCAAGACGGAACAGCCGGCGCCCAAGCCAGCCGAGAAGCGGCCAGAGCAGATCTTCACGTTCTGATTGCTGGCTGCTCAGCTTGGACGGTTCTAGTAGTACTTCGCCCGGGTGATTCTGACCGCACCAGACGAGCGGATGCATCACCGATCCCTGTGTTGCGGCTCCCCGCGGTCCGCCCAGGAACGCTTCGTCGCTGCGCCTTGAGTGCGGAGCGCCTCCACTCGCCGGTGGGACCATTGTCACCGGCGCGCACTGCTGTACGTCGTGGCCCCAAGTCCTGTTGGTGTTGGCGGCCACCCGCTCGGATCGCGGCACAGCTCGCTGCGCAGCATGCTGACGAACGTCACAGCACAGCTGCGCTCTCGATCTTCGCGAGGCTGGCTGAGCTGATTGGCTCGAAGGCTCCGGCTGCACCTGAGTTGCATTGATAGCGTCTGCGCCGGGGCTGAAGCCTTGGCCCTCCGCAGGTTCGCGTCCATCGCGCTGGCACGAGGCCTACTGCGCACATGGATGGTGGTTCTGTTGGGTTGCTCGCAGGAGAGGGATGGAAGTGCGCGCTTGCTCACAGCGAAGCAGCTCTTGTGGAGTCCGGGGGATGGCGTGCGCGAACGAAAGCGTTGCCGATACGCGCGCCATGCTGTACGCTGATTTTGCGACCTGTTGTCGCCGAGAACACCCGCGATGACCCATCTGGACAGCGCGAAGCGTGCCTTCGAAACGGGCCGAAGTGCCCATTATGAAGGCCTGGGGCCGGGAGCCGCTGCAATATTGCTGGCGGGCCGGCTAGCCAGGCTCTGGCCTATGCCAGGGGAGGAATGACGCACATGCACAGTAAACGCTCGACCTTTGAGGGGACGTTCGTCTAGTCGTCTCCACCGTTAACTCTGAACCAAAAGGGGGCCACAAGGCCCCCTTTTCCTTTGGTGCGAACCTCTTCTGTCCGCTCTTCGTCCGCGCCGCTGTCGCGGGCGCGTCTTCTGGCAGTCTGTTCTGTCCGCGCCGCCGCCGCCGCGGCGGTGGGCGTCTTCTGGCGGCCTCTTCTGTCCGCCTCCTTCTGAGCCTTTGGCGCAGCGTGAAAATTCGGTCGGCAGATGGAGCTCCGTTGCTGGCCGCCCTGCTAGTCTGCGCCCGCCGTCATGAGCACTCGACCAAGTACCGAGCTGGAGACGTTCCCCAATCCTCGCCGAGGCCGCGAGTACACGATCTCGTTCGAATGCCCTGAGTTCACGTGTCTGTGTCCGATGACCGGACAACCGGACTTCGCCACGATCCTCATCGACTATGTCCCGCAAGAGCTGTGTGTGGAGCTCAAGTCGCTCAAGCTCTATCTGTGGAGCTATCGTGATCGCGGGGCGTTCCATGAGGCGGTGACCAACCAGATCTGCGACGATCTGGTCGCGGCCATCTCGCCGCGGAAGCTGACCGTCACCGCCAAGTTCTGGGTTCGTGGTGGCATCACCACCATCGTCAAAGTGGAGCACGTCGGTAGCTGAGCGTCGCCAGTACCTCTCCACAGAGGAGATGACTGGTTGAGGGTGCCGACGCACGCCGAGCGAGGAGGCGGCGCGAAGAAGCGCTCGTGGACGGCCCGCGAGGAGCTTGGAGTGCTCGGCAGGAGACCGTCTGACACCAGGCTCCTACGCGCTGATGGCGTCGGATGGGCGGGTCTTGATGAAGGGCAAGAGCGCCAGGAACGACACGACGGCCATCGCCTGGAACAGGACGAACACAGCGTCCCACCCCCAGCGGTCTTTGATCGCCAGGAGGATCAGCCCCTGCACCACGGCGCCGATCGAGCCCAGCCCGTTGATGAGGCCGCAGGCCAGCGAAGCCGCGCCCGGGCCGCCGAGGTCCTGCGCGGCCGCACCGGAGACCAGCGTGTCGGCGCCGAAGAGGAAGGCTCCGACCATCAGCAAGGTGGAGACGTTGAGCCAGACTCCCTCCGTGCCCAGGGCGCGGTACGCCATCAGGGCGAAGAACAACAGCCCGGCGCAAGCCGCGGCTACCAGCACCCGCCGCTTGCCAAGCACCCGGTCGGCGACCAGGCCAGCCACCACCGCGAACACCACGCCCCCTAGCTCGAAGGAGATCGAGACGTACGCTGCCTCACTCTTGCCGTAGCCCAGGCTGACGTTCAGGTAGTAGGGCAGCCAGAACAAGAACCCATAGCGCATCAGCTTGAGTCCAAAGTAGGACAGGCCAAGCGCCCAGGTCAGCGGGTTGCGCAGGAGCATCGCCCACGCTTCGCGGCGGCGCAGCGCCACGGTCTCGCGGCCCACGATCACCGCGGTCGGAAGCGGCGCGGCCGGCGCGCGGCTGGCGTTCCCCTCGGGGGACGGCCCGGGGGCCTCCCTGAGTTCAGCCTGCGCTGGTGAGTCCCGGATCCCCTTCCAGTACGCGAGCGCCACGCTCGCCACCCAGCCAGCGGCGACGAAGTACACGACCTTCCAGCCGAAGCCCAGCAGGTATCCAGCGACGAAGGTGGTGACGAGCCCGCCGGCCTGGTAGCAGGTGCTCCAGTACCCCATCACCTCGCCGCGCCGATCGGCTGGATACCAGGTGGCCATCAGCTTGCCATTGCCGGGCCAGCCGGTGGCCTGGGCCAGTCCGTTGATGGCTGAGCACGTAACGTAGACGACGATCACCGAGGAGGTGAGCGAGTCCGCAGTGGCGAACCCCACCGTCAGCCCGGCGCTGATCAGCATGCCGGCGGTCACCATGCGGCGGGCGCCGATGACGTCGCCCAGCGCGCCGGCTGCGAACTGTCCCACGCAGTATCCCAGGAGATAGGCGAGGTCTATCCACTTGAGCCATACCTCGGCGATACCGAGCGAACTCTTGACCACCGCAAAGTTTTTTCGCGTGAAGTAGTACGAAAAGTACGACAGCCATGACAGCGCGAAGACTCTGGTCCTCCAGCGCGAGAGCTGCAGCGTGGCTTCCGACAAGCGACCAACGCTATCACGGACCGCTTATCGAAGCGCCGGCAGCTCGCGGCAAACGCGCAACTGCGTCCGGAACCGTGTAGGCTGGAGGTGTTGAAGGAACCGTCCATCATCATCATTCACTCCGATCGACGCACGCAGCGGATCGTACAGCGGGTGCTCGGCGTTGGCGGATATCGCATCGAGGTCGCCGACGACATCGCGCAGGCCGAGCGATTGCTCGCGCACATGACGCCGATCTTGGTGGTCGTCGATGGCGAGATCGTGCTGGGCGGTCGCGGCGATACCTTCTTCGCGACCGCCGCGGAGCGCGGGGTCGAGGCGTGCATCGCGCTGCTCGGCGACCACGCCTATCAGCAGATGCCTCGCATCCTGCGGATGGGTTCGGTCACCAACCTCCTCGTACACCCGATGCCGCTCCTCGCCGAGGAGCTGACGGTGACGGCGCACAAGCTCATCCGTCGGGAGCTGTTTGGGCTGGAGAAATATCTCTTGTGGGGAACCGTCGCCGAGCGCGCGGTGTTGACCCGCGCCAGTCATCGCGCGGCGCTGGTCGAGCGGGTGGCCGAGTCTGTCCGGGCCACTGGGCAGAGCCCGCGTGTCGCCTCCATGGCGATGCTCATCTCGGATGAGCTCCTGTCCAACGCGGTCCACAACGCGCCGGTCGACCACGATGGGGTGGCGTACCGGCGCGAGCTGTCGCGCGACGCTGAGCTCGAGCTCGATGAGCGGCACCAGGTGGAGCTGCGCTGGGCGTGCGATGCGCGGTACCTGGCCATCGAGGTCACCGACCGCTTCGGCAGCCTGGATCGCGAGACCATCCTTGGCTCGCTGTCCAAGAGCCAGGTCAACGCCTCCGGCGGCGGGGCGGGGATGGGCATCTCGCTCACCTATCGATCTTGTGATCACCTGGTGTTCAACCTGGCGCCGGGCAAGCGCAGCGAGATCATCGCGCTCATCAACGTGCGACATCCGCCTCTGGAGCGAGGCCCCGCCTCGTCTTACAATATCTTCATCGAGCGCGAGGGTTCGTAGGCGCGTCGCCGACTCGCCGACGTCGCGGAGTTCGCGGCCGTCGCGGAGCTCGCGGACTGCATCCGCTCGCTGGTGTGGTCGGCATCACGGGGTCGGAGCACCGGTCGAAGCACCGGTCGAAGCACTGGGGGGCTTGCAGCGGGGGCTTTCTTCGCGGGCGAGGCGGTCGGTCTGGGTGTCGTGGACTCGCGTTGCAGCACGCCCGCCTTTGGCGCATAGTCCGCCACCACCGTGCTCGACTCCATCGCCGCCGCCATGCAGGGCTTTGTCCAGGATATCGGCTATCCCGGGCTGTTCTTGCTCATCGTGCTCGAGAGCACGTTCGTCCCGGTTCCCTCCCTGCTGGTCATGCCCTTCGCGGGGTTTCTGGCGCACCGTGGTGTGTTTGACCTGGGGCTGATCCTGTCTCTCAACAGCGCCGCTGCGCTCACAGGGTCACTGGCCTCCTATTACTTCGGTGCGCTCGGTGGCAAGCCTATGCTGCTCAAGTATGGAAAGTACATACTTGTGAAACCAGCGGACCTCGCGAAGACCGAGGACTTCTTCTCCAAGCACGGGGCCTGGACGGTGTTCATCGGGCGCTTCGTCCCGGTGGTGCGCCACGTCATCTCGGTTCCAGCAGGCATCGCCAGGATGCCGCTGCGGGCCTTCTTGCTACAGACCTTTCTTGGTGCCAGCCTGTGGGGCGGCGGCCTGATGGTGGTCGGCTTCGTCCTGGGCGCTCGCTGGCAAGAGATAGCCAAATCGGCCAAACGGGTAGATCTCGTGATCGCGTTGGCGATCGTGCTCACCATCCTAGCCTTGGCTGTTCGCTTCGTGGTACGCCGCCGTCGTGAGCGCACGGCCCAGGCCGCCAGCGCTGGAGATCAAGCGTAGACCGTGCAGCGTCCCCGCTCTGCTCCCACTGCTTCGGCTGCCTCAGCCCCACCTTCTTCCGGCCCCATCCGACCTTCGCATCCAACCATGCTAGCTTCGTCTCAGATGGCGTACTCCGCGGAGGCATATGCCGGGAGCGTGCTCGATCGGCATGAGTACGAGCTCGTGGAGCGTGCGCTCTCGGTGGTAGCAGCTCGTCATCCGGAAGACGCAGAGATCCTGCGTAACCTGGTGATTGATCTCAAGGACATGTCGAGCCTCCTGGACCGGCAGCGCCCGTTGCGTCGGCCCACCGCGCTGGGCGGCGAATCACGCACGGAGTCCGGGCTCATCGCGCACCTGGTGGCCATCGACGGCCTCTCGGGAGACCTGGTGTTGCCGCTCAAGGCCACGCTATCTCGCACCTACCTGCTCACCAAGATCGCGTTCCTGCGCGGCTTCGTCAAAGCCACGTCCGCCATCGAGGATGTCTCCGAGTGTCGCAACCTGTGTACGGAGCTGCGAGAAGAGCAAGCGCAGTCCATCTACACGCTGCTCGCCGAGGAGCTCTTGCTGGCGCTCTTGCGCAAGCCGGACGTGCTGCTGAGCACCAAGGAGCGGGCGGCTGACCAGCTCATCACGATCTGGGATGACGCCGCGCTGGAGATCAACGACTTCGCGCCGCTCCTCGAGTCCGCGTGGCACGCCCGCAACCGCATCAACAGCGAGTGCGGTGCGCTGCTTGGTGCGTCGGAGACCTTCCGCCTGGTGTGCGAGGACTGCCGCCCCGAGGTGCTGGATTTCTTCGCGCGTGACGGCATGAGCTTCGACGAGTCGGCGGCGTTCGAGGAGTTCCTCTTCAACATGACGCACGAAGAGCTGGTGACGCTGCGCCAGGCCATGCACGACCAGAACATGAAGACCGCCTCCGCCAAGTGGGCCGCCAACGTGCTCGGCCGCACCATCGAAGAGCTGGAGCGTTCGCACCAGGTGGACTCGATGGCGCTGTATCGCTCATACCAGCGCCGCCAGCTCGCCGCGGATTTTCGCCTGATGGCAGGAGCGCCCGGGCCGCGTCGCACCGCGGAGGCCTACCTCATGGTGTACCTGCTGGATCAGCAGCTCGTCGGATAGCGAGCGATGCGGCCGGCGGCGCAGCTCCTGCTGCAGCAGAGCGGCGTGGTGACCTGGTATCGCCGCACCCAGGGGGCGCTGTGGCAGCTGACGCCCGACGAGGAGCGAGGCTTTGTGGCCACCATGGCCCCATCGGCGGCCGGCGCCTGGCTGTGCGCAGACGCGACCGGCGCGCCTGTCCTGCACGAGCTGCCGCCGCAGCGCTCGCCGGTGGCCGCGGTCCTCGTTCATCCGCGCACCCAGGACAGGCTATTGGCCGGTCCCCAGGGGTTGGTGGTCGTGCCGGCGCCCAGCCGCCCGGGCGGAGCCGTCGAGCCGGAGATGCATAACGGGCCGACCGGGCCGACCGGGTCGACCGGGCCGACCGCGCCAACGTCGCGGGTCTTGCTCTCTGGCGCCGTGCAGGCGCTGGCGTGGTCCTCTGATCTGCGACGGATCTACGCCGCGACCTCCGAGGGTACGGTGTGGATGGTGCCCTCGACCGCGCGTGGCCCGGACGCGAGCGAGCCGGTCGTGCTCGCCGAGCTGCCGCGACTCGGCGACGACGCCCGAGGTCTCTCGGTGTCACTGGCCATGGGGCCAGGCGGACTCCTGGCGGTCACCCCCGCTGCGGTCTACGGCATCAACCTGCGGCACGGCACCTGCGTGCGGCTCTTCGCGTTGCCGGCGTTGGTGCCGGCGTCTGGGTGGATGGAGGCGCCCGCGGTCGCCGTGGACCACCAGCGCTTCATCTATCTGGCTGACGACCGCGAGGTCACGCGGTGTCGCGGCGACGGCAGCGAGCCGGCGCGGTGCGGCGCCGCGCCCACGTCAGGCGACCGGTCGCCTACTTTGCCAGGCGCCGCTCGATGAGCCGCGCCAGATCCGGGATCGCTTCTACGACGTTCTTCTTCGCGGTGTCGCGCATGCGCTGATACATCTTCTTGGCGGTGCCGTGGGAGCTGCGGGCCGCGCGCTCGTCGGTCACTGCCAGCAGATCTTCGGCCACATCATCTGAGCGCGCGATGATGTAGTCGGAGAACGCGCCGGGCTTGGTGGCCTCCCACTTGTCGTAGTGAGGCTGCATCTTGCCGAGCCAGTCATCGAGCAAAGTGTCGACCACTTCAGGAACGAACCGCTTCTTGAGCGCCTTGATCGTGGCGTAGGCGCTCTTGATCATGAAGCCCTTGGCCTTCACCTGGTGCTCGATGAGCTCCACGCAGTCGTCCACCACGTGAACACGCACGGGCTCTTTCCCCAAACGCTCTACCAGAGACTGTCCCATAAGCTACTTCCCTTGCCGGTTGCCAAGGGCGCAACCTTATCGGGGCTTGCGCTGCCGTTCAACATCCTGCCGGCAAGGTGTTGCCGATCTCGCAGGATCTTGCGGGCTGGTTACTCGCGAAACGCCGCGCCGTACTGTGCGCAGCGTCGGCGCATGTCGGCGCGGTCACGCTCCGGCAGGTGCGAGTAGTGCGTCTGGGCGACGTCGAGCTCCCCCATGATGCAGGACGCAGAGACCACGATGCGGCGCATGCGCGCGGAGTCCGGGCGAGTTCGCAAGAGCGAGAGCGCCAGGCTGCGCGCCTCGTCGTAGTCTCGCTGGTCGTAGCGCCGGTTGGCTTCGTCAAAGGCCAGATCTGCCGAGGATTCGATCTGCGCGGCCAGCGCCGGGGGCGCCACGGGCGTCACCGGATCCGGCGCTGGCGCAGCTTGCGGCTGGCTCGGCGTCGGCTCCGTGGGGGCTGGCGCGGGGGGCGTGGCGCGGGCTGGCGCCAGAGGACCGAGGCTGTGACCGAGGCTAGGACCGCGGCTGGGACCAAGGCTTGTGCCCCCGCTGGAACCCGGGGCGCTGGCACCAGGGTGGCCCTCGGGGGATGGGCCGATATCGGGCCCGCTCCGTACCTGCGTGAACAGGTAGGTGGTGAAGGCAAGCAACAGGACGCTTGCGGCGAGGGTCAGCGACCGCGCGGACACTCCTGGAGGTATCACGCACCGCCCTCGGTTTCCACCATGCAAGGCGCGAGGCCAGCAGCCGTCGGGCGAATTTCCGGGCGTGTTTGCGTGCGCCCAGCGACTTCGTGCCTGCTACCATCCAGAGACGCTCCATGCCCACCTCCGCTGTACCCTCGCTGCTGGTCGCTGGAGACCTGGTGCTGGACAGGTACCGAGTGCTGGAGCAGATCGCTGCTGGCGGGCACAGCCTGGTGTTCCGCGGCGAGGACATCCGGCTGGCACGGCCGGTGTGCATCAAGGTCTTCTCGGGGCTGGGCGGCAAGTCAGGCGTCGGCCGCACGACCTATGAGCACTTCGTGCAAGAGGCGTTCGCGCTTTCTCGCCTGACCCATCCCAACACGCTGCGCATCTACGACTTCGGCCACCTGGACGTCAACAAGCGGCTGGACACCGGTCGCGCAGAGAACCGGCGTGAGCGCAACGAGCCAGTGAGTAGCATCGAGGATGCCGGCCCGGGCGGCCCGGATGATCACCTGGGCTTGCCGCTGCAGGTGTGCGAGTACATGAACGGCGGCACGCTGTCGTCGCTGCTGCGCGAGAAGGGCCCGCAGTCGATCGCCGAGACGATGCGTATCGCCAAGGCGATGTGTGAGGCGCTCGCCGAGGCTCACGACCTGGGCATCGTTCACCGCGATATCAAGCCGCAGAACATCCTGTTTGCGTCGGTGGGAGATGCCCGCCTGCCCAAGCTCGCTGACTTTGGCATCGCCAAATGGAGCGCCGACCAGGAGGGGGACACCGCCAAGCGCGCCGACGACACCCAGATCGTCGCCGGCCAGAAGCTGGCGATGTACTCGCCGAGCTGGGCCGCGCCCGAGCAGCTCGCCGGCCAGCCGGTGGGGCCGGGGACCGACATCTATTCGCTGGCGGCCTTGGTGGTCTACATGCTCACCAGCAAGGCCATCTTCTCCGATGAGGATGTCTACGCCGGCTACAAGAAGCGCCGGCACTGGGATCCGCTGGTGCGCGACGCGCTCTTGCCGCTGGCCTTGCCGCCGGCGTTCGTCAACGTGCTCGCACATGCGCTGTCCTTCGACCCCAAGACCCGCATCCCCAACATCGCGGTCTTCGCCGCGGAGCTGAGCAAGGCGCTGGCCGCAGATCCGATGGCTGATCTGCGCGACGCCAGCGTGCTGCCGCAGGCGCCCCCGGAGTGGCTGGCCGCCTCTGCCGTGGTGCAACCGGTCGCCGCGCCCGGGAGCGCGCCGGTCTATGCGCAGGCGCCAGGCACCCCCTCTCAAGGCGGGGCCGCGCCCGCGCCTGCGCCGGTCGCGCAGCCGGAGCCCGAAGGGGAGCTGTCGGCCAGTCACCCGGCGAGCCGGCCGGGTGATCCGCTGGATCGGCTGGCCGATGGTACGCGGTACCGGGTGTACGGCGGCATGCCCTCGGGCCCGCCCACCGCCAGCGGGGCGGCGCAGCCGATGACGCCGAGCTACGCACCGCCGGCCGCGCCGGCCGTGCGTCAGGCCTGGTTCTCCTCGCAGCCCGCGCCCTCGTCCCAGGTGCATCGGCTGGGGCCAAGCGAGCTGCCGATCAAGGTCGGCGACCGGCGACTGCACTTCGTCATGGCTCCAAGCGGAATCGCCGATCTCATGGGCCCGGAGAACGCGCGGGTTCGGCTCACGATCCTGCCCGCGCCGGATGGCCGCCGGATCGTTCACATCAAGTCGCTCTCGTGTTTTGTGGCACATCACGGAGGTCGGCCGTCCCCAGCGATTCACTGTGATCGCGACGCGGACGTGGAGCTGGTGACGCCGCGCGCCCAGCCGTTAGCATTTGCCAGAATGACCATCGGACACACTGGCTCCGTCGAGACCCCGTTCCTCCTTGGGGCGGAGCGCATCACCGTGGCTCGCGATGATCTGGCAGACCCTATCCTTTTTGACTTTGGGCCAGGATCGGACGCCTACTTGGTCTACACTCAGGGCCGTCCAGCCCCCAGGCTCCCTCGACGCCAGTGACCCATGACCCCGAACAATCCATCATCACCATCAGGACCCGGTGGGCCTCCGCGTGGCAAGCCGACGTCGGCTCCCCCGCGGGCCTCGGGCACCATGGGCGCTGTCTCCATGTCTGAAGAAGGGGAATTCGGAGGCGGCGGTGGTGGCGGTGGCGGTGGCGGCGAATTTGGCTACGAGTACGAGTCCGAGGCCACCTCGATAAACCAGATGCCGACGCGTGGCCCAGGCGGGCCGGGCGGGCCGGGCGGGCCGGGCGGGCCGGGACCGATGGCCCCGCCGCCCCCTGGATACATGCAGCAGGGCATGGGCTCTCCGTCGCTGAGCGCGCCCATGAACATGGCGCACAGCACCAACCCGGGGCTGCCCCCGTCTTCGAGCGCCACCATCAACGCGGGCGCCATGATGTCCGCCGCGTCCATGTCTGCGGTCTCCGGGCAGGGGCAGTCCACTCCCTACGTCACCCGTAGCCGGATCTACGCCTTCGTGGTCGACGAGATGGGCAACCCCATCGAGCTGGGCTCTGGCCGCTTCGCCAAGGCGTATCTCGGGGAGGAGCGCTGGGTCGAGTCCAAGACCACCCTGCGCCGACCGATCGCCATCAAGTGCCTGCAGCGCGGCGTGTCTCCAGAAGATCAGATGCGCTTCCAGATGGAGAAGGAGATCCTCGAGCGCGTCCAGGGTCACCCGAACATCATCGAGCTCTTGGCCTCTGGCGAGGGTGACAGCCCGGGCTTTGTCCCGCCGCAGCTCCGCGATCGCGTCGAGAACGACTTCATGATCCTCGAGCTGCTCGACATGTCGCTCGAGGAGCGGCTCAAGGGCGCGCGGCAGAAGCGTCGCCGCGACGACCTGCTCGCGGTGCCGCTGCGCGAGCGCATCTTCCGCGTGCTCGAGTACATCATCCCGGTCGCGACCTCGGTCGAGTTCGCCCACCTGGTGCGCGACACCTGCCACCGCGACATCAAGCCGGCCAACATCCTGGTCAAGCTTCCGGATCCGAACCTGCGCGGCTCCCAGATGCGCATCAAGCTGGCGGACTTCAACGTCGGCAAGGTGGCGGACGCGGATCTGGACCTGTCCATGACCCGCTTTCAGGCCGTGCCGGGCACTTTGTACTTCCAGAGCCCGGAGCAAGAGACCAACACCTTCGAGCTGCTGGTCAACGTCACCCAGGGCTCGCCCGAGGTGGAGTTCTTCGAGGACTTCTACATCGACATCTACGAGAACGACACGTTCTCGCTGTTCAACCGCAACGAGTGCTACAGCATCGCCGCGGCAGATCGCGCGCGCAAGAAGCTGCTGCTGGCCCGCCCGTTCGCGGAGACCTCGGAGACCAACGTTCGCGGTCGCGTGCTCAAGAGCGTGGGCCGTCCGGCCGATATCTACTCGCTGGGCGCCGTCTTCTACTATCTGATAAGCGGCGCGTACGCCAACCCCAAGAACCTGTTCGACGCCTTCCGCAAGTTCGTGGAGTACGAGCGCAAGGATGAGAGCAACTCCATCGCGGCGTATGTGGAGCACGAGTACCGCACCATCCAGAACCTGCGGGCGCCCAAGCCAGAGGGCCAGGGCGCGCCGGAGCTGGCGCCAGAAGATCGCTTCTTCTCGTACAAGCACTACCTGGACGGCAACGGCGAGCTCATCGATCCCATGATCATGATGATCATCGGCAAGGCGATGGTGCGCAACAAGCCCGACAGCTACTGCCTCTCCTACGACCTGCGCACCACCGGCATCTCTTCGATGGTGCATGATCTCCTGTCGCTGTACGTCCACTACGGCATCGATCCGTCGGCCCGCCTGGCGTACCAGAACGAGGCGTACCAGGGCCCCAAGAAGACCGGGACCATGCGTCGCGCCTTCGACAAGCTGTTCAAGAAGTAAGCGGAGCCCCCGTGCGCGAGCGCAAGACGACCGAGACTGGCACCGGCTTCGCGCCGTCCACCGCGAGCGGGCGCGCGGCGCCGGTCGCGGAAGCGGCTGCCGAAGGCAGCGAACCGGTGACCCGCGCGGAGCTCGAGCTGGCGCTGCGGGCGTCTCACCTGATGGTGGCGGAGCTGCGGGAAGACTTGCACGCGCTGGCCGCGCAGGTGGTGGCGCTGACCGAGCTGGCGGCGGCGCCCGAGGATCGCGTGCGGTTCGAGGCTGAGGTGGGCGAGCGCACCGCGGTGCTGCGCCAGGAGCTGGCGCTCTCGGATCTGAGCGCGGATGGCCGCTTGCTCCTGGCCGCGCCCGAGGACAAGTACGACGTGGTCAGCGATGACGGGCCGGCGTGTGAGCAGCTCCTGCCGCTGTGCGGGGCGCGCTGCTGCCGCTTCGAGGTGGCGCTGTCCACGCAGGACCTGGACGAGGGCAAGGCGCGCTGGAACTACGCCACGCCCTACGCGCTGGCCAAGCACGCGGACGGCCAGTGCGTCCACCACGACAGCACCGGCTGCACGGTCTACGCCGTCCGCCCGGCCACCTGCCGCCGCTACGACTGCCGCAGTGATCCGCGGGTCTGGCTCGACTACGAGCGCGGCATCGTCGCGCCCATGCCAGCCGGCGCAGCGAGCTCGTCGGGCGAGCCGGGCGCGTCGGATCAGCCGGGGAAGCCGGGGAAGCGCGAGGGCATGGAGCGCCAGGCGCGCGAGCGCGCCCTGGCCCACTTCGTCGAAGCGTCCCGCCTTCGTCGCCGGCCCTGAGCGCAGCGTCGGCCTGCCGGGCGTTGCCTGCCCGTCGCGCCCTGAGGCGACCGCGCTTGTGAGCGCTCAAGGCCGAGGCGAAGGACGCATCCAGAGCGGTAGCAGCGTCTGCCGCACTTCGTCGAGGTAGCTGGCCAGGCCGTTGTCGCCGCCGCGAGCGCGCAATGCCTGTAGCGGCATGTGGCGCCAGCAGCGCTGTTCACGGTCGGGATCGTTGCTGGTCAGGCGCGCGAGCACGCGCTTGGCGCTCTTCTTGTGCTCCCCGCCATGCGGATCATGATCTCGCTGGGCGGTGAGGCGATGGGACTCGGTGACTGGCGAGAATCCAAGCTCTGCGCGCAGCTCACTGAGCGCGGCGCTCTCGGCTTCGCTCTCGGCCTCGAAGCCGGCCAGCACCCAGGCCTCTCGCTCGAAGTCCGGACAGCCATACACGATGGCAAAAGCGTCGTGCTTGTCCGCGAGGAGAGTGGTGCGTGCCTGGTCAAGCCCTTGCCTGCGAGCCCCCGCGTCTCCATCCATGTCCCAGATCAGCACCACGGCTTCAATGGGCTCCTGGTTGCGCTGCCTGAGGTCCTTGCGTAACTGCCTCACCAACGCGAAGACCTCGCGCGCCATGTGGGCGCCGCTGTGCCCCCGCTTGCCATCAAAGTGCCCCCGCTGCAGCGGCACACCGTATTGCTTGCGGTAGACGGCCAGGCGATGGAGATCGAAGTAGGGCTGGTCTGCGCTGCTCTCGTGCCAGGTGCGCACGACGGTCGCGGTCTCTTCCAGCGCGTCACGGAGCCACTGGGGGCCGGCGTCGGCGAGTTGTCGATCGATCAAGTCCGACCCGATCTGAAAGTCCCCGCGAGCCTCGCACACCATCATGAGCCGCATACGTCAGCCCGACAGCACCCAGTCGCGCTCGGGATCGAGGCTCCATAGCTCGCCGGTACGCAGCGCGTCCGGGACCTTGGCGGCATCCGGGTGCTCGGACAGGCACTTGGAGGCGACGGTGCCATCGTCTCGGAGCGCGAAGACGTGGACCTCGGCAGGGGTGAGCTCGTCGAGCACGTAGGGGGAATGGGTGGTGGCCACGATCTGCAGATCTTGAAACTTGGGCAGGGCAAGGAGGCCCTTGAGCATGCGCATTAGCTCCATTTGCGCGCGCGGATGCAAGGCGTGATCGAGGTCATCGAGCAGCAGCAGGTTGGGGCGGACTGGCCCGTGCAAGATCGTGAGCAGGGCCAGCACGATCAACGTTCCCTGGCTGGCGCAATCGGCAGGGATGCTCTGGTCGCCATGGAGGTTGAGGTGAATGCGGTACGCGGTCCTGGTGGCACGGGTGCCGTCTGAGCCATACGCCTGCGTCGGCACCTGCTTGATCCGCACGCCTTTGATACTCGGGACGAGCACCCCGAGCGCTGACTGGATCTCCAGGAAGATCTCGTCGTGGTCGAGCTTGATGCCAGCGAGCGCCTTGGCGGTGTTGCTCCCGTCCGTCGCGATGACGTCGCTCTGCTCATCGGCGAGCGAGGGCGCAGCGACCTGCGCCCCATCCAGCCGGTAGAGCCGCGCGGAGCCGGTGTGCGCCTTTAGCTCCGACGGGTTGTCGAGACCCGTTGTCGAGCGTGATTCGAACAGCCCCCCATCGGGTTGCCACACGAGCGATCGCGTGAAGGCGCGCTCACCCAGCTTGCCCTCTTCGTACGCGGTCCATACGGATGTACTCGGCGTGGGTGCCGTCACGGTGGTCGTCATCTGCCATGAGGACCCTTGAGAGACCCCGAAGGTCTCGAGGAAGAACCTGTCCTGGGCGCCGCGCCGCAAGAGATCATCGGGCTCGTGCCATGCGGTGCGCGCCTTCGGCGAGGCCATCGCCGCCTGCAGCTCGAGCGCTTGCAGCACGCTGGTCTTTCCGCTGGCATTGTCGCCGACCAGCATCGTCAGCCTGCCCAGGGGCACGGTGGTGTCGCGGTGCCCCTTGAAGTCCCGGAGGCGGATGTGGCTTATCATGACCAGTCCAGGAGATCCTGGCACGGACGTTGCGGCCTGTCACGGGATGCACGCAAGAGATCAAGACGCCGCTTGTCGGCTTCGCAGGGCGCAGCTCGCGGCGTCCGCGAGGACGCGGGCGCGCATGGCGAACAGGTCGCGCAGCATGGCGGGGGCCAAGAGGTCATGGTGGGTGTCGACGATGGCTTGCCAGCTCGGGCTGGAGAAGCCCTTGACCGCTCGGTCACGGAGGTGCCTGACGGTGTTGCGCGGCAGCTCGGGGCAGCCGTGCGCGCGGGCGAAGAAGCTGTGCAGCGCGTAGTACACGGCGGACGAGTGGGCGAACAGGTAGAGATCGAGCGGGTTGCCGCTCCACGGCGAGCTGACGCGCACGGCCTTGCCGGCGCGCTCGTCGAGCAAGGTCGGCGTGAACAGCTCGCGCTTGTGCAGGTGGTTGTGGACGGTCTCGTGCAAGATCGCCTGCGCCAGGCGCGCGGCGTCGATGGCAGGGTCGTGCAGGTTGTAGAACGTGGCGCGGTGGATGGCGTCGGCGGTGGACTCCCCCTTGAACGAGCTGGGGAAGAGGTGAGGCTGCGTCTGCTTGCGCGCGACGATGGTGGTCAGCGTGGCGCGCACGAAGCGGGTCGCCCCAGGGCTGACCCAGCCGATGCCCGAGAACGCGCACTCGAGCTTGTCGAGCACGGTGGAGCGCTCGTCCGGGGTCATCGGTTCGGGTGGACCAAAGGGCACGCCGCGGTAGGCGCGGCGCGGGTGCGCGGCGTGGACCTGGGGGCTATGCAGGTCCGCCACCACCCAGCCGCCGATGCGCGGCGCCAGGTATGCGGCTGCCGGAGAAAAGTCGCGCGGCGCGTGCGCCAGGTCAAACAGGAGCTGCTGCGGTCCGTCCTGCGTGCCCGCGGGCAGGTACAGCTCGGCGTCTGCCGACCATGCGTCCAGCTCCAGACGAGCGCGGAGGCCCGCTCGCCACTCCTCGACCTGCAGGGCGGTCTCGAGGTGGCGGTCGAGGGCTTGCGGGTCGCTCGACGTGGCCGGCGTCGCGCCGAGCAGGTGCGCGCACGTGGCGGGCGAACGCAGGAGCGCCAGATAGGCGTCGTCGCCCAGCGCGTCGAGCCGCGCCAGGTGGCTCTTGCGGGCCCGGGCGCGGAGGCGCGCGGCGATGAGGCTCAGGTAGCGAGTGTCGAGCGCCGTGCAGCTCCGGCTGACCTGCGCCTGGCAGTCAAACGACAGCAGCTCGGACAGGGACACCGGATCAGTCTGCGGCTCGGCGTCGAGGACGCGGGCCAGCAAGCGGCGCACCTGGGCGCGCCGCGGGGCGGGCAGGTGCGGCAACATGCGGCGAAGCTCTGCCGCGTCGACCTCGCCAAGCTCGGACGCTCCGAGCAGCTCGGCCGTGCCGGGCAAGTGTGGCAGCAGCGCGTCATCGCGGTGGGGCGTGCGGTGGTCGTGGCGGGCGTGGTGGGCGCGCAGCAAGACCTGGGCGGACTCGGCGTAGGGCACCATCTTTGAAAGAGCAACTGGCGTGCCGGCGCTTCGCTGCCGCTAAGCTGTCGAGATGTGTAGCCTTGCGCCGCGGCTGCGCCGCGGAGGGCGGGGCAAGGGGCGGCGTGTGCGATCTGTGGTCGACAGCCGCGGGCTCCTTCCCCCGCCCAGTTCAGGGGCCGAGCAGCTCGGCTCGAAGGTCTCGGAGTCCTTCGAGTCCTTCGAGTCCTTCGAGCCCGTGGGAGCTGGACGCGGAGGGCAGCGCTCTGGCGATGCAGCGCTCCCAGCGAGGGAAGGCTTCGCGCGCGCGGGTGCAGGTCCACAGGAACGCCGGGCGCCCCTTGGGCCTGGCCGAGCCGTGGTGCCTCGCCTCCTCCTGACGTAGCCGCGACTCCAGCAACGGCCGCACCTGCGCATCCATCGCGGCGTCCCCGGCGACGAGCAAGCAGCCAAGGAGCACGAAGGCCGTCTCGCGGTCATCGTGCGCGCTCAGCTGCTGGGCCGTCTCTTCGAGGGCGTGGTAGCAGAGGCGGGCCAAGGGACTCTCGAGCGAGGACTCCTCCACGATGGTGATCGCGATCGCGTTTGGCGCGAGCAGCTCGGAGAGCAAGGGATGCAGGCACCCGATGGCGGCCAGGAAGAGCCGGTACCATCGCAGGTCCACGTCCTCGACGGGCTCGCCCCCGATCGCGTGGAAGATCGGCTCCCAGTCCACATCGTTGATGCCTCGACGCCCGCCGGACTGGAGCACCGTCGTCAGTTGCGCGACGTACGTCGGGTACCCAGGATCGATGCAGATCGTGTACTTCTTGATGTGGTCGATGGTCGTCTCGCGACACGCAGCCGCGAGCAGCGCGCGCCGGTGCTCGGTCGGGGTCATGGCGCCGACTCTTGGGCAGCGGCCTGGTTCGTCATGGAAGCCGCGCTGACTGCCTGAAGGCGGCACAGCTCGCGCATCGAGAGCTGCCGGCTCCTCGCTAGCACTTCTTCACGAAGCACGCCTTGAGCGCCATCGCGCTGCCGTCGATCTTGCAGTCGATCTCGTGGTCGCCGTCGACCAGGCGGATGTTCTTGACCTTGGTGCCCTGCTTGAGGACCTCCGAGGAGCCGCGGAGCTTGAGGTCCTTGATCAAGGTCACGCTGTCGCCATCGGCCAGCACGTTGCCGTTGGCGTCCTTGACCACGCGCGCGACGTCCTCTGGCGCGACCTCGGCGGGGGCCTCTCGAGGCCACTCGTGTCCACAGGTGGCGCACTCGAAGCGATCCTCGTGGCCGAGCACGTCTTCCATCGAACAGACAGGGCAAGCTGGGACGTCCATGTTCGCGCATCCTAGCAGGGAGGCGAGAGGAGCGAGGTCGCCTCGCGGTCACTACCGCCGAATCTCGCTCCGTGAAGGTGTCCGCCGCGAGGGGGGCTGCAGGTGGTCCGCGGGCGACCGACGTAAGAGGGGATCGACGCCAGTGGCTTGCATCTCGGCGAGGGCCCAGCGCTCGATGGCGCTGTGGCGGTCGAGCTATCGACGCGCTCGCCGCGCCAGCGGCACTGGCCGGTGGATGATGTGATCGGCAGCGCTGCGTTGGCGGCACGGCATGGATCGCCGGCCAGCCGAGCAGCGGCGGCGCGGGGCGCGGCGGCAGCGGGACGACGGCGCGGCCTTGCGGATCTTCGAAGGCGAGCGCGCCAGTGGCTGACTGCGTGATGCGATAGCCGCGCTCGTGGACATAGGCGTGGTGCAAAGAGCAGAGCAGCGCGAGATTGGGCAGGCTGGTCTCGCCGCCGTCGGCCCAGTGCTGCAGGTGGTGGCCCTCGAGGAACAGGCGGTGGTCGCAGCCGGGGAAGCGGTAAGTGCGATCGCGTAGCAGCAAGGCGCGCTTGAGGGAAGCAGGGATGGTGCGGGTCTTGCGGCCGACGGACAGTGGGGTGGCGTCGGTCCACCGCGGCTTGCTGCAGTACTTGAAGCAGCAGCGCGGCCTCGTCGGGGCGCAGGCACGCCTTGACGCACACCATGCCCGAGGCCGTCGTGGTGTGGGCCACGTAGCGCTCGCTGTCGTGTGGGCGCGCGGCTCGGCTGGCGGCGTCCGTCCCCAAGACACCGACCTTGCGGCACACGGTCTCGAGCTGGCTGGCGGTGCAGTGCTGCGCGTAGCCCAACAGCACCGCTTCGGTGGCGGCGGTGGCCACGCGCGTGATGGTGCGCGTCTTGGAATACGAGATCTGCCCGGCAGACAGTGCCTCTGATACTCGCGGCAAGGTGTGTAGTGCCCTGGCCACGCGCAGGTGTTCGCGCGCAGTGCCAAGGTCCCAGCCGACGCGCCAGCTCAGCCAGTGGGCGCAGGTGCCAAAGCCCTGGCGGTACCAGCCGCCGGCCACGTCGAACGTCCGCAGGTCAGCGAGCAGGCGATGCATGGCGGCGTCCAGGTGGACGGCTTGCTCGGCGATGTGCTCGCCGATCGCTTGAACTTCCTCGATGGAAAGTGGCTCGCGCATGAGATCTTGTAGCACGGCGGTTTTCGGCGCCGGACTTGGCGCCTGGCGTGCTCCAGGTGCCGCGGAAGCGCGGGCGGCGCGATTTTTCGTGGGAGCTGGGGATGTAGCGCGCGTTGGGGCCGCAGGTGAAGAGAATGCGGCGAGTTGGCGGCCATGCGGGTGACCAGGTGAGGGAGGTGTCAAATGTAATGTTGATATTGAGATGGATATTAGATAGTAGATCTTGAATTGGTAAATTCGTCCGGCAGGCGGGCGCGAGCGAACCGGGATCTGAGATCGAGATCGCAGAAACCTCCGCGGGCCTGGCGCGGTGGTCGTCGTCGCGTCACGTCTTCGTCGCGCCGGGGTCGCGGGCTGCCCAGGCAAGCGCGTCGGTCAGGGTGCGATGCACAAAGGTCGCCTTGCAGTCGGTGTACGCGGCGCCGTCGTGAGGGTGCAGCTGCGCGCACTGGAGCTTGAGCGCGGCGTAGGCGCGGGCGATGTCCGGATGCGCGCGGAGGTAGTCTCGGAACGCGAGGTGGCGGTGGATGGCCACGTCTCCGGCGGGGAAGCAATGCACGTGGGCGAGCCGGGCGCCGTCGGGCGCGCTCCGCGGAAAGTAGCGGCGGTTGGGGATCTCAGACTCGCCGCGCCACTGGTAGCCCAGCGCCTCGAGGGCGGCGCGGGCCTCGTGGAGGCAGGCCAGGTCGGTCACCACGGGCAACAGATCGAGGGTCGGCTTGGCCGCGAGTCCGGGGACCGCGGTGGAGCCGATGTGATGGATCTCGAGCAGGCGTGGATCTGCTGCCAGGGCCGAGGCGAACCGCGCGGCCTCGGCTGCGGCCTCCTGTGGCCACTCGTCGTGATAGGGGAGGACCTCGAGGCGGCGCACCTGTGGAAGGTATCGCGAGGCCTGGCCCAGGTCATCACCCAGCGCGCGAGTCAGCGTCGGTCGTACTTCGCGAGCACCGCGTCGAGCCGGGCGTCGCTTGTCTGGTCTGCACGCCAGACGTCGCCGCGATAGGGGCGGCCCGGCGCGGGATCCTCTCTCGAGCGCAAGATCGAGTACACCTCCTCGAGCTTGCGCTGGCTCCATGCTTGCTCCTGGCTGCCGGCGTGGTCCCAGTGGACCTCGAACCTGGCCAGCGACGAGCCCAGCGGCATGGCGCAGTGATCTCGCCGCGCCGAGATCTCGCCGCCGCCCATCACGACCAGCGCATACATCCGCCAGCGCTGGGGGTGCTGCCAGGCGGACTCGAAGGCGTCGTACAGCGCGAGGAGCATGTCCTCGCACTCGGGCACCACCCAGCATGAGACCTGGCTCACGTGCGACTCCGCCATCTCCCGCGCGCACAAGGCGCGCTTCCAGTAGCGCAGCGGCTCGTGGTGCAAGCTCGCGGTGCTCACCTCTGCCAGGAGCTCTGGGTGCGCTGCCAGGAGGTCCGAGGCTGGTAGCAGGCGGAACTCCAGCAAGCTGCGCTCCGACCACCCCGCCAGGTCAGCGACCAGCGCGGTGATCTCGGGGCCGAGGTGGTGCGACAGGCTCTCGAGCGTGGCCGCGGGACGCAGCAGGCTGCAGATATTGAAGGAGCCCACCGGCGCCGCTTGGTCCGGGTCAAAGTGGAAGTGAAAGGACACCGAGATCTCGGGCGGCAGCCTGGCTGCGCGGGTGAAGGCCTGGTGCTTGGCGCACAGCGCGAGCCGTTCGCGGTCCAGCGGCGTGAGACGCCAGGTGACCTGGGTGGGTTCTTCGAGCAGGCGAAGGCGGAGCTGGGTCACCACGCCCACCGACGCGGCCGCGCCGCCTCGCATCGCCCACAGGAGCTCCGGATGCGCGGCCTCGCTCACGTCGAGCACGGTGCCATCCCACAGGGCGATGCGGCCTCCGACGACCGACTGGCAGCCGAGCCCGTGTCGTCGCGCGAGCAGCAGATCCCAGCCCGCGGTCAGGAAGTGTCCGCCGGCGCCAACTCCAAAGCAGTCGCCGTGCGGCACCGCCTTGTGGTGTCGCGCGAGCAAGTCCACGACGTGTCCAAGGAGACAGCCGGTCTCGAGCGTGAGCGTGTCGTCCTCGAGGTGCCTCGCGCTGAGGTTCGAGAGGTTGATCATGATGCCGGTGCAGGAGGCGCCATTGAAGTACCCATGCCCCCCGCTCTTGACGGAGACCGGCATCCGCTCGTAGATGCGCAGCTCGTGGAGCAGGCGGAGGAGCTGGGCGACCTCTCCTTCACTTCGAGGCGAGATGACGAGCGCAGGCACTGGCGCGCCGCGATCGTGCATGGCTGCATCGCCGGCCAGGACGCCGTCGACGGGCGCTTCGGCCTGGATGCCACGCTGTCGTAGCTGTCGAACGAACTCCGCAGGAGCACGTGAGTCTATGTGAGCAGCGGACATGTCGTATCCCCATCAACCAAGAGATCGCCTGTGTAGCACTGGTGAACCGTGCGCAATCGTCCGTCGCCAGGTTTCCTCGGCCCAGCGACTGGCTTGACGGGACGCGGCGTCCGGAAGAACGTGAGGCGATGGAAAGACCGTTGGTGAAGATCTGGATGGTCACGGGCCTCTTTTGCTCGCTCACTCCAAGCTGCGGCGGCTCGACCGGGCCGGCGAAGCAGCCGTCCATCGCCGCGCGAGCCGACGAGGTGCCGGCCATCGCCACGCCGAAGGGCGAGCCGGCGAACGCTGACGCGCCTGACCCGGAAGGCGCGCCTGCAGCGGAAGACGCGCCTGCAGCGCCCGACGCGCCCGACGCGGATCCGGACGACGAAGAGAGCCCGCGGGTGCGGGCCGCGCGCGCGCTGCTCGAGCAGGAGGACCTCGGCGGGCTGCGTCTGGGCATGCGCGATCGGGAGGTGATCGCGATCCTTGGCAAGCCCTCCAGCAAGGGGAAGGCGGTGGTCGAGGGGGCGACCGGCGAGGTCGTGGCCACCTGGGAGTGGAAGCGCGCGGGGGTCCGGGTGCTGTTCTCGGACGTCAAGAAGCGACCAACGGTCCGCAATCTGTCCCTGGGATCCGGCGCCCGGCTCAAGACCAAGCGAGGGATCGGCCTTGGCAGCACGCTGGCCGAGCTGGATGCGGCATACGGCGCGGGCCGGCGAACGAGCAGCGATGAGAGCGACCCTTCGTACCTGGTGGGGACCCTCTATGACGGCATGGTGTTCGAGCTGGCGGACGGCAAGGTCGTCTCGTTGTACTGGGGCGTGCTCGCGGAGTGACGTCGGGGGCGTTTCTCGCGAGATCAGGTGCATGATGTTGGCGTCGCGCTGCAAGGCAATCCTCTCGTTCAGCGCGCGTACATCCAGGCCGCATGGCGTGTGCTGCGGGTGGAAGCAAAGCGCGCTGTAGCGGCGAGCGGCGCAAAGGCGCGCGTCGCGAGATGACGCGCGTATGCGTCCGGAGTGAGTCGCGTGGTCAGTGCCGACCGGGTGCCCGATCGATCGCACCGTGATCGACTGGCCAGGGCCGCACGGTACCAAGTGGTATGCCGCGTGGGGATGCGCGGCGCTGCAGTGGGTTCAAAGGAGAAACTTGCGTGGGGTGCGCGCTTGTTTTGCGCGTTGGCGTCGCGATGACGCGCGATCGATAGCGCGATGGACAACGCGATCGACAACGCGATCGATCGCGAACCATGCTCCACCGGCAGCCCATGACGCAGACGGTGCGATCTCGCTAACACATGCGCGTGATCTGCGGCGCTTCGACGCGCTTCGACGCGCCTGGGCGCGGCTCGGGCACAGCTTCGTCGTGCCTTCGACGAACCCATGGCCGGTCGGCATGCGACTTGCTCTTAGTTGCCTGGTGGTGAGAAGCCTGGCTCCATCCCCGGTCTCCCCAGTGGGTGCCGTGCCTGCCTCGGGTGCGACACTCGAGGGCTCGCTGCAAGAAGGAGTAGCCGCGCGCGCGTGGCCGGGGGATGCTGCCCCCATGGGGGTGCCGCACGCTCGGCCGGTGATTGGTGCATCCTTGGCGATGCAGTCCATCTCGAGGCGTCTCGATGGGATCGCTCGCGCTGAGCGCACCACGCTCATCACGGGGCCGACCGGAGCAGGCAAGGATGTCATCGCGCAGAACCTGCATCAGCGGTCGCGACGGCGATCTGCGCCGTTTGTGGCGGTTCACTGCGCGGCGCTGCCGGAGACGCTGGTGGAGGCGGAGCTGTTTGGTCACGCTCGCGGCGCCTTCACCGGCGCGGTCGCGGCGCGCGAGGGGCTGGTCCGGACCGCGGAGCACGGGACCTTGTTTCTCGATGAGATCGACTCGCTGTCCTGCGGATCGCAGGCCAAGCTGCTGCGGTTCCTGGAGACCGGCGAGTTCCGTCAGGTGGGCGCGGACAAAAGCGAGCGCTCCAGCGCCTGGGTGGTGGCGGCCACCAACCAGGATCTGCACGCGCGGGTGCGTGCGGGCACCTTTCGCGAAGATCTGCTCTACCGGCTCGAGGTGGTCAAGGTCGCGGTGCCGCCGCTGCGCGAGCGCCCCGAGGATATCCCCGCGCTGGTGCGGCACTTTCTCGAGGAGCTGGGCTGCGGCCGCAAGCGGCTATCCGCAGACGCGGAGGCCGCGCTGGTCGGGCACCCGTGGCCTGGCAACGTGCGCGAGCTCCGGCACCGCATCGAGGCAGCGGCGCTCCTTGGCGAGGGCGAGGTCATCGAGCTGGACGAGTTGGGGCTCGAGCTGGAGGCCCAGCACCCGGTGATCGCTCGCGCCACGTCGCTCGAGGGCATCTCCGCGCTGCTCTCGGGCACGGCTGCAGGCGGCGGCGGACCGAGCGCGCTGGCGACGGGCGTGGGCGAGGCGTGCGGCCTCGAGTCCGAGCTGTGGCGGCTGGTCGCCGACGCGGGCATGTCGCTGGCCCAGGCCACCGCGATGTGCGAGGACATGCTGGTCAAGGCGGCCTTGCGTGCGGAGGGCGACAACCGCACGCGCGCGGCGGCGCGGCTGGGCATCAACGTGCGCACCATCTACAAGAAGCTGGGCCGGTAGCGCGCGGGGCTGCGGCGGGCGGGCGTCGGGTACGTCGGCCGCGTCCGGTACATCGCGCGCGTCGGGTACGTCGGCCGCGTCAGGTCGCCTCAGGCCGCGTCGGCCGCGTCGGGCCGCGTCACGCGTTCCGGCCGGGGCCCAGGGCGGCATGCGTGACCAGGGAGCGATGGCCGTGACCGCGCCCCACGGTGTGCAAGATCGCAGGCGGCTCGCCGGCGAGGGCGGCGGCGCGGTGGCTGTGCAGGAGCGCGCGGGCGGGGAGCCGGTAGCGCTCGCCGCGGCCGACCGGCCATGGATCGGCGATGCGCAGCTCGCTGCCGTCATCCGTGCCATCACCGACCAGGCCGGTGACCACCACGACGTGCAAGCCGGGCGAGGCCTCGCCGATCCACAGCGGGCCGTGCGCCGACAGCAAGCGGAGCAGGCGTGGCGTGTCGAGCGGCGCCTGAGGTTCCATGGCCAGGCCCCAGGTTCGGGCGAACGAGCTCACGTCCTTGGGCTCGAGGCCGGCGCTGTACTCTTCCCATCGACCGGCGGCGCGGGCGACGTCGCCCGGGTTGACGGCGATGCTGTCTCGCCAGCCGATGAGCATGGCCGCGGCGGCGGCCCAGCAGCTCATCCCGGTGACCTGGGGCACCAGCGGCACCTCGTGCCAGAGATCAACCTGGTGGCGCGCGCGGGCGACGACAGGGGCCGACGGGGCGGCGCTGGGCCGCAGGTCATGCGGCGTCGGCGTCGTCGGCGTCGGCCGTGTCGTCGGCGTCTGCAGCGTCTGCTCCACCGCCGCGACGATGGCGTCGGCCAGACCGTCGAGATACGCCGGATCTCCGAGGCGCGCTTCCTCGCGTGGATCGGAGAGGTGGCTGACCTCGAGGTGGGCGGCGAGCGTGCCCGGCAGCGACCGTGGATCCAGCACGGCGAGCGGAGCCTGGCGCACTGGAGCTCGCGGGTGCCCGCAGTACGCGGCGACCTGGCCGCACAGCGCGCGCGCAAGCTCTGCGCTGGCCGGGCCCGCGAGCTCGTGGGTCCACGCGCTGGTGCCTTGCACGCGCGGATCCGGATGATGATCGAAGTGCAGCGAGATCAGCGCGGCGGCGTCGAGGTGCCTCGCGACCGCGGCGCGCTGTGACGCGGAGTGCGGTTGGTCTGCGTGGCGGGTGAGGGCGGCAGGGTGGCCGCGGCGAGCCAGCGCGGCCACCACGCGCCTGGCGAGCTCCAGCGCGACGTCTTTCTCGGCGCGGCCGGCGCGGCCGATCACGCCCGGCGCGCCGCCGTGTCCAGGATCAACGACGATGGTTCGCACGGCGTCGCTCCACCAAGATGGCGTCCGTGAGCGCGGTGTCGTCGCGGGTGGCGGACAGCTCCACGGGCCCGGCGCCCGCGTCCACCGAGAGGACGCGCCCACGCTCGCGATGGCCAAGCTGGGTGCGCCACACCGGCTCCGCGTTGGCGGGCAGCTCGGCCCACAGCGTGTGCTCATCGAGGCGGCGGATCGCGACCGGGCCAAACAGCGTCCCGTCCGGAACGCTCACCTCCTCGCTGCCCACCGCGTGCCAGCCGTCGCATGCCACCAGCCGCAGCCGCAGCGCCGAGCGCAGGCGCCACAGCGGCATCGCCTCTGCCGCGGCGCAGGCGGCGACCTTGCTGATCGGCACCCAGGTGCCGGTCTTCTGATCGCTGACCTCCACCGTGAGCGCCACCGGGCCATCGCTGCGCGGCGAGCTCCAGCGCGCGGTGACGATGCCGGCGGTGGCGTCGAGCGCCAGCTTGGCTGGCTGCGGCGGCAAGCGGGAGCGATCGAGGCGCGCGACCACGCGGTGGTCTCGCCGCACCTCGACCGCCGCCACCTCGGGCGTCACCGGCAGGAGCGCGGCGATGGCGATGGGCCCAGCGTCGCGATGGCCGCGCAGGCGGACCCGTCCCAGCTCGCGATCCTCGGAGTCCAGGCACACCGCGAGCGCGCCGGTGTCCACGGGGGCGCCGCGGCCAGCGGCGCGTCGCTCGTAGCGCGGCGGATCGAGCAAGGTCAGCTCGGTGCCGTCCAGCGTGCCGATGAGCCGCAGCCGCTCGGCGGGCGGCCTGGTGCGCGGCAGCTCGGCGGCGAGCGCGGCGGTCCGCGCCGCCACGGTGAGCCGCCCGGCGCGGGTGATCGGCGCCTCGGAGCTGGCCTTGAGGTCACCGGTGCTCGCGCTCGCCTCCTCGAGGAGCAGCGGCAGCACGCGCGCCAGGCCGGCCAGGGTGGCCACGCCCAGGCCGAGGGCCGCGTCGGCGCTGGAGGTCACCACCAGCGCCGAGGGGCCTGGCACCACCGCGAGATACACCGCGTGCTCGCGTCCCGGGGTGCGCGCGGCGGTGCGCGCCAGCGCCTCCAGCATGCGGACGACTCGCGGATCGTCGTCGGAGCTGGGCGCCGACGACACCACCGCCAGCGAGTCCTCCACCCAGGGCAGCTCGATCAGCTCGAGCTGCCGAGCCAGGCGGCGCGCGATGGCGGCGAGCACCTCTTGCACGGCCTCTCGCGTGATCAGCTCGTCGCTGTCCACCGCCACCACGCGCGCCACCACCACGGTGAGCGCAGCTGGCTCGGTGCCCGTCGACGGATCTCCTGGGGGCTGTCCTGGGGGTTGCCCCGGCGGCTGCCCCGGCGAGGCGCCGGTGGTGGCCGCGAGCTGGTTGACCGCGCCGCGCGGCGGCGGATCTGCATAGGGCCAGGTGGTGCCCAAGGTTGGCAAGAGGGTCGCCCATTCCAGGTCTGGCTCACCCCGGGTGCAAGCGAGCTCGGCCACCGAGACGAGCGCGGCGCGGAGCCCGGCGCGCGCTCTCTCCACCGCCGGGATCAGGTCGCGCGCGACCAACCCGATCCACGAGACCGGCGCGGTGAACCTCACCGTCAAGCGCGCCGGGCTCGCCGCCAATACCTCGCCGAGCAGCGCGGGCGCGCCGCGGACGTTCGCGGAGCTGCCGACCACCGCCCAGTCCTCGTCAGGCCAATCCGGCTTGACCCAGGGGAACTCGCCGCCGAGGATCACGGTGCCGGCGGGGTCGCCCTCGCCCGCGCGGGCGACGTGGGTCAGCTCCGCGATGGAGGCGGCGCTCCAGCGAGGCGCGCTGGTGCTGGCGGTCGAGTGAGCGCTGGTCGGCGGCGACGTCGCGGCGGTCGCGGTCGCCCCGCCGACGGTGAGCGATCCAGCCACGCGGGTGGCCACGTCCAGCAAGCAGCGCCAGCGCGCGCGCTCCACCGGGTCACGCGCGTGACCGCGCAGGTACACGCGGCTGGCCACGCCGGCGGCGACGATGGCCGGGACCGCCAGCCGCAAGAGGTTGTCGTAGGCGTCGTCGGCCGCGCCGTACGGCTCGAGGCGAGCCAGCAGCTCGGCGGGGCCGCACTGCAGCGCCAGGCCGGTCACCACCATGATCGCGTAGCGCATGCCGGCGAGATCGTCGGCGGTGAGCAGCGCGGCGGCCTTAAGCACCGCGAGCGCGCGCATCTGCAGGAGCCCCGGGGTGTGGGGCAGGCTTGGGTCCTTGTACTGGCGCAGCGCCGCGGTCGCCACCGGCACCAGCGCGGCGGCCTCGGAGGCCGCCTGCAGCGTCACGCGCATGCGCTCGATGGCGAGCGCGTCGCCGACCAGCGCATCAGGGGCGTCGCGCGCCAGGAGCTGCAGCGTGGTCACCGGGCCACGGATCGCCTCGATGAGCGGGCCGTTTTGCGGCTCGCGCGCGGCCGCGTCGCGCAGGCGCTCCTCGAGCTGGTCCCACAGCGGCTGCGCGACCAGAGAGAAAGGTGCTGACGAGCGGGGAGAGGTCTCGCTGGACATGGTCACGGCCTCGTGGTGGCAGCGGGAGCTGGCGCTGGCGCTGGTGCGGGTGCGGGTGCAGGCGCCGGCGCGGGAGCAGGTGCCGGCGCGGGCGCAGGTGCCGGCGCGGGCGCAGGCGCGGGTGCCGGCGCGGGTGCAGGTGCAGGTGCTGGTGCTGGCGCTGGCGCGGGAGCTGGCGCTGGCGCAGGTGCAGGCGCGGGCGCGGGAGCTGGTGCTGGTGCCGCCGTGCGAGTAGCGGCGGCCCGCTCCTCGCGCTCTCGCGCCGCGCCGGCCTCTCGGGCCGCGCGTGCCTCGGCGATCTCGCGGTCGGGCGCGACCCGCGCTGGTGCGGCGGCGGGGGCGGCGCTGGCCGCCGGCAGCACGGGCGCGGTCGGCGTGGCGAGGATGCTGCCCTCCGTGGCCACCGGCACGCGCGCGTTGGCGTCGAGCCGGGCGCGATGACTTGCCGAGGCCATGCGGTCCAGCGGGATCTGCTCGGTGCGAAACGCCAGATCGACGCTGGAGCGCAGCCCGGCGCGGGTCGCGATCTCCTCGGTGGACCGGCTGTGCTCGCTCTCGATGCGGTTAAAGCCCATGTTCATGTGCGCGCTGGCGCCCCACATGCCGGTGCCGAACTGCGCCGAGACCCCGGTGTCGATGTCCAGCTCTTGTCGCCGCGCCTGCTCGGTGTCGAGCGCGCTGCGCGTGTCGACGCGCATCTCCATGGAGGCGTGGAGGCGACCTTCATCCACCACCACGCGCTGCAGGCCCATCTGCACCATGGTCGCCAGGATCTGCTGGCGCTCACGGCCGATGCGGCGACGCACCAGCGGGCCCATGGAGGACATGAGGTCGCTGTCGTCGAGGCTCGACAGCTCCTCGTCGCTCGCTTGCAGCACGACCCGGAGCTGCGCCGCGTGGCTCTCCAGATCTTCGCCGTCGTTGAGCCGCAGCTCCCCTTCGCTGACGCGCAGAAACGGCAGCTTCCCCACCGCCCAGGCCCGGACATCTGCGTCGCGAAGGTTCTCCGTGCTGAACTCGTCCTGCGTGCGCGACACCGCGTCGAGCATGTCGGAGATGGCGGTGAGCTGTTGCAGGTTGGAGGTGGTCATGGCCTGGAAGACCCCGTGATGAGCGACTGCACATAGGTGGGGAAGTCGATGGCCTGGCGGATCTCCTGGAACGTGCGCCCAGCGGCGCGGGTGGCGTCGCCGAACTCCTGCGCGGTGGCCAGCGGGCGTGGCCGCGCAGGCAGGGTGGACCGCGCGGTCCGCGCCGCTCGTCGGGGCTCGTCGGTGCGGTCGGGGCGGCCGGTGCGGTCGGGGCGGGGCGCCGCGCGGCAGCGGTCGTGGGGCGCGCGGCGGCCTCGCCGGTGGGGGCCGCGGCGGCGGCGATCTGGCTGGCGACCTTGTCGGTCTGACGCGCCTCGTCCGCCAGGAGGTCTGCGCCCATCATCGCAACCTGCACCGCGCGGTGCGCGACCTCGCGGCGCTGCGCCGGGGTGGCCGCGGCGAACCCCGGGCTGCCCGTCAGCAGCGAGCGGACGCCGTGACGCACCGCGGACAAGACGGTGGTGCGGTCAGGTGGCAGCGCTCCCTGGGACCCCATCAGCTCCCCCCTTCTGTCTGCGCGCAATACAGCGCGGCGGCGTGGACCACCGGATCGGAAGGGGCTGGTGCCAGCGTGCCGGCGACGAGCTCGCGCACGTGCTCGGCGAGGTAGGCGATCACGGCGCGGCCGGCGCTGGCGCGGGTGATGGCGGACGTCGGATCTACGCGCCGGCGCAGCAGCGTCGGCGCGTGTCGCGCCACCAACGTCCACGGGGTGCCGCCGCCGAGCGCGCGCGCCAGGTCAGGGTCCGAGAGCAAGGCCAGCGCCTCGCGGACCTGCGTCACCAGGTCGCGCGCCGCGAACGCGGCCATCCCGGTGGCCCGCGCGGACAGCTCTCCCGCGAGCTGCCGCGCCAGGACGGCCAGGCGCGCGCGGGGGCGCACCAGCGACTCGCGAGGGCCAGCGTCGCCGAGCTCGGTGAGCGCCTCGAGCAAGGCGTCGAGGCGCCGCTGCACCGGGTCGGCGAACAGGTGCTGGTACAGCGCGCGGCGCTCCTCGAGCGAGAAGTGCTCGTCGCGCTGCCGGTGCAGCAGCACCAGCTTGCGCGCGGTCTCGCCGCCGAGCGTCATCGGCAAGGAGCCGGTCGCCACCGCCGCGGCCAGCGCGGCCACCAGCTCCAGCAGGCCGCCTTCCTCGACGTGGCGGGCCCACAGCAGCACCGCGGCGACGTGCAGCTCCGGCGCCGAGGGCCGTGCATCGTGGACGACGCCGGCTCCGTCGGCGCCGTCCGCGCCGTCCACATCGAGCGAAGGCAGCTCGATGGCCGGCAGGTCCACCAGCCCCAGCGCCGCGGCGCCGAAGCGTCGGAGCGCCGCCGAGAGGTGCATGGCCAGGTGGGCATCGCAACGCGCCACCTCCGCCCACGCCGCGCGCGCCGGGGTCATCGCCTGGCCGCGCGCGCTCTCGACGACGACGAGCGTCATTTTGCCGACCGTTCCTGCACCGCGGCCAGCTCGCTGGGGCTGGCCAGGCGCTCGAGGGGGAAGGTCTCGCTCTTGAACTTGACCAGCACGCTGCCGGTCATCTTGGCCTTGGCCTCGATGTGGCCATCGCTCTTGTCCTCGAGGTTGGTCGTGGCGCTGGAGACGCGAGTGTTGACCTCGGAGGCGGAGCTGCCGGAGCCGCTGCGGGAGGTGCCCCAGAAGCTTCGGTTGCGCTGGTACTCGTACTGGTGCGCGGTGTCGGTGTGGGCCTGGACATCGGCGCTGGCGGCGGTGGCGGTGCGCGAGGCGTCCTCGCGGGCGCTGACATCGAACACCACGGACGCCTTGATCTCACCCTCGGTGACGACGATGCGGTTGATGCCCATCATCACCATGGTGGCGAGCTGTTGCTGTCGCATGCGCGCGAGCTGGAGCTGGGCCGCCTCGGCCACCTTGGCCTCGCTCTCGTCGTCATCGAGGTCGATGTCCTCGTCCTCGCCAAGCCCAAGGAGCGCGGCCAGGTTCGGCATGGCCTCATCATCGACCCCGGGGCGACGGGTCAGGCGCTTCTGTCCGTCGCGCTCTTCGGTCATGAGCGTGCGGGGGTTCTGCGCCGCCAGATGATCTCGGCCCTCGTCCACGTTGGAGTTGGTGGCGGCGAAGTCCTTGAGCGTCATCGCCACCGCCTGCAGGTACTTGGAGAACTCGTGCATCTGCCGGATGGAGCTGTTGACGATGGAGGTGAACACGCCCTCGATGAGCGCGGACACGAACTTGGGGAAGTCGACCTCGCGCACCAGCTTGCC
This sequence comes from Myxococcales bacterium, assembly GCA_016706545.1. GTDB lineage: Bacteria > Myxococcota_A > Polyangia > Haliangiales > Haliangiaceae > JABFXX01. The sequence goes on from JADJJK010000008.1 coordinate 82,726, forward strand.
GGCGATCTCGCCGGTCTTGCCGGCCAGGTTGCCCTGCATCTCGTTGCCCACGAGCCCCGGCTTCTCTGCCAGGCGGCTCTGCAGCGCGTCGCGCGCCTCGGTGCTCTGCTGCGCTTGCTTCTGCACCTCGGCGGCCTGTGCCAGCGGCTGGCCATTGTGCCCCGCGCGCGCCTGGCGCTCTCCTGCGGCGCGCAGCGCTGGCGAGCCGCCATAGGGGTGGCTCAGATACGACAGCACCTGCACCATGGAGCCGGCGAGCGCTCGCCGCTCCTGGGCCGGCATCTTGCCGTACGAGGGCGTCTGCTCGAGCACGCGGCGGACGTGGCGGCGCACGGTGTCGAGGTCGGCGCCGTGCAAGGCGGCGAGAGTCTGCGAGGTGATCATCGTGGGGCTCCGGTGGGTTGGGGCGCGGGGGCGGCGGTGGTGGTAGCGGCGGCCGGCGCGGCGCCAGGGGGGGTGGCCGGGGTGGCGCGCGCGTTGAGCAGCGCCAGCCCGCCGGCCGACACCATGCGCTCGAGCGGGAAGGTCTCGGACTTGAACTTGAGCTGCACGTCTCCGGAGAGCTGGGCCTTGACCTCGGCGCGCGCCTCGCTGGTGTCGTCGACGGCGCTCGACACGGTGGCGACGTGGCTCTGCGAGGAGTGGGCGTAGCCGCCGCCTGCGCCCCACGGCGACCACGCCACCGCCGCCGCGCCGGCCGAGCTGGCGCTCTTCTGTTCGTCGTGCAGCTCGGCCTCGGCGCGGCGCTTGGCGGAGTCGTCCGCGCGCATGTCGAACACGACCTTGGCGTTGATCTGGCCGTTGGTGACGACGATGCGGTTTATCCCCAAGAGCACCATGGTGGCCATGAGCTGCTGTCGTTCGCGCGCGAGCTGCAGCTTGGCCGCGGCCAGGAGCACCGCCTCGCCCTCGTCGCTGTCGAGATCCAGCAGATCGAGCTGGTAGGCCGCGGTCAGGTCATCGCCGGTGGCGCCCTCGCTGAGGCGCAGCCGCGCGTTCTCTCCGCTGGTGTCGAGGGTCACGCTGCCGGGGAAGCGATTGCGGACGGCGTCGCGCGCGGCGCCCTCGGTGATGTTGTCGCGCGCGAACTCGTCCACGGTCTTGGAGCAGGCCGCGAGCAGCTCGGCGTACGCCTTCATCTGATCGATCGAGGCGTCGACCACGGCGCGGAACACGCCGTTGACCAGGCCGGAGACGAAGGCCGGAAAGTCCACCTTCTTCACCAGCTCACCGAACTGCTCCACGCCTTCGCGCACCGCGCCGGCGCGGAACTCCTGGCCGACCATGCCGGGCTTCTCGGCGAGCCTGCTCTTGAGGTCGGTCACGGGATCAGAGGACTGGCCGTCGCCAGCGCCCGCCGCGCCACCGCCTTGCGGATCGGCCAGCGCCTGCGCGGTGGGCCCGGGCGGGGTGGTGGGCGGCATCAGGCGATGGGACGAACGTTGATCGTATCGTTGATCGTGTTGAGCGCGGCGTCGTGTCGTGTCGTTCGTGTCGGTCCGGCGGGTCCTCGGACAGGTACGCGCCGACTCGCACCATGGCGTTGGCCAGACTGCGCTGCTCCGCAGCGCCCAGCGCGCGAAAGGCCGGCGTGCGCTCAAGGAGGGACCGCACCTCCGAGCGAACCGCAGCGAGATCTTGGCCGGTCTGGGGCATGGGGCGTCCTTTTCGTCAGCGCGGTGGCGGCGCGGGCGCGCTCGAGGGGGCTGGCGCCGCGGCTGGGGCCGGCGCGCCGGCGGCTGGCGTGGTGCCGGTGGCCGGCGCGGCCGGCGCGGGCGGTGTCCCGCGCGCACCGCTGTGCGCTTGATTGATCTGGAAGAGCTGGTTGCTCGTCATCATTCGTTCCAGCGGGAAGGTCTCGCTGCGGAAGTTCAAGCTGACCTCACCGGACAGCTTGGCCTTGGCTTCGATGTCGGTGGTGGCGGTGGCCTTGGTGGTCGAGACCATCAGCGGCACCGGCGTCTCGAAGTGACCCTTGACGTAGCGCGAGGCCACGCCCATCTCGACGTCGCGCACCTTCTTCTGGCTGGTGTCCCACTGGTTGACGGTGCCCTCGCGCACCATGTGGTCCTCGGCCTTGAAGTCGAAGGTGATCTTGGCGTTGATCTTGCCGTCGGTGACGATGATCCGGTTGATGCCCATCAAGATCGTCGTGGCCAGGAGCTGCTGGCGACCGCGCGCCAGCTCGGTGCGCGCGGCGGTCACCAGCGCGTCGATGGTGGCCTCGTCGCTGAGATCCTCCACCGGCTCGGACAGGTCCAGGTCGGCCTGGAAGTCGGGCATGGCGCTGTCGTCAAAGTCCTCCTTGACGGACAGCTCGCCGCCAGCGAAGTCGAACACGTTGGGGTACTTCTGCGCGACGTGCCGGCGGCCCTCGCCGACGTCCACGTTCTGATCGCGGAACTCGTTGAGCGACATGGCCACCGAGTTGACCAGCTCGCCATAGGCCTTCATCTGCTGGATCGACGCCTCGACCACCGCGTCGAAGGTGCCCTTGACCAGGCTCGAGACGAACGCCGGGAAGTTGACCTCGTTGACCATGCGGCCGGCCTGGGTCACGCCAGCGGCGATGCCCTCGGCCTGGAAGCGCTCGTCGGGGCGCCAGCTCCCGGGCGGCGGCGGGCTGGCGCCGCTGGCGGTGCCGGCGCCGGTCATCGGCGGGAACTCGGAGGTTGGCGTCAGCTCCGCATAGGGCAGGTCCTCGGCCAGCCCGAGCGCATACGGATCGGTGCCTCGAGATGACGGCGGGCCGCGGCGCCGCGCTGGCCTGGCGGGCGCGCCGAGCTGCTGGTCCACCAGCTTGCCAGCGACCTCGCTGGTGCTGGCGAAGATGCGCGCGCGCTCCTCTGCTGGCAGGGCCCCGAACGCGCGGCTGCCCTCCAGCAGGGAGCGCACCTCGCGCTCGATCACCACGCGCTGCGATGGAGTTAGTGACATGAGGGCCTCGCTTGGATGCTCGCTTGGGGACCTGGCAGGTGGCCGCGCGCCCCAAGTCGACGGGTCATGGATAGGCGTAGGGATCGAAGGCGCCGGGCACGCCACCTGGCATGCCGTCGAAGGCGCCGGGGGCGGGGCGGCTTCGGCTGGAGGTCTGCTCGTAGCCGGATGGTCGGAAGTACAGCGTCAGCCGCGCCGCGGTGCTGGGGGTGACGCGCACGCTCAGCACGCTGATATCGCCGGCGGACGCCGCCGCGGCGGGGCCAGCTCTGCCGGCCTGGCTCGCCTCTCCCTCCGGCGCCATCGCCGAGAGCCAGCGCTGCAGCGCGCGCTGCGAGTCCGGGCGCTGCGCCAGGTGCATCTGGATGAGTCCGTGCATCTCGCGCGGCGGATCCGGGACGCTTGGCATCAAGATCTCCAGCTTCATCTCGATGCCGCGGCCGGTGTCGCGCAGCGCGACCACCACCGAGCCCTCCGGCAGGATGAAGCGACCGCCCAGGATGAGCCCGACCGTGGTCAAGAGGCCGGGGAGCTGGTGGCCCACGCCGATCTGGTTCATCAGCGGCTCCAGATCGAGCAAGCGCAGATCGCCCTGGTGGTAGAAGTACACGCGCTGCCCGCCGTGGCCGCGCCCGCAGGCCACCGAGGTGAAGATGGGCACCAGGCGCGGCAAGCAGGACTGCGCCACCCGGCACACGTGGCGCAAGGTCGGCGGCAGCTCGTCGAGCGCGCCCGGCTCCAGCTCGTAGTACACCTTGCACTCCTGCAGGCCGTCGGCGTCGAACGCCGCGCCAAACCAGGCGCCAAAGCGCGCGGCGCCGGACAGGCGCGTGCCGCGGTACGGCTCGGAGCGCTCGTCGAACCAGCGCAGCGCGGCGGGGCCAAGCTCCGACGAGACTTGCTTGCGAGCCTCGCGGCTCACCTCATGGACGCGGGTCATCGGCGAGGCTAGCGGCCCCAGCGGCTCCAGATCGAGCCGCAGCGACTCCTTGGCCGTCTCCGAGAACGAGTGTTCCAGCGGCAGGAAGCCCGGCAGCAGCGCGTTTTGCCCATAGCGAGGATCTCCCACCGGCAGCTCGAACGTGCGATCGATGAGGCCGCCGATGTAGTCCACCGGGTTGCGCGTGCCCAGCCGTCGCGACGCGCCGGTCAAGCGCTGGCGCGCCACCTCGGACTGACGGGGGGTGCGATAGGGAGAGAGGGAAGCCATGGTCGCCTCCTTAGTTCTGCGGCCCAAGGGGCGTGGTCGGGATGCGGCTCATCACGTCGCGCAGCGCGTCGCTGGCGGCGCCCGAGGGCAGGGCGAAGTCTGGGATGGTGCGCTGGCTCTGCAGCGCCACCGGCTCGGAGTAGCGCTCGATGGCCTGGTCTGGCGTGCCGTTGACCGCCAGCCAGCGCTCGACGTGCGAGATGAGGCCGTCGTCGATCATCAGCTCGCGGATCGGGCCGATGAGCAGCGAGGCGCTGCCAGCGAGCCACTGGATGATCTGCGCGCCGGCCTGCGCGGTGGTGCGCTGCCGCACGCCGTTGACCGCGCCACCGAGGTACATGTTGCTGACCCGCTCCACGAGCTGCCAGCAGTCGCGCACGCCGTAGGCCGCGAGCACATCCGGGGTGGACAGCGAGTCCTTGATCGACTTGACCATGGTCTGCAGCTCCACCGCGGCGAAGTGCGCCAGGCCAAAGCCGTGAAGCGATAGGTTGACCGCGAGGTCGCGGGCGCTCTTGAACACCTGCTCCTTGGACACCATGCGCCGCTCCTGCGACTTGAGCTCGCGGCCGTACAGGCTCACCGCCGACAGGAAGCGGATCCACACGTCGGCGAACTCGCGGTTGGGCAGCGCCTCGTCCACCGAGCCTTGCGCCAGGCCAAACGACCGCGCGTACAGGCCGCGGCGCTCGAACTCGTTGATGCGGAGCTGCGCGTCGCGGTGGTAGCGGTACAACGGGTCGCCAGCGGTCGAGCGCTTGATCGGCAGCGCGCCGGTCATGAACTGCTCCACCACCTTGTCCATGACCGAGAAGAACTTGAGCTCCTCGAGCTGGGCCGAGAAGTAGATCGCCGACAGCGCCATCACGTTGTCAGCGATGATGTCGGCCTCGGTGCCGGCCTCCAGATCAGGCAGGTCGATGTCGATCGAGGACTGCCGGCCCTCGGTGGCGCCGGACAGGCTCTGGGCCAGCGCGCGCTCGAAGCGGATGGCGAACTGCGAGTCCGTCGGCTTGGTGGACTCGGCGACCAGGCGGCGCCCGATCTCGGCGACCTGGCGGGCGCGGAACTTGGAGTCGACGCCCACCGTTGAGCGCGCCACCAGGGACTCGTGGACCTTGTCGAGCAGCGCCGAGTAGGTGTTGTACTCCGAGAGGGCGCGAGTGAGCGCGTTCTTGAACGGCGCGGCCACGTCGGCGCCGTCGGGGTCCGCGCCGGACACCTCGTCGCCAGACTCCTCGCGGAGCATGTCCGCGGTCTTGCCGTTGAGCGGATCGTTCTGGGAGTCCGCCAGCAGGATGCCGGCCACCGCCACCAGCAGCGCGCGCTCCTCCTGCGGGATGGCGACCAGATCGAGCTTGAGGCCTTCCTGCGGGATCCTGGGATCGCCGGCCAGGCCCGAGGTGATCTTCTCGAGCTTGGACTGGCGCGCCAGAAACCAGCGCACCGCGCGAAAGAACGCCCGCTTGGTCTCGTTGCCGGCCTTGGCCAGCTCGTGCGCGCGCAGCGCTTGCAGGTAGGCCACCTCGCCGCGCTGGTCGCGCAGCTCCGCGGTGGGTGCTGGGGGGACTTTCACGTAGTTGACAATGTCGAGAATTACTTCGCAGCCCATGGGTTTCCTCCTAGATGAGTTGGGGACGGTCAGCTCCACGACCGAGGTGGGACGCGACCGGCCTCTTGCCGACCGTTTCTGTCTCCAGCCCCATCGTCGAAGTTGCAGGTGTCGCGGTGAGTTGCAGATCGCGGGCGAGTGGGTTCGGCGGGGAGGGTGGGGCGGGCGCTTCGCCGAGGTCCCCGAAGTCGCCGTGGTCCGCCAGGTCGACAGGCCGCAGCGCGCGCGCCGCAGCCACCGCGGCGGCGGCATCGAGGATCCCGGCGCCCGAGCCGTGGTGCTCGCCGGGCGCGCCGGCGAACGGCTGCGACGTGCGGACCAGGATGTCTCGCACCTCGAACGGCGAGAGCGGAACCAGGCGACGGGCGGCGGCCGCCAGCACGAGCGCGGCGGCGCCCGCCACGAACGGCGCGGCGAAGGAGGTCCCGTTGTGGGCGGTCTCGCCGGTCAGGCCGGCGCAGCGGATGTGCTGACCTGGCGCGGCGATGAGCACGTGGTCGCCGCGCGTGGAGAACAGCGCAGGCCGCAGGTCTCGGCCCACGGCCGCCACGGCGATCACGCCGGGCAGCGCGGCCGGGAAGTACCGGGTGGCGTCCCCGCTGTTGCCGGACGCCGCCACCAGCACGCAGCCGCGGCCGAGCGCGTACTCGACGATCTCGGCGTGCGGCACCGGATCGCTGACGCGCAGCGCGGACTCGGGCGTGCCAAACGACAGGTTGCACACGCGCGCGCCCAGATCGACCGCGAGCTTCACCGCCACATCGATGTCTGACAGCGTACCGAGCGCGGTCGGGCGGGGGCGGTCGGCGACCTTCGCCGCCGCCAGCGCGCGCATCGGCAAGAGCGGCGAGGCGCCGGCCATGCCGGGCGGCAGGCTCAGCCCGCGCGCGCCGAGGATCCCCGCGCACGCGGTGCCATGGCCGATCTCGTCGTGGGGGAGGTTGTCGCGGCGCGAGTAGTCGCCGAGCAGGTGGATCCCGCGCGAGATGTCGGACTCCGGCAGGTCGACAAGGTCGGCGCCGGCGCGGCAGCGGCCGCGCAGCTCGGGGTGATCGGTGGCCACCCCGCTGTCGATGATGGCGATGATGATCGTCGGATCGCCGGGCTCCTGCGCCAGGGCCGCGCTGGCGCGGACCGCCAGGTGGGCCCAGTCGTCGAGGTCGGTGAACTCGGTGAGGTCGGTGAACTCGGTGAACTCCGGCTCGCCGGGGGAGTGAGCTCGGCGGGCGCTGGAGTCTCCCCGAGCGCCTGGGCCGTGGTCGGCGGAGAACGGACAGTCCGCCAGGTACACCGGCGACGCGCTCTCCACGGCGTCAAGCTCGGACAGCGACTGCACGAGGTCGACGATCGAGGTGTCCGGATCGAGGTCGACGCGGAAGGTGCGCGCCAGCCCGAGGTCCAGCTCGTCGTCGGCCCAGCCCAGGTGGCGGCGGCCGACGGTGGACAGGTTGCGCGCGGCGAAGTAAGGGCGGGTCACCCGCATCGCGGCCGAGCGAGCGGAGATGGCGCGATCGACCGCGGGGACATCCAGGCGCAGCGCGGCGGTGAGCGCGCCGAGGGCGACGTCGCTGCCGTGCGGCACGTGATCGCGCAGGTCACGCAGCCGCAGCAGCACCCGACCGCGGCAGGCGCGGCGGGTGTCTTCGGGGCGCCACGGCAGGCGCGGCGCCACCTGGATGTCGACGGGCGCGCTCATGCGCGGCCTCCCTGTGGACCGTGTGGACCGTGCGGACCGTGTGGACCGTGCGGACCGGGCCCGGTCGCGCTCAGCGCGGCTGCGCCGGTGGCGTGGGCCGTGGCGCCGTTGCCGCCGGACGCCGCAGGTGCGGAGGGCGCCGCCCCGCCCAGCGCGGCGGCCAGCGGTGCGCCGGCCGGCGGCGGCACGCGGAAAAAGCCGGTGGCGCGCTCGCCTCCCACCATGACCTCGATCTGTCCGCTCGAGTGGTGCTCCATCGGCCGCACCAGGAGCTGGTTGGGCCGGGCGTCCACCACCTCGACGGGGTCGCCGGCGAGCCTCACCTCGGTGTTGATGCCGTCGTGCAGGTTGGCGCCGCGGATGCGCAAGAAGGTCTGGTCGCCCTTGCGCACCGTCTCGTGGCCTTGCACGGAGGGTCGCGCCGAAGCGCGCAGCGCGGCCTCGAGCTTGCCGACGGGGATCGACGCCAGCTCGCCGATGGCGTCGAGCTGCTGGCGTTCGTTGGCCGGCGCCAGGCGGCGGAGCTGGCCCACCGTGCGCACGCCGAGGCGGCGGAGCCGGAGCTTGTCCTCGTCGTCGAGATCGGCGGCGATGCCGATGCTCTCGATGGGGCGCGCGTCGCTCTCGTCGAGGATGGAGTAGCTGTTCTCCTCGATCATCGGCTTGGTGATGGTGGTGAACTCCAGGTTGACGGTGCTGGCGCCGGACTCGTTGGGGCCGGCGGTGCGCCACAGCACCTGGCCGCTGGCGGCGTCGAGCTCGACGAACACCTGCAGCGCGATCTTGAAGTCGCGCAGCGCCCACGTCAGCGGGCGTCCGGTGCGCGCCTTGAGGGCCAGCGAGTCCTGCGCCTTGTCGAGCTGCTCGGCGATGGCTTGCAGGAAGTCGTCGACCGGCACGCCGCGCGAGCTCTGGCGGGGGCCGCTCATGGCTTCCTCGAGGTGAAGCCCAGGTGCAGCTCGCCGTGCGGCAGATCAAAGCCGGAGCGCCAGCTTCCGCGTGGCGCGCTGGCGCACAGCCGCCCGCTGGCCATCAGGCGAGACTCGATGGGCAGCGTGATCTCGAGCGAGTCGAGCACCAGCTCCACGCCGTGCGCTGGGCCGCCCGCTTGCTGCGGGATCTGCGCCGAGAGCGCCAGCACCAGGTCTTCGAGCGCGATCATCGCCGCCCTTCACCTTCTGGCGGCGTCGACGCCGTCGCCGGACTCGCCGGACCAGCGGGACCCGCCGGACCAGCGGCCGCGCCGGGCGCCGGAGCTTCTTCGCGACGCCAGCGGGCGTGCCGGTCAAGGAGCTGGATCGCCGCGGAGTCCGCGAACCGCTCGAGCGGAAAGGTCTCGGTGCGGAACGTGATGCGGACCTCGCCGGTGAGGTTGGCCTTGATCGAGGCGTCCGATTGCGTGTTGCCCTTGACGGTGGACACCGAGAGCTGCGGCAGGGTGGCGCCGCTGCGCCCGGCGATGCCGGAGGACACCTGGGCGGTGGCCATCTCCGCGCTGCTGCGGTCTGCGGCGCTGGCGGTGAACTGCAGCTTGGCGCGGATGTCGCCGGCGCTCACCACCACGCGGTTGACGCCCATCAGCACCATGGTGGCGAGCGAGCGCATCCGCTCCTCGGCCACCTGGCGCCGGCCGGCGTCGAGCAGCGGACCATCGAGCAGCTCCGGCGACAGCTCCTCGTCGGCCAGGTCGTAGTCGGCGAGCCAGGTCGGCGAGGAGCCCTGGGCCTCTTCGTTGAGCTCGAGCCGGGTGGGGCCCGGCTGGCCCGGCGGCGCTGCCACGTGGCGCAGCTCTCGGTGCTTGGCCGCCAGGGTGGCGCGCACCTGATCGTCGGAGACGTTGTCGCGAGCGAACTCGTCGGCGGTGCGCGAGAGGCTGGCCACGAGCTGCGCGTATTCGCGCATCTGATGCGCGGTGGCGTCGACGATGGCCTGAAACGTGCCGTTGATGAGGCCGGTGACAAAGCCCGGGAAGTCCACCGCGTCGAGCGCGGCGCCGGCGTCCGTGAACTGCCGGATGGCGCCCTGGCGCGGCGGGTTGGCGGCGTTGCCTCCTGGCGCGGCGCCGGTCGCGCCGGTCGCGCCGGTCGCGCTCGTCGCTCCGCCGGCGCCGCCATTTCGCGGCGCCATCGCTCCGCCGGGACCGGCCAGCTCGCGCTGCAGATCTGCGGGGGTGGCCTGGGCGATCGCGTACGGGTCGCCGTAGCGCGCGGCAGCGACCGGCGGGCGCGCGCGGTCAGCGCCGCTGCGCGGCTCGCCACGCAGCACCCGCTCGATGCGATCGAGATCGCTGGCGAGCGCGCGCTGCTCGGCGGCGGGCAGACCGCGCGCGGCCGCCCCGTCGCGCAGTCGGCGCGTCGCGGCGAGCGCGAGGGCGGCGGGGTCGTTCACCGCGGTGCTCCCACGCCTGGATCAGGCGGCAGGTTGGCCAGCGCGGGGTCGTCGCGCAGGGCGCGGAGCCGCTGCGCGGTCAGGCTCCAGACCCGCGACGGGCTCTGCGCCGCGGTGCGTTCAGCCTCGGCGCACAGCGCGGTCAGCATGGCCTCCTCGCCTGGCACCGCGACAGGCGAGCCGGTTGCGGCGCGCAACGCGGAAAGGAGCGCCGCGTGGGTGCGCGGGCCAAACTGACCGTCGACAGTTTGCCCGGCGGCGGCCTGGAACGCGCGCAGCTCCTGGTGGCCAAGGAAGGTCAGCGCGGTGCGCAGGTGCTGCTGGCTGCGGATGGGGCTCGCGGCGCGCAAGATGAAACGCAGCGCCCCGCCGGGGCCCATGTGGATGGCGCGGTCGACGTACATGGCGTGGGCCCGCGGCGACTGCCAGCCGAGCGCCGCGAGCACGTCGAGGTAGGGCGCGTAGTAGCGGCGGTCGGCCGCCTCGCGCTGCGCCTCTTGAAACGCGGTGACCGCGCTCGCCGCGGCGAACGCCGACAGCCAGGGCTCTCGCCATAGCTCCACCGCGGCGCCGCCCGCAGGTGGCTCCACCGGCGCCAGCCGCGCCTCTTCCTGGGCGGCGTTGGTCACCGCCAGGAGGTGCCCGGCGGGCAGCTCCGCGGGAAGGTCGTCTTGCGCCGGCGCTGCGTGCTGGGCCCCGAACACGCGCGCGAACGCTTCCGGATCTCGCCGGTTGCAGATGCGCAGCACGAAGCCGAGCCCGCCGTAGCGCTGGGCGAACTGGATGAAGCCCCAGGACAGGCCCACGTGCTTGCGCTGGTAGAACTCCGGCAGCGATGGATCCGAGAACTCGCGATCCGGGTTCAGCGCGGCGTACCCGGCGGCGCCGCTCTCGGCGCGTGCCACGCGGTGCAGGATCCGCACGCGGTGGCGCGGATCATCCGGGGTGAAGGTCTCGTCGTCGGCGAGCGCCCACGCGGTCTCGGGCAACACCTCGGCGGCGGACAGATCGTCGGAGAAGTCGGCGAAGCGCGCCGGGCCCTGCGCGTCGGCGCCGCTGGACGTCGTCGGGGCGGAGGCCGGGAGCGCGGCAGGCGCGGCAGGCGCGCCGTCGGCCTGGCCGTATCGCCGGCCCGCTTGCCACGCTGGCTCCGCCACGCCCGTCGCGCCAGAGGAGGCTCCAAAGGCGCGATAGCGCGATCCCAGGTGACGTACCAGGTCGGGGACGTCCTCGTAGCCGCCGGCGAGATCTTCCTCTTCGCGATAGGCAGGCGGCGCGGCCTGCGGCGAAGACTGCGGCGCGACCGATCCGTAGCGTTCGTGGTGAAGCGGCCCGCGGCGATCTTGCCTGGGGGAGCCGGGCATCGGTTGCGGCGCGGCGTTGCCGTAGCGCGCGGCTTTCGGCGGCGCGCTGCCGCGGCTGGCGTTCGCCTGTGCGGCCGGCCAGGGCATCGGCGCGGCTGCGTCCGCCGCGGGCCACGCCACGGGCCACGCCGCGGGCCACGCCACCGGCGCCGACATCGGGATCGCAGCGCCGAGCGCGAGGGCCGAGCCGGTGGCGCCTGGCGCACCTGCGCGCAGCCAGGCCGGCGCGTCTTCGAAGCCCTCGAGCTCTCTGGCTACGGCGCCGTAGGCTGGCGCGTCCTCGAAGCCATCGGGCTCCTGGTCGAGCGAGCCGTCTCGGCCGTCTCGTCCGTCTCGTCCGTCTCGTCCGTCTCGGTCGCCCTCCTCCGAGGCGGCCTCGAGCGCCTTGCTGCCCAGGGTCCACAGCGCCGGATCGAAGCCATCGTCGTAGGCGGTCGCCGCGGCCGCCGCGGGGGTCGCGCTGCTCGCGTTCGACGCCGCGGCGGAGCCGGCCGGATTGCCGAGCACCAGATCTCCGCCCCAGCGCAGCGATCCCGGCGGAGCCGCAGCGCCATAGCGCGCGCTCGCGGGCTCCACCCGTCCGCGGTCCAGCGACTTGCCGGTGAAGTCCGGCGCGATCTGGATGGAGGGCGTCTGCTCGAGACGATCGCTAGCCAGCGTGAGCACCGGGTCTTCGCCGCGGGTGCCGCGGAACGCCGCCATCGCATAGTAGAGGCGCCGCGCACCCGCGAAGCGCCGGAGCTGCTGGGGTGGAATGATATAGGTCGCCTGCCCAGCGGGCGCGCGCAGGAGCCCGCCGAGCCGGCTGGTGGCGAAGTTGCGCTCGGTTCTCCGGTGCTGCTCTTCCGGACGAAACAAGCTCGGATCGGTGGCGCAGGCGATCTCGAAGGTGCGGTCGGGTGGCGCGTTCACCACGAACGACGCCACGGGAAACCGTTCTGAGATGCGATCACGGACTGGGGTGATGCGGAGCATTCGAGCCTCGTCGGGGTTGCGCTGGGTGGTGCATGGCGGATGCCAGCGCGCGTACGCGCCGCGGCGATCCAGGTTGCCCACAGGGCCGCGCGTCGACCTGTGCCCCGGCCAGTCAGCGCAGATGGCTGAGAACGCTTCGATCTGTCCCTGGCCGTGACCTCTCGATGCGTCGCCGCAACCTCGCGGCGTGCGCGCGGAGCGCCTGCGGGTCGCCGCGCGACCGTGCCCGCGCGGCCACGGCGTCGGCGTCGGCTTGCGCGCGGAGGCTGCCCGTTCGTTCATCCTGCGGCTGATCGCGGGCAGGCGCGGGTGCGTCGCGGCAGGGGCGCGCCTTCGCGCGCGGACCGCTTGTTGACGCTGCATCGTGGCGTGCGCGCAACGAGATCCTGCGACGCGGCTCGCGCCGGCCTCCTGCGGCGGCTCGTCACGCCGCGGCCACCGCGACGGCTGGCACAGCACGTGCTGACCATCGCGTGCAGGCCGCGGCGGCACCGCGCCACAGGTTTCTCACGCCTCAGCTTGGAGGACTCATGACGCGAATCATCATTGATGCCGGTCACGGCGGCACCCGGCGCATCGGCAACTCTTCCGCCTATGGAGGGCAGGCACCAGGCGGCTTGCTGGAGAAGGATGTCACGCTGGACATCGCACGCGCGGTGGTCGGCCGGCTCGGTGGTGGGGCGGCGTTGACCCGCGCGGCGGACGGCAATCTGTCGCTGGGCGCGCGCGCTGCGATGGCGGCCCGCAGCGGCGCGGAGGTCTTCGTCTCGATTCATGCCAACAGCGGTCCTCCGGAGTCCACGGGCGCCGAGACCTGGGTGCATCCAGAGGCCGCACCTGGCTCGCGCGCGCTGGCCAAGGGGGTGCAGCAATCGCTGGATCGCCTGGCCGGGCGCTACGGTGGCGCAGCGGAGCCTCATGCTGGCCAGATGGCGGTGCTGAGCCCGGCCGCGGTCGGCCGCCGCACCGACGCATGCCTGGTCGAGGTCGACTACCTTTCGAACCCTCGGGGCGCCGCGCGGCTCGGTGATCCTCGTCAGCGCGCAGCCATCGGAGCGGCCATCGCTGACGCCATCCAGGCGCACCTGGGCAACGGCGCGCGCCACGCCACCTACGGCGATCGCCCGAGCCCAGATCCGTACATCGTGCCCGATCCGTCGAGCTACACCGGGCGCGGGCTCATGGAGTTCGTGCGCGCGTGGGCTGGATACTTCTCGCGCTGGGCGCGCTGGCGCGCCGGGGTGCCGCACGACGCCTATCACTATTTCCCGCACTCCGCGATCTGTGAACTGGAGCTGTCGGGGCCGACCTTCGCGCGGGGCTTTGGCACCGGCTTCTACATCGGGCCCAACAAGATCCTGACCTGCGGCCACAACTTCAAGAGCGGAGGCGACACCACCACCCAGGTGATCGTGCGGCCGGGCAAGAGCCCGGTGCAGAGCATCTGGCCAAGCCAGACCTTCGCCGTCAACTGGCGAGACGTGGTGCATCCGCGCTGGGCCGCCAGCGAGGACGATGACTGGGACATGGCGGTGCTCAACGTGCCCGGGCTGGCGGCGCCCAACGGCGAGTACTTCTCGTTGCCCAACGCGACCCCGGCGCAGACCGAGCAGATCGTGGTGTGTGGCTATGGCAAGTTCCAGGGCGACGGCAGCGCGAATGATCCGGACGAGGGCCAGTACCTCGACGGCGGCAACATCTCCCACGCCACGTTCGAGCAGTACCACTTTCCGATCCAGTCCATCCCCGGCCACAGCGGCTCGCCGGTGTTCTGGAACGACATGGCGATCGCGATCCTCACAGGGCCGCGCATCCTCGGCCGGCGCCTGTCGGATCACGAGAACCGAGGCGTGCGCCTGACGCCAGAGAAGAACGACTGGATCCTCAGCCGCTGATGGCGGGGCTATGGCACGTACTCGTCGGCGCCAAGATCGCACGCCGCGCCGGCGGGCCGCGCTTGTCCGTCGAGGTCTATCCCGGTACACGCGCCGCCAGCGTCTCGCACCAGCGCCGGGGTCTGGGAGGTCAGGTGAAAGTCCAGCGGCGGCAACACGGGCGAGCGGAAGCCCAGGTTGTTGGCGTCGGTGGGCAGGGCCAGGCTGTTGCCCAGCGCGCAGCCGCCGGGCGGTCCGACCTGGGTCGAGACGTCGAGCTTGAGGCCGCCGTTGCCGTCCGGCTCGCCGTTGTGGAAGATCAGGTTGCCGCTGGCCGCTACCAGGGGCCCGCTGCACGACAAGCCGCTTCGGTAGACGCCGCCGCTCTCGTTGTAGACCACGGTGTTGCGCTCGAACCGGCTGCCGCTGGTGTTGGACAAGATGGCGACGCCGCCGAGTAAGCTGGACGGCGCGCGGGCGCGGCCGTTGTAGGCCATCACGTTGTCGGTGACCACGAAGGTGGTGTCAGGGCCCGCGATGGTCAGCCCGCCGCCGAGGTTGTCAAGGAGCACGGAGCGAGTGAGCTGCAAGGAGCCGCCGGCGATGGAGACGGCCCCGGCGGGGTTGTTGATGAACCGCATGGCGGTCAGCTCCACCGACGGGGAACCGCCGCCCGGCGGCACCAGCAGGCCGTAGCCGGTGGCCGTGTTGGGCGCATCGGCGATGGTCAGATCTCGGATCGAGAGCGAGGTGCCCGCGTCGCGAACCAGGATAGTGGCGCCGGTGCCGGCGCCGACGAGCCGGGATCCTGGCTCGGCCAACAACGTCACCTTGCGCCCGCCCTCGATGAGGAGCGACTCGGTGAAGGCGCCCGACAGCTTGAGCCACGGCCGCATGGTGGCGAGCGCGCGCGACAGGCTCGCGCACGGCGCGAGCTGGGTGCATGGCGCGGCGTCAGAGCTGCCCGCGGCGGCGTAGGCCACGCGCTCGGCGGGCGCGCACGAGCCGTCGGCCAGGCAGGCCTCGGAGGCGCAGTCGGCGTGGACGCTGCAGGCGCGGCAGCTCAGCTCGCCGCCGCACACCGGCGTCTGGCCGGTGCAGGCCGCGGCGCTGGCCGCCGTGCACTGCACGCAGGTCCCCGCGCCGCCGGCCTCGAGCAGGTTGCACACCGGCCGGTCTGCCGGGCAGCCGGCGTCGTTGCGGCATGGGATGGGGCGGTCATGACAGTAGTTGTTGGGCTGACCTTCGCAGTAGTACGGATCGCGCGCGGTGAGGCACCCGGCGAGGCACGCGGAGAAGAAGGCGAGGAAGCCGAGAGGAGCCGAGAGAGCCGAGAGGGCCGAGAGAGGATAAACGCGAGGGAGGCAAAGCTAGGGTCCTTTGGTCTGAAGGGAGTCAACGAAGGAGTCAACGAGGGGGCAATGACGGAGGCGCCTTGGCGCGTGACGGTCGTACGAAGAAGCCAGGCGAGCTGACGAGGCGCGGCCAAGACGGCAGAGCGGCCCGAAGGTCAGAAGGACGAGCTCCAGCTCACGAGCCAGAGCCGACGGCCGCGCGTGAGCTGCGCTGCCTGCGCGTCGCATCCCGCGTTGCACTGCGGCGAGTCGGTCAGCGCCGTGCGCCCCGCGCGCGCTGGCCAGATCCAGGCTCCCGCCGCGAGCATGGCCGCGCCGCCGACGCACAGCGCCACCCCGGCGGGCGCGGAGTCGAGCAGCTCCCTGCGATGTCGCCGCGTCGGATCTGGCGCGGCGTCTTCATCGAGCGCCCACAGCACCGCGCCGGCCAGGAGCGAGGTCGCGCCGCCCACGACGAGCGTCCACGCCAGCTTGCGGCGCGCCGTGGTAGCGGGCCGCGGTGGGCGCCGCGCGGCGAGGGGGGCGCGCTGGTCTCGTGGGTGGGCGGGATCCCGTTGCTCTTCGTCGGCCAGCGCCAGCGACCGCCCGCGCACGTCAGGAGCGAGAGGCCCCAGGTGGGCGGGCTCTGCAACGAACGCCACGTCCACCTGCGCGCTCTTGCCCTCTTCCACATGCACCGTGCGCAGCTCGGAGCGGAAGCCGGAGAGCTGCAGAAACACGGTGTGGACGCCGGGGCTCGCCGCGATCTCGTTGTGGGGCGCGTCGATCATCCGCCCGTCCAGCCGGATGGTGGCTCCTGGCGGCCGCGTGCGGACGATGATCTTCGTCGCCGCGTTGCGCACCGCGCCCTCCGCGAGCAAGTGGCCGGCCAGCGCGCGCGCAGACCGCGCCAGCGCCGGCTCATCGCAGGGGCCGCAGTACCGGAAGTCCAAGGTGACGAGCCCGCTGGTCGCCGCCGCGAGCTGTCCGGTGAGCCGGAACTGGGCGTTGCCCTCACGCTGCACCTGGATCGCCATCACCTGCGCCAGGTACTGCGTGCTCACCAGCGGCGCCAGACACGGCCACGGCGCTTCGCTGCGAAAGCAGGTGGTGATCCGGTCCTGCTCCTCGGTCGCCACCACCAGCAGCGGCCACCCGGCGGTGCGCAGCTCGGACTCCACGGCTTGCTGCACCACCGTGCGCTGGCGCGCGCTCGCGCTGCCCCACACCACCGCGGCGCCGGGAGCGCGGCGCAGCGGAAGGTCGGCCAGCGCGTCCGCGCCGAGGCCGAGCACCAGCGCTGTCCCGGCGAGCAGCGTCAGCGCCCAAGAGGCGCGCAGGGCGCGCGGGGCGCTGCGCCGGGGCCAGCGGCAGGACGAGGGCGACGGGCCGACCCCAGGGTGGACACGCGACGACGAGGGGGGAACGGCTGTGGGGCGTGGGCTCATGGCAAGGTCTCCTGACGCGACAAGGGAAGAGAGGGCACCTCGCGCGCCAGCGCTCCGGCGCTCCGGCGCTCCGGCGCTCCGGCTCTCCGGCGCGTCCGCCGCGCGTCTGCCGCGCGTCCGCCGCGCGTCCGGCGCGCGGCCGGCGACGCGGCGAGCGCTCGGGTGGCGCTCACAGATCTCGCTCCAGCAGGGTCGCGCGCGCGGACGTGATCGCCACGGTGACGGTGCGCGAGAGGTGCTGATTGGCGATGCGAACCCGGTGCCTTCCCGGCGGCAGCTTGATGTGGACCGGCGTCTCGCCATACGCCTTGCCGTTGACCCACACCGAGGCCCACGGCTTGATGGCGACGATGAGCGTGCCCGGCGCGAGCGCCGCGGCAGCGCCGCTCGCCTCGGCGGACGGCGCGGGCGCCAGCGGGCCAGGCGGTGATCCCGCGGGTGGCCTGGGCTCCGCTGGCACGCCAGCGCGCGCGGCCTCGAGATCGGGCGCGACGGGGCCCGTCCTCTGCTTCTGTGCCAGCGTCCGCACGCCAGGGCTGCGGCGCCGAGGTCACGTTCGCTGCGCCGATGTCGCCGCACGGCCGCGCCACCATCTGCGCGAGCGCCGCGCTGCCGGCGATCCCTGCGAGGCCCGCCAGCCAGGCGCGGGCACGTCGCGTGAGCCCGACGCGACGCCCCACGCGATCATCGACGCGACGAGCGGCGCGACGCCCCACGCGATGATCGTCGCTGTCGACCGGCTCGGCGGGCGTCGCGGTGCGCTCGCCAGCGGTCGGCTGCGGCGTGGGCTCCTTGGTTCTCGCCGCGCCGCGGGGCAGCTCGCCCGTCGCGGGGTGAGGCCCCAGCCGCTCCGCCATCAGCAGCGACAGCTCGCCGCGGCCATCGCGTGGCATGTCGGCGCACGCCACCAGCGCGTCCACCGCCTCGGCCGCCGACGAGAACCTCCGCGCCGGATCGCGCGCGAGCAGCTTGCGCACCACGGCGTCCAGGTCAGCCGGCAGCGGCGGATGAACCTCGCCGTGCGCCGCGATCTCCTTGAAGCTCACCTGGGCCAGGATCTCCTTGGTGGTGCCCGCGAACGGGCGCTCGCCGGTGAGCGCCTCCCACAAGATGATGCCGGCGGAGAATAGATCCGAGCGCACGTCCAGCGGGTCCATGCGCACCTGCTCGGGCGACATGTACGCCGGCTTGCCGCTGAGCGAGGACACCTGCACCGAGGTGCGCCCTTGCAGCGGGCGCGCGATGCCGAAGTCCGAGATCTTGACCGCGCCCTCTCTCGACAGCAGGACGTTGTGCGGCGACACGTCGCGGTGGATGAGGCCGCCGAGCCCTTGCCGATCTCCGGAAGACGGCAGCGCGTGCGCATAGGCCAGGCCGCGTAGCACCTCGCTGACGATGAAGATGGCCGCCGAGCGCGGCAGCGCGCCGGTGCGGAGCAAGGTCGCGAGGTCCGCGCCCGGCACGTACTCCATCACCAGGAAGAGCCGGCCCTCGCTGTCGCGGTCAAAGTCGAACACCGACACCAGGTTTGGGTGGTCGAGCCCGCTGGTGATGCGCGCCTCCTCCACGAACGCGGCGGAGAACGCATCCTCGCGCGACAGCTCCGGCAGCACGCGCTTGATCGCGATGGGCCTGGCGAAGCCCTCCACGCCGCGGATCGATCCTTCGAACACCTCCGCCATGCCGCCCGCGCCGATCCGCCTGCCGATGCGATAGCGCGAGGCGCGCTCGGGCGAGGCGGCTGGCGCCGGCACCGCCGTGCGCACGGTGGCGTCCTCCTGGCCCGCTTCCAGCAGCTCGCGCGCGTAGGCGCGCACCGCGGTGAGGCCTCCTGGGACAAAGCCATCGCCCGGGGTGGCCGTGGCGAGCTGCAGCGCGAGGGCGCGCGGCGAGGGCGTGCGCCGCTGCGGATCTGGCTCCAGGGCGCCGCGGATGGCGGCGGTCCAGGCCGCGACGTGAGGCGCTTGCGCTCGCTGGGCGTCGCCCAGCCGGCGCGCAGGGTCCACCGGGCCGTCCTTGGTGATGCGTCGGTACAGCTCCACCGGCGTCAGCCGGAGGTAGTCGCGCACAGAGGGCTCCTGCTGGTAAGGGAAGAAGCCGCCCGTGAGCATCTGGTAGGCGATCACGCCGAGCGCGAACACATCGGCTGCCGGGCCCACTCGCTCGCCCACCAGCTGCTCGGGCGCCATGTACGCGGGCGTGCCCACCAGCGCGCCCGGCAAGGAGTCGCTCGCGGCGCCAGCCAGGCTCGCCCAGGAGGGCTCTCCCGTCGGGGTGGCGGCTGTGACGTGTACTCCAGCGCTGCGCGCGCAAGCGCCCCGGCTCGCGAGCGGCGGCTCGCCGAGCTTGGCCACTCCAAAGTCGAGGATGGTCACGTGATGCGGATCTCCATCGCGGTTGGCCAGGTGGATGTTGTCCGGCTTGAGATCGCGGTGGATGATGCCGTGGTGGTGGGCCGCGCCAAGGCCGTTGGCGACCTCGGCCAGGATGTGCGCGATGTTGTGTGGCGCTACCGGTCCGCCGTGAGAGCTGATGTAGCGAGCCAGCGTGCCACCCTCGCAGTAGTCGAGCAGGATGTACCACTCGCCGCTGGGCAGGCGTCCGCAGTCATGCACGCCGATGATGTTGCGGTGGCGGATCGCCGCGGCGGCGCGTGCTTCGTTGATGAAGCGCTCCACCACTTCTGGGTATCGGGTCCACTCGGGGAGCAGCACCTTGACCGCGCGGGGCGTGTGCAGCACGCGATGCACCGCCAGGTACACCGCGCCGGTCCCCCCTTGGCCGAGCAAGCGCCGGCACTCGTATTGTCCAACCGCAACTCCGATCATCGCACGTCTTCGCTGGCGGGCGCACGGCCCGTGGTCGTTGCGCGAGAGTATGAATGAACTCGCGTGATGCAGAGAAGAGATATGTCGATCGTGTGCGCGGAAAATAGCAAATCAGCGGAGATGATATCGATTTGTATGTATGCCGAGAAACAATGAGTGGAGCGTCGTGATGGAGGGCGTCGTGACGCTCCACCGCGAGTCACTCGTTGGAAGGCAACGGCTCCACCGGCGTGCTGCCCAGGCTGGGCATGGCGCGGCGCCCGATCCACCGGCGCAAGGACACCGCCGCCATGTTCAAGAGATCCGCAGCGCCGAGCAGCGATCCAGCCGCGCGCAGCGCCACCAGCCGCCTGGTGCCCTTCTCGATCTCGTGCAAGGACGACGCGGAGTGCTCGCGGATCCAGTCGCGATCTTCGGCGTAGAAGCGCACCGGGACGTTGAGGTCGATGGAGGCGTCGACGGTGTACTCATGGATGATGTGTGGCAGCTCGTCCTGCCGTCCCGACAGCGGCGGGATCGTGATCGGCACCGCCAGCAGCGTCTCGACGTCGTGGGCCGAGGTGTCACAGACGATGAGCTGGCACTGGGAGTCTGGATCGCGCAGCGCGGAGATGACCTTGAGGAAGTCCGAAGGCGGGCGCCCGCTGCGCACGCACAGCGAGCCGCCCCGCGCCGAGGCCAGCGCCTCCAGCCCGCTCTCGACGTTGGTCACGGAGCGGACATTTGCTTCCATGGACTGGCGACGGGGATCGCACAGCACGAACGGCCGCGCGGGGCCCAGGACGCGGCGGTGGAGATCGTGGGCCAGCGGAACCAGGTCCCCTTCTCCGCGCAGCACCAGCGGCGTGCGGCGGGCCTGGGACATGCGGATGGCGCGCATCGCCAGGTCGATGGTCTCGGCGTGCTCGCGGCCCCACCCCAGCAGGCGGCACAGGAAGCTCCGCAGCTCGATGAGCCGCAGGCTCTCCGCCACCAGGGTCAGCCCGCCGATGCCGATCTCGATGCCTGGATCGAGCAGCGCGGTGGTCTGGCGCGATCCATCCACCCGCAGGCCGTTCTTGCTGCCTAGATCGAGGAGGCTCCAGCGCTCGCGTTCGCGCAGCAGCCGGGCGTGGTGACGTGAGATTCGCCGCGATGGGTCGTGCAGGCGAAACGCGCAGTCGTCGGCGGAGCCAACGAGCCAGGTGCCAAGCACATCGGGGAGCTCCGCTCGGGCCTCGGGCAAGCGGTGGAATCTGTCCGAGGCCCACTCGCGCAAGCGGATCACCTCATCATCAACGGTCCATTCGACGAACCTTGGGTCAGTCCTGGTGCTCATCATATCGGGATCTGTCTCCTTGGCTCCATGGCAGACGGGGCGGAGCCGGTCTAGAAGTGCCAACCCAGCGTGGCCAGCGCGCCGCGGCCCGCGGGAGCGAACGAAGTCGGTGCGAACGAAGACGGCAAGAACGAAGAGGAGAACGACGTCGGTGAAAACGAAGACGGGAACGACGAGGAGAACGACGAAGAGAACGAAGACGAGAACGACAGCCACAACGAAGGCCGAGCCGAGGGCCAACGTGGGCGCAGACGTGTCGGCCGGTTCGAGCGCCTCTCGCCCCTGGCCAGCGCGCCTGCGGTGCCATCTCTGGCCGGCGAGCGGAGACTCGCGGCGGCTCGCCGGGCGTCCAGGTGGAGCAGCGCCCCGATGCCGGAAGATACTAGACCACTTGTGATCAGCGCGACAGCCCAGGCCATCGCGGCGGGATCTCTTCCGCATCCCGCGTCTTGCGCGTCCTGCTCGCAGTCCGCGTTCCAGCCAAGGGCCGCGGTGGTGATCCCGGCGCCGATCGCGGCGACTCCCAGGCCGCCCAAGCCCCAGCTCACCCAGCTCACCGACGGAGGGATGGCGGTCGCGGGCGTCGTGTGTTGTGTCGCGCCGCCGGCGGGGTGCTGCGGCGTGCCGCCAGCGGGGGCGCGGAGGATCGGGCGGGGCAGGCGCGGTGCGCCGCGGAGCCCAGCGCCTTCGGCGGGGCTCGCCAGCTCGGCCCCGTGGTCTGCGGTGGCCAGAAAGGCGGCGAAGCGACGGAGGCTGATGGAGGTCACGCTGGCGAGCGGTATCGCGCCGCTGCGCAGCCGGCGGCCGGTGGCCTTCTCGTGGACCACGCCCCACAGCGCGGGCCCGCGCTCGGTGTCGCGCACCGCCACGAAGATGGCGTCGTGAAAGGCGAGTCGCTTCGCGAGCAGACGATAGAGGGGGGCGCCCGCTCGGGCGTGGCCGGTGGGCGCGCGCAGCCCTATCCACGCTCTCGACGAAACGAAGGCGGCGTCCACGGTCCAGTCGATGAGCAGCCGAGTCTGCTCGTTGCCGTGGACCGCCACGCGATACAAGCGCGCGGCCGTGCCCACCACCACGAGCACGCGGTAGGCGCCGGGGAACACGTCCGAGGCGAAGGCGCCGCCGCGGCCGCGGCCGTACTCGTTGATGTAGATGCGGGCGTTCGGATCCGAGACATCGATGAGCAGGCTTCCGCGCGCGCCGGCCTCCAGCGCGCGCCGCGTGTCGCTGTAGAGCGACTCGCCGCGCCGGCCAAACGCCGCGCGCGTCAGCGGCTGTTCTGGATAGCTTCGAATCTGCTCGGCCATCGCGGACGCCGCGCCTTCGCTCTCGCCCAGCCGCGCGCGCGCCAGCGCCAGCGACGCCAGGGCCTGCGTCATCCACTGGCGTGAGGTCGCGTCTCCGACGACCAGCGCGGGGTTGCGGTAGGCCACCGTCAGCGCCGCCTCGAGCTGCTGCTCGGCGGCGCGGAAGCTGCCGCGCAGATAGGACCGCACGCCCGCCTCGAGCTGCGCGATGAGCTCCGCCAGGGTCAGCGTGGGATCCCAGCGTCCGTCGAGCGGCAGGAGCTCGTTGCGCAGCTCAGCGAGCTCTTGCGGCTCGGTGACCACGTCGTGGGCGCGCAGGTGCTGCCGCAGCTCTTGCAGGACGGGCTCGAGCTGGCTTGGTCGTTGTCCCTCGTGGGCCTCCAGCAGGACCAGCGAGGACGCGGTGGCTGGCGTCGCGCCGAGCCACAGCGACACGACCACGAGCGTGGCGCGCATCGGCGCGGCAGCCGTCTTGGCCGGGGGCCTCATGCGCGCAGTATGCGGATTTGGCTCTGTACTGGGAAGACCGCGTGTGATGGATTGCTATGGTCATATGATATATCGATTATGTAGTAGAGCTTTGATATCTAATGATCAGCGACGCTCCACCTGATGGTTCGGCGCTGACGCTGCTGACTGCCGAGTCGCGGCTGCGTCTGTGCTGCGTCCGGCTTTGCGTCTGTGCTGCGCACGAGCGCGGGCACCTTGCGCAGCGTGGTCGCCGCGCGCGTCCGGTGGCGAGTGTTTGCTGGCCCACAGATGTCGCGGCGCGATCGGGGCTCATGTGGTAACCATGCCTTCATGAGCCTGTTTTCGACGACCTTGAGTGTTGCCGTGCTGGTCGCGCTTGGCGGCTGCGGCAGCAAGCCTGCGCCCAAAGCCGCGGACAAGAAGATCGCGCCGGAGGTCAAGGCGCCCACCAAAGAGGAAGAGGTTGCGCCGGTCGAGACCACCCCGGTGAGCCCGTCACTGGCGGTGTCACCGGATCTGGCGAAGCTGTGTACGCTGACGCGCCAGGACGGCGTCCCGCCGACCTTCGACTACGACAAGGCGGAGCTGTCGACGGAGGATCGCGAGGTGCTCCAGCAGCTCGCCACCTGCCTGACGGTGGGCGCGGCCAAGGACAAGGAGCTCTCGCTCATCGGGCGCGCGGACCCTCGCGGCACCGAGGAGTACAACCTGGGCCTCGGCGCGCGGCGCGCGCACGTGGTGGGCGTCTATCTGCAGCGGCTGGGGGTGGCGGCGGAGCGGCTGGGCGAGACCACGCGCGGCGCCATCGACGCCAGCGGCAAGGACGAGGAGACCTGGCGCCGCGATCGCCGCGTGGACCTGGAGCTGCGCTGACCGCGCCCCCCGCTCTTCGAAGCGGCGTTGGTGGCGCGCGGCCTGGCGGCGACCGCCTTGGTCTTGGCCGGAGTCTTGGTTTTGGCCTTGGCCTTGGCCGGGGTCTTGGCCACGCGCCGGGTCAGCGCGCCGACGGGGATGAAGAACGAGGACAACGTGGGGCCAGATTGACGCAGGACATCGGCGATGGTGTAGCGGTTGAGCGACGCGAGGAAGGCGTCTAGCGCGTCGCCGATGATCGGCGACAGCCCGCATCTGGGCGCGATGGGGCACGTGTTGGTCGCCGGGTCGAAGCACTCGACGATGCGCAGCTCTGGCTCGAGCGAGCGGATGACCTCACCGATGCGGATCGCGGTGGTGGGGCGCGCGAGCGTCAGCCCGCCGGAGCGGCCCATGGTCAGGCGAATGAAGCCGGCGTCTCGAAGCGACTGGGCGACTCGAACCAGGTGGTTCTTCGAGATGCCGTAGGCACGTCCGATCTCCGTGGTGGACACCACGCGGTCGGGCGCCGCAGCGAGGTAGACCAGGGTGCGGAGACCGTAGTCGGCGTGAAGCGTGAGTCGCACCGGCGGACCATAGCAACTTTGGTGCGCAACGCTGTCCTTTGGCGAGCCTGGCCAGGCGGAGATCCCACCGGAGGGCGGCGAGGTCGGCGAGGCCGCCTCACCGGGCAGGCGCCGCTAGCTGGGCGCCCGGGCGCAACCGCGCGCCCTCGGAGCCCTGGTCGGGCGACGCCGAAGGCCTGCCGAAGACCTGCCGAAGACCTGCCGAAGACCGTCGAGGCCAGCGGAGGACCGCCGAGGATCGCCGAGGACCGCCGAACCGCCGAAGCTGGCGCGCCGGACAGGCCGCCGCCGGTGAGGCCCTCCCAGCGGCTACCTGGTCGAAGCGGCCGGTGGGGCAGTCGGAACGAAGGCATCTGCGGCAATATCACGCAGGGACGTTCCGGCGAGGTACAGCTTGCGTTTGAGCAACGCGACGATCTCGGGCGCCCCGCAGAGAAACGCGCGCATCCCCGAAGTCGAGGGCAGGTGACGGGCGATGACCTCGTCGAGCGGTCCAAGCTCCAGCTCTGGCGGCGCCGCGCTCATGGAGCGGCTGTCCGGCTCGGCGCGGACCGCGCTGGGGACATAGCGCAACCCCGGATGGGTCGCGGCGAGCTGGCGCAGCTCCTCTACCAGGTACAGGTCCCCTGGCGTGAGGGCGCCGTGAAAGAGGTAGATGGGCCCGCGGTGGTTGGCGCTCAGCGCGTCATGCAAGACGCCCCAGAGCGGCGCGAGCCCGGTGCCGGTGCCAGCCAGGAGCAGCGGATCCTCCGGTCGGCCCGGCACATAGATGCAGTGTCCAAGCGGGCCTTGCACCAGCAGCGGATCTCCAGGCGCGGCGTCGTCGCAGAGATAGGGGCTCAGCGCGCCCCCGGGCACGCGGCGCACGTGCAGCTCCAGGATGCCAGGCGCCGGTAGCGCGGCGATGGAGTAGCTGCGCGCGGTGTGGCCGCGGTGCAGCGTGACGTACTGGCCAGCCGTCGCGGGCAGCTCCCCGAGCAAGCGCACGAACACCCGCGCCACCGTCGGGGACAGCGCGGCGCGCTCCTCGATCTGCGCCGCGACCCGCGCGCCCTCGCCGAGCGGCTCCACCACCAGATCTCCGGACACCTCCGCGCGACAGGCGTGAAAGTATCCCTGCGCGCGCCACGCATCGCGCAGCCCGACCTGAGCCTGCGCTGGTGGCTGGCCCTCGGTCGCGCGCACGATGCACGCGCCGCAGGCCCCGACGCGGCAGGCGTGCGCGATCGGCTCGCCGCCCTCGAGCAGCACGTCGAGCACGGTCTGCCCGGCGCGCGCCTCGTGGACCCGCCCTTGATAGATGATGCGAGGCATCGCCTTGGCCTCCGCGCGTGGGCTTGCCGCCGCGCTATCGACCCAGGATGTCGTTGCGCGTGGTCTCCGCCGTCTTGCCGACCTCTTCGATGAGGTGCTGCGGCACGCCCAGCTCCTTGAGCGTGGCGCCCAGGTGCTCGATCACGGCGTCGAAGTGCGAGTCATTGAGGCCGCGCGTCACCAGGGCCGCATGCGCGCTGCGCATGTCGCGGCCGGTGTAGGCGTTGGGGCCACCAAACACCATGGTCAGGAAGGCCTTCTGCTTGGCAGCTTGGCGATCCATGTCGGTGCTGTCGAAGAAGGAGGAGATCCGGGGGTCGGCCAGGACCTTGCGATAGAAGAGATCGACCGCGGCGTTCATCGCCGGCTCACCGCCGAGTTGCTCGTAGACCGTTGCCATGTTCGCACTCCAAAGGTTGGAAACTGGAAATGCACTTCGAATATCAATGTTGCATTCGCAGTGCAACGTAACTGTCCTGCTTTGAACAGGCATGAGCTGACATGCCGCAACGCCCACGCGCGGCGCGCGGCCATGCCTGGGCATCCCGCGTCACGTCCCCTGCTCGCCGGAGCCCTCGCGTCACGCGCCCTCCGCGCCGCGCTGCTCCCTCCGTTCCCTCCGCGCCCTGGTGAGGCGCCGATGGCACGCGGCCGCGAGCGCCGAAGTCCGCCAGTGATCTCGAGGGTCTCCGCGGCGCCGTGCGATCTTCTTTCATCTCGATGAAGCGATCTGCGCGGCGTGCGCGTTGCATCAAGGACCATGCTAGCTGCCAGCGCTCGCGCCCCTCTTGACTCTCCCTCGGCGCTCCCCATCACCGGGCCCGCCCATGGACGCTGGTCCACGATGGGGCGATTGGCTCCGGGATTGCTCTTGTTTGCAACAGTGTCCTGGCTTGCATATCTCGGCTGGGGTCAGGCCGAGTCAGCGTCCTTGTCGGTGCGATGGGTCTCCGCGGTCGCTTTTGCGATCACGTTCGCCGGGGCGCTGACGCCGCGTCGCCTCGCCCGCGTCCACCTGGCGCTGGCCGCCGCGGTGCTCCTGCTCCTGGCTGGCTTCGCCGGCAGCCGCGCGGTCGGCGCGTGGCCGTTTGCGTGGGACGCGCTGCCCGACGCTCGGTACGCGGCGTTCATCGGCGGCGCCGCTGCGCTCACCGCGCTGGCGCTGCTGCGCTGTGCGTTCTGGGCGCGCTGGACCGCGATCGCCCTGGCCGCGGGCAGCGCGCTTGGCGGCGCGCTCAACTCGATCAACCTGCGCCACGCGCGCGATGAGTCGGCGTGGCTGGCCGCCATGGCGGTGCTCGGAGGCCTGACGTTGCTGTCGCAGCTCCTGCGCCCGGAGGTCGCGGCGCGCTGCTCGCGCGGCGCGCGTCACTCGCTGTGGGCGTCGCGAGACCGGCTGGTCGTGCTGGCGCGGTGGTCGGCGATCGCCAGCTTCGCGGCGGCGTCGATGCTGGTGCTCTACGCGCTGGGGCAGCCCGTCGCGCCGGCCACCGCCCCGTGGGCGCTCGCGCTGGCGCCGCTCCTGGGGCTCGGCTCGGTGCTGGTGCTGCGGCAGCGCGGCGCAGGGATCGTGGTGCTGGGGCTCGGTGGCCTCGCGCTCCTGGGGCTCACCGCGGCCTCCGCGCTGATCGTCGACGCGGCGAACCTGCCGATCGTCGGGTACTACGCCTGCTTCTGGGGGCCGGCGGCGCTGGCGAGCTTGCTGTCGGCGACGCTGGCGCTGACCCGCGCGCGCCAGCGCTGACCTGCGCTGACCCTCGCTGACCCTCGCAGACCCTCGCTGACCCTCGCTGACCAGCGCTGGCCCTCGCTGGCCCTCGCTGACCCTCGCTCACCCGCGCAGACCTGCTCACAGCTCCGGCGCGACGTCGCCCAGCCCCAAGATCGCCCGCGCCGCGGCGGGCAGCACTCGGTCGCTGACCATGCGGTGGGTCAGCAGGGTCTCCAGATCTCGCAGCGCGGCGCCCTCGGGGCTGCCGTTGCGCGCGCTGGCGCCGCCGCCGAGCTGAAACGCGCCGTGTCCGATCTCGGCGCAGCGCTGCGCGACGTGCGTCGCGGCCAGCCGCAGCTCGCCGCGGGCGTGCGCGCGCTCGGAGGCCGAGGGCTCTGCGCGCTCGGCGTGGGCTTGCGCCGCGGCCGCCGCCGCGCGCAGATATGCGCGGCTGGCGTCGAGCTCGGCGCGCAGCGCGGCGTACCTGGCGAGCTGCGCCGAGCCCGCGGTGGCGCCCAGCCGGGCAGCGGCGTGCTCCAGGGCGGCGCGCGCGATGCCCAGCCCGCACGCGCTGATGCCGGCGGCGAGCAGGCCGAACACCGGCACCCGATAGAGCGCGGCGCTGGTCCATGGTGTGCGCGCAAACAGCGACGCGAGGTGGTCCTGCGGCACGCGCACCTCCGAGAGCTCGAGGTCGTGGCTGCCCGTGCCCGCCAGCCCCAAGGTGTCCCAGTTGTCGATGATGCGCGCCGCGCTCGCCGGCACGAAGCACACCACGTGGCGGCCTTCGTGCATCGCGCCCAGCGCCATCACCTCGGCGTGGCGGCAGCCGGACGCATACGACCAGCGCCCGCTCAGCCGCAGCTCGCCGGTGGCGCTGGCGACGAGCGCGCCTCCGGGCGCGAAGATGCCGGCCAGAAACGGCGCCGTCCCGCTCCACAGCCGCTCGGCGGTGGCGCGCGGCAGGTAGGTCGCCAGCAAGGTGGACGTGGACGCGGTCATCAGGCACCAGGCGGTGGCCGAGTCGCCGCGCGCCACCTCCTCGAGGAGCTCGACGTACACCGGCGCGGCGAGCTGGTGACCGCCCAGCTCGGTGGGCACCAGCGCCGCCAGGAGGCCTTGCTCGCGCAGCGAGGCCACCGCCTCCGGCGTGAGCTGGCGGGCCTGGTCATGCGCCGCGCGATGCGCCACCAGCGAGGGGGCCAGGCGACGAGCGCGCTCGACGAGCGGGTGGGACGGCTCCGCGATCATGCCGCAGCATAGCAGGCGCTCGCCGCGGCGCGGTCATTGGCGGCCGCTTGCCGTCAGCTCGCGCCACCGCGGCCAGCTCGTCCTCTGCGGTCATCGGGCTCGAGACAGCAGCCGCACCAGATCCAGTCCGGTCTTGACCGTGCCGGCGACGCTGGGATACCCGGCGGTCGCGTTGGCGAGCCACAGGTTGGGAAACGGGGTCTGCGCCGACATCCGGCCTGGCCCCATGTAGCGCGGCGTCAGCGCGGCGCCGTATGCGTTGCCCTCGGGCGCGCCGCAGAAGCGCTCGTTGGTGGCCGGCGTCCCCATCACCTGCATCGCCAGGTGCTTGCGCAAGCCGGGGATGTAGCGCTCCTCCAGCAGGGCCAGCAGGCCGTCCTTCACCTTCTTCTTCTCCAGGTTGTAGCGTCGGCGATCGGTGGCGCGCAGGTGCCGCCACGGATGATACGGCGCGCTGGTGGCGACCTCGAGGATCTGGTGGCCTGGCGGGCAGACGCCGGGCTCGTCGGTGTGCAGGGTCGGCGTGGACAGAAACAGCCACGGATCGGTGGCGTCGCCTGCCCCGGCGAGCTGCCGGCGATAGATCGCGTTGAGGTCGTCGCTCGGGTAGTGCCAGACGTTCCAGTTGCCAAAGCCGTGCTCGCGCAGGTCCAGCCCCTGCACGCCCAGGTACAGGGTGAAGTTCCCCGACGAGTACTCGTAGTTCATGCGGGTCAGAAACTCGCGCGGGACCTGCGTCAGATCGATCAGGTCCACGGTGCGCTTGGGATCGATGTTGGAGATGTAGCGCTCGGCGGTGAAGCGCCTGCCATCGCGCGTGAGCACGCCGGTGACCTTGCCGCGCGCCGCCTCGATGCGCGTGATCGGCGTGCGGAGCAGGAGCTGACAGCCCGGCCGGTTGCGGATCGAGTCTGCGATGGACCCCACCAGGTGCTGGAAGTGGCGCTCGGGATAGTACGCGCCGCGGTCGTAGCCGCGCACCAGCGCCACGTGCAGCAGCAACGAGACCTGCTCGGGCGGCAAGAGGTAGTCGCCGGACTGCCCGGCCAGCACGGCCTGGAGTCGCTGCGGCATGTGGACGTGATCGTAGAGCCGCTGCAGGGTAAAGCGCTGGTAGCGCAAGAGGTGCGGCAGCCGCAGCGGCGCGGTCACGAGATCCCGCCAGGTCAGCGGAGACGGCAGCCGGTCCATCTCGCGGCCGAGCGCGGCCACGGTGTCGAAGTAGCGGCGCAGCGGCAGGCTCGCGTCCGGGTGGCGCCGGATCAGGCGGTCTCGGAACTTCTCCAGCCCGTTGGGGATGCGGTAGCGCTCGCCGGCGACCACCACGTGGTCGAAGCCCTCGGGGTCGAGGCGATGGAAGCGGACCTCTCGTTCGAGCCCTAGCTGGCGCAGCAGCTCATGCACCGACTCGCCCTCGCCGCAGCTGAAGATGTAGTGGACCTGGGCGCAGAACCGATAGTCCCCCAGGGCGAAGGTGTGGGCGTAGCCGCCTGGGGTGTCGTGGGCCTCGACGATGAGCACGCGGCGGCCCTGCGCCGCCAGGAGGCTCGCGGTGGTGAGCCCGGCCATGCCGGCGCCGATCACCAGGTCGTCGTAGTGGGTGACGGTGGGATCCGCGGCCGTGGACTCGAGCATGGCCGTTTCATCGCACGGGCCGTGGCGTCGGCGCCGGGCGCGGCGGCGCAAAAGCTCTCCGCCGCCCTCAGATCGCGCCTGCGACATGGTGACGACCGGCGACGGCTGTAGCCGCGGCCTCGTCATCGCGTTAATGATCGCGTCATGGAGCCCAGCGAGCAAGTCAACCTCCCGATGTGGCAGGGGCAGCCCGGCCACTTCGAGATCTGGTTCGTCGTGGCGATCGATCTGGACGCGGCGCGCGCCACCTGGGTTCGCTACACCACGTTCTCCCCGGTGGATGGGCCGGCGCGCGCGGCGGTGTGGGCGGCGGACTTCGACGCCACCCGCGATCCACCTGCGATCTGGGCCAAGAGCACGCACGCCATCGAGGCCTATCTGGCCCAGCGCGACCACTTCTCGGTGCGCATCGGGGACTCCGAGATCCGGCACGGCGCCTGCTCGGGCAAGGTCGCCTCGGCGGGGCATGCCATCTCCTGGGACCTGGCGTTTCACGTCGGCACCGCGCCGGTGCGGCGCACGCCCGCGGTGCTCGAGCAGGTGCGGATGGCCACCACCGCGGTTCACGCCTGCGCCGACGCGCCGGTCACCGGCTGGGTCGAGGTGGACGGGGTGCGCCGCGAGCTCGCGCGCGGCAAGGCGGTGCAGATGCACCTCTACGGGACCCGCCGGGTCGACAACCTGTCGTGGATCTGGGCCCCGGCGCTGGCCCAGGAGCAGGCGACCCTGGAGGTCATCTCGGCGCAGATGCGGCGCTCGGTGCCCGGGGTCCTGACGCCGCACATGACGTCGCTGTTTCTGCGCTACGGCGATGAGCTCGAGGATCTCACGCAGCTCCCCGACGCGCTCTTGCCGTCGTCGTCATCGCCCGCGCCCGGCGTGCTGGACGTGACCTTCACCGGCATGCGCCGCGCCCTGCGCATCCGCGGCTTCGCGCCGGTGGCGGCCTACGCCGGCTGGGTCTACCGCCACACGGCGGGCAACGGCCACGAGCTGCACGTCGCGCAGAGCGACATCGCCTCTTGTGTGGTGGAGTCCTTTCGCCGCAGCCACCCGCTGGGCAAGTGGCGCCCGCACGCGCGCCTGGTGTCGCGGCAGCAGGCGGCGGTGGAGCTGCACGGCTACGCGCCGATCGAGGGGGTGCGCTACGTCGGCTGGGACGAGACCGAGCCGCTGCCGGTCAGGCCTGCGGAGCTGTCGCTCGTCCGGGCGCCGCTCTCCACCGCGGGCAAGCTCGTGGAGCTGCCGCCTCCCACCGCGATCGTGGCGGCCGGGCTGACCTTCGCTGGCCACCGCGACGAGCTTGGCCTGGCGCGGCCGGCGCCCGGGGAGCTGCCGCAGATGTTCGCCAAGGAGGCGTCGTGCTTCTGTCCGCGCGCCGGCGTGGTGGCCATGCCGAGCTACCGCGCGCTGTGCCAGGCCGCCGACGCGGTGGAGCCCGGGCTTGGCGCCGCGCTGCGCGCGCGCTACCCGACGCTGCCGGTGTTGCTCGACTACGAGGTCGAGATCGCCATCGCCGTGCTCGAGCCCGCGTCGGCCCGTGAGCTCGCCGCCGGCAAGCTGCCGCGCCTGGGCTACTGCCTGGTCAACGACCTGACGGCGCGCGCGCTGCAGCTCCTGGGAGAGGGGCAGCCTTCGCAAGCGGAGTACTGGCGCGCGGCCAAGAGCTTCCCGGACTTCCTGCCCGCGGTCGGCACCGCGTGGGTCCCGACGAGCCCCGCGGACGCGCTCCCCAAGGTCAACCTGCGCACGCTGGTCAACGGGCAGGTGCGGCAAGAGGCGCTGTCCACCGAGCTGCTGTTTCGCCCAAGCCAGCTCCTGACCGCCGCCGCGGCCACGCTGGGCCGCGACCTGGGGCCCGGCGACCTGGTGCTCACCGGGACCCCTGCGGGCGTCGCGCTGCGGGCGCCGCGCTGGAAGCGCCGGCTCTCGCGCATGCTGGATCGCTTCGGCAAGCTGGACGCCGCGGTGCAGCTCTACGTCGAGGGTGCGGGCTTTCTGCGCTGCGGCGACAGGGTCACCGTCGACGCGGAGGTGCTGGGCGCGCGCACCATCGAGATCGGGCTGGAGACGGAGGCCTAAGAGGCCTAAAGAGGCCTAAGAGGCCTAAAGAGACCTGAAGAGGCGGCGAGGGCGGCCAAAAAAGGGCGCCCGCGCCAGCTCGCGCGGCGTGCGTCAGATCGGGTAGATGAAGGCCATGGTTCGCCACAGCAACGACCGGGCTCCAAGCGACGTCGGCGTCACCACCCTGGCCGCCGGCTACTACACCGATCCGGCGTACTTCGCGCGCGAGCAAGAGCACATCTTTCGCAAGCACTGGCTCTTTGCTGGCCGCCACGACGACGTGCCGCCCGGCTCGTACGTGACCCGTCGCCTTGGCGACGCGCAGCTCTTGCTGGTGCGCGACGAGGCCGGCGTGCTGCGCGCGTTTCACAACGTGTGCCGACACCGCGGGACGTTGCTGTGCAGCGCCGAGCATGGCCCAGCGCGTGGACACTTGCAGTGCGCGTATCACGCCTGGACCTACCGCCTCGACGGCGCGCTGCATCGCGCGCCGCACATGGAGAAGGTCTCGGGCTTTCGCACCGAGGACTGGCCGCTGCTCCCGGTCGCGCTGCAGGTGTGGGCCGGCAACGTCTTTCTCTACCTGGGAGAGGGCACGCCGCCGCCGCTGTCGGAGTACCTCGACACCGTGGATACCCGGTTCGCGGCCTGGGCGATGGCCGAGCTGCGCACCGTGGCCCGCCGGACGTACCAGCTTCGCGCCAACTGGAAGCTCGTCATCTCCAACTATCACGAGTGCCTGCACTGCCCGGTGGCGCACCCGCAGCTCTGCAAGCTCTCGCCGTACCTGTCTGGAGACAACGAGCCGATGCACCCGACGTGGATGGGCGCGTCGATGGAGCTCCTGCCAGGCTGCGCGACCTTGTCGCTCTCCGAGCCCACCGCGGGCGCCCCGCGGCGCGCGCCGCTGCCCGGGCTCGATGAGCAAGCGCGGCGCTCGGTGTTCTACTACGCGCTCTTGCCGTCGATGCTGCTCAACCCGCATCCGGACTACGTGGTCACCTTCCAGCTCCGGCCCCTCGCCGCCGATCGCACCGAGATCGAGTGCCACTGGCTGATGCACCCCGATGAGATCGCGCGCCCAGGCTTTGATCCGAGCGACGCGGTGGAGTTCTGGGACCTCACCAACCGGCAAGACTGGGAGCTGTCGGATCTGGCGCAGGCCGGCATCTCGTCGCGAGGCTACCGGCCCGGGCCGTACTCCAACCGCGAGGAGCTCCTGGCCGCGTTCGACCGCTGGGTGATCGAGCGCGCCGGCGCGCTGTGACGGCTACGCAGGTTGGTCGACGCCTTGGTCAGCCATGGCGTCGAGCTTGGCGATCACCGCCGCGAGCGCGTGCTCATCCTGTCCGCCCTGGGCCACCACGTCTGGCGCGGGCGGCGCCTCATACTCCGCGCCCATGCCGGGCAGCTCGGGCGCCTCGCCAGCGGCGGCGCGCGCGTAGAGCCCCTTTTGGTCCCGCGCCTGGCAGTCTCGTAGCGACGTGCGCACCCAGACTTCAAGAAAGCGCGGCCAGGCAGCGCGGGCGCGCGCGCGGTAGGCGAGCCTCGGCGCGGTGGCCGCCACCACCACCACGTGCCCCTGCCGCGCCAGCACGGCGGCCAGGGCAGCGAGCGAGCGGTAGAAGGCGTCTCGGTCGGTCGCGCCGTACCCCTCGGCGCCCAGCGCCTGGCGGACCTCATCGCTGTCTAGCAGCACACACCGACGGCGCGGCTTCATCGCTTCGCACAGCCGCGCGGCCAGCGTGGACTTGCCGGACTGTGGCAAGCCGGTGAACCACACCACCACGCCGTTCATCGAAAGAGCTCATCGGCCCACGCCAAGTCCAGGCGGCGCGCGGACAGCGCGCGCTCCGCGAGCCCCAGCAAGCGGTCTCGGCCTTGCGCCGATAGCTCGGGGTAGAACACGGGGTTACACACCACCAGCGTGCGCCAGGTCCAGTACGGCGGCGCGCACGCCAGCAGCTCAGGATCTGGCCGCGCCGCGAAGTACTCGTTCCAGAAGGCGTGCCACAGCATGCCCAGGCCGGTCCGCCACGACGCGCGCGACTCCATACCAAAGAGCAAGAAGTTCACCGCCATCGCGGTCAGGTCGTCGGCCGGATCCCCACACGTGCCGCGGCTCGCGTCCAGCGTCGTGAAGTGCGTGCCGTCATCGAAGACGACATTGAATGGGTGAAAGTCGCCGTGGGTGCGGCACAAGCGGCTGGCCTTGCCGCGCAGGTCCCAGCGCCACTGCGCGCACGCGCGCTCCAGCTCGGCCAGGCGCGGCGGCGCCGCGCTGGGCACCTCCTCGCCGTACGCATCGACGATGCCGTAGATCCCTTCGCCATGGCCGATGAGATCGCGGATCGCGCGTCGGTAGCGGGGCGGATCGGCCAGCGGCGTGTGGAGCTTGGCCAGGTAGTGCGCGAGCACCTGGACGCGGCCGAGATCCTTCGCGGTGGCCTTGCCGGTGCGCGCGACTTCGCGCAGGTCGTCGGCGTAGATCGCGCCGCGCGCATAGGAGGTGATGAGGTACAGCTCTCCGCTGCCGCGCAGCGAGCTCAGCGAGCCATCGGAGTTGATGGCGCCCACATCCAGCGCCTGGACATGATCGGGGATCCGCGAGAAGTCGTCGTAGGCCAGGAGCATGTTGCCGGCGCGGTCGGCTCTGCGATCGTGGCCAAACACGTTGGCGGTGGCCACCCTCCACACCAGCTCCAGCGTCTCCCCGTGCCCGCCGCGCAGCGCGATATGCACCGGGCGACCGTATCCAGCCGCCTTCTGCGTGGCCTGGCGGGTGGCGCCACTGTCAGGTGCCAGCTCCCAGGCGGCGACGATCTCGTAGTCCGGATAGAGCTGCGCGAGCTGGTGGCGCAGCCCTGGCGGGAGCATGTCGGTGTCGTAGCGGGACACGCGGGACCTTGGTGCAACAATCGTGCGTGCTCGCTTTGGCCAACCACCAGGCGGGGTATCCTCGGGCAGTCGGCACTTGCCGGGGCGCTGGCTTCGGTGACGCGCTGGCCGGGAGCATGCAAGGCTTGCACTCCGTGCAACGGTGGGCGCAAGAAGCGCGCGCGACCTGTCGCGGCTCCGCGGCGACAGGTGGGCCCCGAAGGCCTGCGCCTATCGCAGCCCGCGTGGGTGCAGCATCCCAAACGCCTCGAAATCCCAGAGATCCGGAACGAACAGCGAGGGGGCTTCCAGCAAGCAGGGCAGGCGCGGTTGGTTTCGTCTTGGCGGACACCGGGCGAACTCGCCGTGCCGGGGAAATCCGCGAATATGCGCGCGCGGCACGTTCGATGCATTGCACCAGGACATGACCCCCACCATGTCCACGTCGAGCTCCGGGTTGAGCAGCGAGGCTCTGTTCGTTGGCGCCGAGTGGGCGATCGCCCATGGCGATGCTGGTGGCTTGTCGCACGTGCTAGCGGATCTGGCCTGCCTGGTGGGGCCGCCGCTCCGCGCAGATCTGCTCGCGCTGGCAGCGCTGTGTCACAACCGGTACGAAGTGGCGGCGGAGAGCTGGCTGGAGCTGCGTGACCGGGTTCGCTCCGAGCTGAGCGCGCGCCGTAGGCGAACTCACTGAGGTTGTACTGGTTATGCGAGGTCGTGCGAGGTTCCGCACGACCTGCGACGTCCGCTAGCCTGCCTGCGGCTTCCAGTACGCACGGCCGCGCATGCGGCCAGCAGCCGCAGGTCGCCGCTCACGCCGTCTCCCGGCGGAGCACTCCGGCCAGCACGTACATGGCATCGACGGAGGTGAAGATGCCCTGGACGCCTGCGCCCGAGGTGATCACCACACACCCGAGCTTGTGGTCGGCCATGTGCTCGACCACACTGGCCACCTCCTCATTGGGGGACGCGGTGTAGACCTCTGTGGACATGGCGTCTTCCACCGTGGTGTCGAGGAGGTCTACGCCCGGGAACGTCTCGAGCAAGTGCAGATCGTGGATGGAGACCAGCCCGACGATCCGCTCGGCGTCCACCACCGGGAGGTGGCGAATCGCGTGTTGACGCATGATGCGATGCGCGTCCGCCAGCGGAGCCTGCGGCGAGATCGTCAGCGGCTTGGGGGTCATGTAGCGCGATAGCGTTGGCATCATCATGCACGTGTTCCGGTGCATCGCACGTGCCGAAACAGGGGGCGACAGCGGCGGAGGCGTCGCTGCCGAGGGACACCAACGAACGCAGCCGAGCTGGCCCAGGGATCGCTCTGGCCCGCGACACGCGCCGGCGCGGCAACGGACTACGAGGTCCGCGAGGTCCGCGCTGTTGCATCCTGTTGCACCGGCCCTGGTGGCGCGGCAAGCCGTGCTCGCAGTCAGCGCCAAGTTGCTAGAACATCGAGAAAATCTCCTCTCGTTCAGGAGTCGCCGGAGCTGTCATCGCGGCGCGATCCTTGCAATGATATTCGCCATGTCGCAATCCGAAGGACTCGAGAAGACCCTCGAGCAGAGCTACGAGCAAGTCCTGCCTCTCGTCGTCGAGGCCCTCAAGAGCGAGGGCTTTGGCGTCCTCACCGAGATCGATGTTCGTGAGACCATGCGCGCCAAGCTCGGCGTTGAGCTCCCGCGCTACAAGATCCTCGGCGCCTGCAACCCTCCCATCGCCTATCGCGCGCTCCAGGCCGAGCGCGACGCCGGCCTGATGATGCCGTGCAACGTCATCGTGTACGAGGACGGCGGCAAGACCAAGGTCAAGGCCATTGATCCCATGGGCACCATGGCCGCGGCCCACGCGGACCTCTTGCCGATCGCGCAGGAGGTCCGCCAGAAGCTCGCCGCGGTGCTGGCCAAGCTGGGGTAGCGCGGCGGGCCGCAGCGTCGGGAGACGCGCGGTCTGGATCGGCCGCGGTGCAGGATGACCCAGCGCGGCTGGCGCCCAAGGTGGCGGGGGCGTCATCCCTCGCGTAACGTCGGTGCATATGCCGCACGTGCAGGATGATGAGCTGGCGCTGCTCGACCAGTGGTGCGCGGGGGACCGACGCGCTGGCAGCGCGCTGTTTGGCCGGTACTTCGCGCAGGTGCATCGGTTCTTCAGCCACAAGGTGGAGGTGGATGTCGATGACCTGGTCCAGGAGACGTTCCTGGCCTGCGTGCGCGAGCGCGACCGCTTCCAGCGTCAGAGCAGCTTCCGCACCTACCTGTTCGCGGTGGCGCGGTACACGCTGTACGGGCACTGGCGC
The DNA here is from genome assembly GCA_016706545.1 of Myxococcales bacterium. Taxonomy (GTDB): domain Bacteria; phylum Myxococcota_A; class Polyangia; order Haliangiales; family Haliangiaceae; genus JABFXX01. Next base: position 120,072 of record JADJJK010000008.1, read on the forward strand.
AAGGCCAAGCGCAGCGCGCAGGTCCTCGACTTCGACGAGGTCTCGGTGGCGTCCTTGAGTACCAGCGCGGCCAGCCGGCTGGCGCGCCAGGACGAGCAAGCTCGGCTCCTGGTGGCGCTGCGCGAGCTGTCAGTGGAGCAGCAGCTCTTGCTGGAGCTGTATTACTGGGAAGAGCTGGAGCGCGATCAGCTCGCCGAGGTGTTCGACGTGGAGCCGGCCACCACCCGCAGCCGCCTGTTTCGCGCCCGCCAGGCGCTGCGCGACAAGCTGGCGCAGGACGGCGAGGGGACGAGCCGCGGCGCGCCTGTGCCCATGGATGAGCAGCTCGATGCCTGGGCGCGCACGCTGCGGCCGGCGGATGCGAAAGTCCGGAACGCCCGCGCGGCAGACGACACTACCGGGGGGCTATGAAGACTTTGCAGAAACGTGAGGAGAGGAGCGCGGCACAGTGGTGCCCGCGCGGGGCAATGTTCATCGCGGTGGCCGCAGGGGTGTTGCTCTCGGCCCCGGGCCCGGTCTGGGCAGTGACGCCGGAGACCTGTCCAGTCTCCGGATGCGGCAGCAACACGTCCATGTTGCTGAGCACGCCCATTCTGGGGATGAACCTGGCCGGGGTGCCCAACTCGGACGGGGTTAGCTTGCTTCCCGCGCTGGTGCGCGCCACTCCGCCACCGCTGTTTGTTCCACCGGACAAGAGGTGCCCGGACGGGGCAAAGCTCGACGTCCAGGACGGGGCGTTCGTGGGCACACTCGGCGGTAGCGTGGTGTGCAGTGATGCCGCGATGCTGGGCATGGCGTTCTGGATCGAGGTGACGTGCCAGCACAAGGTTAACCCATGCACGAAAGGAACCCAGGCGAAGGCGTTGATCCGCATCAGCGAGTCCAGCCAGCTCGATACCTGGCACGTCGTGGGGGCCACGGTAGTGCCTACCTACCGCCTGGTATGGGAGACGCTGGAGCTGCCACAAGGAGTAATCGACGGGGCGCGGGAAGGCGCTTCCATCTGCCCCCGCCGTGAGGCGGCGATGGAGAAGTGGCAGGTCGTCAAGCCGTCACAGACGAGCGATGCATGGAAGGTCGCGACGGACCATGTATTGCTCGTGCAAGGAGAGCACTACCGCAGAGATGCAGCGGTCGAGTTCGCCGGCCGCGACTGGATCAACCTGGCATGTGTCGGTGGGACCGCGCTGGCCAAGATGCGGTTGCTTGGCTACGACCCGATGAACCCAGCACAGAGTGGAGCGGAGCGCCAGAGCACGCTCAAGATGCTCACGGCCCGATATCGTGGTGCCAGGTCCTACACCCGGCCTGGGGTGCCGCTGATGTGGAAGCACCGCGATGCCCGAGAGTACCACGGGTCGCCCGAGGCAAGTAGCTGGAGTGAAGCTCTCAAAGAGGCAACCTGGAACGGCAATGGGGCGCAGTGTGTGTCGCATCGTCGAACCTGGCTCTCGGGCGCCGAGAGTCGCGATTGTGCGGTTCGGTACAGGCGTGTACCTCGTGCGTTTGATTGTGCATTGCCCGAGGAGACCGTGGAGGGGCGCGTCGATAACACCGTGCGACTCTATGGTTACCTGGCTGCGGAGCAGCAGTCGCTCCAGTCGCTGCGAGACCGCCGCGTGCCGCCTTGCGGGCACGACCCGTCGCCCGATGCATTCTGGACGACCTACCCAGTCAGGCATGCACACAGGGCATCCCCGTAAAGGTCATCGCGCAATGCCGCTTGGTGGACTGCTGCTCGCCTGAGCGAGCAGCGCACGGGCCGCGTCCAGCCGCAGCCGGTACTCGCCGTCTTCGTTGAGCGCTGCTAGCTCTTCGAACACCGGGATCGCGAGGCGAAGGTTTAGGATCCTCGTTGGCGAGTCGGTGCGGGAATGCATCGACTCGGCCAGTCCGGCCTGTGCGATCGCCTGAATGGAGTGAGCCCACCACGTCGTTTCGCTGGTGGTGGCCAGGATCTCTGCAAACCCATCTTGGGCCTGCCGATTCAGGCCGCGATCAAGCGCCGCCGTGGCGAGCGACATCTCTGCTCGCGCCTTCAGGTGAGCTTCGCTGGCATCGCGCAAGTAGGCTGCGATCTGCTCGTTGAGGGCGGCGGAGGCAGGGTGATGGCCTTGGTAGGACAGGAGGAAGGCCTGGTAGCCATCACAGCGGGAGCGATGATCGAGCGCCGTCGCGTGGAACGCGCGGTACTGGTCGCAGGCGTTCTGGATCACGGGCAGCGCGCGGGCAGGCTCGTGGATGAACTTGCCATAAGACAGGAGCGCCTCGATCGTGCTGAGGTGCTGGTCGCCCAGTAGACCTCGTCGACGCTCCCAGACGGCGTGGATCAGCATCTCGCGGCGCCGCGGGTCACTCGTGAGCATGGCGAGGTTGTGGTCGATGGCGGACAGCTCGAGGTCTGGTCGCTGAAGCTGTGCGACCAGCGCACTTGCACCAAGGAAGGTGGCGTAGGCCGCCTCCCTTCTGCCCATCGCCATGTGGACCACGCCGAGGTTGTTGAGCAGCAAGGGCCGCGCGAAGCGGTCACCACGCAGGCTGCGGCTCAACGGCTCGAGCACCTCGGCCTGGCGCAGCAGGCCGGGCAGGTCGGCCCCCGTCATGGCCTGGACATAGAGGCGTCGCGCGGCGGCCTCCACGCCTTGGGTCACCAGCCCCAGCTGCAGCGCTCGTTGCTCAGTGGATGCGAGGACCCTCGCCGCTTCGGGGTAGGCCCCCTGCGTCAGCAACATGCGGCCTTCTGCCAGCTCGAGATCGATGATGAGCGGAGCGTAGGCGAGGGCGGCGGCCGCGGGGGCCAGCGCGCGCACCTGCGCGAGCGCGTCGGCGACTCTCCCGAGGTGCTCCTTTGCCACCGCCTGCGCCAGCTGGCCTTCCAGCGCAGCCACCGGTTTCCTGGCGGCCGTGGTGGGCGGCGCGACCGCGGCCAGCAGCAGGTCGGCGTCCGCGCAGTCGGCGAGCGGCGGCAGGCTCGCCACCACCTCGCGCGCGCGGGCGGCCGAGGCGGCGTCGACGGTGGCCAGGGTTCGGACCGCGGCGGCGAGCGCGTCCTTGCCGCGCCGCAGACACTGCATGCGGCGGTCGAGCAGCTCGGCAGACTGTGCCCCGCGGCGGTGATCCAGGCAGGCGGCGCGGTGCCCGGCGCTCCACGACGTGCGGTAGGCCTTGAGGCTGCGCTCGATCCTCGGCGCGGTGTCGGGAGTCGCGCGCGCGCGGGTGAGCGCGCCCTGGAGCTGCGCTGCCTCGGACGCTGGCCAGGCCGCCGCGAGCTCGGCCGCGCCGCCATCGCACGCAGGCGGTGAGCTAGCGGTCGAGGTGGTGAGGTATGTCAGCAGCACCGCCACCGCGGTGGTGAGCGTGAGGGCCGCTGGAGCTCTCCAGCGGCGCCAGCCGCTGGCGCGGCCGAGATGCGCCAGCAGCGCGGTCATGGAGGCGTAGCGGCGCGCGGGATCAACGGCGAGCCCGGTGACCAGCGCCGTGCGCAGCCAGCGCGGCACCGCGCTGCCGCCGGGCGCTGGCGCGAGCCGTTGGTGGCGCATGCTGGCGGCCAGCTCCTGCGCGGAGCTGCCGGCATAGGGCGCGTGGCCATACAGCGCACGGTACAGCGCGACGCAGAAGCTGAACTGATCGGCGCCGGCGGTGACGCGCTGCCCGGCGAGCTGCTCGGGCGCCATATACGCCAGCGTGCCCAGCCGCTCACCGGTCATGGTGAGCGCGAGCGGCGGGGAAGGCGCGCTGATGGGCAGGGGGACGGGAGGGGACGGGGAGGATCCAGGCCCAGAGGTCACGGCTTTGGTCTCGGTCCCGGCCACGGCTTCGGTCCCGGCCACGGCTTCGGTCCCGGCCACGGCTTCGGTTTCGGCCACAGCTTCGGTTTCGGCCACGGCTTCGGCCTCGGTCCCGGCCTCGGTCCCGGCTTCGGACTCGGCTTCGGTCTCGGCCGCCGCCTCCGGCCCCTGAACAAACCGCGCTAGTCCAAAGTCCAGCACACGCACCCGGCCGTCTGCACCGATGATCGCGTTGTGCGGCTTGAAGTCTCGGTGTACCAAGCCCAGCTGATGCGCCGCCTCCAGCCCGCGGCCCGCTGCCAGATACATCTCCAGCACCTCTCGCCAGCTCCGGCGCTGCGTCCGCTCCCAGTCCGCCAGCGTCTGCCCCTGCACCCACTGCATCACAAGCACCACCTGCTCGTCCACTACCAGCGCGTCGAAGACCCTCACCACGTTGGCATGATCGATGCGCGCCAGCGCGCGCGCCTCGGCCAGCAGGCGCGCCCGCGCGGTCTCGCTCGCAGGTGCCTCGCCGTGCAGCACCTTCAGTGCGACGCGCCGGTCGAGCTGCGGATCGTACGCCGCGTACACCGCGCCCATGCCACCTGCTGCCACCGACCCCAGCAGCACGAAGCGGCCCACCCGCGCCGGCTCTGCAGCGCCAAAGAGCCGCGCCTCCACCAGGGCGCGCGACAGCGAAAGCTGCAGCGGATTTGCGCGACGCACCAGGCGGCGTAGGTCCGCCGCCGAGTCCGAGTCCGACGCCGCATCCGAGGCCGAGTCCGAAGCCGACACCGAGTCCGCATCCGACTCCACGACGTTCGGTTGCGGCACCGGCGCGCTGCCCTGGCGCGTCGAGCTCACTGGTGCCTGCCCTCTCACCCCGCAACGCTACGTCGTCATGCGCCCGCGCTCAAGGCGTAATCTCGCGATCACCGCTTTGTCCGGAACGCTGGAGCCCCATCGTTCACTACCCGAGGGTCACGGCTTGCGAGCGCAGGGGCTCTGCGCGAATCGCCGTGGTTCTGACCCAATGGAGAGTGCAACCATGACTGTATCGGGATCTCCTCGCAAAGGAGTGGCGATGTCACTGAATGGCAAGCAACTGGTGTGTGTACTCGGACTCTTGGCCGTGGGCTGTGGCGGCGAGCCTGGCGAGCCATTGGACCCTCTGGCCGGGCCGAGCGTCGAGAGCTGGGAGGACTTTCTCGCGCGTTCGACGGTCGAGCACGATGGCCACACGTTCTACTTGATCGAGCGCGACGCGGCGGTCAGTCTGGCGGCGCTGCGCACGTACTATGACGAGTACGTGCTGCAAAGGTCGGCCGGCGGCCGGCGCAGCAAGGTCAACCTCAAGGGTGACGGCAGCGATGACGTCTGGCTCGGGATGCAGCAGTTCGACCTCAGCTACTGTGTATCGACGGCGTTCGGCAGCACGTACACGCGGGCGATCAACGAGATGGCGGCAGCCGCCGCCTCGTGGCAAGGCGCCGCGCGCGTGACGTTCCGCTATGTCGCCGCGCAGGATGCGACCTGCACCATCGGCAACCCGAACGTGACGTTCGTGGTCCAGCCGTGGGCCGGGGATGGGGCGAAGGCGTTCTTCCCATCGAGCCCGAGCAGCGCGCGCGTGGTGTTCATGAACTTCGCGTCGTTCTCGACTGGGCCGACCGTCCCGGTGTTCCGCCACGAGCTCGGCCACACGCTCGGCCTGCGCCACGAGCATATCGGCAACGGCACCCCTTGCCTCGGAGAGACCACCGCGGGTTCGCGCGATCTCACGCCCTATGATGTAACGTCGATCATGCATTACCCGTTCCCGGAGTGCGGCGGCACCGGCGTGCTCGCCACCAACCTGAGCGCGCGCGATATCGATGGGATCCGCCAGCTCTACGGCGATCCGTTCCGCCCTAACTTCGCGGCGCCCAGCGGCTTGGCGGCGTTCAACTACGACCTGCCCGGCGGCTGGCGGATCGAAGAAGACGTCCGCGTGCTCGCCGACACCAACCTTGATGGTCGCGACGATATCATCGGCTTCGGCCACGATGGCGTCTACCGCGCGCTCGGCACCGAGAGCGGCACCTTCGAACCAGCCACACTCGTAGTGAGCGACTTTGGCACGGCGCAGGGCTGGAACAACACCAACCACGTCCGCACCGTGGCCGACGTCAATGGCGACCGCCGCGCCGACATCGTCGGCTTCGGCACCGCCGGCGTGTCGATCGCGCTCGCAAACGTCGCTGGCGGCGGATTCAACGCGTCGTATCTTGCGATGCCGGGAAGCTTCAACTTCGACAGCGGCTGGAGGACCGACAAGCACCTGCGCTTGATGGGCTACATCAACAATGATACCCGCGCCGATATCGTCGCGTTCGGCGACGCCGGGGTGCAGGTCGCGCTGTCGACCGGCACCGGGTTCGCCGCGCCTGTGCTGGCGAACGTGAACTTCGGTTACTCGGCCGCCGCCGGCGGGTGGCGCGTCGAGACCCATCCACGGCTGCTCGCGGACATGAACGACGACGACCGCATGGACATCGTCGGGTTCGGAGAAAACGGTGTGGTCGTCGCGCTCGCGTCGGAGAGTGGAGGGTTCCCGGCCGCGGCGACCACGCTGTGGAGCACCGGTTTCGCCGCGAGTGGCTGGAACACCACGACGAGCGTGCGCACGGTCGCCGACGTCAACCGCGATGGCAAAGGCGACGTCGTCGGCTTTGGTGCGAACGGCGTGATCGTCGCGACCTCGACCGGCAGCTCGCTCGGCGCAGCCTCGACCTGGTTCGCGGGGTTCGGCTCAGCGCCGAGCGCCGGCGGCTGGCGCAACGATCGCCACCCGCGGCTCATGGGAGATGTCGATGGCGACGGCCGGGCTGACGTGGTCGGCATCGGCGGCAAGGGCGTCTACGTCGCGCTTTCGAACGGCAGTGCGTTTGGGCCAGCGCGGCTGTGGCTGACCAACTTCGGGTTCAACGACAGCGCCGGGCAATGGGATGTGGCGAAGCACCCGCGCATGCTCGGCCACGTCAACGGCGACCTGCGTGCCGACCTGGTGGGCTTTGGCGCCTCCACCACGCAGGTCGCGCTCCCGCAGAACTGAATTGAGGGACTCGCACCGACCTGCGCTGGGCGGCGATCGCGGAGCAGCCGGAGGTGGGGGCATCGTCATGACCGCGCACGGCACCGTGGACAGCGAGGCGGAGGCGATGAACCTGGGCGCCTCCAAGTACCTGCAGAAGCCGATCGGCGCTGCCCCAAGTGCTCGTCGCTGCGCTTTCCTCCTGTCGCTGACGAGCGGCTACCGGGGGCGTCATGGTATGCCCGCCGGACACGCAACGCTGCAAGGAGATGGCTCACGTGAAGACCCGCGCCGCGATCGCTTTTGAAGTTGGCAAGCCGCTCGTCATCGAACAGGTCGACCTGGAGGGCCCCAAGGCCGGCGAGGTGCTGGTGGAGATCAAGGCCACCGGCGTCTGCCACACCGACGAGTTCACCCGCTCGGGCGCCGACCCCGAGGGGCTCTTCCCGGTCATCTTCGGCCACGAGGGCGCGGGCATCGTGCTCGAGGTGGGCCCCGGGGTGACCTCGCTGGCGCCCGGCGATCACGTGATCCCGCTGTACACGCCGGAGTGCCGCGGCTGCAAGTCGTGCCTCTCGCGCAAGACCAACCTGTGTACCGCCATCCGCGCCACCCAGGGCAAAGGCATGATGCCGGATGGCACCAGCCGCTTCTCCTACAAGGGGCAGAAGATCCATCACTACATGGGCTGCTCGACCTTCGCGAACCACACCGTGCTTCCGGAGATCGCGCTGGCCAAGGTGCGCAAGGACGCGCCGTTCACTTCCATCTGTTACCTGGGCTGTGGCGTCACCACCGGGGTTGGCGCGGTGCTCTGGACCGCCAAGGTCGAGGCCGGCGCCAACGTGGTGGTCTTCGGGCTGGGCGGCATCGGCCTCAACGTCATCCAGGGCGCGCGGCTGGTGGGCGCCGACAAGATCATCGGCGTCGACATCAACCCCGCGCGCGAGGAGATCGGTCGCCGCTTTGGCATGACCCACTTCGTCAACCCCAAGGCGATAAGCGGCGATCTGGTGGCGCATCTGGTGGAGCTCACCGGCGGCGGCGCGGACTACAGCTTCGAGTGCGTGGGCAGCACGCAGCTCATGCGGCAGGCGCTCGAGTGCTGTCACCGCGGCTGGGGCGTCAGCGTCGTCATTGGCGTCGCCGGTGCGGGCCAGGAGATCTCGACCCGCCCGTTTCAGCTCGTCACCGGGCGGGTGTGGAAGGGCTCGGCGTTCGGCGGCGCGCGCGGTCGCACGGATGTGCCGCGCCTGGTCGACTGGTACATGGACAAGAAGATCGAGATCGACTCGCTCATCACGCACAAGCTGCCGCTCGAGCGCATCAACGAGGCGTTCGACCTGATGCACGCCGGTGAGTCGATCCGCACCGTGGTGGAGTTCTAGTGACGTCGTCAGGAGCTCCGCTCACCACCCGCAGCGAGCAGCGCTGCTTTGGCGGTACGGTGGGCTTCTACTCGCATGCCTCGCACAGCACGAGCACCGAGATGCGCTTTGGCGTGTACGTCCCTCCGCACGCCGAGGGCGCGCGCCTGCCGGTGCTGTACTACCTGGCCGGCCTGACCTGCAACGAGGAGACGTTCTTCACCAAGGCCGGCGCGCTGCGGCTGGCCTCGGAGCTGGGGCTCATCCTGGTGGCGCCGGACACCAGCCCGCGCGGCGTCAGCCTGCCAGGCGACTCGGAGAGCTGGGACTTCGGCCAGAGCGCTGGCTTCTATCTCGACGCCACCGAGGCGCCCTGGGCCGCGCACTACCGCATGGAGAGCTACGTCGTGCATGAGCTGCCGGCGCTCATCGAGGCCCACTTCCCGGCCTCGGACCAGCGCGGGCTGTGTGGTCACTCGATGGGCGGGCATGGCGCCCTGGTCCTGGCGCTGCGCCACCCCGGGCGCTATCGCTCGTTGTCGGCGTTCGCGCCGATCTGCAACCCCGCGGCGGTGCCCTGGGGCGAGAAGGCCTTTGGCAACTACCTGGGGCCAGACCGCGCGCGCTGGCAGGCGTACGACGCCAGCTCGCTGATGTCCAAGACGCCGTTCGCCGGTGACGTGCTGGTCGATCAAGGGCTCGCCGACAAGTTCCTCGAGACCCAGCTCCGGCCGCAGGCGCTCGAGGCTGCCGCGCAGCAGAGCGGTCAGGCGCTGACCTTGCGCCGGCACGCTGGCTACGACCACGTGTACTACTTCATCCAGACGTTCATCGCCGACCACCTGATGTGGCACGGCGCGCGGCTGCGGACGTCTTAGGGCGTCGTAGGACGCGGCGGGGCGCCGCGCATCCTCGTGCCGAGCGAGCCCTTGGGGTCGCGCTGATCACGGCGCCGTGAGATCGTCCTTGTCGTGCAACACCGCGTCGAGGACCTCGTCTTTCATCCCGTGGGCGAGCATGGCGCGCAAGACCTCCATGGTGCCTTCCTTGCTGCCGCCAGGTAGGGCGGCTCTGGTGGCCACGAGCACGTGGTGGGCGCGCGCTCCCTCGCCGCTGGCGCGCAGGGCGTTGGCGAGCGGCAAGCCGAGGGTCCAATCGTGGCCGTGCGCGGCCCACACTTGCTCGGTGAGCTCCATCCACCTCGGCTGGGATCCGAGCTGCTGATCCAGCGCAGCGGCGCAGGACTTCACGACCTCGAACACCAGCGGCTCGGAGAGGTCCTGGGTCAGCGCCACCAGTCGCTCCACCCAGTGCATGGCGCGCGGGCCCAGATCGCGGGTCAGCCGCAGGTGCTTGAGCACGGCGCGATAGCTGGTGGGGTGGGGGAAGGTGGTGGCGAGGTCATCGAGCATCGCCGCCGCCGAGGCGGGATCCTCGAACGCCAGGCGCAGCGCGGTGTCCGTCTTGGCGCGTAGGTCTGATTCGAGGAGCGGGGACGGGACGATGCGACCAAACAGGCGCAGGTAGTCCGCTGCCAAGAGCTCCATGGTGGGCGGCGTCGGAGCGCCCTGCAAGACGAGCTGCTCGTGTACCGCAAGCTCCGGGCAGCAATGGATGATCTCCAGGGGCCAAACCGCCACCAGTCCCGATATCCCAAGCCTCGTGCTGGCGGCGGCCAGGAGGGCCTTCTCCCGGGGCAAGGGCAGCCTGGGCAAGCGCGACAGGGCCGGGAAGATGCGCGGTGGGCTCGTCTCGGTTCCCGCTTGTCGCAGGCGCGGCGCCGCCAGGAGCGCGGTGATGAGGGCGGCGGTGCCGACGAGGCTCTCGTGGTTGTGGGCCAGCAGCAGGACCACGTCATCCGCCAGCAACGACGACGCGAGATCGCCAAGCTCGGTGGTTCCTCCCGGAGTATCGATCAGCAGGTAATCGGCGTCCGTCTCACGCTGCAGCTCGGCCTGCAGCGTGAGCAAGAACTCGCCGCCACGGCCGTCCCAGGTCCGCTCGTGAGGCTGGTGAGGGGCGACGCCACACAGGAGCCTGCGCCAGGGGAACTCCGCCAGGCGTTGCCAGTATCCATCTCGGGTCGCCCCCGAATCGAGCAGCCAGATGGCGCCAGCGTGGCCAGGCCCGACGCCTGCCTCGTCGCCGGGAGCCGCGATGGGCTCAGCGCTGCGGATCTGCTGGAGAGATTCGCGCAGCGGCAGCGGGCGGTGGCTGGCGAAGGCCTCGAACACATCGAGCATGCCTGACGCTGGCGGCCCGACGCGACCGCTCGGCACCAGCTTGGTGTGCAGCCCGGGCGACTCGAGGTCCAGGTCCAGCGCGATCACCCGCTGGCCGAGGGTGGCCAGATAGTGCGCCAGGTTGGCCAGCGCCAGCGAGCCGCCGACGCCGCCCTTGAAGGACGCAAACGTGATGGTGCGCATCGGCCTACTTGGTCGTCCTGGGAAGTCGCAGATGCAACGGCACCCACTGGGACCTCAGGCGCTCGAGGTGCTGTGGGCCGTGGCGCGCGAGGAAGGCGCGACGGACATCGTCATCGATCGCGCCTGGTCCGCGGTCGGTGCTCTCGATGCTCTCGTCTTCGCTTGGCCGCGCCCGCTGCACCTGCGGTCCTGCCAAGGCGCCGAGCGCAGCAAGGTCAACGCCAGGGCCTTGCCCGTCTTCGTCGAGCCGTTGGGGCGTCATGCTACCGCGCGCGAGCCTGGGCAGGTGGGCTGGCGCCTCGTCGCGGTCCATCGGGGGCAGGCGCAGCGGCGGCGCAGCCGGTGGCGTGCCCGCCGCCGGCATGGCGCGCGCGAGGTCCCATCGGTCCTGTCCGTCCTGTCCGTCCTGTCCGTCCTGTCCGTCCTGTCCGTCCTGTCCGTCCTGTCCGTCCTGTCCGTCCTGTCCGTCCTGTCCGTCCTGTCCGTCCTGTCCGTCCTGTCCGTCCTGTCCGTCCTGTCCGTCCTCGTGGTCCCCTCGGGCCTCGTGGGCCTCGCGGGCCTCGTGGGCTTCGTAGGCCTCGTGGGCCTCGTGGGCCTCGTGGGCCTCCGCCGCGTCGGGCGGCGCGGCGGAGGAGCCTTCCTCCTGGTGCCGTCCTGCCTCGGCTCTGTTCCTGGCGATGATCCAGCGAGAGGCCTCGCCGATGCCGTTCTGTAGCAGGCGTTCCTGCTCGTGTGCCGGCAGCGCGGCGACGGCGAAGCGGTGTGCGTCCCATAGTGGAGTGACGATGTAGTGCGCCAGCGTCAAGGCGTCGCCGCGCGCCGCGGGATGGGCCTTCTGGATCGGGAGTTGCTCTAGCTCACTCCAGCTCCGCGCGCAGCGCTTGGCATCTTCGGACTCGTGGCCTCGCACCACCTGGACCAGATCGCGCAGGACCCGGGCCTTGGGCACGAGGTCTCCGGATGCGTACTGCGAGACCATCGCCACGTTGACGCCGAGCACGTTGGCCCAGCCTTCCTTGGACAGGATCTGCGTCTGTTCGATGGCCTGGCGCAGCCACTGGGAGATGGGCGCGATGGTCACAGCCGTTGTTCCTCGCCCGCGGATGACGCAGGCCCCTCGGCATCGTCGTCATGGCGGCTGTGCATCATCGCCAGGGGTGCTTGCCAGCTCCGCCCGGGCAGGGCGGAGGGGGAGCCGTGCGCGCGGGTGGGGCGCGGCAGCTCGGCGACCACGAGCTGGGCTGCGGCCAGCGCCAAGCTGGCGCTCCCGGGCAGGACCCAGTGGACGCCGGGATAGCTGCGCGGCGCTCGCTCGACAAGAAACCGGACGTGGGAGGGGGCCGAGGCGCCGGCCTTGCGGATCTCCATCCCGGACATGAAGCGGTGGGATCCTTCGATGGGGCAGCGCGTGACCTGCTCGAATCGATCTCGCAGCGCGCGAGCGTGCTCGCCGGGGACCTGCTGCGCCGCCTCCGGATCGACGTCTTCGTCTCGTACCCCGCTCATGGTGAAGACGCACCGTCCGCGCTCGGACTGGGTGGCGGTCCAGCGCCCGGCGTAGTCGGCGACCAGCGAGGCAGGGAACACCGACCTGGTGACCACCATCAGGCTGGTGCGATCGACGACGAGCTGGTGGGTCTGGCGCTGGATGCCGAGCTGCTCCAGGAGCGCAGGCGTGCGGCAGCCCGCTGCCAGCACGAGCGCGTCAGGCCGGAGCGAGAGCCCGTCCGCCTCTACCCTGCACCGGCACGGCGCCTCCGGGTCGGCGCTCAACCGCACTGGTTGCATCACCTCCTGGAGGTGGACGTCGTGGGTGCGAGCCTGCATGCGCAGCACCGCCAACAGGTCCGCCTCGGCGAACGGCCGATCGGGGACCTCGAAATAGGTGGAGTCCGGCGCGCTGCGGTAGGCCGGTCCCACCATGTTCCGCGCCTCGTCTTGGTTCAGCTTGCGCACCTGCGAACGGATCCCGAGCTGCTGGATGGCGAGCGAGAACAGGGGCAGCCCTTGGTGCGGGATGCGCATGACACCCGGAGGCCCCTTGCGCAGATCGAGCTGGAGGCGGTCCAGCATGAGGCGAGACATCACGCTGAGCTGCGCAGCGAAGTCCAGGTCGGCATCGGTCCGGCGTGCGTAATGCAGGCCAGATTGCCACCAGGCGTGGCCGCGCAACGCCTCGGCGTGAGGCGCAGAGGCGTCGGGCTGGCGAAGCACGAGCACCTCGTTTCCACGCGCGCGACTCCAGGCTCCGCCAGCGGCCTCCAGCGCCACCGCGAGGCCTCCTATACCGCCACCAACGATCACCAGAAGCGCCACTGTATTACCTCCGCTCCAAACGTAGCATGTGAAGAGGTCCGTTCAACGATGAATATTATACCTCGACCATTCGATATGAAATTGTGTGTGCTTGTTGGAATGCGCCAGCGAGGCCCCTGGAGATCTGTAGTCAGCACGTGTTGGTTGGTTTGTTGCATAGTTCGCCATCGCGATCTCCACCGACGAGGATATCGACGGAGCTTCGGTGAGGTTGGCTGCAATAGCCGGCGCCGTTGGCCGCCGCATTGGCAGCGCCACGTCGAGGTTCTCGATACCTGCGAAGCTTGGAGTTGAACTCCGCTTGCCGGCGTGCGCTTGCTCATGAGCGTGTGTGCGACCGCCCTGCTGCACATGTGCAGTAATCTGTTCTGTGAGCGTGTTGCGCCGGCCCGAATGACTCGGCAGAGGCTTTCTGATCGCGACAGAGCCTTTGACTGCCAATGACCGGCAAAGCCTCCAAAGCCTCCAAGACCTCCAAAGCCTCCAAGGAGTGACGGTCGTCACGGAGACGCGCTGAGCGTGCCGCTGGCGCTGCCGCCGCTGGTGCTGCCGCCGCTGGTGCTGCCGCCGCTGGTGCTGCCGCCGCTGGTGCTGCCGCCGCTGGTGCTGGCGCTGGTGCTGCCGGCGACGCTGGCGCTCGCTGGCGGTGCTGGCGGTGCCGGCGACGCTGGCGCGCCGGCCGCGCTCTGGCCCGCTAGCCTCGACGGAATCGAGTAGGATTGCGGCGCATGACCCAACCACGAGATCCTCGGGGCGGTGGCCCTCCTGCGGCGGGACCTGGGCCACACGCCGCGCCGCCTCGCCAGGCCGCGCACGGTCCGGCTGGCCCGGTGCCATCTTCGCCGCCGGGCGCTCCACCTGCCGGCCCGGCGCCGTGGGGCCAGCAGGCAGCACACCCTCCGGTTGGGTATGGTGGGCCCCACGCTCCACCGCCGGCCGGATACCCCGGCGGACCGCCGGCCGGATACCCTGGCGGATACCCCGGCGGACCGCCGGCCGGATACTCGGGCGGATACCCCGGCGGACCGCCGGCCGGATACTCGGGCGGACACCCTGGCGGACCGCCGGCCGGATACCCTGGCGGACACCCGTCCGGATACTCGGGCGGTCCGCCGGCCGGATACTCGGGCGGAAACCCTGGCGGTCCGCCGGCTGGACACCCTGGCGGTCCGCCGGCTGGATACCAGCCTGCTGGCGGCGCGCCCTTTGCGCCGCAAGGTCCGCCACAAGGGTACCCGCCACCGCAAGGTCCAGCGCCCGGTTGGCCCCAAGTGTCCCAGCCGTCCCAGCCGCCCGTCGGATATCCAGGGCAGGCAGGGCAAGCCGGACCACAAGGCGCTCCGCGACGGACCCACCTGGTCGCGGTGGTGAGGCCCCCCAGCGGCCACGGATTTCTCGCCATGGCCATGCTGTCGATGCGCCGCGCCTTTCGCCTGCGCATCGACGCCAACGAGGTGCTCGATGACGAGCGCGCCGCGATGATGGCGACCCGGCCGGCGGTCACCGATGAGACCCAGCAGGCGTTTCTGGCGTGGCGGCGCTCGGTCCTGTTCATGGCGGCGCTGCTCATGGTGCCGGTCGTGTTGCTGCACGCCGCGGAGCAGCTCAGGTTCGATGACACCACGCCCAAAGACTGGAAGGCGCTCGCCACGATCCAGGTGTTCGTCGACATCGGCTTCACCATCTTCTTGTGGACGCAGGTGCCGCGCTGGACGCGCTGGAAGCGGCAATCACGTGCGTTGCTGGGCGCCTGGATGGTGTACTTCTTGACGCCGTTTCTGGTGTTCTTGTATCCGCTGGCGTCGTCGTACAGCGAGCAGCTCGCTGGCGCCGAGTCGCCCGAGATGGCCCAGGCCGCCCGGATGGCCATCGGGGTCACCATCGGCGCGGCGGCGCTGGTGACGTTGGCGCCCAAGATCATCTCGCTCCTGCAGGGCCTCATCCGCGCGTCCATCGCCACCAAGACGCTGTTTCCGGGCGCCTCCGCGCCGGGCTGGCTGATGGTGCTGGCCGCGCCGCTCTACATGATCGTCTTCTACGTGTTCGTGCTGTTGCCATATCACTTCACCGCCAGCGGCCTGGTGGTCCTGGGCCTCCTCTTGGTGCTGGCGGCCAAGGGGTCGCTGGTGCGAGCAGGGCTTGGCCTGACGCGGCCCATGGTCGCAGACACCGCCCGCGCGGCGACCAAGCGAGCGCTGTCCCTGTGGATCACGCTCCTGGCCACCGGCGCGGCGCTCATCGTCGGCGGGCTCTGGGATCTGGTGTCTCGCGCGTCCGGCCTGACCATCCTCAACTTCGGCCTCAGCATGATGTCCAACGTGCTGCTCCTGACCTTGATCGCCACCGACGGCCTCATCTCCGGCCTCGACCGCGCTCGCGGCACCAGCGCGGATGAGCGCCGGCTCGCGGACGAGGTGCACGGACAGCTCGCCGCGTTCACCTCCGCCGGCATGCACGACGACGTCGCGGCGCCGCCTGCAGGGATGCCGCCAGGGATGCCGCCTGCAGGGCCGCCGCCAGGGATGCCGCCTGCAGGGCCGCCTGCAGGGATGCCGCCAGGGATGCAACGCTGATCGCGCTCGGCGCGGTCGCATGGCTCGCGTGATAGCGCCCTCTCGTCGCCGCGCCTGAGGCTCCACGCACCCTGGAAAAATTCCCAGACGCCGCGCGACCCCGTATTCATCTTGAGAGAATCTCCAGCGCGCTCTAGCTGCATTTCTCGACGAGCACAGCCGAGCGCGCGGCGCAGTTTTGAATCAGGTTCAAGGCGCGCAATCGCTGTGGGCGAAGCTACGAAACTCGTCGGGAGTTGCACCTGCTTTGAAGAATTTCAGGCCCAAGTCGAATGTGAAAGAAAAAGGTTGTTCGTGTCCGCGCGTCGATGATTCTAGAAACAAACGTTCTAGGGTAGGAGGACTGAGAATGGCGCTCGGCACAGTTAAGTGGTTCAACGATGCCAAGGGTTATGGATTTATCAGTCGCCGTGACGATGGTAAGGATGTGTTCGTCCATTACTCTGCCATCCATGGGGAAGGATTTCGCACGCTGCAGGAAGGGCAGGCGGTGGAGTACGAGGAGCAGCACGGACCCAAGGGGCTGTTTGCCGCTCACGTCGTAGGCTCTCAATAGAAACGTTGGCCGGGCGGTTGGCGCTGCTATGCTGCGCAGATGGTGACTTGTCGAGCTGGCTGCGGTGCGTGTTGTATCGCGCCCTCGATCTCCCCGTCATTGCCGAGCCTTCCGCACGGTAAGCCCGCCGGCGTGCGCTGCCCACATCTGACCCAGGACATCAGGTGCGCGCTGTTTGGTCTGCCGGAGCGGCCAGCAACTTGCTCGGGGATCCAGCCCGCGGAAGACATGTGCGGCCACTCCGCGGAGCAGGCAATGGCCACCCTGCATCGCTGGGAGACGCTCACCGCGCCACGCTAACCGCGGAGCGCTTCATCGAGGAGCGCGAGGAGGCCGCCGAAGCCCTCGGCTGGGCGGGCGGGGGCGTTCTTGGAGACGACGCCTGAAAGATCACTACGACGGCGCCGATGAACGGTGGTCTCGATTCAACCTGCGCCACGGTCGACGATTTCGGTTCGTCTACACACCCAAACACGCCTCATGGATGAACCAAGTCGAGATCTGGTTCTCGATCTTGCAGCGGCGCATCATCCAGTACGGCGACTTTGCGACGCCGCACGCCCAAGCGCAGCGGGTGCTCGGCTTTATCCGTCACTGGAACCCGAAGGAGCGGCACCCATTTCGGTGGACCTGGCGCACCGACCGCTTGCAGAATCGGCGGGACGCCGCATAGGCGCCGCTGACCGTCCATGCCCCACCCGCCGCCGAATCGCTTCACGCAACCACGTCGAGGACATGCTGCATCGGCGCGGCGCCGCCCACCTGCGCGCCCGCAAACACGGCTCCGCCGTGCTCGTCGTGTCGGGGCCTGCGGCCGATCCCGTCAAACACTTTCGACTACGCCGGGAAACCGGAGTGCTGTGGCGCCTCGACATGGCGACCCATACCGGCCGGTGGGAGCCCACGCCATTTCGCGGAGCGCTCGACGACCTGGTGACGACCGTCGTGGATGACTTCCCGTGGACGCTCACGCCCATCGCGTAGAACCCGGAGCGAACTTCCGATCCCGAGTCCTAGCTCGTGCGGCTGGGCATGCTCGCGGAGCGCTACCAGCTACTGCCCCGCGGGCGAGGTCTACGGTCGTGGCGCTCGGCGGGCGGCTGACGGTGCGGCAGCGCGAAGGCGAAGAACCAGGTGCCCAGGAGCAGCGGGGGATGGGAGAGCTGTGCCGCTGGAGAGGCTAGCTGCTCGACGAGCGCGGGGATGAGCGCCTGCACGGCTTGCGCGGGCACGTCGACGCAGGCTAGCAGCACGTACGTGGGCCGGCTGGCGGTGACGAAGTGCGCCACGTGGTACGCGCGCAAGACGTTGGCGGTCACGGGCACGGCGCGCTGACGGGCGAGCTCGAAGGGATCCATCTGCACGTGGACCCAGACCACGAGTCCGCGGTCGCCGAGGTCCTGCTGGTACAGGTGGCCAAGGCTTGGACCCAGCTCGCCTGAGACTGCTGGTTGCTGCGTGGCGGTCATGCGGAGCAGCGCCCAGCGCAGCACCTCGTCGGCGAGGGCGCGATCATCGTCCGCATGCAAGGGGCGCGGCGCACGCAGGAAGGCCGGCAAGGCAGCGGACTCGGCCGGGGTGGCGCTCAGCACGTCGGCGAGCGCGGCGGGGTGGCGGAGTGCGGGAGCCTGGGGCGGGCTCGGCGAGTGCAGGGTGCGCAAGGCGTCGGCCGCAGCGGCACGGACGTCATGGTCAGGGTCCAGGAGGAGAGGACAGAGGAGGGGACAGAGGAGAGGACAGAGAAGAGGAGAGACGCGTTCGCTGGCTTCGTGGCGGCTGGCGAGGGCGGCGGCGGCGGCGGCGCGGACCTCGTGGTCAGGATCCTGGAGGAGGGGAGCGAGCAGTGGAACGAGGCCCGCGTGGGCGTCCGGGTGGCTGGCGAGGGCGGCGGCGGCGGCGCGGACGTTCCACGATGGGTCCTGGAGGAGCGGGGGCAGGAGCTCGTGGGCGTCCGGGTGGCTGGCGAGGGCGGCGGCGGCGGCGGCGCGGACGTTCCACGATGGGTCCTGGAGGAGCGGGGGCAGGAGCTGGTGGGCTTGGGGGCTGCTGGCGAGGGCGGTGGTGGCGGCGGCGCGGACCTCGTGGTCAGGGTCCTGGAGGAGGGGAGCGAGGAGCGCGCTGGCGTCAGGATGGTTTGCGAGGGCGGCAGCGGCATCGATGCGGACGTCGAGGTCAGGGTCCTGCAGCAGCATGCAGAGGAGCGCCGTGGCGGCGCCAGCCGGTGGAGAGGAGCCAGGTGCGGGCGGTGGCGGTGGGGCGGGGCTGGCGTTGCAGGAAGGCCAGCCAGTCGGGAGCAGCACGCAGACTCTCCAGCCCACGCGCTGCGAGCGGGCAGGAGTGGAAGCCGTCGAACCAGGGGGCGCTGGAGTATGGATCGATCCAGTCGCGGGCGAGCCGACGCCCGCGCTCGGCGGCGTGGTGGCGCGCGTTGAGCAACACGTAGCGAATCGCGTTGCGGACCTCGCGGGGGGTGCGCAGGGCGCGGGCGTGATAGCGGGTGGCAAAGAGCGAGCCGGTGCGGCCGAGGAGGCGGTTGATGCAACGGGCGAGGCGGATGGAGAGGCCTTGCATGCCGCGGGCGAGGGCGGCGGGGCCTTCGGCCTCGATGAGGAGGTGCAGGTGGTTGTGCAGGGCGTTGAACTCGACGACGCGGAACGCTGGTTTGTGCCCGCCCGCGGCGAGGGCGGCGCGGATGGTGGCGCAGACCTTGCCGCGGCGCAGGCTGTGTACGTCGGGCCGGATGCGCAAGGTGACATGGAGCGGGTGGCGGGCGGCGAAGCGCTCGCGGGCGTCATGGCTCACGGTCTTGCGGCCGCGCGGTCTGCCGGCGCCGGCGCGCCAGCCGCCGTGGCCGGTGGGCTTGCGCGCGGACTCGAGCGTGAGCTGCCGGGGCGCCTGCTTGCGAGGAGAACGAGAGGTGCGCATTGATTGTCGTCAGATATTAAATCTCCGGATGCGAGAGTGGTAATATTGACTGTGATGCAATGCTGGTTTGGTGGGCTGTATATGTGGCGCAGGCGGGGCGGTCGCCGAGGTGTGCAAGCGCGCGCGTGAAAACAGTGTCGTCGGCGCCGGCACGATCTTCACCGTGGCCACGCCATCGCGGATCACCTCGTGCCTCGCCACGCGCTTGACCGGCACACGATAGCGGCCCCGCTGAAACATGAGCGCAGATCTGCCGCGTAAGTCGAAATCATTAGTTCAGTGAATCAGTCGACGTTCTGGGCGCGGCGATCCCGACACGCCCTTGTGCAGCACCTCGAAGATCGCGTCGCTGACCACCAGGTGGTGCTCGCCCGGTGAGGTCGGCCGCGGGAGGTCAAAGCGCCCCGCATCGAGCCTCTTGTGGACCACGATGGTGCCGGTGCCATCCCACGTCAGCACCTTCATGCTGTGCCCGCGCTTGCCCACGAACACGAACAGCGCGCGAGACCGGGGCTCGGCGCGCATCCGCTCGCGCACCAGCGCGCCCAGCCGCACGGCGCCCAGTTGGAACGGCGTCACGCCTCTTTCGTCCGCCCGCTGCCGGACCCGCGCAGCTCGCTTACCAGGAGTCTCTGCGGCACAGCGCGACGGTGTTCGAGCCGTCGCGCAGCGAGACGAACACCACCGCGGCCATGCTCGGGTCTGCCCACGGGTGATCGAGCCAGGTACAAAACAGCGGCTGCGGGGGCAGCGTGGCAGGTGGCGACGTCTGGCTCGCGGTGCAGAGCTCCGCGACGTTTGACCAGCGACCAGCCGGCCTGGCGAGCAGCGTCGCAAGGAAGCGCCCGTGGAGCGGATCTGTCACCAGGCAGTAGCACGCCGCCATGCCAGCGACGTCCGCGGGGGCTGCTCGCCGAGCGGCACCGACAGCACATCGGGACGCCCCAGCGCTGCCGGCGCGGCCGGCAGATGATCGCTCACCGGGTGCGTGGACGCGCGACCGGCTGGTTGGCCCAGCGGGCCCTCGCTCGCCGTCCCAGCCGTCCCCGCCGCCCCCGCTGCCTCGTGCAGCGGCGCGACGGCGACAGGTGCCATCATGGGTGGCGGCGTGGGGCTGGGCGGCGCTGGCTGCGCCACCGGCGTGGTCTGTCCTGTGATGTGCGTCGGCAGCGGCTGCGCGCCGGTGAGCGAGCTGAGCGAGACGTGCAGCGTCGGGCGCTCCGCAGCGGCGCGGCCATCCTCGCTGCTGTCGAGCCGCATGGTGTGACCGCTGTGGCCGGTCTCCTGGCGGATCGACGCGAACGCGGCGTAGTCCTGCGCGTGTCGCGGCAGGTCTGCCAGCGCCTGCGCCACCTCCCCGATGGACTGAAAGCGCGTGTCGCGCGACTTCTCCATCATGTGCAGGCACAGGGCCTCCCACTCCGGCGGCACCGCCGGGTTGTGGTGCCTCGGTGGCAGCGGGGCCTTCATCAAGTGGCCCAGGAGGACATCCCGGACCTCGCCCAGAAACGGCACGGTGCCGGTCAAGAGCTCGTAGAGCATGACGCCCAGCGAGTAGATATCGGAGCGGTGATCGATGGCTCCCTTGCCCTCGCACTGCTCGGGGCTCATGTACGTGGGCGTGCCCAGCACCACGCCATACTGGGTGCGCCGCGAGTCAGGCGTGGGCGCTGTCAGCTTGGCGATCCCGAAGTCCAGGAGCTTGACGAACAGCGGGTCGAACGAGCGCGGGCAGATCTGCACGTTCGCGGGCTTGAGATCTCGATGGATGATGCCCTTGCCGTGAGACGCCATCAGGGCAGAGCAGATCTGCTCGAGGATGTGCGCGATCTGGTCGAGCGAGAAGCTCTCCGTGCGCAGCTTCTTGTCGAGGCTGGCCCCGTCGAGACACTCCATCATGAGATACGAACGGACCCCCTCGGGCACCGTGATCTCACCGAAGTCGATGATGACGACGATGTTGGGGTGCCCGATGTCCGCGGCGGCCTTGGCTTCCTGGAAGAAGCGCGCGACCTGATCTGGCTGGCAGGCCAGGTCGTCATGCAGGACCTTGACCGCGACCTTGCGTTCGATGAGCGTGTGGTTGCACAGGTACACCGTGCCTGTGCCGCCAGAGCCTAACTCACGCTCCACGACGTAGCTGCCGATCTGCCGGCCGATGAGGTTCACCCGGCAGAGCATACCTCCGCCGCTCACGAAGGGCGGCGGAGAACTGGCGCGATCAGCTCAGCAGCTCTGCGCCGTAGCTCGTGCGCCGGTCTGGCGCCGAGGCGGTGGGGGTGGTGCGCCGCGCATAGGCGAGCAGCTCGTTGGTCCAGTCTTCGAACAGGTCGAAGACCTGGTCCGCCCAGGCCAGGCAGCGCTGTGTCGAGGCCTCGTCGAGATCGATGGCGGCGATCTCCTCGTGCTCGGAGGCGACCGCGTGCCCGGACTCCAGCGCGTGGTGATGCACGCCGCAGTAGCGCAGCTCGACGCCGTATCTCCCCTCCAGGGTCTTGGCGAGGTCCAGCATGGTGGTGAACAGCACGTTGCCGGTCTCCTCGATGGCCTCGATGATCGCGATGCGCTCGGCGCCGTTGGCCTGCGCGATCATCGCGGTGAGCTGATACATGAGCACGCGGTTCTTGTGCGTCTCCTCTCCCCAGAGAAACCGCATCAGGTCCGTGGGCCGGGTCGGGAGATCATACCCAAGCTTCTGGAAGTCTTCGAGGTACCAGGGCCAGTGGTGGTCATCTTCATAGCTGTGAAGGTTGACCTTCTCCTGGAACTTGTCGGCCGCGGGCTCTGACCGGAGTACGTACTTGTTCAGATCTCCGAAGCTCATGATGAAGTGAGCCATGCAGGGGAAGAACGAGAGTCGCTTGGCGGCGTCGATGCTGTCATCCCTCATGAACTGAAATAGAGGCAGGTTGTTGTACTGCCGCTTCAGGAGGAAGATCTTGCGAAGGACTGTCTTCATCGCTTTCTGACTCATGGGCATTCTCCTTTTCTCGACGCACCACACCCGCTCACGGGAAGAGCCGCGCAACCAACGCAACTGTCCTGTGAGCCCCCTACACGTGATCCGATGTGGCAAAAGCTGCGAGTCCGCTCGCTGTAGCGGCTTCCTGGACTCGCGTGGATCGTTCGACCATGCACGGTGCCATGGAGCATCCCGGAACCGTTCACGCCCTCACTCGATAGCGAACGATCCAGAGATAGCAGAGCGAGCGAAGAACGGAAACTGGGAAAAGCGCTTTGTGAG
Source organism: Myxococcales bacterium (assembly GCA_016706545.1). Classification (GTDB taxonomy): domain Bacteria; phylum Myxococcota_A; class Polyangia; order Haliangiales; family Haliangiaceae; genus JABFXX01. Next base: position 142,322 of record JADJJK010000008.1, read on the forward strand.
TTATTTTTTTTATGAATCAAAGAGCAACGTGAATTTACTAAGTCCCGACGAGGATCGCGTCATTTTGATACGCAATGACGCAAGAAAGAAAGTGAGATTGCCAGTGCTGAATGTTCGTATCGAACGGAAAGCTCGGGGGCTCTGTCCTGGTGATCGTCGTCGGTAGGTGAGCCTCGTCGCGAGGATGAGCGCATGTGATGACTGTATATGTGAAAACAGAAGTGTCGCCTCGCCTACGCGATCTCGAGCCAGGGAACAGAGGCGCACAATGTCGTCGGTGCTCGCTGCTTGCTGCGAGTGTGCCGCGCGCGCACATCGGCGGACGTCACCGGATGACGCGAGCTTCACGGGGTGACGCAGCAGGAGCTCCACCTCGAGGCCGAGCTGCCGAAGCCGGCGACGAGAGGCCAAAAGTTGGTCTTGCCCGGCAATCGCGCGAACCTGACGCGCCAATGCTCCCACGCGTCGAGGACTCGCATGTGCACGTTCTTCTATGACGGCTTGGTCATCCCGGTCGAGCCGGGACCGCTCCCTTCCCCTGGCCCCAAGCCATGGCCGTTCGAGCCGCGCCCGGAGCCATTGCCGAAGCCGATCTTGCCGAAGCCGATCTTGCCGAAGCCGAAGAGCCCGTTCATTCGCCTCAGGCCGAGGCGCCCGGCGCCCATGTTCCCGGACAGGTTTCCGGGCAAGTCGACGCCCATCTATGACGTGCGCGTCGGACACAAGGGGAAGCCCAGAGCTTGCGTGACCGTCACGCTGAGCGCCGACTGGGACGGCCACGACCTCCGCGACGAGAACGTCGGCGCGATCGAGCACTTCGCCGCGTGGCGCCAGCAGCACGGCGTCCCGATGACTCACTTCGTCTGCCCGAGCTACTTCTCGAACGGGCAGAACGTCGCCCAGAACGCGAACCAGATCCGCCGCGGCATGATCCCCGGCGACGAGGTCGCGATCCACGTCCACGGCTGGCGCTCCCTCCTCCAGCAGGCGGGCGTCCTGCAGGTGGCGAGCTTCTGGAGCGGAAGCCCCGTAAACAACTACCAGACGCCGGCGTACGCGAATGCGTGGGCCGACATCGGTCATGACAACCCGATCACCCACTACACGCGGCAGGAGATCACGCAGATCATCAACCGGTCGCGCGCGCTGCTCCAGGGAGCGGGCTTCAACGTCTCCTCGAGCTTTCGCTCGGGGGCCTGGGTGGCCCACCGAGAGCTGCTCCGCGGCGTCCGCAATGCCGGCTGCATCCTCGATGCCTCGGGCGTACCGCCCGCCATGACCGAGCCCTTGAACGGGCTGTTCACGGCCATGGCCTTGAACCCGCACCCGCTGGCGCTGTGGGCCAACAACATCACGCCGAACTCCCAGCCGCACGTCTTGAATCCCATCGGGGTGAACCTGCGCGAGCTGCCGTGCCACTACTCGCTCGCCGACTACAACACGCAGCAGGGGATCGAGGGCCGCATGCAGTGGGCGCTGGGGCAGATCCAGCACGCCCAGCTCGACCAGACGGTCTACCTCCACTTCGGGTTCCACCCGGAGACGGCGGTCACGCTGCGCCTCTACCAGCCGAATCAGCCGGCGGGCACCGTGCTCGCGAACATCCCGATGAACCACCTCGCCAAGCTCGAGGGCGCGCTCCAGACGTGGCGCGCGAGCGGGGCGATCTGGGGGCAGCTCCAGTTCGTCACCGTGGAGGACGCGGTCCAGATCTTCGTGCCGTGAGCCACCGGGGTGGGGACGGGCGCTGACCGCGCGGCGATGCGCAGGCGTAGCTGGCGGCGCGCCGAAAACAGCAATGCCGCGCCAGAGGAACGCTCTGATGCGGCATTGCCTTGCCGTGGACTGCGCCGCTTGCGCGGCGCCAGGTCTCAGTTGGCGGCGGGGGCGGCCGGGGCGGCAGCCGGGGCAGCGGCGACAGTGCCGCCCTTGCCAGTGCACTCTTCGGCAGAAGCGGCCTCGACCCAGCCCTTACCCTTGCACTCGTTCTTGCCGGCGCAGGAGTTGGTGGCGCCACCGCACTTGCCCATGCCCTTGCACTCGTTGACGCCTTCGCAGTGAACTGCGGCGGCCTGCTCGGTGGCGGCCGGAGCCGGGGTGGTGTCCGTGGCGGAGGAGCTCTTGCTGCCACAGGCGCTCGCGAAGAGGGTGGCGGCGGTCATCGCGATCATGGTTCCAGTGCGGATCGGGTTCTTCATCTGATTCGGTCTCCTGAAAAAAAACGAGGTAGCTTCTCGTATCACGGCCCTACGCTGGCTTGCTCGGATCGTTACACAAGAAAATGCACCGCGGTGATTGGTCTGGCCAAAATAATCGATGAGTTCTCGACCTCGTGCTGTAAGGCGTCGCCGCCTTGGAGCGATGCCATCGGTCAATGCTGCGCTGCGGCAATTGCTCGGCTGCCTTCTACAAAGTGGCCGGCGCGGTGATGAACATCGGCGAGGTCCACGCGCGCTCCTGGATCGTGGTGGGCACGGTGTCATCGGCGCAGGCCTCGCTGTCGGGCGCGAGGGCGCAGTCATGGCTGGACCAGCGCGCGGTGGGCTGCTGCAGGACCCGCACGTAGTACGCGGTGGGGCGGCCGGGGATGAACGCCGGATCCCTCCAGTATCTGCAAAACGAGGTGCCAGCCGACCCGCTGAGCGTCACCGAGTGGAGCGAGGTGCGCAGCTCGCGCAGGCGCACGATGTCAAACGACGACAGCGGCACCTGGTCGGCGACCGCGGACACGAAGATCGTCGGCGCGGTGGATGCGCTCAGCTCTCCGCCCATGGGGGTGGCCCCGGCGGCGATGAGCTGCGCGGGAAAGGCGGGGTCGCCGCAGAAGGCCTGCGCTTGCGCCTCGCTGACGCCGGTGAGCGCATAGGTCCGCACCTTGATCCGGGGGCCGGAGGTCGCATAGGTCTCACGCCGCGCGAGGGCGGCGAAGATCGCCTCGCGGGTGTTCTGCTCGGCCCACACGGCGGCGAGTCCGCCGGGGCCAAAGGTCGGGGCGCCCAGGCGCTCCGCGGGTGTGTCGTCGGTGTTGGCCGCGTGTCCTCGCCAGGTGTCTTCGCCGACGTCGCCGGCGGTGCCGTTGTGATTGTCGGTGGAGGCGATGATCCCGAGGGCCAGCGGATTGCGCCCGATCGTCGCTGCCAGGCCCAGGCCGCGTGCCAGCGCGGCGCGGACGAAGCCGGCTGGATCCGCGGTGGAAGAGAGCAGCTCGAAGCCACACGCCGGATCTCCCTGGGCGTCATCTGGCAAACACTCGCTGGCGCCCTTGTGTTGATAGATCTCCACCAGCTTCTGATATCGAATCATGAACTCTCGCTCTTGTGGGCTGTCGGCGGTGTCCCACATGGCGCCGTTGGACAGGTTCGAGTTGTGCGGGATGGTCAGCGCGCTGCAGCCGTCGCTGGCCTTGCAGCCAGCGTCCAGCGCTTGCCACAACGTCAGGGGCGACGGGTACTCGAGCGCGTCGTACGGCACCTCGGGCACCGCGTCGCTGCCGAAGATCACGTTGCGATGGAGGTTGGAGCCGCCGGTGGTGGCGGTCCACTCGTAGCCGACGAACGAGGAGAACGCGCAGGGGACGTTGGCGGCGGCGGCGGCCTCGCGCAGGCGCTGCCAGGCGCTGCGCGCTCCGGCGGCGCAGTCCTCGGGATGTTGCTGGCACACCGCGAGGGGCGCGGGGTCCGGCGACAGCAGGTGCGCGAGCGCGGCGGCGGTGAGGGCCGCCTGGGCGTTGCTGTTCTGGTTGGCCAGCGCGGCGCACGCCGCAGGGTCCTGCGCTGCGCCGAAGTCACAGAGCCCCATCAGCGAGAGGAACTCCGAGTGATCGGTGACCGCCGCGAAGTCCAGCGGCGTGGTCAGCGCGGGGATGGTGGTGGTCCCGCCCTCTCCAGCGGCCACCGGCACCGAGGTGAGCCCGCGGGCGAAGCGGTACGCGGTCGCCGGATCGTTGCGGTTGGCGAAGGCGAACGAGTCGAGCGAGTACGAGGTGTGGATGTGCAGGTCTCCAAAATATGCGTTCTTGGTGGCGCGATATCCGGAGCACTGCGCGCTGGTCTGCGCGGAGCCGACGGCAAGTGGCGGCGGCGCGGGCTCTGGCGCAGGAGGCGGCTCGGAGCTGTTGGCGCAGGCGCCAAGGATCAGCGCGCCCAGAAGGCCCGAGCGCGCCGAGAGGCGAGACACGAGAGATCGGAAAGACATGAGTTCTCCAGAGGGGAGGTGGCTCCCCGTGAGGTGAGAAGGACAGAAGGTCAAAGTCGCTTGTTTGTGAGTCAGCCGGCGAGCGCGGCCAGGCTGCGCTGCAAGAGCCAGCACATGGCGGTGGCGCCGGCCGCGAACACGAGCAGGCCGGTGACGCGCTCGGTGATGCCCGGTGCGATGCTCGTTGCGATGCTCGCCGCGGCGCCCGACAGGACCACCGGCTGGGGGCGCGCGCGGGTGCTGCGCCGTGCGCTCGAGCGCGCGAGCGCCGCGAGCGCCGCCCACGCGACCAGCACGAAGGCGAGCTGGCCCAGCTCGACGCCGAGCCCAAAGCCGAGGATGGCGCGCGCGGCCTGGCCGTGCGGGACGCCGAGTTCGTGCAGGCCCCCGGCGAAGCCCAGGCCATGGACGGCGCCAAACGCCAGCGCCATCGCCGCGGTCGCCGTCGGCGATGGGGCGCGCGGCCGGCCCACGTCCAGCGCCAGCAGCACGAGGCTCAGCGCGATGGCGGCCTCCACCGGCGCGGAGGGGACGCGCAAGAGGCCGGTGGCGGTGAGCGCGAAGGCGAGGCCGTGCGACAGCGAGAACGCGGTCTCGGCGATGAGGATCGGCCGCAGCCGGCGCAGGTGCAGCACCACCAGCAGGAGAAACAGCAGGTGATCGAGCCCGCCCAGGATGTGGCGCAGGCCCAGCGTCAAGTACCGCATCATGGCGTCGGGGGCGTGCTCGCCTTGCGCTGGCACCTCGAAGGTTGGCGCTGCCGCGGTGAGCACCGCCGCGTGGACCTGCCCGCTGCCGGAGATCACGCGGACCACGGCCTCCTCGAGCTCGACGCCCAGGCCGGTCACGGTCACTCGCCCAACGGGGTGGCCGCCCTTGCAGGTGGCCCGATACGCGCGCGTGACGCCATCGAGATCTTCGTGCGTGCCGGGCAGCGGCGTGAGCTCGCAGCCGTCGAGCTGTGGCGTCGTCACCAGGTCGGGTTGGCTGACCCGTAGCCGCAAGAGCGGCGCGCTGCCGGCCACCTCGTCGATCTCCAGGTAGGCGCTGCGCATGCCGTGCGCGGACGCCGGCGCAGCGTGGAGGGTCAGCATCGCCACGATGGCGATGGCGACGGCGACGGCGGCGCTGCGTATGGGGCAGGTGGAGCCAGGAGACGGCATGGTCAGTCCTCCACCGAGGCGGCGTAGTGCGCGGCGGTGCGTGGCGCGCCGCGCACCGCGGCCAGCGGCTGGCCATCCAGCGAGATCTGATAGCGCGCGTGCGCCGCTTCGAGGAAGCGGGCGACCGCGGCCTGGCGCCGCGCGATGAGCACGTCCAGGCGCAGGCGGTCGCGGGCCTCCTCGTAGCTGGCCAGGCGCTCGGGCTCGCGCTCGTCCACGAACACCAGGTGCAGGCCGACCTTGGAGCGCACCGGACCGCTCCACTTGCCAAGGGGCGACGCCCACAGGTGCGCGACGAACGCGGCCCCGAAGTCTTGCTGGAGGTGGCGCTCGTCGTCGCTGACCTGCAGCGTCCCCGTCGGCGCGTGTCCCGGCGTCGGCAGCTCGGATGCGCGGGGGATCGCGCCTGCCGCGGCGACCACGTGATGAAACCTGGCGCGCGCGGGGAGCCGGTAGTCGTGGCGGTGTTCGGCGAAGTAGGCCTGGAGCTGGGGCTCGGTGAGCTCGCGCGAGGCGCCACCGAGATCCTCGGCGAGAAACAGCGTCTTCTGGATCAGGCGACGTCGCAAGATCGCGTCGTCCTGGTCGAGCCCGAGCCGGCGCGCCTCACGCACCAGCAGCTCGTCATCGATCACCTGGGCCAGCACCTCGCGCCGCAGCGCGGGATCGGTGGCCGGCCGGCCGTGCCGCGACGCCTGGCGGGTCACCAGGGCGTCCAGGCGCTGCCCATCGAGCGCCAGGTGGGTGGGGTCAGCGGGGCGCGAGGACAGCGCGAAGAGCGCGCCGCCGCTGACCACGAACTGCAGCAGGCGGTGTCGGGCGAGCCCCGAGATCGCGGTCAGCAGGGTGCGCGCCATGACGGTCAGCGCCCGCAGCGCAGCGGCAGGGTGCCGGTGCGGCCGGTGGAGGAGGTCCACGTCGCGCTGGTGCCGTCGAGCGTGAGGTGCAGCTCGCGGCCATCGCGGGTGGTCCGGGTGATGTTGCCGGTGGCGCAGGTCGCGGTGCAGCGCGACAGGTCCACGACCACCGAGCGCTGCCGTCCGTCGAGCGCCGTGCTCCAGGCGCCGTCGATGCTGGCGCAATCCGCGGTCCAGGTCGCGACATACTGGCCGGTATGCTCGAGCGCGTGTCCAAGCGGGCCCACGCCGCCTGAGCGCGTGTCCACGGTGAGCGACCCGCCGCCGGCGCCGCTGGCGTAGGTGGCGCTGGCGTCGAGCGACAGCTCGGTGTTGCCGAGCTGCAGCCGCTCGGCCTTGGCGGTGAGCTGGATGGCTGTCGGCGAGGTCGACGCCACGGTGAGCGCCAGGGTGCCCTCGACGCTGCGCAGGCCGCGCGGACCGGTGCAACCCGCGAAGGTCACGGTCAGCGTGGTGCCGGAGGTCACGGCGGTGGCGCAGCCAGCGGGGACAAAGCGCGTGGAAAGCCGTGCGTTGATCGCGGCGAGGACCTCGGGCGCGGTCGCCTGCGCGAGGCTCGTGCCCAGGATCTGGCCGTCGAGGGCGGCGGTCAGGAGCGACGCCTCGGCCTGGCCGCCGTCGCCAGTATCGAGCGCCAGCTCGGCGGCGCTGACATCGTCATCGTCCTGGTTGGCGGCGCAGCCAGCGCCCAGGGTCGCGGCGAGCAGGAGCACGCCGCCGTAGCGGGTGCAGGGGGAGGGGGAGAGAGAGAGGAGGGACACATGGGATAGGCTCGAGATCACGGGAGACTCCTTGCGTCGGGAAAGAAGCGTCCGACGCAAGCCAGAGCTAAGCAATCTGTTTGCCAACTGGACAATTGCGATTGTCCTTGGAAAAGCAATATGATGCGAACCATGCTCCGAAGCGCTGGAACCTCGACGTGCCAAACGGGCGCAAGGCGGTCCGGTTCCGGGAACCTCGAGGTTCCCCTGGAGGGACGGTGAGCCGCGAGCGTCGAACCCCGGACCAGGCCAGGAGCCTCATCCTGGACGCCGCGGAGCGCGTGTTCACCCGCGTGATGCCTGACCAGGTGGGCCTGCGCGACATCGCGCGCGAGGCGGGCATCAGCCACGCGCTGGTGACGCACTACTTTGGCACCTACGAGGGCCTGGCGCGGGCGACCTTGGAGCGCCGGATCGGCGCCGCGCGACAGCAGGCGATCACGCGGCTCGGGTCGGCGACCTTCACGCCGGGCAACATGCCGCTGCTCGAGATCTTGCTCGAGGTGATCGAGGACCCGGTGATGCTGCGCCTGGTGGGCTGGGCGCTCTTGAGCGGACGTGAGGACGCGATGTCGAGTCAGCCCGGCGCGCTGGCGCCGGTGCTCGACGCGATCGAGGCCAGAGCGCGCGCCCTTGGGTTGCCAGCGCCGTCTCGTCCGCAGCTCGAGTTCTCGGTGGCCGCGGCGCTGGCGCTGGCCTTTGGCCTGTCCGTGGCGCGCGCGGAGCTTGAGCGCGCGCTGGACCGGCCCGGCGCGCTGTCGCTGGAGGCGCTGCGCACCGAGCTGCCAAAGATGGTGTGGGCCTACCTCACGGCCCACGCGGGGCGATCCTGAGATCAAGCCGGGGTCAAAGCCGCGGTCAAGCCGGGGTCAATCCGCAGTCAAAGCCGCGGTCAAGCCGGGCCGAGCGCTCACTCGATGCCGTCGCCGTCGCTGGGGGCGGGCGGCGCGTCGCACGAGCTGGGCGGGGTCACCGGGCGTCCGTACTCGATGGTCAGCTCGCCGACGCCGGACAGCTCCTTGGCGTAGATCGAGCCGACGACGCGCGTGTTGCCGACGTAGCTGACGGTGGCCTTGGGCGCGTAGATGGAGCCAAAGAACGCGGACTCGCCCACCGTCTCGAGCGCGGCGGCTTCCCCGCCGATGTAGAGGCGGAAGGCCTCGGGATCGGCGTCCGAGCCGGCGAGCACGTTGCCCACGTGGGACACCGTGCCGGACACGAACAGGCTGAGCTTGGCGCCCGGCGCCAGCTTCCACTCCGCCTTGCCCACGCTCTCGAGCGAGCCGTCGACGAAGATCGAGACGTTGCCGTCGATGAGGTGTTCGACGTTGCCCACCGAGCTCGGGTTGGCCAGATAGTAGGCGCCGGTGGTCAGCCGGACGCTGTGGTCGCCAACCAGCTCCTCGCTGGTGTTGCCCCCGGCGGCCTGGCGCGCCGCGGCCACGGCCAGCGCGACGTCAAACGACGTGGCGTCATCACAGCCGCACGGCGGCGCCGTCGGCGCGACATAGGCGCCGCGCGCGGCGATCTCGCTCTGGCCCACGATGTCGGTGGCGCCCTTGACGCCAAGCGTCCCGCCCACCGTCAGGCTGCCAGTGGACTCGAGGTTCCCGCCGACGTGCAGGTCCCCGGCGATGGTCAGCTCACCGACGTTGCCGAAGTCCGCGGGGGTGTAGAGCGAGCCGCCGATGCCGGCCTCTGGGCCAAGGCCCGTGGAGCCAACGGAGAAGAAGCCGCCCCAGGCGTGCCACGCGCCAGCGACCTGCGTCCGCGCGACCAGCTCGGTCATGCCGTTGACGCCGACCGAGCCGACCCCGGCTGGGCCGCGCTTGACGTTGAGCGCGCCGGTCTGGCTGAAGTCGCCGCACACGCACACGGCGTGCTCGATGAGCTCAGGTGACGGGCAGACGGCGGCGCGCAGCTCGGTCTCCGACATCGGAGTGGTCGAGCAGCCAGCAGAGAGGAGGAGACCGAAGAAGAGTTTTGTGGGCTTCATGTGGATGAACCAGGAATACCCGGTGCATGGCAAATCTCCGACAACGCGCCGACATCGCCCGCGAGCCTCGCAACTTCAAGGGATTGCGCGAGGCGACTCCCGGCCGGGCTGCCCAGGGTATCTTCGGCGAGCCGATGTCTGAACCAACCAACGCCTGAGCTGCCCGCGCTGCCGGGGCTGACCACCATGACCTACGAGGTGACGGGCAAGATCGCCCGCATCACGCTCAACCGCCCCGAGCGCGGCAACGGGATCACGCTGGAGCTGCCGCGCGAGCTGGCGGCTTGCGTGGAGCGCGCCAACCTCGATCCGCGCGTCCACGTGATCGCGCTGGCCGGCAACGGCAAGGGGTTCTGCGGCGGCTACGATCTGGCGGCCAGCGCCGAGGGGCAGATGCGCGAGGTGGCGACCAGCGTGGCGTATCCAGGCGGCCCCACCGACCCCGAGGTGATCGCCGCCAACCACGACCCCGCGCAGGTCTGGGACCCCACCGTCGACTACGCGATGATGTCTCGCAACGTCCGCGGCTTCATGAGCCTGTTTCACGGCGACAAGCCGGTGGTGTGCAAGGTGCATGGGTTCTGCGTGGCCGGAGGCACGGATCTGGCGCTGTGCTCGGATCTCCTGATCATCGAGGACGACGCCAAGATCGGCTATCCGCCGGCGCGGGTGTGGGGCGTGCCCACCACCGCGCTGTGGGTTCACCGCATCGGGCTCGAGCGGGCCAAGCGGCTGCTGCTCACCGGCGACTGTCTGTCGGGCAAGGAGGCGGTGGCCTGGGGGCTGGCCATCGAGCACGCGCCGCGCGCCGAGCTGGACGCGCGCTTCGAGGCGCTGCTACAGCGCATCGCGCGCTTGCCGCTGAGCCAGCTCATCATGCACAAGCTCTTGCTCAACCAGACGATCGCGGCGCAGGGCCTCTACACCACGCAGGCGCTGGCCACGTACTTCGACGGCATCGCGCGGCACACCGCCGAGGGCTACGCCTTCGCGCGGCGCGCCCAGGAGGCTGGCTTCCGCGCCGCGGTGAGCGAGCGCGATGCGCCATTCGGCGACGCCGGGCCGTCGACGTTCAAGGGGTAGCCGCGGGGCTCACGCGGCCCGCGGGGGCGCAGAGCTCGCAGGGTCCCGGTCCGTGGCGAAGGACAGCTCGGCGCCCCGAGCCTCCGCAGATCTCGGTATGCAAGGCTCGGACACCGGAGCACCGCGAGATCCGGTAGGCGCGATGCGCGCGCCGCTGGTGGCGCATCGGGTACGCTTGGGCAGTGACTCCCGAAACTCTGGCTCGAGATCTCGCCGCGGTGAAGGAAGCGCTGCACAGCGCCGCCGTGGTCCTGGACGACAGCGACGTCTCGCTCATCGAGGCGCTCGGCGACGCAGCACGGCAGCTCCGCGAGGGAGCCTTGCCAGGCGGCCGTGACGCCTTCGCGGCGGGGCTGCGCGAGGTGGAGACCGTCCAGCTAGGGAGCGTGGCGCGCTACTACGCGGATCTCGCGCACCTGATGAACGTGGTCGAGGAGCAGCAGCGCATCCGCATGCTGCGCGCCCACCCGCGCTCCGGCATCGACGGGGTGCTGGCCGCGGTGCGCGCGCTGGCCGCCGCCGGGATGACCGCGGACGACGCCGCGGCGCTGTTGCGTCGCGCCCTGGTGATGCCGGTGCTGACCGCGCATCCGACGGAGTCGCGCCGCCGCTCGACGCTGGATCACCTCGGCGATGTGGCGCGCTGCCTCGATCTGGACGGCGCCGCGGACGGCGCGGAGGTCGACGCCGCCCGGGCTGGCGCCTCCCTGGGTGACGCGGTGTTCGCGCTGCACGCCACCGAGAGCTCGCGGGCCGAGCGCCCCACCGTGATCGACGAGATCGAGGCCACTGTGGAGGTGTTTCGTCGGACGCTGCTCGACGTCACGCCCGCGCTGTATCGCCGGCTGCAGGCCGCGCTGTCCGAGGTGTGGCCCGATCGCCCGTGGCAGGTGCCCTCCTTCATGGTGTGGGGCACCTGGGTGGGCGGCGACCGCGACGGCAACCCCAACGTGACCTCGCGGGTGACGCGCGCGGCGTTCGACCGGCAGCGCAAGGTGGCGCTCGAGCGATACCTGGTGGACGTGGCGCAGCTCGGGCGCGCGCTGTCTTGCTCGTCGCGGCGCGCGCCGCGGCGCTGCGCGCGGCTGGACGAAGACCTGCTGCGCGAGCGGCGTGAGCTGCCGGAGATCGCCGCGCGAGCCGCGGTGCGCCACGCCCGCGAGCCGTGGCGCGAGAAGCTGTCGTACATGGCCGCCCGGCTGCGCGCCACCATCGGCCGGCAGGACGGGCGCTACGCCAGCGCCGCCGAGTACGCGGCGGACCTTGACTTCCTGGAGGCCACCCTGCGCGAGGCCGGCTATGGCGTGCTGGCGCATGGCCTGCTGGCGGACTGCCAGCGTCGCGTCAGCGTGTTTGGCTTTCACCTGGCGACCCTGGACATCCGGCAGCACTCGAGCGTGCATGAGCAGGCGGTCGACGAGATCCTGGCGCTGGGCGGGCGCGGCGGCTACCGCAGCCTCGAGGAGACGGCGCGCCGGGCCTTGCTGGAGGACTTGCTGGATCGCCCGCTGCCGCCGCTGCGTGATCGCAAGGGGCTGTCCCCTGCCACGCTGGATCTGCTGGCCACGCTGGACGTGGTGGGGCGGGCGCGGCGCGAGCTGGGCGCGCGCGCCGCCGAGCGCTGGGTCATCAGCTTCTGCACCGACGCCTCTGATCTGCTCGAGGTGGCGTTCTTGGCGCGCAGCGCTGGCCTGGCCATCGGCGAGCTGCGCCCGGTGCCGCTGCTCGAGCAGCTCGACGACCTGGGGCGCGCCGGCCCGATCGCCGACGCCATCGCCGCGAGCCCGGCGCTGCGCGCCGAGCTCGGCGCCGAGCTGGAGGTGATGATCGGCTACTCCGACTCGAGCAAGCAGGTGGGCTACGTGACGGCGGCGATCGCGCTGCGCGCGGCGCAGCTCGAGCTGGCGGCCGCGGCGGCGCGCGCCGGGATGACGCTCACGGTGTTCCATGGCCGCGGCGGCGCGGTGGGGCGCGGCGGCGGGCCGGCCAGCCAGGCCATCCGCGCGCAGCCACCGTCCGCGGTGGGGGGCCGCTTCCGGGTCACCGAGCAAGGCGAGACGATCACCGCGCGCTACGCGCGGCCGCAGATCGCGTTGCGCGACCTGGAGCTCACGGTGAGCGCGGTGCTGGCGGCCAGCGGCAGCGGCGCCACCGGGAGCGACGCCGCGGATGACCTCTTGCGCATCGCCAGCGCGGCGGCGCTGGCGGCGTACCGCCGCCTGTCGGACGACGAGCGCAAGCTGGCGACGTACACCCTGGAGGCCACGCCCATGCAGCACGTCGCCAACCTGCCCATCGGCTCACGTCCGTCCTCGCGCGCCCGGGCCAAGGCGTTCTCGCTCGCCGATCTGCGGGCGATCCCCTGGGTGTTCTCCTGGACGCAGAGCCGCGCGGGTCTCCCAGGGTGGTTCGGCGTGGGCTCCGCGCTGGCCGCGCTGATCGAGGCGCGCGGAGCGCCTGCGATCCGGCAGGCGGTGGCGGACTCGCCGTTTCTGCGCGCGCTGGTCAGCAACGCCGAGCTGGCGCTGGTGCGGGCCGACATGGACGTGGCCGGTCACTACGCGCGGCTCGCCGATCCCAGCGCGGCCGACCTGTTCGACGTGATCTCCGCCGAGCACGCCCGCACGCTGGCGACCCTGCGTGAGCTGCGCGAGGGTCGCGAGCCGCTGGCGGACCGGCTGCACATCGCGGAGTCGGTGACGCGGCGCAACCAGGTGCTCGACATCCTCTGTCACATCCAGATCGAGCTGCTGCGGCGCAGCGACGAGTGCAGCGGCGACGCGCGGGCGGAGGACGCGCTCATCAGCGAGGGCATGTTCACGACCATCGCCGGCATCGCCGCGGCGTTGCAGACCTCGGGGTGACGTGCCGGCCAGCGCAGGCGGCGGCCAGTGCAGGCGCTGGTCAGCGCAGGCGGCGGCGAGCAGGCGGCGGCGAGCAGGTTCGCAGATTGTGCGGCGGCGGCGCCTTCTGTGACGTCAGGCCCGTACGCCGGGCGTGGATTTCGGGTACACCCACCCGCCAGGACGAGCTGCGATGACCGCGATCTTGACAGCGTTGGACGTGAGCAAGCGGCTGGGCGACCGCCAGCTCTTCGACGGCGTGTCGTTGACCGTCCACCAGCGTGATCGCATCGGCCTCATCGGGCGCAACGGCGCTGGCAAGTCCACGCTGTTGCGGATGCTGGTCCATGGCGCGCCCGCGCAGACGCGCTCGGCGGTGGCCGGGGATCTACAAGACGGCGAGCTCACCGAGGCGCTCACCCCCGACGGCGGGCAGTTCTCCTGGCGCCGGGAGCTGCGGCTCGTCTATGTGCCACAGGAGCCGCGGATCTCGGAGGCGCTCCTGGTGCGGCAGGTGCTGTTCTCCGAAGGCCGGGCCGAGCACGAGGTGCTGGCCACCGCCGACGGGCTCAAGGTGGCGCGGCTCGACGCGCGCATCGGGGAGCTGTCGCTGGGCGAGCGCCGCCGCGTGGCGCTGGCGCGCGCCCTGTCGAGCGGCGCTGACCTGCTGGCGCTCGATGAGCCCACCAACCACCTCGACGCGCGCACCATCGAGTGGCTGGAGACCCGGCTCCTGGGGCTGGGCTCGGCGCTGATCGTCGTCACGCACGATCGGTACTTCCTCGACCGGGTGGCGACGCGGATCGCGGAGCTCGATCGCGGCAAGATCTACACCTATGACGGCGACTATTCGGAGTTCCTGCTGCGGCAGGCCGACCGCCTGTCGGTGGAGGTCGAGCACGAGTCGCAGCGCGCGTCCTTCGTGCGCCGCGAGATCGACTGGATCCGCCGCAGCCCCAGCGCACGCCGCACCAAGGCCAAGGCGCGCATCGATCGCTTCGACGCCGCGGTCGCCGCCGCCCCGGCGCTCGGGGCGCAGCCGCCGCGCCAGGCCGAGCTGCGCTTGCCCGACGGCCCGCGGCTTGGCTCCACCATCGTCGAGCTGGAGAAGGTCTCGCATCAGCTCGGCGGCAAGCTCCTGTTTCGCGACCTGACGCTGCTGATGAAGCCAGGCGATCGCATCGGCATCGTCGGCGAGAACGGCGCCGGCAAGACGACGCTGGTGCGCACCATCCTGGGGGAGCTGACGCCGGACGCCGGCAAGGTGACGATCGGCAGCAACACCAAGTTCGGGTACCTGGAGCAGGGGCGCAGCGAGCTGTCCGACGACAACACGGTGGCGCAAGAGGTCGCGGAGGGCTACGACTTCGTCGACCTGCCCGACGGTAAGATCCACGTCCGCAGCTTCTTGCGCATGCTGGCGTTCGCCGAGGGTGCGTCCGAGGTCAAGGTGGGGCAGCTCTCCGGCGGAGAGCGCAACCGCGTGCAGCTCGCCAAGCTGTTGCGGCGCGGCGGCAACGTGCTCATCCTCGACGAGCCCACCAACGATCTCGACCTGGTCACCCTGGGCGCGCTCGAGGCCGCGCTGCTCGCGTTCCCGGGCTGCGCCTTCATCGTGTCGCACGACCGCTGGTTCCTCGACCGGGTGGCCACCGGCATCCTGGCCTTCGAGGGCGACGGCCAGGTGACCTTCTACGAGGGCAGCTACTCCTTCTATCAGGAGCGGCGCGACGAGCGAGAGCGCCAGCGCGCGCCCAAGCCGGAGGCCAGATCCGAGGCGGCAGGCAAGCCGCGCGGCGCGGCCTTGGCGCCGCGCCCGCGCAAGCTCACCTTCAACGAGCGGCGCGAGCTGGCCGGCATCGAGGACGCGATCGCCGGCGCGGAGGCGCAGGTCGCCGAGCTGGAGCGAAGGGTCTCCGATCCCGACCTGTTCAAGCTGCCCGCCGCCGAGGTCCGGACCATGTTGTCGGATCTGGACGCACACCGCGCCAAGGTGGAGTCCTTGTTCGCGCGCTGGCAGGAGCTGGAGAGCGTCGCGGCCGCCGAGCGCGAAGGCGGGTGAGCGACCGCCAGCTTCTCGCGAGCTGGCGGCAACGGGGCCTCAAGGAAACGCCGGAGCGGTCGAGTCAGGCTTGGAGCGAGACGATGATCGCGCCGTGGCTTTCCGAGATCCTGTACGCGGAGTGGGACTGGCGCGCCGTCCTGCGCCGGGTCGCGGCGGAGCTCTGCGGATCCGCGGAGCAGCGCGCGCGGGCCAGCGTCGAGGTCGCGCGCGCGCTCGAGCACGTGGAGCCAGACCGGCGCTTCGCCCTGGCGATGTATCGCCATGCAGGACCTGACCACGACGAGGGGCGGGGCCTGGAGCTGGCGATCGAGCTCGGGCAATGGGAGGACGTGAGTCAGCTCGCGATGGTGGCGCGGACCACGCGCGGCTCGCTGGACGCGCTGGTGTCGGAGGGCCGAGCGCTGCTGGAGCTGGGGCAGGAGACGCGGGCGCAGCGGCTGGTGCCGGCGACGCCTTCAAGCGCCGGGGTGGTCGCGCTGCGCGCCGAGCTGGACGGCGGGAGCGAGGCTGCGCTCGGCGAGTGGGTGAGCCGCGGGGAGCAGCTCGCGGGGGCCGCGAGCGCCGAGTGCTTCGTGGTGGCGGCGCGGTTGGCGAGAGTGCTGGGGCGCAGTGACTGGCACAAGTGGCTGGAGGCCGCGCTGCGCGCCGATCCGGGGCACCGCTTTGCGCTGGCGCTGCTCCTCGACTCCAGGTGGACCAAGGGCCGGCGCGGGGTCTCCACGCTGCTCGAGGTGCTGCGCCAGCGGCTCGGTCAGTTTGACGAGCGCGGCGAGCTGCGTTCATGGTGCGACGCCACCCGCGACGCCGCGCTGCGGCTCTGGTTCTCGAGCGATGCGGAGAAGGTACGAGGGTTGTCGCGCCGCCTGCTGGTGGCGTCGCTCGAGCGGGCGTACCAGGAGCGGCTGCCGCAGATCCCAGGCCACCTGGCGATCTGGGCGGCGCTGGACGCCGGCGCAGCGGCGGACGGCACGCGCGTCGAGCTGCTCCGGCTGATCGTCGAGGCGCTCGACGTGCCCGCGCCGGCGCACGACCACGTGTGGCTGGCCGCGCTGGGGTCCGAGATCTGCTCCCGCGCCGGCAACCCGACGGCGGCGCGGGCCTACGCCGTGGTGGTCGCGGAGCACGCGCCGCTGCACCCGGCGGCCAGGGAGTGGTTCGGTCACGCGACCTCGGTGCCGGTGCGCTCGGAGGTCGAGCTCGAGGCGTTCCACGCGGCGCTCTTGCGGCTCGAGGTGGCGGACGCGGGCGGCTCGTTCGACGACGAGCTGCAGATCGAAGACATGTCGACGCTCACGGACGAAGATCTGACGCTCGGGCCCGGCGGCAGCAGCGCGGCGCTGTCGCTGCCGGCGGAGCCTGGGCGCGGTCACACCGATCCGGAGCTGGCGGCCGCGCTCGCTGGCGTGGACGAGCTGGTGCTGGCGCAGGTCTCCTGCGCGGACGACGCGGTGATCGCAGACGTGCTGGCGGCAGTCGATGCGTCGCTGCGCGAGTCCGGCGAGGTCGCGGCGGTGGCGGGCGGCGACCACGGCTCGTCCACGCGCGAGCGTGGCGCGGCGCGGGCCACCGCGGTGCTCGGCTCTGATGCCGCGGAGGCCTGGTCGTCGGCGGCCTGGATCCGACGCGGCGCCGAGCCCACCTCGCGGCGCGTGCTGGCGGTCGGCCCTGACCCTGACGGGCCAGGCGTCGCGGTGCCGCGGCGTCGCGCCACCGCGCTTGGCCCTTCGGCGCTGGAGCTGCGACCGCCGGCCGCCGCGATTGGCCCTTCGGCGCCGGAGCTGCGACCGCCGGCCGCCGCGCTCCGGCCGCCGCCGTGGCAGCAGGCGCGCAAGGCTGACACCGAGCCTTGGCCCGGTGCCAGGGCTCGCCTGGACGCGCGCGCCCGCCCGGAGGCGGGCGCAGGCTCGACCGCTGCGTCGAGTGAGCCCGCAGGGGCGGTCGCCGGCTCCGCCTCAGGGGCCACTGGCTCGTCCGGCTCGGCGTCTAGCCCCTCCGGCGCTGCGTCTAGCGCAGCCTCCGGCTCGGCCGTCGTTGGTCTCATTCCCGGCGTCGCCGCGAGCGCGCTCGCCGCCTCACGCACTCGGCCGGTGGCGGCGGTGCGCGGCCTGCCGGTGGTCCCGGCGTCGCCGCCACCGCGCGCGGAGGCGCGAGCAGCGCCGCGGACCACCTTGCCGGTGGACCTGCGGCTGTTCTCCGGAGAGCGTGAGATCTCGATGCAGATCCGGGACCTCAGCAGGACCGGCTTGTTCGCGGTCACCGAGGAGAAGTTGCCGGTAGGTGCGGTGTTTCTGGGCGAGCTGCGCCTGCCCGTCGCCGACTTGACCGAGCACGCCTTCGAGGTCCGGGTCCGGGTGGTGCGCCGCACCGAGCTGGGCCTGGGCCTCGAGCTGGTGTCCCCTCAGCCGGCGCTGTTGGCCGCGCTGGACGCCTGCTGAGCGGCGCCACGCGAGGCGCGCTCGACACCTGCCGGCGCAGCGCTACTTGGCTTTGGCGATCTTGTTGTTCACGCCGGTGGAGGAGATCTTGGGCTTCTTGCCCTTGAGGCTCTTCTTCCACGTCACCCGGTTGTTCGTGCCGGTGAGCGAGATCCGGGCGGTCGCGCCGATGTGGACCTCGTTGCTGCTGCCGGTGACGTCTACCTTCTGAGAAGACTCGATGGTGACCTGGTTGGTCGCGCCTTGCACCGAGATCTCGGTACATGTGCCGGTGATGGTGACCTGGTTGCTCGAGCCGGTGATCGAGACCTCAGGGTCCGTGGCGCAGTCATGGCTGATGGTCTGTGCGGCGTCGCCATAGTCAGCCTCTGCGAAAGCAGGCGAGGCGGCGAGCGACAGCAACAGGGCGAGGCCGAGAGTCTTCATCGGGAACTCCAAGAGTAGAAGAGAGATAGTAGGAGAGAGGTCTTGTTGAGAAGTGTCGAAGCCACCTTCACCGTACACCAACCTTCGTGTCGCCTACGACGAGGGCGCGTGATGAATATTCAGCGAGGCGCGGTTGCCTGACGCGGACCAAGGGTTCCAGTAAGTTCGGGCAAGTCCGGGCGGTCCACGAGCACCTCGACCGGTCTCCGAAGGGGACGCGACACTGCGGCGCGTTGTGCGAGCCAGCACAATGCCGTACACCTCGGGCATGGCAGCGATGGTTTCTCCTTGGGCCTTGGCGATCTGCAACGACTCGGCCAGGTTTGTGGAACGCGCGCTGGCGCGCGCCGTGGTGCTCACCGAGCGCGGAGAGCTGATCGATGACCATCAGGTCGTCGTCGATCGCGTGGCCTATGCCGCGACCGAGCAGCGCGCGCTGCGCGCGCTGGTGGACGCCGCGCAGGTGGAGCCGGCGCTGTCTGGCCGCGCGGCGGTCGCCGCCGCGCTCCTGGGCGCGAGCCTGCGCGAGCGCCTGCGAACCGTGGCGCCGGAGCTCGGGCTCTCGGAGCCGGACCTGGCCTGGACCGCGGACGGCGCGGCGGCGCTGGCGAGCTGTGGCGCGATCGATCCCGTGGTGCAACTGGGAGATGAGGTCATCGCCGCGGGGGGCCGCCTGAGCTGGCCGCTCGAAGAGACGCTGGCGGAGGTCCGGCAGGCCGCGCGAGGCTTTGCCGAGCGCGAGGTCTCGCCGATGGCCGACAAGCTTCATCGCGAAGATGGCCTGGTGTCCGACCGCCTGATCTCGGAGATGGCCAAGCTTGGCTTCTTCGGGTTGTCGGTGCCCGAGTCGCTCGGCGGCTCTGCGATGGGGAACCTGGCGATGATCCTCATCACCGAGGAGCTGTCGCGCGGCTCGCTCGCTGGCGGTGGCTCGCTCATCACCCGGCCCGAGATCTTGGCCAAGGCGCTCCTTGCTGGCGGCACGGAGGCGCAGCAGCGGCGCTGGCTGCCGTCCATCGCGGCGGGAGAGCGCATGGTGGCCATCTCGGTGACCGAGCCCAACGTGGGGTCGGACGTGGCCAGCCTCACCTGCCGAGCCCAGGCCGGCGAGCTGGATGGGCAGGCCGGCTATTACATCACCGGCAACAAGGCCTGGTGTACGTTTGCCGGTCGCGCCGATCTGATCGCGCTGCTGGCCCGCACCGATAGTGACTCGTCGCGCGGCGCCAAGGGGCTGTCGTTGTTCGTGGTGGAGAAGCCGCGCTTTGCCGGCCACGAGTTCGAGACGGCGCAACCGCACGGCGGGAGCCTCAGCGGCAAGGCCGACCACACCCCGGGGTATCGCGGGATGCACTCGTTCACCCTGGCGTTCGATCGCTGGTTTGTCCCCGCCGAGAACCTGGTGGGCGAGGCCAAGGGGCTCGGCCGCGGCTTCTACCTGCAGATGGCGGGCTTCGCCGCGGGCCGCTTGCAGACCGGGGGCCGCGCCTGCGGCGTGGCCCAGGCTGCGCTGGAGAAGACCGCGGAGTACGTGACCGCGCGCAGCCAGTTTGGCAAGCCCATCGGCTCGTTCCAGCTCACCCGTCACCACCTGGGAACCATGGCCGCCAAGCTGTCGGCGGCGCGGGCGCTCACCTACGCCGCGGCGATCGCGATGGACGCCGATGAGCGCACCGCGGCGCCGTTGGCGGCGCAGGCCAAGCTCCTGGCGTGCGATGTCGCGGTGGAGGTCACGCAGCTCGGCCAGCTCCTGCACGGCGGCTGGGGGTATGCGGAGGAGTTCGCGATCAGCCGCTATGTGGTGGACGCGCAGGTGCTGCCCATCTTCGAGGGCGTCAAGCCGGTGCTGTCGCTCAAGGTGGTTGGAAGGGCGTTGCTGTCTGGCACCTGAACGTCGTGTCTGACTGCACCTGACGTGGTCGCCGCGGTCTTTGCGAGGTGCTCTCAAGAGCATCCTGGTGGCGGCGCCTGCCAGCGCGGCGCCGCTGGTCGAGGCCGAGAACGGCAAGAGAGATCGAGAGGGTCGTTTCTATCTCCCGTTCTATCTCCCGTTCTATCTCCCGGGTTTTGACCGATGCCTACGGAGGTCATGCGGAAAACGATCGCCTCGATTGCGACCTGTGCGTTCTTGTCTCTGGCGCTGGCCCCCGCGGCGCTCGCCGGAGATCCGCTGAAGCCCTACGTCGTGCTCATCCTCGACACCTCCGGGTCGATGGACAGCTCCACCGGCTCTGGTCCGCCGTCCTGCGGTGGCACCGACAGCCGGCTCAATCACGCCAAGTGCGCGATCAACCAGATCGCCAATAGCTACGGCGACATGGTCCTTGGGCTGGCCCGCTTTCGCGAGACCCCGGTCGGCACGTACTCCACGAGCTGCACCGCGGACTGCAGCATGGCTGGCGTCGATTGCGGCGCGTGCGACGAAGCCACCGGCGCTGGCTGCACCTCGGCGATGTCGGCGGACAACCTGTTCGAGCTGCTGACGCCGCTGGTCGACGGCAACACCGGCGACACCGCGCGCTGGACCGACTTCTCCTGTCAGACCTGCGGCCTCTCGATGGGCAGCAACCCGGAGATCTTCGAGACCGGGAGCTGGACTCCGATCGCTGGCTCGCTCAAGGGCGCCAAGCGGTACTTCGCCGGGCAGCAGGCGTCAGATGCCACCCAGATCTGGCCCGATGGCACGCCGGGCTTCGCGCCGATCCTCAACGATCCGTACAACCAGGTCTTCATGCCCTCGGGCGAGCAGTGCCGGCCCTACATCGTCATCTCGCTCACCGATGGTGACGAGACCTGCACTACCTTCTCCAACACCGCGGCCGCCGCGGCCGACCTGCTGTCGACCCAGGTCACGGTCGGCGGCCAGGCGCGCACCTACCGCGTGCGCACCAAGCCCATCGGCTTTGGCAAGGTCCCCGGCGACGCCGAGATCGAGGGGATCGCGCACGCCGGCGGCGCGCCGGACGTGGCCGGCGTCAACGAGGGCTCCTACGCGCAGAACCAGGAGGAGCTGCAGCTCGCGATCTCCGCGATCATCGCCGAGTCCGTGCGCTCGGAGGCGTGCAACGAGCGCGACGACGACTGCGACGGCTTGGTCGACGAGGACTTCCTCAGCAAGGGCACGGCCTGCAGCGACGGCGAGCTGGGCGTGTGCCGGGGCACCGGCAGCATGGTGTGCCGCGCCGATGGCACCGGCACGCAATGTCACATCGCCGATCCTGGCGGCACCGCCAGCGCCGAGATCTGCGACGGCCTGGACAACGACTGCGACGGGCTCACCGATGAGGGCGCGTGCCAGGGGACCTGCGGCGACGTCGAGCTGTGCAACAACCTCGACGACGACTGCGACGGGCTCACCGACGAAGGGCTGACCCGCGGCTGCGGCACCGACGTGGGCCAGTGCGCGGCCGGCACCGAGACCTGCGTGGCCGGCGTGTGGCAGGGCTGTAACGCCACCGGGCCAACTCCGGAGGTCTGTGACGGCCTGGACAACAACTGCGACGGCGCGCAGGACGGCTTCGCGGAGAGCTGCTCCACGATCCCGGGCGGCAACCCGCAGGTCGGCATCTGCCGGGCCGGCCTCCGCGTCTGCACCGCTGCGGGGGGAGGGAGCTTTGGCACCTGCCTCGGAGAGGTCGGCCCCCGCGCGGAGTCGTGCAACACGCTCGACGACGACTGCGACGGCGTGGTCGACGAGGACACCGGCGGCGCGGACTGCTCGAGCGCCTGCGGCGTCGGCACCACGGTGTGCGTCAATGGCCAGCTCCAGTGCAACGCCACCGCGACCACCAGCGACGCCACCTGCAACGGCTTTGACGACGACTGCGACGGACGGATCGACGAGGACGCGCCGCCGGGGGGCGCCTGCGATCAGGGCGGCACGGTGTGCGGCGGCGTCTCGCGCTGCGTCGGCGGCCAGTACCAGTGCGTCGGCGGCGAGCCGATCCGCGAGGAGGCGTGTGATTGCCGCGACAACGACTGTGACACCCTGGTGGACGAGGATCCCAACTGCCCCTCGGGCTCGACCTGCGCCAACTGCGAGTGCGCGTTCCCGTGCCAGGAGGGCGAGTTTCCGTGCCCGGCCGGCAAGATGTGCGTCAACGACTTCTGCGCCGCTGATCCTTGCTACGCGGTGACGTGTCCCACCACCCAGTCCGGTGAGAAGCAGACCTGCGTGGAGGGCGCGTGTGTGGTCGCCTGCAGCGTGACGAGCTGCCCGGCGCCGCTCGTCTGTGTTGCCGCCACCGGCCAGTGCGCTCCCGATGACTGCCGCACCTTCCCGGAGCGCTGCGGCGCCGCGGAGCTGTGCGTGGCTGGCACCTGCGTGACCGACGCCTGCGCGGGCGTGACCTGCACCGACGGCGCGTACTGCGCGGGCGGGGCGTGCGTGTCGAGCTGCGCGGGCAAGGTGTGCCCCAGCGGCGAGCGCTGCGAGCTTGGCGCCTGCGTGGCCGACCCGTGCGGTCGCGCGTGCCCGCCGGGCCTGGTGTGCCGCGAGGCGCTGGGCCAGTGTGTCAACAACCAGTGCGAGAGCATCCAGTGTCAGGTGGGGCAGTGGTGCGATCCAGGTCAGGGCACCTGCGTCGATGACCCCTGCAACGGCGTGACTTGCCCGAACGCGGGGGAGGTCTGCCGCGACGGGAGCTGCTACCTGCCCTCGGATCTGCAGGGCGTGAACCAGTACGTCGCCCCTGGCGGCGGCGGTGGCTGCAGCGCCGGTCGGGGCCCGCGAGACGGCGGCGGGCTCGGCGGGCTCGGCGGGCTCGTTTTGGCCCTGGCGGGCCTGTGGCGACGGCGACGGCGGGCGCGCGCTCGCGAGAGCTCGAGCGCGCTCGTCGGAGGTGCGTCGTGAGCCGGCCGCGCGGGCAGGTCGCGTCGCTCTTGCTGCTCGTGGTGGTGGTCGCCGTTGGCGCCTCTTTGCTCTCCTGCGGCATCAACGACTACTGCATCACCTGCGAGACCGGCGACGCCGGCGCAGACGGCGCCTCGGTCACCCAGGATGGCGGGGACGGCCCGACGGTCGACGCTGGCCCTTGCGTCCCTTCCGGGTTCGAGGTGTGTGACGGCAAGGACAACGACTGCAACGGCGTCGTCGACGAGGGCGCCTTGCCCGGGGTCGGCGAGGCGTGCGGCACCGACGAGGGCGAATGCACCACCGGCACCCGGCAGTGCAGCGCCGGCGCGCTCCGCTGCAGCGGCGTCACGCCCGTCGCCGAGCAGTGCGACAACAAGGACAACGACTGCGACTCGCGGGTCGACGAGGGAGATCCGGGCGGCGGCGCGGCGTGCGGCTCGGATCTGGGCGAGTGCGTGGCCGGCCAGAGCCGCTGCGTGGCCGGCGTGCTCGAGTGCCTTGGCGCGATCGGCGTGCCGGGGCAGGTCGCCGAGAGCTGCGACGGCAAGGACAACGACTGCGATGGCGAGTTCGACGAGGGGCTCGACAACCTCGGCTCGTGCGGGATCACCGAGCAGGGCGAGTGCGCGCTTGGCACCTTGCGCTGCAACGGCGGCGTGACCTCCTGCAGCGGCGACGTCGGGCCGACCTTCGAGCTGTGCGACGCGCTGGATCAAGACTGCGATGGTGATCCGAGCAACGGCTACGATCTGATGGGCGATCCGCGCAACTGCGGCACCTGCGGCACGGCGTGCTCGTTGCCGCGGTCCATCGCCACCTGCGCCGGTGGCGCGTGCGCGGTCGGCGCGTGTGACACCGGCTACTTCGACAACAACGGCGTGGCCAACGATGGCTGTGAGTACGGTCCCTGCACGTACCAGGGGCCGCAGGAGGCGTGCAACCAGATCGATGATGACTGCGACGGCCAGATCGATGAGTCGCTGGTGAACCCGCCGTCCTGTGAAACCGACGGCGCGTGCGCCGGCGCCACCGCGGCCTGCACCGCCAGCGGCTGGCGCTGCGTGTACGGCCCGGACGTCTCGGTGGATGCCTCTGGGGTGATCGTGCCGGAGACCACCTGCGATGGCCTCGACAACGACTGTGACGGCCAGGTCGACGAGGCCCACCCGCAGAAGGGCACGTCCTGTGACGATGGCCTGCTCGGCGTGTGCGCGTCGTCGGGGACGTTCGTCTGCAACGCCATGGATCCAGGCGGACCTGTGATGTGCTACGTGACCCACGCCGGGCAGCCGGCGGGCGCCGAGCAGTGCGACGCGCTGGACAACGACTGCGACGGGGTGGTGGACGATGGCGCGGAGCTGGGCGGGCTGCCCGGCCAGGAGTGGACCGCCCTCGGCACGGTGCAGATGATGACCTACGAAGCGTCGCGGCCGGACGCCAGCGCGGCGTCCTCGGGCGCGGCCGGCAGCACAGTGTGCTCGCGCGCCGGCGTGCAGCCGTGGACCAACGTCACCCACGCGCAGGCGCAGGCCGCCTGCAGCTCGGTCGGCGCGCGCCTGTGCAGCGAGCAGGAGTGGCACCGCGCGTGCGCGGCGGTGGCCGGCACCGCCTATCCGGTCGTCGAGCCCGCCGCCAACAACGGCCAGGTCTTTCTCGAGGCCGAGGACTTTGCGTCGCGCGCCACCGGCACCGCCGGCTCGGTGGTCCGCGCCTGGGTTCCAGATCAGGCGCCCGCCGGGTACTCCGGCATCGGCGCGCTGCGCGCGTCGCCCAACACCGGCGCGGCGGTGGCACGCGCCTCGGCGGACCCGCAGAGCCCGCGCATCGACTTCCCCATCAACTTCACCACCGCCGGCAACCACTACGTCTGGGTCCGGATGTACGGCCCCAACAACGCGGACGACGATGTCCACGTCGGAATCAACGGCGCGCTGCCCGGCGCCGCCTCGATGAGCCTCGACGCCTCGTCCAACACCGGGTGGATCTGGATGCGCACCGCGGCGATCCCGGTGGCCGCCACCGGGGTCTCCTACGTCAGCATCTGGATGAGCACGGACGGCGTGAAGGTCGACGCCATCGTGGTGACGCGCAGCACGTCGACCACCGCGCCCACGGTGACCCTCGCTGGCGCTGGCGGGGCCTGGGCCTTCGCCACGAGCCCTGGCACCTATCAAGCCACCACGTGCAACGGCGACGACTACGACACCGACGCAGGCGCCGCGGGCGATCAGGACGACATCCTGCCGGCGGGGAGCCTCGCGGACTGCCGCGCGGTGTCGGGCGCCGGCTCCGTGTTCGACCTCTCGGGCAACGTCCGCGAGTGGACCGCGGCCCGCACCCCGGGCGCCAACCCGATCCGCGGCGGCACGTCGAACAACACGGCGACGGGGATCTCCTGCGGCCTGGCGTTCACCCTGGCCTCTGACTCGTTCTTCTTCCCCAACGTCGGCTTCCGCTGCTGTCGCTGAGCCGAGCGTGTGCGCTACAACCGCCGGGTGAACGAGCCGTCACCCTCGCGCTGTCCGCGCTGTCTCTTGCAGGTGCGGTGGTGTCTCTGCGCCGACGTCCCGACCGTGGTCACCCACACCAAGATCGTGATCGTGCGCCACTACCGCGAGGTCACGCGGTCGTCCAACTCAGGCCGCCTGGCGGCGATGGCCTTGCCCAACTCCGTGCTCCTGGACCACGGCGCGCCCGGGACCCCGCCCACCCAGCTCTCCGCCGACGTGCTCGACGGCGCGCGCCTGCTGTTCCCCGGGGGCGAGACGCTCGGCGCCGCCAGCTTGCCGCGCACCCTCATCATCCTCGACTCGACCTGGTCGCAGGCGCGGCGGATGCGCCGCAAGGTGCGAGGGCTCGAGCAGGTCCGCACCGTGTCGCTGCCGCCGGTGCCCACCGAGACCCCGCGGATGCGCGCTTCTCCAGGCGAGGGCAAGGTCTCCACGCTCGAGGCCATCGCGTATGCGCTGGGGGTGCTGGAAGGCCCGCGTGGCCCGGAGGTGGAGCGGCAGCTCCTGGCGCTCTTTCAGCTCGCGGTGGAGCGTAGCCTGGCCACCGGGCGGCACGGGATTTCGCTGCGCAGCGGTCAGATGTCGCAAGGGCTGCCAGGCTCGGACGACGACAACCCCGAGCACGAAGGCAAGTGAGCCGGATATACTGATCCGGCTTGCGCGAGGCGCAGCTTTTGAGGGCTGGGTGGCGTTTGTGCGCAGCGATGTATCCGCCACAACAAGGATGATCCCATGAGCGATGTTTGGTACCTCGGCATCGGTGGCCAGCAACAAGGGCCGCTTGGCACGCAGCAGATCCTCGACATGATTCGCACGGGAGTGGTTACCGCGACTGCGTATGTTTACGGCGGTGGTGTAACGAGCTGGACGCCGATCACCCAGGTTCCGTCGTTCTCGCCAGCGCTGCACGGCGCGCCACCCCCACCCCCACCTCCGCCGATCGGAGCGGCGCCGGTGGCCGCTGATCAGATCGACTTCGAGATCTTCGGCGCGGAGATGCAGTTCGTGGAGATCATTCTCGATCCTGGCGAGGCGGCGATCGCCGAGGCGGGGTCGTTTTTCTACATGGATCCAGGCATTCGCATGGAGACGATCTTCGGCGATGGATCGGCGCAAGCGCAGAGCCAGGGCTTCATGGGCAAGCTGCTCGGCGGCGCCAAGCGCGTGCTCACCGGCGAGTCGCTGTTCACAACAGTCTTCGGCAACGGTGCGCAGCAGCGTCAGAAGGTGTCATTCGCTGCGCCATACCCGGGCAAGATCATCCCGGTGGATCTGAGGCAACACCAAGGCACCCTGCTTTGCCAGAAGGATGCGTTCCTGTGCGCAGCCAAGGGGATCTCGATTGGAATTGCCTGGAACAAGAAACTCGGCGCCGGGCTCTTTGGGGGCGAGGGCTTCATCTTGCAGAAGCTTGAAGGGCAAGGCCTGGCGTTCATCCACGCCGGGGGCACGGTGGTGTCGCGGGACCTCGCACCTGGCGAGACCCTTCGCCTCGACACCGGGTGCCTGGTGGCGTTCGAGCCGCGGGTGGCCTACGACATCCAGTGGGTCGGCGGCTTCAAGTCCGCGTTGTTTGGCGGCGAGGGGCTGTTTTTTGCCACTCTCACTGGACCAGGGAGAGTGTGGCTGCAATCGCTTCCGTTCTCTCGCTTCGCTGGGCGCATGCTGGCGGCGGCGGTGGCCGCGGGGTTTGGTCGCGGCGAAGAGGGATCGGTGCTTGGCGGTCTTGGCATGGGATCCTAACTTCGTCGACTGCGTGCTTCAGTCCTCGAGGGTCTCTCGAGTAAGCTATGCGGTGGAATTGTGAGCGCCGCATCTTCACATCCGGGGGTATCGATCGCGGTGAAGCTCGTCATCGCGACGTCGATCGTGGTGGCGGCGACGGTGGCCATCACCAGCGGCTATGCGCTGCACAAGACGCGCGAGATCGCCGAGATCGACAAGGCCTGGCGAGACGACAAGGGCCAGCAGTCGGCCGAGTTCGAAGCTCGCTTGATGGCGACGGTGAGCGCGCAGGCGGTGGCGCACTTGCTCGCCGGCAACAACTACGCGGATCTCCGCACCACGCTCGACTCGCTGCTCGAAGAGCAGCGCCCGGCGAAGGACGCGGAGAACGCGAAGAACGCGAAGGACGCGAAGGACGCGACGCAAAGGACGCGAAGGACGCGAAGGACGCGACGAACGCGACCGGCGCGAAGGAGAAAGACAAGGACAGCAACCACCCGGCGGTGCTGCGCACTCGCGGCGCCCCGCAGGTGACCTGGTTCATGGTCTGGGACGTGGATTCCAATCCCGCGAACTCCATCCGGAACTGGAAGGGCTCGGTCCCTTGCGGCGCCAGCGTGCTCGCCCCCAAGCCGAGCGGACTCATCTATTGCACGCGGGCGGCGCCGGCGACCGCGCCATCGATCATCGAGCTTGACCGGGCGTTCTCCGGCAACGACGTCGCGCAGCACAACGCCGCCAGCTACGCCTTGCGGATCCCCATCGAGGTTGGTCAGCAACCGCTGGGCAGCCTGTGGGTTGGCATCTCCACCGAGGAGTTGCAGGCGGAGCTGTCGCGCGCGTCGCTGGGCGCGCACGCCAGGGTGCAAGAGCTGAGGATCAAGCTGTGGGTCGCCGCCGGCATGGTGCTGCTCCTCGGCATCATCCTGGCCATGCTGCAAGCGGTGAGCATGGCGCGGCCGATCGCCGAGCTGTCGGAGCAGGCCACCCGCATCGCGCAGGGTGACCTGAACCAGCGGGTGCCAGAGGTGCGGCGCGACGAGCTGGGCACGCTGGCGCGGAACTTCAACTTCATGGCCGATCGCATCGGCGAGCTCCTGCTGGAGCAGGCGGAGAAGGCCGCGCTCGAGCACGAGATGGGCCTGGCGCGCTCGGTCCAGCAGGCGATGCTGCCGTCGTCCGAGATCGAGGAGTACGGGCCGGTCAAGGTCGCAGGGTACTGCGCGCCTGCCTCGAGCTGCGGCGGGGACTGGTGGATGCACCGCGCGCTGTCGGGCGGGCGGGTGCTGATCGTCATCGGCGACGCCACCGGGCACGGCATCCACTCGGCGATGATCGCGGCCACGGCGCGCGGCGCGGTGGAGGCGCTGGCCGCGCTGGACCAGGTGCTGCACGCACCGGAGCAGGTGCTGTGCGCCATCGACTCGGCGATTCGCAATGTGGGCGAGCATCACGTGCTCATGACCGCGTTCGCTGCGGTGATCGACACCCACGCCGGAACGCTGAGCTACGCCAACGCCGGCCAGAACTTTCCGTACATCGTGCGCCGCGGCGACGAGGGCAAGCTCGAGGACGCGGTGATCTTGGCCACCGCCGGCAACCCGCTGGGGGATCCCGAGATCAAGCTCGAGATCCGCACGGGCTCGCGCGAGCTGCGCGCTGGCGATCTCTTCGTCGCGTTCACCGACGGGCTGGTGGAGCGGGCAAATCCCGCGGGTCACCTGTTTGGGGACCGACGCCTCCTGCGGCTGCTGCGCGGCCAGGAGGTCATGGACCGGCGCGCGCTGGACTCGCTGCGCATGCGGGTGATGAACGCGGTGGACACGTACGCGGAGGGCGAAGACGCGAGTGATGACGTGACGTTCGTGCTCTGCCAGTTCGATCCGCCTGCCATGCCGCAAGCGCTCCGACGGGCGGGGACCGCGTGAGCCGTGCGCACGGGAGCGCGCGGGGGCAGGGCAGCGGCGGGCAGGTGAGGCACAGGGCGAGCTGGGGCTCGGCCTGGCTCGGCGCGGTGGTGCAGCTCTGGGCGGGCGTGGCCTTGGCCCAGTCGCCGCCCGACGTGCCAGCCCACCTGCCGCCCGACGTGCCGGCCGACCTGCCGCCTGACGTGCCATCCGACGTGCCGGCCGACGTGGTCAAAGAAGACGTCAGCGCCATCGAGCTCGGCGAGCTGCCGCTCCTGCCCGAGCTGCCGCTCATCCCCTCCGATCCGGCGTCCTTGCAGGAGGCGACCGAGGCGCCCGATGAGGTGGTCGTGGGCGCGGCGCGGCGGGAGCAGTCCCTGGGCAACGTGGCGTCTGCCGTCACAGTGATCAGCGGGGATCGCCTGCGACGCTTTGGCTATCGCACGGTGGCCGAGGCGATCGCGGCGGTGGCGGGCGTCCACCTGGTGGACGATCGGCTCTCGACGCGGGTCGGCATCCGCGGGCTGCAGCCCATCGGCGACTTCAACACGCGGATCCTGGTGATCATCGACGGCACCAGCATGACCGAGGCCTGGTCGCACCTGTCGGGGGTCGGCTACGATCTTCCGGTGTCGGTCGACGAGATCGAGCGCATCGAGGTGATCCGCGGCCCGGTGTCCTCGATCTACGGCACCAACGCGTTCTTGGGCATCATCAACATCATCACCCGCGAGGCGCTGGCCAAGGCGCGGGCGTGGGGCCGCGCCACCGCCGCGCAGATCGGCGGCGCCGCGGGCAGCGCCGGCTTCGCGACGGGGACTCCGGACCGGCAGGTGCGCGGCGCGGTGTCGTTTGCGTGGCGGCGCGGCGAGGACCTCGACTACCTCGGGGTCAGCGGGCTCGGGCGCGACAAGGACCGCGGGCTGTCGGTGACCGCGGCGCTGAGCGCGGCGCTGGGCGCCACGTTCGCCCAGATCCGGGTGTACTCGTCGCGCCGGGAGATCCCGTTCGCCCCGTACGACGGAGATCTCGACGTGCCGTACACGCAGACCAACCGCCAGCTCGTGGCCGATGTCAGCCACACCAGGCAGTGGGGCCGCCTGCAGATGAGCGGACGCCTGTTCACCAGCGTGTACCGCTTCGATGATCGCGCCAGCAAGGCGGATGGCGGCGGGCCGCTCCTGGTGGTGGGCGAGGCCAGGACCCTGGGCGCCGACCTGCGCGGTCGCTACCAGGTCCTCGATGAAGGCCGACTCGACGTCACCGGTGGGATCGAGGCGTCCTACAACGACACCGGCGACTCGTCGCAGATCGACGGCGACGTCAAGAACATCGGCGAAGGTCTGCGCTTCGATCTGGAGGGGTTCTACGCCGAGCTCGAGTCGGCGCCGACGTCGTGGCTTGGCATCAGCGCCGGCCTGCGCCTGGATCGCCACTCGGAGTTCTCCAAGAGGGGGCGGCTGTCACCGCGGCTGGCGTTGTTTCTGTCGCGAGACGACCGCGTGGGGCTCAAGCTGCTCTACGCCGAGGGGTTTCGCAACCCGAGCACCTACGAGGCCTACTTCACAGATGGCGATGACGTGCTCGAGAACCGCGAGTTGGAGCCGGAGAGCATTCGCAGCTTCGAGCTGGTGGGCTGGGCGCGGCCGACCCCGGCCACCTCGCTGCGCGCCAGCGCCTATCGCTGGGACGCCTTTGACATCATGAAGCAGCTCGTGGTGGACATGGAGGAGGGGGACGGCATCACGCAGTTTCAGTACGACAACAAGGACCAGTACGCGTCGGCGGGCCTGGAGTTCGAGGGGCGGTTCCTCGACTCGCGGGGCTGGCTCGCGTTCGCTGGCGTCAACCTGTGTACCGTCACCTCCGTGGAGGTCTCCACCGTTGATCCCGGCAGCGAGCGGGTGGTCGATCTCGCGGGCGCGCCTCGCGTCACCGCCAGCTTCGGCGTGTCGAGCCCGCTCTTGCCGGGCGGCTGGCACGCATCGTCCGAGCTGTTGATGATCGGTTCGCGGCCAAACCGCGACGGGGCCGAGCGCTCCCCGGCGCACGTGACGTGGAACGCGGTCGTCTACCTGCCGTCGTGGCGCGGCTTCGACCTGACGGTGGGCGCCCGCAACCTGATGGGCATCCGCGAGCAGGTGCCGGCGGCCGAGGACTTCGACCGGGAAGACATCACGGTCGGCACGGTGCCCGGAGAAGGGAGGGAGCTGTATGTTCGGCTTGGCCGCTCGCTCCGATAGCGCGCGCGGCGGGCGCGGCGACGCCAGCTCGGCCTGGCGCTGCGCCTGCGTGGTGGCGTGGCTGCTGGTGAGCAGCGTCGGCGGGGCGCTGGCGCAGCCCGGCGCGGTGCCGGAGGACGACAGCAAGATCCACGCGATCGAAGGCGAGCGGCGGCTGGCCAGCGGCGACTACCCGCGAGCCGCGCAGAGCTTCGAGCAGGCCATCGAGCGCAACCCGCGGCGCATCGATCTGTACCGGCGCGCGGCGGTGACGTACTTCCACCTGCGCCGCCTCGATCTGGCGGTGGCCAGGCTGCGCACCGCGGCTGCGCTGGCGCCCACCGACGGCAACGTGGCGGCCGAGTTCGGCGCGTATCTGCTGGAGGCCGGCGAGGTCAGCGACGCGCTGGTGCTGCTGCAGTCCACGCTGGCTGGCGGTGGCGACAAGCTCGATGGACCGGCGTTCGACGCGGCCCACCTGGCCCTCGCGCGGTACTGGCAGCGTCAAGGCGCGGTGCGCGGCGCCGTCGTCGCCTTGCGCCGCCACGCGCTGCGCCGGCCGTCGCTGGCGCCCAAGCTGCAGCTCGCGCGGCTCTACCTGCGCGCGCAGCTCCCGACCCAGGCGCTGGCGCTGGTGGAGTCGCTGCCGGTGGCCGAACCGCAGGTCCGCCTGGTGCTCGCGGAGGTGCTGGCGGCGCAGGACTGCGCGCGCGCGACGCCGCTTCTGGGCGCGCTCGACCCCAGGAGCTTTCCCTCGGCGCTGCTGCTGCGAGGGCGGTGCGCGCTGCAGCACGGCAACGCCGAGGGCGCTCAGGAGATGGCGCGCTCGTACCTGGCCCTGGCGACGCAAGGGCGCGAAGCGGCGGCCTTGGGCCATGGGCTCCTGGGCGACGCCTACGCCGCGCAGGGCAACCTGGCGGAGGCGCGGCGGCGCTATCTCTCCGCGGGCGTCTCCGACCCCGCCGCGAGGCTGTGGCAGATCCGGCTCGCCGGGCTGCACGCGCGCGAGGGCGATCCGGCCACCGCGATCGCCGAGCTCCGCAGGATCGGGCCGCCGTCGCCGAGCTCTCTCGACGTCGAGTGGTGGCTGGCGCTTGGCGCGGCGCTGCTGCAGCACAAAGAGCGCGACAGCCTGCGGCGATTCCTCGACGAGCTGACCCCGCAGGTCGCGCGGGCGGCGGCAGATCCTGCCGACGCGGAGCTGTTCGCGCCAGCGCCGCCGCGGATGGTGGACGCCAGAGCCTGGGCGCTGCAGGGACAGCTCGCGCTCGCGCTGGGCGAGCCGGAGACCGCGGTGGCCTACCTGGAGGAGAGCTTGCGCTTGCGCGCGACCTCTGGCGTGCGGCGGTTGCTCGTCGACGCGTTGACCGAGTGGTCCGCTCAGCTTCTCGCCGAAGATCGCTTCGACCGCACCATCGAGGTGCTGGAGCGGTGGGCGCCTCACCGTCGGCGCGCGGCCACCGAGCGCGATCGACGGGCGGAGGCCGCGTTGCAGCGCAACCTCGGGATCGCGTTGCTCTTGCGGGCGCGTCCACGCGAGGCCGCGGTGGCGCTGGGGCGCGCGTTGCTGCTCGAACCGCACCCGAGCGCGACCACCGCGATGCTGCACGGCCGGGCGCTGGCCGCCGCCGGCGAGGAGGAGGCTGCGCGCAACCAGCTCGCGTACGCGGCGAGGGTCGCGTCGGACAGCGAGGCCAAGGAGGTGGCGATCGAGCGAGCCAGCCTGGAGATCTCGACCGCTCCAGAGCAGGCGCTGCGCTTGCTCCGGGCGGTGGAGCAGGCGCCCGCGGACGGCGACCTGGCGCGGCGCTACGCGGAGGCGCGGACCGGCGCGCAGCACCTGGCAGCGGTGGCCCGGCTGCGCGACGGGGACGCCGAGGGCGCGCGCGTGCTGCTCGAGGAGCTGACGCGCACGAGCACGGACGTGACGCTGCGCTGCAA
The DNA here is from genome assembly GCA_016706545.1 of Myxococcales bacterium. Classification (GTDB taxonomy): domain Bacteria; phylum Myxococcota_A; class Polyangia; order Haliangiales; family Haliangiaceae; genus JABFXX01. The sequence continues at coordinate 175,365 of JADJJK010000008.1, forward strand.
CCACGCGCTGGCCACGGTGGCGGCGCGAGGCCGCGGCGCCGCGGCGGTGATCCGGGACCTGGGCGTCGCCACCTGTCCGTTCGCCGGCGGTAGCGATGGGCTGGCCATCCTCAGCGCGGCGGTGGATGGCCAGATCCCCGGCAGCGCTGACCGCGCGCTCGCCGAGCTGACCGCGGTGGCGCGGCGCAGCCCGCAGTCCAAGGCGCTGGTGGCCGCGGCGACGCGCATGGTGGCGCTGGCGGCGGCGGATCACGCCTACCGCCGCGGACAGCTCGCGGCGGCGCAGCGCTATCTGGACGAGGCGCAGCGCGCGCGCACCGCCGTCGGCGACGACGAGCTCGCGCACAACCTGCAGGTGCAAGCGCTGGTGGCGGCAGGTGGTAGCGATCAGCTCCGGCTTCAGCGCGTGGTCGCGGAGCTGGCCCGGCTGGAGGCGCGGGTCCCCGAGGCGCTCATCAACCTGGGCGTGGCCTACGATCGGATGGGCCTGTCGCAGCGCGCGCTGGAGGCCTGGCGTCGCGTGCGCGGGGTGCGCTTCGCGCCGCTGGCGGAGTGGATCCGCGCCAAGGCTGTGCTGGAAGGGGGCCCATGAGTCGCTCGCCTCGCCACCTTCCGCGGCTCGCCTCGCGGCGCCTGGTGATCGCGTGCTTGACCGCGCTCCTGACGCTGTGGTGCGCGCCAGCGCGGGCAGAGCTGATCTTGGGGGTGTTTGCGCCGGCGGCGCCGCTGGAGAACACCGAGGAGCGGATCCTGCTTGGCGCGCAGCTCGCCGAGCACCTGAGCGCGTCCTTGCCTGGCAAGCCGGTGGTCCGCAGCCGCGTGTTCGTGCGCGCCAGCGACTTCGACGCCGCAAAGGACCTGAGCCTCGTGCTGGTGGACGGCGCGTACCTGGCGTCACCGTCAGGTGACCGGCGCGCGATCGCGGTGACCGCGGACGTGTCCTGGCGCCTGGTGGTGGGCCCTGGCATCGACTCGATGAAGGCGCTGTCCCAGCACGCGGAGCGCAGGCTCCTGGTGGCCACCGGCGGCGACCCAGACCGAGCCCGGCGCCTCGCCAACGGCGTGTTTCGCGGCGAGGCCAGCGGGTTCTTCGGGGACATCTCCTCGGCGCCGGACTCCGCTTCGGCGCTGGCCGCCCTGGCGCTGGGGAAGGCCGCCTGTGCGCTGTTGCCGTTGACCGACGAGGCCAGGCTGCCCGCCGGGGTCACGGTGGTCCACTCCACGGAGCCGATGCCAGGCATGGTGCTGGCGGTCATGTCACCCAGGGTCCCAAGAGATCAGCTGGCGCAGCTCGAAGCGGCGGCCCGCTCGTTTCGCAGCGAGACCTCCGGCGTGAGCCTACGGGCCGCCGATCAAGGCTCCCTCGCGGCGATGGTGCAGCGCCTGTCACCACCGCCGCCGCGCCGCGGGCCGATGGCCACCCTGCCGCTGCGCGCGCTCGTCAACTCGCTCTTGATGGCGCCGCACGTGTCCATGCCGCGAGTGGACGCGCGGCGGTTCGTGGCGCGGCCCGAGCCCAGCGCGGGCCTTCGCGAAGGCGCGGGCACGCCCAAGGACGCGCCGGCCCCAGGCGCGCCGTGACGCGCCCGCTCGCGCCGGGATGCGGCGCCGGGGGCGTTCGCGAACGGGTCCGATTCGCCGTACAGTGCGGGCGATGAACTTGAACCGCTGGCCGTGCCTTGCCGCGCTCCTTGCCTGGGGAGCCCTGGCGTGCAAGGGCAAGGAGTCCCAGGCACCTTCTTCGACCGAGCGAGCCGCCAAGCCGTCGGCGCCGTCGGCGTCGTCTGCGCCGTCCGCGCCGTCTACGCCCTCGGCGCCCGCGGCCGGCCACCCCGGCGACAAGCCAGCGCCGGCCCGTCCGGCGGTGGAGCAGGTCGCGCCTCCGGTGGACCTCAAGGTGTCGCCCGCGGACGCCACCAAGCTGCCCTCGGGCATGATCTTCAAGAAGCTGACCACCAGCGACGGGCCCTTGCCTGGGCGAAACGACACGGTCGAGGTCCACTTCACCGGCTGGAAGGTCGCCAGCGGCGAGACCTTCAATACGACCCGCACCAGGGGCACCCCGATGCCGCTCGATCTGGCGAGCGCCGGCCCAGGGTTCGTCGACGTGTTCACCCAGGTGCGCAAGGGCGAGAAGGTGATGATGTGGATGCCCGCCGAGCTGGTGGGCAAAAATGGGCAGGGCGTGGCCGAGGCGCTCGCGTTCGAGGCCGAGGTGGTGAACATCCTCCCCGCCCCACAGGTCCCCGCGGACGTGGCGGCGCCGCCCGCCGCGGCCAGGACCACGCGCGGCGGCGTGCGCTACGTCGCGCTGACCAAAGGCGCCGGCGCGGAGCGGCCTCGCAGCTTCGACACGGCGACGTTCCGGTACACGCTGTGGGACTCGTCGGGACGGATGCTGTCCTCGACGGAGAAGCGCGGTCGCCCGGTGAGCTCCACGCTGTTTCGGCAGCCGCGGGTGTTCGAGGACGTGATCGTCACCATGGTGGCCGGTCAGCGCGTGCGCTTCTGGGTGGACGCGGCCAAGGTGGAGCAGCTCGAGAAGATGGTCAAGGTGGCCGGTGAGCCGCCCAAGGGCCTGCTCTGCTACGAGCTGGAGCTAACGGAGATCGTGAAGGGGACGGCGCCTCCGGCCACGCCCAAGGACGTCAAGGCGCCGCCCGCTGGCACCAAGAAGACCGAGGCTGGCGTGTTCTATCGCGTGCTGCGGCCCGGCAAGGGCAAGGACCACCCCAAGGCCAGCGACAGCGTGCGGGTACACTACACGGGCTGGACCACCGACGGGCGCCTGTTTGACAGCTCGATCGTCCGAGGCGAGCCCACCACGTTTCAGCTAAGCGGGGTGATCCGCGGATGGACCGAGGGCATCCCGCAGATGGTGGTGGGGGACGTGGCCAGGTTCTGGATCCCCGAGGAGCTCGCGTACAAGAACTCGCCGGGACAGCCGCAGGGCATGCTGGTCTTCGACGTCGAGCTGCTCGAGATCACCGCCGCGCCCGCCGGCGGCAACCCGCACGCTCCCAACCCGCATGGCGCCCATGACGGCCACGGTCACTGACGACGACGAGGTCGCGGCCGCCGAGGTCGCGGTCCGCTGGCCGCTCGCGGGCGCGCAGCTCTCGCGGCTCTCCGGCGGCCTCATCAACCAGACCTTCGCCGCCGTGCGTGACGGCGAGCCCCTCGCCGTGCTGCAGGCGCTCCACCCGGCGTTCGGCGCCGAGGTCAACCTGGACATCGAGGCGCTGACGCTTCACCTGGCGGACCGCGGGATGCACACCCCGCGGCTCCTGCGCACGGTGGACGGGGCGGCCTGGGTCAGCCACCAGGACCGGATCTGGCGCGCGCTGTCCTGGGTGGAGGGGCGCAGCGTCGGTCGGGTTCCGGATCCGTCGTGGGCGGAGGCGGGCGGCGCGCTGGTGGGGCAGTTTCACCGGGCGGTCGCAGACTTCTCGCACGAGTATCGCTTCACCCGCGGCAACGTTCACGACACGCCGCGCTATCTGGCGCGGCTGCGCGACCTGCTCGCCGAGCCGGTCCCGGCCGGGGCCGACCGGCTCGCGGCGGGCAGCGAGGCAGGCAGCGAGGCAGGCAGCGAGGCAGGCAGCGAGGACGCGGGGCCCAGTGACTGGAGGGCCCAGGCGCTCGAGCTGGCGCACCAGCTCCTGTCCGTGCCGTTGCCCGCGCTGCCCGAGACCGCGCGCCGCCACTGCCACGGCGATCTGAAGATCTCGAACCTGATGTTCTCCGCTGGCCCGCCGGTGGTGGGCCGCGCGCTGGTGGATCTGGATACCATCAGCCTGGGCACCATGGCCTTCGAGCTTGGCGATGCGATGCGGTCCTGGTGTAACCCCTGCGGCGAAGATCAGGTGACCGCGTCGTTCGAGCTGCCGGTGTTCGCCGCTGCGATGCGAGGCTTCAGAGGGCAGGCTGACGCGCTGCTTGGCGACGCGGAGCGGCTGTCGATCGCGTGTGGCCTGCAGACCGTGTGTGTGGAGCTCGCGGCGCGGTTCTGCATCGATGTCTTCGAGGACCGCTACTTCGGCTGGAACCCGGCGCGGTACTCGTCTCGCCGCGCCCACAACCTGGTGCGCGCGCAGGGCCAGCTCTCGCTGGCGAGGTCGGTGGCCACCAGGTTCGATGACGTCGTGGCGCTGGCCTGCGGCGCGCTGCCCTGAGCGCGGGCCGCCTCGGCGCCTGAACTCGGGCGGCCTCGGCCCTGAGCGAGGCCCGCCTCGGCGCGCGAATGGTAGAGAATCGCCAGCGCGGTTGCCACGGAATTCCGCAGCTTGATCGCGGCAAAAGTTCGCGCGCGCTGGGGCCGACGGTGGCGAGACGCGCGGATGGCTTGGTCCCAACGGATGTCAGCAACTTGAGGCTTGGGCGCCAGCGGGATTTGGCTCTAGGCTAGAGGGATGGACTTTCGTTCCGGGCTTCGCTCCCTCCCCCTGAGCGCCACGCTGGGTCTCTGCCTCACCGTGGCCGCCGCGGCAGCTCCCGCTGCGCCCGCGGAGTCTCGCTTTGTCCAGGACGAAGCTGTCGACGGGCTCAACCACCATGACCCTGCAGCCGGCGGCATCGTGGTCACCAAGGCCGCGGCGCTGCATGGCTCCGTGCGCAAGCTGCGCGGCGTCAAGTGGCAGCGCGCCGCGACCGTCTATGGCCCAGGCGACACCTGGGCAGACTTCGTGCGCTCCAGCGGTTCGCAGTGGCAGAGCGCGTGGGATCGCGCCACCAACACCCCGCTGCGGGTGTGGGGCGAGGGCATGGCCGCGCCGGGGTCGATGGCGTCCGAGGCGGTCGCCGAGTCGTTCGCGCGCGGCGTCCTGGCGGCTCACCTGGCGCTGTGGGCGCCGGGCGCCACACCCGCAGATTTTCGCCTGGTCTCGAACCACAGCGACGGAGACCAGCGCTCGGTCGGCTTCGTCCAGACCTACCAGGGCATGGACGTCCTGGGCGCGCAGGTCAGCTTCCGCTTCAAGAACGATCGCCTCTTCGTGATCGCGTCAGAGGCGATCCCGCACATCACGCTGTCGGCGCCGCCGCGGCGCGCGCTCCTGTCCGCGCCTCGGCTGCGGCAGCAGGTGGCGTCGCAGCTCTCGGGCCTTGGGCTGCCAGCGGCGGCGCAGATCCACACGCTCGCTGAGGCCCGGCCGGTGATCCTGCCGTTCGTTGGCGACGACGCCGTGCTGGGCCTGCGGGTGGTGGTGCCGCACGAGGTCGCGAGCGCCGGGGAAGGGCGCTGGACCCTCTACGCCGATCCGACCACCGGCGAGGCGGTCGCGTTCGAGACCCAGTCCTTCTACGCCACAGGTCGCGTGCTCTACAACGTGCCCAACCGCTACCCGAGCGCGCCGCGCGCCAACCTCCCGGCCGCGCGCATGGGCGTCACCATCGCGGGCGCCGGCGCCCGCACCGCCGCCGATGGCACCGTCACCTGGTCGCCCGAGCTGCCGCAGACCCTGGTGACCTCGGTCAGCGGCGACCTGGTCAACGTGGTCAACAAGGCCAGCGCGGACCTCGCCACCGCGACGCTCACCATCTCGCCGGGGCAGGACGTGGTGTGGAACGCCAGCGCCAACGCCACCGATGACGCGCAGGTCACCGTGGCGATCCATGCGCACCTGGCCAAGGAGTACGTGCGCACGTTCGCGCCGAGCATGCCCACGCTGGACGCCGCGATCACCACCAACGTCAACATCAACCAGACGTGCAACGCCTCGTTCGACGGCAAGGACCTGAACTTCTACCGGTCGTCCACGCAGTGCGAGAACACCGGGCGCATCGCCGACGTCGTCTATCACGAGTTCGGCCACGCCATGCACTTCAACTCCCTAATCCCCGGCGTCGGGCGGATGGACGGCGCCTTCAGCGAGGGCCTCTCGGACTTCCTGGCGGTGTCCATCACCGAAGATCCGGGCATGGGGCGCGGGTTCTTCTTCAACGACGAGGCGCTGCGGCACATGGATCCGGCCGGCCGCGAGCCGCGCTGGCCCGACGACTCCGGCGAGATCCACAAGACGGGCATCATCTTTGGCTCGGCGATGTGGGACCTGCGCAAGGACTTCATCACCCGCATGGGCCGCGCCGCCGCGGTCCCCGCCATCAATCGCCTGTTCTACGCCACCGTGCAGCGCGCCTCCGACATCCCCACCACCCTGGTGGAGGTGCTCGCCGCCGACGACAATGACGGCAACCTGGCCAACGGCACCCCCAACGAGTGCTCCATCCTCGAGCAGTTCGGGCGCCACGGCCTGCGCGCCTTCACCGGCGTCAGCGAGAGCCCTGCCACCGTGGTGGCCGGCCCGTCTCGCAAGACCACCGTGAGCTTCACCCTGCTCGGCCGCTCTCCTCGCTGCGCCTCGGACAACGTCAGCGAGGTGATGGTGGAGTACCGCCCAGGCCCCCGCTTCCTGCCGCAGGCCGGCTCGGTGCGCGCCACCCAGGGCGCGAACCCGGACACCTGGATCGCCGAGATCCCGCTGCCCACCTCGGACACCATGACCTACTGGGCCAACGTGACCTTGGCCAGCACGGTCAAGATCACGATCCCCGACAGCTACGCCGACTCCAAGTACCAGCTCTACGAGGGCGCCACCATGCCCCTCATGTGCGCGAACATGGATCAGAACCCCCTGACCGCGGGCTTCACCGCCACGCCCGGCTGGGCGTGGGGCGCTCCGCCGGCCACTGGCAAGTTCGATCCGCGCGCCGGCTTCACCGGCAACAACGTGCTGGGCACCGTGCTCGGCGGCGACTACGCGCCCAAGGCCACCTACACGCTCACCCTGCCGCCCATCGACATCGGCAAGTACAGCGATGTTCGCCTGCAGTACCGCAGGTGGCTCTCGGTGGAGGACTCGCAGTTCGACAAGGCGACGATCTCCGCCAACGGCGCGGTGGTCTGGACCAACGCGAGCGAGGCGATGGGCGATAGCAGCTCCTTGCACACCATCGATCGCGAGTGGCGCTTTCAAGACGTCGCGCTGTCCGAGAAGATCCGTGGCAGCGAGCTGAACCTCAGCTTCGGGTTGACCACGGATGAGGGGCTCGAGTTCGGCGGCTGGGCGATCGACGATCTGTGCGTCGTCGTCAACCCCTCGTCGATCTGCGGCGACGGCACGCTCAGCGGCGCCGAGCAGTGTGACAACGGCACCGCCAACTCCAACAAGCCCAACGCCTGCCGGGTCGACTGCAAGACCGCCACGTGCGGCGACTCGGTGGTCGACAAGGGCGAAGAGTGTGACGACGGCGAGGAGACCGACGAGTGCCTGGCGACCTGCTTCTCCAAGGGGGGCGCCGGCTGCTGCGACGCAGGCAGCAACCCGACGGCCCCGCTGGTCTTGTCGCTGGCGGTGGTCGGGCTGCTGGTGAGCCGCCGCCGCCGGCGGCGCGCGGCGTAGCGCAGGCGCTGCCGCGCGAAGGTCTCCTCGTGCGAGCGATCGCGGGCCCCGCAGCCGGGACCTAGAACGCGCCGGGGGCGCGGCCTGCCTGGCGCGGCGGCTGGCCCGCCGCGAGCTCGGCAGCGTCCACCCATCCATCGCCGTTGCGATCAAACCGGCCCAGGCGCTGGGCCACCTTGGGGGGCGTCTCGCCCGGCCCCAGCCGGCCATCGCGGTTGACGTCAAAGCGCGCCAGCAGCTTGGCAAACCGCTCCTGGCGGCGCGCCGGATCACGCCGCGCCTGGCGCGCCCGCGCCACCTCGCGCAGCTCCTGGCGGTCCAGCATGCCATCGCCGTTGGCGTCAAAGCGGCGGAGCAGGCGCTCCACCGGATCTGCGGCGCGCCCGCCGCCTGGGCTGGCCACAGCCGAGGACAGCGGCGCCATGACGGCGAGCGCCGCCAGCGCCGCGAAGAGCGGGGCGGCGAACTTGGAGACGAGCGAAGGGGGATGTCCGGTGGTGCGCGAGGTCTCTTGAAGTTGCATGATCCCAAGACTCGAACCACCGCGCTCCCGTTAATCCTCGTTTAGCCGAGGACGCCGGAGCGTCGCCGCGCGCGCCGCGGGCGCTCAGCGCTTGCCCGCTCCTCGGCGAGCGCGCGGACAAACTGCACGATGGCGCTCGGCGCGTAGTTGACCATCGTCGCGCCCACCAGCTCCAGCACCGCCTGGTTGCCTGGCGAGGCCTCCCCGAGCACGGCGATCTTGCACGAGGTCTGGTTCTCCAGGCTGCGCACGTACATCCCCAGCTCGAGCGCGTTCATGGATCCGCCCAGGGTGGCGTCCACCAGCAGGAGATCGGGGAGCTCTGCTTGCGCCTTGGCGGAGGCGTCGGCGCCGTCCGGCGCCTGCGCGACGAGCGTGCGCGGGTTGGCGCGGCGCACCAGGCTGGCGAGCCAGCGACCGCGCGCGGGGTTGCTGTCCACCACAAGGATGCGCAGGGGCGGCTTGTGGGAGTTGCTGCGCTCGATGACCGCATCGAGCTGGAGCAGCACCTCGGCCACCGAAGGCGGTCGCGCGTCGGGCTCCTTGACCAGGAGCCAGTCCACCAGGTCGCTCAGCTCGGGCGGCAGATCCGGGCGCAGCTCCAGCAAGGTCGGAGGAGCGCGGTCCACGTGGCCGCGCAGCACGTGCTCGAGCTCTGGATCGTAGAAGAGCGGCTTGCCGGTGGCCAGCTCCATCGCCACCGCGCCCAGCGAGTACAGATCGATCGCCTCCGCGGCCATGGGGTCATCGGGGCCGGCCTGGCCCTGGATCACCTCCGGCGCGAAGATGCGGCCGTGCGGACCGATGGCCGGGACCTGCGACATCGAGAAGCGGCCGAGCACCACCCGGCGCACCCCGGCGCGCGGCGGAAAGAGCAGCACGGACGAGCCAGAGACGTCGCCCACGGCCATCCCTGCGGCGTGGCACATCGCCATGGCCTCCACCACGGCGCGCCAGATCGCCACGACCTCCGCGTCCGGAAGCGGCGCGCGCACCAGCAGCTCCGAGAGCCGCTCGCCGAGGACCCGCTCGGCGACCACATACTCCGTGCCCTGGTGGTTGCCCAGCGCGTAGATCGCCGCCGCGGGCGGCCCAGCGATGGTGCTGCACTGCCGGGCCTCCGGCAACAGCCGCGGCGCGTTGCTGTCTCGCCAGGCCAGCTTGAGCGCCACGAGCCGGTCGAGCAGCATGTCTCGCGCCTCGTACACCGCGCCGGTCTCGCCGCGCGACAGAAAGCTCATGATCTGAAACGTGGAGTCCACCACCTCGCCCATGCGCAGCGCCGGCGTCTCGCTGTCGCGAAACCCCACCGGGACCTGGATGAGCTGGCTCTTGCTCACGGCGTGTCCAGGTGTCGCCACATGTACCAGCTCCCCACCGAGCGGAACGGCCGCCAGGGCTCGGCCAGCCGCTCCAGCGCCTCCGCAGAGGGCAGGGCCCGCAGCCGGAAGTGGCGCTGTGCGCCCTTCTTCACGCCAAGGTCTCCCACCGGCAGCACGTCTGGCCGGCCCAGCGCGAACATGAGGAACATGTCCACCGACCACGGCCCGATGCCGCGGACCGGCAGCAGCGCCGCCGCGATCTCCTCGTTGGACAAGGTGTGCAGCGCCGCCGGCCGCAAGCGCCGCGAGGTGACGTGGGCTGCCAGGTCCTTGACCGCCAGCGCCTTGGCCTGGGACAAGCCGGCCTGGCGCAGCTTGGCGACCTCCGTCGCGGCCAGCCGGCGCGCGCTGGGAAACCGGCCGCGGGGGAACAGCGTCAGGAAGCGCTTGTAGATGGTGCCGGCCGCCTTGCCCGAGAGCTGCTGGTACACGATCGCGCGGGCCAGGTGCTGCACCGGCTGGCGCGTGGGCTGCCAGTTCGGGACGCCATGCGCCGCGACCAGCGGAGCGAAGCGCGAGTCGATACGCACCAGATGGCTGGCGGCAGCGTGCCAGTCGGGACAGGTCACCACGAGCCGCAGTCTACACGGCGTGGCACTTTGGATCACCTCGCGCGACACCACGTGAAAAAGGCGACGCCGGAAACCGGTCGTCGCCTGGAGGTCGCAAACGCCAGCGCTGGCGTCCGTGCGGGCCTTACTTGCGCGAGGCCTCGGCCTTGGCCTTGGCCGCCTTGGCCAGCAGCTCCTCGCCGATGTTGCTGGGCACGTCCTGGTACTTGGCGAACTCCATCGTGAACTCCGCCTTGCCCTGGGTGGAGCTGCGCAACGGGGTGGAGTAGCCAAACATTTCAGCCAGCGGAACCTCGGAGTCCACGCGGACCATGCCGTCCTCTTCCGCCGACGACACGATCACGCCGCGGCGCTGCATCAGCGTGCCGAGGATGTTGCCGGAGAACTCGGCCGGGCCCTCCACCGAGACCTTCATGATCGGCTCGAGGATGCGCGGCTTGGCGCGCGGGAAGAAGTCGCGGAAGGCGCCGCGGGCGGCTTCCTGGAAGGCGATGTCGCTCGAGTCGACCGCGTGCGAGGCGCCGTCGTTGATGGTCACGCGGACCCCGACCACGGGGACGCCCAGGCGCGGGCTCTTGGCGATCATGGACTTGAAGCCCTTCTCGCAAGCCGAGATGAACTCGCGGGGGATCGAGCCACCCTTGATCTCGTCCACGAACTCGAACTCGCCGTCGAACGGCTCGGCGAAGCCCGAGACCTTACCGTACTGGCCGGAGCCACCGGTCTGCTTCTTGTGGGTGTAGCTGAACTCGGTGCGCGTGCCGATGGTCTCGCGGTACGCCACCTGCGGCGGGCTGGTCACCACCTCGGCCTTGTACTCGCGCTTCATGCGCTCGATGTAGACGTCGAGGTGCAGCTCGCCCATGCCGGCGATGATGGTCTCGTTCGACTCGGGGTCGACCCAGCACTGGAAGGTCGGGTCTTCCTTGGTGAACCGGTTGAGCGCCTTCGACATGTTGATCTCGGCGCCGGAGTCCTTGGGGCGGATCGCCACCGAGATGACCGGCTTGGGCACGAACATCGAGGTCATCGCCAGGTTGACGGTGCCATCGGTGAACGTGTCGCCAGAGTTACAGTCGATGCCGAACAGCGCGCAGATGTCGCCGGCGCCAGCCTCGGTGATGTCTTCCTTGTCGTCAGAGTGCATGCGCACCAGACGGCCCACCTTGGCCTTCTTGCCAGTGCGCGTGTTGACGATGAAGTCGTCCTTCTTGATCTCGCCCTGGTAGATGCGGATGTACGAGAGCTGTCCGTAGCGACCGTCCTCGAGCTTGAACGCCAGGAGGACGAGCGGCTTCTTGGGGTCCGAGTCGAGGACCTGCGGCGCCTCTTCCTTGTCGAGATCGAGCGCGATGTTCTCCACCTCGCGCGGCTCGGGCAGGTAGTGGCAAACGCCGTCGAGCAGGAGCTGCACGGCCTTGTTGCCGAGCGCCGAGCCCATCATGACCGGCGTACACTTGAGCGCGATCGTGGAGGCGCGCAGGCACTTGCGGATGAGCTCCGGCGTGACCTTGTCCTCCAGCATCGCCTCGGTCATCTCGTCGTTGACCATGGAGAGCTGGTCGAGCATCTCTTCGCGGGCCTTGTTGGCCTGCTCCACCATGTCGGCCGGGATCGGGCCGCGCTCGATCTGCTCGCCGTTGTCGCCGTAGAACTTGAACGACACCATCTCGACCAGATCGACCACGCCCTCGAGCTTGTCCTCGAGGCCGATCGGGATCTGGATCATGACCGGGTGCAGGCGCAGCTTCTCACGGAGCTGGTCGCGCACGCGGAACGGGTTGGCGCCGGTGCGGTCGAGCTTGTTGACGAACGCGATGCGCGGCACCTTGTACCGGCGCATCTGGCGGTCGACGGTGTAGCTCTGGCTCTGCACGCCGGCCACGCCACAGAGCACCATGATGGCGCCGTCGAGCACGCGCAAGGAGCGCTCCACCTCGATGGTGAAGTCGACGTGTCCCGGGGTGTCGATGATGTTGATGTGGTGCGGCTTGACGGCCGAGCCCGGCACCGGCTGGACCGTGCTCTTGGCGTTGGGCGCCGGCGGCCATGAGCAGAACGTCGCGGCGCTCTGGATGGTGATGCCGCGCTCTCGCTCGAGCTCCATCGAGTCCATCTTGGCGCCAACGCCGTCCTTGCCCTTCACCTCGTGGATGGCGTGGATGCGCGCGGTGTAAAAAAGGATGCGCTCAGTCAGCGTGGTCTTGCCGCTGTCGATGTGCGCAGAGATGCCGATGTTGCGAACTCTGGATAGGTCGGTGATCACGGGACGTCTCCGTAAAGCCTCGAAAAGTTGGGCAAGGCGCGGGATGACTACCCCGTTTAGCGAGGAGGGTCAAGAGCCGCGAGCTGGTCCGCCACGCGGCCTCGTTCATCTGCTTGAATTTGCAGCACCTACATGAGCGGCCCGTCTGCTATGGTCGCGACCGTGCCGGCCATCGGCTGCCTCGACGACAACGTCGCCACCGAGTTCGTTTCGGGGGCGCTCTCGGCCGCGCACGTGGCCCGGGTGGAGTCTCACCTCGCGTCCTGCGCCGAGTGCCGATCCCTGGTGGCGGCGCTCGCCACCACCGGCAGCCAGGACAGCGACCTGCACACCCAGCCCCGGTCCATCGGCAAGGCCGCCACGCTGCCGGCGCCGACCACCGGCACCAGCTTGGCGGTGGGCGACCGGGTCGGCCGCTACCTGATCCTCGGCGCCATCGGCGCTGGCGGCATGGGCGTGGTGTTCTCGGCCTACGATCCGCAGCTCGACCGCAAGGTGGCGATCAAGCTCCTGCGCTCCGGCGGCCGGATCGGCGACGTCGAGGCCAAGGCCCGCTTGCGCCGTGAGGCCCAGGCCATCGCCCAGCTCAACCACCCCAACGTGGTCGGGGTCTACGACGTCGGCACCACCAAGGCCGGTGACGTCTACGTGGCGATGGAGTTCGTCGACGGAGACACCCTCACCGAGTGGCTACCGCGCTGGAACCGCAGCGCGCGCGATATCATCGAGATCTTCATCCAGGCCGGGCGCGGCCTGTCGGCCGCCCACGAGGTGGGCCTCTTGCACCGCGACTTCAAGCCGGACAACGTGCTGGTCGGCACCGACGGCCGGCCGCGCGTCAGCGACTTTGGCCTGGCGCGCTCGCTCATCACGCCGGAGGATCAGGTCTCGCCGTCGACGCCGCGCCTGGCCACCGTGTCCACCCCGCTGACCGCCACCGGCACCGTGCTGGGGACGCCGCGCTACATGGCCCCCGAACAGCTCGGTGGCGCGGTGATCGACGCGCGCTCGGACCAGTTCTCCTTCTGTGTGGCGCTCTACGAGTCGCTGTTTGGCCACCACCCGCTCGCTGGTGAGACCGCGCTGTCCATGGTGGAGCGCGGCGATCGCGCCATGCCGCCAGCGGAGGGGCACAAGGTCGGCAAGAGCGTCGTGCGCGCCATCCTGCGCGGCCTCGAGCGCGAGCCCAGCAAGCGCTTCCCCAGCATGGGCGCGCTCCTGGCCGAGCTTGGGCGCCCGCAGCTCTCGCGCTCGTCCACCTGGATCGCGGTGGGGATCGCCAGCGTGGTGGTGGTCGGCGTCGTCGCCGTGCTGATGGTTACGGGCTCGTCGGCCGCCAGCGCGACTGGCCGCACCGCGCCGGAGGAGGAGGCCTGGCGGCAGGTCGAGGCGCTCGATCGCCGGCTCAGCGAGGCGCTGCAAGATCGTCAGCGCCTGCGCGAGCAGCTCGTCTCCGTCATCGCGGCGCGCGACGACCTGCAAGAGGACGTGGCCCGGCTGCAGGACCTGAGCGTGCAGCTCGAGGAGAAGGATGAAGAGATCCAGCTGCTCAACGAAGAGGTCCGCGAGCTGCAAAAGAAGGTCACCGAGTCGCGGCGCGGTCGCCGCCGCCGTGACTCGACGCGCTCGGACGAGGACCTGCGCAGCGCCGCCAGCATCATCGAGGGCGATCTGCGCGGCTGCTTCTCCGAGTGGCGCGAGCGCAACCCCACCGGCAGCATCCGCTTCATCGTCGAGCTGACCATCACCTCCTCGGGCAAGGCCGAGGCCGCCAGCAACTCCGCGGTGGGCGACTCCAGCCTGCCGCTGTGCGTGCGCGGCGCGTTCTTGCGCGCGCACTACCCGCGCGGCGCGATCCAGCGCGTCGCCTTCGAGGTTCGCAGCGGCGTGGGCTCCAACGTCGCGCTGCGCGTCGCCGAGGTGCGCGCCCGCAAGCCCACCGAACTCATCGAACTGGATTGACCGACGGGGTCGACGCCGTGGCCGACGAGGGATCTCGCGCCGCGTTGGGCCCGCGCTCGAACCAGGCGCGCAGCCGCAGAAACGGCTTCTCCACCAGGTAGTAGGATGCCAGCGCCGCCAGCACCGCCAGCACCAGGTTCAGCGGGAAGCTCTGCAGCTCGGAGGTCCCCCGACGGAACAGGAAGAGCTGCTGCCAGAGGTACAGCGAGTAGCTCATGGTCCCGATGAACACCAGCGGGCGTGAGTTGAGCAGCCGCCCGAGCAGCTCACCATGGCTGCAGATCGCCCGCTCGATGATGACCGCGATCCCCACGTTCATCAGGGTCTGTCCGATCAACCAGTCCAGCTTGGCTGAAGGGTTGCGGGCAGCCAGCGCCACCGCCAGCGGCGCGAGCCAGAACAGCCGGGAGCGGAGCAGCCGCTGCCAGCGCTCGGAGCGCGCCAGCCAGGGGCGCAGCCCGGCGAGGACGCAGCCGGTGGCCAGCGCGTCGGCCACGCTGGGGAAGGTCTCGCCGATGCCGGGCCGCAGCTCCGGCCAGAACCCCATGGCCAGGCGAAGCGAGGGCGCTACCAGCACGGCCAGCATGGCCACCTTGAGGCTGCGGCGCACCCCGGCCCAGAGTAGCAGCGCTGGCCACAGCAGATAGAACTGCTCTTCCACGGACAGCGACCACAGGTGTCCGGCGTACCAGGCGCGGTCGTGATGGTAGTTGACAGTATAAGTGACGGCGGCGATGAGGTCTCCGCGATGAAGCGTGATGACGTGGCGCCACTCCAGCAGGAAGAGCACCGCGCAGAAGAAGTAGAACGCGGGGAAGATGCGGAAGAATCGCCGCGCGTAGAACTTGCTCAAGGACACGGTGCCCGTGCGGTCGACCTCCTCGAGGAGGAGGGTGGTGATGAGAAACCCCGAGATGACAAAGAACACGCGCACGCCCAGATCTCCAAGGTGCCAGTGGCCGAGCTCCGGGATCACCGGGAAACGCTGCGTGCCGGTCAGGTGGGCCAAGAGCACCAGCCCGATGGAGAGCGCGCGGAGTCCGTCGAGCGAAGGGATCCGCCCGTCGACGCGCGGCACTCGCGGCGGCGGGGCAGCGGCGGCAGGCATCGAGACACCTTGAGTCGCCGTCGTGGACAGATGATCTGGTGTCTGCTTCATGAGATCTCGCTTTCGTGGATGGACGCGCGGCGCCTCACCGCGCAGGCTCGGCGCGCCTCACCAGGAGCCAGAGAAGCGGATGCGCCAGCTCCGGGCGTTCATCACGGCGAGGGCAAGGCAGTGGTCCCGCGCCGCACCGACGCGCGCAGCCAGGCGCCGCGGCGCGCTCGACCTTCGGGGCGTGAAGCGATCGTGCCTCTCGCGGCGCTGACAGCACGCGCTCGACGCCTCATCCACAACCCCATCGCGACGCACGCAAGTCACGCTCACCGCCTCCTCTGTGCGAGAGAGCGTATCAGCACTTCACTTCAGAACAGCTCTGGCTGGGGTTGTTATCGATCCAGCGGTGGCGCTGTGGTGAGGTGTTGCGGCCTCGCATCGAGCGCGCGGGCCAGGTGCAATTGCGCAGGCGTACTGGACGGTATGGTCGAGAGCTGTCTGCTGCATTGGAAGATTGTGTCAACGATGGAAATCACCCGGCCGAGGCGGCGGAGCCGCCTGCCTGCTCTCCCCGGCGCCTGCCGAACCCTGCCAGCGACTGCCAGGGGCTGCCTCCTGGGGCGACGGCCGAGGGGGGACGGCCTGCCGCGGTTTGCCGCTCTACGCGGGCGAGGTCACGCGCGAGCAAGGTTGGTGCATCAGCAGGCGTAGGTTCGGTGGCAGGGTGGAACTCGACGCCCTGTCGTCCGTTGGGCAGTCGCCGTCCCTGGAGTCCCCGTGTTCCATCTTGCAGTCTCTCGCCTTCGTTCTTGGTTCCGGTCGCGCCGCGCCGTCGCCAGCTCTCCGCTCATGCCCAGGCTGACGTTGATCGGTGGCGTCGCGCTCGCGGTGTTGCTGAGCGTGGCGCAGAGCGGCGCTGCCTCGCCGCGGGTGATCCTGGCCAAGGTGGTAGACGCCGCGACCGGCGCTCCGGTGGACACCGCGTCGGTGCTGGTGGAGCGGGGCGAGGGCGCGGTGGCCGATGCCGCCGGCAAGGTGACGCTGAGCCTGCCGCCGGGCGTCCGCGTGATCACCGTGATCGCGCCGGGCTACGCCACCCGCACCGTGGCCGTGCCCGCGGCGCGGCCGGCGCGAGCTGGGGTCGGTGTCGGCGGCGCGGCGACGGTGGTGTTGGCGCCTGCGGCGTCTGCGGCTCCTGCCGGGCCCTCCTCGGCTGGGGCGCCCGCTGCGGCTGGGACGCCCGCTTCGGCTGGGGCGCCTGCCTTGCCTGCCTCGCCGTCCGCGGCTTCCGCTCCCGCCGCTCCTGCCGCTCCCGCCGCTCCTGCCGCTCCCGCCGCGCCCGCCGCCCCGCAACCTGCGCCCGGAGTCGCCCCCGCGCCGTCGCCCTCTGCTACGTCGCCCTCCGCTGCTGCGCCACCAGCGAGCCCAGCGCCCGCGCTCGATGGCGCCGAGCGCGCGAGCGCAGACGACAGCGACTGGCTCATCACCCTGGAGGCCGACGCGACCAGCGAGGTCATCGAGGTCACCGGCCGCGCCCCGGAGCAGACGCGCCCGGTGGCGTATCGCATGACCGCCGAGGACGTCCGGCAGACCCCGGGCGCCGCCAACGACGTGCTGCGCGCGGTGCAGACCCTGCCCGGCGTGGCCCGCATCCCGTACAACTTCGGCGGCCTGGTGCTGCGCGGCCAGGCCCCGCGCGACACCAGCGTGTTCCTCGACGGCATGGAGGTGCCCATCGCCTTCCACTTCGGCGGCGTGACCTCGTTCTATCCGGCCACCTTGCTCGAGGGGCTCGAGGTCACCAGCGGCGGCTTTGACGCCGGCTGGGGCCGCACCCAGGGCGGCGTGATCTCGCTGGCCACCCGCGAGCCGCGCACCGACGGCTGGCGCGCCGGCGGCGAGGTCGGGCTCTTGCACTCCGGCGCCTTCGCCGAGGGCCCGGTGCCCGGCGGCGGCGGCCTGATGATCGGCGTGCGCCGCTCGTACCTCGACGCGCTGGTGCGCCCGTTCGTCGACGACGGCACCCCGCTGCCCAGCTACCTCGACGCCCAGCTCCGCGGCTCCTGGGGCGACCCGCGCCGTGACGGCCGCTTCATCCCGCAGCTCTTCGCGTCGATCGATCGGGTGGCCAGCGACGAGCTCGCGCTGACGTCGGCGTTCGTGCGCACCGGCGTGACCTATCGCAAGAGCTGGGGCAAGACCCACCTCGAGGCGGTGCCCTGGGGCGGCTACAACGTCCTGTCCATCGAGGACAGCAGCCAGGACGACGAGCCGCCGATGGACGGCGAGGAGCCGGTGGGCGACGTCAAGTTTCGCCGTCCCATGACCGTGCTGGGCGCGCGCGCGGACCTCATCCGCGACACCTCGTGGGGCCACCTGCGCGGCGGCCTGGATGCGCAGGGCGGACACCTCGGCCAGCTCGAGGTCAACGTGGACGAGATGTCGGTGGAGGCCACCACGTCGCTGTGGTGGCGCGACGTCGCCGGCTACGCCGAGGTGCGGGTGGCGCCGTGGGGCGGTCGCTTCTCCGCCAAGCCTGGCGTGCGCGTGGAGAGCTATGGCGCCACCGGCGAGGTGGTGGTGGATCCGCGCCTCAACCTGCACCAGCGCGTCTCCGAGACGGTGACCCTGCGCCAGGCCGCGGGCCGCTTTCATCAGCCGCCCACCCCCATGGAGCTGGAGAAGACCCTTGGCAACCCGGGCCTCAAGAGCGGGTACACCGATCAGCTGTCGCTCAGCGTCGACGCGCGCCTGCCCTGGGATGTGGAGGCCTCGCTCACCGGCTTTCTGCACGACGGCAGACGCCAGCCCACCTCCGCCATCCGCCCCGGCCCGGACCCCGAGGTGCCCGAGCCCAACACCGGCGGCCTTGGCCCCATCTTCGCCGAGCTGCTGGAGGAGCAGTTCGGCTCGTTTGACTACAAGGAGGCCACCGGCCGCGCGCGCAGCCAGGGCGTCGAGCTCTCGCTCAAGCGCCGCAGTGAGCGCTACTACGGCTACCTCGCGTACACCTTGTCTCGCTCCGAGCGCAAAGATGATCCCACCCGCTTCTCTGGCTGGCGCCCGTACCAGCTCGATCAGCGCCACCACCTCACGGCCGTGGGCTCGGTCGCCTTCACCCACTGGCGCCTCGGCGGCCGCCTCAGCGTGGTGTCCGGCAACCCGTACAGCCCCGCCAGCGGGGTGGACGACAACGGCGAGACCCTGATCGACACCTGGGGCGGCCGCCTGCCGCTGTACGTGTCCCTCGACGTGCGCGCCGATCGAAGCTGGCGCCGCAAGTGGGGCGAGGTGGTCCTGTTCGTCGACCTGCAGAACGCCACCAACCGCCGCAACATCGAGGGCCGCGAGGTCGAGGACAACGGCAAGGAGTCAGACATCCGCGGCCTGCCGATCCTGCCGTTCATCGGCGTGGAGATCGTGCCGCGGTAGCGCAGCTGCTGCGAGGCTCAGTCGGGCGTGGGCTCGGTGGGCAGCGTGGGGACGGTGAAGCCTTCGGGCCAGAGGGTGGTCTCGTCGAAGATGGCGGAGATGAGCTCGGGGCCAGGGGGATCGGTGGGGGTGCGCTCGCGGTGCAGGATCACGCCGGCGAGGTGGGCTTCGCGTAGATCCAGGTAGCACAGGTCGGCGCCGCTGAGGTCTGCATAAGTGAACCGAGCATTCGCTACGCGAGCGAACTGGAGGTTGGCGTCTTGGAGGTTGACGTATTGGAGGTGGGCGTCGCTGACGTCGGCGTATTGGAGGTCGGCGTATTGGAATTTGGCGTGTACTAGTCTTGCGCCTACGAGGTTGGCGTGTGCGAGTTTGGCGTATTGGAGTTTTGCGTGTACGAGTTCGGCGTGTTGGAGGTTGGCGTGTTGGAGGTTGGCGTGTTGAAGGTCGAAGTATGTGAGATCAACACGGTTGAGGTTGGCTCGTAGGAGGTTGGCGTGTTGGAGGTCTGCGTATTGGAGGTGGGCGCCGCTGAGGTTGGCGCTTTGGAGGTCTGCGTATTGGAGGTGGGCGCCGCTGAGGTTGGCGCTTTGGAGGTCTGCGTATTGGAGGTGGGCGTGTTGGAGGTCTGCGTTTTGGAGGTGGGCGCCGCTGAGGTTGGCGCTTTGGAGGTCTGCGTGTTGGAGGTTGGCGTATTGGAGGTGTGCGTTTGGGAGGTTGGCGCTTTGGAGGTCTGCGTGTTGGAGGTTGGCGTATTGGAGGTTGGCGTTTTGGAGGTCTGCGTCTCGCAAGTGACTCGTCGGAGCCAGAAGGATAACGCTTTCGCTTCGGAGCCAGAACCAGGCCAGCAAGGAGCGCAGCGTGAACTCGTCCTTGGCTTTGATGCCGGGAGAGTCCTTCGCCAGGCTGCCGATGGCCAGGGCGGCCTCGCGCAGCACGGCCCGCTGGTCGTGGCGCAGCGAAGCGTCATCCCGTGAGCCGCCTGCGCCGGAGAATTGCTGGCGCTCGTCGTTGAACGTGTCCTCGGCCCACCGCACCAGCGCGCTGCGGTCGGTATCGGTCCACTCCAGCCCTTTGTCCTGGGCCACGCTGCGATTGATGAGCTGCATCAGGAAGGCAAAGGACTGGTCCTGCCTGCCAAGTAGCCGGGCGCCGAGCAGCCACTTCGTCGCAAGATCGCCCCAGTCCTTCTCCCGGCTGCGCACCATGCGCCGAAGCTGGCTGGCCCAGTAGTAGCCCACCAGGAACTCGCGAAACGACTTGTGGCCAAACAGGATCGTGTGGTTGCTGGCGCGCAGATCGGCTTGCAGCGCCAGCACCAGGCCCAGGCGAATCAGCTCCAGAGACTCTTTTGGGACCTCCCGGCCAAAGGTGTCTCGCAGGAGCTGCTCGACGTTGTGGCTGTCGAACTCGCGCTGCTGCTGCTCCAGCTTGTAGGCTTCCCAGGCGACCCGGGCCATCAGCCACAGCATGGCGTCGATGGAAGTGGATCCCTCGGGCAGCAGGTCCTGGCTGCGCAGCGCCTCCAGCAGGCGCGCCGATGCATCGCGGATGGGTTTGTGGACGTCCTGGTCGCCCTCCGCCTTGCCGCGCGCGAGCTGGCGAAAGAAGTGCTCGTACAGCGTGGCCTTGGACAGCTCCTCCTGCTGGTCTGCGTACTGGGCCCAGGTGAAGGCCAGCATGAACAGCAAGATGGGGGTGGCGGCCAGGTCGGCCACCCCCCGCCGCTGCAGCTCGGCCAGCGATAGCGGCGGGGTTGCGGCGGCGCCACGGTCGGCGCCGTCCGAGCTCGCCGTGTTCCAGCGGGTCAGCCAGTCCTCGATCTGCAGCGCGGCGAACCGCTGCACTTGCACCTCCGCCACGCGGTCCCCCAGCTCGGGGCTGGGGAGCACCGCGCCCGGGCGCGACAGCACGATGAACCGGTGCTGCGCGGTGGTGTGGTCCTGCAGGGTCTGGAACAGCGTGCGCTGCTGCTGATGGCCCAGCGAGACTTCATCCAGGCCATCCAGCAGGACCAGGAAGCGTTCGTTGCTCTCTGGCCAGGCAAAGCCCGCATCACCGAGCGCCGCCGAGAACCCGGTCGCGTCAGCGGTGCGCTTCCAGGCGCGGCGCACGGTCGCCTTCACGTCCACGTGCTCAGCGGGGAAGTCGTCCGCGCAGCGGACGTACACCGGGCGCGCCAGCGCCGGGGACGCGGTGGGCGAGGTGAGAAACTCGTGCGCCAGCGCGCTGGCCAGGCGGCGCGCGCTCAGCGACTTGCCGTGGCCAAAGTCCGCCGTCACCACAATGACCTGCGGAGCTGATCCGGCGCAGGTCAGCTCACGCAGCAGCGCCAGGAGCGGCCGCGGCTTGTGCCCTTGCGGCAGCTCCCTCGCCGCGCCCTTGGGCGGTCGCGGCATCAGCACCGCGCTTGGCTCCACGTACATCGCCTCCAGCGAAGAACGGCAACCCCGCATCCTGCCACTGGTCCCGGCGCACGTTGCCAAAGACGTGGCGGCCGCCCCAGCTCGCCAGCTCGCGCAGCAACAGGTCCCGCACCAGCAGCGTGCGATAGTCCTCCAGCTTCTCCAGGTAGTCAGCGATGGCAGGCGCCCCGGCGAGGCCGCTGAGATAGGCCAGCAGGAAGGTGCGCTCGAACTCGCGCGCCGCGGTGGGCGTCAGATCCAGCGGCCGGAGCTCGCCCGCCTCTTCGTTGGTGAGCCCCGGTTCAGTGAACGCCCACCACAGCGCCTGAAAGTACGGAGTGGCCAGCGGGCTGCCTTGCAGCGAGTCCAGCAGCGCCAGCTCCTGCTGCGTGCCGGCGCCCAGCTCGGTCAGCCTTGGCGCCGCCAGCTTCATGCGCAGCTTGATCTCCTTCTCCCGCGCCTTCTCGTCGTCGTCGAACAGCCGTCGCCAGCCCGTGGACAGCGACACCAGGCCGTGCAGCTCGCGATGCCGGCCCAGCGCCTGGCCAAACGCGCGCAGCACCAGCGCCAGGTGAGTGGCGGCCGCGCTCGGCGCCTTGGCGCTCGCCTTGGCCTTGCTGCTGACCACGCCGCCCGCGGTCTCCACCAGCGCGCGCAGCCCCTCCACATCGTCCTTGTTGAAGGACTGATCATCCAGGGCATTCCACCCCTTCATCCCCAGCCCAAGGACCTTGCTCATCACCGACAACCCCGTTGCCACGGT
The DNA here is from genome assembly GCA_016706545.1 of Myxococcales bacterium. Classification (GTDB taxonomy): domain Bacteria; phylum Myxococcota_A; class Polyangia; order Haliangiales; family Haliangiaceae; genus JABFXX01. The sequence continues at coordinate 197,169 of JADJJK010000008.1, forward strand.
CACTGGATCCACGCCAGACCTCCTCGCACGATGTGCGGCGCTCATTCTGCCGCGGAGCGGCGCCCGTGACCAGCGCCGCCCCCACGCGCTGGATGCCGACCGGGCCTCCAGCGGCGTCCCCTACGGCCGGTCGCGCCTCGAGCCCGCGCCCCGAGCCAGCCTTCCGGAACGCAAAAACGAGGGACACCCAGCGGGCATCCCTCGTTCTCACACTCATTCACTCACTCGTTCGCGCGCCGCGTGGCGGCGAGGTAGTGATTAGCTGATGAGCGGACGGTAGTGAATCATCAGGTCATCCATCGGCCCACCGAGGTAGGTCTCAGCCGCGCGCTTGTCGCGGTTGGTGAGCGAGTACGCGATGCCGCCCATGGCAGCGCGCAAGCCGAGGTTGGCGTTGTACGCGATGTTCTGGCCTGCAGCGTTGAGGACCGTGGGGCCGCCGGCCTGGGTGACGTTGCCGTGCCAGCCCGACTTGATGTCGCCACCGCTGTAGGTGAAGATGATGCTGGGTTGCCGGGCGTCCCGTCGCCCCAGCCACCTTGGTTGAACGGCGCCTTGCTAGGTGTCGCCGCTGCCTGCGATCACCAGGTTGCGCGACAGCGGAGCGCCGCACACCGGGTCGATCACGGTGTCAGCCTTCTCGATGAAGGACTTGACGATCTGGCGGATGACGGAGCTCCGCGCGAGCGCCAGCGATGCCGCTGTCGAAGAAGCCGTGCGGATCGTTGGTGAAGCCGCGGAACGCGATGGTGTGGGTCAGGCCGAGCTGCATCGCCTTGAGGGCGAAGATCAGGGCCTGGGCATACCGGGTCGCGCCGTTGGACAGGGTGGAGGTCCCTGCGAACTGCAGGATCTCCGCGGCGGTGACCTGGAGCTGCGCCGCCAGGTTCTTGCCGACGAAGCGGGCCGCGCCCTTGATGGTGTCGACGCCCTGGACTGGGTTCTTGGCGACCTTGTTGAGGGCGACGAGGACGTCCTGGTGCTGCGCGTACAGGTCGGCGTTGCCGCTGATGGAGAGCAGGCCGTTGGCACGCGAGGCGAGGCTGTCAAACAGGGCGGTGGCGGCGGCCACGTTCCCTGCGGTGGCGAACGGCACCGACGACGGGCCCGGGTTCACGCCGATGGCGAGCGCGGGCACGATGAACGGCAGCGACTGGACCTGCAGCTCGGCCGCGAAGGCCGGGATGCTCTTGCCGTTGATGCCGAAGGTCGTGGTTGTGACGTCGTCGTTGTGGGTGGTGTTGGTGCCACCAAAGAACGCCGCGGGGTACATCTCGGCGGTGCGAGACTTCCACGGGTCATCGCCATACGTCCAGGCCGGGAAGTCCGTGCCGGCCATCGCCGAGCCCAGGTCGCCGGTGGTGGAGTCGCCGGCCCACGAGAAGGCCGGGTTGCGCGCAGACGCCACGCCCTGGATGGGCATGAAGAACTGCGTCATCATGGAGAGACCACCGCTGCCCTCAGCCATGAAGATGAAGTTCTTGGTGTTGCAGGTCGCGGCCGCGAGGGCGACGCCCTTGCCGGAGTGCTTCTCCAGGATCTCGTAGACCTTGGAGCGCGAGACGCCGAGGCCGGCGCCACACGCGAGCGTCCACTTGATGAGCGCACGGCGTGAAACCTCGCGCTGTTCGTCACGTCGGGTAAATGGAGACTTTGCCATGGTGATTCCTCCTCACTCGCAGATGTGGGTCGCGGCGAGCATCACGGCAACTGCCAGGCGCTGGCCAAGGGCTTGGTCGTTGGCGCCGGCGGCGTTCTTGGCGCCAGCGATGGTCTTGTCGCAGATGTCCAGCTCCGCAGGCGCCACCGGGGCGCCGGCGAGGCAGGTGAACGCCTGCGCGTTGCAGCGGGTCCCACCAGCGTCGAACAGCGGGGGCGCCACGCCACCGACCTTGCAGGCTTCGATGTTGGCGAAGCCGGCGATGATCTCGGTGGAGGCCGAAGCGAAGATGTCCATCAGGCGCGACGCACCCGAGGTGGTGGCGGCGAGGTTCTCACGGACGCGCGCGCCGTAGTTCGGAGCGCCCATCGGGCCGGCGCCGCTGGTGAACAGCGACCCTGCGCTGTTGGCAGCGCCCGGCAGGGCCACGCCGCGCGAGCGGAGTAGGTTGCCCGTGGTGGTGTAGCGCATCTTGGCGCAGAAGTGGATGCGCGAGGTGAAGCGGGCCGGGCCCTGCGCCTGCTGCTCCGCCAGGATCTCGAACGGCGACTTGCCGTCGTTCTCGTGGTCGAAGGTGTTGTCTTCGCTGCCCGAGGTGTCATTGGGGCCGGGCTCGATGCCCGGATCTTCCTCGATGTCGCTCGAGCACGCAGAGGCACTGGCGACCAAGACCAAAAAAAGGCTCTTTGTAATGCGGGTCATGGGGATGCCTCCTTAGAACTTCACGAAGTCATCCGAGGTGAACACACCGCGGATGAGGTCCTTGATCTTGAAACCGCTGGCGACAAACGCCTCGGTCTGCGTCTGGATGACCGTGTCCGGCACCAGCGTCAGCGCGGTCGTGATTTCTTCCTTGCCCTGCGCCCAGTTGACGAAGCGCTTGACGGCGCAGCGAGCAACTTCCGGGTCAGCGGCCATGGCGGTGCCGAGCGACGGCAGGTCCGGCGTGGCCTGGCCAAGGCGGTAGGCGAAGGGCTCGCCGGCCGGCAAGAAGTCGGTGGCGCGGGCGAGGTCGTTGGCGCCAAGCGGCGTCTTGACCGCGATCGCGGCCGTCATCTGGCCGGTCTCGTTGAAGTTGGCGAACAGCGGCGCGATGTGGTTCATCACGTTGTGGCAGCCCATGCACACCACCGACTGGACGTCGTGGAAGTCCACGCGACCGCCGTTGGTCTTGCCGGCCACCGACAGCCACGGGAACTTGCCGGTGTAGAGCTTGCCGCCGTAGGTCTCCGGGGTCTCGGACAGATCCGCGGGGAACTTCTGGCAGTTGAACGTGCGCTGCACCCAGTCGACGCGACGGAACGCGAAGTTCGAGGTGAAGTGCGCGTTCATGCCCGGGTTGGTGAGCACGCCAGCGTGAGTGGTCACGTTGTTGGCGCAGTTGGCCGCCGTGAACGTGTTGGTCGCCGCGCTGAACGTGGGGCACGTGCCGGTGGTGGCCGTCAGCAGCTTCATGTAGCTGTCGTTGGCGACCGCGAGCGAGGCCGCGAACGCCGGCGCCGTCTCCAGGTCCACCGTGTTCACCGTGCCGCCCATGCGGAACAGGTCGCGGAAGTACACCATCATCTGGCGCGAGAACCGCGGGTCAGCCAGGAAGGAGTCGACCAGGCCTTCGTACGCGGCCTTCTTGCCGGCGTCGTCAGCGGCGTTCGCCACCAGGTTGATCTGCGTCATCGTCGGCAGCTCACCGATGAGCCGCAGAGAGGCGATGCGCAGGGCTGCGTTGTAGTCCGGCTTGCGGGCGTCGAGCTTCTTGTTCCACTCGTCGGCCGGGTTGGTCGGGTCGTCCGGATCGGTGTTGTTGTCACCGGGACCGTCGACGCCGGGGTCACAAGCAGGGGCCACGACGCTCGCCGTAGCCACAAGGAGGAATGCTGAGATCCTCTTCATGGGGCTGACTCCTTCATAATCGTGTTGATATTGCGCATGGGTTCTCTTGGGGCTAAGGGGCAGTTTTCTCGGCGGTGAGCCACGTCGTAACCGCGGTTTCCCACGCGGTGGACGGATTGAGCTTGACGGGGTGGTTGCTGGCGCCCGGCTTGGGAGCGATGAAGATCGCCGTCGACGGGATGTTGTTGAGGTCGACCGCGTTGCGCTTGGCCTGCTGGCAGCTCGCGACGTCGTCGGCGGGGGTGATGGTCATGTTGCCCTTGGCGCCGGCGTTGTTGGCGGCCGCGCCGTGGCAGTTGTTGCAGCTCGCGGCCAGGATGGGCTTGACGTTGGCGACGTACGAGGCGACCGCCTTGCACACGCTCGGGTCCACCGCGCCGCCCTCGGGCTTGTACTTGTCGATGACCTGGAACGAGATGGCCATCTCGTTGGGCGCGCCGGCGTCCGACAGCGCGCGCAGGTCGGTGAGCCCGGCGAACCCGCCGCCGATGGTGGCCGACATGTTCGCGGCCACGTTGGTCTTGATGGCGAAGAAGGCGTCACCGTCGATGGTCGGCGTGGTGTTGCCCGCGGTGTAGCCGAGGAACACGGGGCTCTCGACGTACGCGCCCTCGGCGCCGGCCTTCACCTTGAGGTTGGCGAGGTACGGGGAGTTCGACAGCGGCAGGACCTCGTAGAGGAACTCGACGTCGGCTTCGATGCCGGTCTTGTCCGGGCGGATGCCGCGCAGGGACACCGTGTTGACCTGGCAGGCCGCCCGCGCGCCCATGCACACCGTCGGCGTGAACTTGGCGGTCACGATGTACGAGGGGCCGTCGCCACCGACGGCATCGCCGCCCGCGCGCTGCTCGGCGCGCAGCCAGGCCAACATGACCTCGTAGTCGCTCTCGGTCTGGCCGTTGCGGGTCGCCAGCGCAAACTCCGGCCCCGAGTGCACGCCCTTGGTCAAGAGCCGGCTCTTGGCCGCGTCGATGAAGTTGATCATCCCGGGCTTGAACTCCTTGATGGTCTGGTAGACCTCCAGCGGAGCGTTGCCCTTGAGAAAGTCGGAGTTGGCGAGCGTTGTGTGGCAGCCGCCGCACTGCTCCATGGCGACCGTGTAGGCCTTGCCCACGAACAGGTCCCGGGCCTTGCGCTGGTTGACCGTGAGGCCGTCATCGGAGGGGTCAGAGATGAAACCCACGCACCCCACGAGCAGCGTCGCGACCGCGACCGCGCTCAGCGTCAGTCGGACCATGTCCAGATGCCGGATGAGGGTCTCAAGCATCGACCGGCGGGACCGGCTTGCGCTGCGAACCATCAATTGTGACGCCATGCCGGGACCCTATCGCAATGACCGTGCCCAGCCTGAGGTGATCCCGGATCGCCGCCAAGTCCTTGAAATGCAGCGGGGCGAGACTGGCCCCAGCCCTGGGGGTTGAGGGAAGGAATCCCAGTGGGGTCGAGTGTTCCCTGATCGTAACCGTCTGAAATCAAATGACGTCGAAGGAGCAAGCGCGACACCGGAACGCCGTGCGTGGTTGCGATCTTTTTTCGCAGATCTCGAAACTAACGTGCTGCGTCAATTCTGAGGTTCTCTTTCGTGGCTCTTATATTGCTGAATTCATGAAATATTTTCGGGGAGTGCCAGCGCGCCGCTTTCCGCAGCCTGGGGAGTAAGGGTGTCGACCAGGGTCTACAATCCGACGGATTGGAGGCTGGGGGCCAACCCCCCAGGCGAATCGGCAGGAATGCGCACTATATTGCGCTCTGTTGAGCGCGTGGTGGCTGGATCGCTATTCAGGCGAATGGGTGGCCGCAAAGCCAGGCGCGCCCGCCACTGCCCAATGCAGGCAACCGAGGTCTCCCAGATGGCTCTCCGTGTTGGAGAGCTGTCTCAGGTCGCACGTGTTGCGATGGCAGGGGAGATCTTGGTGGCCCGCAGCGCAGGCCCCAGCACCGCCAGTTGCCCCACCAGCCAAAGGAGGGCGGCGCCAATGGGCAGGACCGTACCGGGCAGGCGAGCCACCTGATAGGCCTTCATGAGCCACAGGTTGATCCCGTAGCTCAGCGCCATCCCAAGGACGATACCGATGGTCGCCAGGATGAAATTCTCTAGAAGGAAGTAGCGGAGGATATCGCCACGACTCGCGCCGAGCGCGCGCCGGATCCCAATCTGCCGTGTGCGCTGCTGGACCCAGAAGCTCGCCAGCCCAACGATGCCCATGGCAGTGACGACCAGCAACGCGATGGACACGCCGGTGAGCAGGAGTGCCAGTGAGCGATCCTGCGAGAAGTACTCTCGGCGGATCTCGGCGAACGGCTTGCGCCCCATGATGACGCGACCACGATCGATCCGGTTGAGGGTGGTATCCACCGAGGTCAGGACTTGCGATGCTTGCTTGGCATCGGCGCGCAGGACGTAGTTGCCAGTCACCGTGTAGGGCGCCAGCAGCGGCAGCACGATCGCATAGGCCGCGTTCTCTCGACCTGTACCTTCATTGGGTCGCGCAAGGTGCTCGATGACGCCCACGACCGTTTGCGGGTTTTTTCCCAGGACGTAGAGCGGCTGTCCGATGGGGGGCTTGTCCGGAAACAGGCGGTTCGCCAGGCCTCGGGTGATGATGACCGCTGGGGCTTGTGCCTTCTTGGACTGGACGTCATCCAGGGTGACGTACTCTTCGGGTGCGAAATCGCGGCCAGCGGTGACCTGCAGGCCCATGACCTCGAGCAGGTCCTGACTCCCGAAGTACATGGCGCTGTTGACCGTGTTTGGATCGTCGGGGATGGTCGAGATCGACGTGTTCCACGACGAGTTGCCAAACGGCACCATGTTGGAGGTGGCCACGTGCCTGACCCCGGGGATGGAGCGCAGCGCGCTCAGATCGACCTCGGTGGCGGCAGCGGCGTCCGGCTTCTCGCCGATGCCGGTGAGCTGGACGACGATCAGCTCGTCTTCGACGACCCCGCTGGAGTTGTTCATGCGCGAGAGTCGTTCCTGCACGAGGAAGACCGTGTTTGACACGATCGCGCAGGTCACGGCGATCTCGAGCACGATCAACGCGGACGCTGTTCGGTGACGCCGCAGGGTCGAGAGAATTGGGTGTAGGTGCATGGAGATCCCTGGAAGGCCGCGCTACGGCGACTTGAGCTGGATCGACGGCGATACCTGGCAGCCTCGCCAGGCCGGGAACACGCCCGCGAGGATGCTGGAGACTACGGCCAGCGCGATCGTGATCCCCAACATGGGCAGATCGAGCCGAGCAAGCGCGGCGTATGTGGTGGGCTGGCTGCGGATCATTCCCAGGCCTATCCAGGTGAAGAGCAGCCCCACCAGTCCGCCAGCGAGGCCAACCACCGCGGCCTCGATGAGCAGCTGCGTGAAGATCTCGCGCTTGGATGCGCCCAGCGCTCGTCGGACTCCCACCTCCGATGCGCGACGCAGGAACTTGGTGAGCAAGAGCCCGATGGTGTTGATGAGACAGACGATGAGGAACCCCAGGGCGATCCAGGTCTGCAGCCGCACATCCGAGGGGACCACCTGCTTGAAGGCCAGCCAGTCCACCACGCTGCGCAGGCGGATCGTCGGCTCGCGCTCGAACCGCCCGGCGCGTCGCTGATCCTGCGAGTAGCTTGTCAGAAAGTCTTGATAGTTAGCGACTGCGCTCATGCTTCCAAGCTCGACCCAGAGTTGCACCCAGGTGCAGGGCGCGCCCAGCGCCTCGGGCTCCGGGGCGTTCTCCCAACAGTCCGTCGTCCCGCTGCGGGACAGCTTGAGTTCGCGAGAGGTCGAGAACGGCGCGAACAGTTGTTCGCCGGTCCCATAGACGGTGGTGTTGAGGTCATAGAAGTGAGGGTTGACGCGCCAGGTGTCCAGCACCCCGACGATCCTCATCTCCGTGCCATCCACCCGCAACGACCTCCCGATGATCTCGATCGTGCCAAACAGCTTCTCCGCCAGCTCCCGGGTGATCACGACGACGCGCGCCGCTCGCTCGTCGTCTACGGCGGTCCACGGGGTGCCGGCGGCGAACGGGGCCCCGAACATCACGAAGAAGTCAGCCGTGGTCCAGCGCGCGTCGGCGAAGAACGGCGCGAGGTCAGCGCGCGTCGGTTCGATGGCAGCGTTGCCGCCGCTCATCATCACTTGCCGCTCGGCCTTGGCGGCTCGTATCAAGGCCTCGGCGTCGGTGCGGGTGAGTTGCTCGGGCGGCTCCGTGCTCGGCATGGACCGCGATGCCGGCCGGGGATCGAGCTGGACATTGAACAGCCGGTGGCTCTTCCCGGGCACCGGATCTGCGGACAGCGTGCGCAACACCGTGAGCGTGGTCATGCTGGCGCCCACGCCAAACGCGATCGCCAGGACCATGAGCGCGGTGATCACACGGTTGCGACCGAGGCTTCGCAACGCGAGGTGGAGGTAGTACGCGAACATGGTGGCCTCAGGATGCCGTGGTGGTTGCGCCAGCCGCGGGCTTGCGTTCGACGTCCGCGGCGACGCCATCGACGATGTGGACGTTGCGAGGGGCGCGCGACGCGATCGCGGGGTCATGGGTCACGATCACGAGCACCGTGCCTTGCGAGTTGAGCTCTTCGAGCAGGTTCATGACCTCGCGCGCCATCTCGGAGTCCAGGTTGCCGGTTGGCTCATCGGCGAGCAGCAGCTTGGGATCCCCGGCGATCGCGCGCGCGATCGCCACGCGCTGTTGCTGACCGCCGGACAGCTCCGCTGGAAAGTGACGCATGCGCTTGGCGAGCCCCACTCGGTCCAGCGCAGCCTCGATGCGCTTGCGGCGATCGCCGCTGGTCATCCCACGGTAGCGTAGCGGGACATCCACGTTGTCGAACAGGTTCAGGTCAGGGATCAGGTTGAAGCCCTGAAACACAAAGCCGATCTTCTCGTTGCGCAGACGCGAGCGAGCGCGATCGTCGAGGTTGGCCACGTTGACGCCATCGAGCATGTACGTGCCGCTGCTGAACTCCTCGAGGAGCCCGGCGATATTGAGAAACGTGGTCTTGCCGGAGCCTGACGGGCCGGTGATCGCGACGAACTGGCCCTCATCTACCTCGAGCGAGAGCGCGCGCAGCGCGCGCGTCTCGACGGTCGCGGTGCGAAAGACCTTGGACACTTCCTTCATCTGCAGCATGTCGTGCTCCTGTCACCCGTCATCGACTAGTCGGCGAGGCGTACGCTCTGCGCGTTGCCGAACATCTCGGCTCCGGTGACGATGATCTGATCTCCGGCTTTGGCACCGCTGACCAGCTCCACCGAGTCGAGGCTCACCGCCCCGAGGCGAATCGGCCGGCGCAGGGCGGTTTCGTCTTCCACGAAGTAGGCGTAGTTGCCGCCCCCGGCCTCGACGAAGGGCCCGCGTTGCACCATCAGTACGTTGGGCCGCTCCTCGATCAGGATGCGCGCTGACAGCCGTTGATTCTGGCGGAGACCCGCGGGGCGCTGATCGACCAGCTTGAGGCGCGCCGCCACCTTGCCGTCGACCACCTCCGGCGACACCGACACCACCTGACCGGCGAAGGTCGTGGAGTCGGCCCGGATCTCCGCGGCCATACCAGCGGTCACTTCACGCGCGAAGCTGTCAGGTACCCGGAGCTCGATCTCGAAGGCCCCCAGGTCCACCACGGTCACGATGGGCGTGTTGCTCTCGACTTTCGCCGCTTGTGCGACCAGCAACTCGCCGACTTGTCCATCGACAGGGGAGGTGAGCTTGAGCGCAGCCACCTGGCGTTCGAGTTCGGTCACGACCGCTCGTTGCCGATCGAGGCTCTGCTTGCGAGTCCCGAGATCAAACGTGGTCTCCTTGCGCTGCAGCCCCGCCTCGATTCGGGCGTGTTGGAGCGCGATCTCGGTCTTCTTGAGGGCGTCTTGCGAGCGCCGGAACTCCAGTTCCGACACAACGCCGAGCCCAAACATCTCTTTGTTGATCTCGACCTCGCGCGCTGCGGTCTGGCGGTCGACCTCGGCCTGCGAGATGAGCTTCTGGGCGTTGGCTCCGCTGTGCTCGACGTCCAGCATGGCGCGCTCCACGCCGGTGGTGAGCCCCGCGAGCGTGGCCTGCTCCTGGACGAGCCGACTCTGCAACTCGGGGCTGGAGACGGTGGCTAGCACTTGTCCTCGCGTGGTCTTGTCGCCGGCCCGGGCGTGGAACTCCACCGTGCCCGCAGCGATCGCGTACAGCGTGGGGTTGTTGGCGGCCACCACCCGACCGTCGACCACGAGGTCTCGCACCAGCGTGCCGCGGCTCACCGCGGCGATGCGCAGGCGCGCTCGGTCTACCGAGTTGCCGGCGCCAAGCCAGCCTCGAATCACGTAGCCGATCGCGGCCAGGGCCGCCGCGGCGATCAGGCCACGCATCATCCAGCGCCGCCAGGCCGGAGCGGCTTGTGGACCGCTGAGCGTTACATCTTGTCCCGAAGTGTCGCGAATCATCAGCGCTTCGCCCTCGGCGCTAGCGTAATGCAACTGGCGCGCCGTAGCGAACCTGGAAGGGGCCGAATGCTGGTCCAAGAATGCAGAAGCAGCTTTTTTTTGGCCAGGGAAGGTCGCGCAAGATCGCTTACAGACCTTGGAGGCGAAGCAGCATCTCCTTGGCGGCGAGGTAGGCGGCGCTGGGGTTGGCCTCCACCGCGAGGACCTCGGGGCCCAAGATCAAGTATCCGCCGTTTGCCAGCACTTCTATCTGTCCTCCGTTGCGGGACGGGGAAGACTCGACGGAGAGGAACTCGAGGACGTCGCTGGCCGTCGGCGCGGTTCCTTCTTCTCGCCTCGCGGCCAGATACCGGGCGATGTCGTCCGTCGTGCAGAAATTGTCGAGCGTGTCAAACTGCGTATGGTGACGAACCGTGCGCGAGCGTGGGAGATCAGCGCCGTTTGATGCTCCAGCTTCATCGTCGGGCCAGAGCTTGGCGCCGTGCTTCTTGAAGTAGAGCAGGCTGTGGCTGCTATCGATTCCGCCGACGAAGGGGCGGTTGTATCCGCCTCGACGAATCGCTCGCGAGGCCTGCTGTAGCCGCTCGTCGTGGGAGCTGCCGTTGAGATGGAGCGCCCCAGTAGAGTCGACCCAGCCGAGCGAGCGCGCGATGTCATCGCCAGCGGTACGGACCACTTTCTCCAGGCCAAAGCGCGCTGGCTCCTTGGCGACCATCGACTGCGACGTGAGCACGAACTCGCCGATGCCCGCCAGGGTCCACGAGTCCTGATGCTTGATCAGGAAGTCGTAGGTCATGAGCGCTTCCTCAGGGGTCTCGGAGGGGAACCCGGTGAACCCCATCATCTGGACGCCGATGTTGGCCTGACGAAGAGCCTGCAGGATCTTGGCGATGTTCTCTGGGCTGGTGCCCTTGTCGATGAGCTCGAGGATGCGCGGCGCAGCCGACTCGTACCCAAAGGAGATGGCGACGCACCCGCTCGAGAACAGTTCTTGCGTGAGACCGCTGATGAACGTCTTCTCCAGTCGGAGCTCGGCGGACCAGGAGAGCTGCAGCGGCTTGATGGCTTCCGCGAGCTTGCGCAGGTACTTTGGCGACATCGCGTCGACCGCGAAGTAGATCGTCGACCCGATGTTGGCGATGCTCTGCAGGTCGCTGACCACGCTGGAGGTTGGTCGCTCGCGCGACGGCGAAGTTGGTGCGTCGGTGTTCAGGCCGTAGTCGCAGAAGGTGCAGCGGTTCCAGTAGCAGCCACGGGTTGGCGAGTACAGGATCACCGGCTCGGGGGACCAGTAGCTTGGCCAGTCCCAGACCTGATAGTTTGGAGGGCTGGAACTGGCGAGGTCCTCATAGGCGACCTGGGGACGCCCCGAGAGCAGGGACCTGGTCAGCACTCCGGGCGCGCGCACCGACTGTGGCGCGGTGTCCAGGTTCTCCAGCAGGTGGACCAGCGCGGCCTCGCCCTCGCCAACGACCAGATAGTCCGCGGTGGGGAAGAGTTTCCAGATGTCGCGCAACGAGTCGATCTGCTTGGTAATGTCGCTTATCTCGGTTCCCCCGAGGCAAAGGCGGACCTCCGGAAGTTCTTGGCGGATGAGCCTCGCCATGTGGAGGGCGAGCGGAAGCTGCGCGATGTAGTTTACCGACAGCCCGATGAACCGCCACGGCCGCGAGTGGAGGTGAGCGCGGAACTCGGTCTGCAGGTAGGGCGCAAACGGCGCGGCCAGCGTGGCGATGAGATCGGGATCGCTCAGATCGCCGACACTCGAGAAGCTGACCACGTGGCTATAGTTGAACGCCAGGCCATCAAACTGACCAACCAGGCCATCGAGTGAGAGCAGGTCGATCCACGTGTTGATGACCGACACCGCCCGCTGATATCGAGGGTAGTCGTAGAACTGCGCCGCGGTGCGAAACGTCTCGATGGCCTCTCTGGGCATCTCGGCGGAAAGCGCGAGGCCCTTCAAGGCGTAGCGGTATCGGAGTTCGTCCAGGCGGCTGAGTGAATCCTTGCGCTCAATGTCGGCAAGACAGAGTTTCGCGCGGGCGAGGAGTTCTGCCACCTGTCCATCGTTCGCCAGGTAGTTGAGCGCCTCGACGTTGGCGTCGAGGGCTCTCCCACTGCGCAGTCCTTTGGCCTCGGTAGCGGCGAGCAAGTATGAGATCGAGTGGTATGGGCACGTGGGATCCGTCAACGGCGGATTCACCAACAAAAACGGAAGGTCTCTTCGTTCCTGCTCCACAAGCGCCATGCCTTACCTCGGTGTCGGAGACTCGATCCTCGCACGCGCGACTGGCGAACTACGCCAGCTTCTTGATGTTGATGTTGTTGTTGTTGTTGGTCGCAGCGACGCGCTCGTCCATCTGCTCGTTCAAGCCCGAGAGCGCATGAACTTCAGTGGGGGACAGACCCTCAAGGACGGTACGCTCGGTCTGGGTCAAGCCCTCCCCGTGCTGAACGATTGCCTGCTGCAGGCCGATCGCCGGAGCCGCGGCGAGGACGGCCGAGAAAGCGAGAATCACGGACTTCTTTTCAATCATCTGTCGTCTCCTGTATGGCTGTAGCGTAGGGAATGCGACCCTACGGTGACCGTGAGGCTATCATTCACCTCCTACCAGGAGGAAGAAGATTCTAGAAATTTACCGAGATGGGATTTACTGTTTTTCTCGTCGAGAGCGAGTCGTGATTGGTTTCGAGATTCGCGAGTCACCTATACATATGAAAATGTATCACGCACTACTTCTTCATTGATTCGATAATGCGCCGCGTCTAAGGACCTGTCCTTGCGGTGAGCACATCAAATGTGGGCCTGGGTAGCTGGCTCGGGTCAGAACCGCGCGTCGCTCAACGGGAGAGCCCAGATGTCGCTGGTCAGTCCGACCTGATCGAAGATGGCCTTGGCCTCGGCGAGGGTCCACTTGCGCCAGTCGAGGTCGAGGTGTCTGCCGTACCAGACCTGGGCGAGCGCGAGGACCTGGCTGGTGGGGACGACCTCGCCGCGCGGCAGGCCGTGGCGCGAGCACCAGCCGGAGATCTGATCAGCCTGCGCGAACGGCAGGACCGTGGAGCACCAATGCACGACGTTGTTCCACGCCTCGCGCACGGGGATCGCGAAGTGGACGGGCAGGTCGTCAGATACGATCCGCCCGCCTCGAACCTCGATCCGCGCTTCGCTTCGCTCGCCGCCGAGACGGGTGTGTACTGTCGAGTCCTCGCCGGCGAGCGTCACGATGCCCATGGCGCACCAGAGGCACGGCGCCCACCATCCCCGATCTTGCGCCTGGACCCACACGGCGGTGGGAGACGCCGAGAAGGGGTGCGCGATCCAGATCCGCTCGGAGCCGGGGTGCAGGACCAGGCCGTGGCCCTCGTGAAGCCGCATGAGGCTGGCGCTGACCTCGGCGGGGGCCGCCGCGGCGGCCTGGGAGATCTCGGCGGCGTTCGGGGGCCGTCCCTTTTCCAGAAACGACCTCATGACCGCGTGATGGGTGCGCGCGTCCAGCGCGTCGTCCCGGAGGTGCTGATCATTTCCATTGGGAGGAGGCACTTGCCCGGCATGATCCGGCGTGGGCTCGAGCGATCGGAACATGACGAGCGCGTCGGTGGGGCCCAGCCGCTCGTGGTCGAAGGCCGAAGGGACGCGCGCGATCACGCGGAACCCGAGGCTCTCCCAGAGATGCAAGGCTGGCGCGTTGGTGGCCACGACGAAGTTGAACAGCATCCCGCGAAAGCCCAGGGTCCGCGCGCGATCGAGGGAGTGCTGGCCGAGCGTTCGGCCGATCCCACGGCCGCGGTGCGCCTCGTCGACGACGTAGGACGCGGTGCCGATCATTGATCCGCGGCCCGGGTGATTCGCGCGCAGCGTGTAGCCTCCGACCACGGCGCCGTCCAGTTCGGCGACCCACTGCTCTCCGCCACGGCCGCTCCAGTATGGCGCGAACGCCGCTTCGGCGAACGTCTCATCCTGGACGTAGGTCTCGCCGGCGACGACGACCGCCGAGAAGATCCTCCACAAGGCGGGCATATCGTCGGGGCAAGCAAGGCGAAGCCTCATCGGGCGATCCTACCCCAGGAGCACGTGCGGTGGCTCGCCTGGCTCGACTCGCTCGACTCGCTCGACTCGCTCGACCTGGCGCGCGAGCGCTTCGGGGCGCTACGCCAGGGGCGCGAAGCGGGCGGTGAAGTGGCGCAGGAAGGCGGGCTCCTGCACGATGCGCAGGCCGCGCAAGGTGGCGCGGCGGTGGGCGAGCTCGGCGATGCCCTCGAGGACGTAGTCCATGTGGGCCTGGGTGTAGACGCGGCGCGGGATGGCGAGGCGGACCAGCTCCATGGCGGAGGGCACGAAGCTGCCGTCGGGGCGCTTGCCGAACATGACGGAGCCGATCTCGCAGCTCCGGATGCCCTCGGCCCGATAGAGCTCGACGGCGAGGGCCTGGGCAGGGAACTGCTCGGCGGGGATGTGGGGCAAGAGGGCGCGCGCGTCGATGTACACGGCGTGTCCGCCGGGCGGACGCATGGTGGGGACGCCGACGCGGGTGAGGCCATCGGCGATGTAGCGGGTGACGCCTTCGCGGTAGGCCAGGTAGGTCTCCTCCAGCACCTCGTCGAGCCCGACGGCGAGGGCCTCCAGGTCGCGGGCGGCCAGGCCGCCGTAGGTGGGGAAGCCCTCGGTGAGGATCAGGCGGCTGCGCAGGAGCGGCACCCAGGCGACGTCGCGCAGGGCGATGAAGCCGCCGATGTTGACCAGGCCATCCTTCTTGGCGCTGACCAGGCAGCCGTCGGCGAGCTCGAAGACCTCGCGGGCGATCTGGCGCGGGGTCTTGTCTGCGGCCTCGGGCTCGCGCACCTTGATGAACCAGGCGTTCTCGGCGAAGCGGCAGGCGTCGAGGAGAAACGGCACGCCGTGGCGGCGGCACGCGGCGGAGATGTCGCGCAGGTTGGCGAGCGACACCGGCTGGCCGCCGCCGGTGTTGTTGGTGATGGTGGTCATCACGAAGGGCACGTGGCCGCGGTGCTCGGTGAGGAAGGCCTCCAGGCGCGGCACGTCGACGTTGCCCTTGAAGGGGTGATCGAGCGTGGGATCCTTGCCCTCGGCGCACACCAGATCGACCGCGTCCACGCCGAGCTGCTCGAGGTTGGCGCGGGTGGTGTCGAAGTGGTTGTTGGAGGGCACCTTGTCGCCGGCCTTGCACATGAGCGAGAACAGCAGGTGCTCGGCGGCGCGGCCCTGGTGGGTGGGGACCACGTGCTGATAGCCGGTGAGGCGCTGCACGACCTCCTCGAAGCGATAGAAGCTGCGCGAGCCGGCGTAGCTCTCATCGGCGGTCATCATGGCGCCCCACTGGGCGGCGCTCATGGCGGTGGTGCCGGAGTCGGTGAGGAAGTCGAAGGTGACATCCGCGGCCCGCACCGCGAACAGGTTGTAGCCGACGTCTTCGAGGACGCGCTCGCGCTCGGCGACGGTGCGCAGCGGCAGGGGCTCGACGACCTTGATCTTGAAGGGCTCGATGATCGAGCGCTTGCGGGGAAGGGGAGCGGCGGGAGTCGTCATGTCAGTCCAGTCTGGCGCCCGGCGGCGCCAGCGGTCCAGCGCAGACGTGCGCGCACGGCAGGCGCCGGAGGACTTCTTGAGGGATCTTGCGGCGGGGCGGAAAAAGGGGAGAGGCAGAAAGAGAGAAAGAGAGGGGGCAAAGAGCGCGAGGGCCCGAGGGCGCAGCGCGGGCGGGTTAGAAACCCACCCCTACGGCAGCGCTAGTCGAATCTCACGTACTGGAAGTCCATGGGGCGGCCGTCGATCCCGCGCAGCGGCGGCGCGATCCAGCTCGCGAACTGGCCCGGCGTGGTGACCGCGCGGGTCTGCAGCGCGCGCACCGCGACTCGATCCGCGGCGCTCGGCAGCCACTGGTCCATCGAGCGGGTGAACTGCTCGGCGGTGATGGGCTGGCCGTCGGGATCAAAGAAGGTGTCCGAGTGCTCGCCGATCCGGCGGTTGAAGCGGCGGTTGGGCAGGCGCAGCTCGTAGCTCACGCCAGCGTTGCGCAGGGTGCGGTTCCAGCGGCCCACCGCGCGGTCGCAGTCCTGGATATAGGCGTCGCGGGTGTCCTCGTTGACGGCCAGGCGGGCCGCGACCTCGCGCGTCACCAGGTGATCATCCTGGGCCAGCTCGAGCGTGCGGACCTCGTTGTGCTCGACGTGGTTGGGGAAGCGCGCCTCGTGCGGGCGGCCCTTGAGCCCGTTGGCGAAGTAGGTGGCGGCGTTGGAGGAGACCTCGCCGCCGAACAGATCGAGGCACGACGAGAACCACAGGTTCAGGTAGCGCTGGATGACCGGCAGGTCGATGGCGCCGTGGCGGAAGGCCTCGCCGTTGGGATCGGTGCGGGCCACCTCGGCCGAGCGCTGCACGATGCGATCGATGCCGGTCTCGCCGACAAACAGGTGGTGCGCCTCCTCGGTCAGCATGAACTGGGCGCTGCGGGCCAGCGGGTCAAAGCCGCTCTCGGCCAGCGACAGGAGCTGAAACTTGCCGTCGCGGTCGGTGAACATGGTGAACATGAAGAAGTCGAGCCAGTCCTCCACCGGCTGGTTGAAGGTGGACAGGATGCGCGGCTTCTCCACCGAACCGGAGCGGCGCGCCAGGAGCTCATCGCCCTCGTCGCGGCCATCCCGACCGAAGTATCGATGCAGGAGGTACACCATGGCCCACAGGTGGCGGCCCTCCTCGACGTTGACCTGGAACAGGTTGCGCAGGTCGTACAGCGAGGGCGCGATGGCGCCCAGGTTGCGCTGCTGCTCGACGCTGGCTGGCTCGGTGTCAGCCTGGGTGACGATGAGCCGGCGCAGCGCGGCGCGGTGCTCGCCGGGCACGTCTTGCCAGGCCGGCTGGTCTGCCACGTCGCCAAAGCCGATCTTGCGGTCAGCCTCCGGGTTCGACAGGAAGATGCCCCAGCGATACTCGGGCATCTTGACGTAGCCAAAGTTGGCCCAGCCCTGCGCGCCCACGTCGATGGCGGTGCGCAAGTACACGTCGGCGTTGGCGAAGCCAACCGGGCCCATCTCGTTCCACCAGTCGACGTACTTGGGCTGCCAGGCCTCCAGGGCGCGGCGCAGGCGAGGATCGCGATCGAGGTCGACGTTGTTGGGGATCTTGGCAGAGAGATCGATGCTCATGGAGAAGAGACCTTGCGGTTGGGGTCCGGGAGCCGGGGACGAGGGGGGGAGCGAGCGAGCGAGGGCGCAGCGGGGACGCAGCGGGAGGGGGTCCGATGGACGGCGCCCGGCGCGTGGCGCTGGCCTAGGTCAGGTAGCCGCGGCGCTCCTGATCTCGCTCGATGGAGCGGAACAAGGCGCCGAAGTTGCCCTCGCCAAACGACAGGTGATTTCTGCGCTGGATGATCTCGATGAAGATGGGGCCGATCAGGTTCTTGGTGAAGATCTGCAGCAAGTAGCCGTCGGCGTCGCCGTCCACCAGGACATCGCGGCGGGCGATCTCGTCGTGGTCTTCGCGGACGTTGGGGACGCGCTGGAAGACCTCTTGGTAGTAGTCCGCGTCGATGTCGAGGAAGTGGATCGGCGTGCCCTCGAGCGCGCGCAGCGAGGCGAGGATGTCGTCGGTCAGGAACGCGAGGTGCTGGATGCCCGGGCCCTTGTACTCGTCGAGGTACTCGTTGATCTGGCTCTTCTTCTCGTCGGCCTCGTTGATGGGGATGCAGAAGGTGCCGCACGGGGAGCGCAGCGCGAACGACTGCAGCCCGGTCTTGACGCCGCGGATGTCGAAGTACCGGACCTCGGAGAAGCCGAAGATGTCGCGGTAGAACGCGGCCCAGCGCGCCAGCTCGCCGCGCGGCACGTTGTTGGTCAGGTGGTCGATGCGGACAAAGCCCTTGTCGGCCACGCGGTCCGGGCAGTCGAGCGGCACGAAGCCGAGCGAGCTCCAGGTGTCGCTGTCATCGACGAAGCACAGGAGCGAGTCGCCGATGCCGCGCACCGCTGGCACCCGCGAGCCATCCAGGCGGCACAGATCCCCCGCCACCGCCTGGGCGCCGCGCTCGATCGCGGTGGCCGCGGCCTCGGTGGCGCGCTCGACCTTCCAGCCCATGGCGCTGATGCACGGGCCATGCGCGGAGCTAAAGCGCGAGGAGAAGCCGGTGCGCGAGCGGTCGATGAGCAGGCGCATCTCGCCTTGCTCGTAGAGGTCCACCGGGCGCTCGGCGTGGCGCATGGTGCGGGAGAAGCCAAAGGCCAGGAGCAGGCGGTGCAGCGGCTCGGGGTCCGGCGCCGCCATCACCAGGAAGGCGATGCCGCGCAGCCGGCACGGGTTGGCGTCGTACGCGACGGGAGCGGAGGCGGAGAAGTCAGGTCGGTAGTTCATGGGGTCCTCAGCGGGCCAAGGTGGCCAAAGTCGCCAGCGGGAGAGTCGCGGGGTGGCGCGTGCGCCCTTCGGGGGCAACGGCAAGCGCCCAGATGGGCTATTCGGTCCTGGTGGGCTGCCAGCTCATCCAGTAGTCAGGCAGCTCGAGCGCGGTGGCCGGGGCGCAGATGTCCAGCGGCCGGCGGGTGTCGATCATCACCGCCACCTCTTCGGTGCGCTGGGCGGCTGGCGCGCGCTGCGCGGCGCGGGCCTGCGGGCCGTGGTGGATGCCCTGCGGGTGGAAGGTGAGCATGCCAGGGCGGATGCCGTCGCGGCTGAAGAACTCGCCCGCGTGATAGAACAGCACCTCGTCGTAGTCGATGTTGGAGTGATAGAACGGCACCTTGAGCGCGCGCGGATCGCCGTTCTCCAGCGGGCGCGGCGCGAAGGTGCAGATCGCCACGCCCGGCGCGACGAAGGTGGTGTGGGCGGACGGCGGCAGGTGATAGCGGTCGCTCATGACCGGGCGGATGTCGCGCACGTTGAGCTGCCACACGGTCAGCGTGCCCTTCCACCCCACCACGTCCAGCGGGCAGTGCGGATAGAACACGGAGGTCAGCGTGCCCTGGCGCTGGATCACCACGCGCCACTCCGCGGCGTGGCCGTGCTTGCCGCGCTCGCCGTGGCCCCCCGGCTCCACCGGCGTGGCCGCCAACGTCGAGCCCTCACCGGGGGTGGGGACCTTGAGCATCGCCGGGTCAAACAGCGCGTGCTGCCCGAGCATGCCGCGGTCCGGCACCGCCAGCTCACCAGCGGTCTCGACCACCAGCAGGTGGGTCTCGCTGCTGGGCGCCAGCCGGTACAGGGTGCCGCGCGGGATCACCAGATAGTCGCCGGGCTCGTACGCCAGCGGGCCAAAGTCCGTCTCCAGGCGGCCAGCGCCGCTGTGGACAAAGAGCAGCTCGTCGCCGTCGGCGTTGCGGAAGAAGTACGGCATGGGCTCGCGCAGCGCCGCCGCGTACAGCTTGCAGTCGGCGTTGGCCAGGAGCGCGACGCGGCCGCCCAGGTAGTCGCCGGGCGCGGTGGCGTCCACCTGGTAGAGGCGCGGGCGCAGCGGGCCCTCGATGCGGGTCCAGGCGACTGGCGGGTGCTCCCGGTAGAGGTGGGCGTAGCGCCCGAAAAAGCCGTTGCGCGCGTACTCTTCCTCGACCGTCCCTTCGGGAAGGGCGACGTGCGCCTGCATGGCGACGCGCCCGCGAACGTGGGGGATGTCCATGCCGGCATGGTGGGGCAGCCCTCTGTGTGGAAAAAGAACTATGTTTTGTCTAAGATTGTGCATCGCATGAACAGTCTTGGCATCACGCTGGAGCAGGCGCGGGCGCTGGCCGCGGTGGAGCGGGCCGGCACCTTCGCGGCGGCGGCGACGGCGCTGCGGCGCGGCCACACCTCGGTGCTGTACCTGATCCGGACCCTGGAGGATCTGCTGGGCTTTCCGGTGCTGGACCGGTCCGGCTACCGGACGAAGCTGACGCCGCACGGGCGCCGGGTGCTGGAGGGCTGTCGCGCCCTCCTGGCCGCGGAGGCGGAGCTGTCCGCGGCCATCGGCGAGCTGCGCGCCGGCTGGGAGCCCACCCTTGGCGTGGTGTTCGACGGCATCGTGCCCATCGAGCCGCTGCTGCACGCGGTGGGCAGGCTGGTGACCGAGCGCGCGCCCACCCGGATCGATGTGCGCGCCGAGTTCTTGTCCGGCGTGGAGGCGGCGTTCGAGGGCGGCGGGGCGGATCTGATGATCGCGGTGCTGCCGCCGCGGCAGCCCGGGCTGACCGTGGTGGAGCTGCCGCCGCTGCGCGCCAAGCTGGTGGCGCGCGACGATCACCCGCTGGCGCGCGGCCGGCACGACGAGCGCGGGCTGCGCCGCCACGTGCTCCTGACGGTGCGCGGCTCCGATCCGCGGCTCGAGCTGTCGACCTCCGGCATCGAGGCGCAGTCCACCGTGCTGCTCAACGACTTCTCGTCCAAGCGCGCGGCCATCCTCGCGGGCATCGGCTATGGCTGGCTGCCCGAGTCGATGATCGGCGCCGAGCTGGCGGCGCGCAGGCTACGGCCGCTGCGCTGGAGCCGGACCTCGAGCCACGTGTTTCACCCACGGCTCTACCACCGCGGCAAGCCTGGGCCAGCGGCGCGGCAGCTCATCGCGTCGCTGACCACGGCGGGGCTGCGATGAGCTACGGGTAGCGGAGACGGCGTGGCGGCCGGAGAGGCCGGATGAGATTGGATGAGATTGGATGAACCCCGGGCTGCCCGGTCGGCCCTGGCGAGCTGGGCAGGGTGGTGCCAGTTGGGCAGCGGCTCGCGGCGCGGAGCGCTGTACTTGGTCACGCTTGGGCCGGCGCGCGCCTGGCACAGGTCCTGCTCTGCACCAGTGGCATGACGCGAATCGTGATCGATGCAGGACATGGCGGGGAAGCAAACCTTGGCAAGTCCACCGCCTGGGGCTCGCGTGGGCCAGCGGGCACGTTGGAGAAGGACGTCACCTTGGAGGTCGCGCGTCAGGTGGTGGCCAGGCTCGGAGGTCTGGGCAGCTTGACCCGCAACGGCGACCACAACCTGTCGCTGCGTCAGCGCGCCGCGCAAGCCGCTGGCGCCAGCGTGTTCGTGTCGCTGCACGCCAACAGCGGGCCCGCTGGCCGCGGCGGGCCGGAGACCTTCGTGCATCCTTCGGCCGGCTCCTCATCCCGGGCGCTGGCCCACCACATCCAGCAGGCGCTCTTGGGGCACAGCGGCTACGGCGGCCAGGGGGCGCCGGTGGCGGCGGAGCTTGCGCTGCTGTCGCCGGAGGTGCTGGGGGCTGGCACCGCGGCGTGTCTGGTGGAGCTCGACTACCTCTCGCACGAACAGGGTGAGGCGCGCCTGCGGGATCCTGGGCAGCGGGCGGCGCTGGGGGCCGCCATCGCTGGCGCGATCCGTCATCACCTGGGCCAGGGCGCGGTGGCGCGGCCGATGTCGGAGGGCGAGAGCTTCGACGTGCGCTACTTCGTGCCGCTCATCGCGCAGCCCACCGGGATGTCTTGCTGGGCGGCCAGCGCGGCGATGCTGGTGTCCTGGCGAGAACAGATGTCGCGGGTCGACGCTGCCGAGGTGGCGCGGGGCGCGGGGGTGTGGGCAGCGTACAAGGACGGGCTCAACCCCGCGAGCGTGGGCGCGGTGGCCACGGCCTGGGGGCTCACCGCCGAGGCGCCGCAGTGCTACACCGTGGAGGGGCTCCGCCAGCTCCTCGAGACGCGCGGCCCGCTGTGGATCGGCGCGGCGGTGCCCTCGCTGCACGTGGTGGTGGTCTCCGGCATCTTCGGCGACGGCACGCCCGATGGCACGCGCGTCCACGTGGTGGATCCGTGGCCGGTGGGCCAGGGCGCCGAGGAGGACTGGACGTTCCGCCGGCTGATGTCCGTGTACGAGGCGGCGGCGTCGGTGCCCTCGGTCAACATCCAGATCCTCCACAACGGTGGCCGCGGCCCGGTGATGCGGCTGGGGCGACCGCTGGCGCAGGCCACCGGCTGGCTCGACGATCTGGTGGACGTGATCACCGATGCGGTGGATCCCATCGCCAACATCTTTCACCGCGTGGTGGACACCAACAAGCTGGTGGCCACGTCGTACACACCGCCCGCGCACTACTACGACAAGGTTCGCGCGTACGCCGCCGCGAACCCGGACGATGGCGCGTGGCTGCTGCGCGGGCTCAACCGAGATCCGCGGTTCTGGCGCGGCGGCTGGATCCTCGACCTGCAGACTGGCGCCTCGGCGATGACGCTCGATCGCGATGTGTTCTTCCGCGACAGCCTCTCGAACGTCACGTTCGCCCACGAGCTGGTCCACGTGGCGCAGTACGGGATTCTCGGGCCGACCAACTTCCTCATCAGCTACTTTGGGCTCAGCGCCGCCACCATCGCCTGGCGGCTGGTGCGCGGACAGCCCATCAACGTCATGGAGAGCAGCAGTTCCCGCACGAGACCCAGGCCTACGACATCGGCCGGCGCTTCGCGACCTGGCTCGCCGCCAACCCGTAGCCGCGGCGCTGACGCACGGGGCCGGCGGCATCGGTCGCTCCGGCAGATTCTGCCGCGTGGGCGCGCGGCGCCCTGCTACGATCTCCTGGATGACAGTGACGGAAGAGCAAGCTGGCAGGGCCTTGTGCTGCCTCGTGGTGTCCGCGCTGGCCGCGGTCGGGTGTGGCCCCAGTCGACCGCCAGCCGCGGCGACGGGCGCTGCGACGGAGCGGCCTATCCGAGCGCAGGCGCCGAGCCCGCCGGTCGTGCCGCAAGCGCCGGCGTGTCCGGCGGCGCCCGCGTTGTCGCCGGAGGTCCCGACCGCGGCGATGGGCTCCGGGGGCAAGTGTCCGGCGGGGGCGTGCCCGGCGCCGTCGGAGTGTCGCTGCGATGCCGCCGGCCGGGTGACCTCGCTCTTGCAC
>JADJJK010000009.1 GCA_016706545.1 Myxococcales bacterium
ACGGTGGGTGGGTCGAGCACGGTGGGTGGGTCGGGCACGGTGGTCAGGGCAGGCATGGGCACGAGGTGTCGCGGAAACCTCCGCGGAAACGTAGCGCGGTGGTCGGGTCAGAGCGCAGTGGTCGGGTCAAGCACGGCGGTCGAGGTGCGGGCACGGATCACGCCGCGGAACCCTCCGCGGAAGCGTGGAAGGATCAACGTGCAGCGCGTTTTCTGCGGGGGCGGAGCGGGCAAGCGACCGACGCTGCGCGTGGCGGGTTGCCCGGGGGGCTCGCATTGACTACGCTGCCAGGCTCGAACGGTCCGGGAGACCTCGCATGTCCTTGCTCGCGGTTCTGGCGCTCGGCTTCTTTCTGGGGATGCGGCACGCGACCGACGCGGATCACGTCGTCGCGGTCACCACCATCGTCAGTCGCGAGCGCACGGTGCGCGCGGCGATGGGGGTGGGCGCCTTGTGGGGCATCGGGCACACGTTGACCATCTTCCTGGTCGGCGGCGCGATCGTGCTCTTTGGCCTGACCATCCCGGCGCGGCTGGGGCTGTCCATGGAGTTCTCGGTGGCGGTGATGCTGGTCGTCCTCGGCGTGATGAACGTGACCGGCGCCATGCAGCGCCTCGAGGAGGCCGCGCACGAGGGCAAGGCCGGCGCGGGGGACGCCGGCGCGCACTCCCACGGCAGGCGGGGCAGCGCTCGGCCGCTCATCATCGGGATCGTGCATGGGCTCGCGGGTTCGGCCGCGATCGCGCTCCTGGTGCTGGCCACCATCCGCGACACCGGCAGCGCGCTGCTCTACCTCCTGGTCTTTGGCGCTGGCACGGTGCTCGGCATGATGCTGCTGACCAGCGCGATGGCGATCCCGGTCGCCGCGGCGTCGCGGCGGTTCGGCTCGCCGGGTCGCACGCTCGCGCGCGTCACCGGCCTCGCGAGCATCGCGTTCGGCTTGTTTCTCGCGTACCAGATCGGGTTTGTGGATGGTCTGTTCCTGGACCATCCGACGTGGAGCCCCAAGTAGCGGCGTCCACGAGCCCGTCGAGCCGTCAGCGTGGCAGCTCGCTCGCCATCCGCCGCGTCCACTCGCCGCGCGGATCATGGGCGAGCGCCGCCGCCGGCAGCCCGCCGGTGACCTCGTCATCGCGGAGCTTGCCGCGGAACCACAGCGTGCGCTCGACCATCACGCGGAACACCCCGAGCAACGCCGCCTCCACCGCCGGGCCGGCGTCTCCCTCCAGCACGCGCAGCGCCCGCGCGATCGCCTCGAGCGTGGCCAGCCCGCCAGGCTGCGGCTCCTGGCGCAGGCGGTACTCGCTGGGCGCGCTGTCCGCCAGCGTGACACACGCCATGCCCGCCAGCCCCGGGCCTCGCCTCCGCATCTTGCTCGCCTGGGGCCAGTTGCCGTCTGGAACAAACAGCGCGATCGGCAACGCGCTGCCGGCGTACGCCTCGATCGGCACCGCGTCCGCCGCTGGAAACAGCACCAGCGGCAGCTCGCCCTGCAACGGCGGTGGGTCGAGCAGCCGCCCCGATTGCCCCACCAGCTCGAACCTGGCCCGCTCCAGACACCGCGCCGCGAGCTGCCCCGTGTTGCTCGCCTTGCGCGCCTCGCGGTGATGCACCAGCACCGTCAGCCGCGTCCGCGTCCGCAGCCGCGGCACCAGCGCGCAGATGCACAGCCCCAGCGGTAGCTGGCACCTGCCGCAGCAGTCTTTCAGCTCTCGCTTGCGCCTTTGCACCGTCGTCCCCAGCATACGGCCGAGCTCGCGCGCCACACAACCGCCCGTGGGTTCACATCTTGGCGCGGTTCGCCGTCCGCAGGGCCATCGCTCATGGCGAGGACGCTCCGCTGCCACGCGCGTGGAGCCTCCAAGCTCACCGCCAGCTCGCCGCGCCTGCGGACCGCGGCGTCAGGCTGCGGCCACGCCGTTTGACTGGCTGGCCTTGGCCACGGCGGCGCGGGTCTGCTTGATCAGGGCCTCGCGGAGCTGCTGGGCGACGACCGGGTGCTCTTCGAAGTGGGCCAGGGCCTTGTCGCGCCCCTGGCCGATCTTGGTGCCGGCGTACGAGTACCAGGTGCCGCTCTTCTCCACGATGCCGAGGCGCTCGCCGGTGTCCACCAGCTCTGCTGCCTTGTTGATGCCGGTGCCATAGAGGATCTCGAAGTCCGCCTCGCGGAAGGGCGGGGCCAGCTTGTTCTTCACCACCTTCACCTTGACCTCCGAGCCGATGGACTCTTCGCCGCGCTTGATGGCCTTCTTGCGGCGGATGTCCATGCGCACGGAGCAGTAGAACTTGAGGGCGTTGCCGCCGGTGGTGGTCTCCGGGTTGCCGTACACGACGCCGATCTTCTGCCGGAGCTGATTGATGAAGATCACCACGGTCCGGGTCTTGGCGATGACGGCGGTGAGCTTGCGCAGCGCCTGGCTCATGAGGCGGGCCTGCAGGCCCATGTGCGCATCTCCCATGTCGCCTTCGATCTCCGCCTTGGGGGTCAAGGCAGCGACGGAGTCCACCACGATCAGATCGATGGCGCCGGTGCGGACCAGGGTGTCGCAGATCTCCAGCGCCTGCTCGCCGCAGTCCGGCTGGGAGACCAGGAGATCATCGAGCGCCACGCCGAGGCGACGCGCATACTCGGTGTCGAGGGCGTGCTCGGCGTCAATGAAGGCGCAGACGCCGCCGGCGCGCTGGGCCTCCGCGATGGCGTGCAAGGTCAGGGTGGTCTTGCCCGACGACTCCGGCCCGTAGATCTCGATGATGCGGCCGCGCGGCAGTCCTCCGCAGCCCAGGGCCACGTCGAGGGCGATGGAGCCCGTGGGCACGACCTCCACCTCCTGCACCTCCGCGCCGTCGAGCCGCATGATGGAGCCGGACCCGAACTGCTTGTGGATGACGCGAATGGCTTCCGTGATGATCTTGTTCTTCTTCTCTTGCGACATGGATACCTCCAGCGCGAGAGACCTCGCAGGACGCATGCCAAAGATAAGCGCCCGAGATCACTGACGCGAACCCTCGTCGTGTCCGAAATCCGGCGGACAAACGTCCGGCCGCCGGACAAGAACCCGGACAGCGCCGGGCGTTGCAGCGGCGCTTCAGCGGCCGCGTCTGCCGCGTCTGCCTGCGGCGGCCGGCTCAGCCCGCTCAGCCGCTGCGCCCCGTCGAATCCTCGTCCTCGCCGCTCCTCGCCGCTCCTCGCCGCTCCTCGTAGCCCCTGCCGCTCCCCGCCACCCTCCGCCCCTTGCCGCGCCGCACCTGCCTCAGTGCTTCTTGTGCTTGTCGTGGCCGCGGCCGTTGTCGTGCTTCTGGTGCTTCTGATGCTTGTGGTGGCCATTGCCGGGTTGCACGTACACCGGGCGGCCGCGCGGCGCGGGCCTGGTGCGAACGACGCAAGCCCCCACGACCAAGGTCACGAGCAGGGCGGCGATGATCCAGTGAACATGGCGACGAATCATCCGCCCACGGTACACCAACTGGGGGATGGATCAGTACGATTGGCGCGTGTGGACGCGCGTGCTGCAGATCGTCAAGCGGCCCTTGTGGGTGTCTGTAGCTTGCATCTCCCTGCTGGGGCTGGGCAGCGAGCTGCTGCACCACGCCGCGCCCTCCTCGGTCACCGACGGGGCGCTGCCCAAGCTCTCGCTCAGCTTCGAGGGCAACCTGCCGACCTGGTTCGCCTCGAGCTTGCTGCTGCTGCGCGCTGGCGGCCGCTGCGATTGCGCAAGATCTTGCACAGTCACGCCGCGGGTCGTGGTGGGCGTTGGCGGGGATGTGTACCTGGGCTTCGCTGGATGAGGCGGCGGAGCTGCACGAGCACCTGGGCGGGCTCTTTGGCACCGGCGGGGTGCTGTACTTTGACTGGGTGATAAGCGCCGCGGTGCTGGTGCTGGCGGCGGCGGTGGCGCTGTGGCCATGGCTGCGCGAGCTGCCGCGCGCGACGCGGCGGCGCATGATGACGGCGGGCTTCGTGTACGTTGGCGGCGCGCTGCTGATGGAGCTGCCGCTTGGCTGGTGGACCGAGCGGGCCGGCCCGGACAGCCTGGGCTATGCGCTGATCGACTGGGTGGAGGAGACGCTGGAGCTGTGCGGCGCGAGCCTGATGCTGCTGGGGCTGCTGGCGCACCTGGCGCAGCAGGCGCCCGCGGGGGAGGCGGCGTCGGGCGCAGGCGGTGCAGGGGCCTCGCCATGAGCGCGCCGGCGCGCCGGCTGTTCATCGTGGGCCCGGTCTATGACTGGGTCTTCTTCCTGGCGCCGCCCATGCTGTCGCTGCTGGTGGGGATCCTCCTGGCGGACACGTCGCTCACCAATGACGTCCACACCCTGGCCGGAGAGGAAGACACCGCGGTCGGCTTCTTCCTGGGCGCGACCATCCACGCGCACCTGGTGGCGGTGTTCGTGCGCAGCCACGGCAACGCCTCCATCCGGCGGCTGTATCCGTGGCGGTTCTTCGCGGTGCCGCTGGCGCTGTATCTGGCGATCGTGGGCTCGGTGTGGATCGCGGTGGCGGCCACGGTGGTGGCCACGTGGTGGGACGTGTGGCACTCCGGGGCGCAGACGTTTGGCTTCGCGCGCATCTACGAGCGCAACGCCGGCACCGCGCCGGAGCTTGGGCGCAGGCTGGACTTCTGGCTCAACCAGCTCCTCTACGCAGGGCCCATCCTGGCGGGCGCGACGCTGGTGGATCACCTGGAGTCCTTCGAGGACTTCGGCAAGCTCCGAGCCGCGCTGTTTTCGCCGGAGCTGGCGGCGGTGCCGTCGCAGGTGCTGGGGCACCGCGGGGCGCTGGCGTGGGCGGTGGTGGGGCTCGGCTCGGCGTTCTTGCTGGGCTACGTGGCGGCGTACTGGCGCTGGTGGCGCCAGGGCTGGAGGCCGTCGTGGATCAAGGTCTGGCTGCTCAGCTCCACCGCGGCGGTGTCCATCTACTCGTGGGGCTGGAATAGCTGGGGCCAGGCGTTCCTCATCATGAACCTGTTCCACGCGGTGCAGTACCTGGGCCTGGTCTGGGCGATGGAAGGCCGGACGTTCGCGGCCTGGCTGCGCCTGCGCCGGCATCCGCGTGCCGCCCTGGCGGTGTTCGTCGGCAGCGTGGCGCTGTATGGGCTTGGCACCCAGCTCCTCGACGCTGACCTGACGGCGCTGTGGGCGATCACCCTGGTGGTGTCGCTGATGCACTTCTGGTACGACGCCTTCGTGTGGTCGGTGCGCAAGGCGCAGATCTAGAACACAGCCAGCAAGGGGCGATGGCCCCGCCGCGCGAGCTACGAGCCCAGGTGCAGCGCCTCGGCCAGGCGCTTGACGGTGGCGGTCTCCGCCGCGGTCAGCTTGCCGTCAGCCAGCGCGGCCTCGACGAGGTGGTCGACCACCGCCTGGCGCTCCGGCTCGGGCAGCGCGGCGACGGTGGCGACCGCGTCGGCGGTGCCCTCGAAGTGCCGGACGGCGTCGCGCTCTGCCTCGCTGAGGCCGTGCTGGGACATCTCCGCCTCGAGCAGCGCCCGCTCCTCCTCCGTCATCATCCCGTCCGCCGCGAGGACCTCCGCAAGCAAGTGACAGCGCGCGACTCCTGGAAGCATGCGCCATGGTGAACGGAAACCGGCGCGCCGCGCAAGTAGTGGGGCGAGCTTGGCGCGGGCGGCACCGGCGCTCCCGACGAAGCCCATGGCGCAGCCAGCGCTGGCGAGTCATCCCGCGACGGTGGTACGACTTGGGTCATGAGCGATGCCAAGCCGCCCCCCGAGGGCAAACCGGTCAGCGAGGCCGCCGCCGCGCCGGTTGCGGGGAGCGCTGGCACGACCGCGCCGACCGCGGCGACCGCGGCTGCCGGCGCGACTGCGGCGACCGCCGCGGCCAGCTCTACTCCTGTCTCTACTCCCGGCGCGTCTGCCGGAGTAGCTGCCTCTTTTGCATCCACGAGCCCCCCCATGCCGCAAGAGATCCCCGACTTCGAAGAACGCAAGCTCGCCACCAGCGAGCTCCGCGAGTTCGCCGAGCTCATCGATGTCCAGGCGATGATCGGCCACCTGACCGACGGCCGCAGCCACGTGCGCATCAACGCTGCGCGCGCGCTGGGCGTCAAGGGCGCGGAGGCAAGCGCGGCGGTGCCCACGCTGGGCCTCTTGTTGCGCGACAGCGTCCCCGCGGTGCGGCGAGACGTCGCCATCTCGCTGGGGCGCATCGGCAAGGACGCGGTGGGCGCTGCGGCGTACCTGGTGAGCGCGCTGGGCGACAGCGACGCCGACGTGGCGTCCGAGGTGTTCGACACCGTGGCCGCGCTCGGCGCCGCGGCGTGCGACGCGCTCCTGGCCGGGCTCGACGCGGGCGAGGAGCAGCACGGGCGGCGGGTGGCCGAGCTGGTGGCGCGCCTGCCTGGCGCGGTGGAGCTGTTGTGTGAGGCGTTCCGCAGCCCGGCGGTGAACGTGCAGGTCAACGCCGCGCTGGGGCTGGGCCTCCTGGGTGGCGCCAAGGTGGGCGCTGGCATGGCGCTGCTTTTGGGCGCGCGCACCGGCGGCGACGCGCGCACCCGCGAGGCGGTGCGCACCGCGCTGGAGCTGCTCAAGGACGACGCGCCAGCCGCGCCGACCGCGTCCACGGTGGACGGCTTCGAGGACCGGCTCTTGACCGCGGCGCAGCTCGACCAGCAGGCCGCGAAGGTGACGGCGGTGGGGGTGGATGGCTTCGCGGTGTGCCTGCAAGACGGGCGCGACCTGGTGCGCGCCAACGCCGCCACCGCGCTGGGCGCGTTGGGCGTTCCGGCGGTGGCGCACATTGGCTCGCTGGGCGCGCTCCTGCGCGACGACTCGTCGCGGGTGCGCCTGGCGGCGGCGGCGGCCATCGACCGGCTGGGCGACGCCGCGGTGGTGCAGGCCGCCAAAGATCTGGTGGGGGCGCTGCGCAGCGCGGACCCGGCGGTGGCCGAGGCCTGCGCCAAGGTGCTCGCCGCCAAAAAGACGCGCGTGCTGGGCGCGCTGATCCGCGGCCTGGAGACCGACGACGAGACCCACGGACGCCGCATCCTGACGCTGCTCAACGTGTTGCCGGACGCCTCCGAGGTGCTGGTGGATGCGTTCGCGAGCCCGGCGGTGAACGTGCAGGTCAACGCGGCGATGGGCCTTGGCATGCTGGGCCCCGAGCGCGTGGGCAAGGGCAGAAAGGCGCTGGAGGGCGCGCGCACCGGCGGCTTCGCGCAGACCCGCGACGCGGTGTTCAAGGCGCTGGCCGTGCTGGATGGGCCCAAGGCCACCGGCCCGAGCGCGATCGACGTGCCCGGCTTCGAGACGCAGGTGCTTGGCAGCGAGGCGTTCGCCAGCGCCGCCGGCCTGCGCGTGGAGGACCTGGCCGCGTACACGCAGGATGGCCGCGCGCCCGTGCGCGCCAACGCCGCCACCGCGCTGGGCACGCTGGGCGCCGCCGCGCGCGGCATGGTGCAGACCCTGGGCGCGCTCCTGCGCGATGACGACACCGCGGTGCGCATCGCCGCGGCGCGCGCGCTGGACAAGCTGGGCGATGAGGCTGTGCGCGAGGCGGTGGCGGCGCTGGTGGGCGCGCTGCGCGGCGACGCCGAGGTGGCCAAGGTGTGCGCCGGCATCTTGGCCGCGCGCAAGGTCCGCGTGCTGGCTGGCCTGGTGCGCGGCCTGGAGACCGACGACGAGACCCACGCTCGCCGCATCCTGGAGCTGGTCTGCGCGCTGCCGGACGCGGGCGAGGTGCTGGTGGACGCCTTCGCCAGCCCCGCCGAGAACGTGCAGGTCAACGCGGCGATGGGCCTTGGCATGCTGGGGCAAAAGCGCGCCGGCGCCGCCGGCCGCAAGGCGCTGGAGGGCGCGCGCACCGGCGGCTTCGCTCGCACGCGCGACGCCGTGTTCAAGGCGCTCGCCGCGCTCGATCAGACGCCGTAGCGACTGCTTGCCTCGCAAACCGGCGGACGAGCCCCAGCGCCTGGTGACCTGCCGGAAGGGCCAGGTCTGCGCGAGTGGCTGGCCTGCGCGGGTGCCGTCCCACAGTGTCGTCACTGTCGCCCGAGATCGCGGCCTCGAGCCTTCGCTACTTGTCCCGCCACCGCCACCAGGTGTGGCTGCGCGGCACCCAGTCTGGCGGATCGAGCCCGCACTGCTCCGCTTGCTCGCGATAGTCTCGATCGACGTCGTCGGACCGACACGCATTGAGCAATTCTTCCGCCTCCGTGCCCATCAACAGGTCCCTTGCCAGCTCCAGGTTGGAACGGCGTTCGAGTGCCCGCTCTGACGCCTCTTCGCCGCCCTGGAAGTAAAACAGGTCTCCGGTCTGCGCGGACCAGTCAACGAAAGCATCGCGTGCTTCGAGCGCCAGCGAAGCGTGCTGGCGAGCCCAGGCTCGATCATCTTGGGACCAGATAGCACCGCCCGCTGAGGCGCTTGCGATGGCCACGAGTTCCTGCATGAACCGCCGCATCGCCTCGCGGTACTGGGCCTGCTCGACTACCCGAGCATCCTTCAGAGCATCCGTAGCTCGATCTAGGCGGGAGGTCATCTTCATGGAGCCGCTCCGAACGTGGCAATAGAGGCCCCACCATCAGCGGAGACGGCGACGATCGCTCGCATGCCTCCCGCTTCCACGACGACGCTGCGCGTCCCATTCTGGTTGTGACGCACAACGCTTTTCGTCCTTTTATCAGCGCGCGGGCCTCTTGAAGATACACATTCATCTCTGTAGCTGCCGAGGTCTGTGTGCCAAGTTCGCGTGCGTGTTTGTGAGCATGGTAGGCGCCGTCAGCTTCACTAGCAAAGCCGAGCTGATCTGCCGATGCTTGCACCTTCTCAGGGAGGGCTGCGTCATTCCATTGACCGAGCTTCGCGACTCGTGCCGAGGTTGGTCCACGCTGAGCGCTCACGTTTGTGCCCCAGTTGCTGTCGGCAACTGCGCGAGTGCCGCCATCCGCTGCTGCTTTCTCCTTGCATACTCTTTTCGCGGCGTCGCCGAGCACATCAAGGCCGTTGCCTAGCTCTTGTTGCGTCATCTGCTTGGTGATGCCGCGGATCTCAGAGTCTGTCAATCTACGTCCTAGGCGCGATTGTTCCGCGGTCCGTAGTTGCATTTCTCGTTCGACAAGTTGCTTGAACACTGCTCACCTCTGCCTCGAAGAACTGCATCTGCGCCACCAGCTCGCGCACGGTCTTGGGCTTCTTGCCGAGGGCCCACTTGGCGGCTTGCTGGCGGAGCTGGGGATTCTTGAAGGCCTGCTCGTTGAACAGGTCCCAGAGGCGGATCTTGTCGCCTTCGCTCAGGTTCTCGAACAGCTTCGCCCGCGCGTCGCCCGGCTTGATGCCCAGGCTATCGAGGATGCCTTGCACCACGGTCTGGGCTCGCGCCTGCAGCCGCGACTCGAAGCGCAACCGGGCACCCGGCTTGCCGCCGTTGGTGCTGGATGACTCGAAGTAGGCATATGCATCGGGCGGGCCCTTGGTCTTGCAGAGCTCGACCAGCTTGATCAGGTCAGCGTCGGACAAGGCGTCGAGCGCGCGCCCGGAGATCTTGAGTTCGCCGTGAACGCTGACCTTGTTGGGCTCGATGGGCCGGAAGTGCTCGCTGGCGGCTTCGCCAAAGAGCTTGCGCAGGCGCTGCGCGGTCGCCGTGCGGTTCCACGAGAACTTGCTCCAGGCGTCCTTGGGCGTGGGCAGCTTGGTGTCGCCGTTCTTGACGGCGGCGGCTCGACGCGCCAGCCACTCGCCTGCGGCGGTGCTCTGGAAGCCCTTGCCAAAGCGCGTGCCCCGCAGGATGCCCATGGCCTGGCCCGCGCCAATGGCGGCGGCCCACATCACCAGCGCCTCGAGCAGCACGCCGCACAGCGTACCGATGGCCTCCGCGAACTGCCGAGCGGCCGCATCGACCTTGGTGGCGTCGCCGCGGGCGTTCCAGACCTGGCCCAGGAACTTGCCGAACGAGCTGCCCACCTTGACTGCCGAGGAGGTGACCCACGCGGCGAGAAATCCTAGGCCGAGCCAGTGGAGCAGCACCATGCCGACCTCGAAGCCAGCCGCAGCGCCCGGCGCCGCGCCGGCCCCACCCGCGAGCGCGCCGATCGCTGCGCCGAGCGCGGTGGAGATGGCCAACACCGCGGCGGCTCCGACCAGCAGCATGGCCATGGCCTCCAGGATGGACCACAGCGCCTCCTCCACGTGGCGGCGGATCGCGGCCGGCAGGTACTTCACGGACAACGAGACCGCGGCGCTCACGTCGCTCCACAGCTCCCCGGCCCGCTCGAGGAAGCCCGCGAGTCCTACGGCGTCCAGCGCGTTGTACGAGTGCGAGCCGGAGTTGACGACGCCGCGAAGGCTGCGAGCGAAGGTCATATTGGGACCCAGATCATCTCGCCGGCGCGAAACTGCAGGTGCTTCCAGCCCGAGGTCGAGTTCGGGATCGGCCGCTTGTTCACCCAGGCCAGCACGTTCACGTAGAAGCGCAGGTCTTGTCCCCAATCATCGGCGTGCTGGCCGTAGTGCTGCTCGGCGATCGAGAGGGCGAAGCCCGGCTGCCCGGCCTGCACCTTGTGCACTTGGCGCCGGCTCTGGCAAGTTGGTCTTGAGGTAGTCCTTGGCGACATACCCCATCTGGCCCATCTGGGTAGCGACGAAGAGCCACTTGCCGGGAAACTCCTTGATGACCTGTACGCGTGTATTGAAGGCAAGCTCGGCGAGGAGCTTGCCCGAGCTGGTGCTGGGCGCCGAGCGCAGGCGCAGCGAAGGCGCGCCATCCCGGGCTACGACGCCGACCTGGTTGACGTCCTTGCCACCGCTGGGGATCGCCGTCGGCTCGTCGCCGGGGCGCAGGGCCACCGCCGCGGGGCTCGGCGCCGCTGGCTGCGCTGGTGGCTGCTCCGTCACCGGTGGCGCGGTGACCTCGCGCTGGAGTGAAGGGACGGGCCTCGGTCGCACGGGGCTCTCGCTCGGCGCGCCGCCTCGGCTGCGGGTCTCGGCCGCGTGCGCTTCCGCCTCGGCTGCGCTGGAGGGCGCGAGCACCTCGGCGCGACTTGGGGCGCTCATGTGCGCG
This sequence comes from Myxococcales bacterium, assembly GCA_016706545.1. Taxonomy (GTDB): domain Bacteria; phylum Myxococcota_A; class Polyangia; order Haliangiales; family Haliangiaceae; genus JABFXX01. The sequence continues at coordinate 11,011 of JADJJK010000009.1, forward strand.
ACGGGCGTGGCGCAAGAGCCGAACACCCTCGGCCGTGTCCGGCGCGTACTGGCCGGCCGCGAAGTAAATATGGTGACCGATGGTGAAGGCCTGGCTCCAAGAAGGCGCGCCGCCTCGGCCGCCATGGCGCTGGTATGCACGCGCGTACGCACCGACACGCTGCCCAGATCCGTCTCCATGGCCTGCCGCACCGACGCCGAAAGCGGCTCTCCGGCGCCGTCTCCCCGCACGAGGGTGAGCGCCTGGTCAAGCGACTGTTCGCCATCGAGCTGCTCGGGATCGACGAGCCCACCCGAGGGAGCCGCGCGGCCACCTTGCCCGCGGCCCAGGACTCGCCGCCGATGCCGCCGCTGCCGGGGCTGCCGGGGCTGCGAGCCAGCCGCGACAGGATGATCACCGGCACCGCGGGCTGGCGCGCCGGGACCTTGGGCGTGCTTGGCGTCAGGGCGCTGTCCCACGCCGAGGACGTCGCTCGCCAGAGGCGCCTGGGCCCACGAAGTTCGCGAGGGTCGCTGCTGGGCGCGACGAGTGGCAGCATCGATGGCGGGTCCGACGGTAGGTTCGCCGATGCTACTGGCGCATCGGGAGCACGACCTGGGATGCTCTCCAGGAAGTCGTCGCCGTCGCGCGCAGCGCGGAGGATCCACCGCGCGTACACGGGCGGCGCGGTGTCTGCTGCGTCCGCGCCAGCTCCTGCGCGACCCGCGTGACCTTGCAGGGCGCCAGCGTGGCCATCTTGCCGCCTTGCAAGAACAGCGTGAGCAGTGCCTCGTCTGTCGCGGAGAGCTTCGCGGCCGGCAGGCTCTGCGCGTCCTCGCGTGCCGCCTCCGGTGGCTCCTCCTGCTCACGCCGCTCTCCGCTGCCACCTCGCCAGTGATCCCGCACCGCGGCGAACCTAGCCCAGTTGCCAGCCCGGAGAAAGTCGAACCGGCCAGGGAGTGGCAAGCGCAGGTCGGGCAGAGCCCGAGAATCGCGCATGCTCGAGCAGGCGACATGGGCGCCGCGCGGCGCAACTCCGGCAGTGGCGGGCGCGGCTTTACGCAGGCTTTGCGCAGGGGAGGCGCTTGGCGGGTGGAAGCTCACGGCATTCCGGGTGGGAACCAGGCATGAGGCTTGCTTTTGCTGTCCAACAAACCCGCGTGATCGCCCCGCGCCAGTGCGCGGCACTGACGTTCTCGCACGGAGACGAACATGACCTTCGCAAAGCTGGCAGCCCCATCCCTCGCAGCCCTCCTGCTCGGCCTTCCTGCCTGCGCCTCCACCAAAACCGCCGCCCCGCATGAACATCGAGGCGGACCCATGTCTGTCGTGTGTCCCATGCCGGTGGCCGGCACCTCGGTCGCCGCCGCTGACATCGAGGGCGGCTCCGCGCTCACCTTCACCACCACCGATGACGTCAACGAGCTCCGGCTGAGAGTGCGCCGGATGGCTGAGCTGCACAACGAGCACCCGTCCAAGCACCGCACCGGCGACATGGGCACCAACCCAGGCGGCGAGCCAGCCGGGCAGCACGAGGCGATGCCAGCGTCCACCGCCTCCGTGGAGGACATCGACGCGGGCGCCAGGCTCACGCTCATGCCCAAAGATCCGGCCGATCTCGAGAAGCTGCGCGTCCACGCGCGGGAACACGCAGACAAGATCTCGCGCGGCGACTGCCCGGCGCACCAGATGAAGTAGGCGCGAAGTCGCTGATCGTCTGCGGCGCGCCTTGGGGCGCGGCAGGACCCATGCCAGCATCGGTGGTCCATGTCGTCCACTGCGCCGCTTTGCTCCCCGCCGCTCCGAGGGTCCGAGTTCGATGACCTGACGCACCTGGCGGACGCCGACGCGCTGGAGCGTCTGGCTGTGGTGCGCGCGCAGCTCGAGGCGTGGCAAGAGCCAGGGGTGCTCGCCGCGCTTGCGCAGGGGATGCCGGCGCGCCTGGCGACGCTGGCTCCCGAGGTGGCGCTGGCGCTGCAAGAGATCGCGCACGGGCTCGCGCCGCACGGGCTCGTGGTGCCCGAAGACGTCTGGCTGCCACACGCGCTGCCGCCGCGGCTGCGCGTGGCGTGGCTGCGCACGGCGCTGGTGGCGCGGCCCAGCGAGATCTCACGCCTCGTCGATGAGCCGACGTTGCTGGCGGTGGCGTACGGCTGGCAGCTCGAGGGGCTGCCAGGCGCGCAGCCGGTGCTGGCCCACCTGGCGGCGGCTCGAGATCCGCGCCTGCGCCTGCTCGCGGTGCGCGCGGTGCCCGCGGCGGTGCAACACCTCGCGCTCACCGGGCTCGAGGCCTTCGAGTGCGTGGCGCCGCTGGCCGAGGCTGATCCTGACCCGGTGGTGCGCTGCGAGGCGCTGGCGCTGCTCTCGCAGCCCTGGCTCCTGGGGCTGCCGCTGCAGGCGCTGCGGCGGCGCGAGGCGCTGCTGGGCGCCGCGCTCCGGGCCCCGGACGTCACGCTCGCCACCGCGGCGGTGGAGGCGGCCGCGGAGCTGGCGCTGCGCGAGCCGCTGGCGCAGGCGCTGGCCGACGACGACGCGCCGTCGGTGGTGCGCGCCAAGGCGATGGAGGCCCTGGGCCTCCTGGCCCGGGACGAAGATCTGGAGCGCGTGCTGGCGCTGGCGCAAGAGGAGCCGCTCGGGTGGGGCAGCGCGGCGCGCGGGTTCTTGCTGGCGGCGCATCGCCACGGGGTGTTCCTGCGCCACGGCCACCTGCCGGCGGTGCTCGCGCTGTTCGACGCGCACGCAGGGTGGACCGGCGACGAGCTCTGGCGGGTAGCCTACCTGGCGCGCCACGCCCTGATCGACCACCTGGCCGCGCTGCCTGCCGACGACGCGCGCTGGATCCGGCGCGCGGAGATCCTGGCCGCGAGCCACGGGGCGGGCGCGCCGCGCGTTTTGAGCGCGCTCTTGTGGCAGATCGATCCATCGCGCGCGGATCGTCACGTCGCGCTCGCCGTCCTGGACGCCGCGGGTAGATCCCCGGAGTTCTCCGACGAGCCGGTGCTGCTTCGCTGGCTCCCTCATCTGCCAGAGGTGGCGCTCTCGGCGCTGCGCGCCAAGGGCGGGCCGGCCGCGGTGGCGCCGCTGCAAGCGATGGTCGGGGATCCGTTCACCACGCCCACGCTCCGGACGGCCGCGCTCGAGGTGCTGTGGGCGCTGGCGCCGGATCGGCCGGCGCTGCTCGGCGAGCTGGTCCAGGTCCTGCCGCCGTCCGAGCTGCCGTTGACCAAGGGGCGCTTCGCCGCGCAGCGCGACGGCTCGCTCGCTGCGCTGCTCTTGGGCGCGCCAGCCCATCAGGCAGAACTCGGTGCGCTCGACCAGCTCCGCGTGTTCTGTGAGGCCGGCCAGCTCGCGTTTCTGCCGGAGGTGACGCGGCTCTTCCGCGAGGTGCTGCGCGGCTACGTGCGCAAGGCGCTGGAGGGAGACTTCTCCATCAAGCGGCTGCTCCTGCCGGAGCTCGAGCAGCTCGTCTTTCGCTATGGGCGCCACGTCCTCAAGGACGGCCGCCCGGTGCGGCGCTGGGTCGCGCAAGGTCCGGAGACCGGACGAGACCTGCTGCTCCTGCTGATCATCGACTGGCTGGCGGAGGAGCCCTCCGATCCGCTGCGCGTCGCGCTGCTGGAGATCGCCGCGCGTCACGCCCCCGAAGGGGCCTATCTGCGCTCGCTGGAGCGGCACTGGCGCAAGGGCGACGCCAACGTGCGGCGCGCCGCGATCGAGTTGCTGGCGGCGGCCGCCGGGCGGGCCCGAGGCCTGGAGCTGTCGCTGGGGCGCCTCCTGGCCGAGGAAGAAGATCCTCGCCTCTTGACCCAGGCGCTGGCTGCGCTGGGCAGCTTGCAGGCGCGGTGGGCAGAGCCCGCGGTGCGCGCGGCGCTGGAGCGGCCGGAGATGGCGGTGAAGAAGGCGGCGGCCGAGGCGCTCGCGGGCATCGCCACCACGCGCTCGGTGCCAGCGCTGGTGAGCTGGCTGGCGCGGCATGACAACGAGAGCTTCCGCGCGGCGCTGCAGCGCGCGCTGGTGAAGGCCGCCGGCCCCTCGCTGGTGGCCGTGGTGGTGGAGGAGCTGGAGCGACAAGCCGGCGCTGCCGCGGAGCCGCGCGCGGTGGAGCTGCTGTGGCAGGTGCTGAGCTCGCGCCTGCCGCTGCACGCGGTGTTGCAGCTCGCGCGCTCGCAGGTGCCGGCGCACCGGGCGCTGGTGGAGGCGTGCGTGGACGGCCGGGTGACGGTGGCCGGCGCAAGTCCCGAGCAAGTGGCAGCCGCGCTGCACCGCGCGCGGCTGCGGCCTCGCGCGGCGATCTCCGATCCGGCGCGGCGGCTGCGCGTGGAGGGCTTCTCCGTGGAGGCCGCGCAGCAGCTCCTGGCGGAGCTGGCCGAGCCCGGCGCCCGAGGGGGAGCGGACCTGCGCGCCGCCGCTGTCCAGGTGGTGCGCGAGGGGCTGGCGAGCTGGCTGACCTGGCTGGCGCAGCTCGGGTCGCCGTCGCTGTCCTCGTCGGGCGCGTCGCCGTCGTCGGGCGCGTCGCCGTCGTCGGCCGCGTCGTCGGGCGCGTCGCCGTCGTCGGCCGCGTCGTCGGGCGCGTCGCCGTCGGGGCACGCGCCGCTGCCGCTGGACGCGCTGCTGCTCGTGCTGGCGGCCGCCGGCCCCGGCGAGCTGGCGGCGCCGACCCTGGCGCTGGCCGAGCGCTGGCACGCGCGGCTGGCGTCGGAGCGCCTGCCCGGCGCGATCGCCGGCTTCATCGAGCGCGCCTTCGCCAGCAAGCAAGGCGAAGGCGGCGGCCCCGACGCGAGCGTGCTGCGGATGCGCGCGCTGACGCTGGTCCGCGCGCTGGCGCCGTCGTCATCGCTTGGCGGCCTGCGGCGCTTCTCGCTGCTGGGGAACCTTGGCGCGCTGCGCACGCTGGCGGATCTGCAGGCCGCGCTCGACGAGTGCCGCCTGCGCCCCAGCTCCGTCGAGGAGTCCTTCCAGCTCCTGTGCGAGGCCTTCGCGATCCCGCGGCAGGCCACCCCGCGGGAGCCCGAGGCGCTCACCGCGCTGCGCGACCAGGCCAGGGGCTGGAGCTCGCTTTCTCCGGCCGCGCAGCGCGCCTGGCTGGCGCAGCTCGGCGCCGAGCGTCCGCTGGAGCTGCCGACCTTGCCCGACGCGCCCTCGCCGCCGCCCCGGCCGCCGTTTCACGCCAGCTCGCAGGAGGATCTCGCGGCGCTCCTGTCCACGCTGCAGCGAGGGCCGGCGCAGGAGCGCAGCCGCGCCGCGCAGCGGCTCCTGGCCTGGCCCGATTCGCGGCCGGCGTGGCCAGCCGTGCTCGCCGCGTACCTCAAGGGCGAGGTGGAGGTCGACGACGCGGGGCTGGCGCGGCTGGCGGGTGCGCTCGCGCGCTGGCCTGAGCTCGGCGCTCCAGAGGAGCGCGGCCGCGCCGCCGCGTTGCTGCCGCACCTCGCGCCGTGGCAGCTTCGCAGCTTCGTGCCGCAGTGGCTGCGGGCCTGGGAGCAAGGGGAGTGGACGCTGCGCGATTGGCTCGTGGGCGTCGGGCAGGAGGTCTTGTTGCCGTTCGTCGCGGAGCGGGTGCGCCAGGGCAACCCCGCCGCCGCCGAGCTCCTGCGGCCCAGCCGCTCGTTCGCCATGCAGGCGTTGCTCGTGCTGCTCGACGAGCGAGCGCCCCGGGAGGCCGCGCGGCTGCGCAAGGCGCCCACCGACGCGCCCGCCGAGGGCGCCAGCGACCCGGTCGATCCGCTCGAGGGCGCGAGTCTCGACGAGCTGCTGCGTCAGCTCGCTGACAAGCGCGTCGAGAAAGGGTTGGCGGTGCGCGCCGTCCACGCGCTGCTCCGCTTCGAGGAGCGGTCGGTGGCGCCGCTGTCTCAGCTCGCCATCGACCGCCGGCCGCCGATCCGCAGCGCCGCCCTGCGCGCCTTGCGCGCGGTGGCGTCTCGCGAGCACACGCTGGCGGTGACGACGCAGGTGCTGGCGATGGAGACGCGGCGCGACGTCACGCTGCAGCTCCTGGCAAGCCTTGGCCACGGCCGCCACCTGCCGGCGCTGCCCGAGCTGCTCGAGCGCGTCATCGACCGCGATCCGCGCATCCGCCGCGGCGCCATCGACGCGCTGCGCGCCTGGGGCCACGATGTCGTCCCGGCGGTCGAGCACGTCGCGCGCCGCGCCCGCCCCGACAAGCGGCGACAGTATGAGGCGCTGCTCACCGAGCTGCGAGCGGGGAGCGACGATCCGGCGTAGCTGGCAGGGTCGGTCCCTGCCGGGCGCTGACGCCGCGCCGTCGCCGTCAGGACGGCCGCTGCGACGGATGCCGGTCCGGTCGCTGGCGCCACAGCCGCAGAACCTGCTAGACAGCGCTCGTCCCATGTCCCTCCCCATCGGCGAGCTGGCAGCGCTCGGCACCTCCGTGAGCTGGACGGTCTCGGCGTTCGCCTTCGAATCCGCCACTCGCCGCATGGGGCCGCTGGCCATGAACTTCGTGCGGGTGACGCTGGCGCTCGTCATCTTGAGCGTGGTCGTCACCTTCGTGCGCGGTACGCCGCTGCCCACCGACGCCACCACCGCGCAGCTCGGCTGGCTCGCGCTCTCTGGGCTGGTGGGGCTGGTGCTGGGAGACCTGTGCCTGTTCCGCGCGTACGTGGAGATCGGCGCGCGCCGCGCCATGCTGCTGCAGACCACCGCGCCCATCTTCGCGGCGCTCATCGGCTGGGCGGCGCTCGGTGAGACGCCGCGGCCCAGCGCGGCGCTTGGCACGGCGCTGGTGCTCGGCGGCGTGGCCTGGGCCATCACCGAGCGCACCAGCAGCGCGCAGCACCAGGCCGCGTCCGCGGGCACCGGGCGGGTCGGGCTCGGCGTCGTGCTCGCCATCGGGGGCGCGCTGGGCCAGGCCGGGGGCCTCATCTTGTCCAAGCACGGCATGGCGGGCTACCACCCCATCGCCGCCACCCAGGTGCGGATGATCGCGGGCGTCGTCGGCTTCGCGGTGGTGGTCACCCTCGCGTCCGCGTGGCCGCGCGTGGCCGCGGCGTTCGCCAACCGCGCGGGCGTGGGCTTCACCGCGCTGGGCGCGTTGTTTGGGCCCACCATCGGCGTGTCGCTGTCCTTGCTGGCGGTGGCCCACACCCAGGCCGGCGTCGCGTCAGCGCTGATCGCCAGCCAGCAGGTCTGGATGGCGGGCGCCACGGTGGCGCTGGGCCGCGAGCGCCTGGGCGTGGGCGGCCTGGTCGGCGCGGCGCTGGCGGTGGCCGGCGTGATCCTGCTGGTCGCGCTCTGAGCTCACCGCTCGAGCGCCGGACCTCTCCATCCTTGGTCGAGCGCTCGTCACGAAACCGGCGAGTGCCGGATGGAGGCGATCTGCATCCCCTCCGCGGTCACCACCGTCACCCGGTCCCCCACCGCGAACCGCGGCAGGAGCTCCGGCGGGCCGTGAAAGCTCATGCCATCGAGGTTCTCCACCGCGATGTCTTCGTCGCGCTCGTTGGTGGCCCGCTCGATGTCGAGCTCGATCTTGGCCACTTGTCGCGGCGTGACGCCGACGAACTTGACGCCAACGAGGTGCAACTCGATCCGGCGGATGGCTCCGACCACCCGCATGATGGAGTTGCTGGCCATGCTGACCACTTTACCATCGCCGCCAGCGAGCCCGGGGCGCATCCACTCCGATCTTGAGCGTGGGCAACACAACCACACTTGCCCCCTTTGCGGCGGGGCTTACCTGGACGAGGGGCGACGAGGGGCGACGAGGGGCGACGAGGCCTTGCCGAGGCCGACCAAGCCCGACGAATCCCGACCGCCGACTACTCGGGCTTGGTGATGTAGTCGAGCCCGTACACCCGGGAGGCATAGAGAAAGTCTTCCTGCCCGGTGTTGGTGAGGTCGTGCTGGGTCCCCGGCAGCTCTTCGATCTGGTCCCCTTCGCGCAGGACCTTGCCGGTGCTGTCCACCGCCGAGCCCGCCAGCACCAGGGTCACCTCGTCGCCGCCATGCCGGTGGTACGGAAACGTGCCGCCAGGAGCGATGGAGACGAACCCGGTGTCGGCGCCGGCGCACGCCGGGCCGGCGGGAAAGTGGATCACCTTGGAGAGCGCGTTCATCGGCTCCCACTTGCCGGGGTTGTCGATCCAGGCCAGGAGCTCGCGCGCGCCATCGAGCGTGACATCGAACACCTTGGCGAACCGGGCAGCAAACCGCTCGAAGCGCCCCGCGCCGATGGAGCTCATCAAGCGCGCCTTCACGTCCAGAGACGGCGCCACCCGTAGCTCCGCCGAGAACAGCTCCCCGGCGGTGGCCTGGTACTGCGCCAGCTTGCTGACGAGCCTTGGCTCCTGCGCCAGCGCGCGCTCCACGGCTGTCGCTTCCTCGGGTGCGAGCACCCCCAGGGCATATAGCGGCAGCAGCTCTTCCAGATCAATCATGCTGCCTCCTTCCCATAGCCGAGCGTGGTGCGCAGCTTGGACATCGCGGCGGCGAGCCGCGACTTCACCGTGCCGATTGGCACAGAGATTCGCTCAGAGATCTCGGAGCAGGACAGCCCCTCGAAGTACGCAAGCTCGATGGCCTGGCGCTGGTCAGCGGGCAGCCCGCCCAGGGCAGCGCGCACCTTTCCGTGGTCTGGAGAGGTCCGGGCCTCCTGATCCTCCAGGCGATCGAGCCCGCTGTCCCCCGCGTTGCGGGAGACTCGCGCAGACTTTTGCAGATCTAGGGCTCGGGACCGCATACGGATGGCTAACCAGGTACGAACCCGGCCGCGGTTTGGATCGAAATCTTTCGCGGCGCGCCATGCTTCCAGGAAGACGTCGTGCAAAAGGTCCTCGGCTTCTCGCCGGTTACGCACGATCCGCAGCGCGAGCCCGAGCATCAGATCGGCGTGCCGCTCATACAGCTCCGCCAGGGCGTTCTGGTTCCCAGCGGCCATGGCGCGCACCAGGTCCACATCGGGATCGGCCGCTGCGACTGCTTGCTCCATAGGGCTCGGCGAAGCTAGCACATCTTGCGGATCTGGGTGCCGACTGGTAAGTGCGTGCGGATGTCCTTGCTCGCCGCGCTGGAGGAGCTGCGCCGCCTGGCTCGGCAGGAAGCTTCTGACCGTGTGTGGTCGCAAGGGGTTAGCCTGGCCCGAGACCGCCGCGTGGATGGTCTGTCGTCCTCGGACCGAGAGGTGGAGCTGGACGTGCGGATCCCTGGCCGGCCCACCCCGTTCTCGGTGGTGCTGCACCTGCAGGAGCACGAGTGGGAGTGCGATTGTCCGTCGAAGGAGGCGGTGTGCTCGCACGCGGTGGCGGCGATCTTGGCCATGATCCAGCACCAGGCTCCGGAAGCTAGCGCCGCCGCTGGCGCCAGCGAACAGGGGGGCAGCGCCCCCAGCGCTGCCGCAGCTCCAGCCGCCGCGGCGCTCGCCTTGCCCGCGCGGCGTGACAAGGCCCGCACCATCCGTTACCTGCTCGAGCCGGTGCCCGGAGGGGTGGCGGTGTCGCGCGTCGCCGTGGCCGCCACCGGCGCGCAGACCCCCATCACCGGCTCGGTGATGAGCAACCTCGCGGCCTACGCCACCATCGACGCAGATCTCAAGGCGGACCCGCTGCTGACCGGCCGTGGTCCGCTCAGCGGCGAGCGCCTGGACAACCTGCTGGCCGCGCTGGCGCAGGCGCGGGATGTGCGCTGGCGCGGTGAGCCGGTGTCCACCGATCCGGATCCGGTCATGCCCCGCGTCGTCATCGAAGATTTCGGCAAGGGTGTCCGCGTGCGCATCACGCCAGACTCGGAGATCTCCGAGGTGGCGACCGTCGGGGTCGTGCGCGTCGGTCGCGTGCTGCGTCCCATCGGCGCGGTCGATATCTGCGGCTCACGGCTCGAGAAGCTGCCGCAGAACTACGACATCCCGCCGGCTGGCTTTGCCGAGCTGACCAGCCGCATGTTGCCGGCCCTGGCCGAGCGCATGGTGGTCGACGTGCTCACCAGCAAGCTGCCGGCGCTGGGCAGCCGCGAGCAGCCGCGCATGAGCTTCGACGTCAAGTACGACGGCAACGGCCTGTCGGTGCTGCCCCTGCTGGTCTACGGCGACCCGCCGCGCGCCCGCATCGATGGCAACCGCCTGGTCCACCTGTCCGGCTCGGTGCCCATCCGCGATCCCGGCGCCGAGCGCGAGCTGATCTTCCGCCTGCGCGATCAGCTCAACATGATCCCGGGCCGCCGCGTCGAGCTGGTCGGCCGTGACGCCAGCTCCGCGCAGGCCCGGCTCGCCGAATGGATCCGCCGCGACGTGGCCGGCGCGCGCGGCGACGGCGCGGTGAACCTGGAGGCCCAGGTCGAGATCCGTGGCTCGTCGGTGGACGTGGCGTTTGGCGCCGGCGGCCGCCAGGCCTCCTCGGAGGCGGTGGTGCGGGCGTGGCAAGCGGGCGTCGATCTGGTGCCGCTGATGGGCGGCGGCTGGGGCCGCGTGCCCATGGAGTGGATGGCGCGGCACGGCGTCAAGGTGGCAGACCTCCTGGCGGCGCGCACCGAGACCGGCCAGGTGCCGATCTACGCGCTGCCCGATCTGGCCCGGCTGTGCGAGGACCTCGATCAGCCACCGCCGCCGGAGCTGGGCAAGCTGCGGCCGCTGCTCGACGGCTTCGAGCAGATTCCGCGCGCGGAGGCCCCGCCCTCGATCGCGCCGCTCTTGCGCCCGTATCAGCAGCGCGGCGTGGACTGGCTGGCGTTCTGCCGTCAGGCCGGCCTTGGCTGCGTGCTCGCCGACGACATGGGCCTTGGCAAGACCATCCAGGCGCTGGCCGCGGTCACCGGGCGCACGCTGGTGGTCTCGCCGACCAGCGTCCTGTTCAACTGGGCCGCGGAGATCTCGCGCTTCCGGCCGGACCTGCGGGTGCATCAATACCGCGGCACCCGCCGAGTCCTGGACCTTGGCGCCGATATCACGCTGACCTCGTATCCGCTCTTGCGCAACGACATCGACGAGCTCGCCGACATCGACTGGGACACCGTGATCCTCGACGAGTCGCAGACCATCAAGAACCCGGAGAGCCAGGTCGCGCGCGCCGCCTATCGCCTGCGCGCGCAGTGGCGCCTCACGCTGTCAGGCACGCCCATCGAGAACCGGCTCGAGGAGCTGTGGAGCCAGCTCCACTTCACAAACCCCGGCCTGCTCGGCGCGCGGGGGGACTTCATCGAGCGCTGGGCGGAGCCCATCTCCGAGGGCGACAGCAAGACCGCGGCGCGCCTGCGCGACCGCATCAGGCCGTTCGTGCTGCGCCGCATGAAGCGCGAGGTGGCGCCAGAGCTGCCGTCTCGCACCGACGCTGTGCTGTACGTGGAGCTGGACGAGGCCGAGCGCGTCACCTACGACGCCATCCGCGCCGCCACGCAGCGCGACATCGTCGCCATGCTGGAGGCCGGTGGTGGCGTGATCGCCGCGCTGGAGGCGCTCCTGCGCCTGCGCCAGGCCGCGTGCCACACCGCGCTCTTGCCCGGGCAGATGAACGTGGGCAAGGGCGCGGTGGCGGCGCGCGTGGCCAAGGAGGCGCGGCAAGCTCGGGAGGCGCGGGACCTGGCGCAGCAAGCGGCGGCCGACGCGGACGCTGACCCCGCGGCGCTGGCCGACGCGGCTGACCTCGCCGACCAGGCGGAGCGCGAGGAGGTCGAGGCCGAAGGCGGTGTCGAGGCCGACGTCGAGGCCGACGTCGACGTCGAGACCGAGGCCGACGTCGAGGGCGAGAGCGAGGCGCTGCGCCTGGGGTCGTCGAAGGTGGCGCGGCTGCTCAGCGCGCTGTCGGACTTGACCGCCGAGGGGCACCGGGCGCTGGTGTTCTCGCAGTGGACCTCCTTGCTCGATCTGATCGAGCCGCATCTGGGCGCCGCGGACATCGCCTATGTCCGCCTCGACGGCACGACCCGAGATCGCGCCAAGGTGGTGGAGTCGTTTCAAGCCGACGACGGCCCGCCGGTCATGTTGCTCTCGCTCAAGGCTGGCGGCACCGGCCTGAACCTCACCGCGGCAGATCACGTCTTCCTGGTGGACCCGTGGTGGAACCCCGCGGTGGAAGAGCAAGCCGCGGACCGCGCCCACCGCATCGGCCAGGACAAGCCGGTGATGGTGTATCGCCTGGTCGCCAAGGACACCGTGGAGGAGCGCATCCTGGAGCTGCAGGCCAAGAAGCGCTTGCTGGCCGAGAGCGCCCTCGGCGACGCGGGCCAGGCCACGGCGATCACGCGCGATGACCTGCTGGCGCTCCTGTCATGAGCGGCCGCGCTTCCAACGTCGCTGGCGCGAGCTCGGAGCGGGCGGCGCGTCGTCGCGCAGGCCGCGTGCGCGCTGGGCTGGTGATCGCGACCGGCCTGCTCCTGGCCGCTGGCGCCTGCAAGCGCGGCAACCCCGCCACCGAGCAGGACCCAGCGACGCCAGCGACGCCAGCGACGCCTGTGACGTCTGTGACGCCTGGCGCAGCGACGACGCCAGTGACGCCTGGCGCAGCGACGACGCCAGTGACGCCTGGCGCAGCGCTGGGCGAGGGCGAGCACCACCTGCGCGTCGACGGCCGCGAGCTGCTGCTCCACGTGCCCGCGGCGGCGACCGCCACCTTGTCGCCGCTGGTGGTGTACTTGCATCACCTGGGGGGCGATGGCAGCGAGGGCGAGGGGCTCTTTGGGCTGCGCACGCTGTCCCAGGAGCGCGGCTACGTGTATGCCGTGCCGCGCTCGCTCGCGACCGGTCGGGAGCCGGCGTGGAACGCCACGGATGCGTGCTGTGAGCCCCGCCAGGTCACCGACGACTCCGCGTACCTCGTCCGGGTGCTCGCGGAGCTCCGCGCTCGCGTCCAGATCGATCCGCGGCGCATCTACCTGGTGGGCCACTCAAACGGCGGCTTCATGTCGTATCGCTTCGCCTGCGATCACGCAGAACTGGTGGCTGGCATCGCCAGCATCGCCGGCGCGATGTGGCGCGACGTGACGCGATGCCGGCCGTCTTCGCCCGTCTCGATCCTCCACGTCCACGGCACCGCGGACGCGACCATCCGCATCGACGGCGGCGTGTTTCGCGGCGGCGTCTATCCGTCCGCCCAGCTCGCGGTCTCGAGCTGGGCTGGCTTCAACCGCTGCCGCACCCCTGCGGTCTCGGCGCCGGTGTTCACGCTGTCGACGCGCCCGGCCCAGGCCACGCCCACCACCTACACGGGCTGCGCCGAGGGCACCGAGGTCGCGCTGTGGAGCCTCGCGGGCGCCGATCATTTCCCCCTCGAGGGCAAGGCCGCTGGCGCCGCCGTCCTCGATTGGCTGTGGGCCCATCCCAAGCCCTAGCAAGAGCCCTGTGAGGCTGGCGCTGTCGCGGCCGCGGCCTCGAAATGAAAAAAGCCTGTTGTCCGAAATGCCTTTGGGACGTAATTTGTATCGGTGATACCAAATCCGGTGCCGGGTAATGACCGCATTGACGTGAAGAACGCGATGTCGGTGGATCGCCCAACCTTGGGCGATCAATCTGCCATCGCGCTCTATCGTCTGCTCCGGCTGGTGGCTCTCGAGGACATCATCGGTCGCGGCGCCGCCGGCACCGCCTATGTGGCCGGCAAGAAGCTCGGCGTCGCCCTTGGCCTCACCAGCCTCGACGCCTTGCTGAGCGTCTGCAACTCGCTGTCGCTTGGCATCATCAAGGTCCCGGTGCTCACCGAGTCTCGCATCTATGTGGAGGTCTACGAGTGCGTGACCTGCTCGGGGATGCGTCCGGTGGGCCGGACGCTGTGCCAGTTCGAGGCCGGCATCGTCGCCGGCGCGGTGCAGACGATCACCGGCAAGTCGACGCGGGCCAAGGAGCTCACCTGCATCGGAGGACTTGGCCACGACAACTGCGGCATCGAGATCTTGCTCTGAGACGCGCTACAACATGCCGTGGGCGCGGAACCAGTCGAGCGAATCGCGGATGGCGGGCTCGATGGGGCTGATGCGGTACCCAAGCTCGCGCTCGGCCTTGGCGCTGGTGAAGCGGAAGCGATCGGTGTAGGCGAACCGGACCTGCACCGAGTTGACCACCGGATCGACGCCCAGGCGCTCGAGCAGATCGCCCCACAGGCCCACCAGCCGCGCGGCGGCGTGGGGCAAGCCCAGGCGCGGCGGCGCCACGTTGGCGAGCTTGGCGGTCAGCTCCATCACCGCGCGGTAGGACAGCTCGTGTCCACCCAGGATATAGCGCTCGCCGCGCTTGCCCTGATGCCACGCGGCGATCATGCCGCGCGCCACGTCGCGCACGTCGACGAAGGTGTTGGTGCCCGGGGTGTGGCCCGGGATCTTGCGGCGGGCCACGTCACGCAAGAGCTTGCCGGAGCTGGGGCGAGCATCGCGCGGGCCGAACATGTAGCCGGGGTTGACGACCACCGCGTCGAGCCGCGCGTCGGCGCAGGCCGCCATCACCAGCAGCTCGGCTTCGTGCTTGGTCGCGGCGTACGCATCGATGGCGCCAAAGCCCGGGTAGCCCCACGGCGCGGTCTCGTCGCTGGGCTCGCCATCGCGCGACAGCCCGATGGCGGCCACCGTGGAGGTGTGGACCATCCTTGGCACCTTGGCCCGCGTCACCGCCTCGATGACGTTGCGGGTGCCGTCCACGTTGGTGGCCCGGAGCTCCGCGTCTTCCTTCTGCCGCACGCTGACCGCGGCGGCGCAGTGAAACACCACGTCGCAGCCGGTGAAGGCGGTGGCGAGCGCGTCCGCCTGTCCAAGCTCCGCGGTGCGCCAGTCGATGGCCAGATCTTCCAGGTGCTGCGCCTTGGTGGACGCGCGCCGGGTTGCCACGACCTGGTGGCCCGCGGCCAGGAGCTCCGCCGCCAGGTTTGCACCCAGCAGGCCGCTGGCGCCGGTGATCGCTGCTCTTGCCATGGCCCAAGGTTATGCCAGATCTTCCAGCGCTCCGCGCGATCTGCCTGAAACTCCTGGCGAAGAGCTGGTGCCCGCGGCGCGGCGCTGGCGCGGCGGGGCGCTGGCGCCGCGGCGCTTCGCTTCGCGCAAATAAGTTCCCTGGTAACCAGCGGCGGCGAGCGGCGTTGTAGGCTGTGCGACCTCCCTTCTTCAACCTCCGAGAATCCACATGAAGATCACGACCAAGTCCCTGCTCCTTGCTTCTGCTCTCACTGGCGCGCTCGCCGGCAACGCGATGGCCGAGGAGGCCAAGAAGCAGGAAGCCCCCAAGGCGGACGCCTCCAAGGACGCCAAGAAGACCGACGACGCCAAGAAGGCCGAAGCCCCCAAGGCCGGCACTGACAAGGCCAAGGCCAAGGACAAGGCCAACTGCGGCGGTCCCAACGGCTGCGGCGGCAAGAAGTAAGGCCCAGCTCGCCTCCGGCGGCTCTTCGCATGTCGGCCAATCGCTTCAACGCGCACTCGGCGCTGGGCGTGGGGGTTGGCCTGCGCGCGCCGCACCTGGACGATCTCTTCGCCGCGCCCGAGAAGCTGCCGCTCGACTGGTTCGAGATCATCGCCGAGAACTTCATGGTCGACGGCGGCCGGCCGCTCCAGACGCTGGAGCAGGTGCGCTCGCGCTATCCGGTCATCCCGCATGGCGTGTCCACCTACGTCGGCTCGGCGCAGGGCCTGGATCCAGCTCACCTGCGGCGGCTCAAGGCGCTGGTGCGGCGCATCGAGGCGCCGTGGGTCTCGGACCACCTGTGCTGGGGCGCGGTGGATGGCCACACCAGCCACGACCTCTTGCCGCTGCCCTATACGTCGGAGGTCGCGCGCTTGTGCGCGGCCAACATCCGCCAGGTGCAAGATGTCCTGGAGGTGCCCTTTGTCATCGAGAACGTCAGCTCGTACGCCGAGTTTCGCGCGTCGACGATGACCGAGTGGCAGTTCGTGACCGAGGTGGCGGAGCAAGCGGACTGCGGCCTCTTGCTGGACGTCAACAACGTCTACGTGTCCTCGGTCAACCACGGCTTTGATCCGCGCACCTACCTGGCCGCGATCCCGGCCGAGCGGGTGGCGCAGCTCCACCTGGCTGGTCACGCGCGCTTCGAGAGCTTCATCATCGACACGCACGACGCGCCGGTGGCCGACGCGGTGTGGCAGCTCTACGCCGAGACCCTGGCGCGGCTGGGCCCCACGCCCACGCTGCTCGAGTGGGACGCGCAGCTCCCCACGTTCGCAGAGCTGCTCGCCGAGGCCGGCAAGGCGGCCAAGCTGCTCGCCGAGGTGACCGCCGCGGCGGCGCCGGGAGCGGCTCGTGCGGGTTGACGAGCTCGAGGAGCTGCAGCGCCAGGTCCTGGCGGCGCTGCGCGCGCCGCTCGTGGGCCCAAGCCGCGAGCGCACCGAGCTGCCCCTGAGCGCCCGGGTGATGCCGGAGAGCTTCGCCGCCACCGCCGAGCGCTACCTCACGCCATCGGCCGCGCTGACGCCGCCCGCGCGGCTGGAGCTGTATCACCGGCAGTACTGGTTCCGCTTGCTCGACGCGCTGACCGACGACTTCCCCGCGCTCCGCTCGCTCTTGGGGCCGCGCGCCTTCGCCGCGCTGCTGGAGGCGTATCTCGACAGCGCGCCGCCGCGCGTCGCCAACCTGCGGCAGCTCGGCGCCGACCTGCCCGCCTTCCTCGCCAGCGGCGCCGTGACCACGCCGCACCTGGTGTGCGCCCAGGAGCTGGCGCGCCTGGAGGTGGCGTGGCTCACCGCGTTCGAGGCCGCGGAGGCCCCGCCGCCGACCGCGGCGCAGCTCTCCACCAGCGCGCTGGCGCTGCAGCCGCACGTGACCCTGGTGGCCTTGCGCTCGCACGCCGACAGCGTGTGGCACCGCGCCAACGAGTCCAGGCCGCGCGGCCGCGTGCGCCCGCCGGCGGCCACGCCCGCGCGCTTCGTGGCGGTGTTCCGGCTCGCCCTGGCCCGCCAGATGGAGCGCTTGCACCCCGCGGCCCACGCGCTGCTGGCTTCGCTGCAGGAGCAGGGCTCGCTGGCGGTGGCGCTGGAGGCCGCCGCGCCGCTCTTGCCGGCGCGCCGCGGCAGCGCGCTGGTGGAGAGCTGGTTTCGCAAGTGGACGGCCGAGCGCTGGCTCGCGCTGCGCGAGCCGGCCTGAGCCCCAGCCTGAGCCCGCCGGGTCACGCGGCCTGGCGCCGCGGCTTCTGCGCCGCCAGCTCGCGCAAGAGCGGCAGGAACGTCGACGGCTCGGGGCGCACTCGATAGTTGTCGGTCTGGTCGGCCCAGCGGATCACGCCGTCGCGATCGAGCACCAGCACGGTGGGGAACACCGTGTCGTGGTCGTAGCCCAGGAGCCCCATGCCCATGGGCAGGCCGTCCTTCATCTCCAGGTCGAGCGCGCGCGCGGCGCGGTTGCCCACGTCGGTGACGAAGTCGAAGCTCACGTCGAAGCGCCGCGCGAGCTCCGCGGTGTTGCCGTGGGGCTGTGGGCTGATGAGGACGACCTTGGCGCCCAGCGCCGAGAGCTCGCGGTAGTGCCCGGCCACCTCTTTGATCTGCGCCATGCAGAGCGGGCACCAGTTGCCGCGGTAGAAGAACAGCAACGCCGGGTGGCCTGCCAGCGCGCTCGTGGAGTATGGCTCGCCGTCGGCGCCGAGCAGCTCCAGCGCGGGCAGCCGCTGGCCCACCGTGAGCTTTCCGCTGGGCGCGCGCCCCAACCGCGAGTACCACAGGCTGTACAGCGCGAAGGTCGCCGCGCCAAGCGCCGCCACCCCGAGCGCCGCCGCCGCCTCCGGTTGCGCGCGCCACCAGGCCAGCGCGCTCGCCGCGACCCCGAGCGCGGCCAGCGCGTTGAGCCACGGGAACGACGCGCTGGTGCGCGCCACGTCTCGCCACAGCATGACCCGGGTCAGGACCGCCGCGAACGGCGCCGCGGTCAGCAGCGGCCCCATCCAGGATTGCCAGGCCCCCGAGCGGGCGATGCGCCAGCTCGCCAGGCCCAAGATCGCCATCAGCACCATCGGGTAGACGCCGATGAACACCGACTTGACCCGGTTCATCGCTGCCCTCCTCGGTCACGGGTGACCAGGCGGGTGCGACGCGAAGGAGGGCGGGCGCGAGGGCCCGCGAACGTCAAGGAGCGACAGAGCAGCTTCATGCCCGCAAGATAGAGCAGGGCGTTCATGCTGAAAACGACATGAATTTGTAGGATGTCATCACAGATCATGGGGAATCAGCATCGACTGGAAAACCTGGAGGAGCTGCGCACGTTCGCCACCATCGTCGAGGCCGGCAGCCTCGCGAGGGCGGCGGCGTCGCTGGGCGTGACCCCCAACGCGGTCAGTCGCCGGCTGGCCATGCTGGAGGAGCGGCTCGGGCGGCGCCTCATCCATCGCACCACGCGCCGGCTGACCGTCACCGACGAGGGGCTGCGCTTGCACCAGCGCTGCCGTCGCGTGCTGGACGAGCTGGAGGAGGCGGAGCGCGAGCTCTTGGGCGCCGATGGGCTCGACGGCACGCTCAAGGTCGCGCTGCACCCCGGCATGGTGGGCCCCACCCTCGTCGCGGGCGTCGCCTCGCTCCTGCAAGCCACCGGCCGCCTGCGCGTGCAGCTCCGCGTCATCAATGGCTACGCTGATCCGATCCGCGAAGGGCTGGATCTGGCGATCTACGTGGGCAAGCCGCCGGCCAGCTCGCTGGTGGCGGTGCCGCTGACCGCGCTGACGTGGAGCCTCGCTGCCGCGCCGGCCTACCTGGCGCGGCATGGCAAGCCCAGGCTCCCCACGGACCTCGTGCGCCACGAGTGCCTGCGCGTCCTGCGCGAGGCGCCGGAGACCCACTGGCAGCTTGGCCGCGGCGGCGGTCGAGCGCGCCGGTTTGCCATCGGCGGGCGCTTCGAGACCGACGACGGCAACCTCCTGACCTCCGCCCTGTACGCCGGCATCGGGGTTGGCCTGCGGCCGCGCGCCGAGATCGATGCCGCCGTGGCCGCGGGCACGCTGGCGCACGTGCTGCCGGCGTGGCAGTGGGCGACCACCCCGCTGTTCGCGCTCTTGCCCGCGGGCCGGCAGCGCATGCCGGCGGTGCGCATGTTCCTCGACCTGCTCAAGACCTCCACCCGCTCGCTGGCGTGATGGCGCGCGAGCCGTCGCGCTCGCCCGTGCTCGGCGTGCGGCGTGCAGCGTGCGCGCGGTGTCCGCGCCTCCGCGCCTCCGCGCGCTGGTGGCGACAGGTCAGAAGTACCAGCTAGCGCTCAGCGTGACCTGGCCGCCCCCGGCCTCTTGCTCCTGACGCCGCACGCTCGTGGCCGCGGTGTCCACGGCGGGCTCCGCGATGTCCTCGCGGATCACCGGTGGCTGCACGAGCGCGCGCAGCTCCACGCCGAGTACCAGGTGCTCGAAGCGGCGCTCGAGGCCAAGGCCCAGCGCCACGTGCGGCACCGCCTCGTCCCAGCGCTCGCGGTCGCTGAACCGGCGCTCGGAGCTGCCCACGCCGGCCAGGAGATACAGGTCCCAGCGCGCTTGCGGGCGCAGGTGAAACAGCGCCGACAGCGTCGACGAGTTCAGCTCTCGGAGACCGGCGCTGCCATCTTCTCGTTGCTCGGTGCCGTGATCTAGCGCCAGCTCCAGCTCCCAGCGCCGGGTCAGGCGATAGCGGGCCGCGATGCCCGCGGTCCCGTAGGTCTGCTCGGACCCCTCCCCCTGGGAGAGCCCCAGCGAGCCCAGCCGCAGGCCGAGGCCAAAGCGCTGCTTCTCCCAGGGCTCTGGTTCCTGGGCCGCGGGCACCGCCGCCATCGGGCCTGGCAACGCGCACTCGCACATGCCGGGCGGGCCACTCTGCGCTGCAGCGGGTGCAACCAAGAGAGGGAGCGAGCAGACCGCGGCGATTCCTAGCAGCAGAGGGCGCATGCCTTCCGGACATTCAAACCTGGTGCCAGGTGTTGCCACCACGTAACCCGTGAAGATCTGGAGACACGAGGAGGGCCAACCCTGGGTGGGGGAGGGACCTTGTGGAGAACCCCGACAGATTTGTCCGGGACGTGGTGCAGAAGCCGGCGCGAGCGGCCACCCTGTGGGGAGTGCAGGTCGTCGTTCTGATCACGCTGGCCTCCGCCTTCTTGCACGCGCTGTGGAACGCCGGGCTGCGCCTGGAGCGCGACAAGGACGGCGCGGTGGTGGTGGCCATCGCCGTGGCGACCTTGGTGGCGGCGGTGGTGGCCGCGCTCCGGCTGGCGCTCGCCGGCGAGGCCTTCGGCGGCTGGGAGGCGCTGGGCTTCACGCTGCTGGCGGGCGTGCTCGAGGGTGGCTACTTCGCCGCGCTGGCGCGCGCGCTCGACACCGGCGCCCTGGGGCCGGTGTACACGATCTCGCGCGGCGGCACGCTGCTGCTGGTGTGGCCGGCCTCCGTGTGGCTGTGGAGCGAGGAGCTAAACGCAACTCGCCTGGTGGGCAGCTTCATCGTGGCGGCGGGCCTGGCGCTGTGCAGCGGCGCGCGCGGCGCGACCCGGACGGCGGTGGCGTGGTCCGCGCTGTGCGCCGTGCTCATCGCCGGGTACCACCTCGCGTACAAGGCCGCGCTCCTGGCCGGCGGCGATGGCCCCGCCGTGTTCACGGTGTCGCTGGCGCTGGCCACGGTGGTCAACGTGTCGCGCCTGGGCCAGGACGGACGGACCCGCACGCTGGCGCTGGCGCGGCGCTGGCAGCTCTGGCTCATCGGCGCCATCTGCTCGGCGGCGTTCTTGCTCTTCCTGGTGGGCCTGGCGCGCGGCGGCGCCGGGCTGGTGCTGACCCTGCGCAACACCTCCGTCATCTTCGCGACGTTGTTCGCGCGCCTCATCGGCGAGCAACCCGGCGCCCGGCAGGTCGCGGGCTCGGTGGTGGTGGTGCTCGGCGCCGTGCTCCTGGGGCTGCGCTAAGCGCGCTGGCGGATCCACGCACAACGGCGGGGCGCTGCGCCTGTTCGCAGCCCGCCGCAGGTGGGTTTGTGAAGGTCTGTCGGATTTCTTGACCGCGGTCGCGCGTTGTTCGCCAGCAAGACCCAAAAGGGAAGGACCACGCATCATGGGAATCGCTGAACGCCGCGCCACCTTGGATTTTCAAGCCCGCGCTCTGCCCGGGCTCAAAGACCAGATCCACAAGCTCGCCGGGTTCCCCGTTGAACTCGAGATCAACTGGGACCAGCTCGCCAAGGAAGGCGCCGCTGAGCGATATCTCGAGGGTTGGCGGAAGGTGTACTTCACGCCGGTGATCGAGGCGCTCAAGTCGGTGGGCCGTGATGACATGGGGCGCGAGGCCTTGCGGGACGGGCTCAAGAAGATCTCGTTTGCCAACAGCGCCGACAAGTACTCGGCGGACTCCGCCATCTCGTTCGTCTCCGGCGAGCTCGTCATCGATCACGACCCCGACTGCAACGTGGACTATGTCAGCGAGCGCTCGGAGGTGGTGCGCAAGGTGCTGGAGAAGGGCTTGTAGCTGGTCGCGCGCACGGGCTGCCGCGCCGCGCGGAGGCGCGGCTCTCTCCACCCCGACGCACTTCTCTGCTGCGTTGGCTGCTGCTTGGCTGCGACACGTCATCGCAGTTCCTGCATCGGCATGCCTCATTACCAAGCCTCTGCGATGTGTTGGCAAAGGGCGCAGGGACCTCACGGGTGTCGTCGTCGACACATGAACCCGCGCTGGTGAACGGCGAAAGATGAAAGGAAGCTCGCAACCGCGCAGGCCGCCGGCAGCAATGCAAGGTTCCGGCGAACCTGCAAGCGCCAAATGAGATCTGCGACGAGGTTTCACCGTCGCGCTGCGCCGTCGGGAACTCGTCTCCTTCTCCCGGTGGTTGGCTCGCTTGGGCCTTGACTCGTCGCGCCTTCCTTTTCAGGATCAGGGGTTCATGGGATCTCCTCGAGCCCAACTGCAAGCGGACGGCTGGGAAGCTTGGCTTTCCGAAAGCGGCGAGCTGACCTGGATCCAGCCAGCGGTGGAAGAGCTGTGCGCTTGTAGTCGTGATGCGCTCATCGCTGGCGGGGATCCGTTTGCCATGTTCCTGCCCTCGGAGGGCCACGAGCTGCATCGGGCGCTGGCCGCGGTGCTCGACGGCGCCATCAGCGCAGAAGCCAGCGCGGTGGTGGCGTTGCGCAGCGGCCTGACCGAGACGGTGTCGGTCAGGCTCGAGCGCGTCACAGTCGGCGCCGCGCTCAAGGGCGTGCATCTGTCTGCTCGCCTGGGCGAGCGAGATCGCGCGCAGTTCTTGCTGGAGGTCCTGGACATCGATCCGAGCCTCGTGTTCGTCAAGGACCGTCAGGGCCGCTTCGTGTTCGGCAACCAGGCGGTGGCGGACGTGTACGGCGTCAGCCCCGATGAGCTGGTGGGGCGGCTGGACGCTGACTTCAACCGCAACGTCGAGGAGGTGGAGATGTTCCGCCGCCAGGACGAGGCGGTGCTCAGCCAGCAGCGTGAGATCTTCATCCCCGAAGAGCGGGTCAGCGGGACCGACGGCCTGACGCGCTGGCTGCAGATGGTGAAGCGGCCCATGCTTGGCCGCGATGGCTCTCCCAAGTACCTGCTGGGCGTGGCGACGGACATCACCAGCCGCAAGCTGGCCGAGGATGAGCGGCGCCAGCTCGATCACAAGCTGCGCGACACCCAGAAGCTGGAAGGGCTGGGCGTGCTCGCGGGTGGTATCGCGCACGACTTCAACAACCTGCTGACCGGGGTGGTGGGCAACGCGGGCCTGGCGATGCGCCAGCTCTCCGCGGACTCCCCGATCGCCCAGCGGCTGCAGCAGATCGACGCCGCCGCGCGGCAGGCCAGCGATCTGTGCAACCAGATGCTCACCTACGCCGGCAAGGGCCATGTCGCCGTCGAGCCCGCGGACCTCAGCACGCTGGTTCGGGACACCACCCAGCTCTTGCGGCTCTCGATCAGCAAGAAGGCCGCGCTGGAGATGCGGCTAGATCAGTCGTTGCCGCCGGTGAAGATCGACGCCGCGCAGATCCGCCAGGTGGTCATGAACCTGGTCATCAACGCCTCGGATGCGCTGGGCGGCAACCCCGGCAAGATCAAGGTGGTCACGGGCTGCATGGAGGTCGACGCCGCGGCGCTCAGCTCGAGCGATCTGGCGCCGGACCTGGCCGAGGGCCGCTACGTGTTCCTGGAGGTCTCCGATACCGGGGCCGGCATGTCCGCGGAGACCTTGGCGCGGATCTACGACCCGTTTTTCACCACCAAGTTCAAGGGGCGAGGGCTTGGGCTCGCCGCGGTGCAAGGCATCGTGCTGAGCCACCGCGGCGCGATCCGCGCGCGCAGCGAGCTGGGGCAGGGCACCACGTTTCGCATGTTCCTGCCTGCGCACGAGTCGCGCGCCACCCGCGTTCCCCCGGTGGTGCCGGCGCAGGTCCACAAGCCGTTCTCCGGCAAGATCTTGCTGGTCGAAGACGAGGAGATGGTCCGCAACATCGTGCGCGACCTGCTGGTGGATCTGGGCTTTGATGTCACCACCGCCCAGGATGGCAGCAACGCGCTGGAGCAGTTCTCCAAGGCGCCGCAGGACTACTCCCTGGTCCTGTGCGATCTGCTGATGCCCGACCTCGATGGTGAGCAGACCTATCACGCGCTGACCGAGCTGCGGCCGGACCTTCGCTTCGTCTTGATGAGCGGCTTCGCCGAGCACGAGGCGCTGGCCAGGCTGGGGCCGAACCTGGGTGGCTTCCTGCAGAAGCCGTTTCGCTCTTCGGCGCTCACGGCGGTGCTGCAGAAGGCGCTCCAGCGCGATCCGGCGCCCGCGCACTGACGCGAGCGCGCGCGCACGGACGCTAGCGCGCACGGACGCGAGCGCGCGCTATCGTGCATAGACGCGAGCGCGCCGCGGCGCATGGCGCGCCAGGCAAGGACGTGGTTCGATCGTCAGGTGAAGGGGCGGATCGCTAGACCCGCCGCTCGCAAAAAACCTACCCCATCCCCGCCAGCGACGGCCGATCCTTTGTCATCGGCCGTCGCTTGGCCCACCGTTCAGAGCTCGTCGTGCTCGATCTCCTGCGTCCAGTACAGGTAGTCACGCCACGCCTCCGGCATGGAGCGGGTGGACAGCCTGATGGTGACCGCGGCGATCCACTGGGGCCGCATGGGCGGGCAGCGAAGCCGCAGGCCGGCCTCTGCCGGCGTGCGGTTGGCCTTGGCGCGATTGCAGCCGTAGCAGCAGGTCACGATGTTGTCCCAGGTGGTCCGTCCGCCCTTGGAGCGAGGGACCACGTGGTCGTACGTGAGCTCACCGATCGAGCACCTGGCTCCGCAGTACTGACAGCGGTGGTTGTCGCGCGCATAGATGTTGGCGCGTGAGAACTTCACCGGCTTGGCGTGGCGACGGAACGAGCGCAGGAGGCGCACGACCGCCGGGACCTTGATCACCACCGACACGGCGCGGATCTCCGCGTCGTACTCCTCGATCACCTCGACCTTGCCCAGGCTCAGCAGCGTGATGGCGCGCTGCCAGGAGATGACCTTGATCGGCTCGTATCCTTGCGACAACAGCAACGTACGTGTGTCTACCGCGTGCATGGGTCCGCGGCTCCTTTCCCCGGAGTGCGTCATGACCACGGCGCCGGATCGCCGAGGTCACCGGCCCACGCGAGGTGGGCGACGTGCCGCCTGGAGGACTCGAACCTCCACTATGCAGCTTCCAAGGCTGCCGACTCTTCGTTGGTCTACGACGGCGAACACCGACTCGGGGGATCACCGGGACTCGAACCCGGCCTTGGAGGTTCACAGCCTCCCGTGCGCGACCGATACACCATGATCCCCATGGTCCGGATGGCTGGAGTTGCACCAGCGGCCTCACGGTCCCAAACCGCGAGCTCTTCTGCTGAGCTACATCCGGAGGAAGAAACGAGACGGACGACCTTCGTTGGTAGGGACAGCCGGAATCGCACCGGCGGCCTCACGGTCCCGAACCGTGCGCTCTGACTCCTGAGCTATGTCCCTGTCGCGCAGATGGCTGGATTCGAACCAGCGGCCTTGTCATTTGGATGATAACCGTCGGCGTCGGCCCGGAGCCCGGACGAGGAGTGACGACGGCGTGCATGCTCTGCCACTGAGCTACATCTGCAGAGTCCCATCGCGTCGCAGCAGAGGGAATCGAACCCTCGTCGATACGGATATCAGCCGTACGCCCCCTACCAGAGAATGCTGCGAGTCGCACGCCGACAAGGAATTGAACCTTGCTGCTTGGAGTTGGAAACCAAGCTCGTCCCAGACGTCAGCGCAAGAAGAAGCGGTACAGGTGGCTGGAATCGAACCAGCGGCCTCGTCAACCCTAATGATAACCATCACGCTTTCGGCCCGATGACGGGCAAGGGATCGCACGATGGAATTCGCGCTCTACCACTGAGCTACACCTGCAAAGAACAGTCGCCAGCAACATGGACAAATAGAGCGCTTCGCGATGGGGTCACCCCATCAAGATGTTGAGAACGAAGCACAACCGGCCCAGGTTCCTGGCGCTCGTGTCTCTGGGGGGAATCGAACCCACCGTTGCCGGGTTGAGAGACCGGCTGCCTGACCGCTGGCAGACAGAGACAGACATCACGCCCTGGTGCGCTTCACCAGGAGCAATAGGGACAAGAGAGAGGACCCAGCGGGAGTCGAACCCACAACCCGTCGCTTACGAGGCGACCGCTCGTCCGTAGAGCTTTGAGTCCAGATAGAGGCACCGCCGCGCCTCCTGCCGCCGGAAGGTCCGACGACAGGAGGGCAGCCATGCGCGTGGTTTGGTGACCTGCTCCCCCTAGCCGCTGCGGCGCGGCGAGCGTCCCGAGCTGCGCGTCGCAGCTCGCTGGCTCACCAGCGCCACGGCCCTAGGCCCGAGCAAAGTCACTGATCACCGGCGGCGTCGCGGTATCGAACCCCACGACATCCATCATGCCGGCGTCCTTGGGGTCCGCGATGGTGAACCCGCTGGAGACCATCCCGACCACGACGAGCTTGGCCGGGATGCCGCGCGCCTCTCGATAGGCGCGCAGCGCCTGAGCCGGGTGCACGCTACCCGCCCAGGTCTCGCTGTCGGTGTAGACGACGAACGTGTCGATGTCGACCTTGTGCTCCTGTGCCCAGATCATCGGCAGGGCGCAGTCGGTCCCGCCCATCGGCAGGCGCGAGACCTCCTTCACCACGTTGTCCAGGCGCTGGCGCGGCGAGATCGCGAGCTGCGAGATGCCCGAGGTCCCGCCGCCCCACTTGCCGCCGTAGCCAGTGGCCGCCGCGGTGAAGGCGACGAACGAGTACGCCTGCTCCGTGGCCGCGGTCACCAGCGCCATCGCGGCGCTGGCCACCCGCGGGGTGAGCCCGGGCACGCCGGCCACCTCGCCGCTCTCCATCGAGCCGGACACGTCGAGCGCGAGCAGCGTACGCTTGCCGGACGGCTCGACGGTGCCAAAGCTCTTGTAGAACGCGAGGTCGAGCGCGTCGACGATCTTGCCGGTCGGCGACCAGGTGGACTGGCCGCGCGCGCTCTTGCCGCTGCGGTAGGTCATGAGCGCGGCCAGCACGGCCACCGGGTGCAGCCGCGCCTTGCGCAGCGCCTGCTCGTCGCCGAGCTTGGCCACCACGCTCTTGGTGGCCTCTGCCCCGGGGGACAGCAGGCCAATGCGAGTCATGGTCGCCAGGTTGCGCAGCATCGCGGTCATCGGCATGTCCGCGAGCAGCGCCTCCCACACCTCCGGCAGCGTCAGCCACTGGGTCGGCAGCGCCTCGCGCGGCAACCGGTGCTCGCGGACCAAGCGCACGACGTCCTTGCAGCTCGAGGTGCGCTTGACCTCCTCCATCGCCACCAGGATCGCCATCGCCTCGTCAGCCTCGGCGCCCTCCGGCAACGTGCCCTTGGTCACCCAGGAGAACAGGCGGTCGTGCGACGGCGAGGCCGCGCGCGGGTGCGCCAGGCGCAGGAGGTCGCGGCTCGACCAGCCATCCCGCGATTGGTACTTGATGAGCTGGTAGGCGAGGTCCTTGGCCGGCTTGTTGTTGAACCAGCCCGCGACCGCCTTGCGCATCCCGCGACCCCAGCCGCCGAAGCCCTGCGCGAACTCCGCGAAGTGCATCAGGTGGGTCCCGATGCGGCACACCTTGGGCAGCGCGGCGTAGGCCGCGGCGCGGGTCCGCTCATCCCCGAGCTTGGCGCACATGGCAAGCGCGAAGATCGCTGGATCATTCTTGGGTGCGCGGCCCGCGTCCGAGACCTCGACGATGCGCTGGACCACGCGCACGCCATCGCTGGCGATGCACGAGGCCACGGCCTCGGCGTTGTCGATGGAGAGCTTGCGCTCGCTGGCGTAGTAGGTCCCGCGCTCGGTGCCCAGGATGAGGAAGCGATCGAGGCGCTTCCAGTCATCGAGCGCCCAGGTGTAGCCGCCGGCGGAGTTGCGCACCTGGTCCTGGCCGGGGAGCTGCTCGGTCTGCGGGGTGTTCTTGGTCGAGAAGTACTTGGTGAAGTTCAGCATGGCAGATCTCCGGCCCGGGGCTCGGGCAGCTAGGCCTCGGCACGGCGACATGCCGGCGAGGCAGGAAGTTGGGGTGGCGTGGTGGCTCGCGGATTCGAGCCAGTCGCGCCGCGAAACGAGGACGCATCAGGACAAGGGAGCTCGCTGGGTGGATTTCGTTTACGAGGCGATAACCCAGCGATTTCGGCCCTGAGATGGACAGGAGGTCGAGCCAGGGGTGTTTTCCGGGAAAGGAGAACCCTGGCTCATCGGCCCATCACGTCGAGCGGTCTATGGGAGTTGCACCCATGCGGGCAGGGTGGAGTCCTGCGCTGCTACTGCTACATCAAGACCGCGGAAGAGCCATCGAGGGAACCTGAATCGATGGCGTCTGGAGCAGATGGCGGGAATCGAACCCGCGATGCCGGTCTGGCAAACCGACGTGTCACCACAACACTTCATCTGCAAAAGCTCCCGTTTCCGGGAGCGAGCGTGACCGGTCGGCGCTGAGGAAAGAGCGCTGTTCCGAGTCGAGTCCGTTGGCGCGATCCGCGCGCCGCAACCGATGCCGTGAGCTGGGCGGGAGTCGAACCCGCGTCCTGCGGAGTAAGAATCCGCTGCAACGCCACCATTTGCTACCAGCTCGAGTGTCAGCGAGCGCCGTGCACGAGGTGCCCGGCCGCAGCGGCGGTCCTGACGGGGATCGAACCCGCGTATCCTCGTAGACAGCGAGGCAACGTCACCAGACGTTTCCAGGTCCAAGACAGCGAGGCCCGCCGCAGCCGGGCGGCGCTCGCGCTTCGCTCACCTGCGCGGCGCTCTCCGCAGCGCGGTGGGCGAAGTGGCGGCCTTGACGGGAATCGAACCCGCCTGCATCTCATAGACAGTGAGAGAACGTCACCAGACGTATCCAAGGCCAACGGTCGACACGAGTCAGGCTCCTGGGGCGCGCTGTGCAGGCGCGCCCCCAAAGGGTGGGGTGCCCAGGAATCGAACCTGGAGGGTCGGTCAGGACAGCGGTTCTACAAACCGCTCCGCCTCCATAGCGGTCTAGCACCCCGGACATAGCTGGCCCTGCGAGCCTCCGGGCCGCTGTACAAGCCAGGCGCGGAGAGCTCGCGGCAGAGCGCACGCGGCGAGCTGCACGAGGGCCATTTTCGTCCTGCGCTCTGGAATCGAACCAGAACCTCCCGGCGTCGTGCCAGGCGCGTACACCACGTACGGCAGCAGGAAAGACTCCTCCATGGTGCGGAGGGTCTTGGGCCCGGCGGAGCTCGGCGGAAAACCCGACGAGCTCGCGCTGGGCGATCGAACAGGGCGTCTGGAGAACGCCCACGTCATTGCCTATTTGATTGTCAAAGATTGGATATGTAGACACTGCGAGATGTCGAGTGTCGGACCCACCATGGGCGGGTCCGACCTCCGATCGAGGACGCAGGGTCACGTCAGGGCGCGCCTTGCGCACTGCGCCGAGCAGCCCCCGCGGGGCCGCTTTGAGCTGCCGTGTTGCTGCCAGCACCGCGTGGTCGCCCGTGGCGCCCCGCTGGCCCAAGAGGGCAACCGGGGCGCTGGTGAGCGCGCGATACCAGCAGGCTGGTGGAGAGAGGCCGCCAGCGGCGCTGGCAGGCGTAGACGGTGCAAGAACGAGGTGGAAAACGAAAAAGGCCACCTGGGGGATCCCCGGGTGGCCTTGGAAAGCTGATTTTAAATCAGCTAGTTACCTGGGCCTCCCGGGAGGGGCTCTGGCAGGGCATCGGGACCGCGATCCTGCGGGCATCCCATGCCGAACCAGAGCTTCGAGACGACGATCTTGTGCGTCGCGACGAAGTGATATGCGCTGGTGGAGATCATGGGGGCTCGCTGGAAACGTGGGTGCTTGGAGAAAGTTCTATTCGGGCTCGACCTGAAAACCGCTTTGGTGCCGTTGGTACGGGGCCGAGCGGGGATTCCTTCCTCGCGGAAAGCAATCCGATGCCGACTCATCTACCACTGGCATTTTCTGGAGTCAAACACAGAAGTGAACTATTTGAGAAGTACGCGAGAAGATATGGAGTGTGTTCGCAGCAGATGGTCATTGTGTAGTCTGACCTGCGGCGGCGAGGGCGGCGCGACTCACCGGGCGACGTCGGGGTGTTTGCCTTTGGACGGCGCACGATAGCCATCATGGCGAGGCGACCTCTCGGAGCGCTCTCTGTCGCCCGGGGGCGTGGGCTCGAGCGTCGCGGCGAGGTTACTGCGGTCGAGCTCGACGGTGGGACGCGCGTCCTCGGCGGTGGCGTCGGGGGTGGCCAGCCGCTCCTTGGTGGAGAGCCGGGTCAACACGCTGGGCAAGCCCGGCTTGCGAATGGTCGGCGAGTCCAGCGGATCCGCGGGCATCATCGATGACGCGATCTCCTCTGCGGAGCGGGTGTCGCGGAGGTTTATCGCCAGCACGTCGATCGGCACTGTCTTGTCACGGCCTTGCGCGTCATCTCCGGGGTTCCAGAGGTGGCGCAAGGCCTGGTCCAGGGTGTCGCGCTCGCCGGGATCGAGCGCGAAGAAGTCGATGCCCCCAGCGAGCTTCTGCAGCGCATTTCGGAACGGACCGATCATGTCTCGCGGCACGACCAGGAGCGTGTGGCCATTTTCATTGCGGTGGCTGCGCATACTCGTGGATTGTCAGGTCGCCCACGTTTGAGAAGTCTCAAGGCTCGATCCTTGGGGTGGGCGCTGTCACCACGTGGACGCGCACACGTACCATGGCGACATGCTGGAGAACCCGTGGGTTACGCTGGATGGCTCGCGTGGCGAGGGCGGAGGGCAGATCCTGCGCACCGCGCTGGCGCTGTCAGTGGTGACGCAGCGCCCGTTCTCGATGGAGCAGATCCGCGCCGGGCGCGCCAAGCCGGGCCTGCGGCGGCAACACCTGGCGTGCGTCCACGCCGCGGCGCGGCTGTGCGGCGCGGTGGTACGTGGCGACGAGCTCAGCTCGCAGCGGCTACAGTTCGAGCCGGGCCCGGCGCTGGTGCCCGCGCTCGACATCGACATTGGTTCGGCGGGCTCCACCGCGCTGGTGCTCCAGACCTTGTTGCCGCCGGCGCTGCTGGCCGCGCATCCGATCCGCGCCACCATCCGCGGCGGCACCCACAACCCGATGGCGCCGTCGCTGGATTTTCTGCGGCAGGTGTTCGTGCCGGCGCTGGCCCAGATGGGCGCGCAGGTGGAGATCGGCTGTGAACGCCACGGCTTCATGCCGGCGGGCGGCGGCGTCGCGACCCTGCACGTGGAGCCGCACCCGCTGGGCGCGCTGCACCGCAGCGAGGCCGGCCCCGTCGTGCGGCGGCGGGCCACCGCGGTGCTGGCTCGGCTGCCCACTCACGTGGCGGACCGCGAGCTGGAGGTGGTGCGCCAGGAGCTGGGCTTTGCGCCCGAGGAGTGCGAGGTGCGCGAGGTCCCGGCCGCCTGTCCCGGCAACGCGCTCTTGCTCTACGCCGAGCGCGAGGGCGGCGGCTGCGAGCTCATCACCGGGCTTGGCGAACGCGGCACCCGGGCCGAGCTGGTGGCGCGCGGCGCTTGTCAGGAGCTGCGCGCGTGGCTCGAGGCCGAGGCGCCGGTGGGCGAGCACCTGGCGGATCAGCTCCTCCTGCCCATGGTGCTCGGCGGCGGTGGGCAGTTTCGCTGCAGCCCGCTGTCCTCGCACACCGAGACCAACATCGAGACCATCGCCGCGTTCGTGCCGGAGCGCCGCCCGGTGGTGCGGCGAGACGGCGCCACCTGGCTCGTCGAGGTGCCGCCGCCAAGCTGAGCGTGAGCGGTGGGCGGTGGGCGCGGCGTCGCCGGCAGCGCGGACGCCGCATCCCCTCTGCCGTGCTATGCCCAGCACCAGAGACAAGGAGTCCGCCATGCTGCACCGCAAGTTGATGTTCTGGGGCGCGCTGCACGGCGCGCTCGCAGTGGCCATGGGCGCCTTCGCCGCGCATGCGCTGCGCCCTCGGGTGACGCCGCGTGAGCTGGAGGTCTTCGAGGTGGGGGCGCGCTATCACATGTACGGGGCGCTGGCGATGCTGCTCATCGCGCTGGCGGTGGAGCGCGGGGTGGCCTCGCGGTGGCCGGGGCGGTTCATGCAGGCTGGGCTGGTGCTGTTCTGCGGCAGCTTGTACGCGCTGGCGCTCACCGGCGTCCGAGGGCTGGGCGCGATCACGCCCCTTGGCGGCACGTGCTTCCTCCTCGGCTGGCTGTGGCTGGCCAAGGACGCCTTGCGTGGGCGGCCGCCGGGCTGACCTGCTCGGCGAGGGGGGCGCAGTGTCTCGAGCGTCACGGTCCCTGGGGCCATGTGTTGGCAGCGGCCAAGGAGCTTGGTAGATCCATGGGCATGACGATCACGCGGCGGTCTGGCGGACGGCTCTGGCGGGGCGGCGCCTGGCGCCCGGCGCGCGCACCCTGGTTGCTGGCAGGGGTCGCTGGGCTGGCTGCCGTCGCAGGGGTGGCCCACGCAGAGGAAGCGGCGGAGCCAGGCGGCGGCGGCGGCGTGAGCTCTCGCCCCATCGAGACCCGGCTGGCGTTGCGGGTGGGCGGCGCGTCCACGGATACGGTCGGGCGGCCGACGATCTGCGCGGATGTGCGGGTCGTCTCGACCTGGTCGGTGGAGGCGTGCGGCACCGGCGCGCAGCTCTTGCACAACGAGCCAGGTCGCGAGATGTCGCACTATCGCGTGAACTGGGGCTTCCTCGAGGGCGCGATGCCGCGCGGCCGGGGCCGCGTGCGCGCAGGCGCAGGCTTCGCCGAGCTGCAGGTGGGCGAGGACGAGGCGGGCTTTGACTTCGGCGCGCCTTCCGGAAAACGCGGTTCGGTGTCCGGCCCGGAGGCCTCGATGTCGGCGCAGTGGGTGGTGCCGGTGCTCGGCGACTTTGAGATGGTCGCCAACGCCACCGCCGGCGCGGCGTGGTTCCGCGACGCAGATCAGCTCGTCGAGCCGCAGAACGCGGTGCAGGCCTTCGTGTCCTTCGAGCTAGGCATTGGCTGGTGAGGTGATCTTCCTCGAGGAACACGCGCGCTGGCTCCTGGTATTGCACACCGCGCTGGCGGTGGCGGCGGTGGGCGCGGCCACCCACCTGGCGCTGTGGATGCGAGGCTACTGGCGAGGTCAGTTCGCGCGGCACCGCGCGGTGCGGCGCTTCTCGCTGCTGGTGCTGGCGCTGCACGGCGCGGCGTTCCTCGCCGGCAACGCCATGTATCCGACCTATCGCGTGCGGGTGCGCGCCGAGTTCCTGGAGAACCCCACCGCGGTGGCCACCCAGACCGCGGCCATCGCGCAGGCGCGCGCGCAGCTCGCGCAAGCGTTGGCGCAAGAACCGGCGCAAGAACCGGCGCTCGATTCGCGCGAAGCCAGCCGCGCGCAGGCCCTGGCGGCGGCGCGGGCCGCGCGCTGGTTCGACGTGAAGGAGCACTGGCTGGCGATGGGCTTGTTCGCCGCCGCGGCGCTGGCCTGGCTGCTTTGGCGCTGGGATCCCCGACGAGACGGCCCTGACAGCGCGGTTATCGGTCCGATGGCGGCGCTGCTCGCGGTGTGCGTGGCGCTCACGCTCTGGTCCGGCGCCGTGATCGGTGTGTTGACCTCGGCGTGGCGCGCGGTGTGACCGGGCCGCGGCGCGCGGCTACTCGCGGGCGGTCTGTAGCCGGGCCTCGAGCGCGGCGCCCGAGCGGTCGGTCTCGGCGAGCACGCCGTAGTACACCTTGGGGCCACGCGGCGACTCCGGGATGGACAGCCGCAGATCGAAGGGCGCCGGGCCGTCGATGGTCTCGATGGTGTAAGCCGCGCGCACCTTCTCGCCGGTCTCCGGCAGGTGGAAGCGGATCTCGCTGCCGGTGTTCTCGAAGGTGAACAGCTCGAAGGTGCCCCGAAAGAGCGTGCGGTCCTGGAACACGCCGCCGCCCATGGTGGGCACGAAGCGGAACACGTGGAGCCGATCGCGGTGCGTCTTGGGCATCTGGTCGATCCAGTTGCGGTCGAGCAGCAGCGAGCGCGCCTCGCTCGCCGAGACGCGCTTGGCCTCCTTGGGCTCCGACGGAGACGAGCACGCCGCGGCGGCGGCCAAGAGCAGGGTGACGCCAGCGAAGAAGGGCTTCATGTCGCGAGCATAGCGCACGAGCCCGCCGCTGGCGTGGCGTGGCGTGGCGCGGCGTGGCTGGCCTGCGGCGTGGCTGGCCTGCGGCGCGGCGTGGCGCCGACCCAGCGCGAAGCTCAGTGCCCGAGGATGCGGCTGGCGCCGGCGGCGCTGCGCTCGATCTGGCGCTGGCGCATGAGCTCCGAGCCGCCGACGGCGCAGACCAGCAGCTCCGCGCCGCCGACCGCGATGCGCTTCATCTGCACGTCCCACGCCTGCGCATGGCCAAGCAACGTGCCGGCGAACTCGGCGACGCGCCGGCCGGCCACCGCGGTGCGCGCGGCGATCTCGTCGCAGGCGTAGGGATCTCCACACGACGCCAGGGTCAGCCCTTCGTCATCGGCGATGACCATGGCTTCGATGGCACCGTCGTGGCAACACGCCTCGAGCTGGTGGTGAAGCGCCTCGCTGGAGTTCTCGGAGCGGTTTCGGCGTCTTTCGGTCATGTAGGTATCCTGCCTACGTTTGGGCCAGGGGGCAAAAAAATGGCGAGCGCTGGCCAAGATCCGCGGTGCGCGAGGCGCCAGGTATGCGAGAGCATGGGCCATCCGGTGAGGGTAGAGTCTGGCCGCCATGTCGCATGCGCTGCCCCAAGAAGCCTTCCTGACCCAGTACGCCGAGACGCTGCAGCTCCGGCTGGGGACGCCCACCGTGCTCGCGATCGCCCCTGACGGCGCCGTGCTGTTCTCGCGCACGCCGGCGCGCAGCTTCGGCGCGGATCTCTACGAGCTGGAGCCGCGCAGCGGACAGACGCGGCTTCTGGCGACGGCGGATGGGCTCCTGGCTGGCGGCGCGGAGGCGCTCTCGGACGGCGAGAAGGCGCGGCGGGAGCGCACGCGCACGGCGACGCGCGGCATCCTGTACGCGGAGCTGTCGGCGGCCGGCGACGTGGTGCTCGTCCCGCTGGGGGAGCGCGTGTTCGTGCTGTCGCGCCCAGGCGGAGCGTGTCGGGAGCTGACCTTGGGCGAGGGCTTTCCGTACGATCCTCGGCTGTCGCCGGATGGTCGGCACGTGGCGTTCGTGCGCGACGGCGACGTCTGGGTGTGCGACGCGGTGACGCCAGGCGCCGCGCCGCGCCGCCTGACCACCCGGCCGCATCCGGACATCGAGTACGGCACCGCAGAGCTGGTGGCGGCGGAGGAGCTGCGGCGCCACCGCGGGCTGTGGTGGGCGCCGGACAGCCAGTCCTTGCTGGTGCAGCGCAGCGACGCGCGCCAGGTCGACACGCTCTACGTGGCGGACGCGCGGCACCCGGATC
Organism: Myxococcales bacterium; assembly: GCA_016706545.1. Lineage (GTDB taxonomy): Bacteria > Myxococcota_A > Polyangia > Haliangiales > Haliangiaceae > JABFXX01. The sequence continues at coordinate 45,704 of JADJJK010000009.1, forward strand.
GGGCGCCGGTCCCGTTCAAGTATCCGCGGCCGGGGCGGCCAAACGTCATCGTCGACCTCGGCGTGATCTCGCTGGCCGGCGGCGAGCCGCGCTGGATCACCTGGGACCTGGCGCGCTGGCCGTATCTGGCGCACGTGCAGTGGCCGGCGCGCGGTCCGCTGACCTTGGTGGTGCTCGACCGCGAGCAGTACGAGCAAGCCGTGCTGGCGGTGGAGCTGGAGGCGAGCGAGCCCCAGGTGCGCGAGCTCCTGAGTGAGCGCGACGCGGCCTGGGTCAACCTGCCAGCCGGCGCGCCGCTGTGGCTCGACGACGGCGCTGGCTTTCTCTGGCTCACCGAGGCGCGCGGCGACTGGACGCTGGAGCTGCACGACGCGCGCGGCGCGCACCTGCGCTCGCTGAGCGAGCCCTCGCTCGGCCTGCGCTCGCTGGTGGCGCTCGACGGCGACCACGTGCTGGTGGTGGCCTCGGCCGGGCCGGCCAGCGACCCCGCCGCCGCCGCGCTGGCCGCGTGCGAGGCGCACGTGTGGCGGATCCCGCTCGCTGGCGGCGCGCCGGTTCGCGTGACCCAGGTCGCTGGCGTGTCCACCGCGGTGGCGCGTCATGGTCAGCTCGTGGTGACCACGGCGCGCGCGGACGGCGGCGTGGTCACCACGCTGCACGCCTCGGCAGGCCGCGCGGTGGAGCTGCCCTCGGTGCGCGAGGCCCCGCTGCTGTCGCCGACCACCGAGCTGATCACGGTGGCGCTCGAGGAGCGCCAGCACGTGGTCGCCGTCACGCGGCCGACGGGCGCGCGCGCTGGCCAGCGGTATCCGGTGCTGCTCAAGGTCTATGGCGGACCTCACGTGCAGTACGTCACGAACTCCCGTGACAGCTACCTGATGGATCAGTGGTACGCGGAGGCCGGCTTCGTGGTCGTCCGGGTGGACGCGCGCGGCACGCCCAACCGCGGGCGGGCCTGGGAGCGCGCGACCCTCCACGACCTCATCTCCACGCCGCTGGCCGAGCAGATCGCCGTGCTGCGCGCGCTCGCCGCGACAGACCCCATGCTCGATCTGCAGCGGGTCGGCGTGTTTGGCTGGTCGTTCGGCGGCTACTTCTCGGCGATGGCGCTGCTCCTGCACCCGGAGCTGTTTCAGGTCGCGGTGGCCGGCGCGCCGGTGACGGACTGGTCGCTCTACGACACCGGCTACACCGAGCGATACCTGAAGCTGCCAGCGCACAACCGGGCCGGGTACCACGCCACCAGCCTGCTGACCCACGCCTCCAAGCTGGAGCGCCCGTTGCTGCTCATCCACGGCACCACCGACGACAACGTGCATTTCGCGCACACGCTGGCCCTGATCGAGGCGCTGTATGTCGCGGGCAAGCGCGCCGAGGTGATCGCGCTGTCGGGGACGCACATGGTGCCCGACCCTCGGCTGGCCCTGGCCCGGGAGCGCGCCCACCTGGAGCTGTTCCGCAAGCACCTGACCGAGCCGGTTGGCGCCGGCGCTTGAGACCTCCGCCACGTGACAGATCCCACGCGGCGGACTTCGCGTGCTCGGCGGTACTGAATTTGCGAGCGCTGGAGATGGCGGCGGGCGACGAGGTGCTTGTTTTGAGCGCGCCCGCTGTGCTGCAATGGGGCTTATTTTTATGAGGAGACCGGCAATGCAAGACGTCCTGGCTTTTGCCACCGCGAAGCGGTGGGTTCTCTGTGCGGGGGTCGCGCTGGCGGCGTTGGTGGGATGCGGAGGAGACGAGAAGAAGATCACCGATGAGTCCTGCATGCTGGACACGGACTGCGTCTCCACTCCAGATACGCCGTACTGCAGCGCCGAGCGCGCCTGCGTGGGGTGCCTGGAGAACGCGCACTGCACGACGACCGGCGCGCCGGTGTGCGATCAGGGCACGCACACGTGCCGCGGTTGCAGCGCTGACAATGAATGCGCCAGCGGCGTGTGCCTGGCGGCGGAGGGGACCTGCGCGGTGCCCTCGCAGATCGTGTACATCAACGCCGGCTTTGGGGTCAACAACCCCACCTGCGACGACAAGACGCCCTGCAAGACGATGGCGCACGCCAAGACGCTGCTGACCGGCACGCGCAACGTGATCCGGTTGATCGGAGACATCGGGGAGTCGATCGAGTTCCAGACCAAGGTCCACATCGATAGCGACGGCGGCACCTGGTCGGGCAACACGACGCCGCTGAACATCGGCACCCGCAACGGCGCGGTCACGCTGGAGGGGATGTCCCTGCAGGGGCCCGCGGGTCCGGTGTCGCAGCCGGCGGTGCAGTGCCTCAACAACGCCTCGCTTCGCCTCCACGACGTGATGCTCTCCGGCGCCGGCGGCAATCAACCCGGGATCTTTGGCGTCTGCAACATCACGATCACCAAGTCGCACATCTTCAACAACCCCGGTGGCGCGGTGTTCTGCGACGGCAACAGCTTGACCATCGAAGACACGTTGCTGCGCAACAACCAGGGCCGCTCCATCGACGCCACGGGGTGCGCCGTGCGCCTGGCGAGAAACCAGATCATCTCGCTGGCGCTCGGGCAACCGGCGGTGGCGCTGGCCGCCGCGCCGAGCCTGACCGTGGAGAACAACCTGATCTTGGAGCGGGCGTTTGGGACCGCCACCGGCCTGCAGATCAGCAACGGGCCGACCGGCGGCGTCATCCGGTTCAACACGCTGGTCAACATCGCGCCCAACGCGCACACCGGAGATGGCATCACCTGTGATGGCACCTCGGTGGTCACGAGCAACGTCATCGCCTGGCAAAACGGCCTGCAGCAGGGCGTCAACGCCTGCGCGCGCCGCTACAACGCCTTCGACGCCAGCACCGCCGTCGGCGCAGGCGAGGGCAACACGTCCGGAACGATGGCCGCGCTGTTTGTGAACCCGGCGTCGGACTTCCACCTCGCCGCTGGTTCTCCCGCCCACGCGCTGGCGGAGCCCGCTGCCAAGATCGCGGTGGATCTGGACGGTAAGCCGCGCCCCGCGGAGGGCCGGCTTGATGCCGGTGCGTACGAGACGCCGTGACGCCGGGCCGCCCGGGGCAGCGGTGAGCTGAGGCGGAGGGCCTGCGCCGCAACGGTGCGTTGCGCGGGCGCGCGGGTGCGGGACCGGTCGAACGTGCTAGCGTGCGTCCCACTTATCTAGAGGGGGAGACGCACATGATCACGGTCTATGGACATCCGCTCAGCACCTGCACCCGCAAGGTCCTCACCACGCTCCTGGAGAACGGCACCAGCTACGAGTTCGTGCTGGTCGACCTGATGACGGGCGAGCACAAGCAGCCGGCGCACCTGGCGCGGCAGCCCTTTGGCCAGGTCCCGGCGGTGGACGACGACGGCCTCATGCTGTTCGAGTCGCGCGCGATCTGCCGCTATCTGAACGAGACCTCGGGCGGCAAGCTGGTGCCCGCAGACGCGCGCGGTCGCGCACAGATGGAGCAGTGGATCAGCGTGGAGACCTCCAACTTCACGCCGCACGCGATGAAGTTCGTCTACCACCACGTGTTCCAGCGGGCGCAGGAGCCCGCGGTGCTGCAGGCCGCAGAGGCCAAGCTGACCGAGGCGCTGGGCATCATGGATGCGCACCTGGCCAAGCACGCCTACTTCGCGGGGGCGCAGTTCTCGCTGGCGGACATCAGCTTCATGCCGTACGTGGACTACGTGATGATGACGCCGGCCAAGGCGCTGCTCGAGAAGTGGCCCAACGTGATGGCGTGGTGGGGCCGCTGCAGCGAGCGCGCCACGTGGAAGAAGGCTTCGCAGAAGTCCTGACTCGCGTCGCCGGGCGGCTCACGTGGAAGAAGGCTTCGCAGAAGTCCTGACTCGCGTCGCCGGGCGGCTCACGGCGCGGGATACAGGATGCGCGCGCGCACCGCGCTGCCGCTGGTGTCTGGCGCGGTGGCGCTGCGATCGTTCCAGGCCACCACGAACAGCGGCGCGCCGCTCTCGTCGGTGAGGGCGGTCGAGGAGGCGTTGCGCTGGTCGAGCGCGGTGGTGGTGGGGATGACGAACGGCTCGCCGCGCGCGGCGCCGTCGGTGCCAAACAGGCGGCCAAACACCCCGCAGCCCTCGCCGTCGCCGCGCACGCCGCAGCCGTGCCAGGTCACCAGCAGGGGCCCTGCGGGTGGCTCGACACGGAGAAGCCATCCGCCAGGCTATCTAGCTTGTCGGTGATCACGGTGGGCGCGCCGAGCAGGGTGGGCAGCGCGGCGGGGCTGGCGCTGAAGCGATAGAGGCGCAAGGACACCGTGGTCGCGATCTGGTGGGCCACCACCAGCGCGTACCCGCCGGCGTACGACGCCACGCGCACCATGGCGAAGCGCTCCCCCACCGCGGGGGTGATGAGCTGGGTCTCGGCCGCGCCGGCCGGCGTGCCCGTCAGGCTGACGAAGCGCGCGCGCACGCCGTCCTCCGCGTGCCAGGCCACCACGTAGCCATCTTGCGCGGCGGCGATGCTCGACTGGCGCAGGCCGGTCACCGGCAAGAGCGTGCCCACGAGCTGGGTGGCGCTGCGCGGGACGCAGTCGTCGCCCACCACCAGGGTCCGCAGGTTGGAGCGGTCCGTCACCACGGTCTTGCCGGACCAGGCCACGGCGAAGGAGCCGTTGAACAGCGGCGTCGCCACCACGACGTCCGTCGAGGGCTCGGTGACCAGCCGTCGCTCGGCCACGGCGCCGCCCATGAGATCGATGGCCCGGCAGGCCACGCCATCGGCGTTGTCGTTGACGTCGGTGGTCTCCCAGAACACCAGGTTCTTCTCCACGCCACCGGCCACGGCGGGGCTGGAGATCGCGCCGACCCTGCCGGTGTTGAGGGTGAAGGCGTTGGTGCCGGCGGCCAGCGTGGAGGGCACCGGCTGGCCGATCAGGCTGTGCCGTCGAGCGAAGACGTTGCAGGCCGCCGCGGTGCAGCGCTCCCGGAAGGTGGCGATCCACTGCCGTGTGCTGGCGTTGCTGGCGAGCTGCGTGCCCACGGCTTCGAAGTCGTCGGTGAGGAACTGGTCGTCGGCGAGGTTCGTGTTGACGACGAAGTCCGCCGAATCGACGAGGACCTCGGCGGTCTCGGCGGTGATGGCGACGGTGGCGGTGCCACGACCCACCAGCAGCTCGTCCTTGTTGCGGGCCGAGACCTTGATCTCCAGCTCGCCGGTGCGGCCGGGGCTGGAGATGCTGAACGTGACGGGGAAGGTGCGCTCGCCAAGCTCCAGGGTGTCGCCGGCCAGGCCGGCGCCGTTCTTGAGCTCCACGGTCAGCGAGGCGGCGCCGGTGACCGCCGGCCGGCCGCGCACGGTGACGATCATCGCCGTCTCGTCCGTGCAGCCAGCCCCAGCCAGCAGGCTGGCGCCAACTCCCGCGACGAGCGGCGGGACCAGGAAAGCGCGAAGGAACACCACGGAGGTCACCTGGGGAAGTTGATGTTGCCGAGATCCGACGCCGGGAGGCCATCGTCGCGGGTCAAGAAATACACCGTACCACCCCCGGCCGCGGCCAGGGCGGCAAGTCCGGTCCAGAACCACCACTGGCGCGTGACCGGGGTTCGCGGCGTGGGCTTGGGCTGCTGGCTCTTGCGATCGCGCGCCAGCATCTCCGCTTGTGCCTTCTTGGCCTCGAGCTCGTCGATCAAGAGCTCGACCTCGGCGCGGCGCGGGGTCTCGGGCTCCAGGGTGAGGAACTTGCGAAAGCTGAAGATGGCGGCTTCGTAGTCGCCGAGGTTCCGGTAGCACTGGCCGATGTTGAAGAGGAAGTCGGGGATCGGCTTGGCGTCGAACGCCTTCTCGTATTGCTCGAGCGCCTCGTCGAAGCGGCCCAGGGCAAACAGCTTGTCCGCCTTGTCGAAGTGCCGCCGGGCGGTTCGGGTCTCCGGATCGTTGGCGTTGGCAGGGCGGGCAGGCAGCGCGATCGAGAGCGCGAATCCAAGGAGCAGGAGCGTGAACAACTTCATGGGCGGGACCGGAACGGATCGATGGTTTCAGAGCGGTCGGGAGGCGCTGGCTTGACGGCGGGCGGCGCCGGCTTGACGGCGGGCGGCGCTGGCGTGACGACGGGCGGCGCCGGCTTGACCGCGGGCGGCGCCGGCTTGACCGCGGGATGAGCCGGCTTGACGGCGGGGCCAGGCGGGGCCTTGGTGCCCACGACCTCCAGGTCCGGAAGCTCCGGCGCGGGCCGCGTGCCGATGACGTCGAGATCTGGAAGGTCGCCGCGCGGGCGCGGATCGGTGGCCGCTGGGCGGGGGCCCCTGGGTTGCGCCGCGGTCACGGGCCGGGCGGGCGCGGCGCTCGCGGTGGGCTCGGGCGGCAAGGGCTCCAGGTCGCCGATCTCGCCGCTGTCGTCGCTGCCTGCGCCGCCGGTCGTGCCGTCGCCGGTCGTGCCTGCGGCGGTGGCGGCGGTGGTGGCGTCGTCAGCCGTGCCCAAGGCGGGGCCAGCGGCCGCTGGCCCAGGCTCGCTGCGCGGCGGCAAGGTCACCAGGAAATCGCGCTGCGCGCCAGCGAGGTCGATGACCAGGGTCTCGTCGAGAAAGCCCTCGCTGCGCACCAGGTATCGCCGGACATCCTCGGCTGGCTTGGCGCGCGGGGTCAGCGTGAGGACGCACGGCGTGCTGCACACCACCGAGCGGCCATCTTCCTCCAGCACCTTCGCGGCCGAGGGCTCTGACTGCAGGCGGATCTCCACGGGCGCCGGCGTGGCGGTCGCGGGCGCTGGCTGGGTGGACAGCGCCACCCACGCCGCGCCGCCGATGCCCAGCCCGACGGCCAGCGCGCCGCCGACGAACCACACGTACCAGGGCGTGGTGCGGACCAGGTCGGTGACCAGCGGTTGCCGTCGCGACCGCTCGAGCGACACCGGATCCACGGACCTGGGCGGCATCGAGTCCAGGGTGGAGCCCACCGGTTCATCCATGGCCGCGGTGCCCATGCGCCCGGAGTCTCCGGTGAGCAGGACCTGGCGCTGCGAGCCCGGATCTTGTGCGCGCAGGTTCGTCGCCAGCACCAGCAGCGCGTCCCGCAACTCCACCGTGGTCTGGTACCGGCGGTCCGGGTCCTTCTCGATGGCGCGCGAGATGAGGGCGTCGAGCCGCGGATCCATGCGCGAACCCCGGGCGGTGCCGCGCGGCGGCAACGGCAACTCGGTGAGGTGCTTGCGTACGAACTCGCCAAAGGAGCGGCCGCGAAACATCGGCTGTCCGCAGAACAGCTCGTACATGATGGCGCCCAGCGAGTAGATGTCGCTGCGCCCGTCGATCGCGAGCCCGCCGGCTTGCTCCGGAGACATGTACGCCGGGGTCCCCACCACCGAGCCGGCGGCGGTCTCCACCGCGACGTCGTCGTCCTCGCGGTGGATGAGCTTGGCCACGCCGAAGTCCAGCAGCTTGACCAGCTCGCTGCCGTCGGGTTCGTGCGTGACGATCACGTTGTCCGGCTTGAGGTCGCGATGCACCACGTGGACCGAGTGCGCGGCAGCCAGGCCGTCGCAGATCTGCGCCAGCACGGTCAGCACCCGGGGCACCTCCAGCGGCTTGCGCGTCCACTCGCTCAGGCTCTCCCCGGTGAGCAGCTCCATGATGATGAAGGTGGTGCCGTCTTCCAGCTCCACCAGATCGGTCACGTCGACGATGTTGCGGTGGCGAACGCGGTTGACGGTGCGCGCCTCCTGAAAGAAGCGCGCGACCGCGTCCTTGCGCCTGGCGTAGTCGCTGCGCAGCAGCTTGAGCGCGACCTCTCGTCCCAGGTGGATGTGCTCGGCGCGATAGACGTAGCCCATGCCGCCCTTGCCGATGCGGGCCAGCAAGCGATAGCTGCCCAGGGTGGCGCCGATCAGCTCGTCGCCTTCCTCGTCCCGGGCGTCCCTGCCGCCTTTGCCGTCCCTGGCCGCCTTGCCCTTGCGCGCGGGCGCGGCTCCGGGGGCTGGCGGCGTGCGCTGCAGCCTGGCGCGGTTCACGTCGACCTTGGTGCGCTCATCGCCGACGCCAAAGCCAGCCTCCGCGGCCGGATCCCCCGGCTGGAGGTCTGCGGTGCCGTGGGCGAGCGACGCGCGTGCGTCTTCCTCCGGCCGCAGGCTCAAGGACTCCGTCCCCTCTCGGATGCTCTCCGACCAGTCGGGCAAGGGGTCTCGAGGTCGGCGGGTGGTGGTCATCTGGCAAGCGCCATGGGCCCTGGCGGCTCTCGGCGGGAGCGCTCGGCAAGGTCTTTTGCGGCTGGCGCTGATTCTACCTTCCTGGAGATTGTCGCAGCAACTCGAAGCGAGAGGCCTGCGTCGAGGCCCGCCCGGGCGGTGGCCGCCGCGGCGCTCGCCGCCGCAGCCAGGTGGCGAGACCAAGGGGGGCAGACGGCTGCAACACCCAGGCGCAGGTTATTGAAACTCATTCATTCTTGGCGCAGATCGACGGGGCTGCGAGGGTCGCCACGGCCGCGGCCAGTCGCCGCGGGGGGCTATCTGCCCTGGGGCGCGAGGATCTGCAAGGTCTCCGAGATTTCGATCTTGACCGCCTCGACCAGCTCACGGCTCGCCTGCTCGCGGAGCGGCGCCACCGCCGAAGGGGCCGCGATCTGACGAAGGGCGCGCGCGGCGAAGATCCGGACGTCCCGGCTCGGGTGGGCCAGGAAGGCCGCGACCTCGTCCACTTCATCGACGGTGCCGACCTGGCCCAACGTCTCCACCGCGGTCATCAGGTACAGGACCGCGGTGCCTTCGCGCGCGGCGCTGTGGTGCGTCAGGAGCTGGAGCAACGCGGCGCGAAGCTGCGGGCTGCCCGGGAGCTGCCCCAGGGCGCGGATGGCGCGAATCCTCACCCCTGGCGACAGGGTGTTGCTGGCACTACTCATAATCTACATGAGGCGGCTGGCCGGCGCGTCAGGCAGCAGGGTCTCGAGCTGCTCTCGCGTGGGCAGCGCCTCGATCGAGCCGAGCAACAAGAGCAGATCTTCAGGGATGGGCGGCTCTGCTGGTGCGATGCCGGGGCCGCTGTCCGCGACGGGGCCAGCCGCGACGGGGCCATCCGCGCTGCCAGCCGAGGCGCCCGGGCTCGTGCCCGAAGCCTGGGTGACCCCGAGCGCCAGGGCCAACACGATCGCGGTCTGGGTGAAGAGCTTCATTGTTGCGCTGGGCTCGAGGAGAGGATGGCGCGTTGACCCGGCGTCAGCGCGGTGCCGCCTTGATCGGAGAAGAACATCAGGTTGTCAGAGGTGACGTCGGAGTCCTCGATGGGATCCAGTCGCCCGGCGGAGTCGATGTTGGGAAATAGCCCCATGTACCGCGCGAGCTGGTGCGCGGTGATCCGCGCGACGTCCTTCCAGGTGCGGTAGCAGAGCGGCTCCAGCGAGATGATGATGCCGGAGGCGGCGGTGCCCTTGATGCCGACGGGCCCGGGGGTTGGGCCGATGGCCCGGCTGCCCGCGGGTGACAGGCTGCGCACGAAGAAGACGTTGATGCCCGACGAGTAGATGCCCTTGGAGGCGAGCGCGCGCACGTGCTCTGGCGCGATGTTGTCACGCGCGTTCTTGGAGGGCAGATCGTCGTAGGTGGGCGGCGCCAGCGCCACGTTCGCGCCAGCTAGCACCTCGCGCAGGTCGGTGATGTAGAGCTGAAAGAAGTCTTCTCGCCGGGCGATCTCGGCGTTGAGGGTGCCCGCACCGGGGAACGCGGTCTTGCTACAGGGATAGTCGGTGAAATCCACGAAGTGAAAATGCAGCGGCAGGCTGCCGGTCGCGTTCGCGGGCATCACCCGCACGGTGGCCTTGAGGCGCGGCGTCGCCGAGCCGATCTCGCCGTTGGGGCGAAGGGAGCTCAGCGTCAGGTGGTAGGCGCCGCCTTCGATCCGCGCCGCGCTGCTGGATGGGATCTGCAACATCGAGACGCCGTGGCCAGCCCGGTGGCGAATCGGGTTCGCGTAGTAGTCGGCGCTGCGGCTAAACAGGACCCGGCTCACGTTGCTGTCTCTTGGCGGCGAGGTGAGGTAGCTCGCGCCGACGAGCTGGCTGTCGTCGTCCACCGTCATCGCCAGCGACAGCGACAGCGCGTGGGCCGGCACCGGGACCAGGACATCGGCGGTCGGCGCCGCCACCGGGATCTCCCAGCTGATGAGGCCGCGCTCTGGCAGGCAACCGCGGAACGCCGCCCCGTCGGCCTCGACGCGGGGGATCCGGGTGCAGGTGGTGGTCGGCGGGCAATCGCGGTCGATGCCGCAGAGGTCGACGCAGCGGCCGAGCGCGCAGGTGCCGTTGCGGCACTGACTATCGCTGCTGCACTCGGCGCCGACGGCGTGGCCGTGACGGTCCTCGCTGCAGGTGGCCTGCAGCAGGCCATCCTGGTCCGCGTCGGAGGGATCGAGCTTGCACGCGAGCCCGGCGCGGCAGGCGGTCTCGCTGTCACACGAGTTGCCCGCTTCGCCTCGCGCCTCGATGCAGAGCCCGTCGGCGCGGCAGGCGAACCCATCGCCGCACTGGCTCGCTCGGTCGCAGCGTGGGATGCACACGTTGCGCAGGCACTGCAGCGTGTTGTCACAGTCTCCGCCGGAGTCACACGCCGCGCCCACCGCGCCGCTCCCAGAGCACGCACCTTGGCTCGTGACCAGGGCCCAGAGGAGGCAGGTGATCGCAAGTCCGAAAGTCCGCGGGCTCACGCGGCCCTGACCGACCGCGCACGAACCTCGCCCAGCGGGGCTGAAGTCGGCCGCTGGGCTACGAGACGACGAGAGAAGTGACGGACCGCATGGCAAACAACTACCGGCCCAACTTGGGCTCCACGGCGCAGTATATAATGCACGCCCTGGACCCAGGAGGGATTTCATGGTCATGCGAATCGCCCTGTCTTTTGTGATCTTCGTTGCAATGCTGGGCGTAGCCCGCGGAGTAGCCCACGGACAAGCGGTGCTGGAGGCGGATCCAGCAGCCGCGCTCCCCGGGTCCCCTGTCGCGGTCGCCGCAGAGCCGTCCCCGGTGGAGTGGGGGCTCGGCGTCCGGATTCGCAACGTGCGGATCCCGCAAGGCATGGTGGAGCTGTTCGTGGACCGGGCCTCCGGCTCCGGCAGCGATCTGGGGCTCGGGGTCGAGCTGGTTCGGCGCAAGAGCGATTTTGAGCTGCAGCTCTCCTTCGAGTACGAGAGCCTCTCGATCGACAAGGGCATCTGGATCGAGAAGGGCAAGCCCATCCCGGCCAACGAGGCAGACTTCGTCGAGTTTGATGGCTTCGGGTGGTTCACGCTCGAGGCCACCGCCCTCTTGCACACGCCGCTGACCAAGATCTTGGCGTTGCGCTATGGCGCGGGGCTCGGGCTGGGCGTGCTGCTCGGCGAGGTAACCCACGTCGATCGCGGCTGCACCAGCTCCAACCCCGAGTCGTGTACCGAGGAGACCAACGGCGGCCAGAAGCTGGCCTACGATCTGCCGCCGGTGATGCCGGTCATCAACGCGGTCTTCGGCGTGCAGCTCCGCCCCATCGAGAAGATGACGATCAACGTCGAGGGCGGCATCCGCACGCTGCCGTTCTTCGGCGTGTCGGGCACGTACTTCTTCTAGCAGGACGTTGAAGCGCCCGGACGCGCCGAGGCGCGCCGGCGTTCCTTGCTGCGACGGCTGAAGGGCCGGCGCTACTTGCGGCGGCGGCGGATCTCGCCGACCCGCAACGTGAGCTTCTCGCCGTCGAAGAACTCGGCCAGCGGGATGGTGTACTTGCGGCTCGCGCCGACGATCTCTTTCCACTGCTGCGGCGATAGCTCCGCCTCCTTGGCGAAGTGCGCCAGCAAGCGCTCGCGCAGGCGCGCCACCACGTCAGCGGCCATGATCAGGTCCGGCTTGACCTTGGTCAGGAGCTTCTGCGCCACCAGGCGGTCGAGCGCGGTGCGCACCGCCGCCTCCGGCAGCCGCATCAGCTCAGGCAGCTCCTTGGGTCGCGGCGGCTCGACCCCCGCGGCTCGCAGCCGCTCGAGGATGGCGGACTCGGCGGCGCCGAGCGCTGGCGGGGCGGCGCTCGCGGGGGTGGCGCGGCGCACGCGCTCGGCGTCGAGAGTGAGCCGGCCGGCGGCGGCGAGGCGGGCGAGGATCGCGTCGTAGGTGCGGATGGGCAGCGCCGCGGGGAGCTGGGTGCGCAGGTCCTCGCGCAGGGCGCCGTCCTGCGCGGCCTGCGCGGCGTCGAGGATCTTGCGCTCCAGCTCGGCCACCGCCGCGGCGTGCAGGTAGTGAGCGCTCTCGCCTTCGCCGGTGGCCAGCAGCTCGCCGCCGCCGAGCGCCGCGCGTAGCCCCTCCAGGAGCTCCGCTGGCTCTGCGCCCAGGCGTCGCGCCAGCTCCGCGTGGCCAAGGCCAGCGGCGGCGGCGGCGCGCACCAGCAGCGCGGCACGGTCGCCGCGGCGCGCCTCGGCCAGGGCGGCCACCGTCGCGGCGTGGTCCGCGCGGCGCCGCGCCTTGGGCGCGAGCACGCGGATGACCTCGCCGCCGCCGAGCGTGGTGCCGTGCTGGGCGACCGCGGCGAAGCCACGCAAGATGAAGCGATCACCGGGCATGGCGCCCAGCGGCGTGGCGGCGTCCAGGCGGAGCTGCGCCAGCGCGCTGGCGCCGGGGGCAAGCTCGGTCTGGTCAACCAGCACCAGCGAGCCGATGACCTGGGAGGCGGCGTGGTGAATCAGCACCTTGCTGCGGCGAGGCAACGCCGCCTTGGCAGAGGCGACGTGGCGGATGCGGACGTCCAGGATGTGCGAGGCCGCGACCTTGCCCGGGTGGACCAGCAGGTCGCCGCGGGCCACTTCGTCGAGCGCGGTGCCACCGAGGTTGATGGCGGCGCGCATGCCGGCCTGCGCGGTCGCGACCGGCGCGCCATGCACCTCCAGCCCGCGCACGCGGGTGGCGCGGCCCTCCGGCAAGATCGCCAGCTCGTCGCCCACGCTCACCGCGCCGCTCAAGATGGTGCCGGTGACCACGGTGCCAAAGCCCTTGATGGTGAATACTCGATCCACCGCGTGGCGGAACGCGCCGTCGGCGGGGCGCGGCGGGCAGGACTCCGCGAGCTGCCGCAGCGCGCCGCGCAGCTCCTCCAGGCCAAAGCCGGTGCGGGTGGAGACCTCCAGCACCGGCGCGCCGGCGAGGAACGTGCCGTCCACCGTCGCGCTGATGTCCGCGCGCACCATGGCGCGCCAGTCGTCCTCCGCGGCCAGGTCTTGCTTGGTCAAGACCACCAGGCCTCGCCGCACGCCGAGCAGGTGGCAGATGTCCAGGTGCTCGCGGGTCTGCGGCATGACGCCCTCATCCGCGGCGATCACCAGGCACACCAGGTCGACGCCGGTGGCGCCGGCCACCATCGACTTCACGAAGCGCTCGTGCCCCGGCACGTCGACCACGGCGAGCCGACGTCCCTCCAGATCGAGGTACGCGAAGCCAAGCTCCGTGGTGATGCCGCGCGCCTTCTCCACCGGCAGGCGGTCGGTGTCGATGCCGGTCAGCGCGCGCACCAGGGAGGTCTTGCCGTGATCGATGTGGCCAGCGGTGCCCAGGATGAGCGGGTACACGCTGACCGGCGGCGCGCCGGGCGCAGGCGCCGCGGTCATGGCGTCTCGCGCAAGGCCCGCTTGAGCACCTTGCCGGTGGGGTTGCGCGGCAGCTCGGCGACGAAGGCGACCTGACGGGGCCGCTTGAAGTCGGCCAGCGCGCCGCGGCAGTGGGCGGCGATCTCCTCGGCGGTGACCGCCATGCCTTCGCGCACGACGAGGAAGGCCTTGAGGCTCTCGCCCCACTCGGCGTCCGGCACGCCGATCACCGCGGCCTCCAGGATGGCGGGGTGGGTGTGCAGGTGATCTTCGATCTCGCGGGGTAGATGTTCACGCCGCCGGAGATCACCATGTCGTGCTTGCGCGACTCCAGGTAGTAGTAGCCGTCCGCGTCGACGCGAGCCAGGTCGCCGACGGAGAACAGGCCCTCGAGCGAGGCCTCATCGGTGGCGGTCCGGTTGCGGTGGTAGCCGGAGATCATGGTGGAGTTGCGGGCGTACAGCTCGCCGACGCCGCCGACGGCCACGCGCTGTCGGTCGTCGCCGAGCAGGCGGATCTCGTTGCCGCGCAGCGCCCGGCCGATGGTGCCGGGCCGGCTCAGGTGGTCCTTGGGGCCCGCCAGGGTGACGAGCCCGGTCTCGGTGGAGCCGTAGAAGTTCCACAAGATCGGCCCAAACAGCTCCTGCGCCTGCCGCGCGGTCTCGGTGGCCAGCGGCGCTGCGCCGCTCATGATCCAGCGCAAGCTGGAGGTGTTGTAGGCCTTGCGGGTCACCGCCGGCAGGGCGCACAGCCGCACCAGCATGGTGGGCACCACCAGCGTGGAGGTGATGGCCTCCTTCTCGATGATGGCCAGCGCGCCCTCGGGCTCGAAGTGGTTCATCAGCACCACCGTGCCGCCCAGCGCGAGCACCATGGCGACGAAGGCGGGCGCGGCGCTGTGATACAGCGGGCACAAGACGAGGTGGCGCTCGTCGTTGCGCATCCTGGTCTGCGCGATCAGGTCCGAGACGGAGTCAAAGCCGGTCTGCTTCCAGCTCCGGTTGGCGCCCTTGGGCTTGCCGGTGGTGCCGGACGTGTAGATGATGACGCCGCCGCTGTCGTCGCTGTCGCTGGCGCTCTTGCCGCGCGCAAGGACCGGCAGCTCCGCGGAGGCCGCGGCCAGCGCGCGCTCCCAGTCCGTGAGCGTGCCGGTCATCGCCTCCGCGCACAAGAGCTCGCCGTCCACCACCAGCGCCGGGCCGCCGTGGCCGCGCGGGTCGCCGGGGCCGCGCGCCTCCTGCATGGCGGCGAGGAAGCGGGCGTGGAAGATGCACGCCTGCGGCTCGGCGTTGTCCAGGATGTGCGAGATCTCCGGCGCCTTGCTGCGGTAGCCGATCTGCACCGCGGTGGCGCCAAGGCGCGCGAGCGCGGCCTGCGCCACCAGGAACTCCACGCCGTTGGGCAGCATGAGCGCCACCTTCGCGCCCGGCGTGACCCCGCGGTCGAGCAAGGCGTGGCAGACGCGGTTGATGAGGGCGTGGAGCTGGCCCCAGGTCAAGCGCCGCGTGCCGCGCGCGCCGTACTCGACGATGGCTTCCTTGCTGGGCTGCGTGATGCCGTGGAACAGCAGCACCAGGTTGGGGCCGCGCGCCGAGCGCAGCGCCGCGGCGGCGAGCCTGGGCAGGTGCTTGGCGCGTTCAGCCTGGCCGAGGACCCCGGTCTGGAAAAGGACGCGGGCGGAGAACCAGGCCTTGTCGAGCTGAGCGCGCAGGCGATCGATCACCCGAAGGACTGTACACGGGAAGCGACCTCCAGAAACAGCGAGACCGGCGCTCCGCGGGGGCGCGCCGGTCCAAGGTCTGCTGCCTCGTTGGCCTCGCGGCCGCTAGCAGCTCGAGCGAGCGGGGCTAGAAGTCGTAGATGAGGCCCATGCTCATGCGCCACACCGACTGCAGCACGTCCACGCGCTGCGGCTTGAGCGTGCGCAGGTTGCTATAGACGTACTTGCGCTCGGCGGCGTTGTAGTTCACGTCCACCGCGGGCACCGTGAACGGGAAGCCGACCTGCGTGTAGCGACCCCAGTCGTCGTTGAGCAGGTTGCCGAGGTTCTCGATGTCGAGGACGAAGCGCGCGCGGTGACCGGCCACCGGGCTCGGCAGGTCCTGCGAGATGCGCATGTCGAAGCGGTTGAGCCACGAGCTGGTGAAGGCGTTGCGCGGCGCGATCTGGCCCTTGTACTTGTCGAGGCCACGGTCCTTGAGGAACTTGTCGAAGTCCGCCTGGTCGATGCCCATGAGGATGACGTCCGAGCCGTCGCCCTTGGGCACGTAGAAGAGCTGACGGTTGCGGCGCGCGAACTCGCGCTCCTCGCCGAAGATGCGAGCCAGGTTGTTGCCACCGGCGTTGTCCGCGAAGGTGTAGCTGAAGGGCTGGCCAGAGCGGCCCTCGAAGAACAGCGACACCGTGGTGCGCATGTCCTCCCACGGGCGGGTGCAGCAGGGCCAGATGTCCTTGATGATGGCGCGCGAGAACTGCATCACGCCCATGAAGCGGTGGGTGCGCTCGTAGTTGGAGCGAGCGACGTCCGGCTTCTGCGGATCGACCACGGCGGCGAGGCCATAGTTCGAGACCGAGCGCGAGCTGGTGGCCGGCGAGACCTCCTGCGCGTCGGTGTAGGCGTACGAGCCCGCCAGCGACAGCCCGAAGGGGAACTTCTTGGAGATGGCGATGCTGGCGGCGTGCGACCGGCCACCGCTGGTGTTGTCGAGAAACATGTCGTAGCCGCGGTTGGGGTTGAACTGGCCACCGGCGGCGACGTGGTCGTAGTACGGACGGCCATCGGGCAGCACGTCGGTGGGGTTGTTGTTGGCGATGGTGTCCAGGTTGCGGCGCAGGTCGCGCCAGAAGATGGCGTCGCGGACCTTGCTGTACGTGTAGTTGAGCTTGAGCTCGACGTTCTCGCCGGTCTTGCCAAGGCCAGGGATATCGAACGAGTAGTCCGCGCCCGTGCCGACCTTCCAGGTGGACGGGATGCGGAAGTTCGGGTCGATGGCGTCGATGTTGCCGTCGCCGACCACGAGCTGGCGCTTGAGCGCGTCCGGGATGGTGCGGCCATCGAAGCCGGTGATGATGGCGGCGTCGCTGGTGGTGGCGGTGTCCACGCGGACGCCGTCGTTGGTGTACGAGTTGGACACCCACACCGTCGGGGTGCCGCCGCTGTAGAGGCCCACGCCGCCGCGCAGGTTGAGCCGCGGCAGCGCGCGGTAGCTCAGGCCAAGGCGCGGCAGGAGGATGTTCTTGCCGTCGATGGTGCTGGTGTTGGAGAAGCCGTAGCGGCGCTGGAAGTTGGGGTTCGCGGCGATGTTGAGCGAGGCGTGGTAGCCCTCGAGGCGGACACCGGCCTGCACGGTGAGGTCCGGGGTGACCTCGAACTGATCCTGCAGGTAGCCGGCGATGACGCTGGTGTTCCAGTCCGCCGCGGCGTCCGTCGGGTTGTGCGACAGCGCGTTGTTGTACCGGATCGAGGTGGGGATCTTGTTGCGGAAGTTGGCGAGCGAGGCGTAGTCAGCGACGCCGCGGCTGCCAGCGACAAACAGGTTGTCGATGGCGAGGTAGTCGTACTCCGCGCCGCCGGTTATGAGGTGGTTGCCCAGGAGCAGGTTGCCCTGCGCGCGGCCGTGATAGACGTCGTTGTCCAGCTCGTTGGCGTGACGGAACTCGTCGGGGCCAAGCAGGATCTGGCCAGCCAGCGGGGTGCGGATGGTGACCGCGGCGAAGTCCGTGCCGTTGAGCGACTTCTGGCGGTTGGCCACCAGCTTGCCGGAGACCTCGAGCTCGGTGGAGAACTTGTCCGACCAGTCCGAGAACAGGCGCGCGGCGACGGTGTTGAGCGTGTCCTTGGCGTCGTACCAGTTGGACGACAGCGGCAAGATCGTGTCGCTGGCGCCGGTGTTCTGGATGGCGTTGCCGCTGGTGCGCTGGTAGCTCACGCTCAGGCGGTGCTGCTGGTTGATGGCCCAGTCGACCTTGGCCAGGAGCTTGAGGTCGCTCTCGTCCACCGAGCGCGCTGGGTCGCCGGCTTCGAAGCCGTAGACCTCGCGCGCGATGGCCTGCGCCTCTTCCATCTCGGCCAGGGTGACCTTGCTGGTGATGTTGGCGGCGTCGGAGCCAGCCGGGCCGGCGTCCACCGGCGTGGTGGCCGACAGGCCCTCCACGCTGGCCAGGAAGTGGACCTTGTCCTTGATGATGGGACCGCCCACGGTGGCGCCAAAGCGGGCCTCCCGGAAGTCCACCTTCAGCTCGTTGTCGCGCGACTTGTTTCCGACCAGCGAGTCGTTGGCGAAGGTGCCGATGACCTGACCGTGGAACTCGTTGGTGCCGGTCTTGGTGACGATGTTGACGTTACCGCCGAGGAACTTGCCGTAGCGCACGTCGAAGGGCGACGACTCGACCGCGACCTCTTCGACGGCGGACAGGGCCACCGGCGAGCGGCGGGTGGGGTAGCCGCTGGCGTTGAGGCCGAAGTCGTCGTCCTGGCGGGTGCCGTCGACGGTGACGCTGTTGAAGCGGTTGTTGGTGCCGTCGATGGACAGCGCCTTGTCGCGGCCCTCGGCGTACGCGCCCGGGGTCAGGCGGACGACGTCCTTGGGATCGCGACCGATGGAGGGCAGCTCGCCGATGTCCTCGGCGGCGACCACGGTCTTGGCCGAGGCGTTGCGCGGCGTGTTGGTGACGACGATGTTGATGATCTCCTCCGTCAGCTTCAACGCGACGTTCATGTCGCGCGTCTTGCCGGCGGTGAGCATGATCTTGTCCTCGGAGAACGGGGCAAAGCCCAGGGACAAGACGGACACGCGGTACGGTCCGCCGACGCGCAGACCGGTGAAGGCGAAGTCGCCGGTCTCGTTGGTCTGGACGGTCTTCTCGTTGCCGCTGGGGACGTGCAGCAGGGTCACGTCAGCGGCGACGATTGGCTCGCCGTCATCTGCGGTCACCGTGCCGCGCAACGCGGCGGTGATGACCTGCGCCGATGCGGATCCGGCGAGCCATGCACAAACAAGGAGGGTGAAGAGTATCAGGTGAGGTGCGCGGGGGAGGCCTAGGCGACGAGCAGGCATGTTGTGGAACCCTTTCAACGGCAGTTGGCCGACGCTGCGCGCACTCTATGGTGGGCGTATGACGGCTCGCAACGGCTTTGCGCGCGTACCTGCGCATACGTAGGTGGATGAAGCAAGCGACGGATTGTTCCGCCTGCACCGCGTCACCAAGGTGTTGCTCGGCCGTTGCGCAGGGCCCACAGGTAGGTAGCGAAATCGCTGCACGCCGGTTGCACACAAGCGCAAGCCATGAGATGGCTGCAAGCTCGGGGTGAGCGAGGGCTCGCCGCTTCGGCGCGGCTCGCGCCCAATTTGGAGCAGCGGCTCGGTGCGCGGGCGTCTGGGGCTATGGGCCCGTGCCCGAGCTGCCGCCCTTGCCAGGGCCGGTGCTTGAGCTGCCCGAGCTGCCAGCCGAGCCCGCGGCGCCAGTCGTGCCTCCGGCGCCTTGCTGCGGATCCACGGCGCCGTCGAACCAGGCCTTGGTGGTGGGGTCCACCTTGGCGAGCAGCTCGCCCTTGGCGCCTGGCGGCTGGTAGTACGCCGCGTACGCCTCCGCGAACCACTCGCTGGGTGCGCGGAACTGGTAGGTGGAGACCTTGCGGTCGCGGGCCGACTGCTTGTAGCTGACCCAGTTCTTTTCGTAGGACTCATGGTAGATGCGGCCGCCCAGCGGCACGCCACCTGCGTCTTTCTTCCACGGCGAGTCGAACGCGACGAGCAGCGACTTCACGGCGTCGTCGTCTTTGATGCTGGTGAGCTGCGCGTCCTGTTCGGGGTTGGTCGCGTGGTCAGCGAGGAAGGGGAGCTTGCCCAGGCGAGCGGAGAGCTGCAGCGGCTTTTGGTCATCAATGACGGATTGCAGGCATTGGATGATGGCGAGCTTCTGCGCCTCGTTGGGCCAGGTGCTGATCTTGCCGCCGGAGGCCACCACCATGCGTATCGCCATCGAGTCTGGCTTGTTCCACTGCAACCAGGCGCCGCCGCTCTCGGTCTTGACGTAGCTGTCGCCGCCGACGTTCTTCTCGACCTGGTGGCCGACCTCGTGGCGCACGGTCGCGTCAAAGAGGTTCTTGCCGCGCATCGGATCATCCTTGTCCGTGTACTTGCCGACCTCGAGGTCCTTGTCGAGGTCTTTGCTGTCGCCGTATCCAAGCTCAGCGGAGCCGCTTCCAGCCTGGCCCACGATGTTCGTGGCGCGGTACCTCGTCAGCGACGTGAGGTTGTCGTTGTGCTCGACGTGCGCCGCGGGGAGCGTCTCGAGCACGTCCCAGCAGTGGCGCAGCCCGCGCTTGTCCCATGGCACGCCGTTCCTGTCCGTGGACGCATCCACGATGAGGGTGAAGCGCAGGCCGACCCAGTGACACAGGGTCATGATCTCGGCGTCGGGCGTGTTGTCAAAGAGCAGGCGCAGGAGCGGGTACTCCTGCTCGCCGACGTCGGCCAGGTTCGCTGACAGGTGACTTCGCAGCTTGGCGCCGAGCTTGATGGCCAGCGTAGTCTGCTGCGGCGTGGTCAGGACGCGCAGGATCTGAAACACCTTCGCGGCCTCGGCCTTGTTGGTCCAGTCAAACGTGCCGTACGTCAGCAAGGCCTTGATGTATGGCTGGATCGCGTCTGGTCCCATGGCCACCAGCACCTTGGTGTAACCGCTGGTCTGCTTGGCGGACTCCGGCAGGTTGTCGAGCAAGCGGGTCTTGTACGTCTGGCCCAGGCGCGCCATGGCGCTGGTGAGCTCGGCGGACGGCAGCGCGGCCAGGATGGCCAGCGCCTCGGCGGCCTCGACGTCCGAGAGGATCCAGTCTTCGTCGTCTTCGTCGCCCGAGAGCAACGCCTCGACGTCCGAGACCGCGTCGCGCATCAGCGAGCCGCCGACGCCGGTGGTCACGGTGGCGGTGCCGCCGGACACGGCGGCGTGGGCGATCTGATCGGCCTCTTGCTCCAGCGGCTGCCCAGGTTGCGAGACGCCAGCCTCGACCTTGGCGCCCTGGGTCTGCTGCAGGGTGTGCGCCAGCTCGTGCGACATGAGCTCGCGGTCGCCGGGAGACTCCTGCGCCGACAGATAGATGTTGTTGCCGGTGGTGAAGGCGCGCGCGCTCACCGCGTGCGCGGCCGCGGCGGACGCCTCGTCGGTGTGGACGCGGACGTCGCCCAGCGGCTGGCCGGTGGCGCGCTCCACGCCGGCGGCGATGTCTTGCTGCACCGGCTGCCCGCCAGAGGTCGGCGCCGCGGCGAGCGCGGTCGCCGCGCTGTCAGGTCCGCGTCCGCCGAGCAGCGGCGTGACCTCGCCCAGCGCTGCGTCGGCGCCCTTGCGCTGCACCGGGCTCGCGGCGCCCGCTGCTGCTGCGAGGGGGCGAGGGCGCTTGCGCCGCAGCCCTGCGCCGGTCGCTCCGGCGGGCGCCGCGGCGCCCGCAGCCCCTTGGCCATCGCCTGGCTCGGCCTGTCCGCCGGCCTGGCCTAGCCCCATGGCGGCCATCAGCGCGCCGTCGGCCAGCCAGTCGCCGCTGCGCTCGGCGCCGGGCTGCGCCAAGGGCTGCGACGCGCGCCGCGATGACAGCTCGACGTCGTCAGCGTGGTCGTGGGCTGCCGCGCCGCCACCTTCTGCGTCGCTCGCCCCGTCGCTGGCGCGCTGGCGCTGCACGGGCGTCCCCACGTCTTCAAAGGGCGCGGATTGTGGAGTGCGGCGGAGGGTCTCCATCTACATGCCTCGCTGGTTGAGCCCGGATCCGGCAAGTGTCATTTAAACACTAACCAGGGAGCACACTATCAGAGTTCACCGCAGATTGGGCAGGTTTGTGAGTCGATCGTCGAGGAAATAACTCCATGGATTTCAAACAGATAGGGCAAGAGTAAGCAGCGTGAGGCTGCCTGCAATAGCGTGCCAACTGTTGCGGCCCAGACATCTCCGACG
Organism: Myxococcales bacterium; assembly: GCA_016706545.1. Taxonomy (GTDB): domain Bacteria; phylum Myxococcota_A; class Polyangia; order Haliangiales; family Haliangiaceae; genus JABFXX01. The sequence goes on from JADJJK010000009.1 coordinate 67,153, forward strand.
GCGCGCAGGCTCTCGCAGCGCGCCGCAGGTCACCGCAGCGCGCGGCAGGCCCTCGCAGCGCGCCGCAGGTCACCGCAGCGCGCGGCAGGCTCTCGCAGCGCGCCACGCACCGCCCGCACCGGGCCGCCTGGCTTACCGTCCGCGGAGGCTCATGAGCATGCGCTTGACCTCTTCGGCCTGGGGCGTGCTGGCCGGGCTACGCGCCAGATACGTCTCCCAGGCGCGGCGCGCGGCGGCGTCGTTGCGCCGATCGCTCTCGATGCGCCCGAGCTGGTAGAGCGCCTCGGTCAGCCAGGGCACCTTGGCGTCGCCGCGTCGCTCATCAGCCAGCGCGGCGGCGGTGGCGCGGCCGAGCGCGGTCGCGGCCTGCGCGGCTTGCTCCAGCTCGATATAGGCCAGGCCCAAGCGGTAGTCGGTCTCGGCGCCGGCCTTGATCTCGTTGGCGCGGCTGTACCACGCGGCCGCGGCCTTGAACTGGCGCAGCTCCTGGTAGGCGATGCCGACGAGATAGAGCACCTCGCGCTCGCGCGGATCGAGCTGGTTTGCCTGCAGCAAGGCCTCGAGCGCCTTGGGTGGCTCTCGTCGCTCGAGCCGCAGGCGTCCCAGCCCCAGCAGCGAGGACACCGACGGCCGCAGCTCCACCGCCTGGGCGTAGACGCGCAGCGCTTCTTCCTTGAAGCGGCTATCGCCGGTGGCGCTGCCGAGCGCCTCGGTCGCCTTGCCGAGCGCGTCGAGATACTCCGGGTCGCGGTCGAGGTTGACCGCGCGTGAGAGATCGCGACGCGCGTCTTCGAGCTTGCCGGCGTGCAGCGCGCCCAGGCCGCGCAGGAAGTACCCGGCTGCGTCGCCCTCAGGCACCTGCGCCAGGATCTCTGCGCCCTGCTTGGCGGCTTGCTCGATCTCGCCCATGCGCGCCAAGAAGCGCCCGGCGTGCGCGCGCAGTCCGATGGAGGCCCCCTCGAGGGCCAGCAGCCGTTCGTACAGCGCACCGGCGTCCTTGATGCGCCCCGCCTCCTCCATCGTGGACGCAAGCTCGGTGCCCAGATCTGCGCGGGTGGGCGCGGTGGTGAAGCCGGCCTGCAAGAGCTCGATGGCCTGCTGCAGCCGCCCCAGCTTGCGCGCCGCCTTGGCGAGCTGCAGGCGCGCGTCGAGATCGTCGGGGCGCTGCGCCACCGCAGCGGTGAGCCACTCCTCGGCCTTGGTGGCGTTGCCCGCGGCCAGGTACGCGGCGCCCAGGGTCACCGCCACGCTGGAGTCCTGGCTGGCGCGCTTGGTGAGCGGCAAGAGCAGCGCCTCCACCTCGGCTCGCTGCGCCGCGGCCTCCGCTTCGTCCTTGGATTGATCCGCCAGGTGGGTCAAGAGCGAGACCGCGGCCATGGTGGGGGCGAGATCGGCCTCGCCGGCGGAGGTGATGGCCTCGCGGTAGAGCGCCAGCGCACCGGCGGAGTCGCTCGACAGCTCGAGCAGCCGGCCGGACAGCAGCGCGAGCTGTGCCTTGTGCATCGGGTGGGTTGGCTTGGCCGCGCGCACGTCGTCGAGGCGCTTGCGGGCCGCGTCCTGCTGGCGCTGCGCCAGGTCGAGCTCGGCGGCCAGCAGCACGGCCGTCAGATCCTTGGCCGCCACCGCGAGCACCTTGTCGATGGTCTCGCGCGCGGTCTCCAGCCGTCCGTTGGCCAGCTCCACCTGCGCCAGCCCGAGCGTGAGCGGCAGATCTTCGGGCTTGACCTCGAGCCCCTTGCGATAGCGCTCGGCGGCGAGCTCGAGCCGCCCGCTGCGGCGCGCCTCGTCTCCGGCCAGCCCCCACGCCCGCGCGACGGCGCGCGGGTCGCCCTGCGCCAGGTCCTTGCGCTGCAAGATCGCGAGCACGTCGCTCTCGCGTTGCCGTGCTTGCGCGGACGGCAGGGCGGAGGCCAGCTCCACCTGCGCGCCCAGGTGGTTGCCGTCGAGCTCGAGCACCGCGGCGAAATCGGCGCGCGCGCCGTCGAGGTCTCCGGTGGTCAGCTTGGCCTGCCCGCGGGCGTACAGCGCGGACAGCTTGTGCGCGCCGGGCGCGGCGAGCGCGCGATCCAGCGCGGCGACCGCCTCCGGCGAGCCGGCGGCCAGCTTGGCCCATCCCGCGTACAGCAGCAGGTTGGCGCTGCCGCCAGAGGCAGCGGCCGGGCGCGCCAGCATCTCCGTCAGCAGGGACTCTGCTTGCTCCGGCTTGCCGTTGGCCAGCGCAGCCAGCGCGCGGGCGCGCTGGATCGGCGGCGTGGTGATGGCCTCCGCCGCGGCCTTCGCCAGGAGCTGCTTGCCGGAGCGGATGCGGCTGGCAGCGGCGATGCCGTCGTTCAGCGCGCTGGCGAAGTTCGCCTCCGCGGCGAGGCCGATGGCCTCGACGTTGCCCTCGTCGAGCACGAGCACCTGCTTGGCCGCGCCGACCGCGCGCATCCAGTGGCCAGGGTTGGTGGCCACCAGCGCGCGGCGCGCGGTGGCCAGCCCCAGGGCGATCTGCTCGCGGCGCTCCTGGGCCGCCGCATAGAACCGGTAGCCCACGATGCCGCCGGCACCCAGGAGCACGACACCCAGGATGGCCACCAGGAGCAGGCGCCGACGTTTGCGGTCGTGTGCGGCCGCCGCAGGTGTGGCCGCGCTGCTGCTGGGCTTGCCCGCGAGGCCTGGGTCGCTGGAGACCTGGCGCGGCGCCGGCCGCGTGCTGTCGACGATGAGCGCGACGTCGCTGTGCCCGTGCTCCGGGGCAGGCGGCGCCACCGCCACCACCGCGACCGGCGGCGGCCACGGCGGCAACGCGGCGGAGGATGGACGGCTGGGCGGTGGCAAGCCCAGATCGATGGACGAGCTCGCCGGACCCAGGTCCAAGAACGGCGGATTCGAGGAGGGCGCGCGGCGCGCGCGCAGCCCCAGATCGACCGGCTCGCCGGCGCCAGGCACCGGGATATCATCGAACAGCGAGCCCGGCGCGCTCGGCGTCTTGGCGCGCAGCGGCGCGTCTGCGTGCAGCGGCGTCTTGACGCGCGGCGGCGCGTCTGCGTGCGGCGGCGCGCCTGGGTGCGGGGCGGCTTCCGCTGGGCGCGTCAGGCGGCCGGGCGCGTCGTCGAAGAAGCCCTTGGGCGCCATGGCGTTGGTCGGCGCGTCTGTCGGGCGCGGCAGGTCATCGAAGAAGCCCTTGGGCGCCAGCTCGGTGCCCTGGTTGGACAGCGCCGGCTGCGGCAGGTCGTCGAAGAAGCCCTTGGGCACCGGGAGCTCTGGCGGGAGCTCGGCGCGGGGCGTCGGCAGATCGCTGATGCCCTTGGGCATGGGCAAGTTGCTGGGGCCGCCCACCCGCGGCACGGGCAGATCGATGGGGCTGCCCGCAGACCGGGGCAGGGGGCCAGCTCCGGGGGCGCGCGGCGTGGGCAGATCGACGATGCCAGCTCCGGGGGCGCGCGGGGCGGGCAGATCGACGATGCCGGCTCCGGGGGCGCGCGGCGTGGGCAGATCGACGATGCCAGCTCCGGGGGCGCGCGGCGCGGGCAGATCGACGATGCCAGCTCCGGCGGCGCGCGGGGCGGGCAGATCGACGATGCCGGCTCCGGGGGCGCGCGGGGCGGGCAGATCGACGACGCCGGCTCCGGCGGCGCGTGGCGCGGGCAGATCGACGATGCCAGCTCCGGCGGCGCGCGGGGCGGGCAGATCGACGACGCCGGCTCCTGGGGCGCGCGGCGCCGGCAGATCGACGACGCCGGCCGGCGCCGCAGGGCGGGGCGCCGCGCGGTCGAGCGCCGCCGCACCCGTTCGCAGCCGAGGGGCAGGCAGATCGACGACGCCGCCGAGCGAGGCGCTGCGCACCGGCGCTGGCAGGTCCACGCCGCCGGTCATCCCCGGTGCGCCTGGCGCGCCCGCCGGCACGTTCGACTCGGGGAAGAACGGGTCCGCCGCAGGCCGCGGTTGCCCCGCCGCCGAGCGCTTGGGCGCCGGCAGATCCGTGGCCTCGGCTTCGCCGCGTCGCGACGGCTCGAAGCTTGGCCTGGCGCTGCCGGCCGGGCCAAACGCCGGCTCGACGTTCGCTGGCCCCAGCAGATCGTCAAGGTCCAGCGACGCCACGGCGCTGGCGCGCTTGGGAGCAGGGAGGTCTCCTTCGCCCGGCTCGCTGGCCCCCGGAGGTGACAGGTCGAGCCCTGCGGCCAGCACTCCGGGCCGAGGGGAGGTTGGCGCCGGCAGGTCGTGGTCGTCCATGGCAGCGCGCGCGCTCGCTGCGCCCAGGCCGTGCGCGGTCGCGCGGAGCGCAACCTGCGGCGGCGCGCCCGGCATGGCCGCGCGCGGCACCGGGATTCGCGAGCGGCATACTCCACATGCAACATGTCCTCCCGCCGCAGCCGGGTCGACTGGATTGGGAGTGCCGCAGGTCGGGCAAGCCACCTCGATCATCTCGGCCATGATACCCCGCGCGAAAGCCGGATGTGCGTCAGCGTGTACGGCGCCCGTCTGTACACGAATGTGCGATGGCGCGATCTCCAATGCCCGGAGGCTCGCTCGTCACCACTCGTCTGCGTCGGCGTCCAGCTCGGCCGGCGCGCTGGCACCGCCGCCGGCCTTCGCCGGTCCGAACGGGTTGGCCTTGCGCCCCCTGCCGGCCTTGGCTGGGGCCTCTCTTCGCTCGCGGCGGCCGGTGCTGGCCGGTCCATACGGGTTGCCGCCCAGGTCGCCGCCGTCGGCCGGCGCGAACGGATCGACCAGCCCGCTGCGACCTTGCTTGCGCACCACCTGGCGGATCTGTCGCTTGAGCTGGGTCTCGATCTCGGGCAGGACCACGAGCAGCCGCGCGGTCTGCTGCGGCGTCAGCACCTTGCGCAGATCTGCCAGGCGGCGCTCCTCTAGCTCCAGCAAGGCGCGGCGATTGACCACCGCGCGGTTGATGAGATCATCTGCCGCCGCGCCGGTTGGCCCTTGCTGGAGCTGCCGGGCCAGCGTCATCCGATCGAGCGTGAGCTGCTCGAGCTGCGGATCGTACTTGGCGAGCAGCGGGAACAGGCGCGCCGCGGAGGCCTCGTCGAGCGCCAGCTCCTCGGTCAGCCGGAACGCGCGCAGCGCCAGCAGCTTGCGTCGGATCTTGTCGCGCTTGGCGCCGGCCAGGGCCGGTGGCGGCGGCCTCCGCCGCGGGCCGCGGCGAAGTGGGCTGCGCGCGCGCCGGAGCGCTGACCATCGCGGCTCCCAGGATCGTCGCCACGACCACCACCGCGCGCACCACCGCGCGCCAGGTACGCCCAGCCCCGCGGCCTGCAGCGACCACGCTCGGGCCGCGGCCGTGTCGTCGCGTCGGGTTGCCAACCATCGAGGTCATCGCCTTAGCCTTTCTGCTTTGGATCATCGAGCCACGCCTCGAGCGCGCGCAGCGCGTCTCCATCGAGCCGCTCCAGCTCGTCGGCGAAGTTGTCGGCGGGCAGCAGCTCGTCGTCATCGTCTGCCTCGTCGTCGGCCTCGTCGCGGTCGCCGTCGGCGAGGCCGAGCGTCACAGCCTCGGCCTGGGGCAGCTCGGCCACCAGCGCGCGCAGCTCGCGCTCTTCTTGCTCCTCGCGCTCTTCTCGTTCCTCGCGCTCCTCGGCTAGCGGGTCTGCCTCCGCGGGCGGCTCGCTGCTCACTGGGTCGGCGAGCTGCGCGTTCATCGCGTCCGTCGCGTTCGTCGCGTCCGTCGCGTCCGTCGCGCGATCGCTCAGGGCCTCTGGCGCACCGGTCCCCGAAGGTGCCCCGTCGCTCGCCGCCGCCCGCAGCTCCATCGGTTCCGCAGGGGCGGCGCGCAGGAGCAGCGCCGCGGTGGCCGCGACCATGGCGGTGCCAAGCGCCAGCACGGGCCAGCGCCAGCGCAGCCAGCCGCGCCGCGGCGATGGCACCTCCGCGCAGGCGCGCCGGATCGAAGCCTCGAGCTCCTGCCAGTTCGGGCTGGGGTCGCGGGGCAGCGCGCGCAGCTCGGCCAGGAGCGCGCGTTGCTCGCCGAGCTGCTCACGCTCCTGCGGCGCTCGGGCGAGCAGCTCCTCGGCGCGGGCGCGCGCGGACGCGGTCATGTCCTCGCCGGGCAGGCCACGTTCATCCGCCAGCTCGGCGAGCAGCGCACGTTCGGAGGCGGACAGCGAGTCGCGGGGGCTCATGGGCGGACCTTGCTGGCGTAGCTCATGCGGGCAGCGGGCGCCACCGCCACCGGCTCCCAAGCGCCCGGCGGCTCCGCCATCAGCTCGCGGAGCCGCTTGAGCGCGTAGTGAAAGTTGACCTTGGCGGTGTTCTCGCTGCACTCCGCGAGCTCGGCGACCTCTCGGAAGGAGAGGTCGTCGAACACGCGCAGCTCGAGCACCAGCTTCTGCTTGGGCGGCAAGCGCGCCACCGCGGCGCGCAGGCTCTCGCTGCGGTCTCGCGACTCGAGCCGCTGCGCGCCAACGGGCTCGGCGCTCGGCACCTCGCCATCCACGCCCTTGAGCTCCGAGGGCTCCGTCGGCACCTCGCGCTTGTGATCGCGGAGCCAGCTCAGCGCGCAGTTGATGGCGATGCGGTAGAGCCAGGAGCGCAGGGTGGCCGCGCCGCGGAACCCTGGCAGCGCGCGCAGCGCCCGCACGAAGGCTTGCTGGACCACATCGGCGGTGTCGGCCTCGTTGCGGAGCGTCCGCTGCACCACGCGCCACACGCCGCGCTGGTGGCGACGGATGATCGTGTCGAAGGCCTTGCGGTCGCCCGCCTTGAACGCAGAGATGACGTCGGCGTCCGGATCTTCGGTCGAGGTCAGCTCCATCGCGGGGATTCCGAGCGCTGGTGCAAAGGATGGCACGGCATGGATGACCCGCGGCTTGCGTGCGGTGTTAAAGGCGCTGTAGGGTACCCCGCCAAGCCACTTCGATCATTACTCTTTTGTGAGGTGTCATCATGCTCGATTCGACTCGGATGGACGAGGTCCTTCGCCGCGGCAACGCCGTCGCTGGTGCCATTGCCGAGTGGAAGGCCGTCGACGCGCAGCGTCGTGAGCTGCAGGCGCGGCTGGACAATGACCGGGCGGAGCGCAACTCCGCCAACGAGAAGATGGCCAAGCTCGACAAGAAGTCCGCCGACTTCACCAGCGCGCGCGATCGGCTCAAGGAGCTGTCGTCGGCGATAAAGCAAGGGGAGGCTCGCCTGGCCGAGCTGGAGGCAGACGCCACCACGCGCCTGCTCAACATCCCCAACGCGCCCCACGCGGACGTGCCCGCTGGCGGCGGCGAGACCGAGAACCCGGTTCGCCATGTCTGGGGGGAGAAGCCGACCTATGCGTTCGCGCCCAAGACGCACTGGGAGCTTGGGGAGGCGCTCGGCATCCTGGACTTCGCGGCCGGCGCCAAGATCACGGGCGCCCGCTTCACCGTGCTGCGCGGCGGCGCCTCTCGCCTGAACCGCGCCCTCATCAGCTACATGCTCGATCTGCACACCGCGCATGGCTACACCGAGCTGTGGCCCCCCGCGCTGGTGCGCCGCGCGTCGATGCGCGGCACCGGCCAGCTCCCCAAGTTCGAGGACGATGCGTTCAAGGTCGTCGGCAAGCTGCCAGAGGCAAGCGAAGCGGACGTACGAGATCCGGACAACGATCTCTTCTTGTCGCCCACCGCGGAGGTGCAGGTCACCAACCTGCACGCCGACGAGATCTTCGAGCCGGATCGTCTGCCCATCAAGTACTGCGCGTACTCGCCGTGCTTTCGCGCGGAGGCTGGCGCCTACGGCAAGGACACCCGCGGGCTCATCCGTCAGCACCAGTTCGACAAGGTGGAGCTGGTGAAGTTCGTGGCGCCGGAGCACGGCTATGCCGAGCTCGAGAGCCTGCGCCAGGACGCCGAGCGAGTGCTGCAAGGCCTGGGGCTGCACTACCGCGTGGTGGAGCTATGCACCGGGGATCTCGGCTTCTCGTCAGCGCGCACCTACGATCTGGAGGTCTGGTTGCCGGGCCAGGATGCGTATCGGGAGATCTCGTCCTGCTCGTGCTTCGAGGACTTCCAGGCTCGACGGGCCAAGATCCGGTATCGGCCCTCGGCCGGCGACAAGGCCCGCCTGGTGTACACGCTCAACGGCTCGGGGCTGGCGGTCGGGCGCACCCTGGTGGCGATCCTCGAGCAGTACCAGCGCGCCGATGGCTCGGTGGAGGTCCCGGCGGTGCTCCGTCCGTACCTGGGTGGGCTCGAGGTGCTGACAGGGGCCTGAAAAAAGATGGATCGCGGCGCTGTTTGGGCGGGACCTGCGGTCTTATCCCATCGGGATCCTTTGAAAAGGTCCCTGTTCATCGGCCCTCTGTGTCGCCGCCGTCATTTTCCGCTTGCCGACGCCGAGAAAACCCGCCAGTTCCGTCTTTACAAGGGAAGTCGGATCCATATACTGCCGCTCTACCTCCGCTGACCGGAGGAGTGGCCGAGCGGTCGAAGGCAGCGGTCTTGAAAACCGCCGTGCGCAAGCACCGGGGGTTCGAATCCCTCCTCCTCCGCAACGTCCTGACAAAGGAATAGTCGTTACGCAGATGGTTTGGGACGGCGTCGTTCACGCCGCGCCGTCCCGCTTTTCGTTTTCTGTTCCTCCTGGTTTCCGTAGCCGGGCAGGAACACGGAGAGAGTCGCCGGATTCTCTCCCAAGATTTGCCAAAAAGATTTGCGGACACCGCAGGGTGTCAGGCAAACGGCGCTCTGGTAGCGTCGGAGGCGCGGTCTGGCACGTCGGCTCGGCAGCGACAGTACTGGAGAGATGGCCGAGTGGCTGAAGGCACCGGTTTGCTAAACCGGCGTATGGGGGTTTTCCTGTACCGAGGGTTCGAATCCCTCTCTCTCCGCCATCTTTTAAGGGTCTTACGAGTCTGTTACAAAGTTTGGATCCGTAGCTCAATGGATAGAGCACCGGCCTACGGAGCCGGGGGTTAGAGGTTCGACCCCTCTCGGATCCGCCATGCAGTCAACTCCTCCCATCGATCATCGCGGCCCTCACGGCGACGCAGATGATGCAGATGTGTCCTGGATGAGGCTCGCGCTGGCGCAGGCAGAGCTAGCCGCTCTGGCCGGTGATGTCCCCGTGGGGGCCGTCATCGTACAAGACGGCCAGCTCCTGGCGGCAGGTTACAATCGCCGGGAAGCGGATCAAGATCCGTCGGCGCACGCGGAGATCGTCGCGCTTCGGCGGGCGGCTGCGCAGCTCGGCACGTGGCGAGTGGAAGCAACCTTGTATGTCACCCAGGAGCCCTGCCCAATGTGCGCAGGCGCGCTGGTCAACGCGAGAGTCAAGCGTGTGGTGTTTGGGTGCCTCAATCCCAAAGCTGGCGCTGCAGTTTCGCTGTACCAGCTCCTCACGGATCCGAGGCTCAATCATCGCCTGGAGGTTCGCGGGGAAGTCCTCGCCGAAGAGTGCGCCGCGACGATGCGCGCCTTCTTTGCAAGACTACGCGCGGGGCCAGCTTATGGCGCCTGACTGTCCAATGATTCTGGAGAGGTGTCCGAGTGGCCTATGGTGCCTGATTCGAAATCAGGTGTGCGAAAGCACCGGGGGTTCAAATCCCTCCCTCTCCGCCACTTTGCTCTGATTCCCATGCCGTTCTTGTTTTCAGGAGAGGTGACCGAGCGGCCGAAGGTGCACGATTGGAAATCGTGTGTACTGAAAGGTACCGAGGGTTCGAATCCCTCCCTCTCCGCGACGGCCACCATGGCCAGCGAAAAAGAGCCACACTGCGTAACGTTTTATGGTCCCGGGTGACGCGAAGACTGTGAACCCCGCCAGGCCCGGAAGGGAGCAACGGTAGCGGAACAAGCGGGTGCCTGGGGCCACCTTTTCAAGCGGCGATCGCAAGTAGCGATCGCCGCTTTTTTTTTGCCCATTGGTCCGCCATGGACGCCGCGGCCCACGTTTGGGCGCTGCAGATCCTCACGGCGCGCCTCGATGAGCGTGGGCGCCGCTACTGCGCGGCAGCGAGCCGGGCCGCGCACTGCGACACCTTGTTCGTCGCCTCCGCGTGCTCGGCGGTGGCGTTGCCGTTGGTGTGCTGCGCTGCGGCGATGCCCGCGAGCTGGGTCTGGAGAGGGCGCAAGCAAGCAAGGGTGGTGCAGGCGCAGGCCTGCGCGGCGATCCGGGCCACCTGCGAAGGTGGTTGCGGCTTCACGGGGCTGTCGTTCTCCGTTTGCCCGCAGGCCAGGAGCCAGGGAAGGAGGAGCCAGGCGGCGCGTACATGCATCGCCGCGATTGTAGCCCACCTCGGGGCACAGGTCATCGCGCGGGCCAGGCCAGCTCGTCGACTGGCACAGGCGAGGTCGTCTAGAAGCTGAGGCTCTCGCAGGTTCGCTTGGCCTGCGCGATGATCTCGTCTCGCAGCTCTCGGAGCCCCGCCGCCGCGCCTTGCTTGTACAACGAGCCGCCGCAGGTCAAGAGCCGCCCGCCATACGTGATGACGTAGCGAAACGAGGCCTCGCCGGAGCTATCTGTCCCCTCCAGAAACCAGGCCGCGCCGCGCTGCCGGTTGGTGGTGACCTTCATGAGCTTCTTGTTGCCCAGCCACTGGATGTACGTCTCGCGCTCCAGCGGCGCGGTGACGTCCTCGTACGCATAGTGGAACACCAGGCGCGTGTTCTTGCCGCCAGCGCCGGGAACAAAGAAGGAGAAGGTGCCTGGCGCCGTGGTGTCGCGCGTCCAGCCTTCATGGAGCGTGAGCTTGATCGCCGCCAGATCGGCCGGCAGGCTCGCGGCCCCGGCCGTGGGGGCGGGAGCTGTCGCGGGGGCGGGAGCCGTCGCGGGGGCGGGAGCTGGGGCTGGGGTGGCAGGCTTGCCCTGGGCCGTCGCGGGGGCGGGAGCTGGGGCCGGGGTGGCGGGCTTGCCCTGGGCCGTCGCTGGTGCGGGAGCGGTCGCTGGGGCGGGAGCGGTCGCTGGTGCGGGAGCGGTCGCTGGTGCGGGAGCGGTCGCTGGTGCGGGAGCCGGCGCCGGGGCGGTGGCGGGAGCGGTCGCTGGCGCGGTGGCCGGCGCCGGGGCGGTGGCGGTGGCCGTCGCTGGGGCGGGAGCGGTCGCGGTGGCCGCGGGGGCCGCGCCGGACGCTGGCGTCGGCGCAGCAGGACCTGTCGCCGGCGGGACCGCCGTCGAGGCGCCGGCGCCGGGGGCCTCGGCTTCCACGGTGGCCGCGGTCTGCGCGGCGGCAGCCGCGGCTGCGGCCTTCGCGCTCATCGCGGGGCCGCCCGCCTTGGCCAGGTCTGCACGGGTGAGGGCGGAGAACCCGGCGCCTGGCAACGGGCCAAGCTCTGCCTTGGCCGCCTCCGGCGGTGCCTCGTTCTGACACGCCGCGAGCGCCAGCGCGCAGAGCACGGCCCAGATGGCGTCGGTCCTGTGAGTCATTGGTGCAAAGGTAGCAGCTTGGTGCCGAGGCTTCACCTCGAAGGCATCTTCGCGCGCATCCCAGCGCTGTCCGGCGCTGTCCGGCGCATCCGGCGCTGTCCGGCTGTCCCGGCGCTGTCCGGCGCTCGGCGAGCGCTCGCGGCTTCCTGGTTGCCTGGCTTGATCATCTGGAAACCATTGCCCCAATCCGTTGTTGCGACCCCCGGCCAGGTGGCTATAGTCGCCGTCTTCGCTCGGCAACTTCCACGCTCGATGTCTTATCTCGTCCTAGCCCGCAAGTACCGACCCACCACCTTCGGCGAGGTGGTCGGGCAAGAGCACGTCACGCGCACGCTGGGCAACGCCTTCGCCTCGGGGCGCATTCACCATGCGTTCTTGTTCTGCGGGCCGCGCGGCTGCGGCAAGACCACGCTGGCGCGCATCGTCGGCAAGGCGCTCAACTGCGAGCGCGGACCCAGCGCGGACCCGTGTGGCCAGTGCAGCGCCTGCGTGACGATCACCGCCGGCAACGCCGTCGACTACATCGAGATGGACGGCGCGTCCAACCGCGGGATCGACGCCATCCGCGAGCTCACCGAGGCGGTGCGCTACCAGCCCGCGGCGCTGCGCAAGAAGGTCTACGTCATCGACGAAGTCCACATGCTCACGACCGAGGCCTTCAACGCCTTGCTAAAGACGCTGGAGGAGCCGCCGCCGCACGTGACGTTCGTGCTCGCCACCACCGAGCCACACAAGCTCCCCAACACCATCCTGTCGCGCTGCCAGCGCTATGACTTCAAGCTGGTGCCGGCGGGGCGCCTGGCGCAGCACCTGGCGCGGGTGTTCGCCGCGGAGAACATCGCCATCGAGGCCGGCGCCATCGGGCTCATCGTCCGCGAGTCCGGCGGCTCGGTCCGCGACGCGCTCTCGCTCTCGGACCAGGTGATCTCGTACGTGGGCAGCGAGGCCATCACCGAGGTCCACGTGGCCGAGGTGCTGGGAGTGGCGGACCGGTCCTTGACCCGGACGCTGGTCCACGCGCTGGCCTCCGGCGACGCCGGGACCGCGCTGGCCTCGGTGGACGCCGCGCTCGACCGCGGCGTGGATGAAGTTCAGCTCGCGCGCGCCATCGTGCGCTACCTGCGAGATCTGGCGGTGATGCAGGCGGCGCCGTCGCGCATGGATCTGATCGATGCCACCGACGAAGAACGGGTGTCGCTGCTGGCGGAGTCCTCGGAGCTTGGGCGCGGCCGCGTCACCCAGATGTTCGAGCGCATGGTGCGCGCGTGCGACGAGCTGGGCAAGACGTTGTTCCCGCGCATGGTGCTCGACTGCGCGCTCATCGATGTCGCCACGCTCGAGCCGCTGGTCCCGCTGGGAGATCTGATCGATCGCCTCGGCGAGCTGGAGTCTCGGCTTGGCAGCGGCGCGCCACGGCCGCGCCAATCGTCTGGCCCATCGTCTGGTCCGTCGGGCGCGGGGGGCACCGGCTCGTCGGCCGGCTGGTCGGCCGGCGCCGCTGGTGGCGGAGGCGGGAGCAGCAACGTTCGCCCTCCGTCAGCGAGTGGAGGCGGGCGCGCGGAGGCGGCGCCGACGCGCGGGGCCGGCCAGGCCGGCGCGCCGGCGCCGCTCGCTGCGGACGATGCCCCGGTGTGGCTCCCGCCGCGGCCCGCTGGCCCAGGCGCGGACGCGGGACCTGCGCGCTCGACCGGTCCCGCGCCCCAGAGCACAGGGCACGGACCTCCCGCGCACTCGCCCCCCGCACACTCGGCCCCCGCACACTCGGCCCCTGCGCACTCGGCCCCTGCGCACTCGGCCCCCGCGCACTCGGCCCCTGCGCAGCCAGCGTCCGCCAGCGCCCCTGTCACCGCAGCGCGCCCGCCCGGCCGCGGGCTGCCAGTGCCAGGCCCGGCCGAGATGGAGCGCGCCTGGGCGAGCCTCCTGGACGCCTTTGACCGCAAGCCGTCGCTGGCGCTGTTTAGCCACGCCCGCGCGATCTCGTGGACCGCGGAGACCATCGAGCTTGGCTTCTCCACCGAGTTCCACAGCCTCGGAGAGATGGCCGGCGAGCGGACCAAGCTCGACGAAGCGCGCGCGCTGCTCGTCGAGATCTATGGCGCCGCGCCGGCGCTGCGCGTGCGCCTGCTCGACGAGTCGGAGTCCGCGGTGGCGCCCACGCGGTCGCCGCTCGAGGCCGACCGAGACCGCGCCCAATCGGAGCGCCGCAAGCGCGAGGCCGAGGCGCGCGAGCACCCCATGACCAAGCATGTGCTCGCCACATTTGGCGCCCACATCAAGGAGATCAAGACCGATGTCTAACGGAAAAATGCCAGATCTGGGTGCGTTGATGCAGCAAGCGCAGCGGCTGCAGGCCGACGTGGCGCGCGTGCAAGAAGAGCTGGCCAAGGCCACCTGTGAAGGGGCCGCCGGCGGCGGTCTGGTCACCGCGGTGGTCAATGGCCAGTTCGAGGTGGTCCGGGTCAAGATCGACAAGACCGTCGTCGACCCCAACGACATCGGCATGCTGGAGGACCTGGTCGCGGCGGCGGTCAACGCCGCCGCGGTGAAGGTCCGCGAGCTGACCAAGAACCGGATGTCGTCCGTGGTCGGAGGGATGCCGGGGCTGCCCGGCCTCTTCTGAGCCTTGTCGGATCCCATCCGCCGTCTGGTCCAGGAGCTGGCGCGCTTGCCGGGCATCGGCGAGAAGTCCGCCACGCGGCTGGCGTTTCACCTGCTGCGCGGTCCCAAGCAGCAATCTCGGGATCTTGCCCAGGCGTTGCTCGACGTCACCGAGAAAATCCGGCTGTGCAGCGTGTGCATGAACATGACGGAGACCGACCCCTGTCCCACGTGTACAGATAGCCGGCGCCAGGCCGATGTGATCTGCGTGGTCGCGTCCCCCTCCGATCAGGTCGCCATCGACCGAGGGGGCCACTTTCGCGGTCGATTTCATGTCCTGCATGGCCTCTTGTCGCCGCTGGAAGGCATTGGTCCCGATGACTTGCGCATCGCCGAGCTGGTCCGCCGGCTGGCGGCCGAGCCCCTGGTCACCGAGGTCATCCTGGCCACCAGCCCCAGCGTGGAGGGAGAATCGACCGCGATGTACATGGCGCGCCTGCTCAAGCCGCTGGGGGTCAAGGTTTCCCGCATCGCCACCGGTCTCCCCGTCGGTGGCGAGCTGGAATATTCGGATCAGGCCACCATCGCCCGGGCCATGGCCAACCGGGCGGTCATGTAGGTCCCCAGAACTCAACGGGCGATCCGCGGTCCCAGAAGTTGAAGGGTTCCCGCGGTCTTGGTACGTTTGCTACGAACCGGGGAACGCACCGCCACCGGCGCCACCCACCGGGGATAGTCCGAAGGAGCCGACGTTCGATGATTCAACAGCTCGTCATGTACGAGGAAGAGCTGGAGCAGATCAACAATGTCTGTGAAACTCTTCATCGAGAGTCCAACGCCCGAGCGGTGCTGGTCATCGACAAGAACGGCCAGACAATCACGCAGGCTGGAGACGTCGAACAGCTCGACGTCACCTCTCTGTCGTCGCTGACTGCCGGCAATGTCGCAGCCACCGGGGGGATCGCCCAGCTCTTGTCGGAGAAGGAATTCGCCGGCCAGTTCCACGAGGGTGAGAAGACCAACGTCCACATCTCCATCGTCGGCGCCCGCGTCATCCTGGTGGTGCTCTTTGACGAGCGCTCCTCGCTTGGGCTGGTGCGCTTGCGCGTGCGCAAGGCGGCCAGCGAACTCACCCATGTTCTCGAAGTGCTCGTGAAGAAGAGCGAGAGCGGATCTCAGCCCTCGGTCTTCGCCGAGATCACCGATGACGACATCGACAACCTCTTCAATGATTGACCCCTCGCGACCATGAGCTTCATCAACTATTCGTCGCGCGAAATCAACTGCAAGATCGTCTACTACGGACCCGGCTTGTGCGGGAAGACGACGAACTTGCAATACATCTACAACAAGACCATGCCCGAGGCGAAGGGCAAGATGATCTCGCTCGCCACCGAGACCGAGCGGACCTTGTTCTTCGACTTCTTGCCGCTCTCGCTGGGCGAGATCCGCGGCTTCAAGACCCGCTTCCACCTGTACACGGTGCCAGGCCAGGTGTTCTACGACGCCAGCCGCAAGCTCATCTTGAAGGGCGTCGACGGCGTGGTCTTCGTGGGCGATTCGCAGCTCGAGCGCATGGAAGCCAACATCGAGTCGCTGGAGAACCTGCGCTCGAACCTGATCGAGCAGGGCTACAACCTCGACAACCTTCCGTACGTCGTGCAGTACAACAAGCGCGACCTGCCAAACGCGATCTCGCTCGCCGAGCTAGAGGAAGCGCTCAACCCGACCAAGGTGCCGTCCTTCGAGGCCATCGCGCCCAAGGGCAACGGCGTGTTCGATACGCTCAAGGCTGTGGCCAAGCTGGTGCTCACCGAGCTCAAGAAGGGCAAGTGACCACGGCGGCGCCGGCAAGGCGCGCCAAGGAGTTAGCGGCATGATGACCTCTCAAGAGCGCCCACGGCTACGCGAGGACCTGGTGGCAGAGGCCATCGAGGATCAAGGCCACCGGTTCATCGACGTGATCGATCCGGATACCGGCTCTGCGTATCGCTTCTATGATGTCGAGTACTCGCTGGCCTGTGCCATGGATGGCGAGCGGGACATCGCGGGGCTGGCGCGCTGGGCGCAGGAGGAACTGGGGCTCGCGCCGAGCCCCAGCGAGCTGCGCACCGTCATCGCGACGCTCGGCGACCTGGGATACCTGGCCAGCGCGACGGATGTCCACGCCGGCGCGCCCGAGGCGCAGCCAGCGCGCGCTGCGTCGATCACGCCCGTGGGCATGCCAGCGGTGGAGCCCTCCGACGTCGAGCTTGGGCGGTTTCAGCCAGCGGCGGTCGCCGCGGTGGAGGCTCCGCCGGTGGAGCTGGAGCTTGGCGCCGCTGGGCCCGGGCTCGAGGTCGCCGCACCGGCCAGGACGCCAGATCTGGGCCTGGGCCCCTCTGGCCACGTCCCGGACCCAACCGCCGAGGCGCTGCCGGTCCCTGACCCGTCGCGTACGCCCACCCGGCCATCGGTGCCGCGCGCTTCGCGCCCCAAGCTGCAGCAACCGCCGCAGCGTCCATCGGATCCGGCGCGGATGGCCGAGCGCGCCGCCGAACGGCCGTCCGAGCGGATGGCCGAGCGTCCGCTGGCGGCGCAGCCTCCCGCTTCGCCGCAGCGCGCTTCAGAGCCGCGCGTACACGCCGAGGCCGGGCAACGCCGGCCCTCGGAGCAGGCGCTGCGCGCCAACGCGCTGGCGCCGGTGGCCTCGCAGGCCTCGCAGGCCTCCGATCCATCGCTCAACCTCAGCCTGCCGATTCGCCCCGACGACGTGAAGGAGGCGGTCCGCGCCTCGCGCGAGATGCGCAGCGTGGACGTCCCCAGCGACCTGATGCAGGCGCTGGAGGCGGCCGAGCGCGCGGAGCGTCCGGCCGAGCCACGCCGCCGCGCGCCGTCGAGCGTCCCGCCGCCATCGGCGGTGCCTGCGGTGCCCCCGCTGTCCGCGGCGGCGGTGCCCACCGCGTCTGCCACCCTGGCCGCGGTCAAGCCCTCGGCCGCGGTGCTCGATCCAATCTCGCCGTTGCCGGGCGCCCAGGTCTCGCTGTCGGAGCCGATCCAGTCGCCCTCGGTGCCGCCGCTCGTGCCGGTGCCACGCGAGGTGCGCGTCGAGCCCTCGCGCCCAGCGCTGGTGCCAGTCCCAAGGGAGCCCTCGGTCCCGGTCGCGGCGGCGGTGCCGCAGCCGCAAGGTCGCTCCAGCGGCCTGCTGATCGCGGTGCTGGTGATCGCGATCCTGGCGGTGATTGGCTTTGGCGTCTGGAAGTTCGTGCTGTCCAAGCCGGCCACGCCAGCCAAGGAAGCGGTCGCGCCAGCGCCCACCGCCGAGGTCACGCCAGCGGTCGTCGAGCCTGCCCCGGCGCCGCCGCCGCCGGCTCGGATCACCGCCAAGCTCAACCTGGTCAAGGCCTCGGCCGTGACGGAGAAGATGCCGGCTGCCGGCGTGGTGCAGAGCGTGGTCGCAGACGGAACGGTGGTCAAGGAGGGGGACTCCATCGCCAAGCTCGGCGGCGCCAAGCCGATCGAGCAGAAGATCGCCCTGCTCCGCGGCGATCTGGACAAGCGGTATCCGGAAGACGTGGAGCGGATCAAGGCCAACCTGGCCAAGGCCGCTGGCAACCGCGAGCTGACCGCGCAGTACACCGCCGAGCTCAACCGCCGCAACGCTCGCATCGCGCAGCGCACGGAGGAGGTCAAGGAGGCCGAGGCGGCGCTGGCCAAGCTCTCCATCCCGGCGAGCATCGCCGGTACGGTCACCGCGATGGCCAAGGCAGGCGCGCGGCTGGCAGCCGACGCAGAGGTCGCCTCCATCGAGCCCGCGCCGTACCTGCGCGGCACCACGGATCTCAAGAAGGCCACGGACCTCGCGCCCGGCAGCCCGATCGAGCTGAGCGCGCTGGAGGGCGGCGCCAAGATCTCGTGCATCGTCAAGATCGTGCAGGACTCCAAGATCGAGTTTCACTGTCCGCTGACCGACGGGTTCTCCGACGGCACCGAGCTTCTGTACGAGCCCAAGTAGCGAGCTCAGGTAGCGGGCTCGAGTAGCGCTGCGTGCCGGCGCGCTCGCTGGTCGCGGCTCGGATCGGCGCGGCGCGGCTAGGCAGGCGGCGCCTGCCTCAGCGCCGGTAGACCACGCCCAGCGCCTGCACGATGGGCGTGGCAAATCCGTCGCTGGTCAGCGTGACGATGAGCTTGAGGTGCTGCGTCGTGGGCCGCTGCGCGGCGAGCTGCTCCGCGGACAGCGCGGGTTGGCACGCGGTCCCCGCGGCGTCGCTGCATAGCTGGGCGGACAGCGCCACGGCCGAGCCCTCGGGGACGATCGCGTCGGCGCGCAGCGCGGTCAGCGCGCGAGCCTCGTCGAGCGAGATCATGCGCGCGTAGCGGGCGGTCTGCGCCACGGCGCGCGCCGCGGCGCTGGTCTGCGGGGTGCCCAGGTAGTGGGCGTTGATGCGGAAGTTCCTCAGCACGTGAACCGCCGGATCGAGCGGCCCGCCCCCCGCAGGGTGCGTCACCTCCAGCGTCCACGTCCCGTACACATCGACGATCCCGCCGAGCTGCGCTGCGGGCACCGAGGCATGCAAGGTGACCGGCCGATCGGTCGGCGTGGCGATGCCGGGAAAGGCCAGCGGCGCGCGGACGCCAGCGGGCGAGACCAGCATCGCTGTGAACCCCGTCCACGCTTGCGCGCGGACCGAGAAGGAGACGTCGACGGCGATCGCCTTGGGCGACGGCGGCACGCCGGTGAGCGTGGCGGCGCGGCTCACCATCACGCCGGCGGTGAGCGGCACCGAGTTGAGGTTGGCGCCCGACGCCGCGGTGGGCGAGGGGCCAAGCACCGGGCGCACATCGGCGCGAAGGGGCGGCTGCCGGGCCTGCCCAGACCTGGCGTAGGTCAGCGTCACGGAGCCGCTGAGTCCGCCTTCCTTGTACGCCTCCAGCACCACGTCATGCCACCCGGCGGTCAGGGTGCGGCTCATGAGGTTTGGCCGAGGATCCGTGGAGGTCGCGTCGAAGGCGTTGGCCGGGCCGACCCACTCGCCGTCGATCCACAGGCGCACGGAGGTGTCTCGGCCGGCGTCGAAGGCAAAGTCGTAGCTGCCGGCCTCGAGCAGGCGGAGCTGGCCAGCGTTGCGATAGTGCGGGGAGCCGCTCTGGCCGCCCAGCAAGGCCTGGTTCCAGGTCAGCGTGAACGGGTCGCTGGCGTTGAGCGCGGCGCCGTTCTGCACCGGCTCCATGCCGCGCTGGCTGGCAAACAGATCGATGCGCCAGCCAGCGAGCTCCTCGGTGTGAGCGGCCACGCGCACGCGGCTGGCCGGCACCGCCGCGAGGGGATCGACCGCGCCTGCGGCCCAGCGCAGCTCGAAGGCGTGGCTGGTCGCCGCCGGCGGCCGGCGCAGGCCCAGCCGGAGCGTGTGCCAGCCGGCGGCCGCGGCGGTCACCGTGCAGCCAGCGGCCGCGGTGGCGCTGCAATGCACGAGCAGGTTCTTCTCATCGAGGATGTCAGCGAAGGCCACGGCGCCTGGGGCCGCCGCCACCTGGATGCGCTGGGCGCCAGCGTCCAGGAAGAGCTGACCCGAGAGCCACACCACGTAGTCGTTGCCGGTGGCGCCGGGCGGAACCTGATTGGCGAACACCGGCGCCATCAGCCCGCGGTTGACGAGCTGCGCGCGCGGCGGGCGAGACCCCCACGTCGCGTCGAAGGGGCCGTTCTTGTCATCCAGCTCGGCCATCAGCCGGCCAGGCACCCACGTCACTGGCTCGAGCGTCCCTGGCCCCAGCGTGCCCGCCTCGCCAGCGACGAAGGCGTCCGTCAGCTCGGCGCCCGCCGCCAGCTCTGCCGCGGTGGCCAAGAGGAGCGAGCCCTCGTCCGGCCCAGGGAGCAGGTCGCTGCCCTGGCCGCTGAAGCCGCACCCAGCGCCAACGCCGACGCCGACGCCAACCATCAACACAGGCAGAACCAGGCGCATGGCCAGCGAGCATACCCAACCCACCTTGGCCGGCGCCAACGAAAGCAGGCACCAGCAGCTTGGGTGTGCGATCGATCTCGGCGCCTTCTATAAGTGCGCTCGCAGCCTCACGCTGCAGCCGCGAGCTGAGGCCTGACCTGGCCTGTGAGCTGCCCTCGGCTCGGTGCGCTCAGCTATCCTCGTACACCGCGTCGCCGGGGTCTGCGTCTCGGTGGACGCACGGGTCGTTGTGAGGGTCGTGTCCACAGGCCAGGACCCCTGGTCGCGGTCGCTCCGGATCTCCGTCGTGGTCGTCCTCTTCGATCCCGCGGTGGGGCCCTTCCATCGCTCCAGCTTCCTCCGCGCGGCGCGCCTCGTCTGCGCCGGCCTCGTCGAGCCCGCCCTCGGCGATGAGCCGCTCCAGCAGCGCTTCGTCGGCGCCCGGCACCAGCCGTTGCCGCGCCAGGTGGGCCACGTAATAGGCGTCCTCGCGACGCGGCTCCAGCTCGCCGCGGGCGACCGAGTCCTCGAGCGAGCGCTTGAGGTCCCCGATCAGGCGGCTCGGTGGCAAGGCGAACGCGGTCATGATCGCGTTGCCGACGCCGCCGGGCAACGGCGGCAGCTTGGCGTCTTCTTCTGCCAGCAGGACCGCGCGCTCGGCGAGCGCGCTGATCTGCTCGAGGAGCTGCTTGCGTCGGCCCGGTCGCTTGGAGGTGATATCGGCGCGCGACAGGTCCAGCAGGTCGCGAAGGTGCGGCCCCATCTCGCGGTGGAAGCGCCGCACCGCGCTGTCGGTCCAGTGCTCGCTGTACTGGTTGGTGCGCAGGTGGTGATTGATGAGAAACCGGATGGTCTGGCGCTCATCTCGCGCAAACGGCATGCGCTGCGAGATCTTGTCGTACATCTTCGCGCCCACCCAGGCGTGGCCGTGAAAGTGGACGCCGTTGGTGGTGTACGTGCGCGTCGGGACCTTGCCAATGTCGTGCAGCAGCGCGGCCCAGCGCACCAGCGGCCGCCGGACCGTCTGCTTGACCACCTGCTTGGTGTGCGCCCAGACGTCCTTGTGCTGGCGGCCGGGCTCCTGCACCAGGTTGACCGTGGCCACCAGCTCCGGAAACAGCACCCCCAGCACCTGGCTCTGCATCAGCCACTCGAGCGCCAGGTCCACGTCGCGGCCCATCAGCACGTCTTCCACCGCCGCCTTCACGCGGTCGCGCGACGCATGCTCGAGGGTCGGGGCCAGCTCCTGCGCCGCGCCGAGGACCGTGTCGTCGGGCCAGCTCCCTCCTCCATTGGCGATCGCAGCGCCAATTTCGATCAGCACCACCGGATCAGCCTCCGCAAGCGCACGGATGCGCGCTCCAACTTCGGACGTGGACGTCATAACCACCCCGTCGTCTAAGGCGCGGATGCCTCGTCGGTCAAGCTCACTGCTTCCCCGACTTGCGCTTAAATCAACTTGGTACACATCGTGCTCTCGCTTCCGCCCACGTGCAAGGACGTATTACTGAGCACCATCTGCCGATGGCAGAGGAGCATTTCCCGGGCATCAGGCGCTTCTATGAGCAGCTAGATCGTAAGCCCGCGACATTTCTGCAACTTGTGTGGGCGTTCGAGGCGATGCGGAGCACCAAGCCCGCGGTGCGCCCAAAGCGCCGACGCCGTTAGCGCTTGCTTCTTGCTAACGATGAGAAGGACATCTCGGTCAGTTCGCTGCGCCAATTGGGCACACTCCCGCTTCGAGATGGGGCGGAACGGAACGAGACGCTTCGTCGCAGATACTGTACAGAAGGTCAGTAGTGCTCGACGGTAAAGGATTTCAAGGTCCCATTGGAGTGTTCGATTCCGGTGTCGGCGGACTGACGGTGGTGCGCGCGCTTCGACGAGAGTTGCCGGCTGAGGACATTATCTATCTCGGGGACACCGCTCGAGTTCCCTATGGTGGCAAGAGTCCGCGCACCGTGGAGCGCTACGCGCTGGCCTGTCAGCAGTTCCTGCTCGACCGAGAGGTCGCGCTGGTGCTGGTCGCCTGCAACACCGTCTCCGCCACCGCGCTGCCTGCGCTCGCGGAGGCGAGCCCGGTGCCGGTGATCGGCGCGGTGGAGCCTGGCGCGCAGGTGGCGGTGGCCACCACCCGCAATCGTCACATCGGCGTCATCGGCACGCTGGCGACCGTGCGCTCTGGCGCCTACGTTCGCGCCATCACCGCGCTCGAGCCCACCGCGAAGGTGTCGTCGCTGGCGTGCCCGCTGCTGGTGCCGCTGGCGGAGGAGGGCTGGGTGGATGACGAGATCGCCAGCATGGTGGCTCGCCGGTACCTCACGCAGCTCTTCGCGGCAGATCGCGAGCTCGACACGCTCGTGCTGGGCTGCACGCACTACCCGCTGCTCGGAGAGACCTTGCATCGGGTCGCCACCGAGGTCGCGGGCCACCCGGTCGCGATCGTGGACTCGGCGGTGGCGATGGCCAACGCCGCGCGCCGCGAGCTGGCCCGCGGACGAGCGGCGGGCTCGCTGCCGGCGCGTGGTCCAGCGGGACCTGGGCGCCTCGACTGCTACGCCACGGATACCTCGCGGCTCGAAGAGCTAGCGCCGAGGTTCTTGGGCGAAGCTCCCAGCGGGTTCGCCCTGGTCGACCTGTAGACGATCGACGACCGATCCTCGGCGCCGGCCCTCGAGAGGCGCGCCGGCTGCCCGGCTGCCCGGCTGCCCGGCTGCCCGGCTGCCCGGCTGCCACGACGCCTGACCAAAACAAAGAAGGCTGGCAAGGCGCGAGCCCTCCAGCCTTCTTGGTCAGCGCCTGTCGGGTGAGCGCTAGCTCGCCTGACCCTTGGCGCGAGCTTCTTCGGCCTTGCGCCGACGCATCACGTCGGTGATCGTCGAGGCCTTCTTCACCTTGTCCCCGATCGTGGTCTCGTCCACAGGGTAGTTGGTGCGGAACACCAGGCCGTCGTCGAAGAGCGCCTCGCGCGCCTCGTCGTCGTCCAGGTAGGCCTTGATCTTCTTTCCCTTGTAGTCGAGGTTGCGCAGCGACTCGACCTTGCCGGCCAGCCAGGTCATGAGGTCACCCATCACGGTGCCGCAGAGCTGGAGCTGATCATCAAGGCCGTCGAACACTTCTGCGTAGCGGTCGCGGAACGCCGCGCCGTCTTCTTCGCCAAGCTGGATCAGGCGCTTGAGGCCCAACCTCAGCAAGACCGCGTCGTCGGCAAAGCTCACGATCGTGTCGTTGCGGTCCGAGACGGAATCATGGGGCGAAACGATGTAGATGATGGTCCCCACAGCGAGCTCGCGGGCGTTGCGGGGGAGGTTTTCGTCGTCCATCGCGTCGAATGCGATCTTCAGGTCGTGCGGCAGCGAAACCAGCCAGCCTCGTACCAGTTCGACGAACTTCGACTCCACTGTACTCACAGGAATTTTTGGCCTGCCCGCGCGAAGCGAGCGAAAGAGGGAACACGGTCAACGGCCCCAGAAGGAATCCGGGACGCTCGTGAGTACCAACCTCGGGAGCGAAAAACAAGGCCCGGTGGACCTGACCGCCGACCTGACCGCCGTCTTGGGCCGGGAGTAGGCCGTTTGCGGTGTAGGCCCTAGCGTTTTTCGGCCATGCCGCGCCCGCGCGTGTCCCGCAGCGACGGACGAGATGGACCTGCCAGTTGCGTACCGGTGCCTCCGGCCGACGTGCTACCGTAGCAATCCGTGGCCAAGCGATCGCCTATCTTGGGCTACAACCACAACGTCCGCTATCGGGGACTCGTGTTTCATGTCCAGACCGAGGACTCGGGCGTGCTCGCGCCTCACGTCTTCACGCACATGTTTCACGGCGGCGTGATCCTCTCGACGCGCAAGCTGGTGTACGACGCTGGCGCCTCGGAGGACGTCATCCGCTCGCTGATGCAGGCGCAGCACAAGGCCGTGCTCAAGGAGCTGCGCCGCGGCACCTTCGACGACAAGATCGAAGAGTACCTGGGGAGCAACCCGGATCTGTTGCCCCGCGGCAGCGGCGAGAGCGCACCCGAGATCGCGGTCGTCGTCGAGGATCCAGCGGGCGTGGACCTGGCCGATGCGCAGGCCGGCGCCACCGAGCCCATTCCGGTGATGGAGCTGCCCTTGGACCTGGCGCCGGAGCCGGCGCCGGCGATCGAAGAGAGCTCGCCGGTCGAGTCGCGGGCGGACACGCTGCCGGCGATGGCGCCAGGCATGTCGCCGGCCGAGTCGCGGGCGGACACGCTGCCGGTGACGTCGCCGGTGATGTCGTCGGTGACGTCGCCGGTGACGTCGGTGCCGCCGCCTGCCGAGGCGCGCGCGGGCACGTTGCCCGTGGAGGCGCGGGCGGGGACCCGGCCGGTGGACGCGCGGCCCCCGCTGCCGGGGATCCCGCGGCCCAGGACCGGCCCGGTGATCCCGGCGGTCACCTTCCGCGAGGACGCCGCGCTCGCCGCCGAGGCGCCGGTGGCCGCGGTGCCCGCGCCGATGGAGCGCAAGGACTCCGGCCGCATCGCGACGATCGCCGCGGCCAGCTTGCCGCCGCCAGCGAGCCGCGGCGGCACCGCGCCTCGCATCAGCGCCGCCGGCCCTCCGCGGCCCGCCATCACGCCGCCTGTGGTGGTGGCGCGCGACCTGGAGCCGACCTCGCTGGGCGGCGTGGCAGATTCGGCCGAGATCTACTCGCCGCCGCCGCCGGCTGCGGATCCGCCTCCAGGACTTGGCGCGGACGGCCCCGGCGCATACTCGGTGCGTCGCCGCGAGGCCACCGCAGATCCGTCGCCGCTGGCTCGCGGGGTCATCGCGGCGGCCGCCGCGGCCCACCGCGAGGCGGTGCCGCCACGGGCCGCGCCGCCGCCGGTGCCACCACGCGCGGCGCCGCGGCCAGCCTCCGCCACCGCCCCGTCCACCGCCCCGTCCACCGCCCCGTCCGTGCGGCCGTCGCAAGCTGTGATGG
Source organism: Myxococcales bacterium (assembly GCA_016706545.1). Classification (GTDB taxonomy): domain Bacteria; phylum Myxococcota_A; class Polyangia; order Haliangiales; family Haliangiaceae; genus JABFXX01. The sequence goes on from JADJJK010000009.1 coordinate 91,944, forward strand.
GACAACCTCCGCGCGTGGCGCCGCGACCGACGGCCCCGACCCATGGCGCCTCGGCCCATGCCGCCCCGACCCATGCCGCCTCGGCCCATGTCACCTCGGCCCATGGCTCCCCGGTCCATGGCTCCCCGGCTGCGCCGCCTGGCCCTGCGGCCACGCCTGCGGGCGCGCCGTCGCCGGCCCGCGCGCGCCCGACGGGAGGCGTGGTCATGTCGCGCCCGGCCGTGATCGTGGGCGCGCCGCGCACGGCTCCGCCTGCCAACAAGGCGCGGCCCTCGACGCCCGCCATGGATGAGGAACGCCGCGGGTTCGGGCAAGGGCTCATCTCCGAGAAGAGCCTCGATGAGGTGATCCTCGCCTACCTGTCCGAGGACGCCAGCGACGAGTGAGCGATGAGTAGCGACGAGTAGAGCGATGAGTAGCGACGAGTGAGCGATGAGTAGCGGACGGCTCGCCGGGCGCCCGAGTAGCGGGCATGGCCCTCATAGCCCTCATGGCCCTCATGATCCCTCATGGCCCTCATGGCCCTCATGGGCAAACGCCCCGGCGCGCGCTAAGAGAACGTCATGAGCGTCCCGGTCAAGATCTACACCACGCCGTGGTGCGGCTATTGCCGCGCCGCCGAGCGCCTGCTTACCAAGAAGCGAGTGGCCTTCGAGAACCAGGACGTCTCGGATGATCCCAAGACGCGGAGCTGGCTGGTCACGGCGTCAGGCCAGACCACGGTGCCGCAGATCTTCATCGACGGGAAATCGATCGGCGGCTTCTCCGAGCTCGACGCCCTCGATCGCCGCGGCGAGCTAGACCGCCTGCTGGGGCTGTCGCCCGGCGCGCGCTGACGCGGGTCACAGGCGCGCGCTGACGCGGGTCACAGGCGCGCGCTGATCACAGGCGCGCGCTGATCACAGGCGCGCGCTGACGCGGGTCACAGGCGCGCGCTGATCACAGGCGCGTGGCCGCGCGGGTCACAGGTCCTTGAACGCATCGTCGTCGCTGCTGCGCCGCGGGGTGAAGTCGGCGCTGGCCAGCCAGCGGGCGAGCGAGGGCATGGTGATCTCGAGCTGCGAGGATCCTTCGCGGTCGAGCGCCTCGCCGAGCAAGAACTCCACCTGCTCGCGATCTCCAAGCTGGGCGTAGCCCCAGGCACAGAGCTGCAGCAGGTCGCGGCCAGCCGTCATCGCCAGGCCCTTGCGCGCGCGCTCGTGGAGCTCCGGCTCGGTCAGCGTGTGCTTGCCCTCCGCGCAGGCCAGGTGCAGCTCCGCGAGCCAGTGCGCCACGCGCAGCACCTCGCCCGTTGGCACGTCCCCCAGCTCGTGCAGCGTGGCGCGGGCTTCGTCGAGCCGCCCAAGCTGCGTCAGGAGGTGGACCTCGGTGAAGCGCGAGCTGCGTTGCTGCACGCTCTTGGCCGCGAGCTTGGCGCGACCCTGGCGCAGCCGGGTCAGCGCGGCCTCGGCGTTGCCCTCGAGCGCGAGCGCGGCGGCCACGCGGATCTCGGCCAGGGCGCGCACGTGGCGCGGCAGCCACCACGCGCGGGCCACCGGCTCGGCGGAAAGGCGCGCCGCCTCGGGCTCGCCGCGTCCCAGCGCGGCGCTGGATTCGTTGAGGCGGCGGATGGCGTGCGCGGACGCGGCGAAGCGCCCGCCCAGCGCCAGGTAGAGGGGGATGATCGGCGGAAACGTCATGGCCGCGAGCACGACCCCGCTGGCGGTCACCCCGCCGACCAGCCCGTAGGCCACCACGTTGCGCGTGCGCAGGGCCTCCGGCGAGCGCACCTCGCCGTCGTTGCCAACGTACAAGAGCTGGCCCTTGCGCGCTCGGTCGAGAGAGCGCGCGATCATCGTGGGCGCGGGGAGAAGCTCGTCGTCGGTCATGGCGGGCAGTCAGGTGGCGCAGGCCCCAAGGCGTTGGTCTCTGTGGTCGTGGTCAACGGTCGTGGTCAACGGTCGTGGTCAACGGTCGTCGTCGTCGCGCACTCGCCAGTCGGTGCCCGCTGGCGTATCCAGCAGCTCCACCCCCAGCTCGGTGAGCTGCCGGCGTAGCTCGTCGGCGCGCGCGAAGTCCTTGCTGGCGCGCGCGGCGGCGCGATCCTCGATGTAGCGTTGCACCGCGGCGGCGTCCACGCCCTTGCGCTGTACCAGGCGGGCGCGGCGCTCGTGCAGGAACTCGGCGGGGACGCAGCCCAGGATGCCCAGCGCCCCTCCGACCTGGCGCAGATCCCGCGCCAGGTGGGCCAGCGTGCGGCGGCGGATCTGCTTGTCGACGCCCTTGGCTTCGTCGAGCAGCTTGTTGGCGAGCTTGGCGGCGTCGCCCATCACCGCCAGCGCCACCGGGGTGTTGAAGTCGTCGCTCAGGGCGTCGCGCACGGCCGGCAGCAGGTGCTCCGCGTCGCGCAAGACCGGGCCCTCGCCGCCGTCGCCGCCAGCGCTCAGGAAGGCATCGAGCCGCGCCAGCACGCTGTAGAAGTAGTCGAGGCGACGATCTGCGGCCTCAAGGCTGTAAAAGCGAATCCCGGTCACCGCGCCGGCTGCGTCGCGCATGGACTCCACCTCGAAGTCCACCGGCGAGCGGTAGTGGTGGCTGACGCAGAAAAAGCGCAGCGCCTCGCCGCCAACCGCGCGGGCGATCTGCTCGCAGTCAAAGACGTTGCCCAGCGACTTGGACATCTTCTCGCCGGCGAAGTTGAGAAAGCCGTTGTGGAGCCAGTAGCGGGAGAACGTGCCCTCGCCGTAGGCTCCCTGCGACTGCGCGATCTCGTTCTCGTGGTGCGGGAAGATGAGATCTTTGCCGCCGCCGTGCAGATCGAAGGTGACGCCCAGGTGGGCGGTGGTCATGGCGGAGCACTCGATGTGCCAGCCTGGACGGCCCTTGCCCCAGGGCGAGTCCCAGCTCGGCTCGCCCGGCTTGGCCGCCTTCCACAGCGCGAAGTCCGCGGCGGAGCGCTTGCGGTCGTCCACCTCCACCCGCGCACCGGCGCGCAGCTCGTCGATGGTCTGGCCGCTGAGCTTGCCGTAAGGGGGGAAGCTCTCGACCGCGAAGTTGACGTCGCCGCCGGCCACATAAGCCTTGCCGCCCGCGATCAGCCGATCGATCAGCGCGATGATCTCCCCGATGTGGGTGGACACGCGCGGCTCCACGTCCGGCGGCAGCACCCCGAAGCGCGCCATGTCGCGGTTGTAGTCCTCGGCGAAGCGCGCGGCCAGGCGCATCGGGTCTTCGCCAGCCTCGTTGGCACGCTTGATGATCTTGTCGTCGACATCCGTGATGTTGCGGACCAGCTTCACCTGGTAGCCCAAGAAGCGCAGGCTGCGACGGATGGTGTCAAAGGCGATGGCCGAGTAGGCGTGGCCAATATGTGCCGTGGCGTAGGTCGTAGGCCCGCAGACGTACATGCCCACCTTGCCCGGCTCGAGGGGTTCAAAGGGGACCTTCTGACGCTGGAAGGAATCGTAGAGGCGCAGCTCTGGCACCTGTCTCTTGTAACACGCCGCGGCGGCCGCCCTGGCCGCTACGCCGCGCGCGGTCGCCGCATTGGGCCATGCGCCGCTGCCCCGGCCCGATCCCGCGAGTCGTCCGCCATCCGGAGACAGGCCGGGTGTTACACCGAGGTTTCAGCGAGGAACCTGTGGGGCTTGGAGACAACTGGCCATGGGGAATTCTCCCCAGGATGCGGGATCTGAGGCCATGGAGATCAACAGGTTGGCGCGACTCGGTGCTGTCATTGTCTTTGCATAAAGCCACCGGCATGAAAGGGATCAAGCTTCTCTGTCTCGCGCTGGGGCTGGCGGCGTTTTCGGCCTGCGACGTTGGCGAGGTCGGTGACGAGGACGGCAACGGCAGCGGCAACGGCAACGGCATGGGTGGAGGTCAGACCTTCACGTCCATGATCTCGCCGCTGGTCACCGGTTGCGTCGGCTGCCACGGCGGCGGCACCGCGCCCAACCTCACCTCGTTCTCTGCGCTCGAGGCCAAGTACAAGATGAAGCCTGGTGCTTCGAATGTCCTCGCCACCAAGGGTGATCACCAGAGCATCACGTACCTCACCACCGAGCAACGGGCCACGGTGGCCGCCTGGATCGACAGCTTGCCGTGAGCTCGCTGCCAGGCAGCTCCTGAGGCTACCCCTCGGCGATGCGCGCCAGCGCGGGCCGAGAGGGCAGGAAGAAATAGCCGCCGCCGCGCATGGTGACCATGGGCGGCACGGATGGCAGCCGCAGGCGGACCGGATCCTCGGGGATGGTGAACGGGCAGCCGCCGGGGCCGGTGATCGGATCGCTCTCCTGGTACAGCCCGCCAAAGCCGGGGTTGGTGAGCCACGACTGCTGGATGAACTCGAAGCCGCGGGCGATGCTGGTCTGCAGGCACAGGAAGTACAGGCCACGGGCCTGCCCGTCTCCTTTGCCGGCGCGCGCCATGGCCTCGGGCAGCGGCGGGCCAAAGGAGCGGCCGCGCCGCAGGATGCGATGGCGGCCGGTGACGGTGAGCGAGCCGGTCACCGTGCCGCCGCGCGCATCTCGCGGGTTGGCGCGGCGCACGTGCGAGGAGATCGGGCAGCGTAGCCCATCGCGATCTTCGGCGAGGTAGCCGAACGTGTTGAGGCGCTCCGCGGTGGTGGCGGCTGGATCGTCGTAGTCCGGCGCCAGCGTCAGCGAAGCGCCGCTCTTCCAGCGGCCCATCATCTTGGCGGCGAGCTTGTCCGCCAGCGCCTGCGTCGCTGCCGGCGCTCCTTCGCCCAGGAGCGCGCGCGCCTGCTCGGTGCAGGTGCCCCAGAAGCGCTCCACGTGCTGCTCCAGCTTGCGAAACACCAGGTAGCTGCCGTTGCGTCCGAGATCAAAGTCGCCCCAGCGCGGGCTATGGGGCATCCGGCCATAGGCGTTGGGATATCCAAGCACCAGCTCGCCAGCGGGGATCGGGTCGGCGCCGGGCCGCGGCTCGTCGTGCAGGCCCCGCAAGAACGGCTGCGAGATGCCGTCGGCGAAGCCAAAGTGCTCGGGCTCGAGCTTGCCCGGCTCGCCAAGCGGCGTGGACAGCTCCACTGGCAGGAGCCTGGCCCCGGCGGCCTGCAGCGCCGCGCGCTGCGCCGACACCAGCTCGTCGCGGGCGGCGGGGTCGCGCGCGTAGACCATCACCATGACCTCGAGCTCGTCCTTGGCGCCCAGGGTAAAGCCAAGGGGATCGAGATCTCCCAGCACCCGCGCGCGGGCGAACATGCCCACGCGCGCCTCGTGCGGGAGCTGCGCGATCACCTCCTTGGGTACCCCGAGCGCTTGCAGGCCGCGCGGCGACAGCGCCACCTGCACCCGACCGTGCGCGGGGCGCAGCGCTGGCGTGGCGGGGGTCACCTGCGCGGCGAGCTGGCGCAGCCACGCGCGCGCGCGCTTGGCCTCTCCGAGAGTGGCAAACAGGTACGCCGCGTACGGATGGTCGGCCCAGCTACTGTAGAGCAGGCCCTGCACCTCCTCGAGGTCCACGCCCTGGGGGTGGGACTGCGCGTCGGAGCTGGCGAGCTGCTCCGTCATGGACGGCATGGTGAGCTGCTCGGGCGCGGCGGCCTGCACAGGCTGGGAGCGCAGGTCTGGCGTGGTGGTACGCGGCATGGAAACCCTCCTCACAGCCTCCGCAACCAGGCGCGCGCCTCATCTTCGTCGAGCTCGCGGGAGATGCGGCGGCGGATCCACAGATCGTTGCGGACGTTCTGCACGGTGGAGCCGGAGATCCCCGTCCACCACACCAGCGTGGGCACCTGGCAGTCGCGCGCCCAGCGCTTGAAGCCCTCTTCATCGCGCGCGCCCTCGCCGCGCAGCGCGCGCGAAGCCGGGAAGCCCACGGTGTTGGACCACACCGCGGTCAGCGCGCCGGCGGCGCGGTCGATGAACTCGCCCAGGTAGTTCTCCCAGCTCCCGTCGTAGTTGGAGAAGAACAGCAGGCGGTGCCGGCGAAGCTCAGGCTCCGGGCGGCGGTCTGGCACGAACACCCAGCGCGCGAAGTGGATGGTGACGATGCCGCCGAGATCGCCGTGGACGTACCACAGCTTGGCCAGCGCATCGATCACGGTCAGCACGATCCACAGCGTGGCGACGCGGAACCATCCAGGCTTGATATCGACGATGTGGGTGAGCTGGTTCTGGGTGAAGTGGTCTTCGGCCACCCACAGGTTTCGCGGATCATGCACCGGCCCGGCGGTGGCGGCGTCCGCGCGCTCCTTGCGCCGCAGGATCACGTACCACGGCACGAACGCCAGCAGCGCGAACGGCAAGAACACGAGCAGCGCCAGCACCGCGATCAGCTTGCCGAAGGCCCAGCGCATGGTGCCCTCGCCTTGCGCCGAGATGTCGAGCTGCGGGTAGCGGGTGGCGAGCTCGCGGGCGATGCGCCGGTGCAGCTCCTCGGGCGGCAGCACGCGCAGCGCCGGGCGGTCGGCGTCGATGATCTCGCGGATGGCCTGGTGGACCGCGCGATCGTTGTGGACCTGCTGGTGCGAGACGTCGCCGTACGCGGTGTAGAACGCCATCGAGCGGTGGGCGCGCTCGCGCATCCACAGCACCCAGTCGTCGAAGTTGCGGGTGCCGTCGCGCGGATAGCCGGTGCAGCAGGAGAACACGCGGTCGATCTGCGGGGTGTGCTCGGCGACCGCGGACAGGTAGTCGTCGATGGTGCCATCATGGTTGCACTCCCAGGCCAGGAGCGCGGGCAAGCGCTCGCCCACCGACGGCGTGGGATCGTCGATGATCACGAAGCGCGCGAAGTGGGTGGCCGGGAGCTGGGACGGGTGAAAGGCGTCGACCTGGCGGTGGATGCAGAGCAGGCGATAGTCGAGCTCGTCGCGCAGCTCCGGATCGATCTCGGCCAGGATGGTCAGCGGCGTGGAGGCGCGGCGCATGGTCAGGCGGGTCCCGGCAGCAGCATGGACAGCAGGGCCTCGGGCTTGCGGACCTTGTGCATGTTCAGCCAGGCCAGCGTCTGCGCCTGGGACGAGCTGCCCTGATAGCTGCCCTCGACGCGACCCAGGCGATAGCGGACGGCGTTGGCGAACAGGTGGGTGTCGCAGGACTCGAAGCCCGGCAGCACCTTCTTGTACAGCGCGATGGCGTCGGCGGGGCGTCGCTCGATCTCGGCGATCACGCCCTCGAACATCGAGGCGCACAGGCCGGTGAGCGGGAGCTTGGCGGCGCGCAGCTTGCTGACGTGCTCCTTGGCGCGGCCGAGCGCGGTCTGGCAGCGCAGCGAGCCGGGGGCGGCCTTGGCCGCGCACGCCAGCGCCTGCCGGGCGAAGGTGGAGCGCAAGAGCAAGGCCTGCAGGGGCGGCCGGTCCAGGAGGGCGCGGCGGATCGGCCCCCACTCTCGGTCGATGATGTCGGTCACGTCCTCGGGCCGGCCGCGGTACAGCGCCAGGTCCACCCGTGAGCACAACGCGAGCATGTGTTGCACCTGGTAGTCCTGATCGGGCGAGGGCCACGAGGCCAGCGCGGTGGCGATCTCGGTCTCGATCTGATCGGGCTCCAGGCGAGCCAGCCAGGCCACCGGGAACGCGCAGCGCAAGGTGACCGCGGCGTAGCGGTTGCCGTTGCGGACCGCGGCCTCCACCATGGCGGGCACGCGGCGAGACAGCTCGCCGAAGTTGCCCTGGTAGTACAGCGACCAGCAGCAGAACATGCTCACCGTGTCCAGCTCGAAGCCGGCCCGGCCGACCACCGCGCGGTAGCTGGCGATGGCCTCGGTGAACTGCTCGAAGGCTGGCCGGAACCGGTTGTGGATGAAGAACTCGATGAAGGCGCGGGTGGTGGTGAGCTGCGGCTTGGCCGCGGGGTTGTCCAGGGTGGAGGTGAGCTGATCGAGCTGCGCCAGCAGCCGCAACGAGCGTCGGCGCTTGGCGGTGGCGGCGAGGAAGTCGATCTCGAGCGCCAGCGCGCGCGAGACGCGCCACGGCTCACCGAGCCGCAGCGCGGAGATCAGGAAGCGAGTGGCAAAGTCCATGGAGCGGAACGTGTCGACGAGCGCCAGGCCAAACGACACGCCCTCGCTGACGTCCACCCGCGTCAGCTCCGTCTGGCTTATCTGCGCCAGCGCGCGCTTGCGGAAGCCCAGCCCACGCAGGCGCAGCCAGCCGCGTCGGAGCAGCATGGACACCAGCGCGCGCCTGGGCGTCTTGGCCATCTGCAGCCCCACCGCCGCCAGCACCTCCTTGGTGAGGGCCAGGCCCTCTTCGACGTGGCCAGATTGCAAGAGCGCGGCGGCGGCGCGGCGGCGCAGCTCCAGCGTGGTCGCGGCGTCGGCGCCGCGGGTGGCTTCCAGGTACGCGTTCGCGGCCTTCTGCGGTTGGCCGGCGTTGGCCAGGACGTCTGCCAGCAGCGTGCGCAGCAAGCGGCGCTCTTGCTCGGTCCACCGCTCGCTCTGCAGCGCGATGCCATACCAGCGCGCGGACAGGTCAAAGTCCAGCTTGGCGGCGGCCTCGTCGCCAGCGCGGCGGGCGTGCGCCACCGCGTGCTCCAGGTCTCCGGCGCCGTACCAGTGACGGGCGAGCTGCTCCGCGGTGCCGCGATTTCCGGACCACGCGGTGGCCAGCGCGCGGTGATGTCCGGCGCGCCGGTCCTCCGGCATGCCGGTCAGCAGCGCCTTGCGCACGCGGGCGTGAAACACCTCCACCACGTCCTCGCCGCGCACCCCGGAGTTGCGCACCAGCCGCTGCGCGCTCAGCGCGGCCAGAAGGCGAGAGGTCTCGCCTTCGAGCCCAGACGCCAGGGCCAGCATCTTGGGCGACAGCGGCTCGCCGGATACCGCGACGATCTCCGCCAGCAGCCGCGCGGGCTCGCCGAGCTGATCGATGCGGTCCGAGAGCATGGCGTCGAGGCCGCGCCCGGCGATCGCCTCCAGGTCGCCGTTGTGCTCTTCGCCGGCCTGCAGGTACGGGATCAGCTCCATCAGGAACAGCGGGCTGCCGTCCGCCTCGGTGACCACGCGCGAGATCAGCTCCGGGGTGGAGTGGTCGCCGAGCTGGGCCAGCGCCAGGGAGGTGGCGGCCTCCGGGGACAGCGGCGCCAGCTCGATGTGGACCGGATCCACGTCCATGCGCTGCACCAGGTCCAGCATGGTCTCGCTGCCCTCGACGCGGCTCGCCAGCACCAGCAAGATGGGCGGCGGGTCGGGGGCGCGCATCAGGTCCGCCAGCAGCGCCAGCGTGTCGCGATCGACCCACTGCATGTCATCGAGAAACAGCACCACGGTGCGGCTCTCGCCGAGGCGCTGCAGCATGCCGCGCAGCGCCTCGAAGGCGTGGGTGCGCCGCACCTGCGGATCGGCGAGCTGGCGGGTGAGCGGGGCGTTGGCGATGGCCTGCACCCGGTCGAGCACCGGGAACAGGGTGGGCAACAGGCAGGCGTCCTCGGGCAGGAGCGCGGTGGCCTCGGCGGCCGACAGGCGGATCAGCCAGTCGCTGAGCGCGTCGATCAGGTGATCGATGGCCTTGTACGGGATGTTCTCGCGGTCCAGGCAGCGTCCGCGCAGCAGCAGCGCGTCGCTGTGGCTGGCGCGCACGCGCTCGAAGAAGCGGGCCACCAGGGAGGTCTTGCCGAGCCCGGAGGCCGCGCGCACGGTGGCCACCGAGGCGCGCTTCTTCGTGATGGGGGCCAGCGCCTGGTCGAGCAGCGTCAGCTCGGCGTCGCGGCCGGCGAACGGGCTCTCCCGGGAGATGGACATGTTGGCCATCCGCGCGCTGTCGCCGCGCAGCCCCAGGCGGCGCAGCATGTCGGCGCCGGTGGGCCGCTTGCGAGGATCGAGCTCCAGCAGGTCGGCGCAGAGCTGATCCAGATCCTCGGGGATGCCGGTGGCCAGCCGAGACGCGCGGCGCGCGGTCATCTGCTGCTTCTCCAGCATCACGCGCGTGGTCGCGCCCTCGAACGGCAGGTGCCCGGTCAGCGCATGGAAGATCACCGCCCCCAGCGCGTACCAGTCCACCGCGGCGCCAAGCGTGGTCTCGCCGGCCGACTGCTCCGGCGCCATGTACGCCACCGTGCCGACGATCTTGCCTTCGTCCTCGGCGTGGCCGTGGCCGATCTCGGCCGCCAGCCCGAAGTCCACCAGCACCACCCGGCCGGTCGAGGTGACCAGGATGTTGGAGGGCTTGATGTCGCGGTGGATCTTGTGTGCCGCGTGCAGGGCGTTTAGGCCATGCACGAGCTGCGGCAGCGCCAGGCGCAGCCGGTCGATGAGGCAGGGCGTGTGGAACATGGGCTCAGGCTCCACGTATGGCTGCGTGGTCTCGCTGGCCCCGTTGCTGCGCCAGATCGGCGTGGTGACGGTGTTGCCGGAGCGGGCGAGGCCAGAGCTGGTCTCGGCGTTCCCCATCTCGTCCTTGGTCGGCTTGCCCCAGAGGTAGGCCAGCAGGTCCTGACCATCGAGCAGCTCCATGGTGAAGAAGCACTGCTCGGACTCGTCCTCCACCACCAGGTCGTAGAGCGCCACCAGGTTGCGATGGCTCAGATCGGTCAGGGCGCGAAACTCGTTCTTGATCTGATAGACCTTGTCCGCGTCGCGGTTGGCGGCGATGGTCTTGAGCGCGAGGCGTTGGCCGCGCTCGCGGTCGAGCACCTCGAACACGACGCCCATACCTCCGGCCCCGATCCGCCGCAGTACCTCGTATCGCTCGTTCTCGAGCATCCCTCGCACACCACACTACAACAATCAGGGCCGCGAGATGACGCCGGAGCCGTGGCGAAATGTCAGCGACCGCGCAGCAGCCGTCCGAACTGGCTCATGGGGTACAGAGTCGCTCGCAGCCCATTGCGAAACCCTACGGGGCGCACACCTCTCCCACAGTTGAACATGGAGGCCTGCATGGTGTGGTCTTGTAGTTCCACGCGGGCCAGCAGGCGGAGCTCGGCCAGCTCCACGCGCGCTGTACCGTCGAGATCTGCGACCAGGAGCAGGCGGGCGCGGTCGCTCGCCAGGGCGGCGTCGAGCCTGTCGATCCGCGAGCCCAGCGTGGAACGCGGAGGTGGCTCGGCGGCGGCCGGCTCCGCAGCGGCCACGCTCGGCGCCGCACCGGGGCCAGATGGCCTCGTGTCGCTAGATACGTCTGTTACAGAGGGCAGTCGGGTCAGCCGCAGCGTCGCCGCGCCCCTTCCCGGCAGCCACCACGGGGCCACGGTGGAATAGTGATTGGCCAGGTAGTCGGCGACGTCGGTGGCTGCCCGATCTCGGGCGGCGGTGAGGAAGGACTCGAACGAGCCCAGCAGCAGATCTTGGTCTCCCTGCCGTGGGTCCACGCTGTCCGCGTGCTCGCGCTGGCGCAGCCGCAAGAGCAGGCCAAGGACATCCGCCTTCTGGCCTCGCTGGTCTGCAAACGCGCCAGAGAACCGCACCAGCACGGGCCCGGCCAGCCGCGCGCCAAGCTCGGGATCTCGCGGCAGCAGCTCGCCGGTACACAGCACGCCCTCGGCATGAATGGGCCGCGCCGCCCGCGCCAGCGCGACGAAGAAGAAGACGACGCCCAGCGCCGTGCCCAGCGTGGCGCCCATCACGAACCGCACGCCTAGGGAGATTGCGCCAAGAGCCCTCATGGCGCGCATGGTAGCAGGGGCCCAGCTGTGAAAAGCCACCACCGAGGTGGTGAAGGTCGAACGAGGAGCGGGGGAGCGTCATCACCGAGGTCGCTGCGATTGGTCCGGCCTGCGAGGCCTGTGAGGCCTGTGAGGCCTGTGAGGCCTGCGAGGCCCGCGAGGTCTGCGAGGCGCCGTGCGCTCGAGTCCCACCGCGGAACGTCCTCGCGACGTGCGCGGATGGCGACCGCGGCGCGGCGCGGCTGCGGCCGCGCAACAGGGATGGCACGCAGGCTGCTTTGGTTCGCAACATGAGATCGGTCGCTTGCTTGTGCCTGGTTACCTTCCTGCTGGCTGGCTGTGTGTTGCCTCGCCCTGCGCATCGCGTGGCGCTGGGCATAAACGGCGCGGCCGCCTTGAGCGGCGTCTTCCTCGGCGTCATCACCCCTCCTAGCTCGTCGAATGAAGACAGCGGGCCACGCCCCTCCGACTACGGGAGCCTGCTGTTTGCGGCCGGGGCGATTGGCGCCATGGCCACGCTGGCCTTGATGGTGGCGTTCCCCGGCAGCCCGGATGAGCCCCGGCCCGCCCCGGCTACCCGAGCTCGGCGCACCACTGACCAACGCGCTGGCGCGCCTGGTGAAGCACCGAGATGAGCGCGCGCGGATCGACGGGCGCGTGCGTCGTTCGACGGCGAGGATGAGCACCCCGGGCGCGAGGTTGGCGCGCGCTTTTGTGGCGCTGACGTGCGGCTCTGCGCCATGGTGGTCCGCATGCCGCCAAGTCCCATGCTCGCCCCCGTGGTCGCCCTCGTTGCCTGGAGCCTCGTGATCTGGGCGTGGATGTACGCGACACGGCTGCCCGCCATCCAGCGCGCCAAGTTGCGGCCGGATCCCAACGCGCCGAGCGGCCAGCAGATGGCCACGCTGCCGCCCAAGGTTCGCTGGAAGGCGGACAACTACAACCACCTGATGGAGCAGCCCACGCTGTACTACGCCATCGCGATCACGCTGGCCTTGCTGGGGCGAGACCACGGGCTTGATCTGATCCTCGCCTGGGCCTATGTCGGCCTGCGCGTGATCCACAGCCTGGTGCAGGCGCTGATCAACAAGATCGAGCTGCGGTTCGCGGTGTTCACCTTGTCGTCGCTGGTGCTGGTGGCGATGACCGTGCGCGCCGCGGCGATGTTTCTCTGAGCGCCGATCGACGTCGCAGCGCGTTTTCGCGGAGTCCCCGGTCAGCTCGCGACCGCGGCGGCGACGGCTCGCGGCAGGCAGTCGGTCAGCTCCTTGGCGTCGCTGGTGCTGTGCAGGTACAGGGGGGTGTCCCAGTCGCTGGTGGCGACGACGCGGACGACGAACTGGCCCTCCTCGGAGAAGGAAGGGTACCAGCCGATGTCGAGCACACGCTCGCCGGGGTACTCGATCTGCGCCAGGTCCTCCTTCAGCTCGTCGAGCTGCTCGGTGAGCGGGCGCGCCAGATCGAGCGACGAGAGCCTCCCAGAACACGACCTTGCCGGACTGCCAATCGATGTCTTCGCGTCGCATGGTTACCTCAGGAGCTTCTGGAACTCTTCGAGTGTGATCGGGTGGCCGTGGATGGTGCCACCAGACTCCTCCACGCGCACCCAGCGGCTGCCCTTTCCTGCGCTGGCGCCGATCTCTTCGGGAACTCCATGACCTTCCAGGTCTTGCCGTTGGTGACCTTCTTGCCCTCTGCCCAGATCTTGCGCTCGAAGTCCTCGATGTTGATGCTGCGCATGTACTTGGCGGGGCCGGACTTGGTGCTGTCGACGATGTCCTTCCACGGCAGCTTGGGGTTGGGCACGTGCTTGCCGCCGTGCGCGGTCCACGACACGACCTTCTTCCACATCGAGACGGTGCGCTGCGCCGCCTGCTGCGCATCGATGGCGCGCTTGGCCTTGTCCTCTAGCTGATCGGCGCGCCGGATCGCCGCGGCGATCTGCTTGGGCACGTTGTACAAGTCGAAGGCATCGCCGACCACCGGAATGAAGCCGATCGCGGTGACCCACCACGGGTCCTCGAGGATGCCCATGATGTCATCGGCCTCGTCGACGATCTCCTTGAGCAGCTTCTTGTCGAGCAGGTGCTTGATCTTGTCCTTGATGCGCGTCTTGATGAAGTTCTTGAGCATCCCCTTGGTGGCCTTCTTGGCCGCCATCTTGCCGACGAAGGAGATGAACGATCGCTGGATGCCCGCGCCGGGCGCCGCGGTGATCGCGGGGGCCGCGCTGCCCCCAGCCACCGCGTGCGCCACCGCTTCCGCCTCGTGCTCCGAGGCCGCGCTGTGGTCGCTGATGGCGCCGCTGGCCATCACCGGCGCGGCGCCGCCGTGGCGGCGGAACTGCTCGACGTGGGTCAGCTCGTGCGCCACCTTCTCCGGCGAAGGATCGTGAGAGTCGAAGGCCACGGAGGTGCCGCGGGCGGCGGCCTCGGCGTCCATGGCGTGGAGCGGCGCGGTGGCGCCCAGGTACGCGGTGACGTCATCGAACGAGCGGCCAAACGAAGACTCCATCTGCGCCTTGTGCGGGATGGCTCCGCCAGGGCCCGCGGTGGCGGCGTCAAACAGGCCGTCTGGATCCAGCGCGAACTCGCTGGCCGCGGCTGGCTGCTCGAGCACCGCTGCGGCCATGCCGCCGTTGCCGGCCAGCGCGTGGATGTTGAACGGCGGCTCGGGCGCAGCCGGGCCCTGGCTCGGCGGCGCCTCGGCCAGGGCGCCGAGCGCTCCCTCGTCGTCCCCGCCGTCCCCGCCGTCCCCGCCGTCCCCGCCCAGCTCGGAGACCAGCGTCATCCTGCCCAGCGCCTCGGCTGGAAGATCGAAGTCCGCATCTGCTTCGCGGTCGAGGGCTCGGTGGTCTAGGGCGGCCATGAGGTGCTCCTGGAGACGGTGCGCTGGCGGGACTCGCCTCCACGCTACACGCATGGACGGGCGCGCCACGCCCAAGGTTCCTTGACTTGTTCTCACAGCGATCGACGTGTGATGCCACCGTACGTCGACCGCGCATGCTGCACGATTGTCGTCGGAGAAGTCGTCTGCCGGTCTGACCGCGGGCGGCCTGACCAGCGCCAAGCGCCAGGCGCCCCCGGCGTGGTACACGATCTTGGTGGCCATCCAGAGCTTTGCCCTCACTCCCGGAAAGCGCATCCTCTACCTGACCAAGGACCCGGAGCTGATCCGTCGCCAGCTCAGCGGTGAGCTGACGCTGCGCGCCAGCGAGGTGTCGCCGGCCGACCTGCTCGACGACATCAACACCGACGCGATGACGCCGGCCTGGGTCTGCTTCGACTACGACCCGGCCGACATCGCCAAGAACGCCTACGCTGGCCTCATCATCGGCGGGCAGCGGCTCATCGCCGCCAACGCCATCAAGGACGGCAACTTCGAGGTCATCGTCGCCGGGGCGCAGAAGGGCGTGGGCTCGAGCCGCGAGACCGCGGCGCAGTGCGAGGTGTTCGCGGGCAGCCGGCTGGCCATCGCGTCGTCGTTCGCGCCGATCCACGCGCGCAACAACATCAACATCGGCCAGCTCATGGGCGACCACGCGCTCCTGGCGCGGCTGGAGCGCGGCGAGACCGTGGCGCTGTCCGAGCTGACCGCTGGCCACGACGCCATCACCGCGCTCATCATCGAGAGCGGCGGGCTCCTGCCGTTCTGCGCGCGCCTGGCCGCCAAGGACCTGGTCATCCCGCCCACGGGCACCGGGCCGCGGCCGATGAACCTGACCGAGAAGATCTTGGCCCGCAAGCTCCTGCCTGGGCAGGGCACTCACGTCAAGCCTGGCGACGCGGTGCTGGTGCGGGTGGACGCTGGCTACTCGCACGAGTTCACCACCGCGCAGGTCGACTTCTTCCTGGAGAGCGAGTACGGCGCCGACTACAAGCTGGCCGATCCGTCGAAGTTCGCGGTGTTCGAGGATCACCTGATCTACGCCGACGGCGTGGCCTCGATGGCCAAGTTCTCCGACAAGATCGAGAAGCTGCGGCAGCGCCAGCGCGCGTTCGCCGCCAAGACCGGGGTCCGCAACTACAACGCGGTCGACGGCGTGAGCCCCGGCATCTGCCACCAGGTGGCGCGCGAGCAGTTCCTCGATCCGGGCGACTTCGTCCAGGCGACCGACAGCCACACCTGCATGGGCGGCGCCTCGGGCGCGCTGTCCTGGGGCGTGGGCGCCACCGAGTACGCCGCGCTGGTGTACTGGGGCTTCACGCCGATCGCGGTGCCGGAGTCCATCCGCTTCGAGCTGGTGGGCCGCCTGGCGCCGGGCGTCACCGCCAAGGACGTGATGCTGCACATCCTGGCCACCTACGCCAAGCGCGAGGACACGCTCAACCGGGTCATGGAGTTTGGCGGCGAGGGGCTCTTCGCGCTGTCACCCGATGAGCGCGCCACCCTGGCCAACATGGCCACCGAGTGTACGGCGCGCGGCGCGGTGATGGAGGTGGACGAGGTCATGCTGCGCTGGATCGCCGAGCGCAGGGTGCGCGAGGCGGGCGTCAGCCTGGAAGACACCTTGGCCGCGCTGCGCGCCAAGGTGGTGACGCCGGATGAGGGGGCGCACCATGATGGCGGGGTCGCGGTGATTGACCTGACCGCGCTCCGTCCGATGGTGGCCACCCCGGGCGATCCAGACCACGGGATCGCCAGCGATCCCAAGAACGGCGCGTACATCTCGGAGCTGGGCAAGGTGCGGGTGGACATCGCCTACGGCGGCTCGTGTACCGCCGGCAAGCGCGATGACATCGACTTCTATGCGCAGGTCATGGCGGACGCCGAGCGCGCCGGCAAGCGCGTGGCGCAAGGGGTGGAGTTCTTCATCCAGTTCGGTTCGCGCGAGGTGGAGGAGTACGCGCGCGAGCGTGGCTACGTCGACCTGTTCGAGCGCACCGGGGTCTCGCTCATCAAGCCAGGCTGCGGCGCCTGCATCGGCTGCGGCCCCGGCGTCTCCGAGCGAGGCGACCAGGTCTCGGTCTCGGCCATCAACCGCAACTACAAGGGGCGCTCTGGCCCGGGGCAGCTCTACCTGGCGTCGCCGCTGACGGTGGCGGCGTCCGCCGTGGTCGGCGAGGTGGTGGAGTACCGCGAGGGCATGTTCACCAAGGATCCGTGAGCACCGCGGCGCTGCGCCCACGCCTTGCGCTGCGACACTCAGGCGAGTGGGGGAGTCGCAGCGGCGCGGCGGGATGTCAGCGGCGCGCATTTCATCCGGGTGGACAGCGCGTGCCGGGGGCGCGCATCCTGGCTCTCCATGAGGGCTATCGCGCCGTTCGTGCTGATGATGGGGATCCTTGGGGCCTCGGAGGCCCGCGCGGAGGATCCGGTGAGCGGGTTCTCCACGGAGGGGACGGGCATCCTCGCTGGCGAGGTGACCAGCGAAGCTGGCGAGCCGCTGTCGGGGGTGACCGTGGTGGCCACCACGCCAGATGGCGAGGTGACGACGGTGACGGACGCCAAGGGCAAGTACCGCATGGACCTGGGGCCGGCGCTGGGCGCCAAGTTCGTGTTCGTGCGGCGGCGGGCGCGCATCAACGGCCACACCACGCGCACCGCGACCGAGGACGGCGAGGAGTTCTTCGATATCCTCGAGGCCGACAAGCCCAAGGTCATGCCCCGGCCGCAGACCGGCACCAACGTGGTGCCGCAGTACAGTCAGGCGGCGCGCGACGCGGACGTCTGGGCACGCGCCTGGCTCATCCTCGACGTGGACGACTCGGGCCGGGTGGGCAAGCTCAAGCTGGTCAATCGCCCAGGCTACGGGCTCGATGAGATCGCCGTCCGAGAGGCCTTCAAGCTTCGCTTCGCGCCGGCGCAGAACCGGGCGGGCAAGCCGATGCGGGCCCTGGTGCTGTGGACCTACGAGTGGCCCTCGTACTGGTGGATGATCGACAACAAGTTCGTGCCCGGGTTTCTGCCGGACAAGATCGCCGACGTGCCGTGCAAGGGCACCCTCAGCAGTCAGCGGCGGCTCCGCGACTGCAGCCAGGCCGACGTGGCCAAGGCGCACGAGGTGGAGTGGATCAACGCCCCGAGCCTGCCGGAGCTGTCGCCGCGCTCGGTGGCGGCGGTGACGGCGCCGGCGCCCGAGCGCTGGTATCACGACCACGTGGGCTGGGTGGTCAGCGGCACTGGCGCGGTGCTAGTTGGCATGGGCGTGTACCTGGTGATCTCTGGCTACCAGCAAGAAGCTGACGCCGACGAGCTCGTGGACAACCCCGTGGAGGCGGAGATCCGTCGTCACTCGGCGGCCGAGCGCAAGCGCGACGGCTGGCTGGTCGGCGGCTTTGGCGCCGCCGCGCTGGGCGTCGGCATCACTCGCCTGGTGTTGCACAGCGATGGTGCGACCTCCTCGGTGGCGGTGGCTGGCAGGTTCTGAGCTGCGGGCGGGGGTGTCGGGCACGGTCGTCGATGTGTGCGCGGCCTTGATCACAGCTTGCGACACCTGGATCGACGCGGCGACCTCAGGTTGGCGTGGGCTGTCAGGAGCCAAGCGGCGCTTTGGTGGACAGGGGCAAAGCGCGGGAGCATGCTCACTGCATGCGGAGCTCGGTCGTCCATCGCGTCTATCTGGTGCTGCTGCTGTGCCTGACTCCCTTGGTGGCGGTGGCTGACCAAGATCGCGTGAGCGGGTTCACCACCGAGGCAAGAGGGGTGATAACCGGGCAGGTCCTGGAGAACTCTGGCGAGCCGGCGCGGGGCGTCACGGTGCATGTCACCACGCTCGCTGGCGAGCTCACCACGGTCACGGATGAGCACGGTCGCTATCGCATCGATCTGGGAACTACGCCCGGATCCAAGATGATCTTCGTGCGCAAGGTCGCCCGGATCAACGGCCAGACGACGGTGCAGACCACCACCGAGAGTGGCGAGGAGGTCGTCGAGATCCTGGAGGCCGACCAGCCCAAGGTGATGCCCAAGCCCAAGTCACCCACCAACCGCATTCCGGAGTACAGCCAGGCGGCGCGCGACGCGGACGTCTGGACCAAGGCCTGGTTGCTCTTGCACGTGGGGCGCGATGGTCAGGTCAAGCGGCTCAAGGTGCTGCACGCGCCTGGCCACGATCTAGACGAGGTCGCCGTGCGCGACGCGTTCTCCCTGCGCTTCGAGCCCGCGCTTGACCGCGCCGGGCGCCCGGTGCCGGTGATGGTGCTCTGGTCCTACGAGTGGCCTTCGTACTGGTGGATGGTGGAGCACAAGCACCCGCCGCGCGCGGTCCCCGCCGAGGTCAACGCGGTGCCATGCCGAGGGACCACCGGCGCCGCGTCGCGCCAGCGCGATTGCACCCAGGCCGAGATGGCGCAAGCGCACACGCTGCCGTGGGTGAGCCGCACCAAGTTCCTGGCCACCGGCAAGGTCGGCCGCATGGGCCACTCGAGCCTGGCGCTCCCGCCGGTGACCGTGCAGCGCGCGACCGGGCCAGCGCAGTGGTACGACAGCAAGCTCGGCTGGACCCTGACCGGCGCTGGCGCGGTGTTTGGCGTCACCTCGGCGTTCTTGCTGGTGACCGCGCAGCAGCTCGACGACAAGGCGGACATGAACGCATCGAACCCGCTGATCACTGGCTTCCATCAGCGTGAGGCGGCCAGCGTGCGCCGGACCGCCGGCTACATCTTCGGTGCGATGAGCGTGGCGATGACCATCGCTGGGGTGCGCCAGTTCTCCATCCACGCCGACCGTGAGCGCGCCACCGCCTCGGTGGCCTGGAAGTTCTAGAGCTACTCGTCTGCCGCCGGCAAGACGCGCACCACCAGCGCGCTCGGCGTGGCGGCGGCGCGGTGGACTCGATGGGTGGCCTTCACGAAGTCCTGTGCCTTGGCCTGGAAGATGGGCACGAAGGTCTGTGGGTTGCGATCGATGAAGGGGAACCAGGACGACTGGATCTGGATCATGATCCGGTGGCCGCGACCGAAGGTGTAGAAGACGTCGTTGATCGGGAAGGTGACCGGGGTGGTCTCGCCGGGGACAAACGGCTTGGGCGTGGCGCCGCCGTCGCGATACCGGCCGCGCATGGGCTCGCCGCGCACCAAGATCTGCTTGGCGCCGAGGTTTGGCCGCTCGCCGGTGCGCTCGTCTAGCTCGGTCCAACCGGGCATGGTGTCCGGGTTGACGTCGATGAGCTTCACCACCCAGTCAGCGTCGGTGCCGGTGGTGCTGACGAACAGCTCCGCCGTCAGCGGTCCCGCCAGGGTCACGTCGCGATCGAGCGGCGGGGTCTGATACACCAGCACGTCCGGCCGGCGCGAGGCGAAGCGCTGGTCCTCGGCGGCGTAGTTCGCGGACCAGCCCTGCGTCACCTCCTGGGTGTACGGCACCGGTCGCGCGGGATCGCTTGGGTACTCGTCGAACCCGCCGGCGCTGGCGTCGGCCGCTGGCGGCGCGTCGAACGCCAGGCCGCCGCCCGGCTGCAGGTACAGCCGCGCTTCGCGCGTGGCCTTGGGCGGCCACGCATCGAAGCTCCGCCAGCGATCTGCGCCCGCCTCGAACATCATCGCCTCGGCCAGGCCCGGCGCCGGGCCGCCCTTGAGATGATGGACGAAGAACGCCAGCTCCTTGGCCTGGAACGGCTCCGCGGTGGCGAAGCCGAAGTCGGCGTCGCCCAGCCGGCTGCTGTCGCCGCGCGCCCAGCCACCATGCCGCCACGGGCCGATCACCAGCGTGTTGGTGATCCCGCGGTTCTGCGCTTCGATGGCGCGATACGTGGCCAGCGGGCCGTAGAGATCCTCGGTGTCGTACCAGCCGCCGACCACCAGCATCGCCGCCTTGATGTTGCGCAGGTGCGGCAGCAGGTTCCGCGCCTGCCAGAACTCGTCGTAGTCCGGGTGGGCGGCGATCTCGTTCCAGAACGAGACCTGGCCCTTGAGATAGGCGGGCTCCAGCTCCGCCAGCGGGCGCAGATAGAACTGGTAGGCGTCCGGAGTCCCAAACGGAAAGGGATCGCGGTCTTCGTCGGCGGTGGGCTTGGGTCGCGGCAGGCCAAAGCGAGAGAAGAAGGCGAACGAGAGCTGGACGTTGAACGCGCCGTGGCGGTGCATGTCGTCGCCGCGCCACCAGTCAGCGATGGGCGCCTGCGGGGACACCGCCTTGAGCGCAGGGTGCGAATCGATGGCGCCCGCCGAGGCATAGAACCCAGGGTACGAGATGCCCTTTAGTCCCACCTTGCCGTTGTGATCGGGCACGCGAGCCAGCAGCCAGGCGATGGTGTCGAAGGTGTCGGTGCTCTCGTCGATCGCCTTGGGATCCGCCGGCCCCTTCTTGCCGAGCTGCGGCCGCACGTTGACGAACTCTCCTTCGGACATGTTGCGACCGCGCACGTCCTGGAAGACGAAGATGAAGCCCTCCTTGGTGAAGGCGGGCCCCATGAGCGACGACGAATATCGATCCACGCCGTACGGCGCCACCGAGTAGGGGGTGCGCGTCATCATGATCGGATAGCGCTTCTGCGGACCGGCGTCGTTGGGCACGTACACCGCGGTGAACAGCCGGACGCCGTCGCGCATGGGGATCTGGTACTCGAACTTGGTGTACCGGCTGCGCACGTACTCGGCTTGCTCCTCGCTGGCCGCGCCGCCTCGGCTCGCGGGCCCAGGTGGCGCAGCGGGCGGAGTGCGCGGGGCGGGCGCCGGCATGGCCAGCGAGGGCCCGGCCGCGCCGGCGCCGCCGGGGGCTCGACGTTCGCGTTCTCGGCAGGCGGAGAACGTGAGCACTGTAGCAGCACAGAGGCACGAGGCGAGCAGGCGCGAGCGCGGCATAGATCCTCCCTGAAGCTCCCTCACCTTATCAGTCCGGGTCTGCCGCCGGGCGGAGCAAAGCTTCGCGCCGCGGTCATTTTGTCGACGGAACGTGCGCCCTGAAGCCACCGCGACTCGTTGCGACTCGTTGCGACTGCTTGCGACCGCTGGCCTGCCGCACGCTGGGAGCTCGAGGGCGCAGTCTGTCAGGTGCGGTCTGGGCGCGGCGCGCCTGGCGTCGAGAAGCGGCTTCAGAGTCGCCCGGGGCGGCGCGCTCGTAGCGCGCTACGCCTCGTCGTCGTCGTCGTCATCGTCGTCGCCCCCGCGCACCTGCATGGGCGCGTTGGAGTCGTGCGGCGGCAGCTTCTTGAGCAGGTGCAGCACGGCGGAGACCCACTCGGCGGGGCGCTGCGCGGCGAGCTGGAAGAAGCGATACAGCGACGTCATGCGCGGTGGCGCGGATGGCGACTCTGCAGGGGTCAGCGCCGGGAGATCGAACTCGATGGACATCACGCCGGAGCGCACCTCCAGCGAGTACTCCGGGTTGACGCCGGCGATGAGCTCCTTCATCGCGTTGTTGGAGGCATGCACCTCACAGCGAAAGCGTCGGACCCCGCGCTCACAGCCGGCGGCCACCAGGCGCATGAACAGCAAGGTGCCCAGGCCGCGGCCATGCACCTCGTCGGCCACCGCGATCGCGGCCTCGGCCACCTCAGGTTCGTGCGGGTACCGGATCATGCGCGCGATGCCAAGGCCGGTGGCCGGCTGCCCCTCCGCTCCGACGAGCTGCGCGCCGATCGCGAAGTGGTTCTCTCCGTCGATCTCGGTGAGATAGCGCAGCTCTTCCTCGGACAGCGAGGTCTTGGGCACGAGGAACCGCAGAAAGCGGGAGTGCTCGGACAGCCCCTGGAAGCCACGGAGCAGCAGCTCCTTGTCACTGGGGCGAATCAGGCGCAAGAGGATGGGCGTACCGTCTCGCAACGAGGCGCGCTCCTCGTAGTCTGGCGAGAAGAAGCGCTCGGCCATCGGCAGCCTGGTCCTGTGCTCTGCTGTGCTCTGGGACCGCTCGCTACTCGGACTCTGCGGAATGCAGACTCAAAGCGGCCAGCTTGTTCTCTTCCTTGGCGGCGGCGTCGGCGCCGTCCATGGGCTTTTTCTGCTCGGTGATGCCGATCCAGTGGCCGACGTGGTTGGCCTCTTCCCGCAGAGGGGCCGGCCAGGCGGCGGTGTCCACGTCATCCAGCGTCTTGGCGCCGGTCACCAGGGCGTTGATGCTCCGGTAGATGGACCACTTCTCCGGGAGCTCGCTCTCCTCGAAGATCGCGGTGGTCGGGCACTCGGGCTCGCACGCGCCGCAGTCGATGCACTCATCGGGGTTGATGGCGAGCGAGTTCTTGCCCTCGTAGAAACAATCCACAGGGCACACCGCAACGCAATCGGTGTACTTGCACTTCACGCATGGGTCAGCGACGACGTATGCCATTTTCCAAGACTCCTGAAGGTGCCCCTTGGGGGGCCAAGCATGCGGCATCCTAGCCAATAGTTCAGGAGATCGCCAACCGCCTTGGCGGTCATCGTTCGGTCATCGCTCGCAAAGCGCGGGGATCGTGGGTGGGGTGTTGCATGACCCCGGTGGTTGGCGGGCGGCCGCTTTCGCGGCACATTGGGGGCATGATGCGACCTGTCATGCTAGCTCTGACCTGGGTGTTGGCACTGGCCTCTGCGGGCTGTCAGCGCAAGCCGGACGCCGCGTCGGAGACAGGCCAAGCGCACGCAGCCCAGGGGGACCCGGCGCCCGCTCACAGCACGACGGTGGCGGAGCCTGTCGCGCCTTCCGCGGCGGCCGCTGGCTCCTGGGCCGCCACCCCGCTGGGCCGCGACATGGACCGCATCTGCAACGTGATCGAGCGCGCGGGCGTCGCGCACCTGTCCGAAGGGGAGCAGGCGATGGCCACCATCGCCTGGTTGCCCAAGAACATCGAGTCCGAGGCCGGGCGAGAGTTCCTGGCCTCCATCGCCAACCTCGAGGGCAACGCCAAGGCCGACGCGCTGGAGCAGGGCGCGCGCCGGGTGGGGCTGGCGGAGTGCGCGCTGGCGCAGCTCTGGCGCGAGTGAGTCGCTCGGGCAGCACGCGGCGAGCGCGAGGCTAGGCGTCGCGCTGGTGCGTCTTCGCCTGAGCAAGCTCGCTGTCGAGCGGCGCGGGCTGGATGTGCAGGCGCCGCTCGATGAGCTCGTGCAGGCCGTAGATGATGGGCGTGACGCCGATGGCGACCACCAGCTTGATGAGATACGAGGTGGTCACCACGTTGATGTACTCACCAGGCGTGAGCTTGTCGCCAAACGCCAGCGCCTGGATGAGCACGGTGTCAAAGAGCTGAGAGATCGCGGTGGACCCGGTGGCGCGCAGCCACAGCATGCGGTTGCCGGTCAGCCGCTTGAGCAAGAAGAACACCGAGATGTCCACCAGGCTGGCCAGGAGGAAGGCGGTCATGGAGGAGAGCTGGATGCGACCAGCCTGCGTGAACACGGTGCTGAAGTGGAGCTCGCCCACGCCGTCCCAGCCTTCGCTCTGGGTGAACGAGGCCCACGGCATGGCGCCCGCCGCGTAGGCGATGGCGAAGGTCAGCGCGACCATGGAGAACGCGATGAGGGTGACCCGGCGCACCGCGGTGCGGCCGTAGAACTCACTGATGATGTCGGTCAAGACGAAGGTCACCGGGAACGAGAGCATCCCCACCGCGAACACCCACTCACGCCCAAAGAGGTGGAGGCCCGTCAGCTTGCCCCCGACCAGATCGCCCACGACCAGGCACGTGACGAGCACCGCCACCAGGGTGACAAACAGCCAGGTCCGTGCGTCGAGCTTCATGGAAGCGCCACTGTGCCACGGCGGGGCCCGCGGGGGACGCGGGTGCTGACAGCAGGTGCTGACATCCTCGCTGCGGCGGGCGCGTTTTGATGATCCCCAGCGCGTCAGAAAGGACGTTTTCAGCGTAGCGTTTGCAGATGGCGCACCAGGCACTTCGGCAGCGAAGCGGGCGAGGGCTCCGTGGCGGATCCTGGCAGCGGGCGTGGGCGAGCGCCGCGCTGCTGACGCTGGTGGCGGGTGAGCTGGCGGCGTGTGAAAAGAAGCCCGCGCCCGAGCAGGTGCAGCGCGCGGTGCAGCTCACGGCGCTGACGCTGGCGGCGGCGCCGGGCAGCTCGTTGCCGAACCTGCGCACCGCCGCGGATGGCAGCGTGCTGGTGAGCTGGACCGAGCCGGTGGTGCCTGCGGGCACGGCGGGCAGCGCGCAGCCGTCGTCGCCGGCAGCCGCCCACGCGCTGCGCTGGGCCGAGCTGTCACCGAGCGGCTTTGGCCCGCCCGCCACGGTGGCCACCGGGACCGACTGGCTCATCAACTGGGCGGATTTTCCGTCGGTGACCCGGCTTGGGCCGCGCACGTTGCTCGCGCACTGGCTGCGCAAGCGCAAGCCGCCGAGCGGCAAGGGCATGGCGGGCTATGACATCGAGCTGACGCGCTCCGACGACGGCGGCGGCACCTGGTCTCTACCTTGGCGCCCGCACGGCGATGACACCGAGACGGAGCACGGCTTTGTCTCCGTGGTGCCGCGCGGGCAAGGCGGCGCGCTGGTCCTCTGGCTCGACGGGCGCGCCTTCGCTGGGCTCGACGAAGAGGGCGCCGAGCAGCGCGCGTCGATGGCGCTGCGCTACGCGGTGCTCGAGCCCTCGGCTGGCGGCGGCGACGCGGCGGCGCGCGCGGTGGACACCTCGCTCGAGCTGGATCCTCGCACCTGCTCGTGCTGCCAGACCGCGGCGGTGGCCACCGGCGACGCCGTGCTCGTCGCCTATCGAGACCGCAGCGCCGACGAGATCCGCGACATCGCCGTGACCCGGTTCGCGGGTGGGCGCTGGAGCGCCCCGGCGCTGGTCCACGCCGATGGCTGGCACATCGACGGTTGTCCGGTGAACGGCCCCGCGCTGGCGGCGCGCGGGCAGCGCGTGGCGGTGGCCTGGTACACCGCGGCCGGCGAGCAGCCGCAGGTCAAGCTGGCGCTCTCTGAAGACGGCGGCGTCACCTTCGGGGCGCCGGTGCGCATCGATCAAGGCAACCCACAGGGCCGCGTCGACGTCGCGCTGGCGGGGGAGCTGGCCGTCGTGTCCTGGCAAGAGCTGGCTGGCCCGGTGGTGGAGCTGCGCGTGCGCGCTGTGGAGCTGCGCGGGGCAACGCCCGCCGCCCGCGCATCACAGCCCATCGCCGCGGTGGCCGCGGGGCGAGTCAGCGGGTTTCCACAGCTCGCGGTGCAGGGCGGCGACGCGATCCTGGTGTGGACCAACGCTGATGCTGGGGGCAAGACCGCTGTGGCGGCAGCCCGGATCGCGCTCTCGGCGCTGCGCTGACCGCGGCGCGCCAGCGCCGGCGAGCGCCGGCTGCTTGGTCAGATCAGCAAGGCGTGCGGCTGCAGCAGCGGCACCGAGCGCCAGTGGCGCGTGAGGCCTTCCCGGTATCCTGGCGGAACCTGGGGGCTGTCACGTAACGTGGCCCAGACGTCCGCAAGCCTGGCGATGGTGTGCTCGACGATCCCCACGGCTTCATCGGGCGAGACCGTCGTGGACATGGTCCTCTCCACCCGCTGCGCGAGGACGCGAAATCGATCAGCGGTCACCGCGGAGAACAGCTTGCTGCCACCGAGCTTGAACGCCATCTCACGCGAGAAGTCCTGCCATTGAGCAGTGAACACCTGATCGTAGAGGGGACTTAGCTGGGCGTGGACCTGATCCGGGTACACCACCGACCAGTTCTTTGCGTGCGCATCTGCGTTGCCGGTGGCCACCATGAGCGCCAGCCGGCGCAGGATTTCGCGGTACGCATCGTCTCCAATGATTCGCAGCGCCAGTGCCGCCAGCGACTCGTACGTCAGGTCGTCGTACTTGCGCTCAGGGCCGCGGCCGAGGATCTGCTGAAAGTCCTCCTGGTGAATGCGCTCGCCCTGATCCCCTCGATCGAAGCGCCTGATGACAAACACCTGAACCGATGTGTTTCCCTGTACCGGGATGTTCGCCAGGTCCGCTAGCTGGCGAAGCTCCGTGGTGGGCACATCGAAGCCAGCGCGCCTCGCCCATTCCATCGTGGTCCACTCATTGCCGGCCAATCCGTCCAGCGCGTCATAGGCGATCTTGACGATCCAGGTGCCCCGTTCGTCACTGCCGGGGAGCAGAAAACGTTCGCCGGCGCGTAGCATCGAGAACTTGAGCTGCACCCCGGCGAGCGAGAAACGCAACCCGGCTTGGGGCTCGGCCAGGCTAGCTGGCGCGGCCAGCGCTGGCGCTTCGCCCTCCTGCAACTGGACGATCACCGCGCCCGGGAGGTCTCTGCCCACGGCGCACAAGAGCCCCAGATGATCTCCAGGCGGGATGCCAAGTCGCTCGTGCAACATGGTCGACAGATGCCCTTCGGGGACCAGGTTGGCAAAGAACGATGGCAGCCGCTGCTCGATATCCGAGCCGCGCTGGATGCCTGAGGGGTGGTCTTCGAACCACTGGCCGAGGACGGGGCGTCTCGGAAGGCGTCGATAGGCTTCATGCAGCCGGAGCTCGACGAGCCCACGATCATCCTCGTGGAGCAGGCCCACCGGCAGCTTGGCCAGGAACACCTCCGCCACTCGCCCTGCCGAACGCCGGGTCATTGTCCGCTCGCTTCTGCTGGTGCGTCGGCCATCTGGGCCAGGATGTACTCGAGCGACGGGCGGTCGCTCCGCTCCCACTCCCCGAGCCGGTCACTCAGCGCGTTCACGGCATCGTTGATCAGCTGGGCACGAGACCTCAGCGCCGCCTGCAGATCTCCGCTCTGCAGGTGTTGGACCACGTCGGGTGAGATCGCGTGTGACGACAGGATCCGGGGCGCCAGGTTCGCAGCGTCGCGGAGCAGCGCGAGGATCTCTTCGCAGGCAGGCCCGGTGCCTGGCAGCAAGAGGCGGTTGGCAGCGGTCCGGTCGAGATCCATGCCGCTTTGCTCGGTCAACGGCACGAGCAAGCGGGCCGCTTCACTCCCCCCCTCACGGACCAGCTCGGCCACGTCGACCTCACCTGTCTGCGGCTCTTCTGTTGGCCCAGCGGTCGTGCGTGAGAACAGGTCAGCGGTGAGCGGACGCGGAGGAGGGAACGCGAGCGGCCGCAGCGCCGCCATCCCCAGCAGGGCGATGCGGGACTGCGCGCTTCGCGGATCGAAGCGGTGCTTCTCCACCTCGAACGGCTCTCGTCGACGGGCAGCCAGCGCCAGCAAGCGCTGCACGCTTGCTTCCTCGTCGCTGTCGATCGCGCGGACGCCGCCCCGTCGCAGCCGGCGTTCGTCTCGATGAGGATCCTCCAGCGTGCGCCAGACCCAGCGGGCCAGCAGCGCGAGCGTTCGCGGACCAGGCTCGGGGTGCAGGCGAAAAAAGCGCGTCAGCACCGGTAGCGGCGTGGAATGTGGCAGCAGCCGAAGGTGGGGCAGCTCCAGGTGCACGCGGAGGAAGGAGAGGGTGGCTCGCAGCGCGGGCGCCGCCTCGCTGACCGCGCCATCCAGTTTGTCTGGGCTCTCGCGGACATGCTGCCCGAAGCTGCGGGTCACATCGAGGCCAGCGAACGCGACCAGCGAAGGTAAGAGCTGGGAGTCTTCGTCCGGGCGCCCCATCCCCAGGGTCTCGAGCTGACTGGCCAGCTCAGGCAGCGAAGTGGGGGCCTCTCGCTTGTGCGCGAACAAAGCGTCGTGGACGTCGACCCACGCGAGCGGCTTTCCAGCGCTGTTCACTCGATGGAAGATGTCGCTCAGGACTTTTGTGTCCTGGGTGTCGATGACGTACACGGGAACCCGGTACTCGCGGAGCCGTCGGCCTGCCTCGAAGACGATGCGGCGGAGGCCGGCTTCCTGACCGTGGCGCCACTCAAAGATCCACTCGCTCAACTCGGTGTTGTTGAGCAGCTTGGGCAAGGGGACCCACTGCGATGCGGGAGCCGTGGGCGGCGAGCGCGGCGCCGCGAAGGTCTCGCTGACGGGATCGAAGTAGACGGAGTACGGGTCCTTGGGGTGAAGCGGGGCTGCACCTCGCCCCAGCCCCGCGGCGAGCGACGTGAGCCGTTGCTGGCCGTCCACGACCCACCATGCGTGTTCCAGCTCCGCGCCGAAGAGCTTCAGCGGTCCGAGCTCTATCTCGTCCGCGTCGGCGTGGGCTCGCTGAAAGAGCAACGATCCAATGGGGAAGCCGCGATAGATGCTGTCGAACAGCTCGAGCACGTGCTTGGTCTCCCAGACCAATGGTCGCTGGAACTTGGGGATGCGCACCGCGCCACGCAGGACGCGCGCCACCAGGTCCTCTACGGACTCGGCGCGCGCATCTGGCCGGCTGAGCAACCCCGCAGGAGACGCCATGCCAGGATCGTACAAGGCCTGGCGTCCTCGCGCCACGGTTGCCGAGGCGTAAGGGCAGCGCTCGGGTGCTAGCGCGTGCCCTGAGCGAACATCTGCTCGACCGGCACGATGGTCACGTGGTCGGCCGAGATGCCCAGCGGATAGGCCGCGATGATCTTGTCCTCGGTGAGCACGGCCTCCGGCTTGGGCGTGGCGTAGGTGGGCGGCGTGGCGGCGCCAGAGGTGAGCTGGGCCTTGAGCTTCTCAGCGGCGCCGGTGGAGATGGCGATGGTCAGCGCGCTGGTGCGCAGGTGCTTCTTGATCGCCGCGTTGACTTGCTCCAGCGTGAGCGCGTCGAGCTCTGCGCGCAGGCGCGCCAGGTGCGGCGCCGGCAAGCCATAGAACGCATCATCGAGCGACCACAGCAGGCGATCTTGCGTGGACGCCGCGTAGTGCAGCACGTACTTCTTCAAGAAGTTGCGGGTCAGCTCGAACTGCTGCGCGGTGAGGCCCTGCGCCACCAGGGTGTCCACCTCGCGCAGCGCGGCGCGCAGCGCGAACACGGCGTTGTCGTTGGGCAAGGTGCGGATCCACACCTCGAAGGCCTGCTTGCGACGGCCCACGTTGGCCGGCGGGAGCTGCCGGAAGCCGCCGCCGGGGTAGGCCTCGACGTAGGCGTAGTCGCCGTAGTTGAGGCCGCGCGCCTCGCGGATCACCTGGTAGAGGTGGCTGGAGCTGTTGCGGTGCTCGCCCAGCCAGGACGCCGCCAGGTACAGCGCCGCGAAGTCTGGATCCCCGCGGCGCACGTCGAGCACGTGGCCAAAGGAGATCGAGGCGTCGGCGCCGGGCTTCTGCACCAGCACGACCTTCTTGCCGGTCACCGGCGCCGCCGCGGGCGCTGGCGCGGGGCCGGCGGACTGCGGGGTCGGCAGCTCGGTGCGGGTGCCAAGGAACGCGCCCTTTAGCTCCTCCGACCAGCCGCCGGCGAGCCCGTAGATCGCCTGGTCCATGGCGTAGTGCCTGGCCCAGAACGCCTTGACGTCGTCGAGCGTCAGCGCCTTGAGGCCGGCGACGGTGCCGATCACCGGGTGCGCGTACGCGCTGCCTCGGTACAGCGCCTCGTGCAGGATGGCCTTGCCCAGCTCCTCGTCGAGCGAGTAGCGCAGGCTCTTCTCCAGCGAGGACAGGCCCTCGGTGCGCAGCCGCTCGAAGTCCGCGGCGTCGAACGCGGGCTGGGTCATGGCCTCGCGCAGGAGCTGCAGGAAGGCCGCGCCGTCGGTCTTGGACGACCGCCCAGAGAGCACGGTCATCTCGCGGTCCACCGAGGCGCTGTAGCTGGCGGCCATCGGATAGAGCAGGGTCAAGATCTCGTCGTAGCGGTGGCTGGCGGTGGCGGCGCGCGCCACCATCTGCGCGGTCAGCCAGGCCAGGCCCTCCTTGCCCTTGGGATCATCCTGCGAGCCGACGCGGAACCACACGGCGAACGACACCGACGGATCGGCGGAGGCAGGCAAGATCACGTCCGGCGGCAGCGGCGCGGCCAGCGGCGTGGTCAGCGGCGCGGTCGGCCCCGTCGGCGCGGTCGGCTCGGTGGGCTGCGGGTCGGCCGGCGCCGGCTCGGCGGGGCCGCCCGGCGTGGTGGCCGCCGGCTTCGGGGCGCAGCACGCGGTCAAGAGCAGGGCGCTGCACAGGCCCAGCGCGGTCGCGCGGCCAGCGCGGCGGGCGCGGCCGGCGCGGCCAGCGTGGCCAGCGTGGCCGGTGTGCATGACCGCCGAGGTCTCGTCAGTCGTCGGGGTCATCCCGAGCTCCAAGGTCTTCCACGTCGTAGGGTGCGCGCGGCGATTCATCACTTCTTCTCCCGGAGGGTCGCCACGGTGCGGCGGCGCGTGTCAAACAGCTTGATGGCGGCGGTGCGCACGGTCTGCGGCGTCACCTTGGCCAGCGTGGTGTACAGGTCGTCGATGGCGGCGATGCTGCCCGCGGTGGCGATGAACGGCGCCAGCTCGTCGGCGACCGCCGAGGGCGTGGTCAGCTTGAGCAAGAACTCGTTGCGCAGGTTGGCCACCACCTCGGCCACGCGCTTGGGATCCGCGGCCACGGTCCTGGCCCTCTCGATGGCGGCCTCCATGGCGCGCTGCACCTCGTCGAGCTTGGCGGCGTCATTGACCACGGCCGTGATGGAGAACAGGCTCGGATCGCGGTCGGTGGCCGGGCTCGCCATCACTCGCTGCACGAGCTGCTGCTCCAGCACCAGCGTCTTGTACAGCTCGCTGGTGGTGCCAAACGCCACCTCGGACAGGACGAGCTGGGACACCCAGGACACGTCGCGCGGCGCCATCGCGCCGGCCTTGTACGACAGCGACAAGACCGGCAGCGCGCGGCCTTCATACGCGATCTCCACCTTGCGCTCGGCCGTCTGCGCCGGCTCGACCGGCACCTTGGGCGCCACGTAGCCGCGCTTCCATGCCGCCCAGTACCGGTCCACCATCGCGAGCGTCGGCTCGACCGGCACGTCACCCACGATGAGCAAGAGCGCGTTTTCGGGCCGGTAGTAGCGGCCAAAGAACGCCTTGGAGTAGTCGAGCATCTTGGGCATGTTCGAGATGTCTCGCTCGAAGCCCATGGTGGTGTGGCCGTACGTGTGCTTGGTGAACGCGGTCTCGGAGACCTTCTCGAAGAGCTGAAAAAACGGGTTCGCGCGGTTCTTTCGATACTCGCCGTACACCGCGCCGGCCTCGGTCTGAAACTGCTCCTGCGTATACGCCAGGTTCATGAACCGGTCAGACTCCAGGTCCATCACCTTCTCCAGGTCCTCGGCGGCGATGTCGAACTCGTACACGGTCATGTCACCGGAGGTGTACGCGTTGGACGACGCGCCCATGGAGGTGACGATGCGCTCGCGCTCGTCGGCGGGGACCTTCTTCGTGCCGCGGAACATCATGTGCTCGAAGAAGTGCGCGAACCCGGAGCGGCCGGGCTCGTACTCGTCCCGCGAGCCGGTGCGGATGATCGTCCGCACCGAGGCCAGGCCGGAGCCGGGGATGGGGATGATGATGGCGGTCAGCCCGTTTGGGAGCTGGCGCTGGTGGACCGGGAACGGGAAGAACGCAGCCGGCGGGGCCACGCGCCTGGCCGAAGCCGGCGAACTGGGCAAGAGCGCCAGCGCCAGCGCCAGCGCGATGGCTGGAAGATGGATTCGCGACATGGCGCGCACTATGCCACAGCGGATGGTCGTGGCAGGTGACGCCCAGGTCCCCCGATATGTAGCTCTCCAGACAAGTCCAGAGGTGCGCTGTTGTAGGTAAACTGCGAAGATCCACTAGTGTCTACGCCGAGGAAATTGATAATGCGACGCGGCATCTCATTGTTATTTCGTCGTCGCGTGTAGCGATCTTTGATCACACTAAAAATCCCCCCACAGGGAAGTCCCGAGGAGATAGCATGACGCTCGTGACGCCCAACACACAATCTACCGACCCTAATATGAGGAGCAGGCGGCGAAGGGGACTCGCCGGCTCCATATTCGTTCTCGCTGTGACCGGAGCATGTGCGATGCCCGGGCTCTCGGAGTCCGAGACCTCATCGGAGTCGTCTCGGGTGCCGCTCACCCAGGTCCTCGATGGCAACGGCCTGCACCGTCGGGTGGAGGTGATCCGCGACCACTTCGGTCTCGCCCACATCTACGCCAAGAACGCAGATGACGCGGCCTTCGCGCAAGGCTTCGTCCTGGCGCACGATCGTCTGCCGCAGATGGATCTGCTGCGGCGCTTTGGCTCCGGCACGCTGGCCGAGCTCTATGGCGGGCTCGATCCCACGATCATCGATCAGGATCTGCAGCTTCGCCTGCACCGCATGCGTCCCTTGGCCGAGCAGTCGCTCGCGGAGCTGCAGGCGTCGAGCGATCGCACGGACCAGGCGATCGTGCGGACCCTGCAGCGCTACGCCGACGGCGTCAACGCCTACGTTCGCACGCTGCGGGAGACCGATCGCTTCAGCATCGATCCGCAGATCCTGGCGGTCTGGCGGCCGGAGGCGTTCGCGCCGTGGACGCCGGTGGACTCGCTGGTGCTGGCGCGGTTTCAGGCGTTCAGCCTCTCCTTCTCGGTGATCAACGAGCTGACGATCACGGAGCTGTATCAACGGCTGCGTCAGGCCTACGATCCGCCGGGCCGCCCGCCCGAGATGGCCGCGCGCCGCAACATCGCGCGCGATCTGTTGCGGCTGGCGCCGGTGGGCCAGGACTCGCCCCTCGACGGCTTCCCCAACGTCTCGTATGACACTGGCAGCCGCTCCGATGGCGGGCACCGCTTCCCTCGGCGCAACGGCGCCGCTTCGCTGGTCGCGCCGCCCTCCGGCAGCCAGCGCCCCAACGTCCCGCTGGAGCTCTTGAGCGCCGTCAGCAACTCGCTGCCGTCGGGCCTGCGCACCGGGCCGCTCGGCGCGCCTGGCGCCGCCTCCCTCATGGCCCCATGGGCTGGCTCCAATACCTGGGCGGTGTCCCCGCGCAAGGCCGGCGGCAAGGCGCTCTTGGCCGCCGACCAGCACCTGCAGCTCACCAACCCCACCATCTTCTACCCGCTGCACGTGTCCATCGAGCACGACACCGAGGCGCTGGGGATCACCTTCCCCGGGATCCCCGGGGTCATCCTGGGGACCAACGGCGACGTCGCCTGGTCGAGCACCGTGGCCTACTTCGACGTCAACGACATCTACATGGAGCAGGTTGCGCCGTGCGGCGCCGGGAGCTGCGTCGCCTTCCAGGGCGGCCAGGTGCCGGTGGAGACGTGGAACGAGACCATCAAGATCGGCGTCCTGGGCCAGATCGTGGACCAGCGCACCGTGACCTACGAGCGGGTGCCGCATCACGGGCCGATCTTGCCGATCATCCGTGACGGCAACGTGGTGCCGCGCACCGGCCCCGCCGCGCTGTCGGTGCGCTTCACCGGGTACTCCCCGAGCTACGAGTTCCGCGCGATCTGGAACCTGATGCGCGCCCGCGATGTTCACCAGGCGTTCCGCTCGCTGCGCGACTTCACCTTCGGCGGTCAGAACTGGACCATGATCGACAACCGCGGCAACATCGCCTGGACCACCAACGTCGAGATCCCGCAGCGCGCGGCCAACGCCACCACCTGGAACGCCGCTACCAACCCCAACGGCAACGCGCCGTTCTTTGTCTTGCCGGGCGACGGCAGCGCCGAGTGGGAGGGCCGGATGTCCTCGCGCTACGTGCCGCACTCGATAAACCCGCGCTCGGGCTACCTGGCCAACGCCAACTCTGATCCCGTGGGCGCGACCTTCGACGACGACGCGCTCAACGAGGACCTGGTGGACGGGCGCCCGCTGTACGCGGGCGTGGGCTACGCGCCAGGCCTGCGCCTGGAGCGGATCGCCTCGCTGCTCGAGGGCGCGATGACCCGCGGCCGCGTCACGCTCACGGACTTCGCCGCCATCCAGCACGACTCCAAGTCCACGGTCGGCGGCAAGCTGGCGCGCGGCCTGGCGGACGCGCTGGCCTTCGTCGCCGATCCGACCGGCGCGCCGGCGGACGTGGCCGCGTACGTGGCCACGCTGAGCGACGATCAGCGCAGCGCGCTGACGCAGGCGCGCGGCCTCCTGGTGAACTGGTCGACGGCCACGCCGCCCGCGGTGGCAGCCGACGCGAGCGCGAGCGAGATCTCGGACTCCGCGGCTACCTCGCTGTTCAACACGTGGATGCACTTCTTCATCAAGTCCACGCTCGATGACGAGCTGACCCTGGCGGGCTTTGATCGTTCGCAGCTCGCTGACAGCCGCCTGGTGCGCGTGGTGTACGCGATGCTGGAGGAGCCCGGCACGCTGGTCCAGAGCCAGTCGTCGCAGCAGCCCGTGCTGTGCGATCGCCTCGGCGTCGGCGGGCCCGATGACTCCTGCACCAAGATGCAGCTCGTGGCCTTGTCGCAGGCGCTCGACCACCTGGCCAGCGCCGATGGCTACGGCTCCGCGGATCCCACGACCTGGCGCTGGGGCGCCAAGCACCGCTCGGTGATCGCGTCGATGTTGCCCAACCCGGGGCTCAACCTGCCGGACGCCAGCGATGGTCCGGCGATGCGCGGCGGCTTCCCGCGCGCCGGCGACACCTTCGTGATCAACCGGGCCGACACCGGCTGGGGTGATCTGGACTTCTCGCAGTCCGCCGACGGCGCGGTGCAGCGCTTCCTGGCCGAGGCGGAGCACGGGCGCAAGATCAAGGTGAAGTGGCAGATCCCGGGCGGCACCATCTTCGACACGCGCAGCCCGCACTACCGCGATCTGCTCGACAACTCCTATCGCCCCGAGCAGCACTTCAACGCGCCGTTCGAGCGCCGCGACGTGATCGCCACCGGCGAGCAGCGCTGGTTGTTCCAGTAGCCTGCGAGCTGGACGGCCCCACGCCCGACGGCGCTTGGCGTGGGGTCGGCCTGCGCTGCCAGCGCCGAGCTACCCTCGAGCTACTCGGCCGCTACTGGCCGCTACTGGCCGCCAGCGCGGCTCGCCTCGAGCAGGCGCTGGTAGTGGAGCTCTCGCCCCGGGGCGGCCAGGCGCTGCGCGGCCGCCACCGCCGCCTCCAGGGCGGCAGGGGGGAGCCGTGGCGTCGCCGCGGCGAACTCTTCGGCCAGCGCGAAGGCCTGCGCATCGACCGGCGGTGGCGCGCAGGCCGCGAGGTCGAACGCCTCTTGCACCAGGCCCCGGCCCAGGCCGAGCTCTCGCCACTGGCGGTGGTTGCGGTGCAGGAGCGCGGTGTGTCCCAGGTGGGCCAGCGCCCGCGTCCAGCGCTGCGCCCGACGCTCGGCGGCGGCAGCTCTGCCCAGCGCGCCTGCGCGCTCGAAGGCGTCGGTCAGGTGCGCCAGCAAGACGCCGCGCGCGTCGGCCTCCGCGGCGAAGTCGCCGAGGTCCTGCAGGTAGCCGGCATACTCGGCGAAGAAGTCGCCGTCTCGAACGCGATCTTTGGCCCATTGCGCGACGAGCTCCTTGGCCTCGCGACGGTGGCCCAGGGTGAGCGCGCGGGAGATCCAGCAGGCCAGCGGCTCATCCTGCGGTGTGGCCGGCTGGCCTTGCACCTGGGCCTGTCGCCAGGAGGCGAGGTCCGCTTCTGCCACCAGCGGCTCGTCGTCCTCGTCCACCAGCTCTGCGAGCACGGCGGCCCGCTCGGGGCGGTGGCTCTGGCGTACGTGGTCGAGCGTCTCGGTGACGCCGCCGCAGAACAGCAGCTCGCGGGAGAGCCCGCACGCGGTGTCGAAGTTGGCGGTCTTGGCGCGGGCCAAGAGCCAGACGTCCTGGGGGTGGCCAGCGCTGGCGACCAGCCAGCAGCAGATCTCCAGGGTCTCCCCCACACCCTGCTGCGGATCGACGCGGCGCCAGGAGATCTCCTGCTCCAGCAAGTGGCGCACGAGCTCCGCGTCCGCGGGGCTCGCTTCGTCGAAGTGGTATTGCAGGGCGCACGCGAGCTGCATGCGATCCAGCTCGTTTGCGTCGCGCGCGCCGCTGTCTACCGGGACCGGCGGCAGGCCCTCCCAGCCGCGGCCTCGTGAGCGTGCCTGGCGTAGCAGCTCGC
This sequence comes from Myxococcales bacterium, assembly GCA_016706545.1. Taxonomy (GTDB): domain Bacteria; phylum Myxococcota_A; class Polyangia; order Haliangiales; family Haliangiaceae; genus JABFXX01. The sequence continues at coordinate 128,172 of JADJJK010000009.1, forward strand.
GGCCTCGCGCGAGCAGAACATCCTGCGGTGACATGAAGAGACTGTATCCAAGATCCAGCGCGGGTCGCGAGAAACCTCCGCGATGCCCCGGGAAAAGGCGAGGTCTGCTGGCGGCGCTTGGTGGGGGCCACGCCCACCTAGGAGCGTCGCACCGGGCACGGTGCCAGCGGCTCAAGTCCCCGCCAGACGCTGGCGTCTGGTCCGCGGGTGGCGTGGCAAATCGGGTGCCTGCGGTAGGCAAGGCGCGAGGTGGAGTGTAACGATTGCGCGGTGTCCGAGCGCGCCTGGAGCATCGCGATCTTCGTCTCGGCGCTCGCGTTCTATCTGCTGACCACCAGCCGTGAGCCGGCGTGGGGGGACGCGCGGTCCATGTGGGATGTGGCCGACCACCTGGTGTCGCGCGGGGAGGTGATCACCACCGTCCGCTGGCCGGACGATGCGCCGACCGGGCGGGGCGGCCACTACTACGGGATCTCGCCTCTTGGCCCTTCGCTCGTGCATGTGCCGGGCGCCGCGCTGACCCGGATGGTGGCGGCCGGCTCGCCCGCCCACGCACGGCTGGCGCGGCCGCTGCTCGTCCACCTGGCGCCGGCCGCGCTGGGCGCCTTGACGTGCGTGCTGTTCTTCTGGCTGCTGGTGGAGCTGGGGCGATCTCGGCGCACCGCCAGCGTGGCCACGGTGATCCTGGCCTGCGCCACCACCACGTGGGTGTACGCGCGCATGCCGTACTCGGAGATCTTGCAGGCCACCTGCTTTCTGGGGCTGTTTCGCCAGGCGCTGCGCGTGTGCGAACAGCCAACCCGGCGTCAGGCGCTGTGGCTCGGGCTGTGGGCGGGCTCGCTGCTGCACTCCAAGTATGTCTTCGCGCTGGCCATCGTGGGCTGTGCGGGGCTGCTCGTCCTTGGCTTGCGGCGGCGCCGCGCCGAGCTGTGGCGCACGCTGGGCGTCGCGGCGCTCGCTGGGCTGCCGTTCGCGGCGCTGGCGCTGGGCTACAACTGGGTGCGCTGGGGGTCGGTGACGCAGACCGGCTACGAGCCATACCTTGGCGCGTATTTCGGTGGCGATCTCTTCGACGGCCTGTGGGGCATGGTGGCGTCGCCCAACAAGAGCATGTTCCTGTACTCGCCGCCGCTGGTCCTGGCGGCGCTGGCGCTGCCCCGCGCGGTGCGCGCTGCGCCGCGCTATGGCCTGGGCCTTTTGACGATGGTGCTGCCGGTGTTCCTGGTCTACTGCAGCTACCGCTCGTGGAGCGGGGAGTACGCCTGGGGGCCGCGCTTCGCGGTGTGGATGGTGCCGGTGCTGCTGGTGCCGCTGGCCTGGGCGCTGGATGCGGCGCGCACGCGCTGGCAGCGCGCCCTGGTGCTGGCGGTGGTGGCCAGCGGCGTCGCGGTGCAGCTCCTGGGCAGCGCGTTGTACTGGGACCACTTCATCCGCGTGGCCATCCGCGCCAAGAACGAGTGGCTGGGCCAGCCGGATCGCAGCGGTTCGTACATCGCCGAGCGCAGCCGCGGCCACTGCGACTCTTGCTTCGAGGACACCTATCCGGTGCTGTGGACCCCGGCGTTTCAGCCCATCGCCGGCAACCTGTGGCTCTTGCGCTCGCTGGCGCGCGGCGACTCCGCGGTGGAGGCGCAGGCCCGCGCGCCGTGGCGCACGTACACCACGCTCACGGTAGACCTGGGCGACACCTACGATCGAGCGCGCATCGACTGGTGGGGGCTCCTCTGGATCAAGGACGTGGCGGGCACCACGGGCGCGGGGCTCGGCGTGCTGGCCGCGTTCCTGGCGGCCCTTCTCTGGGGCCTGGGGCGCTGGAGACGGCTGTGGCGCGCCGCGGCCGACGAGCGCGGCAACCTGGGGGCCGAGCCGCAGGCCGAGCGTGGGCCGTGACAGCGCCGGCCTTTCGTGCGATGCAACGCTGTGGTGCGAGCCGTGCGCGACGTCGGTGATCAGGGGCCCGAAGAGGCCCCGGCGGAGCCCGCGTTGCGGCTGCCCGCCGACGAGGAGATCGATCGCTGGGTGCGCGCCTATCTGCGGCACGCGCCGCTGTCGCTGACCTTGCGCGAGGTCAACCGGCTCATCGCGGTGGAGGCGGTGGGGCAGGGCCGCGGCCCGGTGCTGGACGTGGGCTGCGGCGACGGCTTCTGGTGGACGCTGCGCGAGGCGGCGGGCCGTGAGGTCTATGGCATCGACGTGTCGGCGCGTGAGATCGCGCAAGCGCAGACCCGGATCCGCGCCACGCTGACGGACGTGTCGCGGGCGCGGCCGTTTCCGGACGTGGAGTTCTCCGAGATCATCGGCAACTGCTCGCTGGAGCACGTGCGCGACATCGACGCCGCGCTGCGCAACCTGCGGCACTCCGCGGCGCCGGGCGCGCGCCTGCTGATGTTCGTGCCGACGCCGAGCTGGGCGTACCAGGGGCACGTGCAGTCGTGGCTCTTGGCGCACGCGCCGCGGCTGGCGATGACGGTGGCCGGCGCGCTCAATGGCTTCTTCCAGCACTGGCACCTCTATGACGCCAAGGTGTGGGTGCGGCTGCTGGCGCAGAACGGCTGGCGCGTTCGCGCGGTGCATGGGCTGGGCTCGGCGCGCTCGGAGCTGATGTTCCGCCTGTTCTTGCCGCCGGCGTTTGGCTCGTTCCTCCTCAAGCAGCTCACCGGGTTCTACCCTTCCCGACTGGGGCGCTGGCTGCCGGACGCGCTCCTGGCGCCAGCGGCGCGGCTGATGCGCTGGGCGATCGCAGATCCCCTGGTGCCAGCGGACAGCCCCACCGCGTACGAGTATCTCCTCGTCGCCGAGGCGGCCGAGCTGCCCGCCGAGCTGCCGGCGGAGCTGTCGGTGGAGCTGTGAGCCCCGATGGTGACCGACCGTGAGCCCCGATGGTGACCGACCGTGAGCCGATGGTGAGCGGCGACGACTACTTCGCCAATCACGCCCGGGCAAGGCGCTTCCCGTGGACCCTGTACCACCAGCCGCTCGAGCGTGACCTGGGGCGGTTTCTGCAACTCGTGGCACGCGAGCACCCTGGTGGGGACGTGCTGGTGGTGGGCTGCGGGCTCCTGCATGAGCTGGACCTGGCGCCAGACGGGCTGCGCTTCCGGGTGGTGGACGTGGACGAGCGCGCGGTGGCCGCGGTGCTGGCGCGGCGAGATCCGCGCATCCTCGGCGGCGCGGTGGTGTCGCCAGAGGAGCCGCTGGATCAAGCGCTGGCGCGCGAGGGCAGCGGCGGCGCAGGCTGGGCCCGGCCCGTGGCGATCTACGCCAAGGAGGTGGTGGAGCATGTGCGGGCGTGGCCGGCGTGGCTCGTCGGCCTGCGTCGCGCGCTGGCGCCAGGCGGCCGGCTATGGCTGTCCACGCCAAACTACGGCGAGCCGTGGTTGCCAGCGCTGGAGGCCACGGTGCTCGAGCTGATCGCGCGCCGCAGCGGCTTCTCTCGCCGGCACCTGCACCCCTCGCGGTTCACGCGGCGGTCCTTGGAGCGCGGTCTCCTGGCCGCTGGCTTCCAGGACCTCCGCGTCGCGCCCATCGCGCGGCGGCTGGCCCTGTCGGCCTGGGCGCGCGCGAGCTCGTGACGCCCGCCTCGTCACGGTGCGCGTGGAAGCTCCCTCAACAGATCGGAACTGCCTGGCGCCAATGCTGATCGGGTAGCGCCAAGCATTAGAGGTCCGCTAACCCACCCACGTGCCAGGCCCACCCACCGTGCCAGGCCCGCTCACCGTGCCAGGCCCGAACCACCGTGCTTGACCTACCCACCACCCACGCGCTCACCCCTTCGGTTCACCTGACGATCCGTTCCGGGTTCTGGTACCAACAAACAAACTCAGGGTTCCGAAAACAGCAGGGGCTGTGTGGCGGTGTGGAGAGGCGCGCCGCGCTCTCAGGCACGCCTGCTGCACCTGGCCCTCCTGCGCCTCTCCAAGGGCTGTGGTCAACCGCGCCGCTTGCGCGCATCTCGCATGCCCAGGCTCGACGGGCGCGGTTGTCCATAGCCCGACACCGTCCACAGCCCCGAGGCTTCCGCGGAAACGCGCTGCGACTTGGATCACGCCACGTTTCCGCGGAGGTTTCCGCGATCTCGATCTCAAATTTCGTCCGCCTGCCGGACGCACTCACCAACTCAAGATCTTCTATCCAATATCCATATCAATATCAACATTCCTCTTGACACCTCCTGCGCCCGGTCACCCACGTGGCCGCCAACCCGCCGCATTCTCTCCACCCGCGGCCCCCACGCGCGGCACATTGCCCATCCACCTGCGTACCCCACGAAAAATCGCGCCACCCGCGCTTCCGCGGCACCTGGAGCATGCCAGGCGCCAAGTCCGGCGCCGAAAACCGCCGTGCTACAAAGCCTCATGCGCGAGCCTCTCTCCGTCGAGGAAGTTCAAGCGCTCGGCGAACACATCGCCGAGCAAGCGGTCCACCTGGACGCCGCCATGCATCGCCTGCTCGCTGACCTGCGGACGTTCGACGCGGCCGGCGGCTGGTACCGCCAGGGCTTTGGCACCTGCGCCCACTGGCTGAGCTGGCGCGTGGGCTGGGATCTTGGCACTGCGCGCGAGCACCTGCGCGTGGCCAGGGCGCTGCACACCTTGCCGCGAGTATCAGAGGCATTGTCCGCCGGGCAGATCTCCTATTCCAAGACGCGCGCCATCACGCGCGTGGCCACGGCCGCCACCGAGGCGGTGCTGTTGGGCTATGCGCAGCACTGCACCGCCAGCCAGCTCGAGACCGTGTGCCGCAAGGTCGGCGTGCTCGGTGCCGACGCCGCCAGCCGAGCCACACGCCCGCACCACAGCGAGCGCTACGTGGCGCACACGACGACGGCCTCTGGCATGGTGTGCGTCAAGGCGTGCCTGCGCCCCGACGAGGCCGCGCTGCTCTTGCAAGTGTTGCAGCAAGCGGCCGTGGACTGCACGCGAGCGCCGGAGGAGGCAACCGCGGAGGTTGCGAACGTTTCCGCGGAAGCGCCAGCACCTGCTGAGCGATCGGCTGACGTTTCCGCGGAAGCGCCAGCACCTGTTGAGCGATCGGCTGACGTTTCCGCGGAAGCGCAGCGCTCTTCCACCGCGACCACCACGCGCCGCCCGTACAACCGCGCAGATGGCCTGATGTCCCTGGTCCACGGCTACGCACGAGGTAGCCACGCCGAGCGCGCGCCCGTCGAGTTGATCGTCACCGTGCCCGTTGCGCTGTTGCAGCAGTCCACCGCGACTACCGACTCCGCCACCGGCACCACCGACTCCGCCACCGATATCTCCGCCACCACCGATGTAGCCCTCGCGCCCGTCTCCTTCACCGACCGCGGCGCCTCGCTGCCGGTCGCCCTCACCGTCGAGTCCGACCTCGCGCTCTCTCCGCAAGCCACCCGCCGCCTGGCCTGCGACTGCGGCCTGGTCGTCGCCACCGTCGTCGCCACCGTCGTCGCCACCGTCGCCGCCACCGTCGCCGCAGCTGCCGTCACCGACGCAGCCCCACTCTCCGTCGGCCGCAAGACCCGCACCATCCCCGCCGCCCTCAAGCGCGCCTTGCTGCTGCGCGATCGCACCTGCCGCTTCCCCGGCTGCGACCATCGCCTGTTCTTCGAGGGCCACCACCTGCAACACTGGGCCGATGGCGGCGAGACCAATCTCGACAATCTCGCGCTGCTCTGCTCGCTCCACCATACGTACGTGCATGACCGCGGCTATCGCATCACGCAATCCGCCTCTGGCGCGCTCGCCTTCGAAGATCCGCAGGGCCGCGCCGTCGTCCCGCTGCCGCCGCGCCCCGCGCCGCCGCTGCTCGGCTGGCCGGCGCTGCGAGCCGCCAACGCCGCCCTGCCGCTGTCTGCATCCACCGGCCAGTGCCGCTGGCGAGGCGAGCGCGTCGATAGCTGGGACGCCGCCGCCACCGTCGCGCGCATCCAGCGCCGCGCCGACGCAGCGTTCCCCTGGACACCGGCACCGCCCTCACCACCCTCGTCACTCCCATCTCTCGCCGATCCCCCGCTCGATCCCGACGGCCTCCCGCAGCGCGGCCTGTGGGACGACCTCGACCGCCACAGCGCCATCGAGCGCTGGGTCCTCGCCGAGATGGAAGCTACCGGCGTCGACCCGCTCTTACGTCGGCCGCCCCTTGCCGGACCACCTGCAGCACCCGTCCCAGCGCCCACCGCAGCGTCCGTCGCAGCGGCGGTCGTAACGTCCATCGAACCATCCGCCCACCTCGCGCAGCAGGTGGTCAGCGTTGCCTAGCGCAGCGTCTTGCCGTCGACGTCGAGCACCTTGACCTCGCCCAGGTTCAGGGCGCGGATGCCGGCCTCGATCTTCTTGAGATCTCCCACGATGATCCAGGTCATCGAGTCCGGCTTGAGGGTGGCCGCCGCGGCCTGGACCTTGGCGGGCGTCAGCTCCTTGATGCGCGCGGCGCGCACCTGCTCGTAGTCGTCCGGGCGGCCGTACAGCTCGATGGCGCCGATCGCGGCGAGCACGGCGTTGGCGGTCTCGAACGAGCCGGGGAGCGCCAGCACCTCGGACGACTGCAGCTTGGACACCTCCTGCGGCGACGCCGGCGTCTTGCCGGTGACGTAGTCTCGCAGCTCGCGCAAGATCTCCTTGGCCGAGTCCGCGGTCTTGTCGATCTGCACCGCCGCCGAGGCGACCCAGGTGCGCTGGCCCACCGCGCCGGTGAGGCTCGAGTACGAGCCATACGCCCAGTGCTTGCTCTCACGCAGGTTCATGTTGAGGCGCGAGCTGAACTCACCGCCGAGCACGCCGTTGGCCAGCTCCAGCTCGATGGCGAGCGGATCCTTGGAGGAGGGCGCGACCTGGCCGACCAGGATGTTGGCCTGGATGGCGCCGGGCTGATCGACCAGGAACACGCGCGACTTGGTGGGCAGCTTGACCGACGCCAGCTCGAGCTTTGGCAGCGCGGTGGCGGGAGCCTTCCAGGCGCCAAAGACCGCCTCGAGCTTGCCGGTGATCTCGGCGAGGGTGGTGTCGCCCACCACGATCACCACCGCGTTGTCCGGACGGAGCCAGTCCTTCATCCAGGCCTGCATGTCTTCGCGCCGCAGCGCCGCGATGCCAGCCTCCGTGCCGGTGCCCGTCGTCGGAATCGCGTACGGGTGGCCGGCGCCAAACAAGAGGAGCGGCGCCAGGCGGCGGGTCAGGCTCTGCGGTCGCGCCTTCTCCTGCTTGATGGCGGCGAGCCACTCGGCGCGCACCCGGGCGATCTCCTTCTCTTCCAGCCGGGGGCGCATCACCACGTCGGCGAGCACGGCCAGCGAGTCATCGAGCTTGTCCTTGAGCGCGGACAGCCGGACCGAGGCGGAGTCGAGGCTCGCGTTGCTGCCAAGGTTTGCCCCCAGCGACTCCAGGCGGTCGCCGAGCGCCAGCACATCGTAGGGGCCAGCGCCCTCGTCCAGCATGCCCATGGTGAAGGCGGCGCTGCCAGGCTTGCGGCCGTGGTCCGAGGCGAACCCGGCGCCGACAAAGCCCATGGTGAGCTGGATGAGCGGCAAGCCGGGGCGCTCGGCCAGCACCACCTTGATCCCGTTGCTGAGCGTCTTGCGCTGCAGCGCGGGGAAGCGGAGCTGCGGGAAGCTCGCCGGCATCGGCACGCCCGCCTTGCGGTCGACGTCCGAGGCCACCGCGCGCAGGTTCCTGGCGGCGGGCATCACCTTGGTGGGCGGCAGGTTTGCCACCGCCGGCTCCTCCAGCACGGCGGCGCGCTCGCCGGGGGTCACCACCAGCGTGAAGTCGCCGCGGCGGAGCCAGGCGTGTCCGGCGGCCTTGACCTGCGCGGCGGTGGCCCGCGCCAGCGCGGCCTGCGCATCGCGGAAGCAGCCAGGCTTGCCGGTGAACACGGCGCACTCGGCCAGCACGTCGGCCTTGCCGCCGAAGCCGCCGATGCGCTCGATGCCGCGCACGAACGAGGCCTGCAGCACGGTGCGCGCGCGCTCGACCTCTTCCTTGCTGGGGCCCACGGCGAGCAGCTTGCCGAGCTCCTCGGCCATCGCCGCTTCGACCTTGGCCGGCTCCACGCCCTGCTTGACATCGGCTTGCAGGACGAACAGCGAGCCCAGCTCGGAGTCGTAGAGCGCGGCGGAGACGTTGTCGACGAGCTTGTCCTGGAACACCAGTCGCTTGTCCAGCCGCGACGAGCGCGCGCCGCCAAGGACGTGCGCTAGCAGGCGGAGCTGCTCGAAGTCCGCCGCGGTGGCCGCTGGCACGTTCCACACGCGGTACACCCGCGCCTGCGGCACGGTGTCGGTCATCATCGCGCGGGTGGAGGTGGTGCGCGGCGCCACCTGCGCCGGCATCTTGCGCACGCTGGCCGAGGGCGCGATGTCGCCGAAGTAGCGGGTCACCTTGGCCTTGGCGGTGGCGAGGTCGATGTCGCCCGCGAGGACCAGCACGGCGTTGTTGGGGCCATACCAGCTCCGGAACCAGTTCTTGACGTCCTCGAGTCCAGCCGCGTTCAGATCGTTCATCGAGCCGATCACGGTGTGGTGGTAAGGATGGCCTTCGGGATAGCTGCCCTTGAGCAGCGCCTCGTACACGCGGCCGTATGGCTGGTTCTCGCCCTGCCGCTTCTCGTTCTGGACCACGCCGCGCTGCTCGTCGAGCACCGCCTGATCGATCGCGCCGAGCAGGTGGCCCATGCGATCGGACTCCATCCACAGCGCCATGTCGAGCGCGGTGGTGGGCACGTTCTCGAAGTAGTTGGTGCGGTCGGTGTTGGTGGTGCCGTTCTGGTCGGTGGCGCCGACCAGCTCGAACGGCTCGAAGAACTCGCCCTTGTGGTTCTCCGAGCCCTGGAACATCAGGTGTTCGAACAGGTGGGCAAAGCCGCTGCGGCCGCGCGGCTCGTCCTTGGCGCCCACGTGGTACCAGACGTTGACCGCGACGATGGGGGCCTTGCGATCGGTGTGGACGATGACGCGCAGCCCGTTGGGCAACGTGAACTGCTCGAACGGGATGTCGACCTTGGCGCTCCTGGCCGGCGGCGTGACCGCTGCCTTGCGCGCGGCCGGCGCAGCCGCGGTGATGGAGGGGGCGGCCCACAGCGCACAAGTGGTCAGCGCGACAGTGGCGGCGGCGGGGAAACGGCGAGGGCGAAGCGATGAAAACATGCGGTTCCTCGAGAGTGAAGGCGCGCGAGCCGCGCCAGGCCGGTATGCTGTAACACTACCGCTCGCTCGGCGGGCAGCATTCCTCATGGAGTGTCGCTGGGGAGCTATGACAGAGGCTCTGCGAGCTGCGCAGTCTCCGCGGCTCAGAGCTCTTCGCTTCACGTCGCACGGCGTCCCAGTCCTGTCACAGTCCGGTCGCGGCAGCGTGACGCGCAGCGCCGTGGCGCTCGTGCGAGCTCGTGCTTGCGGTCGCCGCCGCTCGCGGCGGCGCTGGTGCCGCAGCGCCGGGCGCAATTCCCTTCTGATGCAACCGGGTTGCGCGAGATCCATGATGTCATGCGCCGCATGAGCGAAGCCAGGACGTACGAAGGGTCATGCCACTGTGGTGCTGTGCAGTTCACCGCGCAGCTTGATCTGTCCGAGCCAGTGATGGCGTGCAATTGTTCCATCTGCTCCCGGGCCGGCTGGCTCTTGACGTTCGTGCCCGAGGCGAGCGTGCAGGTGACCTCCGGGCGGGACCAGCTCACTGACTACCAGTTCGGCAAGAAGCAGCTTCACCACGTGTTCTGCCGGGTCTGCGGGATCCACGCCTTCTGTCAGGGCGCTGGCCCCGATGGCGCGATGATGTACGCGGTCAACGCGCGCTGCCTGGCCGGGGTCGATCCGGAGGCGTTGCAGGTGACCCGCTACGACGGCAAGAGCCTGTAGCCAGCGCTTAGGGCGCGCGGCCTGCGCGGCGCCCGCTCAGCCAAGCGCGAACGCGGCGACGAGCGTCGCGAGCACCAGGACCGCGCCGATCGCCACCGCGCGCAGCAGCTCGGCGCGCTGTCGTCGGTGCGCTCGCAGCCTCTCGACCTCGGCTTCGCGCGCCTCGGCGGCCGCGACCGCGGCGCGATCGTCTGGCGCCGCGCGAAACGGCGGGCCCACGAGCGGCACCGGCACGGCGTCCTCGGCCTGGTCATAGGCTTGCTTGACGCGGCCGGCGATGCCGGCGACGAGCTGCAGCGCCCGCCGCGCGTCCCCCTCGTCGAGTAGCCAGCCAGGAAGCGCCATGCGCAGCACGCGCTGCGTGGTGCGCTCGGTCGTCAGCTCCACGGCAAAAAAGTGAGAGAGCTGCGCGCGCGTGGGCGCGTCGAGCAAGCGCCTGACCACGTCCATGGGCGCCGCCTCCAGCGCAAACTCGCGATCGAAGGCCTCGTCTCCCAGCGCGGTGCCTTCGTGAACCTCGCCGCTTGCGCCCAGCCCGCCGAGCAAGCCCTTGCTCTTGACGCGGAGCTCCAGCGAGTCGCCAGGTAGCGCGGCGGTGACCTCCGTCCAGTCGCGGCGGCTGCGGCCGGTCTCGTTGCGGGTGACAAGCGCCAGGGTCGCGCGCGGTCCAAGCGCGTCGCCCCAGGCGCGATGATCGTCGTGCTCGCCGCCGAGGAGCCTGGCGGCCGCGCGGAGCGCGGCGAGCTTGGCCTCGCCGCGCCGCCTTCGGTGCTGGACCACCGCCGCGGCGAAGAGCCCCAGCGCGCTCACCACGAACAACAGGAGCCCGGCGTTCATGCCTGAGACTGTAGCGCAAGACCGCGGCGGAGGGCGCCGCGGCGCCGCGTCCGGCGCGGGTCCTGGTCTTCGCGGCGCTACTCGCAGGGCAGCGCCGTCGAGAGCAGCCAGACATCATCGATCGCGCCCATCACGCCGTCGAAGAACTCGAGCGCAGGATCGGCGGCGCACGCCGTGCCGTCGATCCTGTTCGTCAAACCCATGGGCACCGCCGCGAGCCTGGAACTTCGCAAACGCTCGGTGGGCGATGGCTTCCTCTCGAACAAAGTTGATGGTTGTTTGTGCCCAGCTCAACGCTGGATGCTGGCCGTGAGTAGCTGGCTGCTCGACGGCATCAACGTGGTGGGGGACGGCTCTGCCGTGATGAACATGGTGAAGCTCTGAAGCGGCGTCACGGTGTTCAGGGTGCCGTGCAGGTCGCTGTCTACCCGGAGCGCTCCCAGGTTCTGCGACGTGTCCTGGCCGAGCGCCTGCGCCCAGACGACGTAGATCGTGGCACCCGAGGCGACCCGTTCCGGAGGCGCCAGGTGGCGCACTTCGATCCGGAGCGCGGTGTTGCCGTTCGCGGCCGAGGACGCCGTGACCATTCCCTGGGCGGCCGGGATGGTCGGGCTGGTCATCATGCGGATCGTTCGCGGGCTCGCGGCGCACCCCGCGATGGTGAGTGCGGCGATCGCCATCCAGTGTCGGTTGCTCATCTTGTTCCTCGTTTCACGGTTGTCCTGGCCAGCGACGGCGGCCAAGCTCGGGGGGAGGTGTCAGTCATGGAGGGGCTTCTCCTCGTCATCGCAAGACAGCACGGCGCGTAGCCCGTCCACCGGGACCGAGAGGACGACCGTGTCGCCGACCGACTGGATCATGCGCACGGGGATCTCGAGCGCGCCGGCGTGGAAGGTGCTGCGATGGGCGCCGAGCTGGTCAGCGATATCCTTGTTCAGCGAGACCTGGAGCGACTCCACGCGCCAGGCGTCGCTATCCAGGAACAGGGCATTGACCTCGCCGATCACTTGCCCGTCTGCCGAGATGACGGTTCGGCCTCGAAGGTTTTCGTCGGACAAGCGCATGTTCCACTCTCCCATCGGCTGTCGTGGTGAAGGTCACCAACGGGAGGGTGTAGTTGCAAGGAACGCGCCGCACCTGCCGAGCGCCGCGTCGCGGCCAGGGCCGCGGTCGTCAGCGAGGCGTGAGCGAGGCGTCTGCGAGGAGTCTGCAGCGTTGCCGACAAGTGACCGACGAGTGACCGACGAGCGCGCCGCTTACCCGGTCGGCGGTCGCGCTCGCTCAAGGAGCGGCCGGACCGGGAGGTCCATCAGATCGATGGAACGCATGCATCCGAATGAAGGAGATCGGCGAGCGGGCGCTGGCGGCGGCCGCTCACGTCGTGGACCTCGAGACCTTCGCCAGCGAGCGCAAGCGCTGCGCCCGCGGCGCTACTCGCAGGGCAGCGCCGTCGAGAGCAGCCGGACATCATCCATCGCGCCGTCGAAGAACGCGCCCGGCGACCACTTCACGTTCTTGCCGAGATAGGGCGGGTACGACGACGTCAGCTTGCCGCCGGGCAGCGCGTAGTTCAAGGCCTGCTTGTTGTTGATACAGAGCGTCACCTTGCTGCCGGTGTGGACCAGCCGCACGAACTGCCACGTGGTGGAGTTTGGATAGTCGACGAAGGTCCCGGCGTAGCCGCCCGCGCCACCGTTGACCCGGGTGCAGCTCAGCGACTCGATGATGACCCTGCCCGGCGAGTACAGGTCGACGCTGACGCCGCCCGTGTTGTCGAGATCGTGATCGGAGTAGGCGTAGCTGCCGTAGATCTCGTTGACGGTCTTGGCCTGCATCCAGAACTGCAACGTCACGTCCCCCGCCTTGCTGGGGACCTCCAGGCCCTTGTAGTACTTGCCAGGGGCGATGACCGCGGCCTGGCCGAGCTCCATGAAGGGGCCCGGTCCCAGCGTGGGCGGCACCTCGGTGTCGTCGCCGACGTCCTGATACTGGTAGCTGGTGAAGGCCGCGCCGCAGGCGTTGGTCACCGTGTTGCCGGTCGCGCCGTCGAAGGTCAGGCCGATCTTGCACGACGACGGCGTGCCGACGTCGCTGATGAACAGCTCGACGCCGATGTCGGTGGCGCCGCCGGAGGCGGGGGCAAAGGCCAGCAGCAGGCGGTCGCCGGGCAGGACGTCGGCGGACACCACCTGCTCGAGCAGGGTGCCCGCGGCGGCGCTGCCGGTGAACAGCGAGTCCTCGCGGCTGTTGCGGTAGATGCGGAGCTGCTGCTCCGGCGCGTCGGCGGGCACGAGGACGCGGACGCCGAGCTTGGCCACGCGCTTGCTGGTGACGGTGAACTCGAGCGCTGGATCGGCGGCGCTCGAGCCGCCGGCGGTGGACACCAGGAGGGCGCCGGGGAGCGCGGCGCAGGCTGCCGCGCCGGGCTTGTCCGCGCAGGTGGTGAAGCCGTTGGCCGGATCTTCGCCCACCGCGCGCTTGCTGGCCGCGGTCATGGGCACCCAGGTGCGGTTGCGGCGGTCTTCCACGTAGCGCCAGCCGCGCTTGGGGGTCGCCGCCTGAAAGTCACGCGCAGCGTCGCCCAGGCACTCGGCCGGGCACGTGGTGCCGACCACGTCGGGGTCGTCGCCCGCTCCGTCTTCGAACAAGGATTGCTTGCAGCCGCCAGATGCGGCCACCGCGAGCGTCAGCAGCGCGGCGGTGGCGATGCGCCGGTACAAAACGGGGGATCTCAGAACCATAGCTCGCCTCCAAAAAACGTCGGCACGGTGGTGCCGTGGGCCTTGCCGGCATAGCTCGCGTAGGTCTCGAGCCGAAACGCCAGCGCGGGCGAGGCTCGATAGCGCAGGCCAAGGCCGCCGGCCCCGGCGACGAAGGTCTCCTCCATGGCGCCGGCCTTGATGGCGACCGGCGCGGCGGCCACCAGGTGCAGGGACAGCGCGTCGCCCAGGAGGCGGACGCGCAAGGAGGGCACCACCGCGTAGGCCACGAACACGCCCTCCACCCCCAGCTCGACGCGGCCCATCGCCAGCGCGAGCCGCGCCGAGGGTGCGCCGGTCTCACCCACCTGCCGGAGGTTGGTGCCAAAGCCAGCGCCCAGCGAGAAGCGTCGCGCCGCGTGGCGCTTCCGCGGGCGGTCCTGGCGCACCGCCTTGGGCGCCGCTGGCAGCTCGACCATCGTCAGGTCCACCTGCAGCTCGTCGCCGGAGGCCAGGCGCAGCACGCGCTCGGCGTCGCGGTAGCCGGCGGCGCGCGCGACTAGCTTGTGCTCTCCGGGCGGCAAGACCAGCGGCATGTCCAGCGGCAAGGTGCCCAGCGCCTCGCCGTCGAGCACGAGCTCTGCGCCCTCCACTTCTTGCACCGTCACCGTGACCCGGGCGATGCGCGCCAGGATGTCGTTGAGCTCGCCCTGGGCGTTGTCCAGGCGGACCTTCGTGATGGTGTCCCGGCCCTCCTCGAGGAAGCGCCGGTAGTACCGGACCGCCTCGGCGTAGCGGGACAGCTCGCGCTGGCAGCCGGCGATGTTGTAGAGCACCAGCGGGTGCGGCGCGATCTCGTAGGCGCGCTCGAACTCGGCCAGCGCCTCGGAGTACTTGGCCTCCTTGTACAGCGTGACGCCGCTGCGGAAGTGCCGATCCGCCTCCTCTTGCGTGGGCGTCTTGGGCGCGGCGCTCTCGAGGTCGGGCTTGGGCTCTGCCTTGTCGCGGTCCTTCTTGGGCCGGGACGCAGCGGGCTTCTTCTTGGGGCGTGCATGTGCGGCGCTGGTCGTGGCGACCAGCGCCAGCGCGCTCAGGCTTGCGAGGAGGAGGCTTGGGGATTTCATTTGTAAGGGCTGTCGCTGTCGATGCGGTCGGGCTGGTCGCCGCGCTTGGCGCGCTCGTTGCGCTCGGTGCGACCTGCCCGAGAGGCTGGTTCTTTCTCGCTGCGCGGCCGGCGTCCGCCGCGCGGCTCGCGCTTGAGGCGGACGACGATGCGCTGGCTCTCGTCGAATCGAAGCGGCTCCTCCTCTGGCAGGTAGCCAGGCGCAGCGATCTTCAGCGCGTGCTCGGCGCCGTCCTTGGCGACCTCGACCTCGGAGCCGGTGATCGCGGTGCCGTCGAGCGTGACCGTGGCGTCGGCAGGCTCGATGTCCAGGCGCAGGCGAATCGACTCCGCGGCGACCGTGTGCTCGGGCGCGGCGGGCGCAGCGGTTGGCGTGGTCGGCACAGCGGGCGCGGCGGGCGCGGCGGTTGGCGCTGCCGGCACAGCGGGCGCGGCGGTTGGCGCTGCCGACGGAGCGGTTGGCGCGGCCGGCACAGCGGGCGCAGCGGTTGGCGCGGCCGGCACAGCGGGCGCGGCGGCTTGCGCGCCGGTGGTGGCCTTCGGGGCCGGCGCGGCGTTGGAGCCGCCGCGCGGCAGGGCGAGCGCCGTCACCACGCCCAGCCCCACGAGCGCAGCGGCCAGCACGCCCCAGCGCCAGCGCTTGCTCCCGCGTGGCGCGGCCGACGGATTCTGCCCGCTGAGCAGCATGGTCTGCTCCGTGCCGATGCCGCTGGCGGGGGCCTGGCCAAGGCGCCCCGAGCCCGAGGCGCTCCAGGATCCCGGCGACCCCAGGGATCCCTGGGATCCCTGGAATCCATGAGCGCTCGTCGACGCCGAGATGGCAAACCCCGAGCTGGGCGCGACCCCGGGCGACGGCTGGATCCCGGAGCCCATCGCCGGGGGCGCTGGCGTGGGCACGCCCAGGTGCCCTGGCGCCGGCGTCTGGAAGCCGATGCGCTGCAGGCCGCCCGTGGTCTCGATGGCGTGCGCCCGGAAGGTGGGCCGGCAGAACGCCAGCAGATCGTGCTCCAGCTCGGCGGCGCTGCGCGGCCGCTCGGTGGGCGAGAGCGCCATCGCGCGCAGGACGATGCGCTCGAGCGCCGCGGGCAGCTCCGGCCGCAAGCGGCGCGGCGGGGTGAAGGCACCGGTCATCACGTGGTACATGACCTGGTTGTAGTTGTCGCCGTGGATCGGCACCTTGCCGATCAGCATCTCGTACAGGATCACGCCCACCGAGTACAGGTCAGAGGCGGCGGTGATCTCCGTCGAGCCTTGCGCCTGCTCGGGGGACATGTAGAACGGCGTGCCCAGCACCAGCCCGGTGGTGGTCAGGCGCGACTCGGCGTCGAGCCCGGCGGCGCGCGAGATCCCGAAGTCGAGGAGCTTCACCATCTCGCCGCGGCTCTGCTGCACCAGGAAGACGTTGTCCGGCTTGAGATCGCGGTGGACGATGCCGGCGGCGTGCGCGGCGCCCAGCGGCGCCAGGATCGAGCACGTCATCTCCGCCGCCACCTCCACTGGCATCGGCCCGGTGGCGCGCAGGCGCTTGGCCAGCGATTCGCCCTCCAGCAGCTCCATGACCAAGAACGGCTCGCCGCTGGCGCTGGTGCCAAGGTCGGTGACCTGCGCGATGCCCTCGTGACCCACTTGTGACGCGGTGATGGCCTCGCGATGAAAGCGCTCGATCATCTGCGGCGTGCTGAGCTGGGGATTTAGCACCTTGATGGCCACGCGCTTGCGCAGCTTGGTGTGCGTCCCCACGTACACCGCTCCCATCCCGCCGACGGCGAGCAGGTTCTCCACGCGATACTTGTCGTCGAGCATCGTGCCAGGCGTTAGCTGGCGTTGCTCGGCCACCGGGTCCATGGTCGCAACATAGCTCACCACCATCGGGATTTCAGCAGTTTCCACGGGATGCGAGAGGATGCCAGCGGCGCTCATCTCCTCGGAATCAATGGGCGCGTGGCCCGGCTGCCCCACCGCGAGGCGTCGAGGGGAGGCGCTGACCCCAAGGATCTTGGAGTTGTGACCCCGCGCTGACACGGCGAGGCTTACCAAGACAAGCATGCTGCACGCCGCATCCAAACCGAGGTTGCGCGGGGTCTCTCACCGCGTCGCGTTTCTGGTGGCGCCCTTCCTGGGGCTCGCGCTCCTGGCGGTGGCCTCGGCCCACGGCGCGCGCGCGCTGATCGCGTGTTCGATCTATGCAGTGACGCTGGTGGCGCTCTTTGGGGTCAGCGCCGGCTACCATCGCTCGCGGGCGCGGCCGGAGATCATCGCGCGCTGGCGGCGGGCCGACCACTCCACGATCTTCCTGATGATCGCCGGGACGTATACGCCGCTGTGCCTTTTGGGGGTGGGGGGCCACACTGGCTGGCAGATGCTGGCCTTGATCTGGGGCGGTGCTGCGCTTGGCGTGATGCGCGCGACCCTCTGGACGTACGCGCCGCGCAGCGTCTCCGCTGTCCTGTACGTGACGATGGGGTGGTTTCTGGCGGCCTACCTGGGCGTGATCCGCGCCAGCATCGGCGATGTGCTCCTGGGGGGCATCGTGCTCGGCGGCGTGCTGTACACCGTCGGCGCGCTCATCTATGCGGTCCGTCGCCCGAACCCGGCGCCAGCGACCTTCGGCTATCACGAGATCTTCCACCTGCTGGTCATCGCCGCAGCCCTCTGTCACTTCGCGGTGGTCGTGCAGCTCGCGCGCGCGGCGTAGGCCGGCCGGGGAACGCGCCTTGCCGTCGATTCGCCGTCACCTGGCGCGCCACAACGGATCTTGGTTCGCGTAGGCTAGCTGGGATGGCCAGAGCGAAGACGCAGTCCAAGAGCAAGCAGAGCAAGGGCAGCGCGGGCAAGGCCGCAACGTCCTCCAAGGCACGGCCGGTCAAGGCGAAGGCGCCAGCGAAGTCGAAGTCGTCGGCGAAGGCCAAGGCGAAGGCGAAGGCGCCGGCGAAGGCCAAGGCGAAGTCGTCGGCGAAGGCAAAGGCGCCAGCGAAGTCGAAGCCGTCGCCAAAGGCGCCAGCCAAAGCGAAGGCGAGTCCACCAAAGGCGCCAGCCAAGGCGAAGGCGCCAGCCAAGGCCAAGGCGCCAGCGAAGGCGAGTCCGCCAAAGGCGCCAGGCAAAGCGAAGGCGAGTCCACCAAAGGCGCCAGCCAAGGCCAAGGCGCCAGCCAAGGCGAGCCCGCAGAAGGCGCCGCCGCCCAAGCGCGCAGCGTCAGCCGCGCCGGCCCCCGCGGCGCCCCGGCCACGCGCCAGGAAGACCTCCAGTCCGCCGGCGCAGCTCGAGCTGCCGGTCGCCGCGCCCTCGGTGGGCCCCGCGCCGGAGGCGGCGATGGCGCCGTTTCGCCTGATCGAGACCTCCTCCGGCAATCACAGCCTGCTGCTGACGGAGTTCTCGCCAGCCAGCGAGACCTTCGAGGCCTCCGGCATCGAGGCGGGCGGTTATGCGTGGGAGGCGGTGGCTCGCCACATCATGAACGCGGTGGCGCCAGAGCTGGCGGGCCGCTTTGGCCTCGATCCCGAGTCCAGCATGTTCTGCGCCTACGGCTCGGATCGGGAGGCGCTGGCGCTGCTCGGCGGCTACCTGGCGCGCATCTTCCACGATCCGGCGCAGATCTCCGCCCTCATCACCGAGCTCGGCGCGGACCACTTCGACGACTGACGCCGCGGCGCCGCGCTCGCAGGTCACGGGGCGCGCGCGGTCGCCGGCTGCAGCGCTTCCTGGGCGGCGCGCACCTCGCGCCACCACGGCGTGGGCGCTTCCTGATGCGCGGGCTCGAAGGGGCGGCCATGCAGCGGGGTCAGCACGCGCTTGCCGGTGGCCTGCGCCAAGGTGAGCAGGGTCTCCGCCGGTTCGTCCCAGCGGTGCAGCGCCAGATCAAACGTGCCCCAGTGGATCGGCAGGAGCGTGCCGCCGCCGAGCAGGTCCAGGGCGGCCAGCGCGTTCTCGGGCCCCAGGTGCATCTGGCCCCAGGCCGCGTTCCAGGCGCCGATCTCGAGCATGGTGACGTCAAAGGGTCCCAGGCGCTCGGCGATGGTGGCGAACTCGGGGGTCAGCCCGGTGTCGCCGGAGAAGAACAGGCGACGCCGCGCGGTGGTGAGGACCCAGGACGACCACAGCGTGGCGTTGCGATCCGCGAGGCCGCGGCCGGAGAAGTGCTGCGCCGGGGTGGCGGTGAAGGCCAGCGCGCCGCCGGGCAGCGTGTGCTGCTCCCACCAGTCGAGCTCCGTGATGAGCGCAGGCTCCACCCCCAGCCGCTCCAGATCCGCGCCGACGCCCAGCGACGTGATGATGGGCACCTTGCGCTGCGCCAGCTCGCGCACGCTGGAAGGGCACAGGTGATCGTGATGGTTGTGCGAGAGCAGCACCGCGTCCAGCGGCGGGAGCTGCGCGATGGTGGCCGGCACCGGATGGAAGCGCTTGGGCCCGGCGAAGGACAGCGGCGAGGCCCGCTCGCCGAACACCGGATCGGTCAGCACGCGCGCGCCGTCCACCTCGAGCAGCAGCGTGCTGTGGCCAAGCCAGGTGATGCGCAAGCCCTGGGAGGACACGGGCTTCTGCCAGGCGGAAAGCGGGCTCTCCACCGGCAGCGGCGCCGAGGGGATCCGCGCTCTGCCGCCAAACAGCAGCCCGCCCACCACCGCCGCCCGGTTGCCCTTGAGGTAGGGCCCCATGCCCGAGGGGTTGCGGAAGGCCCCGTCGTGGAACTGCTTGGAGGCGCGCGCTCGCTCGAGGCGCAGACCGGTGAGCCGAGGCATCTTTGAAGGTTGCCCCAGAATCGGAGGGGAGGCGAGCGGCAAACTTCGCCGGCCGCGCCGGCCGCGCGGGACCGCGAGGCTACCTCGAGGCTGCGTGAAGCTACCGTGAGGCTACCGCAGGCTACCTCGAGGCTACGCGGCCACCAGGGACTGGACTTCCTTGACCACCGACAGCACGCTTCGTCCGCTGGTGTCGACGATGAAGTCCGCCGCGCGGTACAGCTCCTCGCGTGACGTCAAGAGCGTCCGCAGCTCCTCGAACGCTTGCGGGCTCTTGGCCATCGGCCGGTGATCGCCTTGCTGGATCACGCGCGTCCAGTGATCTTCGGGCGTGGCGCGCAGCCACACGGTGGTGCAGCGGCTGCGCAGCAGCGCGAAGTTGTCCGGCGAGCCGACGATCGAGCCGCCCGGCGCCAGCACCATCGGCGCGGCCTCGGCGGCGAGGTGCTCGAGGACCTCGCGCTCGATGCGGCGATAGTACGACTCGCCGTGCAGCTCGAAGAGCTGGCCCAGCGACAGCCCCGAGATCTGCTCGATGCGGAGGTCCACCTCCACGAACGACAGCCCCAGGCGCTTGCTCAGCGCCGAGCCCACGGTGGACTTGCCGGCGCCGCGCAGCCCCAGGAGCGCCACCGAGCGCTGCGCCGCGTCCACCTGCTCCGCCGCGGCCAGCAGCGTGGCGGCCGTCATGCCGAGCGCGCGCGCGACCTCGGCGAAGCGAAGGAGCGAGATGTTGCCGCTGCCCCCCTCGAGCTGGGCCAAGAAGCGCTCGGAGACCCCGCTGGCCTCGCTGAGCTGGCGCCGAGACAGACCACGATCGCGCCGCTCCCGTCGAACGCGCGCGCCGATCTGCGTCAGGTACTCGGACACCTGCGCGCACTATAGTGCCATCAATCTGGATCGTGCAAGCAGTAAACTGCTTGTCGGGCCCCTGCCTGTCCTCTATAACCAGGGCGCATGGACCCCACCGAGTTCGAGACCCACCCCAGCCGTTACCACCACTGGCGGTTCACGTTCGAAGGCGAAGTCGCGACCCTGGTGATGAAGGTGGATGACGAGCACCCGCATCGCCCCGGCTACGAGCTCAAGCTCAACTCCTACGACCTGTCGGTGGACATCGAGCTGGCAGACGCCATCACCCGCCTGCGCTTCGAGCACCCGCAGATCAAGTGCGTGGTGATCACGGCGGAGCTCGACAGGGTGTTCTGCTCTGGCGCCAACATCTACATGCTGGGACTCTCGAGCCACAGCTTCAAGGTCAACTTCTGCAAGTTCACCAACGAGACGCGCGTCTACCTGGAGGACGCCGCCGACAACTCCGGGCTGCTGAGCCTGGCGGCCTGCCGCGGCACCACCGCGGGCGGCGGCTACGAGCTGGCGCTGGCCTGCAACGAGATCATGCTGGTCGATGACGGCAGCTCGGCGGTGTCCTTCCCTGAGACCCCGCTTCTGGCCGTGCTGCCCGGCACCGGCGGCCTCACCCGCCTGGTCGACAAGCGCAAGGTGCGCCGCGATCGCGCGGACGTGTTCTGCACGGTGGCCGAGGGCATCAAGGGCAAGCGCACCAAGGACTGGCACCTGGTGGACCACCTGGTGCCGCGCACCCGCTGGGACGCCGCGGTCGCCGAGCGCGCGCGCGCCATGGCCGCCACCGTGACCACCACCCGCGGCCCCGCGGTGGAGCTGCCGCCGCTGGCGCCCAGGCGGACCGCGCACAAGACCACGTACAAGTACGTGGAGGTCGAGGTCGACCCTGCGCGCCGGGTGGGCACGCTGGTGGTGCGCGGCCCCGAGTCCGCGCCGCCGGCCGACCTGGCCGCCGCCGGGGCGGAGCTGTGGAGCCTGCGCTGCTTCCGCGAGCTCGACGACGCGCTCTTGCACGTGCGCTTCGAGCACCCGGAGATCGGCATCTTCACCGTGCGCACCAGCGGCGATCCTGCGCTCGTCCTCGCGCACGACGAGGCGCTGGCCAAGGACCCTTCCGGCTTCGCCCGTGAGGTTCGCTTGCTGCAGCGCCGCGTGCTCAAGCGGTACGACAACACCGCGCGCTCGCTGTTCGCCGTGGCCGACAGCTCGGACTCCTGCTTCGCCGGCGTGTTCCTGGAGCTGGCGCTCGGCGCGGACCGCTTCTACATGCTGCTCGACAGCGACGAGAAGATCGCGGTGGCCACCTCCTGCGCCAACGCCGGCTTCATGAAGACCGCCACCGGCCTGTCTCGCCTGGAGGCCCGCTTCTTCGGCGAGCCCGCGCAGGTGGCCGCGGTGCTGCGCCGCGGCGCGGACGGCCCCATGCTCAGCGAAGAGGCCGAGCGGCTGGGGCTCGCCACCATCGCCGCCGACGACATCGACTTCGCCGACGAGCTGCGCATCGCCATGGAGGAGCGCGCGTCGCTGTCGCCAGATTCGCTCACCGGCATGGAGGCCAACCTGCGCTTCGTGGGGCCAGAGACCATGGAGACCAAGATCTTTGGCCGGCTCTCGGCCTGGCAAAACTGGATCTTCACCCGCGCCAACTCCACCGGCCAGCACGGCGCGCTCACGCTCTACGGGCGGCCGGAGCGACCGCAGTTCCAGTGGAAGCGCACCTGAGCGCGGCCTCGGCGCGACCTTTGCCCTCTCGTTTCCTTCTTTGTGCCCTGCCTGCGGACCCCAAGGATCCCCCAACGCCATGACCACCGCGCACATCACCGACGACAAGATCCCCAACAACGTCAACCTCTCCGGCGACCGTCGGCTCCAGCGCGCGCTGGAGGCGTGGCAGCCGCACTTCCTGAGCTGGTGGAAGGAGATGGGGCCGGTGGGGTTCCAGGCGCACGACGTGTTCCTGCGCACCGCGGTCTCGGTGGACTCCGACGGCTGGGCGCACTTCGACTACGTCAAGATGCCGGACTATCGCTGGGGCATCTTCCTCGAGCCCAAGCAGGAGGGGCGCACGCACGGCTTTGGCGACTTTCACGGCCAGCCGGTCTGGGACGAGGTGCCGGGCGAGTTCCGCAACCTGCTGCGGCGGCTGATCGTCACCCAGGGCGACACCGAGCCTGCCTCCGTGGAGCAGCAGCGCAACCTGGGCGCCACCGCGCCCTCGCTGTATGACCTGCGCAACCTGTTTCAGGTCAACGTCGAGGAGGGGCGCCACCTGTGGGCCATGGTGTACCTGCTGCACACGTACTTTGGCCGCGATGGCCGCGAGGAGGCCGAGGAGCTGCTCGCGCGGCGCTCTGGCGATCATGACAAGCCGCGCATCCTGGGCGCGTTCAACGAGCCCACCACGCACTGGCTCTCGTTCTTCATGTTCACCATGTTCACGGACCGCGACGGCAAGTATCAGCTCTCGGCGCTCAGCGAGTCTGGCTTTGATCCGCTGTCGCGGACCTGCAAGTTCATGCTCACCGAGGAAGCGCACCACATGTTCGTGGGCGAGACCGGCGTGCAGCGGGTGGTCAAGCGCGCCTGTGAGCTGATGAAGCAGCTGGGCGGCGACGTACGCGCCCAGGGCGGCATCGATCTGCCGACGGTGCAGAAGTACCTGAACCTCTGGTACACGCTGTCCTTGGATCTGTTTGGCGGCGAGGTCTCCTCCAACGCGGCGGATGCGTTCGCCGCCGGGATCAAGGGACGCCACAAGGAAGACAAGTACGCGGAGCACAAGCTCGTGGACTCCTTCTTCGCGATGGACGTGCTGGAGAACGGCGCGGTGGTCCACAAGGACATCGCCATGCGCAACGCGCTCAACGAGGTGCTGCGCACCGAGTACAGCAAGGACTGCGCGCGCGGCGTCGAGCGCTGGAACAAGACCCTGCGCGACGAGGGCATCGACTTCGAGCTCAAGCTGCCCTCGTCCAAGTTCCACCGCCAGATCGGCCTGTGGGCGGGCCTTGGCTTCGCGCCGGACGGCACCCGGCTCACCGACGAGGAGTGGAACCGCCGCCGCGGCGAGTGGCTGCCCACCCAGGCCGACGAGGACTACGTCAAGAGCTTGATGCGGCCGGTCACCGAACCCGGCAAGATGGCGTCCTGGCTGGCGCCGCCGCTCAAGGGCATCAACAACCTGCCCGGCGAGTTCGAATACGTGAAGCCGTAGGCTCAATTCAGTTGCTAGCCGCCAGACCTGGTCCCAGATCGATCCGCAAGGCCTCGGCGAGCTGCTCGGGGAGAGGTTCGGACGGCTGATCGGGCATGACGTCATCGTCAAGCCGGGTGTCGGCGGCGCCAAGCAAGACCTCGAGCCAGCGCTCGCGCTGGCGCACGGTGCGGTCGAGGCGTTCATCAATGGTGTTGGCGACCAGTGGCAAGAGGACGTCGAGGGTGGTGGTGCCATCTTTGGCTCGCAGCTTCTGCACCAGCGAGCCGAGCCGATCGACGCGACCAACTCGTTGCTCGAGCTGCGCGGGGTTCCACGCCAGGTCGTGGTGGACCACGCGACGACAGTGGTGGTGCAGGTCGAGCCCTTCCTGCATGACCTCATTGGCCACCAGCACCATCGGGTACAGCGGGGTGTTGAAGGCCTCGCGCAGGCGCTCTCGGCTCTCGCCGTCGACGGTGTGGCGCACCAGGCCCCCGGCGTTGACCGCATCGTCGAGGACCTCCCGGCGGCTCTGATCGCCGAGGCCGTTGGCGTAGGTCAAGAACCTCCGGATCAGATCCGTCCACGGCCGCCCGGCGGCGCTGGTCCAGAAGCGGTCGACGACTGGCAACAGGGCGCGGGACTCGATGCGCTCGACCTCCAGGCCCTGGTCCCGCGCGAACGCGAGGAGCTCTGGCAAGAACGGCACGTTGCGGGCGACCAGGTAGCTGGCCAGTCGTTCGACGGTGCGTACGCGCAGCTCGGGCGGCACCTCGAGGAGCGGGCTGACCAGGAACGACCACAGCTGTTCGCGCTGCAAGATTAGCTGGGCGTGCTCGTCATCGATGGACCAGGTCGGCACCTGTTCGCCGATCACCTGGGCCTCGACGTCGTCCTTCACCAGGTCATAGCCCAGCGTGACGAACCTGGCGTCGGTCAGGTGGTCCAGGGCCTGGGCATCGACATCATCGTCCGCTCCCAGCTCACGGACCATGAGGGCCGCCGCCTGCTCGACGCAGCGCTTGGCCAGCAACCAGTCGAAGCGCTCGGCGTGGCTACGCCCCACGCGCTGCTGTCGCAGGAGCTGGTTGGCGCGGGCCACGATCTGCGCGCGCTGGGCCTCGGTCGGCGCAAGGCCGCGCAGCAAGGTCCCGACGTACCGTTCGCGGAGCGCCAGATACAGAGCGTCCTTGGGGCTGCCGAAGCGATCACGCAAGCGGCTGTGGTGGCCGTCCACGGCCCTGCCGGCGTTCTGGTGCTCGAAGATGTCGCGATGGCTCGCGCCGGGATAGACTAGCTGCCAGCGCGCGACCATCCGCTGTTCCCAGAGGTCCTCGATCCGTCGCTTGAGCTCACGCAGGGTCTCCTTGCGGGCGCAGAAGATCAGGGTCTTCTCGTCGCGGGCGACCGCGGCGAGCGCATCTGCTACCACGTGGTCGATCTTGGGGTGCCCCTCGTCCTCGTCCCTGAGCTGGCCGACGATCTTGCGCAACAACCGACGATACGCTTCGCCTTCTCCTGCGGGCGTCGCCTCGGCGACCTCGGGGTCAAGGGTGAGCAACGCGCCGGCCCGCGCCGCGCCGAACGACGAGACCAGGTTGATCTGGGCCGCCGCCTTGTGGGTGCGCGTCCCCGAGCGAAACAGCTCGGCGATGAGCCGCTCGTACAGCAGGAACGGCACGCTCAGGCCGTCGCGGGCGCGCAGGCGCGCACGATGACTGCGCCGGTACTGGCGCTTGTCCTCGCGCAGGCTGCGGATCATCCACCGCCGAAAGTGCGGCTCGATGCGGTCCCGCTTGAGGGTCAACAGGCGGCGCGCGGCCTGCGCGATCGGACGCAGCACGGCGTCCTGCGGGTCCGTGGCCATGCCGGGATCCGCGCGCAGCCACGACGAGAAATCCGCCGCCAGCGCGCCGTCCGCGGTCGCCCAGACCCGCTGGAAGTCCTGGTACGCCTGCTGATAGCCCGCGACGTCGGCGAGCAGCCGGTCGGCCTGGTCCATGAGGTCGGCGGGCGCTGATCTCGCCAGGGCAAACAGCTCGAACACCGAGCGCAGCTCGTCGACGCTGAGCTGGAACGGCGTGGCGGTGAGAAACAGCGCGCGATCGAACCGACCTTCGAAGGCCGTCTTGACACCGGTCGTCCGGACCGAATCCGCGCTCTTGAGCTTGTGGGCCTCGTCGACGATCAGCAGATCGAGCGACGGGAGCATGCTGCCGATGAGGCGGAAGCGTAGATCGGCGAGCGCCTGGTCGACGGCCTCCTTGTTGGCAAAGGCCTCGTACCCGTGGGCGCGCCACAGCGCATCGAGGGAACGTCGGCCCATGCGCTGGTGCCCTTCCATCACCGCGGCGACGTGCGGCTCGACCTCCGACCACGCGAACGCATCCAGCAGCCGCTCGCGCTCCACCTGCACGTGCGAGAGCGCCCCCTCTCGGTAGCGGCGAAACACCGCGGCTAGCTGGTTGCCGGCCAGGTCGCGCGCCTGGCCCCACAAGGACAGCAGATAGGCCTGGTCGCTGGCGCCGCGGCCACCGATGAACACGGTCACCGGCGCGATCACGATGGAATGGGAGCGCGACGCCAAGGTCAGCTCTGCCAGCGTCCTGGCGGCGGTGAAGCGGCCCGCGAAGCCCCGGTACATGGGCGCTTGCGGATCGCAGAAGTCGCGCAGCTCCTTGGCCCACTTGGTGTTGAGGTCCGGCCCCGGCGTGAGGATCAGCGCCCGGGCCTCGGGGCGTTGTTCCAGGCGCGCTGCCAGCACTCCCAGCGCCTCGAAGGTCTTGCCCATGCCGACCTCGTCGGCCAGCACCACGCCCGGCTGGGACTCGAGCAGCGCGAGCGCGCGCAGCACGGTGTCCTCCTGACGCTCGACATCCCGGGCCGCCACCACCGTACCGGGGCGGGTCAGCCGCAGAAAGCCGCGAAGCCAGCGCCGATCGCGCGAGCTCATGAGCGGGGCCCCCGGCCGCGGTAGAAGGCGCGCACGTCGTCGAGCCAGGCGGCATCTCCGGGCGGCTCACGCTGCGCGAGGTCAGCGCAGAGCTCTGTCACCAGCGCCGCGAGCAGCTCGGCGCGGGCAGGGCGATCGGGCCCGTCCGCCAGGTTCGCCTGTCGCAGCTCACGCACCAATTCGCTGCCATACAGCCACACCTCATCGCGCGCCAGCTCCGTCTCGGGTACCTCGCACAGCCTCTTCCAGACCGTGCGTGCGCCGGTGGGCCCCACCAGCCGGTGGCGCAGGGACGCGACCGTGGTCGAGTCCTCGATCTCCTGCCGCAGGCCCCACCAGGCCTTGAAGACGTCGTGCGGTCCAAACCCATCGCCGAACAGGCTCTCCAGGATCGCGGCGACGCCGCTCGGTCCGCGCTGCTGCCACAAGGTGGCCAGGCGCTCGCTGCCCACCCTGCGGCCGAGCATGGCCAGCAGCGCCCTCAGGTCCGGCGCCGGGAGCCCGGCCTGTATCGGCAGCTGCGCCAGATCGGCGACTCGGATCGGGATCATCCAGCAGCGGTCGCTAGCCAGCAGCGCCAGCTCGGCGCTGGCCGGCTCGAGGTCGAAGTCCGTCACCAGGGTGGGCTCGGTCGCTGGACCCGCGCCGCTGGCGACCGCGCGACCGAGGTAGCTCAGCTGCCACGCCGAGAGTCCTTTGGGCCCAGCGCTGGCCCAGACGATGGTGAGCGTCCTGGCCTCGGCGTCATGGACCGCGTCTTCGATCCAGGCCGACAGGTCGAGCTCCGACTCCGGCGCCGGGCGCTCCTCGAGCTGCACGTCGCCCAGCGAGCTGGCGACCAGGCTCTGCAACAGGTCGCGCAACCGCACCTCACCATCGAAGCGCATCAGCACACCGGCCTCGACGTTGCCGCCCTCTGCGACTGGCCGCTCCAGCGCGGCCCGCGAGGCGTTCGCCGAGCCGACCAGCGCATAGGTCGAGGTCTGGCCTCGATGCTCCACCGTGATCAAGAACAGCTTGGCGTGCAGCGGCCGCAGCAGCGGGCGGCCGTCGCCAGCGAGAGTGGCGGTCGGCTGCAGCCATAGCTGCAGCTGGTGCTCCTTGGCCACGCGCTGCAGGATGCGAGCCGGCGCATGCACTTTGGGGGGCGCCACCGGCCATAGCTGGTGGTCCGCGAGCGCCGCCTCGAACTCCGCGCGATCGAGCCGCTGCGAGCGCTCGCCGGCGTCGACCGCGAACACCTGCTTGCCGGTGATCTTCTCGACTCGAATGTACGCGACCTGCGCGACCGGCTCGTCACCGCCCAGGGACTCGCGAGCCCGACGCCACGCCCACAGCCCGGGGGCCAGCGCCGGGAGCACCGCCGCCGCGGGTGGCGCCAGGGGCGCATCCTCCCACGGCACGCCGAGCTCGAGCGCAGGGGCCTCGCCGGGAGGGTGCCGTCGCAGGGCCAGGAGCTCCGAGAGCACCGAGGTGAGGCCCTCGCGCTCGTCCGCGATCGCCAGGTCGTCGCGCTCGAAGAACGGCGACAGCACGCCGACCCGGCGCAGGGTCGCCTGTGCGGGGAGCGCCTCGGCCAGCGATCGCAAGGCGGAGGACTCGAAGGTGCTGATGAAGCTTGCGTCGCGGGGCGCGCTGGCAGCCGGCTCGGGGCTCCCAGCGATCCGGGCCGCCAGGGCCTGGCGCGCTGCCTGGAGCTGGGTGCCGTCGCTGGCCGCCAGGCTCAGGCACGCGCCGAAGAAGGCGTCTAGCTGGCGCAGCATCACCACGGCCACGGGATCGTCGTAGCGCAGCACCCGGGTGAAGAACAGCTCGACGTTGCGCTCGTGACCAGGGCGGGTGAGGTTGCCAGAGCCCACCGCCACGCGCGCCTCGGTCTCGTACAGCACCAGCGTCACCTTGGGGTGAAAGGTTCGCTTGCGGACCAGGTGGAGATCGTATGGCAGCCGTCGTCCGCCCTGTCGGACGCTTGCATCCACGAAGCACGCCACCGGCGTGTCGCGAAGCGCGGCGCGGGCCTCCGCGTGGTAGCGCGTGCCGTCCTCGTCGGGGTCACTGCTGAGCGCCAGCAGCGTGCGCAGCACCTGCTCTTCGAAGTATGCAGGGTCGAAGGTATAGGAGCAGAACACCGCGCCGATGCAAGCTTGACGCGGGGTGATCAGCTGCTCCAGCAGGCGCCGCGTCTCGAGCCTCATGGCGGATCCTTGGCGCCGCTGCGCCGACGCTTCGCGTCGGAGGACAGTCTCCCGGTGTCGCTGAGTAGCTGTCGCACCGCAGAGAGCTTGTAGGAGGGGAAGCGGTCCGCCTCCGGGCGCGCGGTGTACGACGTCACCAGCAGCACCAGCGTGCCATGCTCCGAGCGGATCCACCCTTCGCCACGTCGACGCTCTCGCTGGACCGCGGCGTGGTAGCCAAGGATGGCGTCGAGCGCCGTCACGGGGTCCGCGCCGATCAGCTGCTCGGTGAGGCGCATGTACGCAGCGCCGTGCATCGGCAGGCCGCGCAATAGGTTCGCCCGCGGAGCGTCCAGCAAGCGCCGGCCTGCGTGCTGCAGCTCGGCGAGCACCTGCGGCGGGAGGACGGCGTTCGCGATCTTGGCGGCCGACGCCGTCCAGCCTTCTTGCTGGATGGCCGCGTAGATGCCGTCGAAGGTGGTGAGCATCGCCGCCATCGCGTCGCCGAACCGTCGCGCGGTCACCAGCAGCTCGCTCAGCGCTACGTCCACCGGTCCGAGGCGTCCGGCCACCGCCGCGTCGAGGATGTCGGCGGCGCTGTCGATGTCCAGGCGCACGGCGGCCTGCACGAGGCTGGTGACCGCAGCCGTGATAGGATCTCTGGCCTGCGCCAGCAGCGCGTCATACAGGCGGCGCTGCTGCTGGGCTCGTGATCTCTCCGTCAACGAGGTCAGCCGGCTGAACTCGCCGACCCGCGCGAGCGTCAGGTTCGCGTGGCTGCGCTCGATCTTCGATGCGTCGGGCTGCAGCGCGAGCAAGGCGTAGTCGTGGTAGCGACCACGGTGCTTGTTGTCGGCCTCATCCCAGAACGCGTCGATGATGTCGAGCGCAGCGGCGCTCGGGCGCAAGTCATCGAGGACCAGGTTGGCTCGGCGCAGCGGCGACAGGTATGCGCCAAGGTTGCCTAGCTCCTGCTGGCGCGAGATCAGGGGATAGTCGAGCGGCAACGGCCCCTTGCCAGGGCGCCAGGCCGCGCGCGCGCCCTGGACGCCACGCATGGCATCCGGATCCCCGCGCGGCAATCCGCCTTCCCGGAACTCCAGCGTGGCGAGCGCCCAGAATCGCTCCCAGCGCTCGAACAAGTGGCGCCGTGACTCGACGGTCACCGGCGCGTGATACAGCGCGATCGCTCGCTCGACCAGCGCCAGGCCGTACAGGACCATGGCGAACGCCTGGGCCCGCGTCGAGCGAGTGGTCAGCGTGGGCAGCAGCTGCAGCCCCAGCTGTTGCGACACATAGTCGAGGGCGAGCGGATCTTCGGTCGCGAGCTCGGAGTCGTCGGCTGCCGGTGCTGTCCAGAACAGCGATCGACCGGGATCATCGAGCTTCACCAACGCCGCCATCGCGGCCGAGCTTCTCACTGTCGAAGACGTCTGTACACTCCCTCACGCGCGAGGCGAAGGCTGACGACTACGTGAGCGGTGAGCTGCATGCGCACATGTGGCCGGCAGTGTGCGGGCATTCCCGCGCTAGCCCCTGGGCTTGGGCTCGGACAGGATCGCCTGCAGGGCCTCGGTGGTGGCCTGGGCCCCGGTGGCGGCGGCCACCGGGGACAATAGCGGCAGGGCGGTGGCGAGCTGCGCCGGGCTCGCGGCGGGGAGCTGCGCCGAGGTCGCCGAGGCCAGCTGGGCGGGCGGCTTGCCGGCCTGGGCGCCAGCGGCGCTGGCGGCGGCGCTCATGGCGGCCCTGGCGGCGGACGAGGCGGCGTTGCCGCCCGCGAGCAGCTCGATGGGCACCGGCAGCACGATGGTCATGTTGGGCTGGGCCGCCACCTCGACCATTGTCTGATAGAGGCGGAGCTGTAGCGCGGCGGGATCGTCGGCCATCAGGCGGGCGGCCTCGGCGAGGCGCTGAGCAGCCTGCAGCTCGCCCTCGGACATGATGATCTTGGCGCGACGCTCGCGCTCGGCTTCGGCCTGGCGGGCCATCGCGCGCTTCATCTCGGCCGGCAGCGAGATGTCCTTGATCTCGACGGCGGTGATGTTCACGCCCCACTGCTCGACGCGGGACTCGAGGATCTCCTCGATCTCGGTGTTGATCTCGGCGCGCTTGGCCAGCACCTCATCGAGCTCCATCCGGCCGATGATCGACCGCAGGGTGGTGGCGGCTAGCTGCAGCGTGGCAGGCAGGTACTGCTCGACGCGCAAGATCGCGTCCATCGGCGAGGAGATCTCCACGTAGACGACGGCGTCGACCGCGATCGAGATGTTGTCGCGGGTGATGACCTCCTGCGGGGGGATCTGGATGACCTTGGTGCGGGTGTCGACCACGTTGGCGCGGTCGATGCCGAACGGCAGCATCAACACCAGGCCAGGCCCCAGCGCCTTCTGGCGGGCGCGACCGAACCGAAAGACGATGGCGCGCTCGTATTCGCGCAGCACCCGAAAGCTCGTGCCGAGGCCAAGAACAGCGAGCAGCGCGATCCCCCCCAGAATCATTGCGATGGGCATGCCCCATCCATACCACCCTGGCGGTCAGGGCGCTGCGCTGCCGGCGGGTGTCAGGGCGCTGTGCTGCCGGCGGCGGGAGCGGCTTCGCTGGTCGCTTCGTTGGCGGCTTCGGTGGCGGCTTCGTTGGCGGCGGGCGGCTGCTCTGCGATCTGGGCTGGCCCGATGAGCTCTCGCGCCGCCATGGCGCACTTCACGATGAAGTCGTTGTCGGTCATGCTGGGGCCGCCGCGGATCTCGAGGACGCAGTGGGTATCGGGGTCCACGAAGCGCAGCGAGATCACGTCCAGCGCGCCGTGCGCCGTGGTGGTCTCGCAGGCGTAGGTGCCCATGGCCTCCGAGGCCTTGCGGTTGGGGCCCTGGCAGCGCTTGCGCAGCGACTCTTCATCGGCGTGGACGTTGCAGAACGCGGCGATGTGGCACAGCTCATCGCCGGCCAGGACGCCCAGCTTGCCGCTGCGCTTGAGCAGCGCCTCTTGCTCCTTGGCGGACAGGATCCGGCCGCCGCGCATCAGCGAGCACGCGGCGCTGGCGTCCGCGTTGCTCTTGCGCGTGTCGCGCATGCTGAGCGGCTCCTTCTCTTGGAGCGCTTCATGGAAGGAGGGGAGATCGATGAGCTGGTTGCAGTCGACCTTGCGGCTATCCTGCACCGGCGCGTGGATCCTGGGGGCCACCTGGTGGTTGGCGACCGCCAGCTTGGCTTCCTCCTCCGCGGCTCTCTGCGCCGCGAGCATTCCTTCTTGCTCGCTGTTTCCCTTGCAGGCCCCAGGCGATAGCAGCAGCAAAGACAGCAGCAACGTGATGACAGCGCGGTGTCGCATGAGGACCGCACGGTATCACGTGACGGTGCATGAGGCGTACGGCCGACACCTGCGACAACGCGGCGCCGCGAGGGTGGGCCGGCAGCGCGCGGCGCGCCCGCCTTCGCACAAGCGACCGAAACGGCAGCTCAACTTCGGAGTGGCGCGGCGCTGCGCGGTAGTGCGGCGCCAGCGGAGGCACCAATCGGACGCTCTCCACCTCAGGTGCGCATGAGAGGCAAAGCCAGCCGCTACCCCGCCCCCGGCTTCATGTTCTGTGGCCTGTCGCGATGGCGTGCGTGATACGATGAGCGCATGCGAGCCCCGCTAGCTACTCTGGTGACGCTGGGACTTGCGACCGTGTGGCCAGCCGCGCTGGCGTTCGCGGGCGCCGGGCAGGAGGCGGTGGACTACGTGCTGGTGCCGCCGGCTGCCACGCCCTCGCGGCGAGCGGCGGGGGTGGCGCACGTGCTGTACCTCAACCGCTGCGCCGGCGGCTGCGAGGTGCAGAGCGGGGACAACGATCCGCACCAGAACCGGTCGTCCATTATCCGCAAGCCGGCCGTGCTCCCTGCGTTTTCGTTCGGCGACGCCGCGTGGACCTCCTTGGTGCAGTGCGTACGCCACGCCTATGCGCTGTATGACCTGTCGATCGTCACCGAGCCGCCGCCCGCCAACGTCGATCACGTCGCGGTGCTGGTGGCCGGTCGCCCCACGGACCTGGGCTTTGGCCTGGGCACGCTGGGCGTGGCGCCGCTGTCGGTGGATTGCTCGCCGCAGCGCAACGTGCTGGCGTTCGCCTTCGCCGACTCGCACCCCGCGGAGAACCTCAACGAGCTTTGCTCGACTGTGGTCCACGAGGCCGGGCACACCTTCGGGCTCGATCACGCGCTGCAGTGCCGTGATCCCATGACGTATCTGACCGCGTGCGGCGGTCAAGCATTCCTCAACATCGAATCCAGGTGCGGAGAGTTCCGCAAAGATCGGCACTGTCGCTGCAGCGATGTTCAGAACTCCCACGTCAAGCTGACCAACGAGCTGGGCCCAAGCGGGGTGCTGGCGCTCGCCGGCACGGTGAGCCTCGCGGACACGCCCACCTGGGATGGCAGCGTGCTGACCGGCCAGGTGGACGAGCCGCGATGGATCCGCTCCATCGAGCTGTGGATCAACGGCTTTCGCTGGGGCCGGCTGCCGCACACGGCGCTGTCTGACTTCTTGTTCACCGCGCCTCCGGTCTCGAACGGCATCCTGGACATCGAGGTGCGCTCGGTGAACGACCTTGGCGCCGCCGCGGCGCACAAGCTCACGCTGACCAAGGGCGCGCCGTGTCAGACCTCTGCGACCTGCCGAGATCCAGAGGTGTGCCAGGAGGGCCGCTGCATGTATCCCGCGCCCACCGGCCCGCTTGGCGCGGTGTGTACCGAGCCGCAGGACTGCGCGTCGTGGGAGTGCTTCGACTACTCCGGCGCTCCGCGCTGCTCCATGGTGTGCTCCCCGGGCCTCGAGCGGAGCGAGTGCCCCGCGGGCTACACCTGCGTGTCCTCGAAAGATCCAGCGCCGGGCATGTGCTGGCCCACCGAGGAGCTGCCCAGCGGCGGCTGCAGCTCGGCGGCGCCGACCTCAGGCCCTGCCTGGTTGCTCGTGCTCCTCGGGCTGCTCGGGCTGCTGGCGCCCCTCGGCTCGCGGCGGCGCTAACGCTAGCTCAGCGCCTCATGATCCTGCACATCATGCGCGCAGAACGCCGCTGACGAGTCTGATTCACCAGGTGTGACCCGACCATCGTGCGTGATCCAACCACCGTGCTGGATTCGAGCACCGTGCTCGACCCGACCACCGTGCTCGACCCGACCACCGTGCTTGACCCAACCACCGTGCTTGACCTACCCACCTCCCACGCGCTCACCCCCGCCGCTCCCCTGGCGATCCGTTCCGGGTTCTGGGTCAAAACAAAAAACTCAGGGTTCTGAAAACAGCAGGGGCTGTGCGGCGGTGTGGAGAGGCGCGCCGCCCACTCAGGTACGCCTCTCTGCACCTGGCCCGCCTGCGCCTCTCCAAGGGCTGTGGTCAACCGCGCGGCGTACGCGCATCTCGCATGCCCAGGCTCGACGGGCGCGGTTGTCCATAGCCCGACACCGTCCACAGCCCCGAGGCTTCCGCGGAAACGCGCTGCGACCTGGATCACACCACGTTTCCGCGGAGGTTTCCGCGATCTCGATCGCGGATCCCGGTTTGCTCGCGTCCGCCTACCGGACACACTATCCAACAAAAGATCTTCTATCCAATATCTATATCAAACCCAGCATTCCTCTTGACACCTTCCGCGCCCGCGCACCCGCCTTGCCGCCAACCCGCTGCGATCTCTTCTCCCGCGGCCCCTGCGCGCGCTACATCCCCATCTGCCCGCGCGCTCCACGAAAAATCGCGCTACCCGCGCTTCCTCGGCACCTGGGGCACGCCAAGCGCGAAATCCGGCGCCGAAAACCGCCGTGCTACAAAGCCTCATGAGCGAGCCTCTCTCCGTCGAGGAAGTTCAAGCGCTCGGCGAACACATCGCCGAGCAAGCCGTCCACCTGGACGCCGCCATGCATCGCCTGCTGGCGGACCTGCGGACGTTCGACGCGGCCGGCGGCTGGTACCGCCAGGGCTTTGGCACCTGCGCGCACTGGCTGAGCTGGCGCGTCGGCTGGGACCTTGGCACCGCGCGCGAGCACCTGCGCGTGGCCAGGGCGCTGCACACCTTGCCTCTCGTATCAGAGGCATTGTCCGCCGGGCAGATCTCCTATTCCAAGACTCGCGCCATCACGCGCGTGGCCACCGCCGCCACCGAAGCGGTGCTGTTGGGTTACGCGCAGCACTGCACCGCCAGCCAGCTCGAGACCGTGTGCCGCAAGGTCGGCGTGCTCGGCGCGGATGCTGCCAGCCGAGCCGCGCGCCCACACGACAGCGAGCGCTACGTGGCGCACACCACGACGGCCTCTGGCATGGTGTGCGTCAAGGCGTGCCTGCGCCCCGACGAGGCCGCGCTGCTGCTTCAAGTACTGCAGCAAGCCGCGGCGGACTGCACGCGCGAGCCGGCGGACGCTTCCGCGCAGGTTGCTGACGTTTCCGCGGAAGTGTCCGCACCTGCCGAGCGAGCGGAGGGCGCTTCCGCGGAAGCGCCAGCGCCAGCACCAGCGAGCCAGGGCCGGCCCGCGGAAACGCGGACCCGCGACCCCACGACTACCACGCGCCGCCCGTACAACCGCGCCGATGGCCTGATGGCCCTGGTCCACACTTACGCGCGCGGCAGCCGCGCCGAGCGCGCGCCCGTCGAGTTGATCGTCACCGTGCCCGTTGCGCTGCTTCAGCAGTCCGCCGCGACCACCGACTCAGCCACCGGCACCACCGACTCCGCCAGCGACATCTCCTCCACCACCGATGTAACCATCGCCCCCGCCTCCTTCACCGACCGCGGCGCGTCGCTGCCGGTGGCCCTCACCGTCGAGACCGACCTTGCGCTCTCTCCGCAAGCCACCCGCCGCCTGGCCTGCGACTGCGGCCTGGTCGTCGCCACCGTCACCGCAGCTACCGCCACCGACGCCGAACCGCTCTCCATCGGCCGCAAGACCCGCACCATCCCCGCCGCCCTCAAGCGCGCCTTGCTGCTACGCGACCGAACCTGCCGCTTCCCCGGCTGCGACCACCGCCTCTTCCTCGAGGGCCACCACCTGCAGCACTGGGCCGACGGCGGCGAGACCAGCCTGCCCAACCTGGCGCTGCTTTGCTCGCTGCATCACTCGTATGTCCATGAGCGCGGCTATCGCATCACGCAGTCTGCTACTGGCGCGCTCGCCTTCGAAGATCCGCAGGGCCGCGCCGTCGTCCCGCTGCCGCCGCGCCCCGCTCCAACGCAGCTCGGCTGGCCGGCGCTGCGCGCCGCCAACGCCGCCAACGCCGCCTTGCCGCTGACCTCATCCACCGGTCAGTGCCGCTGGCGCGGTGAGCGCGTCGATAGCTGGGACGCCGCCGCCACCGTGACACGCATCCAGCGCCGCGCCGACGCGGCAACCGCACATTCCGCCCCTGCAGCCCCCGCAACTTCCGCCCCCAACGCATCACTCACCACCGCAGCATCCCCTCCGCCCTCCTTCCCCCGCACACCGACACCACCCTCGCCACCCTCACCACTCTCCTCTCTCTCATCGCTCGCCGATCCCTCGCTGGACCCCGACGGTCTCCCCCTGCGCGGCCTGTGGGACGACCTCGACCGCCACAGCGCCATCGAGCGCTGGGTCCTCGCCGAGATGGAGATCACGGGCGTTGACCCGCTCTCCGTCGGTCGCCCCTTGCCGGACCACCTGCAGCACCCGTCACAGCGCCCGTCGAAACATCCGCCAACCTCGCGCTAGCAGGGTGGAGCCGGGGCTCACATCATGCGCGCAGACCGCCGCCGACGAGCCTGACCCACCCACATCGTGCCCTCCTGCGCCTCTCCAAGGGCTGTGGTCAACCGCGCCGCTTGCGCGCATCACGCCTGCCCAGGCTCGACGAGCGCGGTTGTCCACAACCCGCCACCGTCCATAGCCCCGAGGCCTCCGCGGAAATGCGCCGCGACTTGGATCACGCCACGTCTCCGCGGGGGTCGCGAAGGTTTCCGCGGAAGCGCCAGTAGCTGCCGAGCGAGCGGCGGGCGCTTCCGCAGAGTCGCGGAGCCTCGCTACTACGACCACCACCGCGCGCCGTCCGTACAACCGCGCCGATGGAAACATCTGCCCACCTGGCCCGCTGCCAGCGGGGCGCCAGCTCAGCGCTTGAGCAGCTTGAAGGCGTGCGTCCACTGATTGTGCAGCATGCCCGGGATGCACCACAGGATGCACAGGGGCTCGATGACGCGCGCGGCGGCGGCGACCCCCATGTCAGCGGCCTCCCACCCGAACTGCTGCAGCACGTGGGTGACCTTGTCCTTGGCCGCGGCGTCGTTGCCGCAGATGAACATGGTGGGCAGGGTGCCGCCGAAGTCCGGGTTGACGAAGTTGGCGTTGCCCACCGACGAGAACGCCTTGACGAAGTGGGCCTTCGGCGCGGCGGCCACCAGCCGCTCCATCAGCGAGTCGCCAAGCGAGGTGGTGAAAAACGAGATCATGCCGTCCTGCGGCGGACGGTCTGCGATCGGGTTGGTGGCGTCGAGCACCACCTTGCCGGCCAGCGAGTCGGCGAGCCCGCGCACCACGGTCTCCGCCGCGGAGCCCTTGAGCGCCAGGACGATGATGTCGCCGTAGGCGGCGGCTTGCTCGAAGGTCCCGACCGAGGCGTTTGCCTTGCCTTGCGCCCAGGCCGCGAGCTTCTGCACTTCGCGGGTGCCGCGCATCACCGCGTAGCCGTGCTTGAGAAACCCGTTGGCGAGCACTTCGCCGACGGTGCCAGAGCCGAGAACTGCGACTTTCTGCATGGACATGAAACCCTCGTGTGGGCCCAAGCTAGGTGCGCCGCTCGCGCACGGCCCTGGGCAAAGTGGAGAGGTAGCAAAGGAGAGCGGGTGGAAAAAAGGTGGAGAGCGCGAACCGTCGTGAAGGATGGTGAGGGACGGCGATGGCAGCGAGTGCTGCGTCGCGTTGGCGCGAGCTTCGCGAGAGGGTAGCGCAGGTCAGCGCTTGAGCGCTGGCCGCAGGACGTCTGCGATCGGCACCGTGCCGCGGACCGCCCGGGCTGCGCCGCCTTCCCAGGCCACGTGGCCGGCGCGGATCCCGGCGTACATCTCGCGGAACAGCTCCGCGAAGGGCGCGGAGACGCCGAAGCTGGTGAAGGTGGGGACCACGGCCTCGAGCGGCGCCTCCGCGGCGACGATGGAGCCAGGCTTGCCGAGCAGCTCTCCCACCACCGCGGCGACATCGGCGGAGCTGTAGCTCTGCGGGCCCGACAGCTCGATGCGGGTCTGCCCGTGCGGGCCTTCGAGCAGCGCGCTGGCCGAGACCAGGCCGATGTCCTTGGTGGCCACCATGGGGATGGCCAGGTTGGCCGGCAGGAACGTGGGCAAGATGCCCTGCGCCAGCGCGCCCAGCGCGGCCATCCAGTTCTCCATGAAGTACGCGGCGCGGACGGCGGTCAGCGCGCTGACCTTGGCCAGCGCGGCCTCGGCGTAGTGGACCGAGCGGATCGGCCCGGTGCCGTCCGGTTGCTGCGCGGCGATGGAGGACAAGAGCACCACGTGCGGCACCTCGGCGGCCTTCACCGCCGCGGCCATCACATCGACGACCGCGCGGTTGTCCTCCGAGCGGCTGGAGCGAGCTGGGGCGCGGTGGCACCAGCAGGTAGGCGCCCTTGCTGCCGCGAAGCGCCGCGGTGAGCGACGCGAGGTCGGACACGTCGGCGACGGCGATCTCCGCGCCGCGCTCACGCCACGCGGTGGCCTTGGCGGCGTCCCGCACGATGACGCGGACGGGCGCCTTGGCGGCGAGCAGGGTGGTGGCGACGACAGCGCCCGTGTTTCCGGTGGCTCCAGCGATGGTGAACATGACGGTTTGCTCCAAAGACGTTGAGAGGTGGGCTCATCATGCGATCGGATATGCCATGAACCAAACATGTCAGATTGATACTAGGTATGCGGCAGGTTCATGGCTGGCCACCGGGCTCGTCGAGCTATTTTTGCGTGCGCAGGTTGGCCACGCTCATCTTGAGCAAGAAGTCGCGGTTGGCGTGGCCTGGGTACCTGGCGATCATCTTGGCCATCGCGTCTTCGTCGGAAGATGCCGCCGCGGTGATGGCGAGGACCTCTTCGATGTACGCGCGGTCCGCGGCGAACACCGAGGCGTCGGTCGGCGCGCCGTGGCCCGGGTAGACGATCGGCTGCTTGGCCGCCCAGGCGGCGGCGAGCTGGTCGAGCGTGGCTTGCCAGGCGCGCGCCGCGTCCCGGGTGACGCCGACGCCCAGCCACAGGTGGACGTCCTGGTACGCCAGGTCGCCGGTGAACAGCGCGTTGAGCTGCGGGCTGTAGGCGGTGGTCATGTGCTCGGCCTCGGTGGCGGGGTAGCTCGTGGTCAGCTCGAGCACCGCGCCGCCGGGCAGGGTCAGCCGCGGCTCGGTGAGCACCTCCAGCTCGCGCTCGTAGTCGAAGCCGGCCGCGTGCTGGTCGGTCCTGGGCTTCATCGCCGGCAGCGCGTCGAGCCAGCCCTGGCTGGCCATCCAGGTCGCCATGCCGATGGCGTCGGCCTTGATCTCCGGCCGCGCCACCACGAAGCGCGCCTGGGGCAACGCGGCGCGCAGCGCGCCGAGGCCCAGGAAGTGATCGGGGTGGCCGTGCGTGATCAGCACGGTCACCGGGCCGGCGGTGCGCTGGGCGAGCAGCGCGGCGATGGCGGCGCCGTCCTTGGGCGTGCGGGTGGCGTCGATGACGATCGCGCCCTGGCCGTCCGAGAGGACGTAGGCGTTGACGTTGGACTCCTCGGCGGCGTGGCGGTCGAGCGTGACCGGCCTGGCAGGCGTGGCCGGCGTGGCCGGCGTGGCCGGCGACTTGGCGCCGCCGCAGGCGACGAGCGCGGCGGTGGAGGCGACGAGGGCGAACGAGACAGCGGCGGATGAGCGAAGCGCGGACATGACGGGGCTCCTTGCGTGCGGGACCTGGTGTGCGACCGGACGGCACGTCGCGGTCGGCGGTTGGCGGTCGGCGCAAAGCCATCCTGCCCGAACCCCACTCATGAGTGAAACGGATGATATAGATAGCAAGTATGTCTGATGTGCATGACGTGCTTGGCGCGCTCGATCTCAACCTCCTGCGTTCCCTCGATGCCTTGCTCACCGAGCGGCATGTGACCCGCGCGGCGGCGCGGCTCGGGGTCACCCAGTCGGCGGCCAGCCACGCGCTGGCGCGGCTGCGTGAGGAGGTGGGCGATCTGCTGCTGGTGCGCGGTCCAGGCGGGAGCCTGCTGCCGACGCCGCGCGCCGAGCAGCTCGGCCCGGTGGTGCGGCGCGCGCTGTCCGATATCGCGGCGGCGTGGCGCGAGCAGGAGTTCGTGCCGGGCAGCGCCCGCCGCACGTTCACGATCGGCGCCGGGGACTTCGCGGAGCTGGTGCTGCTGCCGGCGCTGGCGGCCCGCCTGGCGGCGACGGCGCCGAGCGTGGATCTGTTCGTGCGGGTGGTGCCGCCGGAGGCCACCGCGGCGCTGGCCAGCGGCCAGCTCGACGTGGTGCTGGCGCCGACGCGCGACCTGGGCAGCGGGTGCTTTCAGCGCCACCTGCTCGACGAGGTGTTCACCGTCGCCATGCGCGGCGGCCACGCCGCCGCCACCGGCAAGCTCACGCTGGACCGGTACTGCGCGCTGGATCACCTGCTGATCGCGCCGCGCGGCAGCCCCGGCGGCTTCGTCGACGACGCGCTGGCCAAGGTCGGGCGCAAGCGGCGGGTGGCGGTGACGGTCCCGCACTTCTTGATCGCGCCGCACGTGGTGGCCGCCACCGAGCTGGTGATGACGGTGGCATCGCGAGTGGCCACGGCCTTCGGCAAGAGCCACGGCCTCGTCACCCGGCCGCCGCCGCTGGAGCTCCCCGGCTTCGTCATCAACCTCATCTGGCACGAGCGCACGCAGAGCGATCCGGCGCAGCGCTGGTTCCGCGAGCAGATCATCGCCTGCGCCGGGCGGTCGCGCGCCCGCGGCGGCGCTCGCCCGCTTCCGCCCGACGCGCTGCCAGAGCTGGCGCAGTGACGGCGCGCGGCCACGGCCGCGACGACGACCGCGACGACAGCCGCGACGACAGCCGCGACGACCGCGACGACAGCCGC
The DNA here is from genome assembly GCA_016706545.1 of Myxococcales bacterium. GTDB lineage: Bacteria > Myxococcota_A > Polyangia > Haliangiales > Haliangiaceae > JABFXX01. Next base: position 168,642 of record JADJJK010000009.1, read on the forward strand.
GACGACAGCCGCGCTATTCGATCCAGCGTAGGGCCTGCAAGCTCAGCGCGCCCCAGGTGAAGGCCAGCCGCGCCGCCAGCGCCGGGCCGAGCCGACGACCGCCACGCCAGTACAGCATGCCGAGGGCCACCCCAAACAGCGCGGCGCCGAGCCGCGCGCCGAAGCTCCCCGGGCCGACGAGCGCCTCCGCCGCGCCGGCGATCAAGATCGAGCCGCTGCCGGACGCGCCCAGCGAGTACGCGCGCTCGAGGATCCAGCGCCGGAAGATCAGCTCCTGCGCGGTGGCCAGCGCGCCTGTCACCAGCGCCACGCCGAGCGCCGCGTCCAGGCTGCCGCGGACCGCGGGGCTCTGCCCCCACCGGACCATCAGGCCAAAGCCGTCTTGCAGCACCGGCGTGGCCAGCGTCACCGCCGCGACGAGCCCGACGAGCCCGGCGAGCGCGCCAAGGAGGATCCCCTCGAGCGCCCCCCGGCCAGGCGGCGACAGGAAGGTCGCGCGCCGCGCCGCGACCGAGACCGCGGCGATGGCAAGGAGCGGCACCGCGACCGGGACCGGCAGCGCGAGCCCCGCGGGTGCGAGGGTACACGCGGCCAGGGCGGCCAGCTCCACCGGCAGCAGCCAGCGCGGCGAGGTCTGCTCCACCATCGCCTGGCAGGGTAGCACCGGCGCTCGCGGCGGGGTGGGCCTGGCGCCGGTCGTCGTGCCGAGGAGCGCCGCCGAAGCGCCGCCGAAGCGCCGCCGAAGCGCCGAGGATCGCCGACGGATACCAGATCTTGCCAGCGTCCAAGCGGCGCCCGGCGTGCGTCGCCAAGGCGCCGCTCGCCCTGTATACAGGGTGGCGGCGTCGTGCTACCGCTTGAAGGCCGACATGTCCCTGGATTCGAAGCGTTACCCCATCCTCATCGTCGATGACGAGCAAGACAACCTGGATGCGTTTCGGTTCAACTTTCGCAAGACCTTCGACATCCTGACCGCGACCAACGGGCCGGAGGCGCTGGCGGTTTTGGCCGAGCGCGACGTGGCGGTGGTGGTGACGGACCAGCGGATGCCCAAGATGACCGGCATCGAGCTGTTGCGCGAGATCCGCCAGCGACACCCCGAGACCGTGGGCATCATCCTCACCGCGTTCACCGACGTGGATGTCCTGGTGGAGGCCATAAACCTCGGGCAGATCTACCGCTACATCACCAAGCCGTGGGACGCCAAGGAGGTCCGCGGCGTGCTGCAGTACGCGATGGAGCGCTACCACCTGACCCTGGAGAACAGGCGCCTCACCGCGCAGCTCGCGGAGTACACCGGGTACCTGAACCAGGAGCTGCACGGCAAGTTCGATTTTGGCAACATCATCGGCGAGAGCTCGGCGCTCGGCGAGGTGCTGAGCAAGGTGGAGCAGGTGGCGCCCACCGCCTCCACGGTCCTCCTGCGCGGCGAGACCGGCACCGGCAAGGAGCTGGTGGCGCACGCGATCCACATCAACTCGCCGCGCGAGCACAAGCCGTTTGTCCGCGTCAACTGCGCGGCGCTGGCGCCCGGCGTCCTCGAGTCCGAGCTGTTCGGCCACGAGAAGGGCAGCTTCACCGGCGCTGCAGCGGCGCCCCGGGCGCTTCGAGCTGGCGGACGGCGGCACGCTGTTCCTCGACGAGGTGGGCGACCTGCCCATGGAGGTGCAGATCAAGCTCCTGCGCACCTTGCAAGAGCGCGAGTTCGAGCGCGTCGGCGGCAGCGAGACCATCAAGGTGGACGTCCGCCTGGTCTCGGCGACCAACCGCAACCTCGAGCAGATGATCGAGGACAACGAGTTCCGCGAGGACCTCTACTACCGGCTCAACGTGGTCCCCATCCACCTGCCGCCGCTGCGCGACCGGCTAGATGATCTGCCGCCGCTGGTCTCGCATTTCATCGCCAAGTTCTCGCGCAACACCGGCAGCCGGCCGCCGCTGGCGGCGGCCGAGGCGCTGGCCAAGCTGCGCGAGTACACCTGGCCTGGCAACGTGCGCGAGCTGGAGAACATCATCGAGCGCGCGATGATCCTGGCCCGCGGCGGAGAGCTCACCGCCGCGCACCTGGACTTTGGCCGCCGCGTCGCGCCGACCTCGGCCACGCCGGCGCAGGGGATGTCCGCGGTCGCCGCCGCGCCGGTGGTGGCGCCGCCGGCCTTGTCGCACGACGAGGGCAAGAGCCTGGCCGAGCGGCTGCTTGACAGCGAGCGCAAGGAGATCATCGCCGCGGTCGACAAGTCGCGCGGCAACATCGCCAGCGCGGCGCGCACGCTGGGCATCAACCGCTCCACGCTCTACTACCGCCTGCGCAAGCACGGCCTCGAGCACCTGTTGCCGACCAAGATCGGGGTCGGCAGCGAGGACAGCGCACCGGAGGCGGTGAGCCCCGCGGCGATCACCGGGCCTGCGCCCCTGCCTGGCGGCGGGCCGGAGCTGCCGGGCGGCAGCAACGCGAGCTGAGCCGCCCGAGGGTCGCGGTGCAGGCGCAGCCAGGTCAGCGGCTCCGGGGAGCCTGGCGCCAGGTGCGTGGTCTGGCGATGCGCCACGCCGCGGCGCTGACCGCGCTGCTCTTGCTCGGGCTGTTCGCGCGCTCGTTCTACCTGCGCTGGCAGATGCTGCTCGCGTCGCCGTATCCGCTCGGCGTGGATGGGTACTTCTATCCCATCCAGCTCCGCGCGCTCCTCGAGCAAGGGCAGCTCGCGTATCCGGCCTCGCCGCTGGCGTTCTGGTTGATGGCGCCGCTGGCCGCCGCCACCGATCCGATCACTGGCGCCAAGCTTGGGGCCGCGCTGGCGGGCGCCGCGGTGGTGTGGCCGGCCTACGCGCTGGGGGCGCGGCTGGGCCAGCGCCGCGTCGCCGGCCTGGCCGCGGCGGTGGTCGCGGTCTCGAGCACCGGCTCGCTGATGCTGACGGTGGACTTCGTGAAGAACAGCTTTGGCGTCTGCGCTGGGCTGGCCGCGCTGGCGGCGCTCCTGGCCGCGCTCGAGCGGCCCTCGTCGCGCTGGCGGCTGGCGCTGGCGGCGCTCGCCTTCGCCGCGGCGCTGGCCACCCACAAGATGGCGGCGGGCCTGGTGCTGCTGGCCGGGCTGCCCGCGCTGATCGCGTGGGCCTGGCAGCGCGGCGGTCGTGCGCTGCGCGTTGGTGGCGCCGCGCTGGCGCTCGGCGTCGTCGGTCTGGTGGTCGCAGGCGCGCTGGCGCCCGCACGCTTCTTGTCGCTGGCGCAGCTCGACCTGCTGCGCGGGGTCGTCACCGGGACCTGGCGCTGGGATGCGCCGGCGCTGGTGGTGGGCACCTACCAGCTCCCGCTCGATGGCGAGGCGTGGAAGGCGGGGCTCGCCTGCGCGCTCGCCGCGGTGGCGCTGCTCGGGGCTTCCCGGTGGGGCGCGACGCGCGAGCCGCGGCCAAGGCCGGAGGTCACGGCGCTGACCTGGGCGCTGCTCGGGCTCGGCCTCTTGCTCGCGTGGCCCGCGCTCGCCGTCGAAGATCCGCAGGGCCTGGGCTTTCGGTTGCGCCTGGTGGCGTTTGTCCCGATGGCGGCGGCGGCGGCGGTGCTGGTGGGGCAGGGCGCCGCCCTGGGCCTGGCGCTTGGCGATCGGTGGGCGGCAAGCGCGGGGCAGGCGGCGGCGGGGGCTGTCCTCTTGGTTCTCTTGGTGCTGGGGCTTGGGCTCTGGGTGGCGCGCGCGCCCGCGCGGCTCACCCGCGGCGTGGTCTACGCCCACCCGGCGATGATCGCCGCGGTCCGCGGCCTGGCGTCGGCGGTCCCGCGGGGCGAGCTGGTGTTGGTCTCCGAGCGGCACCTGGCGTTCATGGTCACCTGGTACGCGCGCGTCGACACCGCGGTCCACCCGGCGCGGCCGCCGCGGCATCGCTGGCGGCTCATGCCGCTGGCGTTCATCGGTGAGCGAACGCCCATGGCGCGAGCGCTGGCGGCGGCGCGGCGAAATCCAGCGCTGCCGCCGCCGCGCGGGTTCCACGCCATGCACCGCGATGGCCTGGTGCTGGTGTCCGAGGACACCTGGCCCTGGATCCTCGAGCAGCTCCCGCCAGCGGCGCGGCGCTACTACGAGGAGTGGCGCTCGCTGTGACCGGCGATGGTTCGAAGATTCTGGTGCCGCCGCAGGCCCTCGGCGCGGCGTACGATCGAGCTGCTCAAGAAAAGGCCGCAGCCGGCGCGCTTGGGTTGGGGGAGACGCTTGCGCGCCGGCTGCGGCGAAGAAGGGCTGGTCACACCGGCTCACTGAGGGGCAAGGAGCTCACCGGCTGCGGCCAGCGAGACGTGCTCACGGTTGCGCGTCGAAGTCGATGTCTCCGTCGCAGTCGTAGTCGATGCCCTCTGACACGTCGTCATCATTGGCGTCGATCAACGGGTCGCACGAGAACGAGACGTCGGCCTCGCCGTCGCAGTCGGTGTCCATGCCCTCGGGGAGCTGGTCGCCGTTTCGATCGATCAAGGCGGGCAGGCAGATGTCCAGGTCGACGTCGGCGTCACCATCGCAGTCGAGGTCGATGCCCTCCGGGATGTCATCGTCGCCGGAGTCGACCAGCTCCGGCAGGCAGAGCGAGGGCAGGTCGAGATCGACGTCGGCGTCGCCATCGCAATCGAAGTCAATCGCCTCGGGCACGCCGTCCTCATCGGCGTCCACCAGCGGCTCGTCGCACCACGACATGTCGATGTGTCCATCGCAGTCGAGATCGAAGCCATTGGGGATGATGTCCGCGTCGCCCAGATCGATGAACGGGGCCGCGCACTCGAAACCAAAGCGCAGGTCCGCCTTCTGGTTGGAGTTGAGGTCCACGGCGTCGGTCTTGCCATTGCCGTTGGTGTCCATGAGCGAATAGCTCGTGGCCTTGGCGTGTTTGGGCGTTTCCTTCGACGAGCACGCGGCGAAGAGGGTGGAGGCAGCGAGCACAGAGGCGAGGGTTAAGAACTTCATGACTCAAGCAATACAGCACTCGGGGTCAAGCTCCGACAGCAGGCCGACATCAGGCCAGCGGTGTGCTGTTGGGCATGCAGCGCCTGCCAGGTCAGCCGCGAGTCGTAGATCCCAGCCGCGGTTTCAGGTTCGCGGCTACGGCCAGGAAAGTTCCTCGCTCGCTAGCTGCTCCGTCAGGGCAACGTGCCGCTGAGCATCAGGCCAAGTCCGCCTTCGCGTCCGGCGGGCACGAGCGGCAGCACCGCGGTGCGCGGCGCCGAGCCCTTGGGGCGAGTGAACCAGACCACGCCCGCTGCCACCGCGAACACCCCGGCGGTCGCGAACGAGACGTTGGCGATGGTGCTGCGTGAGCTGACCTTGTCGCGCAGGTCCTTGGCGTCGTCATAGAACAGCGTGCGGTTCTCGAGCCCCTCCGTCAGATCATCGGACGCCGAGCTGGCGGACATGCCCGCGCCGATGCCGACGGCGAGCGCCACGCCCGAGGGGATCGCCCACACCCACCAGGTCCGCATCAGGCCAGGCCCCGACGGGCCCACGGAGGGCGGGGCGTCGGTGACGGTCACCGACGCCAGCGCGTCCACCGGCGTGGCCAGCACCACGAGCTGGTTTCTGCGGTCGTCCAGCAGCACCAGCTCGCCCGCGCTCGCCTCGCCTGGCGCGGGCAAGATCGCGCGTCGGTCTGCGTCGAACTGGGAGGGCTCCGCGCTGCCGGTGGCCAGGGCCACTGCGTCCACCATCTTCAGCGGATCGGACTCCACCACCACCTCGACCTCGCCGCTGGGCAGGCGTCGGGCGCGCGCGCGCACCGCGCCGTGGGCATCGACATAGGCGACGGCGGCGTTGAACGGCTGCTTGAACTTGGGCGCCAGCCCTTCTTCCAGCTTGGCCTCTGGATGGATGGACAAGAGCCGGCGGTAGAACTGCTCGGCGAGCTCGGTCTGCCCCATCACCACCGCGGTGGAGGCGGCGAGGGTGTAGATCTCGAGCACCGCTTGCCGCGGCTGGCCGCCCTCGCGCAGCGCGTCGGCCAAAAGCTCCTGCGCTTGGTCATAGCGCACCTTCTCGACCGCGGCGCGCGCTTGGGCGAGCTTCTTGGATTGCGCGTGGGCAGGCGCGGCTGCCAGCGCCAGGGAGGCGAGCGAGGCCAGGCAGGCCAGGGCGATGCGACGGACCGTTACCATTTGAGTTGCCCCGAGGATACTTCTTTCCCATCCGAGATCGTGATGGAGAACGTCTTGGTTGTGCCATCGGCACGAACCGCGCGCACCTGATGCTGGCCCGCGGTCAGCGGGATGCGAAACAGCGGGGTCTCGCCGCGCGCCTTGCCGTCGATGAAGATCGCGGCGTACGGGCGGGAGTCCACGCTGTAGTAGCCAAGCTGCGCTGGCGCTTCACGGTCCGTGGCGCCGCCGCCTTTGGCGTCAGGTGGCGGCTGCGCAGGGGGCGCCTTCGCCAGCGCTTCGGTCGCTTTGGTCGTCACGTTGGTTACCGCTTCGGTGCGCGCCCGCCGAGTCGACCGACGACCCTTGCGCGGATCGGACGCCGTCGTCTCGGCCACGCTCGGCGTGACGGCCACGCTCGGCGTGACGGCCACGCTCGGCGCAGCGTCTCCGCTGGGCGCAGGCACGTCGTCGGCCGAGGGTGTCGCGGCCGGTTGCAGCGCCGGTTGCAGCGCCGCCGGCTCTGCCGCAGCGGCGCTCGGGTCGCCGGGCTCGGCCGCGCGCGTGGGGGCCGCGGCCTGGCGCGCGGCCACGGGGGCTGGCGCCGTGCGCAAGAGGGTCACGGCGATCGCGGCGATCGCGGCGGCCACCGCCACCGCGCCGAGCAAGACCACTGGCCAGATCCGGCGCGGTCGCCTCGGGGGAGCCTTCTGCACGGACTCTTCGCGCAGCATGATGCTCGGCATCAGCCCGGAGTGCAGCGTCTCGGCGGCGCCGGGATCTTCTGCCTCGGTGACCGCCGCGCGCTCGGCGGTGGGCAGGTCCAGGTGGTGCAGCGCGCTGTCGACGATGGTGGTGTTCTCCGCCAGGCGCTCGGCGCACAAGGTGCGGACCGCCTCGGCGATGGTGGTGGCGTCGTAGGGCGCTGGCCGCGCCACGCGGCGCAGATCTTGACCGAGCGCCAGGATCGTCTGATAGCGCTGCTCCGGATCCCGCTCCAGGGCGCGGCGCACGACCTCGTCGACCTCGGCCGGCAGATCGGGCCGGAGCTGGGAGAGCCTCGGGATCGGGTCCTCGGTGATCGCCTTCCAGATCAAGTAGTCGCTGGGCCGCGAGAACAGCCGGGTGCCGGTGAGCGTCTCCCACAGCACCACGCCCATCGCGAACACGTCGGTGCGCGCGTCCACGCGCTGGCCCTGGATCTGCTCCGGAGCCATGTACGGCAGCTTGCCCTTGATCATTCCGGACTGCGAGAATCGGTCGGCGGTGGAGATCTTGGCCACTCCGAAATCGAGCACCTTGCACACGCCATCCGTGGTGACAAACAGGTTCTGCGGTGACACATCTCGATGGACCACCGGCGTCGGCTTGCCCATCCGGTCGCGGAGCTGGTGCGCGTAGTGCAATCCATCACAGGCCTGGCCCAGCAGGCCAGCCACCAGGGGCAGCTCATACGCGGTGCCGCGCGGCAGCACGCGCAGCAGCTCCTCGAGCGAGACGCCGCTTAGGTACTCCATCGCCAGAAACAGGCAGCCTTCTTCTTCTCCCAGCTCGTGGACCTGACAGATGTTGGGGTGCGACAGGTTCGCCACCACCCGGCCTTCGTTGATGAACAGCTCGATGAAGCGCTTGTCGTGGGACAGGTGCGAGTGCATCCGCTTGATCACCACGAGCTTGGCGAAGCCCGCAGCGCCGCGGAGCCGGCCCAGGAACACCTCGGCCATGCCGCCCTGGCCGATCGGCGCCAGGAGCTGATAGCGACCCAGCGTGTCGCCCAGGATCTTGAGTCGTGCTGGTTCCGCCACGGTGGGATAGTACCGCACCAGGAGGGGGCTTGCCGGCTGTTGTCCAGGTGGGGGCTCGAATCCGCGTCCCCGTTTGCGCGAGCGTCGCCGCGCCCCGCCGCGATGAGTCGCGACGAGGCGCACCTCGAAGATCCTATGTCTGGACGCGGACCTCGGCCTCGGGTGCCAGCGTCAGCCGGGTGGCGCCGCCGCCTTGCGAGCGCTCGATGAGCCGGTTGCCCGCGAGGCCGGCCTCGATCAGGTCCTTGCGACACCGGCTGATCAGCATGTTGATCTCCGGCCGGGTCACCGCCGGGTTGCGCGGCCACACGATGGCGCGCACGACGTCATCGGGGATGAACGCCCCGGGCAGGTAGCCTTCGGGCGGCTGGAGCAGGGCGATCATCAGATCGAGCCGTCGATCCGCCAGGTACACCGCGCGGTCGCCATCGGCCAGGGTGAACACCACCCGGCCGCCGCGGGCCAGCATCTCGATGAGCACCTTGGACGGCAAGACCCCGGCGGCGCCGAGCGCGGTGGTCGCGCTATCGGAGCCCTCGGCCTCGAGCGTCAGCGTCTCCTTGCGGTACCCGAGCTGGTCGCCGACGGCGAGCAGCTCCATCGTCCCCGCCTCCACCGGCTCGCCGTTGCGCGTCACCTTGCCATCGGCGGACTCCAGGTACACGTCGCCCTGGGCCAGGTGCAGCCGCAGCGCGCTCGGCGGCCAGCGCTTGACGATCAGGTCATCGGCCTTGTCGCCGCCGAGCACGAACGGGCTGTGGACCAGGCCAAAGCTGCTGCCGCTGCCTAGCCGGACGCGATACATGCCCTTGGCGGAGGCGCTGGGGCGCTGCACCTCCAGCTCGACCTGCAGCGCCACGCCGGGAAAGGCGATACGGTCGCCGTGCGCCAGCTCCTGGACCTTCTCGCACTTCTTGCCGTTTATCTCCAGCGCCGTGCGCCCGAGCGCCACCGCCACTGCGCCGTCTCCGGTGAGCTGGATCAGGGCGTGGCGTCGGCTGACGCTGGGATCGGCGATCACGATGTCGCAGTCGCCCTGCCGCCCGATCAAGAGCCCGGCCACGCCGACGCGGCGCGACACGCCATCTGCCGTGACCACGATACAGCGAATGCGCGGAGCCTCCATGACCGGGGCCACTGTAGCAGGAGCTCGGCGCTGGATGGGCCGACGTGGCCCATGCTAGCGTAGCCCATCGTGTCCAAGATCGTCGCCTGCTGGCTCGTCGCGTTGTCGTGGGCCGCCTGTTCGTATGGCTCCCCGAGCTTCGATGGCGTGGAGTTTCACTGTGACGCACGCCACGGTTGCCCACCGGGGCAGAAGTGCTCCGATGGCCTGTGCGGTAGCCCTGATCTTGGTCTGGTAGGGGTGGTCTGTGGCGAGACGTTTTGCAGCGCGCCATCGCTGTGCTGCGACGACTTCATCAACCCGCCGCGCTGCGTGCAGCCCGGCATCTCGTGCGCCCAGCTCCTCGAGTGCGACGGCAAGGAAGACTGCGAGGGCAACGAGACCTGCTGCGCCAGCGGCAACGACACCGAGTGCGTCGCGACCTGCAGCGCCAACCGCACGGTGTGCAGCCTCGCCGAGGGCCAGTGTCCTTCCGGAGAGGCCCCCAACTGCTGTCGGGTGACCTCCAGCATGTACAAGGAGTGCTCGGCGTCGCCGTGCCGGTAGCTGATTGCGCGCGCCGATGTGGCTCGCTGCGTCAAACTTCGACGGTCCGCGCGGGCAGCGGACCCGGTGGAGCCGGAGGCCGAAAAAAAATCGAGGCGACCTGTCGATCTGAAGCCAGCTCGTTCGACCGGCTATCAAACAGGTCGAGATTCGACGGGATCCATCGGGCCCAGGCTGGCGTCGGGTACCGAAGGACTCCAGGATCTGCGAACCACAACGGCCCACCGGGCAAGGACACCGCGATGCAATATCTGCTCTTGATCTACGACAACGAGAAGCTCTGGGACGACATGGAGGAGGCCGAGCGCGGCAAGCTGTTTGGCGAGTACTCGCAGTTTAGCCAGGACATCAAGAAGTCCGGCCACATGGTCGCGGGGGACGCGCTGCAGCCGGTGCATACCGCGACCACGGTGCGAGTCCGCGACGGCAAGGTCACCAAGACCGATGGGCCCTTCGCGGAGACCCGCGAGCAGCTCGGCGGGTACTACCTGGTGGAGGCCAAGGATCTGGACGAGGCCTGCGCCATCGCCGCCAGGATCCCCTCTGCGCGCATCGGCTCGATCGAGATACGGCCAGTCCTGGTCTTCCCGAGCTGAGGCGAGGCGTTGACGGGTGCCGGTCCTGGGGGAGCTCCAGGCGAAGATCGGCGCGGCGTTCGTCCGCGAGCGCGCCGCCGTGCTCGCCTCCACGATCGGCGTGCTCGGCGGTGACTTTGCGGTCGCGGAGGAGCTGGTCCAGGAGTCCTTCGTCGCCGCGCTGGAGAGCTGGAGCGTCAGCGGTCTGCCCGCCGAGCCGCGGGCCTGGCTCATCACCGTGGCGCGGCGCCGCGCCATCGACTTCATCCGGCGCTCGGTGCGGCACCGCGATCTGCTCGCCGCGCTGCCAGCGGTGGAGGAGGCGATGGAGTTCGGGGCGCCGCCGCAAGACGAGCGGCTGGCGCTGTTTTTCACCTGCTGCCACCCTGCGCTGGCGCAGGAGTCGCAAGTGGCGCTGACCTTGCGAACGCTCGGCGGCATGACCACCGAGGAGATCGCGCGGGCGTTCCTCTTGCCGGCGCCGACGATGGCGCAGCGCCTGGTGCGGGCGCAGAGCAAGATCCGCAAGGCGCGCATCCCGTACCGGGTCCCGCCGCGGGAGGAGTGGGCCGAGCGGCTCACCGCGGTGATGACCACGCTCTACCTCGTGTTCAACGAAGGCTACGCGGCCACCTCGGGCAGCTCGATCGTGCGCGTGGACCTCTGCAACGACGCGCTTCGCCTGGCCCGCATGGTGGTGGAGCTGACGGAAGATGGTGAGCCGCGAGGGCTGCTGGCGCTGATGCTCTTGCACCACGCGCGGCGCGCGGCGCGCAGCGACGCGACCGGCGATCTGGTGCTGCTGGAAGATCAGGATCGCGCGCTGTGGGATGGCGCTGCGATCGCGGAGGGGCTGGCGCTGGTGGACGAGGCGCTGCGCCGCGGGCCTGGCCCCTACGGGGTCCAGGCCGCGATCGCGGCCTTGCACGCGCGGGCGCCGCGCGCCAGCGACACGGACTGGCCGCAGATCGTGGCGCTGTACCGCGAGCTCTTGCGCCGGCAGCCGTCGCCGGTGATCGAGCTCAACCACGCCGCGGCGGTGGCCATGGTGGCGGGGCCGGCCGCCGGGCTGCGGCTGATGGAGCGGCTGGCCGGGGAGCTCGGCGACTATCATCTGTTTCACGCCGCTCGCGCCGACCTGCACCGCCGCGCCGGTGAGCTTGCTCCCGCGCTGGCCGCCTACCGGCAAGCGCTGGAGCTGGCGCGCAGCGAGCCCGAGCGTCGGTTCCTGCAGCGTCGGTTGGAGCAGCTCGCGGCGGCGCGAGGGTAGCGGAAGCTGCGCGGGGGGTCGGAGGCGGGTCGAACGACCAGGCCCACCTAGCGCAGGCCGTGGCGGCGCAGCAGGCGGTGCAGGTAGGCGCGGTTGACGCCGGCTTCCCGCGCGGCGTGCGCGACGTTGTCGTGGCAGGAGGCCAGGAGCTGGCGCAGGTAGGTGGACTCGAAGGCCACCAGCGCGGCGCGGCGCGCGTGCTCGTAGGGCAGGAGGCCTGCTGGCGCCTGCTCGGAGGCGGCGGGCGCGGCTCCTCCGCTGCGCTCGTCACGCTCGTTGCGTTCGGTGCGCTCGTCACGCTCGGCGCCGGGCGCAAGCGGTGAGCTCGCCGCCTGCTCGAGCGGGGCCAAGGAATCGGTGCCAGGGGAGCGCGCCTCGCCAAACACCAGGCACTGCTCCACGTGGTTGCGCAGCTCGCGGACGTTGCCCTGCCAGGGCGCTCCCGCGAGCGCGGCCAGAAACTGCGGCGACGATAGCTCGGCGCGCAGCTCAGCGCGCGCGCCGAGCTGCCGCAAGAAGTGCTCGACCAGCAGGGGAATGTCGGTAGGGCGTGCGCGCAGCGGCGGCACCAGCACGCGCACCACGGCCAGGCGGTAGTAGAGGTCGGCGCGAAAGGCGCCTCGGTTGACCTCTCGCCGCAGGTCGCGGTTGGTGGCGGCGACGATGCGGACGTCGCACTTGATGGGGGAATGGCTCCCCACGCGACGGATCTCTCGCGACTCCAGCGCGCGCAGGAGCTTGGGCTGCAGCTCGGCGGGTAGCTCGCCGAGCTCGTCGAGAAACAGCGTGCCACCGTGGGCGGCCTCGAACGCGCCGATGCGTCGGGCGGTGGCGCCGGTGAACGCCCCGGGCTCGTGGCCAAACAGCTCCGACTCGATCAGGTTCGCAGGCACCGCGCTGCAGTCCACCACGATGAGCGGCCCGTCCTGGCGCTCGCTGGCGCCGTGGATGGCGCACACCACGCCCTCCTTGCCGCTGCCGGTCTCGCCCTCGATCAGCACGGTGGCGTCGGTGGGCGCGATGCGCTCGAGCTGCGAGAACAGCTCGCGCATCGGCGCGCTGCTGCCAAGCAGCGGGCCAAACTGGGTGCGGGATGACTGCGCCACCTCGGTGACCGTGGGCTCGATGGCCACGCGGATCGCCGAGTTGCCCAGGATGAGCGTGGCCCGATCGGCGACGGTGGCGTCGGTGAGCCAGGCCTCGCCGAGCACCGTCCCGTTGCGGCTGCCCAGGTCGCGCACGCGCACCCGATCCCCGGCCACCACCAGCTCGCAGTGGAAGCGCGACACGGTCGGATCATCCACCACCAGCTCGTTGCCGGGGTGGGAGCCCACGGTGCAGCGCTCGCTGCCTCCCTGCCAGCTCCGCGCGGCGCTCGGGCCTGACACCACGTGCAGGCTGAACCGACGGATCACACGCAACAGAGAAGGCCGCAGCGGGGCGGTGACAGCGGGCGAGTGGGGGTCAGTCATGAGGCGGAGGACCTTTGTCAGGCGCGGCAGCGGGCAGTCGCCATCGTACCTCGGCTGGCGTGAGCGAGACCTCGGCGTTGGTGGCGGCATCTAGCCAGCGAGCGAGCGCGCCAGGCTCGCCAGGCGGCAGCGGTGGGAACAGCAGCACCACCTTGCCGAGCAGGCTGACCACGGCGATGCCCCCGGCCTCGTCCACGGAGAACCCCACCGCGGCGGTGCGCGCCAGCCGAAGCGGGATGCGCTCGCCGCCCAGCAGATCCGCGATCACGAGGTGCTGCCGGCTGTCATCGAGCCACAGCGCATAGGGCTGCTTGCGCAACAACGTGGCCACCGGGGACAGCTCCGCGCGGTGGATCACCTGGCCGGATGCATCGAGGATCGACGCTCGCCCGGCGCGATCCAGCGCGATCATCCCGAGCGAGGCGTGGACCATGAGCTGGTTCACCGTGCCGTCGAGCTCGACGCGGCGGCGGGTCTGCCCATCCCAGCGCCACAGCCCTTCGTTGTTCACGATCCAGGCGGTCCCGTGCGAGTCGATGGCGTCGAGCCGCACGTCCGTGATGGGCAAGGTGCGAACCTGTCCGGTGGCGAGCTCCAGGCGATGAACCCCGGAGGCGGTGCGGACGATCGCGTGGGCGCCGATCTGCCCGACGGCCAGCACCGGCTCGGCGAACCGGGCCAGTGGGGCCTCGGCCAGCGTGCCCAGCTCCAGGGTGGACAGCGCGGGCCCTCGGGCCAAGATCCAGCGGTCGCCGGGCAGATCGGTGGGCGTCGCGGCCCCGAGCTTGCCGATCACCTGCGCGGGGCTTCGCCCCAGGCGGTCGATGATCAGCAGATTCCCCAGGAGCAGATCGAAGAGGCCCAGGCGCTCGGGGCCCATCTCGGTGAGCGCCACGTGGGAGCTCATCCGCCCCACCGGCAGCGGCGTGCTCCGGCCGGTGGTCCGGTCCACCGCGACGAGCTTGTCGTAGTCGTAGAAGTACAAGTCGCGCGTCGACATGGCCAGGAGGTTGAGCGAAGGCGTGTGGCCCGAAAGCTCGTCCAGGGGGACCTGGGATGGGACCGTGGCCATCGGCCACACCTCCAGCTCGCCACCGCGGGTGCTGAGCGCGAAGGCGTGGCCGACCGGGCTCGCCGCCACCCGCCGCGTGGCCCGCTCGCGCATCGGCACGGTGACCTGACGGTGGTCATCGATCAGGGTCGTGGTGCCGGCTTGCTCGATGAAGACACAGCCGGCGGGCCGTGAGGTCAGGAAGCGGAGCTGGCTGTCATGCTCGATGGCCGGCGACAACCTGCCATCCGGCGCGGCGCGGTAGGAGCGGTGGTGGTCGGACATGCAGAGCCCGTGCTCACCGTAGCTCACGGACATGATCTTGCGCAGCGGCCAGGACCTCACCAGGTGCAGCGCGTGGTCGCGGCGCTCGAGCTGGCGCACCTCCTGCATGTTCGAGATCACCAGGTGCCGTCCGGCGTCGTCGACCGCTGCGATGAGGAACGGCTCGGTGTATGGCTGCAGCGGCTCGACCCCGAGCTCGGCGTCGACCCAGACGAGCTGCTCACCGGTGGACACCAGCGTGCCCTGCCCCGCGCCGATGACGTGGCGCGCCAAAGTCAGCGCGCGCGGCGTGCGCAGGGCCAGATCGACCTGATACAGCTTGCCGTCGGCGAGGTAGCGCAGCGCCTGCCCCGCGCTGGCGGCGTGCAGGTCGGACGCCGCCACCGGCAAGCGGTGCTCGCGGCCGCTCGCGAGCTCCATGGTGACCAGCGCGTCTTCCGTGGCGTAGGCCAGCCATCCCTGGTTCATCCATCGCAACGCGGCGATGCGGGAGCTCTCTTGCGCGAGGGTGCGGGGGCGCTGGGTCGCCAGCTCATGGACCTGCAGTAACCCGTCATTGCCGCCGCTGGCGAGCGAGGTGCCATCGGGGGAGAACTCGAGCGCGAAGATGTCGTCGCGGTGGCGGCGCAAGCCAAACGACGCGCCCGCCACCTGCGCCTGGCCGGCGATGCCCCAGGCCGCAGGCCACACCGCGCTGGCCGGCGGCAACAGCTTGAGCGTGGCCAGCGCCGTGGTCGGATCGACGCGCGCCAGGGTGCGGGCTCGCTCCAAGAGGAGCTGCTCGCTGCGCTTCTCGGCGAGCGCCCGCTGCTCGGTGGCCCGCAGCTCGGCCGCGCTGGCCCGGTCGCGCTCGTCGATGATCCTCCAGATCGAGGCGGCGGCGATCGCGGCCACCGCCAGGGCCGACAGCCCGCCGATCGCCACCGCCGCGCGGTGACGCCGCACGAAGCGACGCAGCCGCTCGCGCGCGGAGTAGCGGTGCGCCGCCACGAGCTGCCCGGTGAGGAAGCGGCGCAGCTCGCTGGCCAGCTCCGCGGCCGTGCGATACCGGTCCTGCGGTCGCACCGCGGTGGCGGTCCTCACGATGGTGACCAGCGCGCCCGGGATCTCGGGGCCGAGCGCCTCGAGCTGGATGGGCGCGTTGTCGGCGGCCTTCTGCAAGAGGCTGGTGGCCGCGCGCTCGGGATACACGAGCTGCCCGGTGAGCACGTAGGCGAGCGTGGCGCCGAGCGAGTAGACGTCGACCTCGACCCCCACCTCTTCTCCGCGCGCCTGCTCCGGCGCCACGAAGCCGGGCGTGCCCATGATCTCGCCAGCGCGGGTCAGGCCGCTGTCGAGCGGCGGCGCCGAGCCGGCCGCTGCGGCGGGGCGCGCGGTGGCCGCCTGGTCGCGGTCGGGCGCCTCGTCCGCGGCGAGATCGCGCGCCAGGCCCCAGTCGATGAGCCAGGTCTCGCCGTAGCGCCCGACGAGGATGTTGGACGGCTTGATGTCGCGGTGCAGGATGTGCTGCGCGTGGGCGTACGCGGCGGCGTCCGCGGCGGCGAGCACGTGCGGCACCAGCGCGAGCCGCTCGGCGGCCGTGCCGTGCTGGCGCACCAGCAGCTCCAGCGAGACGCCCTCGACCCGACGCATGACATAGTACGGCTTGCCGTCGCGATCGTAGCCAGCGTCATGCACCGGCACGATGCTCGGGTGCTCCAGCCGCGCGGTGATGCGGACCTCGCGCGCGAAGCGGAGCTGAAACCCGGCGTCATCCGAGAGCGCCTGCTTGATGGCGACGTCGCGCGACAGCAGGCGGTCGTGCGCCAGCGCCACGCGCCCCATGCCACCGCGGCCCAGCTCCCCGCGCTCTTCGAAGCGCGCTGGCTCCGGTGCGTGCCCGCCGGCGGCCTCGGTGCGCCGCGGCCCCACCGGCAGGGTGGCGCGCATCGCCGCCGCCTGTAGGCCAGCCGCCGGCAAGGTGGGCTCGTAGGGCTGACGCAGCAGCGCCTCCGGTGCCGCCGCCTCGCTCGCCGAAGGCGCGAGCTTCGCCGCGGGTGCGGCGACGCTGGCGGCGGGGGGGCGGAGCGACTCGTCGGGCACGGTGGCTAGTTTGGCACTTGCGCGGCGCCGAGGAAGCGTCTGCCAGAACATTTCTGGCAGCTTGTTTCTTGGGGAACCGGCGGAGGTGGAGTCCGCAGAGAAACCGTCGCTGCCCACATCATCGCCCATACATACGGGCGCTCCTCCGGTCGTATGTGGTGGGTGGAGATCTCATCTTGCAATCGTTCGCCGCGACGATCGGAGACACCGTGTACGCGCTGTTTGCGGACAGCCAGCGCGTGGGAATCCGGAGGTATGAAGATGGCGGCGCCCAGGAGGTCGCGGAGCGGCTGACGCCGGAGGTCGCCGCCCTGCTGGAGCGTGGCGGCGCGCTGCTTGGCTCCATCGTGCAGCGCTACGAGAGCAGCGTGGCCAGCGACAGCCAAGACGAGGTCGTGCTCGAGGAGCCGCAGGGCTCCGACGAGCTGTTCGGGCAGGTCGCCGCGGTCGAGCGACCGCCGACGGTGGTGGCCGCCGACGTCGCGTTCATGGCCCAGGCGGAGCTGCGCCAGCACCAGCAACGCCTGCAGACGCACTCGGTCGCTGGCGACGTGCAGGAGATGATCAGCGACTGCGGGAGCGCGCTACGCGCGATCTTGAAGTCGCTCTACGCGATGGAGCCGCTGCTGTGCGCCATCGAGCAGCTCTCGCCCTTTCTGCCTTCTCACCTTGGCACCTCGCTCGAGGTGCGCCGGCACTACCGCAAGCTGTGGGCGTTCGCCAACGCGGTGGGAGATGTCACCGCGGACACCGTGCGCGCGGCGCTGCGCGGCGCCGGTACACGCATCTCCATCCTCGCGGGCAGCGAAGTGTACTCCCTGCTGCGCGAAGATGATCGCTTCTACATTCGCGAGCTACAGCTACGCATCCTCGAGTGGTTGCGTAGCGGCACCGACCACGCCGCCGCGGTCCGCATCTGGCAGGACTTTGCGTTGTTCGTGGAGATCTTGCGTCAGATCAACCTGCGGGAGGAGCTCATCGGCCATGATCGCGTGGTGCTCAGGCGCGCCATGGAGGCGCTGGCGGCGCGCGGCGCAGAGGCCCTGGAAGAGGTGACGGCGGCTTTGCGTCCGGCGCTGGGGGTCGATGACAAGCTCGATGAGGTCCTCCTGAGCGGTGCCGGAGCGACGGCGCTCTTGCGGGAGCTGCGCCGCGTGGTCGGCCAGCTCTCGGGCGCGGCGGACGAGTCCCCGGCGCGCTCCATGGCGCTCTAGGCGAGAAGAGAACATGCTGAACTCACCTTCACGTTGCTCATGGGGTTCGCGCAACGCGCGCAACGCGCGCAGCCGCGCCGTCGCACGGCGAGCCGGCTGCGTCGCCGAATGCCGCGGCGTCTCGCGCCGCGCTCGCAGTGCGCGCGGGGCACTGGAGTCGGCGTCGTGAGCGCCGTGAGCACCGCTGCGTGTGACGCCGCTGCCCCCGGGGCGGTGGTCGAGGACGCGCGCGAGTCGGTGCTGGTGCTGGACGGCTTCGGCGTGGCGTTCGGCAAGAACATCGTGCTGGCGGACATCTCGCTGCGCTTGCCGCCGGTGGGCACGTGCGTGCTGATGGGCCCCGCGGGCGGTGGCAAGTCCACGCTCCTGCGGTCGCTCGCGGGGGTCAACCAGGCCCAACCGGATCTGCGGCAGTGGGGGCGCGTCTTCTATCAGGGCGCGCCCCTCGGACAAGGGCGGCGTCCGGTGCTGGTGCAACAGGACGCTCGCTATCTCACGTCCACCGTGCGCGAGAACCTGGTGTCGTCGTTCCCTGACCGCAATCGGCTCGAGCGCAGCGAACAGACCCGGCGCATCGAGCTCTTGCTCGCGGCGTGCGGCGGAGGCGAGCTGCGCACGGCGCTCGAGCAAGACGCGCTGGGGCTCGCGCTGCCGCTGCGGCGCTTGCTCAGCGTCATCCGCGCGCTCGCCACCGACGCTCCGCTCATCTTGCTCGACGAGTCCACCGCCGGTCTCGAGGAGTCATCGGCGGAGCCCATCCTGACGGCGGTGCGCTGGTATGCCCAGACCCACGCGGTCCTGCTGGTGACCCATCATCAGGCGCAGGCGCGGGCGCTCGCGGACCGGGTGGTGCTGCTCGGCGGTGGCCGGGTGCAAGAAGACGCCTCGGGCAGCGCGTTCTTCTCCGCCGCTGCCTCGCCCTTGACCCAGAGCTTCCTCGATAGCGGCCGGGTGGCGTTGCCGTCACCCGGGGCCGATCCGGCGACCCTGAGCGAGGACGTGCCGCCGCCGCCGCCGCTGTCGCCGGCCGCGGTCGCCGCCCGAGCTGCGCCCTCGGCCATGATCGGACCGCGCGACTTTCGCTGGGTGGTGCCGGGGCAGCTCGGCGGCTTGCCACGGCCGGGGATCGTGGCCGAGCTGGCCGAGGACATCGAGGCGCTGGCGCGGCTCGGAGTGACCACGCTGGTGACCCTCGAAGAGACGCCCACCGTCCCCGCCGAGACGCTCGCCGCCGCCGGCATCCGCAGCGTGCACCTGCCCATCGTGGACATGGAGGCGCCCGACGAGGCCGAGGCCGCCCTCTGGTGCCGCGACCTCGCGGGGCGCCTGGACGCCGGTGAGGTCATCGCGATGCACTGCCGCGCCGGTCAGGGCCGCACCGGCACCATGCTGGCCAGCCAGCTCATCTGGGCTGGTGCGAGCGCCATCGCCGCGCTCGACCAGGTGCGCGGCATCAACCCGCGCTGGGTGACCTCCGATGCCCAGGTCCGTTTTCTCGCGCGGTTCGACGCCTTCTTGCGTCGACCGCAGCCCTCGCCGAGGTGACGGCTCCTCGATTTTTTTGCCAACCCTTGATCGCTGGAAAGGAACTCCCATGTCACTTGATGCTTCGCTTTCGAAAGCCCAGACTGAAGTCCCCGAGTGTGTCGCCGTCGGTTTCGTCGACATGAGCACCGGCATGTTGCTGGCGGTCCGCACCGTCGACAGCCATCCCCAGGAGGTCCTCGACCTGGTGGCGGCCGCGACCGCGGACCTGTTTCAAGGCCGCAGCGTGACGGCCATCGAGAAGTTGTTCCGCAAGTCGCGCGGGCAAGCCGAGGACGGAAAGCACTACTTCCACGAGATCCTGGTAATCAGCGACAACCTGCTGCACATCTTCCAGCGCTCCAAGAAGACGGCGAACCACGCCGCGGTGTTTGTCACGCGCGCCTCGGCCAACATCGGCATGGTGCTGTCCAAGAGCCGTTCCATGATGCGCGAGCTGGAGACCAAGGCCTGACCCGCCGCAAAGGGCCCGCCACGAGCGTATGCCCAACTACGCTCGCGGCGGATTTCGTTGGATGCGGCGCCGGATGACGTTCACGAAGGCGGCGATGTCGTCTTCTTGACCGCCGCCGCGCTGCTCGATCCACGAAAGCCGGTCGGCGAAAACGGCATACAATCGCGAGCGAAGGGGAGGACCATGACGGACGTGACCATGGCCAACAAGCTCTGTGAGCTGTACGCCGCGGGACAGCGCGTGGCGCTTCGGCGCTATGCGCAGACAGATAGCGCGGTGGTCTCCACGCAGCTCAGCCCCGTGGTGACCGATCTGCTCGCGGGGGGACGCGCCCTGGTGCAAGAGCTCGTCGAGCGGGTCTGCAGCCCGGATGGCGCTGCGCACATCCAGGTCGAGCGCGGCGCCATGGTCGAGGGCGCGCCGGAGGCGCTCGCGGTCAGCGCCGAGGCGGAGCTTGCCCGGCACCAGCAGCGGCTCCTGCGCCACACCCCGGCGGGCGACGCTCGCGAGATGGTGTCCGACTGTGGCTCTGCGCTGCGCGCGCTGCAGCGGTCTTTGCAGGCGGTGGAGCCGCCGGTGTGTCAGCTCGAGCGGGTGCCGCAGCGCTTGCCACGCCAGCTCCAGGTCTCGCTCACGGTGCGCAGGCAGTATCGAGGGCTGTGGGCGTTCCACACCCAGCTCGGCGAGCTGTCCCCCGCGACGGCTCGGCGCGCGCTGCGCGCAGTGGGGACCCGCATCGCGATCGCGGTGGGCAGCGACGTGTTCTCGCTGCTGCGAGAGGACGATCAGCTCAGCTTGTAGGAGCTGCAGCACGGCATCCTGGACTGGTTGCGACAGCACGAGGAGGACTACGCCAAGGCGGTGGCGTTGTGGCGGGCCTTGTCGCAGCGGGTGGAGATCTTGCGGCAGGTGAACTTGCGCGAGGAGCTGGTCAGCCATGATCAGAGCGTGATCGAGCAGTCGATCGCGGCGCTAGCGGCGCGTGGTGAAGAGGCGTTGCCCGAGGTCAGCCGCGAGCTGGTCTCGGTGCTCGGCTTCGACGACGCGCTCGACGAGGTGATCTCCACCAATCCGAGCGCCCGCTCGCTTCTCCATGAGCTTCGCCGCGCGCTGGCTCGCAACCCAGCGACGCGCGCGCCGGTCGTCCAGAAGAGCGCTCCAGCAGCCTCCACCTGAGGAACTGCTCCAGCCTTACATGACGTTCAACATATTGAAATAACTTAACAATGCATTCCGGCAGGTCGCTTGCCAAAGGCTGACAGCCGTTTGTGGGAGGGATAGGTAGGCGATCTGCGTGTGGTTGTGTCAACCTGCTACTATCGTTGGCTAGCTCATGATATCTGGTGGCGAGTAGGCAATGCTACGGAGTTTGAACAAGTTCTACTTGCGCTACCACATAGATTCTAAATGTTATACGCCTTGCATTTTTCGCAAGGTGGCGGTCGCAGCATTTCAATCACACTGAATATCGTTCGACGCCAATGATCAGTCTCGGAGTGTGCTGTGGTCAATAGACTCCACATCTCGCATTCTACGGTGATCGGAAAAACAGTAGATCAGTTCACTATCCAGGATCGCTGTGACGTCGCGGATGATACGCTTTCTTCAGAATGTGGCGCCTTGGTATCGGAGAGTCGCGTTCCATTGTGAGCGGCATCGGCCACCGCGGTGCTGCGCTGATCGGTAGCCAGCGCGCTGGTCGGAGCGCTGGACAGACCTCTGGACAGACCTTTGGTCGAAGCTCCCAGAGTTCCCAGAGTTCGGCAATCTCCGACGAAGGCCCACGTTCGCGATGAGCCGACACGTGCTGGCCACCCCGGACGACCTGGTTCGTCACTGCCCCACGTGCCTCGCGCTGTATCGCAGCGAGTTCACGCGCTGCCCGGTGGATGGTGCGCATGTCGTGACGTCGCACAGCGATCCGATGCTCGGCGTCACGGTGGCCGAGCACTACCAGATCGACGAGCTGATAGGGATCGGCTCCAGCGGCCGAGTCTACCTGGCCCACCACCGTCGGCTGGCGCAGCGGCGCTTTGCCTTGAAGATCTTGTTTGGGGATCTGGCAGCCACCGCCTCGGCGCGGATGCGCTTCACGCATGAGGCCGAGAGCGCGAGCCGGCTGGCACACCCAAACCTCGTCTCGGTGGTGGACTTCGGCAAGACGTCGGCGGGGCTCCTTTACCTGGCGATGGACTTCATCGAAGGGCCAACGCTCGCGTCGCTCATCGACCGCGACGGCGCGATGGCCCAGGAGCGCGCGGTGCGCATGGGGATCCAGCTTTGCCGCGGCCTGGCGCACGCCCACGATCTGGGGCTCATTCACCGAGACTTCAAGCCAGACAACATCCTGGTCAGCAATGATGCCCACGGCGACGTGCCGCGCATCGTCGACTTTGGCATCGCGCTGTCAGCGGACGACGGAGATCCGCGGCTCACCGCGACCGGCGTGACCCTGGGCACGCCGGCCTATGCGGCGCCGGAGCAGACCACGGACGGCGACGTCGATCACCGCGCCGATCTGTTCGCGCTCGGGGTCACCATGTACGAGATGCTCACCGGCGTGTTGCCCTTCCAGGGCACGATGGTGGAGATCATGCGGCAGAACGCGACCGCGGATCCCCCGCCGATGAACGACCGCGCTCCCGGCGCGCAGGTCACGTCGGCGCTGCAGCACGTGGTGTTCAAGCTGATGGCCAGGGATCCAAACCAGCGCTATCAGACCGCCCGTGAGGCGCTGGAGGCCTTGACCGAGCTGCCCCGGCGCGTCAGCGCGCCACCTTCGCGGGCAAGCTCGATGGTGATCCCCAGCTCGCTGCCCATCTCCAGCTCCACCGCGGATCGCGCGGGGGCGCGAACCACCGCGATGGCGGCGCGGCAGGGCACGCCGCCGTCCATGACCGCGCCCTCGTCAACCGGGGCGGGGAGCGCGATCACCCCGGCCGCGGCCATCGCCGGCGTGCGCCCGTCTTCGCCGCACATCGGCCGCCGCAGCTCGCCGGTGGTGGGCGTGTTTGGCGGGGGGCGGCCCAGCTCGCCCGCGCTTGGCGTGCACTCGGGGCCGGCGACCCGGCCCTCGGCGCCGCTGCTCGGCGGCCCCGCCGCGCGGCCCAGCTCGCCGGTGATTGGCCCGCTGGCCATCCCCAGCTCCACGCAGATGCGCGCCGCGGCGACCGCTGCGGAGGTTCCCGAGGCGGTGACGCGCGACGCCTCTGCGCGGCAGCGCAACGAGCTCCCGCCGCTCATCACGCCGGTGGCCAGACGCCGCTTCGGCGCGGTGACGCTGGTGGTCGCCATGGTCCTGGCGGCGGTGCTCTCGATGGTCGCGGTGGTCGCTTATCAGCGCTTTGCCCGCAAGGACAAGCCGCGGACCGAGGCGCCGGCGGCGTCCAGCAGCTCGGTGACCGCTCCGGCACCGGCGCAGGCGCTCCCGTCCAGCACCCCGACCCCCTCGGTGGCCCCTGGCCCGGGTGGCCCGGGTGGTGCCGTGGATGCGCCGCGCATGAACGCCCCGTCGGCGGGCTCGGCGACGTCCGCCAGCGACGGAGCCGCGGCCGGCGTCGACGGAGCCGCGGCCGGCGTCGACGGAGCCGCGGCGGGAACCCCAGCGGCGGCGCCCGAGGCCGCCGTGATCGGCGCGCCCGCCGTGATCGGCGCGCCCGGTGCGACGCGACGCGAGTCGTCGCGCCGCCGTCGCAGTCGCAGCGCCGGCAAGTCGAGCGCGGCGCGGCCGGCGCGCTGACACGATCTGCGCGCGACGTCGGCGTAGCGGATGGCTCGGCGATCCATTAGGCGCTACAACCGTGGGCAATGGTCGAAGTTATCGCGGTGCTCATGACCTTCGGGATGCCCATGTACATCGTGAAGAAGGTGGTGGAGGCTCGCAGCGAGAAGCATCGCCGCGAGCACGAGGCCAAGATGGCGATGCTCCGCGGCGGTGCGGCCGGCGCTGGCTCCGAGTCGTCGGCCAGAGAGCTCGCCGAGCTACAGAAGGAGCGCAAGCTGCTCGTCGAGCGCATCGAGAACCTCGAGACCATCGTGTGCAGCGTGGACTACGAGCTCAACCAGAAGGTGGCCCGGCTCATCGAGGAGCAGCGGTCCCTGGTGGCGCTGCCTGCCGGCGCCAAGGCCACGCCCGTGGCCTCTGGTGCGCCGGCGGCGCTGGCCGGCGGCGCGGGGGCAGGCAAGCTGGCTGACCTGGCGGCCGGCGGCGCCCGGGCCATCGTCGGACCTCCGCCCGCGGTCGCGCCAGCGCCGGAGCCGAAGGCCGACTCCGCGCACGTCGAGGCGATGAGCCCGACGATGACGGCGGCGCCGCGCGCCACGACGCTGATCGCCGAGCATGGCTCCGAGCTGCGCACCGGCTCGGTGTTGGCCAACCGCTATCGCGTGCAGAAGCTGCTGGGCCGCGGCGGCATGGGCGCGGTGTATCTGTGCGACGACGAGGTGCTGGGCGAGCTGGTGGCGCTCAAGGTGATCTCCAGCGCCTGGGCCAGCGATCAGGTGGCCATGACGGAGCGCTTCAAGCGCGAGGCGCAGGCCGCGCGCAAGGTCTCTTCGCCCAGCGTGATTCGCATCCACGATCTGGGGGAGGCGCCGCCGCGCCTCCTCTATCTGTCCATGGAGTACTTCCCGGGCCGCACCCTCAGCCAGGTCATCGCGCAGCGCGGCCTGGTACCGCTGGCGGACTGCAAGGACTACCTGGGCCAGATCTGCGAGGGCCTGGCCGCCGCGCACGACGTCGGCGTGGTGCATCGCGATCTCAAGCCGGGCAACGTGCTGGTCGGAGAGCGCAGCGCGGTCAAGCTCATCGACTTTGGCCTGGCCAAGGCCACCGCGGCGGAGGGGCTCACCGCCACCGGCGCGCTCCTGGGCACGCCACACTACATGGCGCCCGAGCAGATCCGCGGCAAGAACGTCGACGCGCGCGCCGACATCTATTCGCTGGGCGCGCTGGCGTTCCATCTGCTGACCGGGCGGCCGCCGTTCATCGGCGACAACCCGATCTCGGTGGGCTTCGCGCACCTGTCGGAGACGCCGGTGGCCGTGCGCTCGCTGCGCCCGGACGTTTCGGAGGCGCTCGACAAGATGGTGGCCAGGGCGCTGTCGAAGGACCCAGGCGAGCGGCCCGGTGACGCGCGCGCGTTTCGCGAGGCGGTGAAGTGACGTCGCGCTTGTCCGCGCCGCCTGACGCCGCGGCCAAGCGCTCGGCGCCCGCGGCGCAGCGCAACCGCGAGCCCATCCTGGAGGCGCTGCGGCCGCGCCTGCCGGGGCCGCGCGCCGCTGGGGCCGCGCCGCTGGTGCTGGAGGTGGCGAGCGGCACCGGCGAACACGCGGTGTACCTGTGCGCTGCGTTGCCGGGGGTGCGCTGGCAGCCGACGGATCAGGAAGAGGCGGCGCTGGCCAGCATCGCGGCGTGGCGCGCGGAGGCCGGGCTGCCAAACCTGCTGCCGCCGCTGCGGCTGGACGTGACCGAGGAGCCGTGGCCGCTGTCCGCCGCCGAGGCGCTGTTCTGCGCCAACATGATCCACATCTCGCCGTGGGCCGCCAGCGTGGCGCTGTTTGCCGGCGCCGGGCGCCTGCTGCCGCGCGGCGGTGCGCTGTTCACGTACGGCCCGTACCGGTTTGGCGGCGCGTTCACCGCGCCGTCCAACGCCGCCTTCGACGAGTCGCTGCGCCAGCGCGACGCGCGCTGGGGCGTGCGCGACGTCGACTCGCTGCGCGAGCTGGCCGCCGCCCACGCGCTGACGCTCGAGGAGACCCTCGCCATGCCCGCCAACAACCACCTGCTGGTGTTCCGCAAGGGATGAGGGCGCCCGCGCACCGGCGAGCGGGCGTGTGATACGCTGCGCGGCGCCTGGGTCGCCATGAAGCTCCGCCGCCTCCATCTGGACAACTTTCGCGCGTTCCAGGCGACGACCGTCGAGCTCGATCCACAGCTCACCCTGGTCCTCGGTGGCAACGCCGCGGGCAAGACCGCGCTGCTCGATGGGATCGCGGTTGCCCTGGGCTCGCTCTTTCAGGGGATCGATGAGTCGCCGAGCCGGCACATCCGCAAGGAAGAGGCGCGGCGCAGCGTCTTCACCATCAACGGCGTGGTGGACCTGCATGCGTCGTGGCCTGTGGTGGTCGAGGCCACCGGGAGCATGCGCGACCCCGGCGACCCCGCGGGCCCGCCGCTGGAGCTGACGTGGCGACGTACGCTAGAGGGGCCTGACCGGCGAACCACCCGGCAAGGGAGCAAGAACCTCGAGACGGTGGGGCAGGCGTACCAGGAGCAGGTGCGCGCTGGTCAGCTGATCTCGTTGCCGGTGATCGCGCTGTATGGCACCCAGCGGCTCTGGCTCCGCAAGAAGGCGACGGAAGGGGTCACCGGCGTGGGCAACCGGTTCGATGGGTACGCGGACTGCCTCGACATCGCGGCGACCGAGCGCTTGCTGACGGACTGGATGAAGCAGCGGACGTTGATCCAGGTGCAGCAGGGGCGCCCGCATCCGCAGCTCGCCGCGGTGACGCTGGCGATCTCGACCTGCCTCAACGAGGTATCGCGGGTGTGGTTCGATCTGGCGCACGACGAGATCCGGTTCGAGCGCGGATCGAACCCGCTCAACGTGGAGTCGTTCTCCATGCTCAGCGACGGGTATCGCAGCGTGATCGCGATGGTCGCCGATCTCGCGCGCCGCGCGGCGGTGCTCAATCCGCAGCACGGCGAGCAGGCGTGCCAGCTCGCGGAGGGCGTGGTGCTGATCGACGAGCTAGATCTGCACCTGCACCCGGCCTGGCAGCGCAGGATCGTGGCCGATCTACAGCGGACGTTTCCCGCGGTTGCAGGTCATCGCCACCACCCACTCTCCTCAGGTGCTCTCCAGCGTGAGAAGAGAGCAGGTCCGGGTGCTGTCCGGAAGCTCGTTGCGTCCGTTCCTGGAGCACGTGGAGGGCCGCGACAGCAATGCGCTGCTGGAAGACGTGTTCGGCGTGTCGGCGCGCCCTGCCGCGGTCGAGTCCGAGCTCAAGCAGATCTTCGACCTGCTCGATGACGAGCGCTTCGCGGAGGCGCGCAGCAAGCTGGACACCGTGCGAACGCGGCTGGGAGAGGATGACGCCGCCGTCGCGCGCGCCCAGTGGGTGCTGGACACCGAGGCTCCGTCAGAGACCTCGATGCCGCAGGGGTGAACGCGGTGCTGAGCTATGACAAGGGAGCAGAGCCCGATACGCTGCGCCGGGCGCGGTCGCAGCCTGACGCATCGTACAATGGCCTGTATCAGGAGCAGAAGGATGGGATCCGGCAGGCGCTGGTGCGGGATCAGGCCGCGCTGTGCGCGTACTGTCAGCGGCGGATCGCGGCTGAGTCGGAGGACCCAGCTCGTCCTCTGCCGCCGATGAAGATCGAGCACTGGTCTCCGCAGCATCCACAGGACGACAGCCGCCGTGGCGATGACCTGGCCTGGCACAACCTGCTGGGCGTCTGCTATGGCGGCGCGCCGCACGCCATGGGACCTAGCGACGACACGTCGGCGCTGCACTGCGACACCAGGAGAGGGAATCACGCATTGTTTCTGCACCCGGTCCGGGGACGGGGTGCAGACCCCGAAGGCTTTCTTCGATACACATCGAATGGGGAGGTGAAGGCCGCAGACCCACGAGCCGAGCGAGATGTGAGCGAGGTGCTGAACCTCAACGCCGCCAAGCTCAAGAGATCACGCTCGGCAGTGTACGAGGAGGTTCGGCAGAAGATGGAGCGCAAACAGTTCGCCGCCACGGCGATGCGCGAACTCTATCGCAAGCACGACCTCGTGCCGGGGAGTCGGGCTCCCGAGCACTCGCACTTCGTGCGGTATCACCTGCGTCGGTGGGCGCAAAGGAACGGCGTGGCGCTGGAACCACCGAGGTGACCGGGGGCTCACGAGACGGCGTGAAAGCCGATGGCGATGATGGCGATGAGCTCCTGGGCGTGGGTGTTCTCCACGTTGGTCTTGATGAAGTCGGCGACGGCGGGCTGGACCTTGGCCAGGTGGTCTAGCGGCTTGCCGCGGGCGGCCAGGTCGAGGTCGTCGTAGCCGAGGGTGCGCGGGGTGCGCCCGCCGCTGCGCTGGAAGAAGGTGGAGATCAGCGCGCAGTGGAAGATGACGT
The DNA here is from genome assembly GCA_016706545.1 of Myxococcales bacterium. Lineage (GTDB taxonomy): Bacteria > Myxococcota_A > Polyangia > Haliangiales > Haliangiaceae > JABFXX01. The sequence continues at coordinate 196,288 of JADJJK010000009.1, forward strand.
TGACCACGCTCTCGGCGCCGCCGAGGTCCTGGTCATGGGCGCTGATGAACTGCGCGGCCGGGGTCTGCGACTGGACGAAGCCGCCCACCATGACCGCGGAGTAGTTCGGGTCCGACATCTTCTTGGAGGCCTCGGCGACGATCTCGGCGACTTGCTCATTGGTCAGCTTCATCACGGCTCACAGGTGAGAGAAGGAGCGAGCGGCTTTCACAAAGCCAGGACGAGGAGGGCATGCGCTCAGCCTGGCGCGGAGGGGCCTGCGATCGGCGCGGCGGCGGGAGGTGGGATCGGCTCGCCCTGGAGCGGGCGGATGGTCGGGGCCAGCTCGGGCGCGAAGCGCAGGAGCGCCTCGGCGGTGAGCGCGGCGACCTCGGCCGCCAGGTTGGTGCAGTACGCCTTGCGGCTTGGGCCGGCGAAGTCGCCGTGGCGCCGCACCAGCGTGTTGCAGAGAATGTCGGGGGCGTCGCCGCGGTCGATGCGGGCCGGATAGGTGCGCTGATACCAGAGGATGGCCTCGCGCAGCGCCGGGGTGACGGCGCCGGTGGGATCCGGATCTCCGACCAGCTCGCCCAGCACTTGCTCGCCCGCGCGGATGGCGCCGCACGCGCCCTCGCCGCTGATGCCGCCTTTGCGCAGCGCCTGGTAGGCCCGGGTGGGGAGGCCGAAGGTCTCCGCCAGCGCGATGCCGCAGCTCCGGTGCGGGGTCCTTGTGCCTTCATACAAGATGAACGCGAGGTCCTTGGCGGCGGCCACGTAGGCGCGCTCGGCGTGCGTGAGGTCACGTGCCTCGACCGGGGTCATCGCCGCCTGGACTCCAACATGCAACGATGCTACTGCGAAGGAGCCGTGCCGTCGAGGAACCCGTGAGCGAGTCCAGCGGTGACCCGGGAGATCTGCCCGGCGCGACCCAGGCCGCGGCGCCGGGCGCGGGCGGCGGGCCGGCGCCGCTGGCGTCACCTGCCCAGGCCGCCTCGACGGCGCGGGCGGTCTCGACGTCGTGGCTCCCTCGCGCGCTGGTGATCTCCGCGCTGCTCCACGCGCTGGTCTGGGCCATCGGGGCGGTCGTCTCGTCGGGCGGCCTGCGCTCGGCGCCGGTCGAGACCGTGGACATCGAGCTCGCGCCGCCGCCGCCCAAGGCCGAGACCTTGCCCCAGGAGCGTCCGCCAGCCAGCGAGGCGGCCAGCGAGGCTGCTGCTGCTGCAAAGGCCCAGGAGGAGGGCGTGCCGCTGCTCGCCGACGCTGGGCCCGACGCGGCGCCCGATGCTGGGCCCGACGCCGCGCCGGATGCTGGGCCCGACGCCCGTCCGCGCAAGAAGCCCGACGCTGGGCCCGACGCGAGCGACGCGAGCGACGCGAGCGACGCGGCAACCGATGCGTCGACCCTCGCGTCCGACGCGGCTGCCGCCGACGCGCGCGACGGCGGCGTCGTCGATGGTGGCGACGGCTCCCCGGCTGACGCCGCGTCGGGCGCAGACCCCGACGCTGGCGCCGCGGTGGCCCAGGGCTCGCCTGCTCGCGATGGCGGCGCCGTCGGCGACGGCGCCGCGCTGGCCGCCACGGACGGCGGCGCCATCGGAGACGGCGGCGCGGTGGTGGCGTTCGATCCGGAGGCCGGGCTCGGCGACACCCCGACCTCCGCCGGCACCGCTTCGAACCTGCTGTCGTACTTCCCCAAGGGGCACCTGGTCACCGCCTTGATCCGCTTCGATCGACTGCGCGGCACGCGCTGGGCGAAGGACGCCGAGCGGCTGCTCGCGCCGATGCCCGACTACCGCTCGCTGTTTGGCGTGCGCGACGCTCGCCTGGTGGAGCGCTTTGACACGCTGGTCATCTCGTCGCCGCGCCCGCGCGACCCCACCGCGACCACGCTGGCGGCCCGCAGCGCGATGTCTCGCCGCGAGCTGCGAGCGTACTTCTCCCAGCAGGGCACCTCGATCGACTGGTCGCCGGTCAAGGGCGGCGCGCTCGGTCTTCGCAGCGGCGCGCGCCAGCTCATCGGAGATTCGCGAGTGGTGCTCTCCCCCTCGCCGAGCTGGTTCTTCTTGGCGCCGCCTGCCGACCTGGCGGGCCTGACCGCGCCGGCGGCGGGCGAGGTTGACACGATCGTCGCCACCGCCAAGCTGCCGCCATGGCTCGCGCGCGCGCAGGCCATCGACGCGGAGGCGGGCACGCCGTGGGGTCCGGCGCTGATCGTCACCGTCACCGCCACCCGCGCGCGCTGGAAGATCCCGGAGCTGGGGCTGGGGGTGACCTCCATCCCGGCGCCGGAGCGCGGCACCCTGGCGATGGAGCTGGTCAAGCAAGGCTGGGTGGTGCGCGGCAACGTCAAGCTGGCCAGCGACGCCGACGCGGAGGAGCTGGTCACCGCCATCGAGACCGTGCGCCAGCGCATCGCCGACAGCACGCTCCTTCAGACCGTGCTCAGGCGCGCCAACGCCTACAACGCGGTGCAGGGCCTCAGCGTCAAGCGCACCGGCTCGCGCGTGGCCTACGCGACCTCGATCTCCATCAAGGACGCGCAGATCTTGATGGCGCTGGCCATCGCGGGCCTCGAGGACTACTTCGGCGGCGCGCCGGCGCCGTAGGCCCAAGGCCAGTCCGCGCTCGCGCGCGGCGAGCCCGCGCTCTACACTGATGCCCTGATGGTCGCGGTCCCCTTGGTCTCGTTCGGGTGCAAGCTGGCGGCGTCGCGGCGCCGCGCGCTGCGCTGCGCGGCCGTGGGGAGCGCCTGGGCCGCGTGGCTGCTGGCGGCCGGCGTAGGATGCGGTGATGACGCGCCGCCGCGCGCCCTCCGCTTCCGCAAGATCACGTTGACCGAGTCGTTCCACGCCGAGTCCGCGGCGCTCGGCGATCTCGACCGCGACGGCAGCACCGATGTCGTGGTGGGCCCGTACTGGTACGCCGGCCCGGCCTTCCAGCGGCGCTACCCGATCTATCCCGCGGTGGATTTCGATCCGCTCGCGTACTCGAACAACTTCATGACCGAGGTGGCTGACGTGGATGGCGATGGCTGGCTTGACGTCCTGGTCAACCAGTGGCCCGGCGAGGCGGTGAGCTGGTTTCGCAACCCCGGCGCTGGCGGCGTCCACGCGGCGGCGCCGTGGCCGCGCCACCTGGTGCACCCGGCGGTGGACAACGAGTCCCCGGCGCTCTGGCCCCTCGCGGGGGTCGGCGCCGGCGCCGCGCTGCTCTTTCACACGGGAGGCGCGGTGGGCGTGGCGGTGCCCGGACCGAGCCCGTCGACGGAGCCGTGGACCTTCTGCCCCTTGTCGGCGCGGGAGGGGCTGGGGCAGTACACGCATGGGCTTGGCGCCGGCGACGTCAACGGCGACGGCCGGCCAGACGTGCTGATGGCGAGCGCGTGGTGGGAGCAGCCGGCCGACGCGCAGCCAGGCGTCGGCTGCGCGCCCGCCTTGTGGCGCAAGCACCCGCAGGCGTTCGGCGCCGGTGGTGCGCAGATGCATGCCTACGACGTGGACGGCGATGGCGACGGCGACGTGATCACCAGCCTGGCGGCGCATGGCCATGGGCTGTCCTGGTTCGAGCAGACGCAAGAGGACGGGGCCCTGGCCTTCGTGGAGCATCCGATCTTGCCGGCGCAGCCCGAAGCCAGCCTCGACGGGGTGCAGTTCTCGCAGCTCCACGCGCTGGCGCTGGTCGACGTGGATGGAGATGGCCTCAAGGATCTGGTCACCGGCAAGCGCTTCTGGGCGCACGGACCGCACGGCGACGCCGATCCGTCAGGCGCCCCGGTCCTCTACTGGTTCCAGCTCACCCGCTCGGGCGCGGGCGCCGGTGGGGTCCGCTACCTGCCGCATCTCATAGATGACGCCTCCGGGGTGGGCACGCAGCTCGCGGTGGGCGATGTCTCGGGGGACGGCCGACCGGACGTGGTCATCGGCAACAAGCGCGGGGCCTTCGTGTTCGTGCAGCTCGCCCCACGCTAGACCGTCGCCCGGCCAAAGCACGCCAAGCCGCCGCGCCTGTCCGGCGCGAGCTGGAGGCCAGCATGCAGCACTCCGAATATCGCACCGAGTTCGCGCGCAAGTACGTCGCAGAGGGCCAGCAGGAAGGCCGGCAAGAGGGTTGGCAGGAAGGCCGGCAGGAAGGCCGGCAAGAGGGCCGGCAAGAAGGTCGGCAAGGCGCGGCGATCGAGCTGGCTCGCGCCAAGCTCGGCGACCTCACGGCGCAGGAGGAGGCTGCGGTGACGCGGGTGACGGAGCCGGAGCGCCTCACCGCGCTCATCCTCGCGCTGGGCCTGGCCCGCGATGCGCAGGAAGCTCGGGCCGCGCTGTCGCTGCACACCGGCGCGCCACGCTGACGGCGCTCACGCCGCGCGCCAGGGCGCCTGCCCGCAAACGAGGAAAGCAACCGACACGGGGCAAGTGCGCTTTCCGATCCGTGCGAGCGCTCAGAGCACCCAGCGCAGGTTGATGACCGGCGAGTTGTTGTCGCGGCACTCGTAGCCTGCGGTGAGCCAGGTCTTCCCCTCGTTGAGCTTGCCGATCACGCAGGTCAGGCCGCCGTCGTCAAAGGTCGTGAGCACCGAGCCATCCCCTTGCAGCACGCGGACCTGGGCGTTGGCGGCGGGCTCTGGCACCTGACAGGGGTTGCTGCCGGGGATGGAGAAGTAGCAGCGCCATGGGTCTGCGGTGTTGACCTGGGTGAAGATCAAGGAGCCGTTCCAGGCATACAGCGTGTCTCCGGCGATGGTGGTGGGCGTGGTGGTTGCGGTGAAGGTAGCGACGACATCCCAGGCGCCGGTGCGCTGATTCTTGGCCTGCACCCGCAGCGTGGTGCCGGCGATGCTCGCGTACCCGCTCAGGGCCAGGGGATCTGACGGCTTGATCCGTTGCTGGTCGGTGGGGCTGACCACGCAGCTCGCCGCCAGGGCGAGCCACAGCACCGTGAGGGAGATCTTGGAGATGCGCATGTTGGGGTCCTTTCACGCGAGCGACGCGCGCGCTGCGCGGCGACCCGCTCGTCTCTAGAGACGCAGCGGGCGACCTTTCTTCCCGGTGCTTTTTTGTCATCCCCGCGCCTTCGAACGCCTTGGCCGCGCTGGTTCCCGCCCCGGGAGCGGGCCTTGCGGGGAGCCGCGCGGTACGCTGTCCGGGTGAACGGAACGGAACAACTGCAAGCGCTCCTGGCGCCCTGGGGCGGCGCCCATGGCGGTTTCCCTCGCTTCAAAGGGGTCGACGCCGAGGTCCTGCGCGCGGCCCTGCACGAAGGGATGCGGCTGACGCGCGCCGAGATCGCCGCCATCGCCAACCAGGAGGCGCCGGCGACCTTCGACAACACGATCGCCGCGCTGGAGGACTCGGGCCGCGCCTTTGGCCGGGTGACGGCGGTGTTCGGCATCTACCGCTCGACGATGAACGACGCGGCCATGCAGCAGCTTGAGGAGGAGATGGCGCCGATCCTCTCGGCGTTCTCCGACGAGATCACGCAGAACGCCAAGCTGTTCGCGCGGATCTCATCGGTCCACGCTGCGCGGCACGGCGCGGCGCTCGACGCCGAGCAGCTCCGGCTGGTGGAGGTGGTGTATCAGCGCTACGCGCGGCACGGCGCGGCGCTGGCGCCCGAGGGCAAGGCGCGGCTGGCGGAGATCAACGCGCGCCTGGCGTCGCTCTACACGCGCTTCTCGCAGAACGTCCTGGCGGATGAAGAGGGCCAGCTCCTGGTGCTCGAGCACCAGGACGACCTCGCGGGGCTGCCCGACAGCTTGATCGCCGGCGCGCGCGAGACCGCGGCGGCCAAGCAGCTCGCGGGCAAGTGGGCGATCGGCAACACCCGCTCGGCGATGGAGCCGTTTCTCACCTTCGCGGCGCGCCGGGACCTGCGCGAGCGCGGCTGGCGCATGTGGGTGGGGCGCGGCGAGCAGCCCGGCGATCATGACAACCGCCCCGTCATCACCGAGATCCTGCGCTTGCGGCAAGAGAAGGCAGGGCTGCTCGGCTTCCCGAGCCACGCGCACTGGATCATCAGCGACAACATGGCCAAGGATCCGGCCACCGCGATGGCGCTCTTGCAGAAGGTGTGGCCAGCGGCGGTGGCGCAGGTGAAGGTGGACGTGGCGCAGATGCAGCAGCTCGCCGAGGCCGATGCCCCCGGCCTTCGCCTGGAGCCGTGGGACTATCGCTACTATGCAGAGCGCTTGCGCCAGGCCAAGTACGCGCTGGACCAGAACGAGATCAAGGCGTACCTGGTGCTCGAGCAGATCTGCGCCGCCATGATGTGGGCGGCCGAGCAGCTCTACGGGCTGTCCTTCGTGCAGGTCGCTGATGTGCCGGTGGTCCACCCCGAAGTCACGGTGTACGAGGTCAAGCGAGGGGCCGACCACGTGGGCCTGTGGTACTTCGATCCGTACACGCGCGACGGCAAGATCTCCGGCGCCTGGATGAGCGAGTACCGCACGCAAGAGCGCTTCCGCGACGCGCTGGCGCCGATCGTCTCCAACAACTCCAACTTCGTGCGCGCCGAAGGGGCGGTGCTGATCTCGTGGGACGACGCGCGGACCCTGTTCCACGAGATGGGGCATGCGCTGCACGGTCTCCTGTCCAGCGTGCGGTATCCAACGCTCGCGGGCACCAACGTCAAGCGCGACTTCGTGGAGCTCCCGAGCCAGCTCAACGAGCACTGGCTGCACACGCCCGAGCTGCTGGGCCGGTTTGCCCGCCACCACCAGACCGGCGAGCCCATGCCCTCCGAGCTCGTGGCCAAGCTCGAGCGTGCCAAGCACGCCAACGAGGGCTTCCGCACGGTCGAGTATCTGTCCGCCGCGATCTACGACCTGGCGATCCACACCGCTCCGGCGGCCGAGGGGATCGATCCCATCGCGTTCGAGGCGCACCTGATGCAAGAGATCGGCATGCCGCCCCAGATCGTGATGCGACATCGCCCGCCGCAGTTCTCGCACATCTTCTCCAACGACGAGTACTCCGCCGGGTACTATGCGTACCTGTGGGCGGACACCCTGACCGCCGACGCGGCGGAGGCGTTCTCCGAGGCGGGCAGCTTCTATGATGCGGCCACCGCCAGGGCGCTGCGCGAGCAGATCATGAGCGTCGGCAACACCGTCGATCCGGAGCTGGCCTATCGCGCGTTTCGCGGCCGGGCCGCGGACAGCGACGCGCTGATGCGCGACCGAGGCTTCGCGCCCGCTCGCTCGTGACGCGCCCGCGCCAGGTGTGCGGAGTTCTCTGAGCTGCGGGTCAGTCGATCCCCCACCTCCCCTTCCGCTTGAAGGAGCGCCCTGCCGGTCGAATCCGAGATCCAGACGGCGAAGAGCTTCGTCGTCTGGCGATCTTGCCCGCCGTTCGCGTTCTGCGAGCGCCGCGCTGGCCGCAGGCGTGCCGTCCACGGAGTCGCTCATGAACGTACAGTCCTTGCGCTGGCAAGAGGGCCGCTGGGAACACGAGGGAGCCCCGCTCCGCTCGGCGACGCTGGTGCTCTACTTCGGCGCGCCCGCGGTGCTGGCCTCCAGCAGCGCGGTCGAAGATCTCCGTCAACGCTACCCCGGCGCCCGCGTGGTGGGCTGCAGCACCGGTGGCGAGATCCTGGCCGACGAGGCGCTGGACGAGAGCGCGGTGGCGGCGGCGGTGCAGTTCGAGGGCACCACCGTGCAGGTGGCGAGTGAGCACGTCGAGGTTGGCGCGGACTCCGAGCAGGTGGGCGCGGCGCTGGGCGCCAAGCTCGCCGGTCCAAGCCTCCGCTGCGTGTTCGTGCTCTCGGATGGCACGCGGATAAACGGCAGCGCGCTGGTGCGTGGCCTGCGCCAGTCGCTGGGCGACGACGTGGTGATCACCGGCGGCCTGGCTGGCGATGGCGCGCGCTTTGGCGCCACGCTGGTGGGCGCGGACGGCGCGCCGGCGGTGGGCAACGTGGTGGCGGTGGGGTTTCAAGGCGCCGCGCTCCGGGTTGGTCACGGCAGCGTGGGCGGCTGGGAGCCCTTTGGGCCGCAGCGGGCGATAACGCGCGCCAGAGACAACGTGCTCTACGAGGTCGACGGTGAGCCCGCGCTGGCGCTGTACAAGCGCTACCTTGGCAAGGACGCGGCCGGCCTGCCGGGCAGCGCGCTGCACTTTCCGCTCAGCATCCGGCGCAGCGGCGAGGCCGAGGTGGACCTGGTTCGCACGGTGCTCAGCGTGGACGAAGCGGCGCAGAGCATGACCTTCGCTGGCGACATGCCGGAGGGCGCGGTGGTGCAGCTCATGCGCGGCAGCATGGCGCGGCTGGTGTCCGGGGCGCGCGAGGCGGCGGGGCAGGCCCGGCGAGAGCACGGCGGTACGCTGGCGGTGCTGGTGAGCTGCATCGGCCGCAAGCTGCTGATGGGGCAACGCGCCTCCGACGAGGTGGAGGCGGTGGCCACCACGCTGGGGCCCGGCGCGGTGACGATGGGGTTCTATTCCTATGGCGAGTTCTCGCCACACGCCGCCACCGGCCAGTGCGAGCTGCACAACCAGACGATGACGATCACCACCTTCGCTGAGCACGCGGCGTGAGCTGTCGTCGTCGCGCCCTCCGAGCGTCATGAACCGCCTGTTGCAACGTCAGCTCAAGAAGGCCACGCGAGACGGCGCGGTGGACTGGCCGCTCCTGCTGGAGCTGGTCGATGGGGCCTACGAGGAGGCCGAGGCGGAGCGCGACCGGCAGGACAACACCAACCGCACGCTGGCGGAGGAGCTGACCGCGCTGGGCGAGCGGATCCGCCTGGAGGCCGAGGCGCAGGTCCGCGCGATCCTGGAGGCGGTGGGCGAGGGCATCGTCATGGTCGACGCCGACGGCTGCATCGAGACCTTCAACCGCGCCGCGGAGGCCATCTTTGGCTATCCCGCCTCCGAGGTGCGGGGCGGCCCGGTCAGCCTGCTGTGGCCGGAGCAACCAGACCAACCAGAGCAACCAGACCAACCAGTCCAGGCCGCCGCGCAGCTCGAGCTGTCGGCGCGTCGGCGCGATGGCTCGAGCTTCGACATCGAGCGGTCTGCGAGCGTGATCGCGCTGGAACGGCGACCGCGCACGGTGTTCATCGTGCGCGATGTCTCGCAGCGCAAGGAGGCCGAGGCGCGCCTGCGCGAGGCCCGGGAGCGGGCGGAGGCCGCGAGCCGCGCCAAGAGCGAGTTCCTGGCGACCATGAGCCATGAGATCCGCACGCCGATGAACGGCGTGATCGGCATGGTCGGGCTCCTGCTCGACTCCGAGCTGACCGCGCTGCAGCGCACGCGCGCGGAGACGATCCGGGAGTGCGGCGAGGCGCTGCTGCTCATCATCAACGACATCCTCGACTTCTCCAAGGTCGAGGCCGGGCGGCTGGAGCTGGAGTCCCAGGACTTCGTGCTGGCCCCGGTGGTGGAGAGCGTGGTCGAGCTCCTGGCGCCGCGCGCGTTCCGCAAGGGCCTCGAGATCGCGGCGATCTTTGGGCCGAACCTGCCGGCGCGGCTGCGCGGCGACGCCGGGCGGCTGCGCCAGATCTTGATGAACCTGGCCGGCAACGCGGTCAAGTTCACGGGCGAGGGCCATGTCACGCTGACCGCGCAGGCGCTGCACCGAGACGACCACCGCTGCGTGGTGCGCTTCGAGGTGACCGACACCGGCATCGGCATCGATGAGCAACAGCAGCGCAAGCTGTTCCAGGAGTTCGTGCAGGTCGACGCCTCCACCACTCGCCGCTACGGCGGCACCGGCCTGGGCCTGGCGATCTCGCGCAAGCTGGCGCACCTGATGGGCGGGGAGATCGGCATGCGCAGCGAGGTGGGCGCTGGCTCCACGTTCTGGGTGGAGATCCCGTTCGAGGAGCTGGAGGCCGCCGCGCCGGAGCCGGAGATGCCCGCCGCCAAGCGCGTGCTCATCGTCGACGATACGCCGGCCAACTGCGTGATCTTCGAGCGCCAGCTCGAGAGCTGGGGGGTGGCTACGGAGTGCGCGGCCTCCGGGGACCTGGCGCTGGCGGCGCTGATGAAGTCGCTGGCGCAAGGCGCGCCGTTTCACGCGGTCCTGACGGACCACCACATGCCGGGGATGGATGGCTACGAGCTGGCGCGCACGATGAAGGGCGTCCCGGTGCTGGCGCCGCTCCCGATCATCCTCGCCAGCTCCGGAGTCGCAGAGGACGCGGAGCGCGCGCTCCTGTTTCGCGCCGTGTTCTCCAAGCCGGTGCGGCCCTCCGAGCTGCGGCTGTGCCTGGCCCGCGTGCTCGGCGGCCTCGAGGAGGCCCGCCCCGGCGCGCCCTCCGGCGGGGAGGCTGCGCGGCCGATCACCGGACGCCTGCGCCTGCTGGTGGCAGAGGACAACCACATCAACGCGCGGGTGGCGCTGGGCTACCTGGAGAACGCGGGCCACCGCGCAGATCTGGTGGCCACCGGCCTGGAGGCGGTGGAGGCGGTGCGGCGGTTTCCGTACGACGTGGTGCTGATGGACATGCAGATGCCGGAGCTCGATGGGGTGGAGGCCACCCGCGCCATCCGCCGCCTCCGCGGGACCCGCGGGCAGGTCCCGATCATCGCGCTGACCGCGAACGCGATGCAGGCGGACCGCGAGCTGTGCCTTGCGGCCGGCATGAACGACCACCTGCCCAAGCCGTTTGACAAGAACGTGCTGCTCGACAAGGTGAGGCGCTGGGGCAAGGTGGCCGCGGCGCTGCCAAGAGCCGGCACGTCGCCGCCCCCCCTGGCTGAGCCCCGAGGTGCCGAGCGATCGGCGGAGCGCGTCTCAGCGGACCCTGCGGCCTCGCCCGCCAGCGGCCAGGCGCTCGCCGGCGCCGCGTTCGCCGTGGCGCCCACGCGCGTCGTGGCCCCCGCGCTGGACCTGCAGTCGCTGTACGACTCGTTCTCCGAGCAGGCAGAGGTGCTCTCCGATCTGGGAGACATGCTGTTTCAGCTCGTGCTGGACTTCGCGAGCAAGATCGGCGAGCTGGAGGACAGGCTGGCTCGCGCTGCGGCCGACCAGGACGTCCGCGCCATCGCGCGCCTGGCGCATGACCTGGTGGGCAGCGGCGGCAACCTTGGGTTTCGCGAGCTGTGCGGCGCCGCCCAGCGCCTGCAGCGGCTGTGCTACGACGATCCGCAGGTCGCGCTGGTGTCGCTCGAGCCGTTGCGCCAGCAGCTACAGGTGGTGGCGGCCTTCGCGATCAGCGGCGAGTTCGCGCGGCTGCGCGCAGCCAACGTGAAGCACGACGCGGCGTCGTAGCCGTTGCAGGCCGCCGGCGCCGCTTCGCGCTGTAAGCGCGGCGTTCGGCGCTGTAAGCGCGGCGCGCGCGGCTCGTTGACTGGGCATGGCGCCGAGGCCGCATCGGCCCTGCGCGGCGGCGGGCTCGTAGGCTTCTGCGCGCGTGCAGAAGCCTGGCTCCTGCGCGGCTCCTGCTTGGCCCTCTCTTCGAAAGGATCTTCCGTCATGGTTGCACTGGCGCGACTGCGCTCCTGGGCTCTTCTCCTCGTGGTGCTGCCCCTCTTCGCGTGCGGGTGGCGCTCGTCGTCGTCGCGGAGCGCCACGGTGGCGGACGCGGTCGCGTCGCCGCACGTCGCCGCGTCGCTGGGCGAGCGGTCAGAGCCGCCGGCCGATCGGCCAGGGCTTGGAACCCGGTGGGGAGAGGAGGTGCGCGCGCCCGTGTCGTTCACGCCGTTTGTCCGCGCCTCGGCCGAGCCGTGGACCGTGGCCACGCTGCGCTACAATGACGAGGAGGGCGCCGCCGCCGTCGCGGGCTATCTGGCCGCCGTCGCGCCGTCGCTGGAGCTGCCGTTTGGCGGTGGGGCGCTGCGCGTCGGGCTCCTGGGCCAGGATGGCGGAGTGTTGCCGGGCGTGCCGCTCTCCCACAGCGCGCTGGTGATCGGGGAGGCGGGCGAGCGCTATCGCATCCTCGTGCGCAACGCCTCTTCGGCGCGCATGGAGCTGGTGGTCTCGGTGGACGGGCTCGACGTCATCGACGGCAAGCCCGCCGATCCTGCGCGTCGCGGCTACCTGATCGATGGCCATGGCGAGCTGGTGATCGACGGCTTTCGCACCTCGGATGAAGGGGTGGCGGCCTTTCGCTTCGGCGAGGTCCGCGACTCGTACGCCGCGCGCACCGACGCGATGTCGGGGGACCAGAACGTCGGCGTCATCGGGGTCGCCGCGTTCCTCGAGCGCGGCTCGCGCTGGAGCCGCGAGGAGCTGCGCCGGCGTGAGCTCGCGGATCCGTTCCCGGGCCGGGGCTACGCGGCGCCGCCGCGTTGAGCGCGTTGAGCGCTGACGCGCGTTGAGCGCTGACGCGCGTTGACGCGCGCGGCGTAGCTCGCGCTACTTGCCCTGCGCGGCGAGCTGCGCCACCAGGAGGCCGCGGTTGACGCCGCCTGGGATCAGCGTGACGCGCGCGGGGCTGTCCAGCAGGCGCTGCAGCTCCAGCACCTCGAACATGGACTCCGCGATCTGCGGGTCCTTCGAGATCTCTTGCAGCGCGCTGCCGACGATCTCCGGCCGGATCGCGGTGGCTCGAGCGAACTCCACCGCGGCCGTCCGCTCCGCGCTGCTGGTGATCACGTTGACCTGGTTGGCGCCGTCCTGGCGGATGGCGGAGGTGACCTGGCGCAGCCGGTTGACCACCTTCTCCTCGATCTGCCGGATCATCTCCGCGTCGCGGAAGTGGACCTTGCGGATGTACACCGAGCCGAGCTTGAAGCCCCAGTCGTGCGAGCGCGGCGAGACCTCGTCTCGGACCGTCTGCGAGAGCTGATGGCGGTCTTCCAGGAGGCGAGCCAGCTTCATGTTGGACAGGCTGCGCACCGTGGCGTTGGAGACGTTGGCGCGCAGCGAGCCGCGCGGATCCTGGTTCTTGAACAGAAACGCCACCGGATCGGAGACGAACGCCTCGTACCACACGCCGATGCCCATCGGCGCGCCCTCTTCGGAGTTGACCGGCTGCGAGCGCAGGTAGGTCTGGGTGATGCGGAGATCGATGGTGTAGCGCTTGCCCAGCCACGGCACCAGCAAGGCGCGCGGCCCGATCCGGGTCCACAGCGAGTGCAGCCCCGGCTCGTCGAACACCGTGACCACCTTGCCGAACAGCGTGTACACGAAGCACTCGCGCTCGCCGACCACGAGGTAGAAGCCGAGCGTCCGGGCGATCGCCAAAAGCACGGGCACGGCGACCCAGAACAGGGCAAAGCTTGCCAGGATGATGAGCATCATTGCTTGTTCTCCACGAAGGCGCGGTCCGCCTTGGCATACAGTCCCAGTCGCAGGTTGCGAACGTAGGTCTCGAGCGCGCCTTGTCCTTCTTGTTGCAAGGCCGCGAGCTGGGTGGCCAGCGCGCGCAGGGGCTCGACCTCGGCCTGGGCGCGCAGGGTCTCGATCTCCACCGCGCGGCGTGACTGCACGATGCGCTGATCCGCGGCCGCCTGGGCCAGGCTGATGTCAGAGGACACGTGGTTGTGCGCCGTGTTGATGGCGGCCAGCGCCGATTCCACCTCGTGCGGCGGCGAGATCTCGGTGATGAGCGAGGCGTCGAGGTGGACGCCGTAGCGCGCCACCGACGAGGCGCACTCCTGGTCCATGATCTCGTTGAGCAGGCGCAGGTTCTTGCGCAGGTCGTTGATGGAGATGCCGGAGATGATGCTGGCCTCGGCGGTGCTGGTCTCCGCGCCGGGCTCGCCCGACGAGACCAGCGCGCCGTGGACGCGGGGCGCCTCGAAGTTGGCGATGCGCTCGCGCAGGACGGAGACAAAGAACCCCATGATGTGCGCCGGCGGGTTCTTCACGCCAAACAGGTGGGCGTAGAGGTTCTCCTCTGCCACCCGGAAGCGGATCTGGCCGGTGAGCCCGACGTTGAGCTGGTCCTTGGTCACCGCCTCCAGCATGGTGCCGCTGGAGTTCGCGCTGGGCGCCTCGGGGTCCCACGCCATGTTCACGGTGCGGGTGGCGATGGAGACCTTGTGGACGCGCTGCCAAGGCCAGCGGAAGTACGGGCCGCCCGGGCCGATGACGCGGACCTGCGGATACTCGTAGCGCGCGCGCTCGGTGTCGCTCAGGTGCTGCGCCTCCGGCGTGAACACGGTGGAGATGTCCGAGACCCGCTCCGCCCGCCCAAACGAGGTCAGGACTGCGCGCTCATTCTGATCGACGGTGTAGAACCCGAAGATCACATAACGCAGGATGAACCAGGCCAGAAACCCGATTCCGATCCCGGTGGCCAGGGTGTCGGCCCCGGCTCCCTTCAGCTCCAAGAGTTGTTCCATGGCGCGATGGTGACGCGGTTTCCCCGACGCTGCCAATGAAACCGGCGCAGAACCGAGCCGAGCGCAGCGACACCGCTGCTCGCTCTAGGTTTGGGTCAGCGCCGCGCGACCACGCTCGTTTTGTGGTACCCAATACCAGGACGTCGAGTTGCCGCGACGTGGTTCCTATCAGCGACTTCCAGAGGTCTCGTTCGCCAGCGAGTCGGCGGGTGCCGTCGAACCAAACGACCACCGCGAATCAGCTCGAGCCAGGTCGTGGTCACGCATTCACCCGCACAGTCGACGTCCGCCCAGGTGGGGCTACTACAGGAGCGGGGACGCGGTACACGATGACCGCGATCGTCACCGAGGCGCCAGATGGAGCTGTTTCGGTCGCAACCCTCCTGGTTAGCAAGGCGAACACCCGATGATCATCCTCGAGTCGTTGCTGGAATCTTTGCGCGCACAGGCGGCGATCCTGACCCATCAGTCGCCGGTCGAAGATGATGCGTGGCAGTTCATGATGAGTATCTTCGAGCTGGGCCTTCTGCTCGAAGCCGATCCTTCTCGGCGTCCTGCGGTTCGAGGTGTTCTGGCGGAGACCGCGAGACACCTGGACGAAGAGATCGGAATCATCGAACGCTTTGCCTGGAACACCAGGACCCGCCATGAGACCGGGTGGTCAGAGGACCCAGATCAATGGAGGGACCTCTGCACCCGGCGGTCCGCGCTGGCGTTCTTCTTCGAACTCTATGAGGATAGCCCGCTCTCAGCCAGGCTACCCTTCATCAACCAGGCCGGGCTCGATGAGATCATGCGGGACTACGCCAGCCACGGCAATCTCTTGCCCGAAGAGATCCCCGCCCACATGCCGACCCGGCACTGGTGGTGGTGGCTGCCCGGAGCGCCGCCGTCCTGAACGCGCGCGCGCCAGACGTGCGGTCGCTGGGCGAGCCTGCGCTACAGTGGCCGCGATGACCGCCCCGGGTGCCGCGAACGCAGAAGGCCGCGCTGCTACCACGCCGGGGTGGCCGGCGCTGGCGCTGTCTGACTGCGCACGGCCGCGGGTGGGCGCGCGCAGTCGCAGCGCGTATACGGTGCTCGGCTTTGCCGGGTATGGAGTGGCCAATGTGCTCGGTGTGTGGCTGGCGCTGGCCTGGCAGCTATCGCTGGTCGAGCGGCTGATCGGGTTTCTGGTGCCGCCGCTGGCGTTCGTGGTGACGGTGGCGGTGGCCATCGTGATCAAGGGCCGCGAGTGGCTGGTGTTCTATCAGGTGCTGTTCGCGGCGCTGGCGGCGGTGGCCGGCGCGGCGGTGGCCACCGGCTCGGCGCTCGGCCGGCTGCTCGACCTCACGACGCTCGCCATCGGCGCCTTCCTCGTCCTTGGTCGCCTTGGTTGCTTTCACGTGGCCTGCTGCCACGGGCGCCCGCTTCGGGCTGCGAGCGGGCGCCGGTGGCGGCTTGGCGTGGCGTACGGCCCGGCCCACGTCGCGGCCGGGTTCTGGCCGCGCTGGCAAGGCCGGCCGCTGGTGCCGGTGCAGCTCGTCGAGAGCGCGGCCAGCGCGTTGTGGGTTGGCGGCGCGCTGGCGGGCTCGGCGGTGCCGGGGCGGGCGGCCGCGATCTATGCGACGGGGTACGCGGTCAGCCGCTTTGGGCTCGAGCTGTGGCGCGGCGATCCGGTGCGCCCGTACTGGCGCGGCCTCAGCGAGGCGCAGTGGGCGAGCCTGCTCCTCCTGGTCGCGGTGGCGCTGGCGTGGCCCGCTTGGTGGACGCTGGTGGCGCTGCTCGCCAGCGGCGCGCTGGCGCTGGCGCTGGTCCGCGCAGCGCCGAGGCGCAGCTTCACCTTGCCGCCGCACCTGCGCGAGCTGGATGATCTGGCGCGACAGCTCCTGGCTGAGCCTGCGCCCGGCCGTAGGGACTCCCAGCTTGGCGTCGGGCTCTCGGTAGATCTTCTCCCGGATGGCCGCCGCGACTGGATCTTGTCGTCGCACCACCCGGCCTGGTCGCTGGGGATCGCCCAGCAACTGGCGGCGGCGCTGTGGCCGCAGGCGCAGGTGCGCCCCGGCCGCACGCCCTCGCTGGTCCACGTGATCGAGAGTGTGCGCAGCGACGTCAACAACGGCGTGCGGCCGCCCTGAGGTGGGGCGATCGCAGGTATGCTGGCGCGATGCCTGTCCTGCGGATCGATATCTGGAGCGACGTCGCGTGCCCCTGGTGCTATGTCGGCAAGCGCCGGATGGAGGCGGCGCTTGCTCGCTTCGAGCACGCGGCGGACGTGCAGATCGTGTGGCGCTCGTTCGAGCTGGACGCCTCGGCGCCGCGCACGGTGGAGGGCGACTACGTGGAGCGCCTGGGCAAGAAGTACCGCGCCAGCCGGGAGCAGGCCCAGGCCATGATCGATCGCATGACCGCCACCGCGGCAGGCGATGGCTTGACGATGCGCTTCGATCAGATCCGCCCGGGCAACACGTTCGAGGCGCACAAGCTCCTGCACGCCGCCGCCGAGCGCGGGCTTGACGGCGCGCTCAAGGAGCGGCTCTTGGCCGCGTACTTCTGCGAGGGCGCGGCCATCGGCGATCCTGACACGCTCGTCCGGCTGGCCGGTGAGGTCGGGCTGGAGGAGTCCGCGGCGCGCGCGGCGCTGGCGGACCCGGCGCTGGCGGAGGCGGTGCGCGCGGATCAGGCGCTGGCGCGCGAGCTGCAAATCACTGGCGTGCCGTTCTTCGTGCTGGCGGAGCAGATCGGCATCCCCGGCGCGCAGCCGGTGGAGCTGCTGCTGCAGGAGCTCCGCAGCGCGTGGAAGCTCGTCGCCGGCGACGCCTCGGCAGCCGGAGCGGAGGTTGGCGAGGGCGCGACCTGCGGTCCGGTCGGCTGCTCGTAGGCGGCGACGGGCCGTGGGCTGTCGGGCGTAGAACCTGCGCGACGAGCGCGTGGCGGGCGGAGATCGAGGGAGATCGGGCCGGAGACCGGGGCGGAGATCGGCGGCGATCTCGCCGCGGGAGTCATACTGGAGGCGTATGCCCACCGAGCCGTGGCGCCTCGGCGCCGTTGTCCCCTGCGAGTGCCCATGCCACGGCAACCCGCGGATCATGCACATCGCGGCGTGCTGCAGGCCGTGTCCGCGCTGCGGACGCCGCTTTGCCTCAGGGCTCGACGAGCACGAGCGCGCGTGCTCGGCCGAGCCAGCCGCTGGCGGTTCGCGCTAGCAAGCGTGAGCTGCGCGCTGGTGTCCGACGGGATCCGGACGCGCTGTCCGGCCGGCGGTCACAGCCGGACACTCAGGTGAGAAATTTCGGATACTTGAACATGGCACTGCGGTTGCTTTGTGTCTCTGCGACGGCGCGCGGAGCGCCGCAGGAGAAAGCCATGAAGAAGATGTTCAAGGTCCTCAGTCCGATCACCAAGAAAGACGGCACGACGTTCTGGATGCGCGTGGGGACCGGGTTTCCCAACAAGGACGACTCGGTCAACGTGTATCTGGATGTCTTCCCCAAGGATGGAAAGCTCCAGCTCCGCGAGATGGACGAGCGCGATCTGCGCGAGCGTCCTGCGCCGCGCGCCAGCAGCGGGGAGCCTGAGCCTCTTCCGTTCTGAGCTCGTCTTGGCAGGGCGAGCTGGCTAGCTTCCAGAAGCACTGGTCGTCGCTGGTCGTCGCTGGTCGTCGCTGGTCGTCGCTGGTCGTCGCTGGTCGTTGCTGGTCGTTGCTGGTCGTCGCTGGTCGTTGCTGGTCGTCGCTGGTCGTCGCGGATCCATCGTCCCTCCCTGGTCCGGTCCGCGGTGTCCATTGCGGCTCTAGCTGCGTCCACAGCGGCTGGGGCTGCGGCTTGCGGAGTCCACATCGTCCACGTCGTCCGCAGCCTGCTGCGTTCACGGGAGCCTTTGGGCTCGCTGGCTCGCCCTGTCGTCTGAAGTTCGCTGTCCGAAGGTTTGCGGTTGTTTGCGTTTCTCGGCTGGTGCGGCGCCGCGTGGTGCGGCTGCACACCCTCTGTTTTCGCTGCAGGTTGCAGCAGAAAGAGTCTTGTCATGAGTCTCGTTCGCAATGGTTTCAATTTCCTGTCCCGTCGCTTCTTGCCCATCGCCGCGCTGGTGGCGTTGTTCGCCGCCATGGGCATCACCTGGCAGATCACGCCCGCGGCGGCCAAGCCCAAGGCCACGGCCGCGCCGGTGCAGCGCGCGGCTCCGGTGGATCCCGACCGCGAGCAGCCGGACGATGAGGACGAGCGGCCGTCGCCGCGCGCCAAGAAAGAGCTGACCGGCAAGCTCAACCTCAACACCGCCTCCGAGGAGCAACTCCAGCTCCTGCCCACGGTGGGGCCGTCCAAGGCCGAGCGCATCGTGGCCTGGCGCAAGAAGAACGGGAGCTTCAAGCGCGCAGCGGACCTGCGCAAGGTCAAGGGCTTTGGCTACAAGACCCTCAAGCGGCTGGAGCCCTTCCTCGAGATCTCCGGCGAGACCACGCTGGCAGAGAAGTAGCCAGCGCGGTCGCGGTCACTGGCGAGCAGGGCGTCGGCGTGCCGCGGGCACCTCGACGCCTCGGCTCGTTGCTCGGCTCGTTGCCCGCTTCGTTGCTCGGCTCGTTGCTCGGCTCCGCTCACACCGCACCGGCGGTTCGCTGGCGCGGTCAGCCTGCTCGCTGGCTCAGCGCTTCGCGCAGGGCGTTGCGCATGACCTCGATGGGCGGCTCGCGGTGGGTCCACAGCGCGAACGCGCGCGCGCCCTGATGAAGCAGCATGCCCAGCCCATCGACCGTGGTGAGCCCCAGCGTGGCGGCCTTGGTCAACAGCAGGGTGGGCCGGTGGTAGATGAGCGACACCACGGTCGCGGTCTTGCGCAGCGCGGCCAGCGGCAAGCTGTCGACGAACTCGAGCTCGGTCTCAGGGGAAAGCCCGGTAGACGTGCAATCAACGATGATGTCAGAGCGGGCAAAGACCTCGAGCAAGGTCTCGTCGTTCCAGGGCCAGGTCACCGCCCATCTCACGTCGTGTGCGCGGCGCGCGATCACCTCGATGGCGCGCGCCTCACGGGCGCCGTGCGCGACCGCTCGGGCGGCGCCGCCGCTCCCCAGGATGGCGACGCGCTTGCCCTTGAGAGAGACCTTGACCTCGGCCAGCGCGTCGCTGAACCCATCGCTGTCGGTGTTGTGGCCGATCAGTCGCTTGCCGTCGAGCTGGAGGCAATTGACGGCGCCGATGGTGCGGGCCGCGGTGGTGAGCTCATCGCAAAGCGGTACCGTGGTCTCCTTGTGCGGCAGCGTGACGCTGGCGCCCAGGAAGCGGAGCCCGCGCAGGCCCGCGAAGGTCTCTGCCAGCCGCTCAGGCTCCACCGCCAGGGCGGTCATCCGCGCTGGGATCTGCAGCTCCGCGAAGGCGGCGTTGTGAAGGATCGGGCTGAGCGAATGATGGATCGGATAGCCCAGGACGTAGGCCGCGCGGATCGCATCATGGGAGGACATCATCAGGCTCTGGGGTTGGGGCCAACGGTTCGAGGTGGATCGACTCTACCCGCGCGCGCACCACTCCGCCTTGCATTTGCACCTCGAAGCGCATCTTCGGGGCGAGCTGGCTGGCCTTTTGAAGCGCGCGTCGCTCTCCCTCCACGCTGCGCACGACCGAGTATCCGCGCTCCAGGACGGCGAGCGGCGAGAGGGCTGCCAGCCGGCCGGCCAGCATGGCGAGCTGCGAGCGCTGGCTCGCCATGCGTTCGCGCATGGCGGCGTCATGGCGGGTCAAGAGCTGGGCCAGGGCGCCACCGCGCTGGGCCAGCGCTGCGCGCGGGCTGCGCAGCTCCAGGCGGCGCTCCAGCTCGCGCAGCGTGGCACGGGCC
The DNA here is from genome assembly GCA_016706545.1 of Myxococcales bacterium. Taxonomy (GTDB): domain Bacteria; phylum Myxococcota_A; class Polyangia; order Haliangiales; family Haliangiaceae; genus JABFXX01. Next base: position 216,294 of record JADJJK010000009.1, read on the forward strand.
TCGGCCAGGCGGCTCTGGCCAAGCTGCAAGAGCGTGCGCTCGGCGCTCGAGAGCGCGGCTCGTTGCTCGCTCAGTTGCTGGCGTGGGTGCAGGACGTGCAGGCGGCGCTCCAGCTCGCGCAGGGTGGCGCGGTGGCGGATGGTGCTGCGGCCAAGGTGTACGGAGAGGTCCCGGAGGCGCGCGTCCAGGTCCATGCGGGCGCGATCCAGGTGCATGCGGACCTCTCGGTCCAGGCGTCGCCGGTCCTTGCTGAGCTGCTGCTGGATCTCGGCGGCCACCGGGACCGCGAGCTCGGCGGCGGCGGTGGGGGTGGAGGCGCGGGCGTCCGCGGCCAGGTCGCACAGGGACAGATCGATCTCGTGGCCGACCGCGCTGATCACGGGCACCGGGCAGCGCGACACCGTGCGGACCACGTTCTCGACGTTGAAGGCAGACAGGTCGGTGACCGCGCCGCCACCTCGACCGACGATGAGCACGTCCACGCCCGCCCGGACCGCCATGGCCATCGCGGCCATGATCTGGCGCGGCGCCGCGGGGCCTTGCACCGAGCAATCGGCGATCAGGATGGGCGTGGGGAAGCGTCGCTGGATCGTGCGGATGATGTCATGCACCGCGGCGCCGGTCTTCGAGGTGACCACGCCGATGCGGCGGGGAAAGCGCGGCAGCGGTCGCTTCTTCTCCGGAGCAAACAGGCCCTCCGCGGCCAGCTTTTCCTTGAGCAGCGCCAGCGCCAGCGCCGCGTTGCCTTGCCCGGCAGGCTCGAGGAAATCAGCGTAGAGCTGCATCTTGCCATCGCGGTCGTACACGCCCATGCGTCCGCGGACCCGCAAGCGCTGTCCCGGCTCGGGTACGAACCTCAGGCGCGCCGCGTCACGAGCCCACAGCACCGCTGGCAGCACGGTGTTCTGGTCCCGCAACGAGAAGTACACATGGCCGGAGGCCGGGCGCGAGATCTGCGAGATCTCTCCCTCCAGCCACAAGATCCCCAGCTCATCCAGCGTGCGGCCGGCCAGGCGGACAACCTCCGAGACCGCCAGCGGCTGCTCGCGAGAGGAGGTCGGGGGGGCGGCCATCTCTGGTGACCGTACCGCGCCAGCATGCGCGGCGCCATCCTCCCCGAGCCCAGACGCCAGACCGCGGCGCCTGCGCGGGCCGGCGCGCAGCGGTTCAGGCAGCCCAGCGGCTTGGACTCGAGGCTCTCAGTCACGGCGGGGTGCGCCAATTGCCAGCGGCTGTTTGGCGGTGCAGAGATCTTCTTCCTTTGCGTGCGGCCCCGCGTTCTTTACTGTGGAGTCAGTGAGCAGTAAATCCCTGGCGATGTGGTCGATGATCCTGGGGGCAGTGGCAGGGCAGCTGGGGTGTGGCTTTGAAGGGCAGGGGGGCGCGGCCGGCGGGGCAGATGCGGGCACGACGCCGGATGCGCCAGCCGTGATCCCCGGCCCCGGCGACAAGGACGGCGACGGGCTCAAGGACAACGTGGACAACTGCCCGGCGGCGCCGAATGCCGCGCAGTACGACGAGGACGGCGACCGAGTGGGCGACGTCTGTGACAACTGCCCGCACCTGGCCAACGCTGGCCAGGAGAACGTGGGCGAGACCGGCGCCGGTCAGGCCGCGGACCCCGTCGGAGATGCCTGCGACCCGCGCCCCACCGTCAGCAAAGACCGGATCTCGCTCTTCCTTGCCTATAACAGCACCGCCGACTTTGCCGGCTGGAGCGTGGCCGGAGATCAGAACTTCGCGGTCAGCGGCGGCGCCTTGCGCAACACGACGACCACCGATCTGGCGCTGGCCTGGAGAAACGATCTGGATCTGCGCGACGCCACCCTGGTCACCAAGGTGAAGTACACGGCGCTGTCCTCCACGTACCAGTTTCGCGGGTTCGCGGTGGTGGGCAACTTCAGCCGGTCCACCGGCAATAACGCGCTGGGCAGCGGCCTTGGCTGCGGCGAAATGCATGACGCCGGGCTCCCCGGCACCTTCTTCAACGCGGCCCGCTACGGCGGCACGGCCTTCGATAATGAGGTGAACGGCGCCACCACGCTCGCGGTGGACAAGTCCGCGGTGTATTCGGCGACGCTCGCCGGCACCACCATCTCTTGCCGCGCGGGGGCCCAGACCTGGACGCGCACCGCCTCGTTCTCGGTGGACGACGGCATCGCGCTGTCCGCCTGGGGCGCGGGCGTGGACATCGAGTACCTGCTGGCGTTCACCATCGACGACTAGCGAGGGCGGCGACGCGGCGATCGCGATGGATCGCCGGCCTGCTACCGATCAGAACCTCTGGCAGAACCTCTGGCAGAACCTCTGGCACGAGGCACTGCTACCAGCGGCCGCGAACGGCGACCAGCGGCGCCAGCGCGCCGCGCGCCAGGGAGGAGGCTGCCAGCGGCGGCAGCCTGCGGGCCTGGCGCAGCCAGCGCGCAGCGCGCCGGGGAGGGGCCGGCGCGCCGCCGCAGCGGCGGCAGCCAGCGGAGCTGGCGCAGCGGGCTGGGCCAGCGGACCTGGCGCAGCTAGCGCCCGATCACTTCCCCGATCACTTCCCCGATCACTTCTCGATCACTTCTCGATCAGCAGCAAGATCGAGCGACCGGCCATGTCGTACGTGGTGACGGTCAAGAGGTCTTCCGCGCCGGGGTTGGTGAAGTTGCCGCGGGACTCCATCCACGGAGCGGTGTCGCCCACCCGGTACCAGGCCTTGCCGGCGCGCGGGGTGGGCAGGCGGGTGGTGACCACGCCAGACCAGCCGTTGTACGCGACGTAGATGCTGGCCGCGGTGTCGCCAGCCGGCTGGCCGTCGATGCGGAAGGCCAGGAAGTGGTTGTTGACGTTGCCCCAGTAGTCGCCCGGCGGCTCGACGGCCTGATCGGTCAGCCACTGGATGTCCTTGAGGCCAGAAGCGCCCACCGCGCCGGTGTAGAAGTTGGCGCGGCGCAGCGCCGGGTGCGCCAGGCGGAAGTTGAACAGCCGCCGCGAGAAGGACAGGAACTGCGCGTTGGTGGTGGCGTCGCTCCAGTTGAGCCAGTTCTTGTCGGAGTCGACGTTGTACATGTTGTTGTTGCCGTACTGCGTCCGGTACATCTCGTCGCCGCCGGTGAGCATGGGCACGCCCGCGGACAGCGCGATCAGGGCCAGGCCGTTGCGCGCGGCCTGGCGCTGCAGGGCCAGATCTCCGCCCTGGTTCCAGGACACGTTGTTGTCCTCGCCGCCATCGGACGGGCCAAACGGCCACGGCTGCAGGTTGCTCTTGGTGTTGTAGGCGTACAGGTCGCGGTTGGTGAAGCCGTCGTGGGCGACGAGGAAGTTCACCGAGTGCCAGGGCTTGCGGCCATCATCGCCGTACAGGTCGCTCGAGCCGGCGAAGCGGGTGGAGAGCTGAGACGGGGTTACCGTCTCGAGTCCGAGCTTGTTCTGGTCCTTGCGGAAGGTGTCGCGGTAGATGCCGTTCCACTCGGCCCACTTGGCGGGGAAGTCGCCGACGCGATAGGTGCCGTCGCCGATGGCCCACGGCTCGCCGATCAGGTCGACGCCGGCGCCGCCAGCGTCAGGCCGCGCGCCGACCTCGTTGACCGCGCGGTTGAGCGCGTTGGCGGGGTTGGTCTTGTCGAAGTTGAAGCAGCCGCGGTTGCACGAGTTGCCAAGCACCGAGGCCAGGTCGAACCGGAAGCCGTCGACGCCGAGGTCGCCCTTCCAGTAGGTGAGCGAGTCGATGATGAGATCGACCGCCATCGACGTGGTGGTGTTGAAGTTGGCGCCGATGCCGGTGTTGTCGTAGTAGAAGGCGGCGTTGGCGCCGAGCTCGTAGTAGCTGGCGTTGTCGATGCCACGGAAGGACAGGAGCTGCGCCTTGGCGCCGGTGGCGTCGCCCACGCCGCCCTCGGCGGTGTGGTTGTAGACCACGTCGACGTAGACCTTGATGCCCTGATCGTGGAACGCCTTCACCATGGCGCGGAACTCGCGGGTGGGGCCACCAGCGGTCTTGTCCATGGAGTAGCGGCGGTCCGGCGCGAAGAAGTTGAGGGTCATGTACCCCCAGTAGTTGTCGTCCGTGGTGCTGACCACGACGTCGTTGGCGTCGTTGACCGTCTCGTGCAGCGGCAAGAACTCCACCGCGGTGACGCCGATGGACTTGAGATACGCCGCCTTGCGACCAGCGCCAGCGTAGGTGCCGCGCTCGGCGGCGACCACCGAGGAGTCGTTCTTGGTCAGGCCACGGACGTGGACCTCGTAGATGACCTCGTCCTTGAACGCGCGGGTCGGCTTGGTGCCGAAGTTGCCGGCCGCGGTGTCGATGACGATGCTCTTGGGCGCGACCAGCGCGGAGTCGCGCAGCCGATCCGTGGCGCCCGTGTTGTAGATGGTGCCGTCCAGGTTGGCGGGGTTCTGCGGGTCGTGGCTCAGCTCCAGACCGTACGGATCAAAGAGCAGCTTGTTGGGGTTGAAGCGATTGCCGTTGGTGTCGACGTCGGTGACGAAGCCCGCCGAGGAGCCCGGCGTCCACGTCGAGACGTAGGTCCAGTTGGGACCCCACGCGCGGTAGCCGTAGTAGATGGCGCCGGTGAGGCCGCGCGCCTGCAGGGTGGACACCGCCACCGTGGCGGCCCAGCGCCCGGTGCCGTCATTGGTGAGGACCTGGCGCAGGATCTCGGCCTGGCCGGTCGCGGCCTTGTAGACCCAGGCTTCGACGCGGGTGGCCCGGTCAGAGCGAACGCGGAAGGTGACGCTGGACTTGGTGGCGTTGTAGCGGCCTCCAAGGTTCGACGTCAGCGCGAGCTGCGGTGGCGTCTCCAGATCCAGATCGTCATCAGCGGTCGCGCAGGCGGTCAACCCGAGCGCTGCACAGAGGAAAAAACGACTGAGGTTCATGGCGGGGCGGACCTTGACGCACTCGCGGCGTCGGCACAACTGATTCTTGCTGACCGATATTGAGCCAAAAAAGAACGGCGTACGCTCGCTGACACGCTCCCGACCCGAAGACGTGCGCCGCCTGGCATGCGCAGAGTTTGCGTACCGCCGCGCGCGGTGGAAAACGGGAGCTTGTGCCGCTGCAACCGGCTGAATTGGACGGCTATAGGCAGATCTCCTGGGCTCGCGCTGCGAGGCCCAGCTCTCCGCGAGGTGTGTACCGTTGTGGGCAATCGCAGGCCTCAGGTACAGTTTCGCAGATGGCTATTGCTCCTGTTCGTGCTGCTGCATGCGTGCTGCTCGCCGCCACTTTGGGGAGCCTGGGTGCGGGGTGCATGCGGAGCGCCTCGCTGCCGGAGCTGGATCAAAGCCCGGTGGCCGCGGCCGATCCGGGGAGCAGCTTGCCGGCGGACTGGACCGCGGGGCCGTTCATGGAGATCTTCGTCCGCGGGTATCAAGACAGCGATGGCGACGGCCGCGGCGATCTGCGCGGCCTCACCCAGCGCCTCGACTACCTCGCCGATCTTGGGATCCGCGGCCTGTGGCTGATGCCCATCACCGAGAGCCAGGATCATGACCATGGCTACGCGGTGACGGACTATCGCGCGCTGGAGCAAGACTACGGCACGCTCGAGGAGCTCGACGAGCTGCTGGCCCAGGCGCACGCGCGCGGCATCGGCGTCATCCTCGACTACGTGATGAACCACAGCGGCGCGCAGCACCCGGCGTTCTTGCGCGCCAGCGACCGGCGCGGCGACGCGGTGTTCGATTGGTACGTGTGGGAGCGAGATCGCCCTGCGGGCTGGCGGATCTATGGCAATGATCCGTGGCATCCAAGCCGCGGCTCGCGCCCTGGCTTCTACTTCGCCGGGTTCTGGGATCAGATGCCCGACTTCAACCTGCAAAACCCGGAGGTCGTGGCGTGGCACCACGACAACCTGCGCTTCTGGCTCAACCGCGGCGTCGATGGCTTTCGCTTCGACGCGGTGGGGAACCTGGTCGAGCACAGCGCCGAGGCCTGGGAGAACCAGCCAGAGAACTACGCGCTCATGGGCCAGGTGGCGCAGCTCGTCGGCAGCTACCAGCGGCGCTACGTCATCTGCGAAGGGCCGGCGGATCCGGGAGGCTTCGCCGCCGAGACGGCCTGTGGCGCGGCGTTCGCGTTTGGCCGGCAGTATGACTTCATCGCCGCCGCCAAGGGCGACCGCGCCGCCGTCGGCAAGGTCGCGGCGCACGTGGCCGCCGGCTCATCGCGGCTGTCGGCCATCGCCTCCAACCACGACACCTTCGCCGGTCAGCGGCTGTTTGATCAGGTGGGCGGAGATCTCCGGAGATATCGCCTGGCCGCCGCCACCTACCTGCTGCAGGTGGGGACGCCGTTTGTGTACTACGGCGAGGAGATCGGCCTGGCCGGCGCGGCGAGGCTCGGCGGAGATCCCAAGCTGCGCACGCCCATGAGCTGGACGGCGGAGCCGGTCACCGCGGGCTTCACTTCTGGCGTGCCGTTTCGCGAGCTGTCCGCCAACGTCGCCACGCACAACGTGGCCGCCCAGCTCGCCGACCCCGGCTCGCTGTGGTCCTTCTACCGCGCGCTGTTTGCGCTGCGCCGCAGCTCGCCGGCGCTGGCGCAGGGCGTAGCTGATCTGGTGCAAGCCGAGGACCTGGTGCTTCGCTTTCGCCGGCAGCTCGGCGGCCAGAGCGTGGTGGTGGCGATGAACTACGAGGACGCCGCGCGCACCACCCAGATGAGCGGCCTGCCGCCGGGGGCACGGCTCGCGCGAGCGTTCCCGGCGGGTGCCGCGGACGCGACGGTCGATGGACAAGGCGTGGCCAGCCTGACGCTGGGCGCGCTGGAGGCGGCGGTGTTCCGGGTTGTTCCGTAGGCGCGCGCGGCGGGCGCGACGCGGGATCTTTTGGCGCCGGAACACGGCACCGCGGCGGCCGGTCCACGCGGCCGGCCCACGGTTGCGGTATCTTGCCGCCAGATGGTGAATCGTCGCACGCTCCTGCGCACCGCGCTGGCCACCACCGCCGCGGCCTGCGCCCCACGAGGCCCGGCGATCTTGCGGCGCGCGCCGCGGCTCTCTCACGGCGTGCAGTCCGGAGACGTCGGCGGCGGCAGCGCCACGGTGTGGGCGCGCGGCGAGGAGCCGGGGCTGCTGGAGATCGAGTGGGACACCACCGAGCGCTTCGCGCAGCCGCGCCGGGTGGCCAGGGTGGAGGTGACCCCGGCCACCGATCTGACCGGCACCGCGGAGCTGACCGGGCTGCCGGTGGATGGCCGCGGGCAGACGATCTGGTATCGCATCCGCCTGGTCCGGAGCGCGGCGCGCGGCACCGGGGAGTGGACGGTGGGCCGGCTGCGCACGCCCTCTGCCGAGCGCGTGCGCTTCACCTGGTCAGGCGACACCTGCGGGCAGGGCTTTGGCATCAACGATGAGTGGGGCGGGCTGCAAGGCTACCGCGCGATGCGTGAGCTCGAGCCTGCGTTCTTTGTCCACGCCGGAGACCTGATCTACGCGGACAACCCGATCTTGCCGGAGCTCACGCTGCCGGATGGCAAGATCTGGCGAAACCGCAGCAACCCGCGCGTGGCTCGCGTGGCGCAGGAGCTCGACGATTTTCGCGCGCGCTTTGCCTACAACTTCGACGACGAGCACGTGTGCGCGCTGGCCGCCGAGGTGCCGATCGTGGCGACCTGGGACGATCACGAGACGCGCAACAACTGGTGGCCGGGGCAGGTCCTGTCCGACGAGCGCTACACGCGCGAGCGCTCGGCGTCGCAGCTCGCGGCGTGGGCGCGGCAGGCCACCCTGGAGTGGACGCCCATCCGGCGCCGCGGCGCGAACCCGCCCCTGCATCGGCAGCTCTCCTATGGGCCGCTCCTGGATGTGTTCCTGCTGGATCTGCGCGCCTTCCGGCAGGCCAACGACGCCAACCGCGGGCCGCGTCAGGACATGCTGGGAACGGCGCAGCGCACCTGGTTCGTCGACGCGATGGCGCGCTCGCAGGCGGTGTGGAAGGTGGTGGTGTGCAGCCAGCCGCTCGGGTTGCTGGTGCCAGATGGCGAGCAGGCGCAGGAAGGGTGGGCCAACGGCGAGGGCCCGCCGCTGGGACGCGAGCTGGAGCTCGCGGCGATGCTCGAGGAGCTGCACCGGCGCGACGTGCGCAACGCGCTGTGGCTCACCGCGGATGTTCACTACGCCGCCGCGCACCACTACGATCCGGCGCGCGCCACGGGCGCGGTGTTCTCGCCGTTCTGGGAGCTGGTGTCCGGGCCGCTGCACGCCGGCGCGTTTGGCCCCAACCCGCTCGATCCAACCTTTGGCCCCGAGGTGCGCTGGCAAAAGGCGGTGGGCGCTGGCGCGATGGGCGCGCCGTGGGATGGCTTCACCGCGTTCGGCTCGATCGAGCTCACGCGCGAGGCGTTGACCGCGCGGCAGCACGGGGTGGAGCAAGGCGCGGCGCCGTGGTGGACGATGACGCTGCCGAGGCAAGGGTGAGCGCCCGGTCCTCGAGGCGCTGGGGCCGCCGGCCAGCCTGGCTCCTGTGGCTGGCGAGTTGCTGGCTGATCTTGGCGGCGGGCAGCGCGGCGGCATCGCCTCGGCTGGTGCTGGTGGACGGCGCGGACGCCCCGGCGCTGCACCAGGCGCTGCAGATCTCGCTGGCGCCGTGGGCCATCGAGGTCGTCGACTGGCCGGCAGATCCATCTGGCGCCGACGCCGCCGCGGTGGCGGAGCGCGCCAACGCTCGCTACGTGGTGTGGCACGACGGCCGGGAGCTGGTGGTGCTCGACGCCGCCCTCGCCCAGCGGGACACGCGGCCGCTCGAGGCGATGCCGCAGGACGAGGCGACCGCCAGCTCGGTGGCGCTCTCGATCAAGACCATGCTGCGGCTGCCCCCGGCGCTCCCGGCGCGCGCCGAGTCAGCGCGCTGGCGCTGGCTCCCGTCGGCGCGGCTCGGCGGACGGGTGGGGTTTGGCGGCGATGGCGGCGGCGGCCTGCGGGCCCAGGCCGCGCTGGAGGTGCAGCCACCGGGGTTCGCTGGCGTGCGGCTGGGCGTGGTGGCGGAGCTCGGCGACGCCTCCGAGGTGTCGCGAGGGCAGTTCAAGGGCGAGTGGTCCGAGTGGAGCGCGCAGGCCTCGGTCGCGCGCGAGATCCCGGTGCGGACCTTCGTGCTCGCGGTTCAGCTCGCCGGTGGGGTCAGCCGGGCAGCGCTGACCGGCGAAGAGATGCGGACCTCGCGCACGGAGGTCGGGACCAGCGCGTGCGGCAGCGTGTCGGCGCTGGCCAGCCGCGCGCTGGGTCCCCTGACGCTCGGCGTGCTCACCAGCCTGACGGTCCGGGGCGCGGCTCACTTCGCCCGCGCCAACGGGACTTCTCTGTGGCAAGAGCCGTCGACCTTGGCGGCGGTGATGGCGCAGGTGGCGCTGCCGCTTTGATGGGGCTGCTCTGACGTGAAGTTCCAAGGGGTTAGCGTCTGGGGCGAGCGATCGCCGGGAGCTTTCGCGCGGTCGCTCGTCAACTGCCTCATATTCTTGCAACCGCCGAGCGCCTGGCCCCCACTACTTGCAACGTGACCGCAGGGCCTGCGCCGGATCGCTCGGCAGACCGTACCCTTGCGGAACGCGCCGCCCATGGAGACCGTCACGCCCAAAGAGAGCTGTTCCTCGCCCATCGTCGGGCGGTGCATCACGTCCTCTATCGGGTGCTCGGCTCCAACCGTGAGATCGAGGACGTGGTGCAGGACGCCTTCGTGCAGATCTTCCGCAGCATCGGCAGCTACCGGGGCGAGAGCTCGCTGTCGCGCTGGTGTTGCACCATCGCGATGCGCGCGGCCTACGCGGCGATGGATCGGCGGCGGCGGTCGCCCTCGGGCACAGACGACGCCGCGGAGCTGCACCACCAAGGGCCGTCTGTGGCCGAGCAGCTCGCGGTGCGAGACGCCGCGCATCGGCTGTATCGTGCGCTGGAGCGCATGGACGACAAGCACCGGGTGGCGTTCGCGCTGGCGGTCATCGACGAGCGGCCCCTCCAGGAGGTGGCCGAGCTCACCGAGTCTTCGGTCTCCGCGGTCAAGACCCGCGTGTTTCGCGCACGGCGAGAGCTCTTGCGCCGCGCGGCCAAGGACCCTGCGCTGGCGGACTACCTGGGGCACCTCGCCGAGGAGAGTGCGCCGTGACGGCTAAGACGCCACGGCCGCAGCTCCCGGAGGTGGAGGAGCTGTCGGATCTGCAGTGGGCTCGCGTCGAGCGCGGGCTCTGGACCCGGCTCGACGCCGCCGATCCAGCGGCAGAGGTCCTGTTGCCTGGATCGCCGCGCGCCACCGGCGCGTCCTGGCGGCTGCGCGGGCTGGTCATCGGCGCGCTGGCGGTGGCCGCGGTGGCGCTGTTGGCGGTGCTCTGGCGCGGCTGGGGCGGCCTTGGTCGGGAGCAGGAGCTGGCGGAGCTCGAGTCCCCTTCGCGGGTGATGACGCGCGAGTCCTCGACCACCGTGTCGTTCGCGGAGGCGGCGATCGAGGTCGCGCCGCAAAGCGCGATGTTGCTCAGCGGAGATGCCACCCGCGGCGCCACGGTGGTGCTGGAGCGCGGGCGCGCCGGGTTCCGGGTGGCGCCGAGGAAGCGGCCGTTCATGGTGGTGGCCGGGAACGCCATGGTGCGCGTGGTGGGGACGCACTTTCAGGTGGCGCGCGAGGGCGAGCACGTGGAGGTCGAGGTTCATGAGGGCAAGGTCTCGGTCCACTACCTTGGGCACGTACATCAGGTAGCCTCTGGTGAGCAGTGGAGCTCGGCGAGCGTGGCGCCGGTGCAAACCACCCTGCTCGACGACGCGGCGGCGACGCCAACCTCGAGCGAGGCCGCGGCGGGGCAGCCAGCGCGTGCTGCAGACCCGGCGGTTGCTCCGACTGTCGACCCGGCGGTCGATCCGACTGATTCGACTGTTGACCCGGCTGTTGATCCGACTGCCGACCCGGCGGTCGACCCGGCGCGAGACGACGAGCCGCCGGTCGCTTCGAAGACGCGGCGAGCTCCCGGCAGCCAGGGCAAGCCGTCACCTGGGCGCGAAGCGCCGGAGCCGGCGAGCAATCCCGAGCCCCCGGCGCCGCCTGCGCCGGTCGACGACGGCGCAGGCGCGGAGTTCGCGGCGGCCGCGCGCCTCGAGAGCGCTGCCCCGCGCGAGTCGCTGCGGCGCTACCTGACGCTGGCCAAGCGCAGCGATCGATGGGGCGCCAACGCGCTGTTCGCCGCGGCGCGCCTGGCCTTTGACACCGGGCGGCGCGCCCAGGCCAGCGAGCTGGCGCGCGCGTACCTGAAGAGATTTCCTGGCGGCGGCAACGCAGCCGACGCACGGGCGCTGCTGGAGGCGATTCCTTGACCCTGGAGTTCATTCGAGTTGAAGGCTGATCTGGTTCGGTTTGCGAGCTATGGCGGCGCGGCGGACCCTGATTCTGGGTGTTTTGGGGCCCGCGCTCCGAGGTAGTTCGTAACCCTGGCGAGGTGGCGGTCAACTCGAATGACCCCTGGGGTCAAGGGCGGGCGCGTCGCTGAGCATGCCGCGGGCGTGTCGCTGGGCATGCCGCGGCGCCTGGCGCAAGCGGGCCGTGGGGCGCGCGGATCGACGCTGCTTGGAGCCTGCGTGTGTCCGCTCTTTGCGCAGCCGCGACGCATGCAGCCCCTCGCTACCCCAGCGCGCACCCCCAGGTACCTGGCGCTGACGTCGGAGCTGCGTACTGTGCCTGCATGGAAACGCCGTCGTGGTTGCCGCTCGTGCTGGTCGTTCACCCGCAGCTTCGTGTCGCGCACGGGTACGCAGAGGCGCTGGCCGCGCGGGGCTTTCGCACGATCGCCAGCGACGACCTGCGCGCCGCGCGTGAGCATGATGGGTTTCACGGCGTGGTGCTGTGCGGCGCCGTGCATTGGTGGGTGGATCTCGAGGACGACCGGCCCATGCCGCCGACCGTCCTGGTGGGCGGCGACGCGGTGGGGCTGGTGCGGGCGGCGGGTGTCACGCGCCGCCCAGAGAACGCCAGCGTCGAGCACATCGCGCTGGCCCTGCACTCGCTCCTGCGGCTGTCTCGTCACAGCCGCGGCCGTGGGACCATGCCGATGCGCGCCTCGGCGTCGTGCGCGGTCAAGGTGGGCCGCTGGATGACCGTGCCGCGCTTCGCCGCGCTGGCCGAAGAGGTGAAGTGCAACGTCGATCTCCGCCCCACCGCGCACTGAGCGCACTGAACGCACTGAAGGGGCAGGGGACCGGCGCAGGCGGCCTCGAGCCTGGCCTCGAGCCTGGCTTTGAGCCTGGCCTCAGGCGAGCTTGGCCGGCAACAGATCGCGGCGGATCGCGCGCACCAGGATCCACGCAAACAGCACGGCCAGGACCAGGAGCGCCAGCGAGATGGGCCGGACGTACCAGTACGTGGCCGGCGCCTCGCTGGTGACCAGCGCGAAGGCTTCGGCAGGGACGCCGCGCACCACCAGCGCCCCCACCAGATCTACCTGCACGTCGGTGAGCGAGACCTCGCCGATGAGCAGTCGGTCAGCGGGAGAGGTCCGGAGCTTGCCCCAGGTGCCGCGCAGGCTGCGCAGCACGGGCTCGACGCGCGCCGCCCACAGGCCCGCCTTCTCCAGCTTGTCGGCTACCTCGGAGGCTGACATCGCCACCGCGAAGCGCGCGGTCTCCGCTGCGTGCTGCGCGGGCGCAGTGTCCGCGGAGGACAAGATGCCCGCTTGCGTCAGCTTGTCGGCCCAGACGCGCGCGTCTGGCTGCCGCTCGTTGAAGGAGGTGATGACCGTGCTGGCGTCCAGATCGACGACGTCCACGGTCACCTCGTCGCTGTCGCGCAAGGTCACCTGATCGCCGGACACCGTGCGCAAGGTGCCGGTGGCGAACGCGGCGCGAATGGCCGAAGGCGGCGCGAACACCGGACGGGGATGCCGCGCCAGGTGCGCAGCCACGTCCGCCGCGAACGGCAGATCGACGAGGCGGCGCAGCCGGCCTTGGTAGAGCGGTTGCTCGGTCACCGGCGCCAAACTATCGCCGGAGAGCACCAGCCACAGGCGGTCGCCGGTGCCTCGGGCGGGCACCACGCGCAGGCCCAGGTCGCCCCAGTTCGTGGAGGCGCGCACGGCGTGCGCCATCATCGGCTCGGCCGGGATGGCGACGAGCTGCTCGGTGTCGATCTTGCCGCTGAGCACGTCGCCGATGTCGACCGCGCGCGGGCTGGCCGCGCTGGCGCCAAAGCGGCGGTCCGGGCCAAGCCGGAACCAGAACAGCACACACAGAAAGAGGATGCCGGCGGCGGTGACCATGCCCACCTTGGGACGCGGCCGGCGCAGCTTCACCAGGTCCGGATCGATTTCGTCCTTGGCGACGGGCGCCCCGGCCGCGCGCGGGGTGGAGGAGGCCGCTGCCGCAGGCGCGGCGTCTGGCTTGGAGGAGAGCTGCTCGGCCATGGAGATCGCTGGCATCTTAGCAGGTGATGCCGCGGCGCGGCCGCCAGGGGGTGGGTTGTTCGCCGCAGGGCAGCGGACCCGGTGAGATGGCCAGCGGGGCTTGCAGGGTTCTGCCGCGCCGAGAGCGAAGCGAGCGCATCGAGCGGTGGACACCGCCGTCGCGGACGTGGTTCCAGAAATGTCGGGAGCCGCGGCCTTGGGGCTGTCGCCCCGCATCCCCGCCCGGCGTGGTACGTCTCACCTGGTGAGCCAGGAGCCAAGCGCGCCACCGAGCCCGGCGCCCGAGGATGGAGAAGATCCACAGTGGGCGCGATGGCTGTCCTTGCTCATCGGCGCCATCGCGCTCATCGCGCTGGTAGCCACCCTGTACTCGGTGGGCGTCTCGACGATCTGGTCACAGCTCCGCATCATCGGCTGGTGGTTTGTGCCCATCGTCCTGCTCGAGGTGGGCAGCGCGTTCGCCGACGCCGCGGTGATCCACGGCTTCCTCGGCGTCGGCGGCCGCCGCTCGGGCTTCTTCAACGTGCTCAAGGCGCAGGTCACCGGCCGCGCGATCAACCTGGTGACCCCCATGGCCTCGGTCGGCGAGGCCACCAAGGTCAGCATGCTGGCGCACCACACGCCAAGCCGGCGCGCGGTGGCGGCGGTGGTGCGCTTCAACTTGTCATATATCGGCCTGAACCTGGCCACGGTGGTGATCGGCGCGCCCATCTGCGCGCTGGTCTTGCCCGTCCCCGGCTGGCTCGAGCGCATGTTGTGGATCGGCTCCGCGGTCGCCGTGGTGGTGGTCGTCGGCGTGAGCTTGCTGCTCCGCGCTGGCCTGCTGGGGACGCTGATGCGCGCCCTGCGAGGGCTGCGCATCCTGGGCGCGGAGCGCGCCAAGAGCCTGCGCCAGCGCCTCGCGGACATCGATCGCTCGCTGCGCGGCGACCGCGGCCTGCGCTCGTGGACCCCGGGCCTGTGGGCGCTGGTGTCCAAGGTGCTTGGCTGGGCCATCATCTGGATCGTCATGGACGCCAACGGCCAGCCGCCGAGCGTTGGCGTGATGGCCACCTTGGCCAGCGCAGGCACCCTGGTCTCCATCGCGTCCAACGTGGCGCCGATGGGCATCGGCATCAACGAGGCCGGGATCGCCGCGCTCATGGCCGCGCTCGGCGAAGATCCAAGCCTGGGCGTCACCACCGTGCTGGCGCGCCGCGTGATCCAGCTCGTCTACGCCGCGGTGGGCCTGACCCTGCTGGCCACCACCGAGGTGGTGCCGCAAAAGAAACAGCGCCGCAGCAAGGGCAAGCCCGCACGTCGGTAGTCCCCGGCGGGGGCCGCCAGCCGCGCGTAGCCGCGTTAGTCGGCGCTCAGTCGCCGTTAGTTGTCGACGGTGAACGCCAGCAGGTACTCGATGTCCACGCCCGCGCCCCAGGCGGACAAGCAAATGCCATCGTCCACCGTGAACGAGGCGGTGCGCGTCCAGGTCTGGGCCCCCGCGCGGCAGGAGACGGTAGTGCCGGCGAGCGTCGCCGAATACACCGCGGACTTGTCCACCGCGAGCGTGGTGGTGCCGTTCGCCTCATTGCTGAAGCCCGTGCCGCCGAAGCGGGGCCGCGTCGAAGAAGGTGCCGGGGGCCGGCGTCATGCATTTCGCCGCAGCCAAGGCCGCTGCCAAACGCATTACCGCCGGTGGATCGGCTGAAGTTGCCCATCACCGCGAACCCGCGAAACTGGTACGTGGAGGACAGCGCCGTGTACTTCACCTTGGTGACCAGGGTGGCGTCGCGCAGCCCCAGATCGTTTCTCCAGGCCAGCGCCAGGTTCGTGGTCACGGTGTTGCGCAAGGCGCCGCCGCTGACCGCGAAGTTCTGATCTCCGGCCGCGCCCCAGCCGGCGAAGTCGGCGGCGCTGCTATAGCCGAGGAAGAGCGAGATCCGGTCTTTGCTGACGGTGGGGCGCGGGTCGCAGGCATCTCCCGACGGGGTCCGCGGCCTGACCAGCGCCGGTCTCGCCCACGTTCTCCTGGCCAGCGTTGGCCAGGTGCGGGCAGTTGTCACAGACGTCGCCCACTCGGTCGCCGTCCTCGTCGTACTGCGCGGCATTCGGTGCCGCCGGGCAGTTGTCCACGTTGTCCTTGAGCCCGTCGCCGTCCTTGTCGCCTGGGCCGGGGATCACGGCTGGCGCATCCGGACTCGCGCCGCCCGGCGCCGCATCCAAGGGCACCTGGGGCCGCGGAAAGTCACAAGCACCCAGCAAGCACAACCACACGCCCACGCTTCGCATGCGGCGATGATATGCCAGAACCGCCGAGCGGGAGGAGAAGCGCCGCGTTGCCGCGCGGCGCCCTGCTGCGCGCCGCTACAGCAACGGCAGCGCGGCCGGCGGCATGGTCGTGCCCGCGGTCGCGAGGCCGCGGACCTTGATGAAGCCGGTGGCGCCGCCGCCGCCGCCGCCGCCGCGCCGGTGTCATTGTTGCCGCCGTTGCCCGTGGCGGTGGTGCCGCCTTGACCGCCTGCGCCGCCGGGGCCACCGGGGCCGCCGCCGGAGCCGCCGGCCGCCGGGGACGTGGTTGTCGCCTCGTCGCCGAAGTCGCCGGGGTCATCGATGTCACCGCCCTGGCCGCCGCCGGCGCCGGTGGCGAAGCAGAACCGGCGAACGAAGGTGCCGGCGGTGGTCTCGAGGACGATCGAGCCGCCGCTGCCGCCGCCGCCGCCGCCACCCTCGAGGCCGCCGCCGGTGCCGCCGGCGCCGACCGCGCGGACGCTGCCGCCCGCCGCGACGTTTATGGTGTTGCCGCGCAGATAAACGGCGCCGCCGCCGCGGCCCGCCGCGCCGCCGCCGGCCCCCTCCGCCGGCCCCCGGCGCAGCCGCCAGCAGGGTGGCGGCGAACGTGGTGGCCAGGCCCGGGGCGCCGCCAGCGGCGTTGCCTGCACCTCCGGTCTGGTCGGTGTCGCCGACACCGCCGCTGCCGCCCAAGTCGGCCATGGAGCCGCCTGCGCCGCCGCCGGAGCCGCCGGTGTCGGCCCCCGGCAGGGTCGGCGCGTCGCAGGTCCGGCTGCCGGCGCCGGGCTCCGCGGGCAAGGTTCGGCGGGAGGAGACGTCGAGCGTGCCCAGGATGGTGATGGTGTCCTTGACGTAGATGGCCAGCGGGCGCTGGCCCCAGGCGCGCAGGGTGACCCCGGCGGCGATGGAGAAGTCCTGCAGATACAGGATGCACAGGGCAGCGCCGCCGCTCGTTGGCATGACGTTGAGGCACTCGGGGCTGGTGTCGGTGGGCAGCACCGTGTTGGTGGTGATGTCGAGGCTCTTGGTGGGCGGTCCGCTGGGGCAGAACGAGACGAACCCAGCGGCGCAGAACGACGCATCCTGACTCGCGTCGCCCGTATCGCCCGGCGCCGCATCCAAGGGCACCTGGGGCCGCGGAAAGTCACATGCACCCAGCAAGCACAACCACACGCCCACGCTTCGCATGCGGCGATGATATGCCAGAACCGCCGAGCGGGAGGAAGAAGAGCAGCGCCGCCCACCACTGTGCGTGACCCGACTACCGCGCACGA